>NZ_QJRL01000005.1 GCF_003205205.1 Pseudomonas sp. LB-090624
AGCATTGGAACCACCTGATCCCATCCCGAACTCAGCAGTGAAACGATGCATCGCCGATGGTAGTGTGGGGTTTCCCCATGTGAGAGTAGGTCATCGTCAAGATTCATTTCGCAAAACCCCTATCTGCACATGCAGGTAGGGGTTTTGTCTTTGTGCCTTGAAAACCATACCACCCGCGGTCTCCTGCAGAGCGGCTGCATAACGCCCAACGCGAAAATGAAATAAGCGTCATTTATGCCTGAAGAATCGCAGGGCAATGCTACGCTCGCGGAAATACCCTGCACGGATACCTACCATGGAAATGAACTGGCACCAGGCCCTGCAAGAGAGCCTGAGCTGGCTGGCAACCGCCTCGTTCATCACACTTATCGGTTTCACGGCCGCCGCCCTATTGGCCGTACGTTACACGCGCTGGGGGAGCCAGTTCTGGCAACTTGCCGGGCCCTATTTCAGTTTCAGGCGCAGCTGGCGACCGTTGCTGGTATTTGCCCTGCTGCTGGTGCTGACGCTGTTCTCAGTCCGCCTCAATGTACTGTTCTCGTTCTGGTACAACGGTTTCTACAGCGCATTGCAAGGCCTTGACCAAGCCGCCTTCTGGTACCTGCTCGGGGTGTTCGCGATACTGGCTACCATTCACGTGCTGCGCTCCCTGTTCACCTTTTATGTCACCCAAGCGTTCAGCATCAAGTGGCGCGTGTGGTTGACCGAGCGCCTCACCCACGACTGGATGCACGGTGACGCCTACTACCGTGGCCAGTTCCTCGCCGAGCCCGTGGACAACCCTGACCAGCGTATCGAACTGGACGCCAACGCCTTTGTCAGCAACTCGGTTAGCCTGGCCCTGGGTGCGGTCAGTGCTTTGGTCTCGCTGGTGGCATTCACCGGTATTCTGTGGGGGCTGTCGGCCCCCCTGGCGGTTGGCGGGGTGGAGATACCCCGGGCGATGGTGTTTGCCGTATACCTGTATGTCATCGTGGCTACCTGGATCGCCTTCCGTCTCGGCCGCCCACTGATCCGCCTGAACTTCCTCAACGAAAAACTCACCGCCAACTTCCGCTACGCGCTGATGCGTCTGCGTGAGAATGCCGAGAACATCGCTTTCTACCAAGGTGCTCAGGTCGAGCGGGGCACTTTGCTGGGCCGCTTTGCTGCGTTGATTGTGAATGCCTGGGCGCTGGTGTTCCGGAACCTCAAGTTCAGTGGTTTCAACCTGGGCGTCAGCCAGGTTGCCGTGGTGTTCCCTTTCATTCTTCAGGCACCACGCTTTTTCAGTGGGGCGATCAAGCTGGGGGATGTCATGCAGACTTCCCAGGCGTTTGGCCAGGTGCAGGATTCGCTGTCGTTCTTCCGTGAATCGTATGATGCATTCGCCCAGTACCGCGCCACCCTCGATCGTCTGACGGGCTTCCTGGATGCCAATCAGCAAGCGAGTGCCTTGCCCAGGGTGTTCACCGAGCAACAGGCACATGTGCTGCAGATCGCTCGCCTGCAGGTGTTGCGCCCGGACGGTCATGCCCTTATCTCCGACCTTGAGCTGAGCCTGCATGCCGGTCAGGCACTATTGATCAAAGGGCCATCGGGCAGCGGCAAGACCACGCTGCTACGTGCCTTGGCCGGCCTTTGGCCGTATGCCATAGGTGAGGTCAGGCGGCCAATGGGCCATCAGGCCTTGTTCTTGTCACAGCGCCCGTACCTGCCGTTGGGTGACTTACGTACCGTCATTGCTTATCCGGCAGCCGGCATGCCGGAGGATGAAGGGCGAATGCAGCAGGCGCTGCGCCAGGTCAACCTGGCCCACCTGGCCGAACGCCTTGATATCAACCGCGACTGGTCACACATCCTCTCCGTAGGTGAGCAACAACGCCTGGCGTTCGCCAGGGTGCTGTTCAACCGGCCGCAGGTGGTGTTTCTCGACGAGTCGACCTCCGCGATGGATGAAGGGCTTGAGCACGCCTTGTACTCGCTGTTGCGTACGGAGTTGCCGAGTGCACTGCTGGTCAGTGTCGGGCACCGTAGCACGCTGGCAGCGTTCCATACCCATCGGCTGGAGGTGGATGGGCAGGGCGGTTGGTCGTTGCTGGAGCAAGAGCCAGCGTTGGCATAGTGTCTCGATGTTAGGCAAACGCAAGCTGGTAGGGCTCAGCGCAACAGCGTGAGCCCCACCAGCGTGGCGCTGGTAACCCCTGCCTGTCTCATCCCGCAAAGCAGGCGATGCATTGCACCCGCCAGCACGTGCAGCCTTGGCGAGATCGCCGGGCTGCTGATCGGGGTGATCTTCGGCCCCCTGTCGACTTGGTCACGGCAACGGCTCTATCCCGCGGGTCCAGCAAAGTTCCGTTACAAACATGTAAACTTCGTAAATAAGATTTACTCGCATTTGAAGCTCCCTATATTTACCTCCCCTGTTGGCCGCCAGATTGTATTTGCGGGCCGGTGGGCGATGGCTCCCGGTTCGTGACAAGGATGTGCCTTTTCGCTCATGAATCGCAGGAGATGTACCATGCAGCACAGAACTTCACCTAACAGCCTGGCCCTGGCGTTCGTCGCGCTGGCGTCACCGGCCATGATGGCCACTGCGGCGGACGCCGAAGATCAGCATGGGGGTGAAGTGCTGGAAGTACCGCTGGCCGACAACGCTCTGGTGATCGAGAACACCTTGGTCACTGCCGAACGCGAGGCCCGCCAGGCCTTGGGTTCGTCAATCATCACCGCCGAAGACATCAAGCGCCACCCACCGGCCAATGACTTGTCCGATATCATCCGCCGTGAGCCAGGCGTCAACCTCACCGGTAACAGCGCCAGTGGCGCCCGGGGCAACAACCGCCAGATCGACCTGCGCGGCATGGGGCCGGAAAACACCCTTATCCTCATCGACGGCAAGCCGTCCAGCGCGCGCAACGCTGTGCGCTACGGCTGGAACGGCGACCGTGATACCCGTGGCGAAACCAACTGGGTGCCGGCCGAAGCGGTCGAGCGCATCGAGATCCTCCGTGGCCCGGCCGCGGCGCGCTATGGTTCTGGCGCCATGGGCGGGGTGGTCAATATCATCACCAAGCGCCCCACCGATGCGCTCAAAGGCAGTGTCAGCCTGTACACCCAAATGCCCGAAGACAGCGCCGAAGGCGCCAGCCGCCGCGCCAACTTCAACCTTGGCGGTGGCCTTACCGATAACCTCGGCTTCCGCTTGTACGGAGGCTTGGCGAAGACCGACGCCGATGATCTAGACATCAACGCCGGCCACGCCACCAGTGCCCTGGTAGCAGGCCGTGAAGGGGTGCGCAACAAGGACATCAATGGCCTGCTGAGCTGGAAACTGAACGATGAGCACCGCCTGGAAGCCAGCGCCGGCTACAGTCGCCAGGGCAATATCTTTGCCGGCGACACCATGAACAGCAACGGCGGGGGTGACGTCGACTTCGTTTCCAGCCTTTACGGTCACGAAACCAACGTGATGCAGCGCAGCACCTACGACCTGACCCACCTGGGGGATTTCACCTGGGGTACCAGCAAGACCACGCTGGCCTACGAATACGTACGCACCTGGCGCCTCAACGAGGGCCTGGCCGGGCGTACCGAAGGCGCGCCCAGCGACGAGGGAGGGGCGATGTCGCGCCTGCGCAATACGCGCCTGAGCAGCGAGGTGAACCTGCCATTTGCCATGGGCAGCACCGAGCATGTGCTGACACTCGGTGGCGAGTACCTGTACGAAGCCCTCAATGACCAGGGCTCGCTGCGCCCACAAAGCTCCGACCCCACCAGCACTGGCGGGCTGGTGGGTTTTGATCGCAGCAGCTCGAAGATGACGGCACGCAGCTACGCGGTATTTGTCGAGGACAACATCATCGTCGGCGATACCACCCTTACTCCGGGCCTGCGTTTCGACCACCACGAAACCTTCGGCGACAACTTCAGCCCCAGCTTCAACCTGTCTCACAAACTGACCGAAGCCCTGTCGGTAAAGGGCGGCATTGCCCGAGCCTACAAGGTGCCGAACCTGTTCCAGTCCAACCCCAATTACCTGCTGTACAGCCGTGGCAATGGCTGCAGCGTGCAGCAGACCAATAACGGTGGCTGCTACCTGCAGGGGAACGCCGACCTCAAGCCCGAGATCAGCGTCAACAAGGAAATCGGCCTGCTCTACGACCGTGGCAGCTGGCGCACCAGTGCCACCTACTTCCGCAACGACTACAAGAACAAGATCATCGGTGACACCGATGTGCTGTACACCATCGGCACCGGTAGCCGCGTGACCCAGTGGGACAACGCCGGCAAAGCGCGGGTGGAAGGTGTAGAAGGTAACTTCTTCATCGAGCTGAGTCCGACCCTGGACTGGAACACCAACCTGACCTGGATGCTCGACAACGACAACCGCGAGACTGGCGAGCCGCTGTCAGTGATCCCGGAATACACCGTCAACACCACCCTTGACTGGCGCGCTACCGAACAGCTGTCGTTCCAGGTGGCGGGGACCTGGTTCGGCAAGCAGAAATCGCCGACCTACAACTACCGCACCGAGCAGGACTACGACGAGACCGCTCAGGAAGATGTCGAGGCCTATGGCCTGGTGGACGTGAGCGCCGGGTACAAGTTCAACGCCAACTACGACGTACGGGTTGGGGTGAACAACGTGTTCGACAAGCAGATCCTGCGTGGCGGCAACGCCAGCACCTCGGGGGCCAATACCTATAACCAGCCGGGCCGGGCGGTGTTCGCTGCACTGAATATCAACTTCTGATCCGAGGGCCGCACAACAGCTGCGGCCTCATCACCGGACCCCAAGGAATCTCCGATGATCAAAGCCCCTGCCTGGCTACAGATCTTCTCCCGCAGCTGCGCCGCGTTGCTCGGCGGCTATGCCTTCAGCTACGCCGCCAGCGCCTGCCTGGCCCGCATTCTGCCGCTGCCCGCCAGCGATGCGGTCATCGTCGCGACCCTGCCGGCGTTCATTTTCTACACCGTCGCCATGCTCTGGGCCTTTGCCTGCCGTAATGCACTGCGCGCCTGGGCGCCGCTTGCCCTGGCTGTACCCTTGAGCCTGGTCGGCTTCTGGCCACAAGCGCTGGGGTGGCTGGCATGAAGCAGACCGTCACCCAGTCGATGGCCTGGCTGCACACCTGGGCCGGGCTGATCTTCGGCTGGCTGCTGTTCGCCATCTTCGTCACCGGTACGCTGGCGGTGTTCGACAAGGAACTCAACCACTGGATGCAGCCGGAAATTCCGGCTACCCAAGTAACCCAGGCCGATGCCGCCCGGCGCGCCATCGCCTACCTGCAGGCGCACGAGCCGCAAGCCGGCAACTGGAACATCAGCCTGCCGAGCGAGCGCTCGCCCGGGTTGCGCGTGTCTACCGGAGAGCGGCGCCATGGCGGGGGTGTGCAGCTCGACCCTGGCACCGGCGCGGCGATCGACGTGCGCGACAGTGTCGGCGGCAACTTCTTCTTCCGCTTCCACTTCACCCTCGACCTGCCACGCAACTGGGGCATTTTCGTGGTCGGCGCGCTGGCCCTGGTGATGCTGGCTGCGCTGGTCAGCGGCATTATCGTCCACAAGAAGATCTTCAAGGAATTCTTCACCTTCCGGCCCAACAAAGGCCAGCGCTCGTGGCTGGATTTCCATAACGCCAGCGCAGTGCTGTTGCTGCCGTTCCACCTGATGATCACCTACACCGGCCTGGTGATCTTCATGCTGGTCTACATCCCGGCCGGGGTCGATGCGCTGTTCGATGGCGACAGCCGCGCCTACTTCCAGGCGCAGGGCAATACCCGCCTGGAGCAGCCTCGTGGTCTGGCCAGGGAACCCGCTGGGCTGGTCGATGTGGCGCCGCTGCTGGCCCTGGCCGAGGCTCGGCTGGGGCCACTCGCCGGTTTGAACATTCGCAACCCCAACACCGCAGCGGCGCGTATCGAGATCCGCCCTGGGCTGGGCAACCGTATTGCCTTGGCCAAGGGCCAGGCGATGGTCTTCGATGGGGTCAGCGGGCAACTGCTCCGTGACGTGCCGGAATTGCGTGCGGTACCCCTTACCCAGCGGGTGATGGTCGGCCTGCACTTCGCCCAGTTCGGTGGCTACCCGCTGCGCTGGCTGTATTTCATCTGCGGGCTGGTCAGTTGCCTGATGATCGCCAGCGGCCTTGTGCTGTTCTGCGTGAAGCGCGGGCGTAAATACGCCACTGATACCGCCGAGCCTTCAGCGCGCCGGGGGTACCGCTTGGCCGAGGTGTGTAACGTCGGCTTTATCAGCGGTTTGCTGCTGGCATGTGTGGGGCTGCTGTGGGCCAACCGCCTGTTGCCGGTGGAGTTGCTGCAGCGGGAGAGCTGGGAGGTGCGCGCATTCTTTGGGGTCTGGTTGCTGGCGCTGCTGCATGCGGGTGTCAGGCCGGCCCGCCGGGCGTGGGTTGAGCAACTGCTGCTGACGGCGTTGCTGTGCATTGGCTTGGTGGCATTCGGCGGCCTGGACGACCCAATGCGCCTAGGGGTTGTAGCGTGCGCGCTGGCACTGGGAGCCTTGCTTGGGCTGGTGGCCTGGCGGGTTCAGCAAGCACAACCGGCACCCCACAAGGCCAGGGCAGGGCGGCGGATGGAGGCCGGGGCATGATGATGTGGATTACAGGCGGGATGTTGTTTGCCTACGCCGGAATGCTTGGGCTGTGCCAAGGGCTGGAGCGGCATTACCAGCAAGTCTGGAATCGGGCCTGCCCACGCCTGCTGCGGGTCGTCTTGCGTGGGGCCGGGTGGCTTGCCTTGCTGGTCAGCCTGGTGCTGTGTGCCCAGGCGTGGGGTTGGGCTATGGGGCCTGTGGCCTGCCTAGGGGCGATATCGCTGGCGGGGATGCTGCTGGTAATGCTACTGCCGTACTGGCCGAAGCTGGCGGTGGGGCTGGTGATGGCGCTGCCAGTGTGGGGGGCGGTAATGATGCTCGGCTGAGCTGGGTGCATCGCCGGCAAGCCAGCCCCCGCTGGGCTACCGCAGCCCTTCAGGCTTGTGAAGTGCCTATGGCAGCTGGCTCGGCGATGGGGTCGATGCGCTCAGCCCGCTACCACCTTGGCAAACGCTGTACGAAAGCGTTGCATATCGCGGTCATTGCCCACACTCACCCGCACCCAGTTGGGCCAGCTAGGCCAGATCCGCCCGACCAGCACCCCTTCCTTGGCCAGGCGCTCGACGACCGGCTGCCCAGGCGCGCGCATATCGATCATGAAACAGTTGGTCTGCGACGCTGTACAGCGCCAGCCGCGTTCGGCCAACCAGGCAACGGTCTGTTCGCGCAGATGGGCGTTGGCGGCCTTGCGCTGGGCCACCAGCTGGCGATCCTGCAGGCTCGCCAGGCCAGCCAGCAAGGTAGGGGCGGGTGCGACGTTCTCGCCGTCATACACTTCCAGCCGCTTCAGTAGCGGCGCCTGGCCGATCGCGAGGCCCAGGCGCGCGCCCGCCATGCCGAACAGCTTGGAAAAAGTCTGCAACACCAGGAGTCCGGGGTGTTCCCTCACCAGGTCGATACAGCTTTGCGCATCGCTGAAATGAATGTAGGCCTCGTCCACCACCACCACGCTACCCGTCGGCTTGCGTGCCAGCAGGCGCTCGATGTCCTGGCGCGGGGTTAGCGTGCCAGTGGGGTTGTTGGGGTTGCACAGGTAGATCAGCCCGGGTGCGCGGTCAGCCGCCAGCATGGCGTCGATGTCGTGGGCGTGGCTGGCGGTCAGGGCAACCCGGTGCACTTGGCTACCTCGCCCGCTGGCCGCCTCGGCTGGCGCTTCGTAGGAGGGTTCGGGTACCACCAGGCTGCGAGGTCCGGTAAAGGCCATTACCGCGTGCTGCAGCGCCAGTTTCGAGCCGCAGAACACTTGCACCTGGTCTGACGCCAGGCCGTGCTTGGCGGCGAACGTGTCGATCAATTGGTATTGCGCTTCGTAGGGGTAGCGCCCGCACTGGTCGATGCCTTCGCGCATCGCCTCGCATGCTGCGGGGCTCGGCCCCCAAGGGCTCTCATTGTAGTTGATGCGCACTGGGCCGCTATCAGCGGCCGGAGAGGGTGGTGCAGCGTTGGCCCAGTTGATCTGCCCGAGCAGCGGCAAGGCCATGCCCAGGCCCACCAGCGAGCGACGTGTCATATCGGTCATGCGTCGACGTCCCTGTTGTCAATGGTCACTACTGGGACGAAACGGGAATGCAGTAATTCATGGTGGCAGATCGCCGTAATGGCAGTCATCAATCGATCTTGTTGCAGCCAAACGCGTTGCGGCATGTTAAACCATGCGCCCCAGCCCGCTACGAGTAACGCCTGGTGAAAGCCATCCGCCTGACCCTGATCTGCCATGCCCTGACCCAGGCCCAGAAGACCGGGCGCCTGCACTGCGTGGACGATGTCATTTTGCCGCTGGCGCGCCCGCCCGCTGGCAACTTGCCTAACCTGCAACTGCTGACAGCGCCAGAGCGCCGTGCCCGCGAGACAGCAGCGTGCTTCTCA
This sequence comes from Pseudomonas sp. LB-090624, assembly GCF_003205205.1. GTDB lineage: Bacteria > Pseudomonadota > Gammaproteobacteria > Pseudomonadales > Pseudomonadaceae > Aquipseudomonas. Next base: position 8,464 of record NZ_QJRL01000005.1, read on the forward strand.
GGCACGGTAGAGGTCGAGCCCGCATTGGCTGACTGCGACCTGGGGCATTGGCAAGGTTTGTCGTTGAAGCAGCTGCAAGCCGAGCACACGCAGGCGTTGGCAGAATGGCTGCAGGACCCGGCCAGTGCGGTGCATGGAGGGGAGTCGTTTGCCGCGCTTTGCATGCGCATGGCCGCCTGGCTGGCGGCCTTCGACAGGCCGGGTGAGTGGCTGGCGGTGACTCACCCGATGGTCATGCGTGCGATGCTGGTGCAGGTATTGGGTTGCCCGATGGACGCCAGTCAGCGTATCGACGTGTTGCCGCTGTCACGCCTGGAGTTGAGTTTTACCGGGCAGTGGCGGCTGCGCCTTGCCTGAAGGTCAGAACGCCAACTTGTACCCGATCAGCAGCAGCATCGCAGCCAGGCACGGGCGCAGTACGCGGTCGGAGATCCGCCCGGTCAGGTGGCTGCCTAGGTAAATGCCCGGCAGCGAACCCAGCAGCAGGTAGCCCAGCAGCGACCAGTCCATGTTACCCATGCCGGCATGGCCAAGGCCTGCTACCAGGGTAAGCGGCACGGCGTGGGCAATTTCGGTACCGACCAGGCGGCGGGTGACCAGGAATGGGTACAGCAGGAACAACGCCACGGTACCCAGGGCACCAGCACCGATGGAGGTCAGGGTAACCATCACGCCCAGCACTACGCCTGTCAGCACAGTCAGGGTGTTCAGGCTGCGGTCGCTGAGGTGGTAGTGATCACCGGCGTGGCGGTTGGCGAAAGCCTGCAGGCGCGATTTGAACAAGATGGCCAGCGCGGTCAGGATCAGCACTACCGCCAGGCCTTGCTTGATGATCGCGTTGAGCGCCGAGGTGTCGGTATGCAGGGTGCTGAGGAACCACAGGGTCAACGCCGCGGCAGGTACGCTACCCAGGCTGAGCAGCCCGGTGATCTTCCAGTCGATGTTTTTGTTGCGCGCATGCACCCAGACGCCACTGGCCTTGGTGATGGCGGCATACAGCAGGTCGGTGCCGACAGCGGTAGCCGGGTTGATGCCGAACCACAACAGGATCGGGGTCATCAGCGAACCGCCGCCGACGCCGGTCATACCGACGATGAAACCCACGACCAGTCCCGCAATGGTGAAACCAAAAGAACCTACATCCATACGCTACTCGACTGCCCAACTTTGCCCGTTATCGGATACAGCCAGCATATAGATTTTTTTATAGCCAAATAGACTTGTTCGTTATTAGGTTATAACCGCCAATGGATCGAAAAATCATCCCGTGAGCGCGGCGTCGCTTTGCGATTTCAACGCGCCGTCGCCCCTCCCACCTGCGTGTCGCGAGCATCCCCGCACAGGGGCAGGCCTGATCCCAGGCACGGTGGGGCACTAAAGCCTACGTTCAACCGTGGCTTCGGCGCTGGCGTTGGAGAGCTGGAAGTCGAAGTGCAGGCGTGCGTGGGCGAAGCCTGAACTCCTTTAGGGGAGGCCTTGCGCCAGGGTCGGGCCGCATGGCGGCACCGGCGATTTTTGCTGCGCAGCTGAGAACCTTGGGGCCGCAGTGTGACCCGGGCGGGTCACAAGGCCATTCTTGCAACAAAACCGCGCAGGCCAGCGGATGCCTGCGCGGTTCTGACGATCACTTGATCAGCGGCACGCCACTCAGCTTTTGCAGCTCATCAAAGTCGATATCTGCACAGATCTCGACCACTTTCAGCCCTTCAGCCGTCACTTCCAGCACGGCAAGGTCGGTGTAGATACGGCTGACGCAACCAATGCCAGTCAGCGGGTAGGTGCACTCAGGCACCAGCTTGCTTTCACCCGTCTTGGTCAAATGGTCCATCATCACGAACACTTGGCGCGCGCCAGTAGCCAAGTCCATCGCGCCACCTACGGCAGGGATGGAGCCTTCAGCGCCGGTATGCCAGTTGGCCAGGTCGCCTTTCACCGACACCTGGAATGCGCCCAGCACAGCGATGTCCAGGTGGCCGCCGCGCATCATCGAGAACGAGTCCGCATGGTGGAAGAAGGCACCCCCAGTCAGCAGGGTCACGTGCTGCTTGCCGGCGTTGATCAGGTCATCGTCTTCCTCGCCAGGCGCCGGGCTTGGGCCCATGCCCAGCAGGCCGTTCTCGCTGTGCAGGAACACTTCCTTGTCACCCAGGTAGTTGGCGACCAGGGTCGGTGCGCCAATACCCAGGTTTACGTAGGCACCTTCCTGAATGTCTGCGGCCACGCGCTGGGCCATCTCGGTGCGGGAGAGCTTTTTGGTGATGGTCATGGCAGGCCTCAGACAGCGTTGGCAAGCGAAGAAGCGCCAGCGCCGTTAACGGCGACCACGCGCTGGACGAAGATACCCGGGGTGATGATATGTTCCGGGTCCAGTTCACCGAGTTCGACAACCTGGTCGACCTGGGCGATGGCAGTCTTGGCGGCCATGGCCATGATCGGGCCGAAGTTGCGTGCGGCCTTGCGGTAGGTCAGGTTGCCCCAACGGTCACCTTTGTGGGCTTTGATCAGTGCGAAATCGGCGTGCAGCGGCATTTCCAGCACGTACATGCGGCCATCGATTTCACGGGTTTCCTTGCCTTCGGCCAGCAGCGTGCCGTAGCCGGTCGGGGAGAAGAACGCGCCAATGCCGGAGCCCGCTGCGCGGATGCGCTCGGCCAGGTTGCCCTGGGGCACCACTTCCAGTTCGATCTTGCCGGCGCGGTACAGTTCGTCGAACACGTAGGAGTCGGACTGGCGCGGGAACGAGCAGACCACCTTGCGCACGCTGCCCGCCATCAACAGGGCGGCCAGGCCGATTTCGCCGTTGCCGGCGTTGTTGCTGATGATGGTCAGATCGCGGGCGCCGGTGGCGATCAGGCCATCGATCAGCTCGGACGGCATGCCGGCAGTGCCGAAGCCACCGACCATGATGGTCGATCCGTCGGTGATCCCTTCCACCGCGCTGGCGATGGACTCGTACGTTTTATTGATCAAGGCGAGCTCCTGGTTGTTCCTGGAGTTGTGGTTGTCGGGCTGGCCGGCGCGTGTGAAGCGATGAGGCCACTCAGCACTTGCAATTGCTTGCTGACTTTCGCTATAGCGTGCCGCAAGATAGGGCAACAGTAGAGAGGGTTTGGTGGAATTTGTGCGATTATCGAACTGTTGTGCGATCTGCGAGCAGTTCTGGCGTCTCTTTGCCACAATTCAGTCAAGGGCCTGATTGCAGCCATATTGCCCCTTGCTGGTGCGTACAAGGCTATCCCGTAGCGGTCCTGCACAAGGGCTGTGCATTAAACGCCGGTAACTCCCCAATAATCACTTCTCCCGCCGTTGGCGTGCGACTTGCTATCAGATTGCCATTTGATGTCGCGTATGGTGAAGATAATGTCGCTTTCCAGTGAGTCCATGGAGTTGTCATCGAGTGAAAAGGGCTGGCTGCCCTGGTTCGGTAAAACTGGAAAGCTCAGCATGGGCTGGGCGTGCCACGTCAACCGGTCGAGCTACTCGCAGATCGAGCAAACCTTTGAAGCCATTGCCCAGACCCGCGTGCGTTTGCTGCAGGACTGGGCCCGCGAACAGTGGGAGCACTTGGCTGAAGTGGCGGAACAGCTGGCGCAAGGCTTCGCGCAACCCGACAGCGCGTTGTTGCGGGACAAGCTGGCGCAGGCCGAAGATTTTTCCGAGCTGTTTCTCGTCGATGCCGCTGGCAGCCTTATCACCTCGACCTGGCCACAGCGGGGTACGCCACGTATCGAGCAGACTTCGGCGCTGGCCCAAGGGCTGAAGGCGCCGTTTCTGCATGGCCCCTACAGCGACCCCCTGACCCTGCGCATCGGCCCGTCGTCCTCGCGCTTTCACGACGAAGTAACGCTGATGTTCTATCAGCCCGTGAAGGCCGGCGGCAAAGTCCTCGGTTGCCTGTGTGGTCGTGTACCCAACGATGTGTTGGGCGACCTGATCCAGCGCGAGGCCGGGCATATTTTCGCCGAGTCGGGCGACAACTACCTGTTCATGGCGCAGTCGCGCTTCGACCCGGCCATCCAGCCCGGCACGGCCCTGTCGCGTTCGCGCTTCGAGGACGGTACCTTCACCCATGGCGAGAACCTCAAAAGTGGTGTGCACACGCCTTGGTCCACGGTACAGGTCCAGCGCCATACCGAACTGGAACTGCGCTTCACCGACCCCTCCACTGGCGAACTGCACCCTGGGGTAAGGGAAACCATCCGGCGTGGTGCCAACCTGTTCGTGACCTACCCGGGGTATTCGGACTACCGCCATGTGCCGGTGGTCGGCAAGGGCGTGACCTTTCAGTTGCCGGGCTCGCCCGACCGCTGGGGCATGATGTGCGAAGCCGACCTGGAGGAGGTCTACCGGCGCCGCTCACTGAGCTACGGGTTGATGAAACCCTGTGTGGCGACCATGGCCGGGCTATTCGGCTGCAACTACCTGGTGCAGCACTATGCCGGCCTGTCGCAAGCGCTGAACGACGTCATTCTGGCCTTGAGCATGCTCGGCGCCACGCTGTTGTTCGGGGTATTGGGGCCCAGGCGCCTGGCTGCCAGGTTGAATGGCATGAGCGGCGTGCTGCGTACCATCGCCGAGGGTGAAGGCAACCTGCGTCAGCGCCTGGATATCAGCACCCTGGGCAACGACGAGAGCGGCGACATGGCGCGCTGGATCAACAGTTTCATCGATCGCCTGGACGCCGTGGTGGGGCAGGTGGTCAAGGCCAGCCGCACGGTCGGCAGTACCAACCAGATGATGCTTGGGCGCAGCCAGGCGGCCAGCGTGAGCTCCGCCGACGTGGCCGATGCGGTGCATCAGATGATGATCATCATGGAGGAGCAACTTGGCGAGCTGCAGCAGGCCTCGGTCAGCGCTGAACAGATGAAGCAGGCCATGGACGAAGTGGTCAGCCGTGCCCGCGAGCAGTATTTGGCGGTGCAGTCAGGCACCCAATCGATTCGCGATGTGGTGGCGCGTTCGTCTTCCAGTGTGCAGCGCCTCGACAGCCGTATGGTCGAAATCGACAACATCACCGGGTTGATCAGCGACATCACCAACCAGACCAATCTGCTGGCGCTGAATGCCGCCATCGAAGCGGCGCGTGCCGGCGAGCATGGCCGTGGCTTCGCGGTGGTGGCCGACGAGGTGCGCAGCCTCGCCGCGCGAACCGCGCGCGCCGCCGAGGACATCCGCCACATGGTCGAGAGCCTCCAGGGCGAAACCCGCCAGGCTGTCAGCTTCATGGAGCAGGGTGTTCAGGACGTCGACAACAGCCTGCGCCTTGCCGAAGACGCCTCGTCCGAGAACGTTCAGCTGCATCAGGCAGTGGAAGGCATGTTCGCGATCATCCAGCAGCTCAACCGGCGGAGCGTGGAATACGGCAAGACCATCGAGCAGGTCAACCAGTCCTCCAGCGAGATGCGGCAGACGGCGGTGGTGCTGCAAAGTAGCGCGCAGAAGGTGCGGGTGGATGCTGGCAAGTTGCAGAAGCTGGTCGGGCAGTTCGAGGTCAGCGGTGAGGATAAGGGGGCCGCTGCAGCGTGAGCAGGGGACCGGGTGCACGAGCCGGTTCGTGCATGCAGACAAGGCCCGCCGTGCCCTCGGGCAATGCATCATGGCGGGCCGGTGTTCGTGGGTGAACCCGCTCCCACAGCGGCGGCGCAGGGCTGGTGATCTGTGCTTTGGGTGTGGTGTTAACGGCGCATTTCCGTCGCAAACTGCGCAGCCTTCAACTGCAATCGCGCAGGCCCGCCCCAGAACGCACCGTGGCGCACGATCACCCGTTCATGAATGGCAGCCGCTACCGCCGCAGCGGCATTCGGTGCCTTGAACAATACGAAGCTGGCTTCGTTACCCACCTTCAAACCATAACCCTGTTTGCCCATGACCCCGGCACTGGCCTCGGTCGCCATTTCCAGCGCAACCCGCAGCTCCTCATCGGTATTGAAGCCCGAGCGGTAGCTGACCAGCATGGCCCGTTGCAGCATGTCGCCATTGCCATAGGGCCACCAGGCGTCCTGGATGTTGTCGTTGCCGGTAAATACCCGCACGCCGCTTTTACGCAGGCGCAGCACGGGAGGGAACGCATGGTCACCGGGCGCGTTGGTCATGATGGATATACCGGCACCCGCCAGTAGTTCGGCGGTGCGGTCGACAACCGCATCGGAGACGTCGCCCAGGCCATAGGCGTGGCTGACCGCCACCAAGCCTTGCATGCCCAGTGCGTGGGTGCGCGCGGCGATGCGTTGGAGCTGAGCAATGCAGATGTCGCCGGGCTCGTGCAGATGGATGTCGACTTTCACGCCATAACGTTCGGCGATACCGAACACGATGTCCAGTTGGGCGTCGGCGTCGCCATCCAGCGTGGTCGGGTCGATGCCGCCGACTACCTGCACGCCTTCGCGTACCGCCGCCGCCATCACTTCGGCGGTGCCAGGGCAGGTCACCACGCCCGCCTGGGGGAAGGCCACGATTTCGATGTCGAGCAGGTCTTTCCATTGGTCCCGAGCTTCGAGAATGGCGCGCAGGTTGGTCAGGCCGGTGGTGGCGTCCACGTCCACGTGGCAGCGCATGGCCAGGGTGCCGAATGAGGCGGCCCGGCGCATCAGCGCATCCGCGCGTTCGACGATGGGCGGAGCGCTGGCGAGTTCACGCTTTTCCACCGCCAGGCGCTCGCGCAGGCTGGTGACCGGTTGGTGCGGGCGCCAGCGGTCGCCGACAAAGCTCTTGTCCAGGTGGATGTGGCCGTCGACGAAACCAGGCAGTACCAACAGGCCTTCAAGGTCAATGGTCTCGCGGGCGGGGGTGCTGGCGCGCTGCGCGCCGATGTGGGTAATACGGCCGCTGCGGACGGCAATGTGCAGGGGCAGACCATCGGCGTCGGTGGCGTTGATGAACTCACGGTCGTTCATGATCGGGCCTTTTTGACTGAGGCTTGGGTGACGTACCACGGTAGGGGGCATGCGCACATGACTCCAATTAATTATCAGGATCGGGTGCAGTGCATTTCTGGATGCAGGCGAGGGATGCTGGCGTGTACTGACAAGCCACTGAAGTCGATTCAACAGCGAAGATTCAATCGGCAGTGTGGGGCAACCCCGGGCCTTGGATGTTTGGCGGGGGCCTTGGCGGCCAGCCGAAAAAGCCGCGCAATGGCTCAACGTCTGTGGCAGTGTTGGGTATCAGGCCAGCCCCACAGGGACCCCCATGCAAACTCGCAAAACCGGTGTTCGCGCCCAGCAGGCCGACCGTACTCGGGACAACATTCTCAAGGCCGCAGTGAAGGTCTTCAGCAAGGAAGGCTTCACTGGTGGGCGCATCGAGCAGATCTCCACGCTGGCCAAGTCCAACGACCGGATGATCTATTACTACTTCGGCAGCAAGGAAAAGCTGTTCATCAGTGTGCTGGAGCACATCTATGCCAGCTTCAACCAGGCTGAGGCCAAGCTGCGCCTCGACCTCGCCGACCCGGAACAGGCCCTGCGCGAGTTGGTGGCATTCATCTGGGACTACTACGTGCGCCACCCCGAATTCGTTACCATCCTCGCCACCGAAAACCTTCACCAGGGCCAGCATGCGCGCAAGTCGCAAAACCTCAGGGCGCTGTCAGGCGAGGCGGTGGGCGTGTTGCGGCCGATCATCGAAGCCGGCCAGGCCAAGGGGCTGTTCCGCGACGACATCGATGTCACCCACGCCTACCTGATGATTGCCTCGCTCTGCTACTTCTATAACTCCAACCGCCATACCCTCAGCTCGTTCCTGGCCGTGGACCTGGCCGACCAGCAGGCCAAGGCTGACTGGCTGGCCTTCATCAGCGACCTTGCACTGCGTGGCCTGCGCCGCTGACCTCAGTGGCTGCCTGGGTTGGCACGTACTTGCGCAGCCTTGGCCGCCAACCCTTGCCATGCCGGCTTGTCGGCGGCGAAGCGCTGGCGCAGGTAGGCCGCCAGGTCGGCTACCTGGCGGTCCGACAGGCTGTCCTTGAAGCCGGGCATGTAGCCCAGGTCACGGGTTGCCGGGGTTGGGATGCCATGCATGACCACCCGTAGCAGGTTGTCCGGCAACGCGCTGTGGAGGTTGCTGTTGACCGCCATCGACGGGCTGACGCCGAACAGCTTAGGCCCCAGGCCATCGCTGTGGCAGGCCATGCAGGCGCCTTTGAATACCCGCTCGCCATTGCTTATCGACACGTGCGTGTCCGCCTGGGGGGCGGCCTTGGTGACCACTGCCTGCGGCTCGCCGTCGAGTGAACTGAGGTAGTGGGCGATGGCACGCACGTCGCTTTTTGGCAGGGTGGCCAGTTCACTGACCACCGGGCCCATGGGGCCGGCCGCCACCCCGTGCTTTTCGGAAAAGCCGGTGCTCAGGTAGTTGAACAGTTCGTCTTCGCTCCACGGCGTGGATGACTTGGCCAGCCCATTCAGCGCTGGAGCTTCCCAGCCATCCACCAGGCCGCCGGCCAGGTAGCTGCTGCCGCGTTTTTCCGCGCCCATCAGGTTGCGCGGTGAGTGGCAGGCTGTGCAGTGGCCCAAGCCGTCGACAAGATAGGCGCCCCGGTTCCACTGCGCGCTGCGCTGTGGGTCGGGCTGATATTCGCCACGTTGCAGAAACAGCGCATTCCAGCCGGCCATCAGCGGCCTCTGGTTGAACGGGAAGCGCATCTGGTTGGCAGGTGCTTCCTGGCGTACCGGGGTTTGTGACATCAGGTAGGCATACAGCGCCTGCATGTCGGCGTCGTTGATGTTGCGAAACGAGGTGTAGGGGAAGGCCGGGTACAGGTGGCGGCCATCGCGGCTGATGCCTTCGCGCATGGCCCGCTCGAACGCACCGAACGACCAGCGGCCGATGCCGGTTTCCGGGTCGGGCGTGATGTTGGTGCTGTACAGCGTGCCGAACGGGGTTTCCATCGCCAGCCCGCCTGCATTGACTTTGCCACCGCTGACCGTATGGCACACGGCGCAGTCGCCGGCTGCGGCCACCTGGCGCCCGCGCTCGAGCATCGCGGCGCTCCAGCTGCCAGCGGCTGGCGGGGTTACCGGGGCGATTTCGGCGCGCCAGGGCAAGGCGGTGGCGAGCACGCCCAATGCAGCACCGAATACCCCGGCCAACGAGCCGAACCACCACTTCGAACGCTTGGCTGTCGGCGGTGCTGGCGCAGGTGCATCAGGGCCCTGACCTTCGCCATCGAGGGCGGCACGCACCCGCTCTGCCGTGATCGGCAGCTCGCGAAAGCGAATGCCGGTAGCGTCGAAAATGGCATTGGCGATGGCCGCCGCGCTGGGTACCGAGGCCGACTCGCCACTGCCCATGGGCGGCTCGTGCTGGCGTGGCAGCATCATCACGTCGATGGCGGGCAACTCGGGGAAGGTCAGGATCGGGTAGCCGCCCCATTCCTTGCTCGCCACCGTCGAGTCTTCGAAGCTGACCTGCTCCTTGAGCACCCGGCTGGTGGACTGGATGACGTTGCCGTGGATCTGGTGGCGCACGCCTTCGGGGTTGACCATCATCCCGGCATCGTGGCCGATCACCACCCGGGTGACGGCGACCTCACCGGTGCGCCGGTCCACTGCGACATCGGCCACCCACGCCGCCCAGGCCGCGCCAAAGCCTGGGAACTTGCTATGGATGTAGCGGGCATAGGCAAAGCCCCTGCCGCGCAGCACGTCACCTTCGGCCTGCGCCTGCATGGGCCGGGTATGCGGCTGCCATTCGGCGCGTTCGGCGGTGGCCTTGACCAGGTCGATTGCGCGTGGGTCGGACAGGTGCTTGAGGCGGTATTCGACCGGGTCGACACCCGCAGCGAACGCCAGCTCATCGATATACGATTCGTGAGCGAAACTGTTGGGCATGGCTGACACGCCGCGCATCCACGAGGCACGCACCAGCGGCGTCATGTCGTTGATGGTGACGCGCATGTGTTCGTAGTCATAAGGCGGGATCGAGGTGCGGTCGCCCATTTCGAACAAGGCCGGCACCGGCTCTACGGCACCGGTCAGCAGCAGGGCGAGGGTAGGCGCGCCGTTGGAAGGGTAGCTGGTCTGGAAGTCGTAGGCGGCCACGCTGCCGTCCGCGTTCAGGCCACCGTCGATTTCCATCAGTTGTGCAGTGCCCTTGGGCTCCCACACGTGTTCCTGCTCGCGGGTCAGTTGCACCCGCACAGGGCGCTGTACCGCCCGCGACAGCAGCACTGCGTCGGCGCACACGTCATCGGCGCAATTGCGGCCATAGCAGCCGGCGGCTTCCATGCGGATGATCTCGATGCGTTCTTCGCCGCATTCCAGCAACCAGGCCAGATCGGCGCGCAGCAGGTGCGGGTTCTGCGTCCCGGACCACACACGGATCTGCCCTGGCGTGAAGTCGGCCAATGCGCACGATGGGCCAATCGATGCGTGCAACTGGTACGGCCACAGGTAGCTGCGGCTCAGGCGCTGGCTGGCATTGGCGATGCCAGCGTCCACATCGCCCTGGTCCAGCACGGTGCGTTGCACCCGCGGGTTGTCGCGGATGGCTTGGGCGACATCGCTGAGGTCGGGCAGCTTGCCTGTAAAGGGCTTCCAGCTGATTTTCAGGTCATGGGCCGCACGGATGGCTTGTTCCTCGCGCTCGGCCACCACGCCGACGAAGTCGCGTATCACCACCACCGCCACCACGCCGGGCACATGGGCGATGGAGCTCTCATCCACCGCCAGCAGGCTATTGCCGACAAAGTCGCCGCTGTCGTGGCCGGCGTAGGGCGGGCGTATCACCCGGCCATGCAGCATGCCGGGCAAGCGCATGTCGTGCACGTAGGTCAGCTCGCCGGTGGCCTTGCCAGGGATATCTACCCGCGCGGCACTGCGCCCGACCAGGCGGTAGTCCTCGACGGCTTTCAGTGGGGCATCGTCGGCGATGCGCAGTTGCTGGTTATCACCTTGTACCAGTGCGGCGAAGCTCAGGGTGCTGCCGTTGCCGGCGACCACAGTGCCTTCTTCAATGCGCAGGTCTTGTGCCTCGCAGCCAAGCCGTTGTGCAGCCCGTTGCAAAAGGTGGCGCCGCGCGGTGGCCGCAGCCTTGCGCAAGGGTACGGCGGAAATCTGCAGGGTGGCGCTGGCAATGGTCGCGCCCTGGTTGGGTGCCCGCTCGGTGTCGCCCAGCACCATGTGCACCTGGTCCATGCGCAGGTCCAGCTCTTCGGCGACGATCTGCGCCAGCGAGGTGCGGATGCCGGTGCCCAGGTCGACGTGGCCGTTGAAGGCGTAGACCATGCCGTCGTCGCTGACCGCGATGAACAACGCCAGTTCGCGCGCCTTGACGGCAGGTGTCACCCCCTTGGCAACCGGGCCCGAGGGCGGGGTGATCTGGTCGACGATCAACAGCACGCCGGTCTTGGCCAGCAACTGGTCACGGCTGGGCACCTGTTGTGAGTGGTTCATGCTTTCCTCCGGGTGTCGGCGGCGCGGCGCACGGCGCGCAGGATTTCAACGTGGGTGCCGCAGCGGCACAGGTTGCCGGACAGTTCGTTGCGAATCTGTTCGTCGCTGGGATCGGGAATGCGGTCGAGCAGGGCCTTGGCGGTCATGATCATGCCGTTCATGCAGTAGCCGCACTGAGCCGCCTGCTCGTCGATGAACGCCTGTTGCACCGGGTGCGGCGCGGCCTTGCAGCCCAGCCCTTCGAGGGTGGTGATATCGCGGCCGGCGGCGCCGGCCAAGGGGATGACGCAGGAGCGGGCGGCCACGCCATCGATGATCACCGTGCATGCCCCGCATTCGCCCAGGCCGCAGCCGTACTTGGGGCCGTTCAGGTACAGGTCGTTGCGCAGGACAAGCAGCAGCGGGGTGTCGGGCATGGCGCTGACTTCGACCGGCTGGCCGTTGACCTGCAGGGAGATGGTTGTTTGCATTATTGGCTCATCTCTGGGGGTTGCTTGCGCTACCAAAGGACTCAAATGATTTGAGATTTTCGGTAAGTACTCACTACATGAAATGAGTGAGCAAGAAGCAGGCCAGAGATGAATTTGCAGAGCGCTGTGATGGGGGTGATGGGTATGGCGGAAGATTATTGGCGCCAGGGAAATCGAGCGCCGCCTGCGCGGCGCTCGATCTCGAAGACCTCGTATCTGTGACGGCAATCGCAGCAGTCACAACAAATTTCAGCCCGGGTTTTCGTCGCTGTCGATCATCTTGCGCAGCAGGTAAAGGATGGCCACGCGCTCACCGGCATTCAGGCTGCCCATGCTCAGTTCGCTGATCTGCCGGGCGCAGGGGATCATGGCGTCAAGTAATGCCGCGCCGCTGTCAGTGAGTTCGACGATGACCTTGCGCCGGTCGCCCGGGTCTGGCGACAGCTGTACCAGTTCGCGCGCCTTCAGGCGCTCGACGATGCCGCGGATGGTTGCCTGGTCTACCGCCGTGGCCTTGATCAGCTCAGCTTGCGAGCTGGGGCCGTGGTCGCGCAGGGCGCACAGGGTAACGAACTGGATCGAGGTCAACTGCGGGTCGCAGGCCTGTTGCTGGAAGATCGCCGTGTGCCGCTGGTAGGCCTTGCGCAGCAGGTGGCCGACCTGTTCGGTGACGTCATAGGGGGTGGTGTCGAGCGGGGGGCTGCTGGGGTTGGTTTTGTTCGGCATAGGATGGCTTGGGCTGGTGGAAAGGTGCTGGCCGGCCGCCAATAGCGGAGCGCCCGGCCAGTATAACCACTATCGTGCCCGCGACTCCTCTGGTGCTACCACGTCGCCTGCCAGCACCACGGCCTTGTCATCCAGGTAGATATCGCAGTTGCGCAGCGGGATGTCCAGGTGGCATGGGGTTTTGCGCTTGCCGCCGACCTCGGTGTTGGGGCCGGTGGAGAACAGGAAGTTGCCATAGAACGCACGGGCATCCATGCCCATGCCGTCGTTGCGATCGTGCAGGCCCATGGCGGTCCACTGCGCACGCGGCTGCAGCCCCCAGCCGATGTGGGAGATGCCGTACACCTCGGGGTCATTGAAGTACTTCATGTAGTCGCGCAGGTACTCAGCCTCGAAGCCGCCATGGATGCCGGTGATAAAGCCTTTTTCGATCTCCAGGGTAATGCGCTCGCGGCAGTAGTTCTTGAACGGCAGGATGATGTCGCCGACGTCCAGCACCAGCGTGCCTTCGGCGCTGTCTTCGTTCGGCCAGGTGAACAGGAAGCCGCTTGGCCAGTGGTCCCAGCGCCCCGGCTCGTCGGCATAGCCGTACTCGGTCACGGCCGGATACTGACCGAGCGGGGCGTGGAAGTCGCTGCCGGCCTTGGACCGCACATGCATGCTTCGCGCCTGTTTCAGCAGGGTTTCGGCGGCCAGCACGCGGCGTTTGTCGTCCTCGGTGGGTAGCATGCGCGCCAGCACTTCCGGTGGCTCTACCGCCAACAGGATGCGCGTGCCGGTCTTGAGGATCTGCTCCTGCTCAGGCGAGTGCAGCAGCATCATGGTGTCGACGACCAGGTCGGCCGCTTCCAGCGCCCGCTGCGCCGCCAGGTTGCCGGTCAGCGCGGTGTCGCCGCAGTAGGCCGTCATGTCATTGCCCATGGCCGTGGGGTGGTTGAACGCTGGCAGCTCTACCGCATACACCTTGGCCTTCAAGCGCTGGGCGGCCTCCATGGCGGCGTTGACCGTGCGCGGGTCTGAATAGTGGCTCTTGAGCACAGCCACGCTTTGCGTTTCGTCGACGCGAGACAGCTTCAGTACGTGCTCGAACATCTGGGTCAGTTGTGCATTGCTCACCGGCATCGGGGTTCTCCTGGGTGGCGTTGACAGGGGGCGCACCATGGCGGTGCCTGGTGCTTCATCTCGGTGCAAAATAATAGTGTGTACACCATACATTTGCAGATGAAAGCGCATCCTGCCAGCGAGCGCAAGTTATCTGTTAAAACGTTACCTATTCACACAATGCTCAGTATTTGCAGTAACAATAGGCCGAATGGCGTTCCCGTCAGCGGTTTGAAAAAATATTTCCACCACCCTCTTTTCAAATTGCATTTGTAGCGTATACGCTCTAAATCGTCAGGCGGCCGAACGGCTGACCACACATGAGAACAAGAGGAGACACACCCATGCGGGGTAGGCAGAAAATCGCAATCGTCGGTGCAGGTCTGGGTGGGGCAGCGGCCGCCACGTTGCTGCAGCAGGCCGGCTTCGATGTAGAAGTGTACGAGCAGGCGCCGGCGTTCACCCGCCTTGGCGCGGGTATCCATATCGGCCCCAACGTGATGAAGATCTTCCGCCGCATGGGGCTTGAGCAGAAGCTGGAACTGATGGGGTCGCACCCGGACTTCTGGTTCAGCCGCGACGGCGCCAGCGGCGATTACCTGTCGCGCATCCCGCTGGGGGATTTTGCCCGCCGCGAGTATGGTGCGGCCTACATCACCATCCACCGCGGCGATCTGCATGCCCTGCAAATCGACGCGATCAAGCCGGGTACCGTGCATTTTGGCAAGCGCCTGGAAAAGATCGTCGATGAAGGCGACCAGGTACGTCTGGACTTCGCCGACGGCAGCCACACCGTGGCCGACATCGTCATTGGTGCCGACGGTATCCACTCGAAGATCCGCGAAGAGCTGCTGGGCGCCGAAGCGCCGAACTACAGCGGCTGGGTCGCGCATCGGGCACTGATCCGCGGCGTCAACCTGGCGCAGCATGCCGATGTATTCGAGCCCTGCGTCAAGTGGTGGTCTGAAGATCGCCACATGATGGTGTACTACACCACCGGCAAGCGCGACGAGTACTACTTCGTCACCGGCGTGCCACACGAGGCCTGGGACTTCCAGGGCGCCTACGTCGACAGCAGCCAGGAAGAAATGCGCGCCGCCTTCGAAGGCTACCACCCCACGGTGCAGAAGCTGATCGACGCCACCGAATCGATCACCAAGTGGCCGCTGCGCAACCGCAACCCCTTGCCGCTGTGGAGTCGTGGCCGCCTGGTCATGCTGGGTGACGCCTGCCACCCGATGAAGCCGCACATGGCCCAGGGTGCATGCATGGCCATCGAGGACGCGGCCATGCTGACCCGCTGCCTGCAGGAAACCGGGCTGTCCGACCACCGCACCGCGTTCGCGTTGTATGAAGCCAACCGCAAAGAGCGGGCCTCGCAGGTGCAGGCGGTATCCAACGCCAACACCTGGCTCTACAGCCAGGAAGATCCGGCCTGGGTCTACGGCTACGACCTGTACGGCCAGCAGCTCAAAAGCGGGGAGGCGGCATGACGACCTTCGTCGCCGGCGGCAACGTCAGCGCCAATGGCATCCGCCAGCACTACCTGCGCTACGGCGGCAAAGGCCAGGCGCTGATCCTGGTACCGGGCATTACCAGCCCGGCGATCACCTGGGGCTTCGTCGCCGAGCGCCTTGGCCAGCACTTCGACACCTATGTCCTGGATGTGCGCGGGCGCGGCTTGTCTTCAAGCGGCCCGCAACTGGATTACGGCACCGATACCTGTGCTGCGGATATCCCGGCCTTTGCCGCAGCGCTGGGCCTGGATAGCTACCACCTGGTCGGGCATTCGATGGGGGCGCGCTTTGCGATTCGCGCTGCCGCCCAAGGGGCGCCCGGGCTGCAGCGGCTGGTGCTGGTCGACCCTCCAGTGTCTGGGCCGGGCCGCCGTGCCTACCCAAGCAAGCTGCCGTGGTATGTCGATTCGATCCGCCAGGCCTCAGTTGGCATGAGCGGTGACGACATGCGTGCCTTCTGCGCCACCTGGAGCGACGAGCAACTGTCGCTGCGTGCCGAATGGCTGCACACCTGCTACGAGCCGGCGGTCGTGCGTGCCTTTGAAGATTTCCACACCGTGGATATCCACCAGTACCTGCCCGCCGTGCGCCAGCCGGCGCTGCTGATGGTGGCCGGGCGTGGCGGGGTGATCGAGCCCTGCGACATCGCCGAACTTCGCGAGCTGAAGCCGGACATCCAGGTTGCCCAGGTGGACAACGCTGGCCACATGATCCCTTGGGATGACCTGGACGGCTTCTTCGCCGCCTTTGGCGACTTCCTCGACCAACCCCTAGTCTGACGGAGCACGCAACATGACCAAGCTATACCGCATCGGCCAGATCGTGCCGAGCTCGAACACCACCATGGAAACCGAGATCCCGGCGATGCTCCACGCCCGCCAGGCCATCCGCCCCGAGCGCTTCACCTTCCATTCCAGCCGCATGCGCATGAAGCAGGTGAAGAAGGAAGAGCTGGCGGCCATGGACGCCGAGTCCGACCGCTGCGCGGTGGAGCTGTCCGACGCCAAGGTCGACGTGCTGGGCTACGCCTGCCTGGTGGCGATCATGGCCATGGGCCTGGGTTATCACCGCCAATCGGAGAAGCGCCTGCAGCAGGCCACCGCCGACAACGACGCGCTGGCGCCGGTGATCACCAGTGCCGGGGCGCTGGTCGAGGCCTTGCATGTGATGAAGGCCAAGCGCATTGCCATCGTCGCGCCGTACATGAAACCGCTGACCGAGTTGGTGGTGAACTACATCCGCGAGGAAGGCTTCGAGGTGCAGGACTGGCGCGCGCTGGAAATCCCTGACAACCTCGCCGTTGCCCGCCACGACCCGGCCAACCTGCCAGGCATTGTCGCCGGCATGGACCTTGAAGGCGTCGATGTGGTGGTGCTCTCGGCCTGTGTGCAAATGCAGTCGCTGCCGGCAGTGGCCAAGGTCGAGGCGCAAACCGGCAAACCCGTGGTCACCGCGGCGATCGCCACCACCTACGCCATGCTCAAGGCGCTGGACCTGGAGCCGGTCGTACCCGGCGCCGGTGCCCTGCTGTCAGGCGCTTACTGAACCGGGAGGCGGACATGAGCGACGCACAGAGCGCCCGTGACAATTACCAAGGGGTGTGGGGCCAGCGCATCGGCTTTGGTCGCAAGCCGGCCCTGTTGATGATCGATTTCATGCAGGGCTATACCACCCCCGGCGCACCGCTCTACGCCCCGGGAGTGGTCACGGCGGTGGAGCAGGCCGCCGGCCTGCTGGCGCTGGCCCGCGATTGCGGCACATTGGTGGTGCACACCAATATCCGCTACCAGCCGCCGCATTTCGCCGATGGCGGTGTGTGGGTGCGCAAGGCGCCAGTAATGAAGGACATGGTCGAAGGCAACCCGCTGGCGGCGTTCTGCGAGGCCGTCGCACCCCAGCCGGGGGAAGTGGTGCTGAGCAAGCAGTACGCCAGTGCCTTCTTCGCTACCAGCCTGGCCCCGCTGCTGCATGCCCAAGGGGTGGACACCGTGGTGCTGGCCGGCTGCTCCACCAGCGGCTGTATCCGCGCCAGTGCGGTGGATGCCATGCAGCATGGTTTCCGAACCATCGTGGTGCGTGAGTGCGTCGGTGACCGTCATAACGACCCGCACGAAGCCAACCTGTTCGACATCGACAGCAAGTATGGCGATGTCGTCACCCGGCAGGACGCCATGCAGCAACTCAGGCAACTGGCCGGCTGAACGCCGGGCAGCGCCTTACCCAATAACAATCAAGGAACGGTGCCGGAAGCCCGTTCATGAACGCCTGCTGTCCGGGCGGTCGCCCCGCAGGAGCACTCGGGGTCTTTCAGGCGTTACCCAGGTACGCCGCGTATAGTGCGCGGCGTGCCCGGCGCGTCGAAAACTGCTGGCCTTAAAACAACCACAAAGTCGCCCGCCAGGAGACAGGAAATGCCAATTGCGAACGCAACCACGGTCCACAGTGACACTGACCATGGCACGAAAGCGCTGTACAGCAGGATCACCTGGAGGCTCATCCCCTTCCTGTGCTTCTGCTACCTCGCAGCTTATCTGGACCGCATCAATGTCGGCTTCGCCAAGCTGCAGATGCTCGAAGACCTGCAGTTCAGCACCGCCGCCTATGGTCTGGGTGCCGGGCTGTTCTTTGTCGGCTATATCATTTTCGAGGTGCCAAGCAACCTGATCCTGCAGCGCGTCGGCGCCAAGCTGTGGATCGCCCGCATCATGATTACCTGGGGCCTGCTGTCGGCCTGCACCATGTTCGTCAGCACCACTACGCAGTTCTACATCCTGCGTTTCCTGCTCGGCGCGGCCGAGGCCGGCTTCCTGCCGGGCGTGCTGTTCTACCTGACCATGTGGTACCCCACCTATCGGCGCGGGCGCATCATTGCCCTGTTCATGATCGGGCTGCCATTGTCGAGCGTGATCGGCGGGCCCATTTCCGGCTGGATCATGGGGCATTTCGACCAGGTGCACGGTTTGCACGGCTGGCAGTGGCTGTTCTTGCTGGAGGCGATCCCCAGCGTGCTGCTCGGCATCCTCACGTTCTGGGCATTGCCCAATCACTACCAGCAGGCCAAGTGGCTTTCAGCCGCAGACAAGGCCCAACTGGCGGCAGACCTGGCCGCCGACGATGCCGAGGGCAAGGACAGCAAGCACAGCTTCCGTGACGGCTTCTTCAACCTGAAGGTGTGGATGCTCGGTGGCATCGATTTCTCGATCCTGCTCAGCGCCTATGCCATGGGTTTCTGGATGCCGACCTTCATTCGTGATGCGGGCGTCAGCGACACCTTCCACATCGGCTTGCTCACGGCCATCCCGAGCCTGGCCGCGCTGGCCGGCATGCTGATGATCGGCGCCAGCTCCGACCGCCACCGCGAGCGCCGCTGGCACATCATCGTGCCGTTCATCATTGGTGCAATTGCCATGGCCAGCAGCACCTTGTTCAGTCAGAACCTGGTAATGACCGTACTGCTGTTCGCCATCGCCTCGGCGGCGATCATCGGCGCAGTGCCGGTGTTCTTCAGCCTGCCGGCGACCTTCCTCAAAGGCACCGCGGCGGCCACCGGATTCGCCCTGGCTTGCTCGGTGGCCAACATCGCCGGCCTGGTCAGCAACTCGCTGATGGGCATGGTGACTGACCTGACGGGGACTTCCCACGCGGCGCTATGGGTGTTCGCCGGCTGCCTGATTCTCAGCTGCTTCCTGGTCATCGCCCTGCCGGCGAAGCTGGTCAACCGCTAGCGGCCCAGCGCTTCTCGCAACGGCAGGGCAGGCGGGCCGGGTGCCCGCCTGCCGACCCTTTCCCTATGCAACCCGCACGTCGGTAGCCGCACAAGGCTACCGCGCCGGGTCGCTGTTGCCCGAAATCCAGGAGTAGCCCCATGCAAGGTTTCATAACACCACGTTTTTCTTCGTCTGCGCGCCTGGCCGGTGGCTGTATTGCCGCCGCGCTCTGCACCGAGGCCTCGGCTGAAGAGGCTGGGTTCATCGAAGGTGCCCGCGCCACGCTGCAGGCGCGCAATTACTTTTTTAGCCGTGACTATGCCGACATCAAGGGCGCGAGTAGCCAGTCGCGTACCCAGGAATGGGCGCAGGGTTTTATCCTCAATGCCAGCTCGGGGTATACCCAGGGCACCGTAGGCGTTGGCGTGGACGTGACCGGCCTGCTGGGCTTCAAGCTCGACAGCAGCCCGGAGCATGCCAAGTCGGGCTTGCTGCCCAGCCTGGACAGCGGTAAGTCGGCTGACGAATACAGCCGCCTGGGCGCGGCAATCAAGTTCAAGGTGTCGCAGACCGAGCTGAAGGTGGGCGAGTTGATGCCCAACCTGCCTGTGCTGTTGTTCAGCGACTTGCGCCTGCTGCCACCGACCTATCAGGGGGCGATGCTGGAGTCGCGCGAATTTGCCGGGCTGACCCTGAATGCCGGCCAGTTCCGCTCCACCAGCCTGCGCGACTCGTCCAACAGCCAGAAGATGTACGCGCTGGTGAACGACCCGATCAACCCGGCGCGACTGGCGCGGTTCACCAGTGACCGCTTCAACTACGTGGGCGCCGAATATGCCTTCAACGAGAACCGCACCAGCGTGGGCGTGTGGCAGGCGCAGCTGGAAGATATCTACCAACAGCGCTTCTACAGCTTCAAGCACGCCGAGCCGTTGGGTGACTGGACACTGGGGGTGAATGCCGGTTATTTCGATGCCCGCGAAGACGGCCGCAAGGTTGCCGGTGACTACGACAACCATGCCCTGTTCAGCCTGTTCTCGGCCAAGACCGGTGGGCATACCTTTTACGTGGGCTACCAGCAGATCGGCGGTGACGATGGCTTTATCCAGGTGGGCGCGAACACCAACCCGATGGGCAATACGTTGCCGACTTATGAGTTTTCGGCGCCGGGCGAGCGGTCGTGGCAGGTGCGCCATGACTTCAACTTCGTCGCGCTGGGCATTCCGGGCCTGACCTCGACCCTGCGCTATGTGAACGGGCGGGACGTAGACACCGGGCTGGGTTTTGAAGGGCGTGACCGCGAGCGGGATCTGGACCTGGCCTACGTGGTGCAGAGCGGACCGCTGGCGGGTTTGGGTGTACGCATTCGCAACGTGATGGCGCGCTCCAATTACCGCAGCGATATCGATGAAAACCGGTTGATTGTGAGTTACACGGTCAAGTTGTTTTGAAGGTACAGGGTAGTTGCAGTGATGCACGAAATGCTGGGGCCGCTTTGCGGCCCTTTCGCGACACCAGGCCGCTTCCACAGGAATCGCGCAAGTCTTCAGGCCATCAGGCCTCACTGCAAGGTCACAGGCTTCATGTCGCCCGGCAATTGCCGAATCGCCGCTTCCAGCTGTGCAATTAGCCCCGCAAGCTGATCCGCCTCCTTGTTCTTGCCCTCATTTCTCAGGCGGTCCCGCTCAATGCGCAGGTTGAGCAAATTTTTCTGCAGTTTCAGGGCCGAGGTATTGAACGGGTCCATGTGGTTCTCACGCTGTGGGCTTCCATGCCGTTGTAGGAAAAATGGACCGTAGCATCTCGATTTTGCTCCAGAAACTGATGTTTCATACAGGCAAATCCTGTCGTTGTCCGTTTTCCTACATCGCGTGGTAAAGCGTCCTACATCCGGCGTTTCAAATCATGTCCTCGTAACCAGCCCGACAGCCCGGCTTTGCCGGGTTCGATCATTTTTCGATGGGGTAGCCCTGCGGCACAGGGCCCCTCGCGCATTCTGAAACGTTATGTAGCACTTACCGTCCTGCTTTTGCCGCGAGGGTGGGTGCAACTTGCTCGCGGCGGTGAAGGTCATAAGGCCAGCCATGCAGCAGGATCGCCACAAACGCGCGGCAGCGGCGGTGTGTTCTGTGGCTGCTACCATCGAAGTTTTCGGCCAGGGAGAGGCCCATGCATTACGTCGTGATCGAAACGCACCGCAGTGAATACCCGCGGCCAATCCGCTTCGCCAAGGGCACCTTGCTGGATATTGGCCCGCGCTACGAAGGCGAGCCGGGCTGGCAGGACTGGTACCTGTGCAGCTGCACCGGCCAGGAGCCCGGCTGGGTGCCGGCGCAGCTTATCGAACGGCTCAGCGTGGGCCAGGGCAGGGCACTGGACCATTATTGCGCGCACGAGCTGGATGCCGAACCGGGCCAGCTGGTGCAGCTGGTTCGCCCGCTCAATGGCTGGGTCTGGTGTCGGCGCCATGGCAATGGTGAACTCGGCTGGCTACCGGCAGAAAAACTTCAGCGACTGACCTGAGCTGCACCTGCCGCCACAACAGCGTGCGCAGGAAGCAGCGCGTGCGTTGTGGCAACGTGCATTTGCCCCCGCCCAAGAAACATGAGGACCATCTGATCCGCTTTTTTTCCGCAAACCTGAATCTGTAACCGTATCAGCCCAGGCTCGACAATGTGCTCATTCCCGCATCACAACTGTAGAGGTTCCAATGGGCAAGCTGGCGCTGTTCCTCGGTGGTTTTCTGCTGCTGACCATTCTGATCGGTCTGCTTGGCACGATTCCGCCGAGCTGAATGCAAACTGCGGTTTACCTGCGCGGCCCGTCTAGTTCAAGAGGCGGGCCCAACACCTGACCAAGTGGCCAGTATTCCCCTGCTTTGCACTGCTGGACAAGCGGTAGGTGCAAGTCATTCTCAAGTGTAAAAGCCTCGTGTAGTCTCCCGCCGCCGTTCATTCGGTCGGTGTTTTTGTCTTGGAGTCGACACATTCATGGAATGCAACAAAGGCACTTCAGCCATGCTGGAGTGGCGTAGCCGTTTTCTCGCTGAAGGGGCGCTTGATGAGCAGGTTTATGACCAGGCACTGCGCAATGCCGAGGCGCTTGAGCAAGCCGGAGTCATCAGCACGGCCGAGTGGATCGAGCTGGTCAAACTGGCCAATTCGGCCTTGCTGGTTGTGCGATAAGTCGTTCTTAGCGCTGGGAAATCTGTCCACAAAAAACGTGGGTAGGTCTGTGGATAAAGTGCTGTAAGCCAAGCCCCCGGCGGCCTCTGTTAAATTGAGCAGAAATTGAACAGTGGTTTCGAGGGCTGATTCAACGGGCCATGCCGGCCCGGCGTAGGGCTGCCAGCAGGTCGCGGAACCGTGCCGGCAGTTCGCCGGCAGGGAATACGGCGTGCATCTGTGGGTCCTGACCGCTGCTGGAAGTCAGGCGGTATTGTGGGCACACGCGGACCAGGCGCTCGGCCGCCACTTGTGCTTCGCCAACCCAGGCGGCCAGGCGGGCGATGCCGGCACCGGCCAAGGCAGCATGGTACACCGCGGTGCCCGAACCTAGACGCAGCCGGGGCCGCGGGCGCAGGCTGGTGATCTGCCCATCGCGGCAGAAGTGCCAAGCCTTGAGAATGCGTGGCGCTGTGTGCAGGATCAACGTGTGCCCCTCCAGCTCTTCCGGGTGTTGCGGCGTACCGGCCAAGGCCAAGTACGTCGGGCTGGCATACAGGTGGCGCTGATAGGGCCATAGTGGGTAGCCGATCAGTTCGCTCGATTGCGGGAAGGCGCCGCGTACCACGAAATCGAATTTGTCCTGCAGCGGGTCAAGCGCCTCATCGCTGTACTGCACATCCAGGGTCACCTGGGGGTGGCACCGAGAAAACTCGGCAAGGACCTGCGGCAGCACATGTTCACCGAGTAGCTGCGGTACGGCAAAGCGGACCCAGCCTTGGGCGCTGCCACTGAGCGCGGCCAGTTCGTCGGCAGCGTCGCGTTGCACATCCAGCAAGCGTTCGGCGTGGGGCAGCAGGCGCTCACCCGCTTCTGTCAGCGTGACGGCATTGGCGTTACGGTTGAGCAGCTTGCTCCCGGCATTGTCTTCCAGCGTTTGGACTGCACGGGTCACGGCGCTGGGCGAGCGCCCCAGTGCACGGGCGGCGGCAACGAAGCTGCGCTTGTGCGCCACGCTGACGAATGCCTGAATTTCTCGCAGCATGTCCAATGCCATTGCCGGGTCCTCGTTGCAGATTTTGCAATATGGCATTTCAACACAAGTGCGCCTCTTTGATTAGCCTTGCACGTCTTAACTGCCTGGAACCGCTTACTCATGGATATTGCCGTGCTCTCTGTGTTCGCCTTCGCCGCTGGGCTGATCGATGCCGCCGTGGGTGGCGGCGGGCTGATCCAGATCCCGGCCCTGTTCAACGTGCTGCCTACCGCGCAACCGGCAGCATTGCTGGGCACCAACAAGCTGGCGTCGGTGTGTGGCACGGCCTTCGCCGCGCGCTCGTTCATTCGCAAGGTGACACTGGATTGGGGCCTGATCGTACCGGCGGCAGTCAGCGCCTTCGTCATGTCGTTCGTCGGTGCCGCCACGGTGTCGCTGGTGCCGCCCAGCGTGATGCGTCCGGCTGTTCTGGTGCTGATCGTGCTGATGGCCATCTACACCTTCTGCAAGAAGGATTTTGGCACTCTGCACAAACCAGCGCGGATCGGCCGCAAGGAACAATGCCTGGCGGTGCTGATCGGTGGGGCCATCGGCTTCTACGATGGCTTGTTCGGCCCGGGTACCGGCAGTTTCCTGATCTTCCTGTTCATCCGCTTCTTCGCCTTGGATTTCTTGCACGCCTCGGCCTCAGCCAAAGTGGTGAACATTGCTACCAACCTGGCGGCGCTGGTGTTCTTCGTGCCGTCGGGCAACGTGCTGTATGCCATCGCCCTGCCCATGGCGGTGTGCAACATCCTGGGGGCGCTGACCGGCACCTGGCTGGCGGTACGCAAGGGCGCCGGTTTTGTCCGCGGGTTGTTCCTGGTGCTGTTGTGTGTGCTGATCGCCAAGCTGTCGTGGGACTTGCTGGCGGGCTAGTTCAGCTCACCTGGCGCTGTGCTTCGGTCTGCTCGACACGGTTGCGGCCATGGGCCTTGGCTCGGTACAGCGCGTGGTCGGCGCTTGCCAGCAGTTCGTCCAGGCTGGGGGCCGGCACGTCAGCGTCGCAGCCAGTCACGCCAATACTCACGGTAATTTGCAGGCGCTGGCCCCCCTGCAGCACGTGCAGGTCCTGCACGGCGCGGCGCAGGCGCTCGGCAGTGAACTTGGCCCGCTCCGGCGCAAGGCCGGGGAGAACAACCACGAACTCCTCGCCCCCCAGGCGGGCGAACAGCTCATCGTTATGCAACTGGTCTTGCAGGGTGCCGGCGAATTGGCGCAGCACCTGGTCACCGACCGCGTGGCCGTGGGCATCGTTGATCGATTTGAAGTGGTCGATGTCCAGCATCATCAGGGTCAGCGGGAGCGCCTGGGCGTGCTGCTGGCGGCTGTCCAGCAGTGCGTTGGCGCGGCGGGTGAAGGCGCTACGGGTGAGCACGCCGGTGAGGTGGTCGATGGTGGCCTGGTGCGCCAGCCGAGCCATCAGGCTGCGGTTGGCCTGGCTGACGCAGGCCACCACCAGCGGCCCGAGTACCAGCATGGCAATGCCCAGGCGTGCGGACATCAGCGTTGTGACCCCGGGCTCGCTTTGCGGCACGCTGAAGTGCATCAGGTTCTGCGCCACCGCCACGATCAAGGTGCTGCCGGCGGTGAGGGTCAGCAATGAAACCAGGAATGGCGAGTAGGTCCAGGCGCACCAGAGCAAGGCGGCAATCGGGAAGGCAATCGCCCCTGGGCCCCCGAACGCGATGCTGAACGCCAGCGAGGCCATTAACACCAGCAGCGGCGCCAGGCGGATGGCCTGCGCACCGCCGCGCACCATGGCGCGTGCCGAGGGCGCGGTAAGCAGCACCGGTAGCACCAGCACGCCGGTCGAGAATTGCTCGCTGAACCATGCCAGCCACGTGGCGCGCAACGATTGTTCGAACCACGGCGCGGCCATGACCGCGGCCATGCTGGCCGCCACCATGGCGCCGGCGGCGCAGGCGGCGAACACGCTGAGCACGCCGTGCGGGGTGCGCATGCGCCGATGCAGGCGCGGCGAGCGCGAAAGCAGTTGCCAAAGCGTGACCACCACGCCCAGGTTGCACAGGTTGAACCACAGCGCTGGGGCCCAGGCGCTCCCACACAGCAGGTCGGCGCCGACCATTGCCAGCCACACCAGGCTGAACCCGGCAGGCGTGGCCTGGCGGGGGTAGCGCAGCAGCAGGCCAGCCAGTACCGCATTCACCGGCCAGAACAGCGACAGCGATTCGATCGGGCGGGCCAGGATGCCGCCCAAGGTGAGGCCAAAGGTCAGGCACAGCAGAATGACATAAGGCAACAAGCGCGATTGGGCTGGATGAACCATGAGCGCGACCGGCAAGCGGAAACGAAATCCAGGACAACGGCTTGAAGCACCTGGGGCAATGAGCAGCAGTGTGGTTCGTCAGGGTACTTGATGTCAATCTGCCGCGATCGGTCGAGATAATGCCAGGTTGCCTGCGATTGTCATTGCAAGCCAAAGAACCACGGCACCATGACCACAGTGACCAGCATCACCAGCACGGTGAATGGCACGCCGATTTTGACGAAGTCGGCGAAGCGGTATTGCCCCGGCCCCAGCACCAGCGTGTTGACCGGCGATGACACCGGCGTCATGAACGCTGCCGATGCGGCCAGCGCTACGGTCATGGCGAACGGGTAGGGCGACATGCCCAGCTGCGCCGCCGTGCTGACGGCTACTGGCGCCATTAGCACGGCAGTGGCGTTGTTGAAAATAAACAAGCCAATCACCGCCGTGACGGCGAACAGGCAGGCAAGGATGGCACTGGGGCCGGCGCCGCCCAGCACGCCGACCAGCCCGCCTACCGCCAGGTCGATACCGCCGGTTTTCTGCAGCGCCTGGGCAAATGGCAACATGCCGACGATCAGCACCAGGCTTTGCCAGTGAATGGCCCGGTAGGCGCTGTTCATGTCGATGCAACGGCCGGCACCCATCAACAGGCAGCCAATCAGCGCGGCGATGACATTGGGCACCGCGCCGCTGACCATCAGCCCGACCATCACCGCCAGGCTCAGCAATGCCTGTGGCGCACGGGTGCGGGCAGGCGCCACCTGATCGATCTCTGCGGGCAGGCTCAGGACCAGGAAATCCTTGGGTTTGCTTTGCAACAGGCGCACGGCCTTCCAGGGGCCGACCACCAGCAGGGTGTCGCCCAGGCGCAGCTTTTCTTCCACCAGTTGTTCTTCTATAGCCGCCTGCTCGCGGCGCAGGCCGACCACGTTGAGGTCGTAGCGGGTACGAAAGGCAAGTTCCAGAATGGTCTTGCCGATCAGTTGTGAACCTGGTGGCAGTGACACCTCGGCCATGCCCAGGTCCTGGGACTGGTCGATGAAATAGGCCGCCTTGAAATGCAGCGGTTCCAGCTGCATGGTCTGGCACAGGCTGCGCAGGTCGTCACGGTTGGCGAACAGGTCGAGCAGCAGCACGTCGCCCTGTTGCAGCACGGTGCTGGACCCGGCGGAGATCACCCGGGTGGTGAACTTGTGCTGGCGCTCGATGCCGATCACGTTGGCACCGTGCCGGGTGCGCAGCTCCAGTTCGCCGAGGGTGTGGCCGATCAGTGGCGAGTTTGGGCGGATGCGCAGGCGCCGCTCACGGCCGTTGAGCTTGTAGTCCAGTACCAAGTCCAGCAGCGTGCGTCGGCTTTCCACGCGGCCATCCTTGCGCACTTCACCATTGAGCCACTTGCGGGTCAGCAGCATGTAGCCGATGCCCATCACCAGCACCACCAGACCGAACGGGGTGAAGCTGAAGAAGCTGAAGCCCGCGTGGCCATGGCGTACCAGCTCGCTGTGCACCACAACGTTGGGTGGCGTGGCGACCAGGCTTAGCATACCGCTGATCAGGCCGGCGAAGGCCAGTGGCATCATCAGGCGACTGGGGGATAGCTGCAGGCGTGCGGCGATGCTCAACACCACCGGTATGAAAATGGCGACCACGCCGGTTGAGCTCATGATCGAGCCTAGCCCGGCCACGGCCACCATCAGCAGTACCAGCAGGCGGGCCTCACTGTTGCCAGCCCGCTCGCTCATCCACTCGCCGATGCGGTAGGCGATACCGGTGCGGACCAAGCCTTCGCCAAGTACGAACAGGGCAGCGATCAATACCACGTTGGGGTCGCTGAAGCCGGCCAGGGCCTGCTCCACGGTCAGTATGCCGAGCAATGGCAGGGCGAGGATCACCAATAGCGCGACCACGTCCATGCGTGGGCGGTTGATGACGAACAGGACAATGACAATGGCCAGCAGGCCGAGGACCCAGAGCAGCTCTTGGTTCATGGGGAGGGGGTGTTCCTTCACACGGAGGCACGATAGACAGTAGCAGCCAGTGTGCCAGCTTGCGGTGAAGGGGGTGTTGATGTGCTGCAGTGTTTCGGGGGCAAGACTGTCCGGCAGGAACAGACTTGTGATGCAAAGCGGCCGGTCATGCTGAAGATTTTATTCGCCAGTGATGGCCCTTTCGCCGCGCAAGGCCGCGCCCCCGGTGGCCGAGGTTGCGGCCTTTCAGGCCAACGGTATCAGTGACGGTGACGGCGATGCTTCTTGCTACCGCGGTTGTCGTCGCCCAGGTGGTTGCCCAGTGCGCCACCGGCGGCGCCGCCCAGGCCGGCACCTACGGTAGAACCGGTTTTGCCGCCTACTGCGCCGCCCAGCAGCGAGCCGCCGGCTGAACCCAGGCCACCGCCAATGGCGGCTTCGGTGCGGTTACCCTTGCGTGCGCCCACGGCACTGCCGGCCGCGCCGCCGACCCCGGCGCCGATGGCGGCGCCAGTTCTGCCGCCGAGCTGTTGGCCAACAACGTTGCCCAGGACACCACCCAGGCCACCGCCGATGGCGGCAGTACCGTCACCGGCGAAAGCGCCCTGGCACAGCAGCAGGCCGAGGGCAAGGGAAGGCAGAGTCAGACGCATGATACGAACCTCAAAGGAATCATCAGGATGTGTTGCCGCCCGACGGGCGGCGGGTCAGGGCTGGAAAAGACGCTTCAGCGGTAGTAACGGTCACCGCGGTATTGGCGATTGTCATCCTCGTCATTGTCGCGGTCATGCCGGTGGTGGTGGCGATGGTCACGGTCGCGGTCACGCCATCCATCGTCATCGTCATGGTAGCGATGGCTATGGCAACCTGCGGTGAGCAGGACAACAGCAACCAGCGAAAGGCTTGCAAAACGCATCATCACGATATAGGTCCTTGATCCGCAAAGGTTTACCGCACACCTTCTGAGACTGGGATCGATCCATTTGGTTTCCTGAGCGAGAAAAAAAATGTGCTGCCGGCGATGAGCGGCGCGGCTTGGCGCTGGCGATGTTCAACATCGCGCGTCTCAACGCTTCAATGGTCACCGGGGCCGGTGGATGGGGTTGCGGCGCATTGGCCTAGGGGGCGGCGTGCGGGGCACGAAAGACAGCGCCGCCAGCCTGCTGGTCCAGGCCGATGCGGCGCTTTATCAGACCAAAGCCGCCGGGCCTGACACTGTGCACATGGCGGCGCTGGTGAAGGCGGGATGGATCAGGAGGCAGGCTGGATGGCCAGCACCACTCCGTTGGTAATCTGTATCAGCACATAGTGCTCGCCCATGCGCACCCAGTGGCTTTCCTTTTCCGGCGTGGGCAGGCCTTTGGCTTTCCAGTCCTTGATGGTCTGGTCGTCACGCTTGTACTGGTCCGGAGCCTTGTCGCCGACCTTGAGTTCGCGATTGTGGGTTTCCGGGGCGGTGATGCTTTCTTCGCTGGAGGGGGCTGCGGTGGCTGCCAGTGGCAAGCAGGGCAGGGCGGCGAATAACAGGTAGTGCAGTTTCATGACGGGCTCCTTGTAACGGCATGTCTTGTCTGCGACAGCGGAATGGGCGTGACAATTCACTCGGGCTGCGCGCCAGTGCTAGAGTCGCTTCTTTTCAAACCTCGAGGATGGAACATGCGTGCGATTCTGCCGATGGCCGCGGCGCTGATGCTGGTCGGTTGTGCTTCTGCGACGATGGACACTGCGCGCGGCGGCAAGCCGACTGCCCAGCTCGACTCGCACAAGGCACCAGAGCTGGTGGCGCAGTGCATCCAGTTCAGCTGGCAGGAAGAGAAGGTGTTCGGCGATGACGCCAGTGGCTACCTGGAACCGCGCAAGCAAGGGGGGTTGACCGTGTATACCCGTCAGGCCGAGTCGTTCGTGGATGTGTATCCGCAGGCGGGTGGCACGCACGTGGATTACTACGCGCAGAAGAACGACAGCGTGGCGCTGCAGCGCCGGGCGGCAGCGGCGACCTGTTTGTAACGGTATCGACTTGAGCGGGGGCACTGCCTTCTGTACGGGCCCGTCCCGGGTTGAGGCACCGGGTTTACAAATTTTAGCAAGGCAGTGCTGTCGTGTGCGCAGGGTGGAGTCTAGCATCAAGCGCTTACCCTCAAGGACGACGCCATGGACCGCTCCCTGCAACTCAATCGTGCCAGCTGGGACGAGCGCGCCCCGCTGCACGCTGCCTCGAAAGATTACGAAGTCGAACGGCTGGTCCAGCACCGCGAGCAGCTGTCAGAAACCGTGCGCTTTGACCTGCCGTTGCTGGGTGATATCGACGGCCTCAATGCGGTCCATCTGCAGTGCCATATCGGCACCGATACCCTCTCGCTGGCCCGCCTAGGCGCCAAGGTTTGCGGCCTGGACTATTCTGCGGCCTCTTTGGCCGAGGCGCGGGCGTTGGCTGCGCGCTGCACGGCGGCCATCGAATATGTGGAATCTGACGTCTACGCGGCCGACAAGGTCTTGCCGGCGGGTACGTTCGACCTGGTCTACACCGGCATTGGCGCGCTCTGCTGGCTACCTCGTATCGAACCCTGGGCACGTACCGTGGCAGCGCTGCTGAAACCGGGCGGGCGGCTGTTCCTGCGCGATGGCCATCCCATGCTGATGGCCGTCAACGAAGACCACCAGAACCGCTTGCAGCTCGAATATCCCTATTTCGAGCACCAGGAGCCAACGGTGTGGCACAACGACCAGACTTACGTCGAGACCGATCAACGGCTGGTTCACAGCGAAACTCACGAATGGAACCACGGCCTTGGCGAAGTGATTACCGCCTTGCTGGGCCACGGGCTGCAACTGACGGCACTGGTCGAGCACCAGAGCATCCCCTGGGAGGCGCTGCCTGGGCAGATGGTCAAGGGCGACGACGGTGAGTACCGCCTGTGCGAGCAGCCGGCGCGTCTGCCCCTGAGTTACACCCTGGCGGCGGTCAAAACCTGATCAGGACAGGAACCCGCCGTCTACATTGAGTGCGGTGCCGGTGGTGTAGCTGGAGGCATCGCTGGCCAGGTACAGCACCGCGCCGGCCATTTCTTTGGGATCGGCTACGCGCTTGAGCGGGATCTGCTGCAAGGCGGCGTTGAGGATGGCATCGTTCTTGACCAGTGCCGAGGCGAATTTGGTGTCGGTCAGGCCGGGCAACAAGGCATTGCAGCGGATACCAAACTGGGCGCACTCCTTGGCGAACACCTTGGTCATGTTGATGACTGCGGCCTTGGTCACCGAATAGATGCCCTGGAACAGCCCCGGTGAAACCCCGTTGATTGACGCCACATTGATGATGCTGCCGCCGCCATGGTCACGCATGAGCTTGCCGGCCTCTACCGACATGAAGAAATAACCCCGGATATTCACATCCACGGTCTTCTGGAAGGCGCCTGGGTCGGTGTCCAGCACGTTGCAGAACTGCGGGTTGGTGGCGGCGTTGTTGACCAGCACGTCCAGGCGCCCGAACTGTTCACGGATGCCGGCGAACACGTGCTGAATCTGCTCCAGTTCACCAATGTGGCACGCCACCGCCGTGGCTTTGCCCCCTGCGGCGATGATGGCGTCGGCCACTTGCTGGCAACCTTCGAGCTTGCGGCTGGAAACGATCACATGGGCCCCTTGCTGCGCCAGCAAGTGGGCGATGGCCTCGCCAATGCCACGGCTGGCGCCGGAAACGAAGGCAATCTTGCCGTCGAGGTCGAACAGGTGAGTCTTGGACATGCTGTTTTCCTTGTTAACCGTCGTCGTGGGCAATGCTCAGAGGCTGGACGTGTCGATGACCTGCAAGGTCATGTGCTCCAGCAAGCGGTTCATGTGGATGAACTGTGCGAAACGCTTGTCCTGGGTCTGGCCGTGATAAAAGCGGTAGTAAATTTGCTGGACGATGCCGGCCAGGCGGAACAGGCCGTAGCAATAGTAATAATCGAAGTTGTCCAGGCGGATGCCGGCGCGCTCGGCGTAGTAGTCGACGAACTGGCGGCGGCTCAGCATGCCGGGCGCATTGCTCGGCTGGCGGCGCATCAGTTGTACCGGCGGCGGGTCGCCGGCTTCGATCCAGTAGGCAAGGCTATTGCCCAGATCCATCAGCGGGTCACCCAAGGTGGCCATCTCCCAGTCCAGTACGCCGATGATGCGCATGGGGTTGTCAGCGTCGAGGATCACGTTGTCGAAGCGGTAGTCGTTGTGCACGATGCCTGGTTGCGGGTGGTCGGCGGGCATTTTAGCGTGCAGCCAGGCAGTTACCTGTTCCCAGCGCGGCGCGTCCGGGGTCAGGGCCTTCTCGTAGCGGCTGGTCCAGCCTTCGATTTGGCGCTGTACATAGCCTTCCGGTTTGCCCAGATCGGTCAGGCCGCAAGCGTTGTAGTCCACCTGGTGCAGTTCCACCAAGCGGTCGATGAAGCTCTTGCACAGGGCTTCGGTACGGCTGGCGTCGAGGTTCAGTTCGGCCGGAATGTCCGAGCGCAGGATGATGCCCTTGACCCGCTCCATCACATAGAACTCGCCACCGATCAGGCTGGTGTCGGTGCAGTGTGCATAGGCCTTGGGGCAATAGGGGAAGCCGCTGTTCAGCTGGTTGAGGATGCGGAACTCGCGGCCCATGTCGTGGGCCGACTTGGCCTTCTGGCCGAACGGTGGACGACGCAGCACAAAGTCGCGATTCGGGTAGCTGACCAGGTAGGTGAGATTGGAGGCGCCACCCGGAAACTGGCTGATGCTCGGCAGGCCGGTCAGGCCGGGGATGTGGGCTTTGAGGTAAGGGTCGATGACGGCCGCGTCGAGCTCTTCGCCGGGGCGTACCTGGGTGGACTGGTCGGTGAGCGTCATGCGTTTTCCTTATTCTCGATCGCAAGGACTATTGGCTAATCTAATGGCCTGGCGAGGTTGGAACAAGCGTGCCAGGCGCCATATAGGTGAGGGTGTTGCAGCAAGATCAACTGCCTTGATGAGACCTGCCCGCTCGGCGAGTGCTCATCGTGTGAGCAGTCTCTTTGCTCCGCTGCAGGGCGCCACCTATTCCTGCAGATCACTTGCACGGTTTGCGACCGAGGCCGCTTTCCCAGAGGGCCGCGCTAGTCGGTTGAGCCTGCGCAAGCGGGCAAAAAAAAACCGAAGCCGGTCAGGCTTCGGTTTTCCGATCATGCGGTATCCCCGGCACTCAGGACGGGAACAGCTCGCTGAGTTTCATCGACAGCATCATGTCGCCTTCAACGCGCAGCTTGCCGCCCATGAAGGCCTGCATGCCGTCGGTTTCGCCGCTGACGATGCCCTTCAGGGTTTCGCTGTCCATCACCAGGGTGCAGTTGGCATCCGGGTTCTCGCCTTCCTGCAGGTCGCAGGTGCCGTCCTTGACGATCAGGGCGTAGTGCTTGCCTTCGTCGGTGATGTTGAAGCCGAACACCAGGTCCAGGCCGGCGGCAGCGGATGGGTTGAACTTCTCTTGCATCTTTTTCACGGCATCAGCTACGGAGGTCATGGCGCATTCCTTATAGAGTGATTTACACGTCCCCGCAGGGACACAACTAGCCGGGCTTATCGGTAAGTGACGAGCTCCGGCGCCCTCAACAACTGCACATGGGCCTGGCTGTTGAAGGAAGCCAGTGCCACGTCGCGGCCGCGGAACTTCAGCTGGCTGAGCGACGTGTTGATGATCTGCCAGTTCAGCGCGAACGCCTGGCTTGGGGTGATGCGGGTAACCAGGTGGAGCAGGGCGGCAATGGTGCCGCCGGAGGTGAAAATGGCGACATTGTCGCCGCTGCCGGCAGCATCCAGCACGCGTTGCAGAGCACCTTGGACCCGGGCAGTGAACGCCTGCCAGGTCTCCAGGCCATCGTCGGCATGCTCGCCATCGTGCCAGCGCTGAACCATCAGCGCGAACAGCCGCTGGAACTCACTGCGGTGCTGGGCGGGATTGCGCAGCACTTGCAGAGCATCGGGTTCTTCTGGCAACAGGCCGGGCAACAGTGCACGGATCACGCCGTCGGCATCGAACTCATTGAACGCTGCGTCGGTCTCAACAGCCGGCACCGGGCAGCCACTGACATGCAGTGCTTGTAGGGCAATGCGCGCGGTATCCTGCTGGCGCCGCAGGTCGCCGGCCACGCAGCGGTCCAGCCGTACACCAAGCTGGGCCAGGTGTTGACCCAGGGCCTGGCTCTGGCGCACACCCACGGGCGAGAGGACGTCGTAGTCATCGGCACCGAAGGAGGCTTGGCCATGTCGGATCAGGTAGAGGTTGCCCACGGAAGGTTCCGGCCTGTTGGAGTTTGCTGCGAGGTTAGGATGCGGCACACGGGCTGTCAACGAAAAAACATACAAGCGTTTGAAAAGGTCGTTTGAAAGATGTTGCCAGCGTTTGCATCGGCTGGCAGCACTCCAGGCGCAACGGTATGCTTGCAACAAATACGCGCCGCAGTGGCGCAGGCATTTAAGGAGTCAACGTGGAGTTTCTTGCCGAATACGCAAGCTTTCTCGCCAAAACCGCCACCCTGGTCATCGCTATCCTGGTGGTGCTCTCTGCCATCGCTGGGTTGCGGGGCAAAGGGCGGCGCAAACCGGGTGGGCAATTGCAGGTCACCCGCCTGAACGAATTCTACAAGGACTTGCGCGAGCGCCTGGAGTCCGGCCTGCTCGACAAGGCCCAGCTCAAAGTCCTGCGCAAGCAACAGGCCAAAGCGGAAAAACAGGATAAGAAAGGCAAGGGCAAGGCCGATGAAAAGGGCCGGGTGTTCGTGCTGGATTTCGACGGTGATATCAAGGCTTCGGCCACCGAAAGCCTGCGCAACGAAATCACCGCGTTGCTGACCCTCGCCACCCCGCGTGACGAAGTGGTGCTGCGCCTGGAGAGCGGCGGTGGCCTGGTGCACAGTTACGGCCTGGCCGCCTCGCAGCTGGCGCGCATTCGCCAGGCAGGCATCCCGCTGACCGTGTGCATCGACAAGGTGGCGGCCAGTGGCGGTTACATGATGGCCTGCATCGGCGAGAAAATCGTCAGTGCCCCGTTTGCCGTGCTCGGTTCGATCGGCGTGGTGGCGCAGTTGCCCAACGTCAACCGCTTGCTGAAGAAGCACGACATCGACTTCGAAGTGCTGACCGCCGGCGAATACAAGCGCACCTTGACTGTATTTGGCGAAAACACCGAAAAGGGCCGGGAGAAGTTCCAGGAAGACCTGGACATCACCCACCAGCTGTTCAAGGACTTCGTCGCCCGCTACCGCCCGCAGCTGCATATCGACGAAGTGGCCACCGGTGAAGTATGGCTGGGCGTGGCGGCACTCAACCGCAAACTGGTGGACGCGCTGCAGACCAGCGACGAGTACCTGAGCGAGCGGGCGCGCAACGCCAACCTGTTCCACCTGCACTATGCCGAGCGCAAGAGCCTGCAGGAGCGTATCGGCGTGGCCGCCAGCGGCGCGGTGGAGAACACCGTGGTGGGTTTGTGGAGTAAACTCGGCCGCCTGCGCTAACACCTTGAACCCGTTGAAATTTTTTTTCGTTCAGGGGGTTGCAAGGTTAAAAGAATGAAGACATAATGGCGCCCATCGAAACGCAGCAAACTTTGAAAAAGGTTCAGCGTTTCAAGGAGATAGCAAGGCGAAAGCCGCTAGATCCGACCTTTGAGGCCGAGTAGCAAAGTGGTTATGCTCCGGATTGCAAATCCGTCTACGCCGGTTCGATTCCGACCTCGGCCTCCACCATTCGAAAGCCCCGCAGATTAACGTCTGCGGGGTTTTTATTTGCGCGTCAAAAAGCCAAGAGTTCCGAAACTAAATGCATGGAGTTCCGAAACTTCATCTGCCAGCACCAGATGATCGCGACTGCTCCCTGCCTGGCAGCGCGTGGTGTCAGGTTTTGCGATGAGGTTCGATGTTTCGTATAACGCCCGGCCATTTCAAAGGAAGGAACCTCATGAAACGCACACCGGAGGTTCAGGCCGTAACTCGTCAATGACCTTGGTGCTGAATGTGACCTCGTAGTTGAGGGTCAAATGGGCCAGTGCACACTTCCCGGCTCATCTTTTGGCGTCGTAGTCCTCGGGTCCGATGGCTTGCAGGTGACCCCATCTCCTGATGATCTGGCGGCAAATGCCGCGCCTCTCGGATTTCTATGCAAAAGTTGCTGAATTTTGTATTTATTTTGCTGCCAAATTTCAGTATCTCGTCAGAATTGACACGGCTTCTGCCAGTTCCCTGTATAGTGATCGAGTAGCCGCTTTCTGCGGTTCTTCACTAGGTAGCTGTCATGCACCAGGCCATATCCCCCGAGACGCAGCGTGCCCATGAGCGCTTGAATGAACAGACCGAACTGTTCATCAACCAGGGAGGCCTGATTGAAAGCGTTCCTTCCGGCGTCAGCGGAGTGCTCGCGAGTAAGCCGAAGGTCGTTTGGACGAGCCCGCACACCGCCAAGCCGATCCACAAACGATAGCGCGCCCAAATGCACTGCTTTGTCGCTCCATAGCGTACGCGAGGGCACAAGTATGTTTCATGCGCCAAGTGATTTGGATATTGCCGCGCGGATTGGCGTCAGCGTGACGGATGTGGCTCTTTACCGGGGTGATACATTTCGATTGAAAGATGGTTCGTGGCTCATCCATTTTTCCTTCGCGATGCCCCGCGAGCTACGCCAGAGCCTTACGGGCAGTTTCACCTTCCTCATGAAAGCTGAAAAGCCAGGCGACCGGCGCTTGAGTGAGTTGGATTGAGCATTTGATGCTGGCGACGCACCCTCATCATGAGTTGTGTCCCGGTGGTCCGTTTTAAATTTTCTGGATGAGGTTGAAGCGCATACTCAAAGCGCTCAGGACTTCTGAGCATTGAGAGGTGTGTATGTCCAGAGACAGGTATGGCGTAGATAGTGACAGACAGGTCAGTCAGCCAGCCGGTAACGAGGGACCGCCAGAGCGATCCGTCGATCACGACAAGCGTGGTTGCCACGAGGGCCGTGAAGACAATTTCGACAGCCCTCCCTTTCGAAGGGAGCAGAAGCAGGGCCCGCCGGACCCATCGCGGGTATCCCACGCAGAGCGTTACAGTTACCACAAGCGCCCATTGGAATAACATTCAGCCAGCGCGCTAACCCTCGGGCAGGCTTACCCCGCAGATGAACTCATCCGAGCCAAGCCGGTGTGATCCGTACTCGACCACATAGCCCGCACCGAGGCGCTCGGCTTCCACCTTGGCGGTCTGCTGATCGGCGTATACATCGACAAAATGCCATGGATACCGGTCTCGTAGCACGCCCCAGCCAAGTACCCAACCCTGGTTGTCGGGGTCGGCTGGGAGGTTTCTGGCCAAGCTGCGAATCGTCATGGGCTTCCCCTGGCTAGCGGCGGTTATTCCTTATTGAACCCCCGCAGATGAAAATCTGCGAGGTTTTATTGATCACCGCACAGAGAGCCCGTGTTTACTATTCTTCAATGCTTGTAAACGCCTGAACCTAATGCTCAAGGCCACTTGTCCAGCGTAGTCAGGTGCTCAACCGCCGAGTGAGGGCAAGCAGATTAGACGGTACCTCGACGGGGGCCACCTACGCTCTCTTCGTATGCCCGCCGCATTCGGTTTCGGCGTATCGTGCCTACTAGTTGGGATCATGACTCAAGCGGCTTCGTGCTAGGTCAAGGGGGCTGCTACAGCGTGATACCATCGTCAGGAATGTAATCGGCGAACGAGGCAAAGGAATGCTGGACGAGTTTCTGGAGAGCTCAGACGAGCTGCATGGACTGATGATGACACTGCTTGAGAACGTTCAGCTAGCGCCTGGCATGCGCATAGAGATGGGTATGGTGGCCTGCAGTTTGGCTCTCGAGCACGCGCTTAGCCTTCGGTTGCTGGTCAGAACGAGCTGCTACACATCAGCTGTCTCAATGCTGCGGTTGCAGTACGAGGCGCTGGCAAGGGGTATCTGGCTTTTGTACGCCGCCACAGATCGTCAAGTTGAGACTTTGGCGTCCCCTCTTAGTGTGATCTCCGAGCAGGCAGCAAAGAAAATGCCAATGTTCTCTGAAATGTTGAAAGAGATTCACCGTACGGCACCTGCGATCCCATCTAAGATGTTACAGAGTTTCAAGGATGTTAATTATCAGGCTATGAACTCCTATGTTCATAGCGGTATCCATCCTCTCCGCCGTCATTCCGAAGGCTATCCTGAAGGGTTGGTCCGGGGTGTTGTCACGAGTAGCAACGGCCTGAGCGTGATGGCTCTACAGCTGGGCTTGATCCTGACGGGCGACTCGCGTCTCGGTGGGTTGGTGCAAGAAATTCAAATGGATTATAGCGATTTGTTGCCTGAGATTATTTCACCGCTCCATTGATGGGGCGTCAAGATCAGTGTCATGAGGCCCGGAGCACTCAAACAAGCGGGCCTTCATAGCACTGTCCCTACCATTGCTGTAGCACGGCCAGCCGTTGCACAGCCAGCCGGTACTGGCAGTCGATCGATATGCCTGTTCTGATGGTGCCACTGATGTATTGTTCGAACAGGCCTTGGCATTCAGCATCCGTATACTGCTTCCATAGCGCTTGCGATTGCTGAAGCATCTCCGGGACCTTGTCCGACTCAGCCGGACGCTTGTATTTGAGGTCTATTTGCGCTTGGGCCAGCTTGACCTGATACATCCATTCCACGGCGTCATTAACACTGTCGCGTTTGAGCGCCAAGCAGTGATCGGAATCCCAGGTCGTCTTGGCGGCTTTCATACAATGCTGATAACGGTTTTCCAGCGTTGCCTGAAAATGGTGAAGTGCCATTTGCTGCGCTTCTTCTCGCCCCCGGTCGGCATGGGCAATGTTCCCCGTCAGAGCAAGGGCCGTGATACCGACCGCGATTGAGCCTTTCATGGGTTTCATCCTTGATTAACGCCTATCGGCTTCCGTGGTGATCACTCACCGGCCTGGCCAGGATTCTGCCATCTTCGCTTGAACCTGGCGACCAGCTTGCTGGTCATCAGCATGGAGGGGCACGTGCCTGCTTGGGCTTGCCACTTCCAATTCTGCAATGTTCAAACGCTATGATTGTGGCGTCGAGCAGAAACCACCAGCGAGGGAGTCGGAAAATGGATTATTTCAGCATGGTTGAATCGTTGGACAGGATGCTGAAAGCAGCGCCCGCACCGCAAGACTCAAGAGCAGAACAGCCCTGCGCGCGGCCGTTGGTTGCTGACGGTCATCGGTGTATTCGCAGCCACTCATCCGCCACCTCGCCCATGTTGGACGGTGTGCCGCTCTTGATCCAGGCGATGAAGGCCCGGTCAAACGCGAATGCGGCCCCGCACTCACTGAGCAGAAATTGACGGACCTTCTGCGTGTTGCGGTAGTGCTTGTCCAGCGGGGTTGAACGGGTAATCGGCCCGGCATGCCAGTCGAAGCTCATGGTCTGTTCCTTGACGTGTAAAAGGCAAAACGCCCGCAGAAGATCATCTGTGGGCGTTGTTGTAGTCTTGCGCAATGGCCTGTGTCCAGCCTAATCAACCTTCGAACTGAATTACCATGCGGCCTTTGATCTTGCCCTCCAGCATCTCATCGAAGATCTGGTTGATATCTTCGATCGGCCGCAGCGTCACCTTGGGCACCACCTTGCCTTCGGCGGCAAACTGGAAAGCTTCCTGCAGGTCTTGGCGAGTGCCGACCAGCGAGCCGATCACCTCTATGCCGTCCAGCACCAGGCGGGGGATGTTAAGATTCATGGCTTCCGATGGCAGGCCGACTGCGACGAGGCGGCCGCCAGCGCGCAGGGCATCCACGGCAGAGTCGAACGCTGCTTTGGCGACCGCCGTCACTACGGCAGCGTGCGCCCCGCCGGTTTTTTCCTGAATGACCTTGGCTGCATCCTCGGTGCGCGGATTGATCACCAGGTCGGCGCCCATCTCGCTGGCGAAGCGCAGTTGCTCTTCGTTGACATCGATGGCGATCACTTTGGCATTGAAGACGTTCCTGGCATATTGCAGGGCCAGGTTGCCCAAGCCGCCGAGGCCGTAGATGGCGATCCATTGGCCGGGGCGAACATTGGAGGTTTTCACCGCCTTGTAGGTGGTGACACCGGCGCAGGTCACGCTGCTGGCGGCAGCGGAGTCGAGGCCATCGGGTACCTTGACCGAGTAGTCGGCCTTGACGATGCAGGCTTCGGCCATGCCGCCGTCGACGGTGTAGCCGGAGTTCTTCACTTCGCGGCACAGGGTTTCGTTGCCACTGGTGCAATATTCACAATGCCCGCAACCCTGGTAGAACCAGGCAACGCTGGCGCGGTCGCCCGGCTTGAGCGAAGTGACACCGGGGCCAACTTCCTGCACCACGCCAATGCCTTCATGGCCCAGCACTACACCGGTCTTGTCACCGAAGTCGCCATTTTTCACGTGCAGGTCGGTGTGGCACACCCCGCAGCATTGCATCTTCAGCAGCGCTTCGCCGTGCTCGAGAGGGCGCAAGGTTTTCTCTACCACGTCCACCCGACGGCCTGGTGCAACAACAGCAGCTTTCATAAGAGCCTCCGTATCTATCCGATGTGGGCTTGGTTTATTGCTGGGACAGCATAGCCCTTGCCTGGCCAGGCAAAACTGCTTCAGGTCATGGTGGACGCTCTCACAAAATACCAGGGGAGGCCGGGTTGGCATTTGCGGAACAAAGAAAAGCCCGCGGCAAAGATGCGGCGGGCTGCAAAAACGTACGGAGCAGGGTCAGTGTGCCCAGGTGCATGTCGGTATTTCGTGAAGGGCAGGTCATGAGGTTGTCATCGCGCCGGGCGGAAGTGGCCGATAAAAAAGCCCGCCATGAAGGCGGGCAAACAACGTTTGAAGGGAGAGCCTGCAGACTGGGCCCGCCCCGTTAATCCAGGATTAAGCGATAGCGCATTGACCCGGCATGCTCAAGCGCCTATACAGGCCTGCCATCACCCCAGGAGAGCCAGCATGAACGACGAAGACGACCTGCATGAACCCGAGCACGATCACTTGCTTGATCATGAGTTTCTGTACGATGGCATGGATGCCGAGGCCGATGCACAGGGTGCCGAGGATGAAATAGAGGAAGACGAGGAGACGCTGGATGACCTCGACGAAGAGGAGCGCGATCATCCAGCCTGGTACGACGACTGTGAAGACGATTGACTCAGCGCCCGTCCACCGAGAAACGCCCCGGACCACTCACGGCCAGTAGCAGCAAGCCGCCCATGATGGCCATGTTCTTCATGAATTGGGTCATGTTGGCGCTGCGTTCGGGGTCGATCATGTTCCAGAACGGGTGGCCAAGCAGCGCCGTGCCCAGCACGAACAGTGCGAACAGGAATGCCAGTGGGCGTGTGTAGAAGCCGAGGATCAGCAGGATGCCGACGATGAACTCCATCAGCACGGCAACCGCTGCGGCCAGCATCGGCGCAGGGGCACCCAGTGAGGTCATGTAGCCGACCGTACCTTCAAAACCGGTGAGCTTGGCCCAGCCAGACAAGACGAACAGGATCATCAGCAGTACGCGAGCAAGCAGGATAATGATGTCGCGTTGACCATCGAACAGGGAGTAGCGCATGGTGGCATTCCAGTGGACGAGTTCAAGCTCCACTCTAGCAGCTGCGCAAGACATTGCCGGCAGGCAGCAAAAAGGCGCCGCAAGGGCGCCTTTTCAAGGAAGTTTGGTGCGAGTGGCGGGACTCGAACCCGCAAGGCTCACGCCGACAGATTTTAAGTCTGCTGTGTATACCAATTCCACCACACTCGCACGCTTGAAGGGGTCGCAACGACCAGCTCGCTTCTAAGTAGAAGGGCTTCGCAATCAAGCGGGCTTTATAACCCATTGTTATAGTTGAGTCAACCGCAGCGCCTATGATCAACACAGTGAAGGGCCGATCGTAGGGGCAATTGACACCTTGCTGTCATTACGCCACTGTGACCCTTTTCTTGGATCCAACAGCGGTTGGCGATGACACAGGGAGAGGCGCGCAGCTCAGTCCGGTGCTGATGGAACTGCACCCCTGAAAGCCTGTTGTCGCAAGCGTGGTCGTTGCCGGGTATGCTGCGCTACGTTCATTTTGTCCCTCCTG
The DNA here is from genome assembly GCF_003205205.1 of Pseudomonas sp. LB-090624. Taxonomy (GTDB): domain Bacteria; phylum Pseudomonadota; class Gammaproteobacteria; order Pseudomonadales; family Pseudomonadaceae; genus Aquipseudomonas. Next base: position 49,863 of record NZ_QJRL01000005.1, read on the forward strand.
CTGTGCCAGTGGAGTCTTCATGGTTTCAGCTGATTGCCTCAACCACCCCATCATGCCTGCCCACCGCTATGAACAGTTGGTTCAGTCGGTGGTGGATTACGCCATCTATATGCTTGACCCAACCGGCCATGTGGTGTCGTGGAACGCGGGCGCGCAACGGATCAAGGGTTACCGCGCCGATGAGGTGATCGGGCAACATTTTTCGTTGTTCTTCACCCCGCAGGATTGTGCCGACGGCCGCCCCGACCACCTGCTGCGCCAGGCCTTGGACCAGGGCGTGGCACAGGACGAAGGCTGGCGGGTACGCAAAGATGGCACGCAGTTCTGGGCCTTGGCCGCGCTGGATGTGATCCGTGATGACAATGGCCAGATCATCGGCCTGGCCAAGGTAACCCGCGACATCACTGACCGCCGTGAGTCAGCGTTGCAACTGGACGCCGTGCGCGCCCAGCTGTTTCAGGCGCAGAAGCTTGAAGCCCTGGGCCAGTTGACCGGTGGCCTGGCACATGACTTCAACAACATGCTGACCATCATCATGAGTTCAGCGCGCCTGGCGCTGGCCACTCAGGATCCGGCGCGCACCCAGCGCATGCTGCAACACATCCTCGAAGCCGGGCAGCGTGGTATCGAACTGACCCAGCAACTGCTCAGCTTTGCCCGCCACCGCAAACTCGATGTCGCCAGCGTTGCCCCGGCAGACCTGGTTGCCGCGACCCGGGGCCTGCTGGAGCATGCGTTGCCAGGTTCGATCAAGCTCAAGGTGCTGCTGCAACCGGACCTGCCACTGATCGAGGTGGATGCCGGGCAGTTGCAGATGGTCTTGCTCAACCTGTTGTTCAATGCCCGTGACGCAATCACAGGGCAAGGCGTGATTGCCTTGACGGTCGATGGGGTTGAGTTGACTGGGGAGGTCGATGGGCTGCTGGGCAGTTTTGTGCGTTTCCAGGTTCAGGACAGCGGCGAGGGTATACCCGCCGATGTAATACCGCGTATCTTCGAGCCATTCTTCACCACAAAGCCCTTCGGTAAAGGCACTGGTCTTGGCCTTAGCCAGGTGTATGGCTTCGCCAGGCAGAGTGGTGGCGCGATTTGTGTCGACAGCGAACCCGGCCGCGGAACTTGCATGCAGCTTTACTTGCCAATGTATCAGGATCAGACAGACAGCCAACCCAACAGGTAGACACCATGGCACAAGTACTCAGGCGGCTGGGGACGGGGATCGACGGGCTCGACGCGTTGCTCAGGGGTGGCCTGGTGGCCGGTGCCTCTTACATCATTCAGGGCCCCCCGGGAGCCGGCAAGACCATCCTCGCCAACCAACTGGCCTGTGGGCATGTGCGTGGCGGTGGCCGGGTGCTGGTGGCCACCTTGCTGAGTGAATCGCACGAGCGCCTGTTCCAGTACCTGGCCACCCTGGATTTCTTCGACCCGGCGTTGGTCGGTGACCAGATCCAGTTCGTCAGCGCTTTCGACACACTGGAGCAGGATGGGCTGGACGCCGTGGTCCGGTTGCTGCGCCAGGAAATCGCCCGGCAGCAGGCCAGCCTGCTGATTGTCGATGGTGTGCTCAATGCCCGAGTGCGCGCGGAAACCGCCCTGGACACCAAGAAATTCGTCTCCGAACTGCAGGGGCATGCGGCTTTCGCAGGCTGCACCGTACTCTTGCTGACCAGCGCCCGGCTTGACGAGGGTAGCCCAGAACATACCATGGTCGACGGGGTGATCGAGCTGGGTGAGCAATTGCTCGGCAGCCGCGCGGTGCGTCATATCCAGCTACGCAAGACCCGTGGTAGTGCCGCCTTGTCGGGTCGCCACGAATGCCTCATCGATGAGGCTGGCATGCATGTCTACCCGCGCCTGGAAGCGCTGTTCAGCCACCCCAGCCAGCTGGGCAGCGCCGGCCTCGGACGCATCAGCAGCGGCGTCCCCACCCTTGACGAAATGCTTGACGGTGGCCTGGCCGCGGGGTCGGTAAGCCTGTTGATCGGGCCTTCGGGAATTGGCAAGACCTCACTGGGTTTGGCCTTTCTCGGCGCCAGCACCCAACAGGCACCTGGGCTGCATTTCGGTTTTTACGAAACGCCTGAACGCTTGCGCAGCAAGGCCGCGTCGCTAGGTTACGATTTTGCCGCGATGGAACAGGCCGGCAGCCTGCAGCTGTGCTGGCAGCCCACCACCGAGGGCCTGCTCGACCAGGTCGGTGCGCGGCTGCTCGAACGGGTCGCGGCGCAGGGCACCAAGCGCGTGCTGATCGACAGCCTCGGTGCATTCAGCCGTCTGGCCATTGACCCGGCGCGGCTGAACGCGTTTTTCCGCGTACTGACCGGGGAGTTGCGCGCGCGTGATGTGAGCGTGATGCTGACCTGGGAAATGCGCGATATCTTCGGCTCGGAAATCAGCGCCCCGGCCCCGGACCTGTCGAGCATCGTCGACAACCTGATGCTGATGCGCTTTGTCGAGCTGGATTCGCAACTGCGGCGCATGCTGTCGATCCTCAAGGTGCGCGACAGCCACCATGACCCGGCTTTGCATGAGCTGCTGATCCAGCCGCAGGGCATCGCCCTGCGCAAAGCGTTCGAAGGCGCCTGTGGGGTGCTTTCGGGTACGCCGACGCCGCCAGGGAGCGGGTGACAGGCAGGCCGATGAATACCATCCTGATCGTCGATGACGAGTACCTGATTGCCGACATCCTTGGTTTTGCCCTGGAGGATGAAGGCTATTTGGTGGAAAAGGCCAGCAACGGCAGCAAGGCACTGGAGGTGCTGAAGGAAAAGCGTGTGCAGTTGGTGATTACCGATTACATGATGCCGCTGCTCAATGGTGAAGAGCTGGCACGGGCCATGCGCGAAGATCCGGCGTTGTGCGAACTGCCGATCATTCTCATGAGCGGCGCCCAGGCCAGCCAAGGATGCCCGGCCCTGTTTGCCGCAATCTTCGACAAGCCGTTCGACATGGACGAGATGATCGCCAAGGTGGGCCAGTTACTGAGCACCTGAGGCTGGCGGTCGAGCGCATCCATGCACTTTGTAGAGGGTGACTCAGTGCGAGTCTTCGTGCTTCTCCGGGGCTGGGCTGCCGGCCTGGATGCGCTTGAAGATTTCTTCGCGATGTACCTGCACATCCTTGGGTGCGTCGATACCAATCCTCACCTGCATCCCTTTGACGCCCAGAATGGTGACTTTGATGTCATCGTTGATGACGATGCTTTCGCCAACCTTACGGGTGAGTATCAGCATGTAGTTCTCCTTGGTGATATAAAAGACCGCTGGGCTAGTTGCCACGGCGGCGGGAGCTGGTCCCTCTTCCTTCTCATTAAAGACGCTTTCGGCGGATAGTAATTCCCCGACAGAAAAATTCTGTTGCGTACTTTCACTTGCAGGTGCCGAAGCAAACCGTCAGCGGTTTGTCGGTCAAGGTGCTCGATGGCAAGAATAGGGCGCTTGGCGACCAATGGGAAATTTCTTCGCATCATGGGGTAAATAGACAGGCTTAATGGTCGTCCTGTTCCTCAAGTGCCTGAAGAAATAACAGTAATGCCACTTCTTCTGGGTCCAGGCCTTTGCGAATACGGTTTTTCGGCAGCTCGGCCAGGCGCCCCAGGGCATAGTGCTCAAGCACCGCCGGGTGGATGTAGCAACGCCTGCACACTGCCGGGGTATTGCCCAACCGCGTAGCCACCTGGCGGACGATGGCAGCGACCTGCCGTTTAGCCTCGGTTTCAGGCTCCCAGGCCAAAGGCCTGAGCAAGTCCAGTGCCAGGCTGCTGCCGGCCCAGGTGCGGTAGTCCTTGGCGGTGAAGTCGGCGCCGGTCAGCTGCTGCAGGAACTGGTTGACCTCGGCAGAGCCCACGCTGTGGCGCTGGCCGTCTTCATCCAGATATTGGAACAGTGCCTGCCCGGGCAGCTCCATGCAGCGCTTGAGCAGGTTGGCCAGGCGTCGGTCGTTGAGGGTGACGTTGTGTTCGACGCCGCGCTTGCCGCGAAACTGAAAGCGAATGGTGCTGCCTTTGACCTGCACGTGGCGGTTGCGCAGGGTAGTCAGGCCGTAGGATTGGTTGTCGCGCAGGTAGCGCTGGTTGCCAATGCGGATCAGGGTATGGTCCAGCAGGCTTACCACCAGCGCCATGACCTTTTCCCGGTCCAGGCCTGGTCGTGCCAGGTGGGCTTCCAGCTGTGCGCGCAGCTTGGGCAGGGCCTGGGCGAAGGCCAGCATGCGCCCGTACTTGTGCTGGTCGCGCAGCTCACGCCATTGAGCGTGGTAGCGGTACTGCTTGCGCCCACGGGCATCGCGGCCTGTGGCTTGCAGGTGACCTTGCGGGTCGGCGCAGATCCAGACATCGGTGTAGGCCGGGGGAATGACCAGCCCGGCAATCCGCGCGAGGGTGTCCTTGTCGCGTACCCGTTGGCCATCGGTATCCAGATAGATGAAGCGCTCGCGCCAGCGGCGCCGGGTCAGCCCCGGTTGGCTGTCGTCGACGTAGTGCAGGCTGCGTGGTAGGGGGCAGTCGAGCATGGGCGGCTGGCCTCGATCAAGATCACTGATCTATGGACAACACGCGGGCAGAGGATGCTCAGCCCAGCAAGGCCACCGACTTGATCTGGGCGATCAGCGCCTGGCCAGGATGCAGGCCAAGTTGGTCGGCCGAGAAGCGGGTGATGCGTGCAAGCAGGGCATTGCCGCCGGCATCCAGGCTGACCAGCACATGCGCCGGGTTGGCAGCCGGACGGCTCTCGCGCACCCGCACCGGGAGGCGGTTGATAATGCTCGAAAGGCTGTCTGCCGACAGTGCCAGGCTGACGTCGCGGGCCTGCACCTTGACCCGCAGGCTGCTGCCCATCACATGCGCCGGGTGGGCAATGCGCAGCAGCGGCCCACTGCTGCCGGGCAGGCGCAGGTCAAGCAGGTCGTAGTGGGGGTCGTGGCCCACCACCATGCCCTCGAACACCACCCCGGCGTCGTCGCCCTCGACCAGAGGCAGATCGAGGCGTGCCAACGTTTCGCCAATCGGGCCGCTGGCGATGGCCTGGCCTTGCTCAAGCAACACCAGGTGGTCGGCCAACCGCGCCACTTCATCCTGGGCGTGGCTGACATACACCAGCGGGATGTCCAGCTCGTCGTGCAGGCGCTCCAGATAGGGCAGAATCTCGCGTTTACGCGGCCCATCGAGGGCCGCCAGCGGCTCGTCCATCAACAACAGCCGCGGGCTGCTGAGCAGGGCGCGGGCAATGCCCACACGCTGCGCTTCGCCACCGGACAACGTCGCGGGGCGACGCGCCAGCAGGGGGCCGATACCCAGCAACTGGCAGGCCTGATCGAGGCTGACCTTGCGTTCGGCGGCGGCCACCCGCCGCCAGCCGAACTCCAGGTTGCCGCGCACCGACAGGTGCGGGAACAGGCTGGCCTCTTGGAACACGTAGCCCACCGGCCGCAGGTGGGGTGCCTGGAAGTAGCCGCGGCTGCTGTCTTCCCAGACCTCGCCGTTCACCTCGATGTAGGCGCTGGCGGCGCGTTCCAGCCCCGCCAGGCAGCGCAGGCAGCTGGTCTTCCCTGAACCGGAATGGCCGAACAGCGCGCTGATACCGCGCCCGGGCAGGTGCAGGTCTACGTCCAGGGTAAAATCGTCGCGCGCCAGCTTCAGGCGGGCCACTATCGATGCAGTCATTTCAGCTCCAGCCAGCTTTGCCACGGCGCCCGGCGTACAGCAGGAGCAGCACCAGGAAAGAGAACACCAGCATGGCACCGGCCAGCCAGTGGGCTTGCGAGTACTCCATGGCTTCGACGTGATCGAAGATCTGCACCGAAACCACGCGGGTCTTGTCGGGGATGTTGCCACCGATCATCAGTACCACACCGAACTCGCCCACGGTGTGGGCGAAGCCAAGGATGCTGGCGGTAATGAAGCCTGGGCGAGCCAACGGCAGCACAACATGGATGAAGGTGTCCCAGGGGCTGGCGCGCAGCGTTGCCGCCACCTCCAGCGGGCGCTGGCCGATGGCGCCGAAGGCGTTCTGCAGCGGCTGGACCACGAAGGGCATGGAATACACGGTCGAACCGATTACCAGGCCGGTGAAGCTGAACACCACAGTCCCCAGGCCCATCGCCTGGGTGGCCTGACCGAGCCAGCCGTGCGGGCCGAGGGCGATCAGCAGATAAAACCCGATCACCGTCGGTGGCAGCACCAGCGGCAGCGCCACCAACGCGCCCACCGGCCCGCGCAGCCATGAGCGCGTGCGCGCCAGCCACCAGGCGATGGGCGTGCCAATGATCAGCAGGATCAAGGTGGTGAGGCTGGCCAGCTTGATGGTCAGCCAGATCGCTCCCAGGTCACTGGCATCCAGGGGCATCAGATTTCATAACCGTAGGACTTGATCACCGCTGCGGCTTTCGGGCCCTTGAGGTATTCGACCAGTGCCTTGGCGGCCGCATTGTCCTTGCCTTTGTTAAGGATCACGGCGTCCTGGCGGATCGGGTCGTGCAGGTTGGACGGCACGATCCAGGCCGAGCCATTGGTCACCTTGCCGTCCTTGTAGATCTGCGACAGGGCCACGAAGCCCAGTTCGGCGTTGCCGGTGGAGACGAACTGGAAGGCCTGGGTGATGTTCTGGCCCTCGACGATCTTGCCTTTGGTGGCGTCGGTGAGCTTGAGTTTGTCCAGCACCTGCGTGGCGGCCAGGCCGTACGGTGCCGCTTTGGGGTTGGCAATGGACAGGTGGTTGAATGCGTTCTTCTTCAATACTTCACCCTTGGCATCTACATACCCGTCCTTCGCCGACCACAGGGCCAAGGTGCCTACGGCATAGGTGAAGCGCGAGCCGGGGACGATTTCCTTTTCGTCTTCAAGCTTTGCCGGAGTGCTGTCGTCGGCGGCGAGAAACACCTCGAACGGCGCGCCGTTCTTGATCTGGGCATAGAACTGCCCGGTGGCGCCGTAGGCGGCGACCAGCTTGTGGCCGGTGTCCTTCTCGAAGTCCTTGGCAATGGCCTGGATTGGCGCTGTGAAGTTCGCTGCGACCGCGACCTGGACTTCATCGGCCCAGGCAGAGTTGAAGATGAACAGGCTGGCCAGGGCGGTGAAGGCCAGGTGTGAAGGGCGGATACGCATGAAGACAGCTCCTTGAGATTATCGTTATATCTTCAACTATATAGCGATAGGCCAATTGTCGGGAAGGGGCTTGATGATGCCCGGCCTGTTCAAGAACGCGGCTTACTGGCCAAGCGAGATCAGTGCGTTTGCAGCAATTTCCCGAGTCAGCGCCTCAGCCGGCATATGCCGCCCCAATCTCAGTGCCTGGCCCGACCACAAATTGCTGAAATCACTGTTACCCTGCGGATCGGTGATCGCCCGCAATGGCATCAATGCCCCACCCGCCAACGGGAAACGTGGCGCCAGTGGGCTCATTGGCCCCAGCTCACGCATGATGCGGTTGTTGATGCCACGCGCCGGGCGGCCGGTGAACAGGTTGGTCAGCGCCGTGTCGCTGGCAGGCGCGCTGTCCAGCGCCCGGCGATGGGCTGGCGAAACCTTGGCCTCGGGGCAGAACAGGTACGCCGTACCAATCTGCACGGCAGAGGCGCCCAGGGCCAATGCGGCCACCAGGCCGCGGTGGTCGCCAATGCCACCTGCAGCAATCACGGGCACGCTGACGGCATCGACCACCTGTGGCACCAAGGCGAAGGTGCCGATCTGGCTGGTGATGTCATCGCTAAGGAACATGCCGCGATGGCCACCGGCTTCATAACCCATGGCAATGATCGCGTCGCAGCCGTTGCGTTCCAGCCAGACCGCTTCTTCAACGGTAGTGGCACTGGACAGTACCTTAGCGCCGCTGGCCTTGACCCGCTGCAGCAGTTCGGCTTGAGGCAGGCCGAAGTGGAAGCTCACCACCTGTGGGCGCAGCTCTTCGACCAACTGGCAGCTGTGCTCGTCGAATGGCGCACGGTTGGAAACGGGTGTTGGCGCGGCGAAATCGGCACCCACTTCCTTGTAGTAAGGCTCAAGCGCCTGCTTCCAGCGCGCATCACGCTCGGCGTCCGGCGCTGGCGGCTGATGGCAGAAGAAGTTCAGGTTCAGCGGGCGCCCCGGGCAGCCTGCGCGGAACGCTGCGATCTCGGCGCGCACCTGCTCCCCGTTCAGCATGGCGCAGGGCAGGGCGCCCAGCCCACCGGCCAAGCCCACGGCAACGGCCATGGGCGAGCCGGTCGCGCCCGCCATGGGCGCCTGCAGAATGGGCAGTTCGACGCCCAGCAGGTCGAGGATACGGCGGTCGGGCCAGTGGCTCATGCGATACTCCTTGCGTGGGGCGAACGGTGCGGCGGCGGGCGCTTGTGGCGGCTGCTACAGGGCCTTGCTGACCTGGATGTCGCTGATCTTGTCGGCGTCTTCGCCGTGAATCTTGCGCAGGGCCTCAAGCGCTTGCGCTTGGGAGGCATCGGGCATCAGTGCGAAATCCCAGCGGCGCTGGCCGTCGAGCTTGTATTTGATGACGTACTTGATGGTCTGGGTCATGGTGGTCTTATCTGAGTTTCGACGACGAACGACGGATGACCTTGATCTTGTGGGTCAGGGTCGGCTTGCGGGTTACCGAGATCGGGCGCGTGGTTACGGTATCGATGGTGATGTTCCAGAAACCGGTGCTGGGCACGGTGATCTTCGCCGGGAACTTTTCGAAATGGCCGCCGTGGTAGGTATGACGGCCGCCGTTCTTGAAGCTGCGGAAATTGGCGTCGTTCATCAGGCGGATATTGCAGCGCTGGGAGCACTCGATGACGACGATGTCGTCCTCGTTGAGGTGCTCGCGCTGGTGTACGAATTTCATGTGATGCTCCGCAAGGTCTGTATCTGCAAACGCAAACGATACCACGATGTGCCGTTACACTGCCGCGCTGTTCGCCAGGCGTAGATAAATCTGCCAAAGCAGGGAGCAAAACCGCCTGGCGGTGGTCGAAGCGTATTCTTGATGGCAGAGGTGCTGCAAATGAAGTGGATGGTGGCGGCGTTGTCGCTAACGCTGGGCGGCTGTGTAAGTGTTGCCGAACTGGAACAGTCGCATGAAACGATGGACGTGATCTCTGGCAAGAGCCCGCGCGCCTACGCCGATTGCATCAAGCAAAAGCTGGCCGATACCCGTGACCCGCTGGTCGAAGAGCAGCGTGGCGACGGCCTGCGACTGATCGTGCCGCAGAAAATCACCGCAGCTGCTGGCCCGGCCGCATTGGTGGACATCGACAAACGTGGTAGCGGCAGCAGCATCAAGCTGCACGAGCGGCTGAACAATTTCCCGCTGCGCCTGGGTGATGTGCGCACGGCGGCTACCCAGTGCATCTCCGGAAGTTGATCTGAGGCAACGGCCCCTTCTTTCTTTGCTTATATGTTTTAAGCCTAAACATATAACAAAAGAAAAGGAGCGTCGTGATGGTACCGTTGAGATGCGCAGTGATCGGCAGCCTGCTGATCCTGGCCTGGCCTGTGGCGCATGCCGCCGATGGCCAGAAAATCTTCACCCAGGGCGGGGCTAACCCCGCTGCCATGGCTTGCATTGGCTGCCATGGCCCGGACGGCAAGGGCATTGCCGCTGCCGGCTTCCCCCGCTTGGCCGGGCTTCCGGCAGGGTATCTCAGCAAGCAATTGCACGACTGGCGCAGTGGCACCCGCAAGCAGCCGGTGATGGAGCCGCTGGCCAAGGCCCTGAGCGAAGAGGAAATCACCGCCGTCAGTGCCTACCTGGCCAGCCTGCCCGCAGACCCCCCTGGCGATCTGCGCCGTCAGCAGATTGCTGATGACCCCACCACCCGCATGGCCCTTTACGGCGACTGGAGCCGGCACATTCCCGGCTGCGTGCAATGCCACGGCCCCGGCGGCGGCGGGGTGGGCGAGCATTTCCCACCGTTGACCGGCCAGCCCGCCAGTTATCTGGCGGCGCAGCTCGATGCCTGGCGCGACGGCAGCCGCCGTAATGACCCCAACCAGTTGATGGTCGGCGTGGCCAAGGCCATGACCGAAGACGAAATCAAGGCCGTTGCCGAGTTCTTCGCCCGCCCCGTCAGCCAGGAGGTCAAGCCATGAGAGCGACGATTCCCGCCTTGTTACTGCTGGTTGTGAGTTGCCCCCAGGCCGCGCCCATCGCCATGGAAGACCAATCGCAGCTGAGGGTGCCCGGCGTGCAGGCGCCGCCACGGTTCGTGCCACCCGCTGAGCGCGAGCTGCCTGACAATGCCTTTGGCAAGATGGTGCGCGAAGGGCATGCCCTTTTCGTCGACACCCGCCGGCTGATGCCCGAAGCCGTAGGCAATGGCATGAACTGCAGCAATTGCCACCTCGACCAGGGGCGCCTCGCGCACTCTGCACCGCTTTGGGGTGCGTACCCGATGTACCCGGCGTACCGCAAGAAAAACGACAAGGTCAACACCTTTGCCGAGCGTATCCAGGGCTGCTTCCAGTTCAGCATGAACGGCAGGCCGCCAGCTGCCGACAGCCCGCAAATGACTGCGCTGGCGGTGTATTCATACTGGCTGTCGACCAAGGCGCCGACCGGTGTGGAAATTGCCGGGCGTGGCTACCCCGAGGTGGCGCAGCCCAAGGGCGGTCATGACTTCAAGCGCGGCCAGCAGGTTTACGCTGAGCAGTGTGCGATCTGCCACGGCAACAACGGCGAAGGGCAGAAAGTGGCTGGCGAGTACGTGATGCCACCGCTGTGGGGCAAGGATTCCTACAACTGGGGCGCTGGCATGCACCGTATCAACACCGCCGCTTCGTTCATCAAGTACAACATGCCGTTGGGCAAGCCGGGCAGCCTGAGCGACGAGCAGGCCTGGGATGTGGCGGCGTGGATCAACCGCCATGAGCGCCCACAGGACCCGCGGCTGGTAGAAGGCTCCATCGAGAAGACGCGGGTGAAGTTTCATGCCAACGACGGGGTGAACCTGTATGGTCAAGAGGTCGATGGGGGGCTGATCGGGCAAGGGACTGGTCACTGATGCGTATCTGTGCCGGCCTCCGCCAGGGCTCACACGCCGCGGGGCCGGCACAGAGGCTTGTGCTGTCATCCACCGGTCATGTATGACAGCAATATTTACGATCCCCCGGAACTATCTACACTGGGTTATCTCTATCTTCCCATCGGTCGGCCACAGGTGAGGCATTGTAAGGTGCGTGCCGCCTGATTAGACTGCGCCGAATTCCACAGGCCTAGCCTTTTGTAAGGACGTATATGATCAAGAAATGCTTGTTCCCGGCAGCCGGTTACGGCACTCGTTTCCTGCCTGCTACCAAAGCCATGCCCAAGGAAATGCTGCCGGTGGTCAACAAGCCACTGATCCAGTATGGCGTTGAAGAAGCATTGGATGCGGGTCTGAGCGAAATTTCCATCGTTACCGGGCGCGGCAAGCGCGCGCTCGAAGACCACTTCGACATCAGCTACGAGCTGGAAAACCAGATCAAGGGCACCGACAAGGAAAAATACCTGGTCGGTATCCGTCGCCTGCTCAACGAGTGCTCGTTCTCCTACACCCGTCAAACCGAAATGAAGGGCTTGGGCCACGCTATCCTCACGGGTCGCCCGCTGATCGGTGACGAGCCGTTTGCCGTGGTGCTGGCGGACGACTTGTGCGTCAATCCGGAAGGTGACGGCGTGCTGACCCAGATGGTCAAGCTGTACAACCAGTTCCGCTGCTCGATCATCGCCATTCAGGAAGTCGATCCGCAGGAAACCAACAAGTACGGCGTCATTGCCGGCGACATGATCCGTGACGACATTTACCGTGTCACAAACATGGTAGAGAAGCCTGCGCCGGAAGATGCACCGTCGAACCTGGCGATCATCGGTCGTTACATCCTGACCCCGGACATTTTCGACATCATCAAGAACACTCCGCCAGGCAAGGGCGGCGAAATCCAGATCACCGATGCGCTGATGCAACAGGCGCAAAACGGCTGCGTAATCGCCTACAAGTTCAAGGGCCAGCGGTTTGACTGCGGTGGTGCCGAAGGCTACATCGATGCGACCAACTTCTGCTTCGAGAACTACTACAAGACTGGCAAGGCTTACTGAGTAAGCCGCTACTCGTATCAGCGTTCATAACTGGGGCCGCGTTGCGGCCCTTCGCGGGCATGCCCGCTCTACAGGTACGTGCAGGCCTTCTAGGTTGCGTAGTCCTGTGCGAGCGAGCGTGCCGGCGAAGGGTCGCAAAGCGGCCCCAGTGCGTTATGCTGGGCGCCTGCCTAGGAGAGTGAATACATGGCCTACGATTTTGATCTGTTCGTGATTGGCGCCGGGTCCGGTGGGGTGCGCGCGGCGCGCTTTGCCGCCGGCTTCGGCGCAAAAGTGGCAGTGGCCGAAAGCCGCTACCTGGGCGGTACCTGCGTCAACGTCGGATGTGTACCGAAAAAACTGCTGGTGTACGGCGCGCATGTTGCCGACGAACTGGAGCAGGCTGCAGGTTTCGGTTGGACCTTGGAAGAAGGGCATTTCGACTGGGGCACCCTGATTGCCAACAAGAACCGCGAGATCGAGCGCCTCAATGGCATCTACCGCAACCTGCTGGTCAACAGCGGGGTGACCCTGCTGCAGGGCCATGCGCGCCTTACCGGCGACCATGAGGTAGAAGTGGACGGCCAACGCTACAGCGCCGGGCACATCCTCATCGCTACCGGTGGCTGGCCGCAGGTGCCGGACATTCCGGGTAAGGAACTGGCCATCACCTCCAATGAAGCCTTCTACCTCAAGGACCTGCCTCGGCGTGTGCTGGTGGTGGGCGGTGGCTACATCGCCGTCGAGTTCGCCGGTATCTTCCAGGGGCTGGGTGCCGATACCACGCTGTTGTACCGCGGCGACCTGTTCCTGCGCGGCTTCGATGGTTCGGTGCGCACACACCTGAAGGAAGAACTGGAAAAGCGTGGCCTCGACTTGCAGTTCAATGCCGATATCCAGCGTATCGACCAGCTGGAGGACGGCAGCCTCAAGGCCACCCTCAAGGACGGCCGCGAGTTGGTCGCCGACTGCGTGTTCTACGCCACTGGGCGGCGCCCGATGCTGGACGGCCTGGGCCTGGAAAATACCGGTGTCGAGCTGGATGGACGCGGCTATATCCGGGTTGACGAGCAGTACCAGACCACTGCACCGTCGATCTTGGCCATTGGTGATGTGATCGGCCGTGTGCAGCTCACCCCGGTGGCTTTGGCCGAAGGTATGGCCGTGGCGCGGCGTCTGTTCAAGCCGGAGCAGTATCGCCCGGTGGACTACCAGAACATCCCGACCGCAGTGTTCAGCCAGCCGCCAATCGGTACCGTTGGCCTGACCGAGGAGCAGGCACTGGAGGCCGGGCACAAGGTGCAGGTGTTTGAAAGCCGCTTCCGCGCCATGAAGCTGACCCTGACCGACATTCAGGAAAAGACCCTGATGAAGCTGGTGGTCGATGCCGAGACTGACAAGGTGTTGGGCTGCCATATGGTCGGCCCTGACGCTGGTGAGATTATCCAGGGCCTGGGGATTGCCCTGAAGGCCGGTGCAACCAAGCAGCAGTTCGACGAAACCATCGGCGTGCACCCCACGGCGGCTGAAGAGTTCGTGACCATGCGCACAGCCACGCGCTGACCGCGAATCAAGCGCGATCCCTGTGGGAGCGGGCTTGTCCCGCGAACACGGGCGAAGCCCTTGCCATCCACCACGGCGTCGGTTTCCGGGGACTTGGGCTTGGCCCTCCTTGTTCCGCTACAGACTCCGCAATCCTTTGCTCAGCCCATTCCCTTCTATTAATAAACAATGGTTATAGCCAAAACCAATCACAAGCATGAGCTTTGCCAATGAGCCTTCAGCGGGATGATTAGTTAGGATTCTATCCATCAACTGATTCCAACCCCATGAAGGAGCGTCTCTCATGCCAATCATCAACAGCCAGGTCAAACCGTTCAACGCCACCGCCTACCACAAAGGCGAGTTCGTGCAGGTCAGCGAAGCCGACCTGAAAGGCAAGTGGTCCGTCGTGTTCTTCTACCCGGCCGACTTCACCTTTGTCTGCCCGACCGAGCTGGGTGACCTTGCCGACAACTACGCCGAATTCCAGAAACTGGGCGTGGAAATCTACGGTGTGTCCACCGACACTCACTTCACCCACAAAGCCTGGCACGACACTTCCGACACCATCGGCAAGATCGAATACCCTCTGATCGGTGACCCGACTCACGTCATCTCGCGCAACTTCGACGTGCTGATCGAAGAAGCCGGCCTGGCCGATCGCGGTACCTTCGTGATCAACCCGGAAGGCCAGATCAAGATCGTCGAACTGAACGACGGTGGTGTAGGCCGCGATGCTGCCGAACTGCTGCGTAAAGTGAAGGCTGCACAGTACGTTGCCGCCCACCCAGGCGAAGTTTGCCCGGCCAAGTGGAAAGAAGGCGAAGCCACTCTGGCGCCATCGCTCGACCTCGTAGGCAAGATCTAAGGTCATGCGCACCCCGCGGGCGGTAACCAGCCGCCAAAGCTGAAGTACCTACCGCCCCGTAAAAGCGCCCGGGCGACATCGCCTGGGCGTTTTTGTATCCGAGTTTTGAAAAAGGAATCGCCCGTATGTTGGACGCCACGCTTAAATCGCAACTGAAAACCTACCTGGAGCGGGTCACCCAGCCGATCGAGATCGTTGCCTCCCTCGACGACGGCGCGAAGTCCCGCGAATTGCACGACCTGCTGGTGGAAATCGCCGGCCTGTCGAACCTTATTACCTTCAGCGCGGACGGTACCGATGCCCGTCGCCCATCGTTCTCGCTGAACCGCCCGGGTGCTGACCTGAATGGCAACGGCATCAGCCTGCGCTTCGCCGGCATACCCATGGGCCACGAGTTCACCTCTCTGGTACTGGCGCTGCTGCAAGTCGGTGGCCACCCGTCCAAGGCCAGTGCCGAAGTGATCGAGCAGATCCAGGCGCTGGAAGGCGAGTTCACCTTCGAGACCTACTTCTCGCTGTCTTGCCAGAACTGCCCGGACGTGGTCCAGGCGCTGAACCTGATGGCGGTGCTGAACCCCAACGTGCGTCACGTGGCCATCGACGGTGCGCTGTTCCAGGCTGAAGTGGAATCGCGCAAGATCATGGCGGTGCCGAGCATTTACCTGAACGGCGAAATCTTTGGCCAGGGCCGTATGGGCCTGGAAGAAATCCTCGCCAAGATCGACACCAGCGCCGGGGCCCGCCAGGCCGAGAAAATCAACGCCAAGGACGCTTTCGACGTGCTGGTGGTCGGCGGTGGCCCCGCTGGCGCGGCAGCTGCCATTTACGCAGCACGCAAAGGCATCCGTACAGGTGTGGCTGCCGAGCGTTTTGGTGGCCAAGTGCTGGACACCTTGGCCATCGAGAACTTCATCTCGGTGCAGGAAACCGAAGGGCCGAAGCTGGCCACGGCATTGGAAGAGCACGTCAAGCAATACGATGTCGACATCATGAACCTGCAGCGTGGCGAAGCGCTGATCCCGGCTAACGATGGCGGTCTGCACGAAGTGCGCCTGGCTGGCGGTGCTTCACTCAAGGCCAAGACCGTCATCCTGGCCACCGGGGCTCGCTGGCGCGAAATGAACGTGCCGGGTGAGCAGGAATACCGCGCACGCGGCGTGGCCTACTGCCCGCACTGTGACGGCCCGCTGTTCAAGGGCAAGCGCGTGGCGGTGATCGGTGGCGGCAATTCGGGCGTGGAAGCGGCCATTGACCTGGCCGGTATCGTTGCCCAGGTGACGCTGATCGAGTTCGACAGCCAGCTGCGTGCCGATGCGGTGTTGCAACGCAAGCTGCACAGCCTGCCAAACGTGAAAGTGATCACCAGTGCACTGACCACTGAGGTGCTGGGCAATGGTGAAAAAGTGACTGGCCTGCGCTACAAGGACCGTTCCACGGACGAGCAGCATGAACTGGCGCTGGAAGGTATCTTCGTGCAGATCGGCCTGTTGCCGAACACAGACTGGCTGAAGGGTACTGTCGAGCTGTCGTCGCGTGGCGAGATCATGGTCGATGCCAAGGGCCAGACCAGCATCCCGGGTGTGTTCGCCGCGGGTGACGTGACGACTGTGCCGTACAAGCAGATCGTGATTGCGGTGGGAGAGGGGGCCAAGGCCTCGCTGGCGGCCTTCGATCACCTGATTCGCACCTCGGCGCCCGCATAAGCCTGCGTTGCCCTATCGCCGGCACGCCAGCGATAGGGCCTTTGAAGCCTGGGGGTGTCTATGATTACTGTAAATACCCTCAGGAATCACCCGCATGACCCTGATCAGCCGCGAACCCTGGTGGCTAGTCCCGCCAAAGCCCGGTCAAACAGAGCAAGACCTGCACTGGGGATACCTGGAAATCTACGCCGACGGCCGCACCGTGTTCGTCGACCAGCGCCCCAGTGACCGGGAGCTGGCCGAGCGCAAGAGCTGCCGTCACTTCCCCGACCTCGAGCCGTAAAGGCTCAGCCTTCCAGCTCGGCCAGGCGCGCTTCCAGCGCCGCGATGCGGGCTTCGAGGGCTTCGATACGGTCTTCCGACACACTGCCGCCACCGCTGCGGGCGCTACCTTCGTGCTGACGTGCAGCGAGGATCGCCTCGATCTCTGCCGGGTCGCCCAGGGCATGGGTGTAGCGGTCTTCGCGCTGGCCGGGCTGGCGTGGCAGGTGCAAGGCCAGGTCACGAGAGATCAGGCGCTCTAGCTGGTGCTGGATCTGCTCGGTGTCGTCGAAGTCATGCAGGCGGTTACTGCGGGTCAGCAGTTCGTTGAGGGTTTGTGGGCCGCGCAGGAACATCAGGCCCATCAGCACCAGTTGCGCCGGCACCAGCTCCAATGCCTTGTCCACCCGTTGCTCCCAGCGATCGGCGCGGCTGCCCATCTGCAGGCGGGTCATGTCCTGCCCTTCGAGGGCGCGCAAGGCCTGGCCGACCTGGCCCTGGGTCAGGTTCATCACCGGCTCGCGGCTGGTCTTCTGGTTACAGGCCAGGACCAGGGCATTGAGGGTCAGCGGGTAGCTTTCGGGGCTGGTGGCCTGCTTTTCGATCAACGCGCCGAGCACGCGAATCTCGATGCTGGTGAAGCGGCCTTCGCCGGCGGTTTCGTGTTCTGACATGGCCCTGTCTCATTGCTGGGGAAAGGCCACTAGCCTAGGTAAAGCGCCTGGCTTAAGCAATCATCTGCGTCTTGAAAGCGCAAGCCCGCCGCTACAGAGCAATGCGCTCTTCTGTAGGGGCGGGCTGGTGTCGCGGTCGGCCGCAAATCGGCCCGGGTATCATCAAGCGTTACGCCGCTCTTCAGCCAGGCAGGCCGCCGCGGTGAACAGAACATCGGTCGAGGAATTCAGTGCCGTCTCGGCCGAGTCCTGCAGCACGCCAATGATGAAGCCCACCGCCACCACCTGCATGGCAATTTCGCTGGGTATACCAAACAGGCTGCATGCCAGCGGTATCAGCAGCAGCGAACCACCCGCCACACCCGAAGCACCGCAGGCACACACTGCCGCCACCACGCTGAGCAGCACGGCGGTAGGCAGGTCTACCGGAATACCCAAGGTATGCACTGCCGCCAGGGTCAGCACGGTAATGGTGATCGCCGCACCGGCCATGTTGATGGTCGCACCCAGCGGGATCGACACCGAGTAGGTGTCTTCATGCAGGCCAAGGCGCTCCGACAGTGCCATGTTGACCGGAATGTTGGCCGCCGAACTGCGGGTGAAGAATGCGGTAATGCCGCTTTCGCGCAGGCACAGCAGGGTCAGCGGGTAAGGGTTGCGGCGAATCTTCCAGTACACGATCAGCGGGTTCATCACCAGTGCCACGAACAGCATGCAGCCAATCAGCACCGCCAGCAGGTGCAGGTAGCCGAGCAGAGCGTCGAGGCCGGATTGCGCCAGGGTAGCGCTGACCAGACCAAAGATGCCCAGCGGGGCGAAGCGAATGACCACGCGGACGATCAAGGTTACGCCGTTGGACAGGTCGTCGACCACGGTACGGGTGGTTTCACCGGCATGACGCAGGGCTATGCCCAGGCCGATGGCCCAGGTCAGTATGCCGATGAAATTGGCATTGAGCAGGGCGTTGATCGGGTTGTCGACTGCGCTCAGCAGCAGGTTCAGCAACACCTCGCTGATACCGCCAGGCGCGCTCAACGTAGCCTCGCCGGTGCTCAGCGCCAGGTTGGACGGGAACAGCATACTGGCGAACACGGCCACCACTGCTGCGGCAAAGGTGCCCAGCAGGTACAGCCAGAGGATCGGGCGAATGTGGGTTTCCTGGCCATGCCGGTGGTTGGCGATCGAAGCCATGACCAGGATGAACACCAGCACGGGCGCCACCGCTTTGAGGGCGCTGACGAACACTTTGCCAAAGAAGCCCAGGTCGCGGGCCACACTGGGCGCCAGCAGGGCCAGGGCGATACCGGCAAGCAGGCCGATGACGATTTGCGTCACCAGGCTGGTGCGGTTGAGGAAGCGGAAAACAGGGGTCATGTGCAGCAGCGTCTCGAATTCTGGAAAGGGGCGGACTTTACCATAAGCGCAGTGCTGGCCTGCGCCCCCCGCTGCACGGTCACCAGTGAAACAACTCCCGGCGCGCGCCCTCGGTGATGGCCACGATTCCTGGATGCTTGACCTTGCGCTCCACCGAAATCGCGTAGAACGACTCATGAACGGCTTCCGTCTGCCCGATCAGCCGCACGCCGTACTGGCGGCACACTTCTTCGGCAATGACGCTGGGGGCGACGAATATCCCGCTGCCGGACTGCCCGAACGCCTGCATCAAGGCGCTGTCATCGAATTCGCCGACAATCCGCGGCTGTACGTGTTGCTCGCCCAGCCAGCGCAGCAGACGGCTGCGCACCACGGTTTCCGGGCCGGGAATCAACAGTGGGGCGTCCTGCAAACAGGCTGGGAAGGCCCCCCCGTGACGCTGGGCCAGCGCCGGGGTGGCAAAAAAGCTCAGCCCGCACTCGCCAAGCTTCTGGCTGTAGCCCTTGATGTCCAGGTTGTTCGGCATGGGGCTGTCGGAAATCACCAGGTCCAGGCGCTGGATCGCCAGGTCGGCAAGCAGCCGCTCGAGCTTGTCTTCGCGGCAATTGATGCGCAGCACATCGTCCAGCTCCATGGTCGGTGCCAGCAAACGATACACAATGGACTTGGGCACCACGTCGGCCACACCCACCCGGAACAGGATCTGCTCCTGTGGGCCAGCGCGCAGCATGGCCTCCAGCTCACCGCCCAGCTGGAACATCTGTTCGGCATAGACCAGTGTCTGGCGCCCGGTTTCGGTCAGCTCCAACTGCCGGCCCACGCGCTGGAACAATTCCAGACCGTAGGTTTGTTCGAACAGGCTTATCTGCCCGCTGATGGTTTGCGGGGTCAGGTTCAGTTGCTCGCTGGCGCGGGCGATGCTGCCGGTCTTGGCCACCGCCCAAAAGTAGTGCAGCTGCCGATAGTTGAGCATCAGTGCTTTCCAGGTTCGTAAAAACCGAAGTATAACCGCTGAAAATACGAATTTTCCTGATGTATTGCCTTGTCTAGAATTCACCTCCATCAGGCGCCCTGTGCGCCGCCGGAATATCGACAAGCGAGGAACCCATGCTGCAATTCAAATCCATCGGCACGCCGCTGGTACTGGCCTTGGCCCTGTTCACCCTGGCCGGTTGCGACCAAGCCGAGAAATCCGCCCAGCAAATGCTCGACCAGGCAGCGCAATCGGCCAAGCAGGCCATCGACGACACCAACAAGGCCGCCCAGCAAGCGTTGAGCGATGCCATTGGCACCCAAGGGCAAAAGCCCAAGGATGCCGAAAAGAAAGAAGAAACCCAGGAAATTTGACCCTAACCGCCGCTGCAGGATCTGAACAATGGAATATTTGCTGGAACTCGCCGCTAGCCCTACCGCCTGGATTGCCCTGGCTACGCTGGTAGCCATGGAAGTTGTACTGGGTATCGACAACCTGATCTTCATCTCGATCCTGACCAACAAACTGCCGGTGGCGTACCGATCCAAGGCGCGGCGGATTGGTATCAGCATGGCCCTGATCATGCGCCTGGCCTTGCTGAGTACGGTGGCCTGGATCGTGCAGTTGACCGACCCGGTGTTCGAAGTGTTTGGCAACGCCTTCTCGTGGAAGGATGTGATCCTGATCGCCGGTGGCCTGTTCCTGCTGTGGAAGGCGACCAAAGAGATCCACGAGAACGTCGACCCGCACGGCGCCAAGGAAGAAGCCAAGGTCGGCTCGACAGTTACCCTGGGTTTTGCAGCGGCGATTTTCCAGATTTTGCTGCTGGACATTGTCTTCTCGGTCGACAGCATCATCACCGCCGTGGGCATGACCGAGCACTTGCCGATCATGATCATTGCCGTGATCACTGCCGTGATCGTGATGATGGTGGCCGCCGACCCACTGGCGAACTTCATCAATGACAACCCGACCGTGGTGATGCTGGCCCTGGGCTTCCTGATCATGATCGGCATGACGCTGATCGCCGAAGGCTTTGGCGCCCATGTACCGAAAGGTTATGTGTATGCGGCGATGGCGTTCTCGACGGTGATCGAGATCCTCAACATCCTGGCGCGTCGGGCGCGGTTGAAGCGTGAAGCGACTGAAGGCTGATGTAACGACGGGGCGCCTGGCGCCCCGTTCCCAGTCTTGATCAAATCCAGTGTCAGTGCACCCCGGCATGCCGCCGCGCCCGCCGCACGGGCTCTGGCTTGGGCGGGGCCTGAGGTGGCAGGTGGTGATGGTGTGCATGACGCCGCACGATGCGCAGTACGCCCCAAAGCATGGCGGCTGCGACGCTCAGCCACATGCCTACCAGCATGAGGATTGCCAGGGTCAGGCTCATTTGTGCCTCCATCTCTACGGCAAGCCCTCGATTGGCCAGTGCTTGCCTTCCAGACACTGCTTTAGTCTAGCCCTTCGCCTGTGACGTTCCATCGAACAAAGGTCTATCTCTTGGTCCGATTCGCTCCAAGCCGCTGTCGGACTATACCCGCGCCGCTGTGGGACCTATGATCGTTTGCCAGAGCCGGGCGCTGCCTGCCTGGCGTTGAAGCAAGCGAGTGTCCATGCCGCAACATTCCTTCAAGACCGCTCACCGTCGGTGGCTGGCTGCCGTTGTCGTGGCGGCTTCACTGGCTGGCTGTGCCAGCGCGCCGCCCGCCAACCTCAAGGGCCTGCCGCAGCGGGTCGAAATCAGTAGCGTGCCGTTCTACCGTGGTAACGCCAACCATAGCGGGGCCATGGCCCTGGCGGCAGTGCTGTCGCAACAGGGTGCACCGATCACCCCGGGGCTGCTGGACAAACCGTTGAACCTACCGCAGGGGGCCGAGGCGCTGGACACCGGCATACCGCGCGTGGCGCGGGACTATGGCATGGTGGTGTACCCACTGGACAAACAGCTGGACGCGCTATTGACCCAAGTGGCGGCGGGCAACCCGGTGCTGCTGCGTTACGAAGACGGTTCGGCCTGGTGGGCCGAGCCACGCTATGCGGTCCTGATCGGCTATGACCGCTACAAGCAGCGGGTACTGTTGCGCTCGGGCATGCACCGGCGGCAGGTCATGGCGTTCGACGATTTTGCCTCGGCCTGGGCGAAGCAGGGGAGTTGGGCAGTGCTGGTGCAGCCACCCCGGCAATTGCCGGCCCAGGTGGATCGCCAGCGCTGGTTGCAGGCGGCAGATGAGCTGTCGCGGGCGGGGCAGGAGATTGCGGCCAGGCAGGCGGTGAGCAGCCTGGATAAGTAGTGTTACCTGTGCTGGTCCTGTCGCCGGCTTGCCCACGACAGGACCCTGCTGGTATCAGAAGCCCAGGCGATCTCGCAGGCTGTAGTACCAGGCACCGATGGCGCTGAACGGTACACGCAGCATCTGGCCACCTGGGAACGGGTAGTGCGGCAGGCCGGCAAAGGCGTCGAAACGCTCGGCCTGGCCACGCAGGGCCTCGGCCAGTACCTTGCCCGCCAGGTGGGTGTAGGTCACGCCGTGGCCCGAGCAACCCTGCGAGTAGTAGATGTTGTCGCCGATACGGCCAACCTGTGGCAAGCGCGAGAGGGTCAGCAGGAAGTTGCCGGTCCAGGCGTAGTCGATCTTCACGTTCTTCAGCTGCGGGAAGGCCTTGAGCATCTTCGGGCGGATGATCGCTTCGATGTTGGCCGGGTCACGCGCGCCGTACACCACGCCACCGCCGAAGATCAGGCGCTTGTCGCTGGTCAGGCGGTAGTAGTCGAGCAGGTAGTTGCAGTCTTCTACGCAGTAGTCCTGCGGCAGCAGGGTACGTGCCAGCTCCTCGCCCAACGGTTCGGTGGTGATCACCTGGGTACCGCATGGCATGGACTTGGCCGCCAGTTCTGGCACCAGGTTGCCCAGGTAGGCATTGCCCGCGACGATGATGAACTTGGCGCGGACCTTGCCCTGCGGGGTGTGCACCACTGGGTTGGCACCACGCTCGATGCGGATGGCCGGGGTTTGTTCGTAGATGATGCCGCCCAGCGACTCGACTGCGGCAGCTTCGCCCAGGGCCAGGTTAAGCGGGTGGATGTGGCCGCCGCTCATGTCGAGCATGCCGCCGATGTAGCTGTCGCAAGCCACTACTTCACGGATGCGCTTCTGGTCCATGAGCTCCAGCTGGTTGTGGCCAAAGCGTTCCCACAGGCGCTTTTGCGACTCCAGGTGGCCCATTTGCTTGCTGGTCAGGGCAGCGAACACGCCACCGTCTTTCAGGTCGCACTGAATGTTGTACTTGGCCACACGCTCACGAATGATGCGGCCGCCTTCGAAGGCCATGTGGCCCAGCAATTGTGCCTGCTTTGGGCCGACAGTGCGTTCGATGACGTCGATGTCACGGCTGTAGCTGTTGACGATCTGGCCGCCGTTGCGGCCCGACGCGCCGAAGCCGACCTTGGCCGCTTCCACGATGCTCACCTTGAAGCCATTCTCCAGCAGGAACAGGGCGCTGGAGAGGCCGGTGTAGCCGGCGCCGATGATGCACACATCGGTTTCCACCTCACCCTGCAGCGCCGGACGTGGCGGCACCGGGTTGGCCGAGGCGGCGTAGTAGGACTGGGGGTAGGGGGTGTTAGCCATGCTGCAGAAACCTCGTGTTTTATATTTTTAACGAATGTACCGATGCTATCAATAATAATAAACACCCGCTAGTCGTCTGTTGAAAATCCTTTACTGGGCCCCGACCAGCGCTTCTCTATAAAGAGGTTTAGATTCAGTAGCTTAGCGCGAAAAAAAGTGTTGACAGGGTTTTTGGAATGCGTAGAATGCGCACCACACGACAGGCACATAGCTCAGTTGGTTAGAGCACCACCTTGACATGGTGGGGGTCGTTGGTTCGAGTCCAATTGTGCCTACCAAATCGAAGAAGGGGTGATCCGCAAGGGTCGCCCCTTTTTTCATTGGCTTGTTTCGTAGCCCATGATCATCGTCCAGGCATTCCGCAGTACCTTCGAAAGGTTTTGATTTTTCTGAAAAAAACGCTTTACAGGTACGCATCCGGTCACTAATATGCGCACCACACGACAGGCACATAGCTCAGTTGGTTAGAGCACCACCTTGACATGGTGGGGGTCGTTGGTTCGAGTCCAATTGTGCCTACCAAATCCCAAAAAGGGCGATCAGCAATGATCGCCCTTTTTGCATTTGCCCACGAAGCAGCCTGTAACCTTTGGTCGCGCTTCGGCCATGGCCCGGCATGCTAGAATCCGCACCTTCGAATCTGGAGGTACACGCGTGCGCAAACTGGCTGTGGTAATGGCAGTGCTCGCCCTGGCGGGCTGTGAGAACGAGGTCGAAGGCGTGCACAAGCAGGTGGCCGAGCACCTGCACAACCCCAAGACGGCCAAGTTCGGCAACGTGCGGATCGACACCCAGGGCACCATCTGCGGCCAGGTCCGCGGCAAGGACGATGCCGGGCAGTACGAGGCCTATCGCAGCTACGTGGCGATCAAGCGCGATGGCCAGTACGACATCATTGTCGACGACACCGGCAACAACCTGCGCATCCGCGAGCTGTGCGGCGGCGCTGACCTGCAGCGCCGCGCAGAAGCGCTGGCCGACCAACCGGCACCCCAGGGCTGGGATGTTGAAGTGGTTCAGGGGGCCAACATGGGTGCCCTCAGCGATATGACTGCACGCCTGATCGAAAAGGGCATCCCGTCTTCGGTGGAGTACCGCGACGGCAAACCGGTGGTGCTGATGGGGCCGTTCCCCACCCGTGAAGAAGCGCAGGCGCGCCGGGATGAAGTGATGGCCAAGCTGGGAACTGACTCGGTGGTTATCCAGCACGGGGCAGCACGCTAAGCCCCAAGCCCGCAATTCGAAGCGGTCCTGGGCCGCGCTTGGCCGTGGAGGTCGGGCAAACCGCCGTACCAGAGCACGTGATAGACCCTGTTCACACATCTTGGCTATGCTTGGGTTGGGTGATGCTGAACGGGGAGCGCCGCATGTCTACACTGGAACGGGCCATTGCCGTGGCCGCCAGGGCGCATGAAGGGCAATACGACAAGGGTGGGGCGGCGTATATCCTTCACCCGCTACGCGTGATGATGCGGGTTGCCACACCAGAACAACGAATTGTCGCGGTGCTTCACGATGTGATCGAAGATACCCCGCTGACCCTTTCGGATCTGGCGCGTGAGGGCTTCGCACTAAAGATTCTTGCCGCCTTGCTGGCGCTTAGCCGCCGCGAGGGTGAAGCCTACCAGGACTTCGTGGTGCGCTTGGGCGATGACCCATTGGCGCGCACCGTCAAGTTAGCTGACCTTGCCGACAATAGCGATCTTTCGCGCATCCCATGCCCAGGCCCCGCCGATCTGGCACGTTTGGCCCGTTACCGGGAGGCAAGCGCCTACCTGCAGGGATTGGCCTGAGGCTCAGCCACACGCCTTTCTGGGGTCGCATTGCCAGTGGGTGATCAGGCATGCAGCAGCTTTTCAATTTCCTCCGCCACCTGCTCAAAAGTCCAGGGCTTGGGCAAAAATGCAGCCTTGCAGGGTAAGGACTCGGGCGGAATCACTGCATCGCCCGAGGTGAGCAGTACGGGAACAGCGGGCCACCTGCGCCAGACCTCCCGAGCCAGCTGCAATCCGTCCACCTTCCCTGGCATGTGGATGTCGGTGAATACCAGCTTGACGGCCGGCCCGTTGCACAGAAATGCCAACGCCTCGTCACCATTTGCGCAACATGTAATCTGAAGGGCGTACAGTGACGAAAGGCTTTCGGCAGTCAGCTCCCTTAGTAATTCATCGTCTTCGACTAGCAGAATATGGCTGGGCATGGGGCGAACTCGTGTCTCATACCCATTGGGCTGTAGCGCCTCTGCTTGGTTGCTGCCGGGCGATGAGTGGCATAGCACCTGCTTGCCCCGATTAACGTCTATGGTTTCAGGGCGATAAGCGAAACGCTGGCACGGCAGAAGTCACACTCTGTTGTCACTGCGCATCTGGATGGAGAGGTTATGCAACAGCTACCGCCGGAAGAAACTATTCGGGCTGCCTTGAAAAAATCCCATGCCAGGCTGCACCGACAGCATGAGCTGGTTGTGGAGTTCGGCGTCATGTCCCTCAAGGTGGACGACGTTGATGCTTTGCTCACCCGAGCCTGCGCCGTGGTCGCGGAAGGCATGAACACGCGTTTCGCCAAAATCCTTCAGCCGCTTGCGGACAGTGATGACTATGTCCTGTCCCATGGGGTGGGCTGGGATGAGTCTGACATCGGGCATGCGACCGTTGGCGGCGACATAGCCAGCCCGGCAGGGTATGCACTTTCCACCTACCGCCCCGTCCTGTCCAACCACCTGGGCCTGGAGGAGCGCTTTCGTACCCCGGATCTGCTGAAAAAATACGGGATCGAGCGGGCCATTAATGTCCCCATACGGGGCCCGCTGGGGCCGTTCGGTGTGCTTGAAGCGGACAGCAGCAATGGCGATGATTTCGTTGAAAGCGACCTGGTCTTCCTGGAGGGGATTGCCAACGTCATCTCCCTGGCTGTTGACCGCATTGCGACAGGCGTTAATGCACCGCATCCCGATCCCTATTCAGAAAGCTTTCTGAATGCCAGCCCTGACTGCGTGAAGATTCTGTCGCCCGATGGCGTGATTGAGTTCATGAATGAAAAAGGTCTGGAGCTCATGCACCTGGCCGCTTTACCTGACGTCAAAGGCCAGGCCTGGTCTGAGTTTTGGCCTGAGGAGTCCAAGCCGCTGGTGCAGGATGCGCTGTCCAAGGTCGCTTTAGGCGAGACGGCGAGGTTCGAAGCGTTTTTCCCGACCGCGCCGGACGAGCCCAAATGGTGGGATGTAACGGTGGCACCGATCCTCGCCGCAGACGGTCAGCTGGAAAGGCTTATCGCGGTGTCCCGAGACATTACCGAGCGTCATCAGTACGAAGATCAATTGCTATCGCTGATTGACGCCCAGAATTCCCGGCAGAATGCCAGTGACCTTTACCTGGAGGAGATACACCACCGGGTGAAGAACAGCCTGCACCTGGTGAATACATTGCTGTTGCTGCAGGCGAATCTCACGCCGGATACGGCGGTGAAGCAACAGCTGGAGACGGCGGCAGGCCGGGTGGTCACCATAGCCAGCGTGCATGAGCGTCTTTATCACTCTGCAGCAGACAAAGGCGTCATGGCAGCGGTGTACCTGAACGCATTGTTGGGCGATCTTGGCCGCGCTCTGGCTGATCGAGAAATTGTCCTCCAGGCTGACGACTTCCTGTTGCCGCCCGAGCGAATGGCACCTCTGGGCCTGGTGCTCTCTGAGCTCATCACCAATGCACTGAAGTATGGCAAAGGTACCGTTGAGGTCGTGGTCAAGCACGCTGGGGATCATGCCCGCCTGACGGTGAAGGACGAAGGCCAGGGATTTCCTGATACCTATCCGAAACCCACGGGCACAGGCCTGGGAATGCGGCTGGTCAGAAGCTATTCCGGGTATGGAAGCTCAGCGGTGACGGTGGAGCGACTGGACGGCAAGAGCTGCATTCATGTGCGTTTCAAACTCTAGGCTGCGGGTGAATGTGGCAATGGCGGTGGGGTTCGGGATGTGACTGAAGGGGGCGCCACTGCATCTCGCAATGAATTTTCAGGCGCGGCACCGTTCTACTGCAGACAGTCGGTCATCACTCATGCCCCAGGCGTGAACGACGTTCAGGAGCAGTGCAGTGCCTCGAATCATCACGCCGGAAACCCCAGAACATGAGGTCGCCGAGCGCAATGCCAGAATGTTCGGTTCACCCAAGGAACGCCTGGATTTTTACCGCAGAGAGATTCAATACGAAACCAGTATTCTGGCCAACCGAACGGACGCCTACTTGGCTGCGCAGTCCTTTCTGGTCATCGCGTTCGTTTCATCCATGGGTAACCTGAACCAGAGTTGGGGAGAGATGTTCACCCTGATGGTGCCGGCCTTCCTGGCGTTGTTGGGCATCCTCAGTTCTCTGAATGCCTGGCCAGGCATTCGTGCAGCTTATCGAATCATCGAGCATTGGCAGCTGAAACAGAGCCATCTGCTGCGCAGCGAACCGATGATGGGCTTGGCCTATGATGAGTCGCCGCTGTTCTGCGAGGCGGAGACATCGCAGGCGGGGCATCGCAAGTCCTTGCTGTTTTCCCTCCGCACGCCATGGATCTTCCTTGTATTCTGGGTGCTGCTTGGGAGTTACTCGGTTTACATTCAACTGGCATGATCGGCTGCTTGCGCCTGCGCAGCGACCTACTGACCGCCACCCAGGTGGATCCAGCTGCTGTAGCCCGAGATCAATGCCGGGGGAAGGTGAGGCAACCCGCGCCTGATTTCCCTTAATGCATCTGGGCTTCGAACCCACTCCGTCAACCACGCTATCAGCAACGGCTGAGTCATGGGGCAGGGCGCTACTTGCTGTTCAAGCTCGTCAGCTATCTGGGCGAGGAGTGCCAGGTATCCGTCGAGCTCGGCAATCTGATTTACCATGTTTTTCGACCTCGTTCAGTTTCTGATGTGAGCGTTTGTGTCTTCCGACCCGCAGCAAGGGTTACAGGTTGTCGGCACTCTGTCGGCCCCTTCAACCTCTATCTGACTCAGACAACTAGTGCCGGCTTCGATATCCCCAGATGTTGGCTGTGCCTATCAGGTTGAACGAGTCGTCATCAAGGTGAGTCTTCAGGGAGTCAGTCTCCAGTCGCTACAACGAGACGGATATGAACCTATTGACGAGCTGAGTGTGTGCATGCGGGACAAAAAGGCGCGTAAGGTCAAGATCAAGGCCAGGGCAACGATCATCTGTCTTCGAAGTGGCAGAATTCTCTTGGTCAGGAAAAAGAGCCGGAAATGGAATTTTCCTGGCGGTCTCATCGAGCCGGGAGAGTCGCCTCTTGCAGCCGCTGCCCGGGAACTCCATGAAGAAACGTCCATTGCGGGCCATGGCTTGCTTCCTCTGTGCACTGTTCAGGTCGGGTTGACTGTGCACCACGTGTTCACCACGCATTTCGATGATGAAGAAAGGCCCATGGCTCGCAACGAGATCGTGGCTTGCAAGTGGGTGCTCAGAGACAAGCTGAACCCATCGATGCTGAATGCAACAGCCGCTGGGCTGCTATCGACTCAATTGCCAGCGCTGATTGCGTAGAACTTCTTTCAAGCCCCTGGCCAGGACGTTTGCCAGGGTCCTGGAACTAGAGCATGCATCAGCGCTGGCTGATCGGTTGCGCGATGAGCGGCCCCATTTCAGCAGGCGATGACTCAGAACGCGTATACCAATGTGGCGGTGGCACTACGCGGCGACCCATACCATCCACGTGCGCCGATGGCGGTGTAGTAGGTCTTGTCGAAGACGTTGTTGAGGTTCAACGAGACGCTGGTTTGAGGGGTGAACGCGTATTGCGCCATCAAGTCGACGATGCTGTAGGGATCTTGGGTAAACGTCTCGCCATTTGGGCCAGCCCCCTTGTAGTACTCGCGCCCCTGCCAGCGCACACCGCCGCCCACCTTCACCTGCGGCAGCGCCTGTAGACGGTAGGTGGTGAACATTTTAAGGGTGTCTCGCGGTACCTCAGTGTTCAGGCGGTCGCCATCGGAATCCTTGCTGACGGCATAGGTGTAGCTGGCCGATACCTGCCAATCGGGAAGGATCTCGCCGGCCACTTCCATTTCGAAACCGCGCGTCTTGGTACCCGATTCGGCACGGTAGGCCTGGTCGCCGTTCGGCGCCGGATTGTCGCCATCTGCAACCGCGAAGTTATCTTGCTGTACTTCGAAAATGCTGAATGCAGTATTCAGACGCTTGTCCCAGAACTCGCTTTTCAGGCCCAGCTCGTAGTTCACACCCTCCAATGGGTCGATGTAACTGCCAGAGACGGTCTGTTTGCTCTGTGGTTTGAAAATGGTGGTGTAGCTGGCGTAAGCCGACCAGTTGTCGTCGAGGTCGTACACCAGGCCAAGGTACGGCGTGACAACCCCCGTCTCGCTTCGCGAGGTGCGGCTGGTGTCGCCGCTGGATAGGGTGGTCGAGGTTTCATCACGTTTCCAGTCGATTACCCGTGCCCCGGTGATGAGCGACAGATCGTCGGCCAGGCTCCAGCGCACCGAGGCGACCAAACCATCCTGGGTTTCATCTAGGGCGTCTTGCGTCGACTTGGTGTGAATGGCCTCCGGGATCGCCAGCGATCCGTCCCAGCTGTTGATGTCGTCGATGGTCTGGTATGACCACAGCGGGTAGCCGTCGTTACGGTAATAGGCCCTGTAGTGACTGGCCCCAAGATAAGCCTGGTGCTCGCGGGCGAACAGTTCAAAAGGGCCTGCGGCTGACAGGTCGAACGAGGTCTGACGCGGCTCGCCCGCCCAGCGCCCTGTCCAGGTAGTGATGCCACTGCCGTCGGGGTTGACGGTGCCGCTGGCTGCGGTAGCGAAGGCGTCGTCATAGCTGCGGCGGTTGTGCTCGGCATTGAGCTTCAACTGCCAGCCGTTGTCCAGCTGATGCTCCAGTGTGGTGAATACCGTCTTGGTGCGACGCTTGTGATAACTCCAGTCCGAGGCGGAGTTGAACGAGCGGGACGGGCTGAAGTGACTGCCGTCGGAGTTGTACATCGGGAAACCGTGGTTACCGGCACCGTCGTTGTCCATCTCCTGGTATTCCGCGCCCACTGTAAGCATCGTACTTTCAGTGATGTCCCATTCCAGTACCCCGTAGAACGCTTGCTTTTCCAAGGATTGGCGGTCGACGTAGCTCTGGCTGTTGGTGTTCGACGCGACGATCCGCCCGCGTAAGCTGCCGCTTTCCGACAACTTGCCAGACATGTCCAATTCCTGGCGGTAGTCGTCCCAGGAACCAGCCTTGAGGGTCAGTTTCCGTTGCGTTTCCAGCGTCGGCTTCTTGCGAATCAGGTTGACCGTCGCACCAGGATCGCCTGTGCCGGACATCAGCCCTGTGGCACCCCGTACCACTTCTACCCGGTCATAGGACACCATGTCGGCGAGGTCGTCCCGGAACCCGTAGCTATCGGGCCTGTTGATACCATCCACCTGGATGCTGTCTACCTCGAAACCGCGCACGTAGATATGGTTTGCATCACTACCAGCAGGGCCCATGCTGTCAACGACTACACCCGGGGTTTGTTCAAGCACCTGGGCAACGCTGTTGAGGTTCTGATCTTCGATCTGCTGGCGTGTGATCACACTGACGGATTGTGGCGTTTCACGGTGCGAGAGTCGTAGCCCGGTCGCGGTATTGGCCGAGCCTGTGGTGTAACTGCCGGTGCCTTCAGTGGTGGCACCCAGCCCGGCGCTGGAAATCGTCGTGGCGGAAAGCTCCATCAAGCCGTTCTGGCTTGGGCGAACCACGCTGTAGCGGTTGCCACCCGCCTGTTGTACCTGCAGGCCGCTACCTTCCAGTAGTTGAGCGAAACCTTGTTGCAGGTCGTAATTGCCTCGCAACCCCTCGCTGCGCAACCCGGCTACGTCCTCACTGCTGAAGCTGACCGCCACTCCGCTGGCACTCGCAAAGTGGTTCAGGGCATTGGCCAGAGACCCTGCCGGAATGCTGTAACTGACAGCGTCCGCGTGGACACTGGTAGCCGCTAGCAAAGACCCTGAGAGACTGAACGCCAGTGCAGCTCGGCGAATGCTGATAGCGGTAGACGACAAACAAGCGGACATCCATTGACTCCAGTTTGTAAGGAAAGCAGGCCTCCAATAGGAAGTGTAATGATAATGAGAACACTTCCCATAAGGCGGCGTGATATTCTTTCCTTGAAGTCGCAGTGTCAATGAATGTTTTTCGGTTTGGATGGCTCGCCACACGTTTAGAGCACGAGCTCAAGAGGCCCCACCACATCAACGAGGGCTAAGCGAGGATCTTCACGTGCATCAAAATCTGGCCAGGCCTGCGCTGCATTGCCCGGGCGTGAACGCCGTTGGCGCCCTTGAGGTGAGCCACGTCCTGCACCATATCGTCGCTGCGCACATAAAGTGAACGACGAGAGCAGGGGGCGGGTCGGATCGTTAACTGTCACCAGAAAGGATGTTAGCGATGAAAGCGATGACCCGACTGTTCACTGGCCTTGCCATTGTTGGCGCACTGGCAAGCACTTCAGCGTGGGCAGACCAGCCTGGCGCTGACTGGAAGGTAACCAAGGACCAGGCTGAGGCCACCCTGAAAGGCGCCGGCTACACGCAGATCACCAAGATCGAGGCCGATGATGGTCATTGGGAAGGTGAGGGGTTGAAAGCTGACGGCAAACAATATGAGTTCCAGGTCGACCCACACGATGGCAAAGTCATCAAGGACGAACTGGATAACTGATTACGCGCCATGCAAGAGAGCCCGCGCGATCACGCGGGCTTTTTTGAGCATGGATCAAAACCCTTCCAGGACAATCTTGCCTCGGGCCTTGCCGCTTTCGATCAAAGCGTGGGCACGTTTGAGATTGTCGGCGCAAATGCGTCCGAGATGCTCCCCAACAGTCGTTTTCAGTACCCCTTCATCGACCAGTTGCGAAACCCGTTCGAGAAGTTGGTGCTGCTTGACCATGTCGTCGGTTTTGTACAGCGAGCGGGTGAACATGAGCTCCCAGTGCAATGACAGCGATTTGCGCTTGAGTGGCATGACATCCAGCTGCGCGGGGTCATCGATCAGCGCGAGCTTGCCTTGTGGGCGAAGCACTTCCACCAACTGCGGCAAGTAGGTGTCGGTGTGGGTCAGACTGATCACGTAATCAACAGACGTCAGCGCGAGCTCTTCGAGCTGAAGCGGGATCGACTCAGAGTGATCGATCACATGATGGGCGCCCAGCGCTTTCACCCAGCTTTGCGTCTCGGGCCTGGACGCGGTGCCTATGACGGTAAGCTGCGTCAACTGCCTTGCCAGTTGTACCAGGATCGAGCCTACCCCACCCGCAGCCCCGATGACGAGAAGGCTCTGGCCTGCGCCGCCATTTTCTGCTACTGCCAAACGGTCGAACAGCAATTCCCATGCAGTGATGGAGGTGAGTGGCAAAGCGGCAGCACCGGCATTGTCCAGGCTGCGAGGCTTGTGGCCGACGATGCGCTCGTCCACCACATGGAGTTCGCTATAGCTGCCAGGTCGGTCGATGGCTCCGGCGTAGAACACCTCGTCCCCAGGGCTGAAAAGCGTGACCTCCGAGCCCGTCTCGCGGACAACACCGACCGCATCCCAGCCAAGAACCTGCGGTTGCTCACCACCACGGCTGGCCCGGATTTTCGTATCGACCGGGTTGACGGCAATAGCCCGGACTTCGACGAGCAGATCACGGGCGCCGAGGATTGGCTGCGGGAGTTCCGCGTCATACAGAGACTGGGCGTGCTGGATAGGTAACCCGGGTTGGGAGTAAACGATAGCCTTCATGGCACTACCTCTATCTGATTCGAAAGTGGGCCTAGGCTATTCGCTTCTATTCCCTCGAAAAACAGCCTCAAAGCAGTAAGACTTTGTCGCTTGGAGTGAAAGTGGCGGCAGTGCACGGATGCCACTGGCAGACCGGCGACTGCGCATGCGTGGTCAGTCTTCCTTTGGCACGGTCCAGAAAATCTGCACGCCGCCATCGTCACGGTGGGCGAGGGTGACATTGTCGTTCTCGGCGATTTCTTCGAGCAAGGTTTCCCAGTCGTCCGGGCTTTCCTGTTCCAGGCGGAAGATCAGCGCCGCGCGGCTGCGCTGGGCGGTGGGGCTGTTGATGATCTTCTGGATGCGTACACCCAGCTGTTCATAGCTGCTCGGGGTGGCGGTGCTGGACACAGGAGTTTCCTTGTTGTGCTGTATGTGCGTACAGTATTTGAGTGTAAGTAATTTCGCAACAGCTTGTCAGGTGAAAGCTGCGTTCAGGCCTGCGTGGAGCCATGCGCGGTTGTGTCCAGCGTAAGCCACCACTTACACCGGCGAGGCGCCGTTACCCAGGCTGCGGCGGTGCAGTGGTGCCGCGCACGACCGGTTCGATCGGCAGGCATTCGCTGTGCGGCGGTTGCCCGCTGCGGATCCACTGCCACAAAGTCTCTGCTGCCCGCTGGCCCAGTAGCCCAGGAAAGTGCGCCCATTGAGTTGCATGCTTACCACCGCTTGGTCTTGACGTTGTGCGCGTGCAGGTGCTCGTATTGGCCTCGAGCGGCAGCCCGAGGTGTTGCCCAACACCCTGTACCGGTTGTACCAGCAGCGCTTTGGCGCGACGGTCGCCCATGCCCAGGAGCGGATCTTTGCCATTAGCGCCGATGCCAGCCAGGCGCAGGCGCTGGGTATCGCAACTGGGGCGCCGCTGCTGCAGATCGTGCGTACCGCCCTGGATTACCAGGGCAGGGCGATCGAAAAGCGGGTGTCTGTGGTCAGCACTCAAGGCCATTGCTACATCAATCGAATTTAGTGCCCGTTCCCGGCAAACCGGGCGCCCAAAGGTGCAGCGCAGCTGAGAGGTTTCGCGCTGTACGTGTGGGCGCCTGACCTGCCGACGACGAGCTGCGAAGCGGCCCTGAAGGCCGCTGGGTTTATGGAAGTTTTGAATGTATCCGCTTGTTTTACGCTTACCCGCCCATTGTGGGCGGTTGGTTTTTCTGACATTGGGCATCAGTGCCCCGTGCCATGCCGCTGCCGAGGGTTCCAATGCACTGTTGATCGACCCAGTGGTAGTCACCGGCGTCTACGCGCCGACCAGCTCCTTCGACCTGCCGTTTTCGGTCGACACCGTCGACCTGTCCCGTGGCACCGATGGCCAGCTTGGCGTCAACCTGTCGGAGGTGCTGACCAAGGTCCCAGGGCTGGTGGTGCAAAACCGCCAGAACTATGCCCAGGACCTGCAGGTTTCCTCGCGAGGTTATGGCGCACGCTCGGCATTCGGTGTGCGCGGCATCAAGCTGATCAGTGATGGCATCCCGGCCAGTACCCCCGACGGCCAAGGGCAGGCGGCTACGCTGAACCTGGACGTGGCCGAGCGCATCGAGGTGTTGCGCGGCCCGGCCGCCACGCTGTATGGCAGCAACGCCGGCGGGGTGGTCCAGATGTTCAGCCGCGATGGCCAGGGCCCGGCCCGTGTGGGGGCCGAAACCACGTTCGGCAGCGACGGCTTCAACAAGAACCACCTGTCCGCCGAGGGCGGCAACGACGCTGCCGGGTTCGTGCTGGATGCCTCGCGCATGGACACCGATGGCTACCGCGACCACAGTGCCGCGCGCCGTGACCAGACCTTCGCCAAGGTCAACTTCAAGCCTGATGACGATTCGCGCATGGCGCTGATCTACAGCAGCCTTGAACAGAACAACACCCAGGACCCGCTAGGACAGACCTGGGAGGCCTACAAGCACGACCCGCGTTCCACCGCCGCAGCGGCGCAAACCTACAACACGCGCAAAAGCATCGACCACCAGCAGGTGGGCATGAACTACGAGCGCTACTTCGGCGACGCTACCTTGCAGTTCAACCTGTACGCGGGGCAACGCAGCGTCGTGCAGTATTTGTCCATTCCAAGGTCGGTGGCCTCCAACAGCCAGCGTGGCGGCGGCGTGGTCGACTTTGACCGTGAGTTCCATGGCGGCACCCTGCGCTGGATCCAGCCGGTTGCCAACGTGCCTGGCGACCTGACCTTCACTGTGGGCGCCGATTACGATCAGAGCAAGGACGAGCGCCGCGGCTACCAGAACTTCAGCGGTGACCAGCTGGGCGTGAAAGGCGAACTGCGGCGTGACGAGCAGGACACCGCCACCAGCCTGGACCCTTACCTGCAGGCGCATTGGGAAATCGGCAACTGGACCAGCGAACTGGGGCTGCGCTACAGCACCATGAACATGCGCGTCGATGACCATTACCTGGTAAACGGCGATGCCAGCGGTTCGAAAAAGTATCAGCAGGCCACGCCTTCGCTGTCGGTGATGTACGCGTTCACGCCAGACCTGCGTGGCTACGTGAGCGTTGGCAAGGGCTTCGAGACGCCCACCCAAGCCGAGATGGCCTACGCGCCGGGGGAAGTCGAAAGCTTCAACTTCGGGCTCAAGCCCGCTACCAGCCGGCAGTATGAAATGGGTGTGAAGTATCGGCTGAACGAACGTACGCGGCTGAATGCGGCGCTTTATGAGATTCATACCGATGACGAAATTGTCGTGGCCAGCGCTACCGACGGCCGCACCAGCTACCGCAATGCCGGGCGTACCCTACGGCGAGGCTTCGAGGCGAGCCTGCAGAGCGACTTGAATGCGCAGTGGCAGGCTACCGTGGTGTACACCCGCACCGATGCACGCTACGCCGAGGATGTCAGCCAGGCCATCGAAAGTGGTAACCGGCTTCCAGGTGTGCCGTTGGACAACCTTTATGGCGAGCTGGTGTGGAAGCCTGCTGCGTCGGTGAGCATGGGGATTGAAGGGCAGTACCGCAGCAAGGTGTATGTGGACGACAGCAACGACGCCAAGGCAGCACCGGCATACGCGGTGTTCAACTGGCGTACACGCTTTGAACAGCATGTGGGGGCATGGACGTTCCACCAGCTGGTGCGGCTAGACAACCTGTTTGACCGGCAATATGTGGGGTCGGTGATTGTCGGGGATAGCAACGGGCGTTACTACGAGGCTGCGCCTGGGCGCTCGTGGTACGCAGGGGCTGGGTTGGCGTACCAGTTCAGGTAGCCGCCAACATGCTGGATGTTTTACCCACACCCATGTGTCAGCGGCGCAGCTCGCTACCTGGGCGGCAAGGGATGGCCGGTGCACAGGGGCACCGGCCGACCCATTTTGCAATCAGTACTCCCAGAAGATGCGCTGCAGCTCTTTGCTGTCCTGGGTCTTGGTCATCGCCACCATCGCAAGGATCCGCGCCTTCTGCGGGTTCAAGTCATGGGCCACGACCCAGTCGTTCTTGTCGTCCGGCTGTTCGGCGTTACGCAGCACGAAACCACCCTGGTTGACGTGCGACGAGCGAATGATCTGCACACCGTTCTTGCGCAGTTCCTGCAGCGCCGGCACCACCCGCGACGACACCGAACCGTTGCCGGTGCCGGCATGGATCAGCGCTTTGGCGCCGTTCTGTGCCAATGCCTTGTAGGCGGTGTCGGTGACGTTGCCATAGCCATAGGCGATGTCCACCTGCGGCAAGCTGCTGATCTGCTTGATGTCGAACTCGGAGTTGACCGTGTGGCGCTTGGCCGGCAGGCGGAACCAGTACGACTTGCCTTCCACGACCATGCCCATCGGGCCCCAGGCGCTCTTGAACGCTTCGGTCTTGATGTTGACCGACTTGCTGACGTCACGGCCGGACTGGATCTCGTCGTTCATGGTCACCAGCACGCCCTTGCCCCGCGACTGCTTGTCGCCTGCAACGGCCACGGCATTGTAAAGGTTGAGCATGCCGTCGGCGGACATGGCGGTGCCCGGGCGCATCGAGCCAACCACCACGATCGGCTTGTCGGTCTTCTCGACCAGGTTGAGGAAGTAGGCTGTTTCTTCCAGGGTGTCGGTG
Source organism: Pseudomonas sp. LB-090624 (assembly GCF_003205205.1). Lineage (GTDB taxonomy): Bacteria > Pseudomonadota > Gammaproteobacteria > Pseudomonadales > Pseudomonadaceae > Aquipseudomonas. The sequence goes on from NZ_QJRL01000005.1 coordinate 86,754, forward strand.
CCGTGGGTAATGACGATGCCGTCGACATCCTTGCTATCGGCCAGCTCGGCGACGCGTTTGCCCAGTTTCAGCAGGTCGTCGTTGCTGATGCTTTCCGAGGCGATCTGCATGACCTGCTCGCCGCGCACGTTGGCAATGTCGGCCAGTTCCGGGACGCCGGCAATCAGTTTGTCTACGCCCAGCTTGGCAGCCTGGTAGGTGGCGCTGTTGGCGGCGCTGGCGCCGGCACCGGCAATGGTGCCGCCGGTGGCGAGGATGACCACGTTGGCCAGCTTTTGCTGGTTTTCGGCTTCCTTGGCGGAGGCGGTGGCGGGCAGGATCAGCAGCAGCGCGAGCGCGCTGGGGGCGAAGGTTTTAAGTGCGGCATTCATCGTTATTGTTCTCTCTCTTTCCGGTGAGATGATTATTGAGTCGCCCAGGCTTCAAGGCATCTTTCGTACCAAGCCGGTATGCGCTGCTTGCACAGTGGCAGCCTGCCATCGGTAAAGGGGAGCATTGCCCCGGGAAATCGGCGCTTCGGCACAGGCAGTTGGGTGTGTTACGCGGCCCATTACGACGGCAGGCTGCTTCTGCGACGTTCGTAAATCCGAACAAGCATAGGAAAAGGTGTTCGGTTTTTCGGAAAAATCTGGATAATCAGCAGCAGAAGTCGTTGGCCTCCGACAGCCAAACGGATTTGACAAACCACGGTCCTGTTTCCATAGTTAGGTACCGCAAACGTTTGCGATCCGATAAAAAAACAAGATTCGGAGTCATCGTCCATGAAACTGCCGTTCCCCGGTCGTCTGCTCGTCCTCGCTGTCCTTTCCTCGTTGTCATTCGCCCTGCCTGTGTCGGCCGCCCACGCCGAAGAAAAGCCCAAGGTCGCTCTGGTCATGAAATCGCTGGCCAACGAGTTTTTCCGCACCATGGAAGACGGCGCCAAGGATTACCAAAAAGCCCACGCTGATGATTTCGACCTGATCGCCAACGGCATCAAGAACGAAACCGACACATCCGAGCAGATCCGCATCGTCGAGCAAATGGTCAACTCCGGCGCCAAGGCCCTGGTGATTGCCCCGGCCGATTCCAAAGCATTGGTATCGGCAGTGAAGAAGGCCATGGACAAAGGTGTGGTGGTGGTCAATATCGACAACCGCCTGGACCCTGAATTGCTCAAGAGCAAGGGCATCAGCGTGCCCTTTGTCGGCCCCGACAACCGCAAGGGCGCACGTCTGGTCGGTGATTACCTGGCCAGCCAGAAGCTCAAGCCCGGCGACCAGGTCGGCATCATCGAAGGTGTGCCGACCACCACCAACGCCCAGCAGCGCACCGCCGGCTTCAAAGACGCCATGAACGCTGCACAGATGAAAATCGTGTCGGTGCAAAGCGGCAACTGGGAAATCGACAAAGGCAACGCCGTCGCCGCCTCCATGCTCAACGAGTACCCCGACCTGAAGGCCCTGCTGGCCGGTAACGACAGCATGGCGCTGGGCGCCGTGTCGGCCGTTCGTGCTGCTGGCAAGGCTGGCCAGGTGCAAGTGGTGGGCTACGACAACATCAACGCCATCAAGCCGATGCTCGCCGACGGCCGTGTGCTCGCCACCCTCGACCAGGCTGCCAGCCAACAAGCCGTATTCGGTATTCAGGCGGCATTGAAAATGGTCAATGGCGAAAAACCTGACGTGGATGCCGACAACGTGATCCAGACCCCGGTCGAACTTATCACCAAGAAGCCCTGACACTGCCTGGAGAAACGGCCATGCCTGCATCGGCCAATGAAGTAGTGCTAGCCGCCAGCGGTTTGGGCAAGACCTACGCCCAGCCGGTGCTGGGCGAGGTCAGCCTGACCCTGCGGGCCGGCGAAGTGCTGGCCCTGACCGGCGAAAACGGTGCGGGCAAGAGCACGTTGTCCAAGCTGATCAGCGGCCTGGAAACCCCCACCACCGGGCAGATGGTCTATCGCGGGCAGGCCTACGCGCCGGCCAGCCGGCGAGACGCCGAGCGCCTTGGGGTGCGCATGGTCATGCAGGAGCTGAACCTGCTGCCTACGCTGACGGTGGCTGAGAACTTGTTCCTCGACAACCTACCCAGCCGCTTTGGCTGGATCAGCCACAAGCGCCTGCGCCAACTGGCGACGGCCGCGATGGCCCAGGTCGGCCTCGACGCAATCGACCCGGATACACCGGTTGGTGAGCTGGGCATCGGCCATCAGCAAATGGTCGAAATCGCCCGCAACCTGATCGGTGACTGCCATGTGCTGATCTTCGACGAACCCACCGCCATGCTCACCGCACGTGAGGTGGAGCTGCTGTTCACCCAGATCGAGCGCCTGCGCGAGCGTGGCGTGGCCATCGTCTACATCTCGCACCGCCTGGAAGAGCTGCAACGCGTGGCCCAGCGCATCGTCGTGCTGCGCGACGGCAAGTTGGTGTGCGACGAACCTATCCAGCGCTACAGCAGCGCCGAGCTGGTCAACCTGATGGTTGGCCGCGAGCTGGGCGAGCATATTGACCTTGGCCGCCGGCAGATCGGCGCACCATTGCTCAAGGTCGACAGGCTCAGCCGTGGTGACAAGGTGCGTGAGGTCTCGTTCGAGGTCAGGGCAGGGGAGATCTTCGGTATCTCTGGCCTGATCGGTGCCGGGCGCACCGAGCTGTTGCGCCTGATCTACGGCGCCGACCGTGCCGAAAGCGGCAGCATTGCACTGGGCCAGCCCCCGCAGCCCATCTCCATCGATTCGCCCAAGGCTGCGGTCAGGGCCGGTATCGCGCTGATTACCGAAGACCGTAAGGGCGAAGGTCTGCTGTTGACTCAGTCGATCAGCGCCAATATCGCCTTGGGCAACCTTGGTGCCGTGTCGCGGGCCGGCATACTCGATGGCGAGGCGGAGAAGGCCCTGGCCGAGCGGCAGATCCGGGCCATGCGCATTCGCAGTGCCGGCGCGCAGCAAATCGTCGGTGAGCTGTCTGGCGGCAACCAGCAGAAGGTGGTGATCGGCCGCTGGCTTGAGCGCGACTGCCAGGTGCTGCTGTTCGACGAACCCACCCGTGGTATCGACGTTGGCGCCAAGTTCGACATCTATGGCCTGCTGGCCGAACTGGCACGCCAGGGCAAGGCGCTGGTAGTGGTGTCCAGCGACCTGCGCGAGCTGATGCTGATCTGCGACCGCATTGCGGTGCTGTCTGCCGGCCGTCTGATCGACACCTTCGACCGTGATCACTGGAGCCAGGACCAGCTACTGGCCGCTGCCTTTGCTGGTTACCAGAAACGTGACGCACTGCTGCATGAGGCAGCCCCCAGGATGAACGCATGAAAACCACCCCGCTCGACAGCCAAGGCGCCGCCCCCGTGCGCCGCAGTGGCACTTATTTTGGCCTGGGCACCTACTTGGGCCTGGCCGGCGCCTTGCTGGCGATGATCGTGCTCTTCTCGTTCCTCAGCAGCCACTTCTGGTCGTACAACACCTTCAGCACCCTGGCCAACCAGATCCCCGACCTGATGGTGCTGGCGGTGGGCATGACCTTCGTGCTCATCATCGGCGGCATCGACCTGTCGGTGGGTTCGGTGCTGGCCTTGGCCGCCTCTACGGTGAGTGTGGCGATTCTCGGCTGGGGCTGGGGCGTGCTGCCTTCGGCGCTGTTGGGCATGGCCGTGGCCGCGCTGGCGGGCAGCATCACCGGTGGCGTTACCGTGGCCTGGCGCATCCCGTCGTTCATCGTTTCACTCGGTGTGCTGGAAATGGCCCGCGGCCTGGCCTACCAGTTCACCGACTCGCGCACCGCCTATATCGGCGATGCCTATGCCTGGTTCTCCAACCCGGTGGCCTTTGGCATTTCGCCGGCGTTCGTGATCGCCTTGCTGGTAATCGTGCTGGCCCATCTGGTCCTGACCCGCACGGTGTTTGGCCGCTACCTGATCGGCATCGGCACCAACGAAGAGGCCGTTCGCCTCGCGGGTATCGACCCGCGCCCATACAAAGTGCTGGTGTTCGCCCTGATGGGCCTGCTCGCCGGTCTGGCCGCGCTGTTTCAGATTTCCCGGCTGGAAGCGGCCGACCCCAATGCCGGCTCCGGCCTGGAGCTGCAGGTGATCGCCGCCGTGGTGATCGGCGGCACCAGCCTGATGGGCGGGCGCGGCTCGGTCATCAGCACGTTCTTTGGGGTACTGATCATTTCGGTCCTGGCTGCCGGGCTGGCCCAGATCGGTGCCAGCGAACCCACCAAACGCATCATCACCGGGGCGGTGATCGTCATCGCCGTGGTGCTCGACACTTACCGTAGCCGGCGTGCAGGCCGGCGGAACTGACAACATGGCAACCATCAAAGACGTCGCGGCACTGGCCGGTATTTCGTACACCACCGTGTCCCATGTATTGAACAAGACCCGGCCCGTCAGCGAGCAGGTGCGGCTGAAAGTGGAAGCCGCCATCATCGAGCTCGATTACGTGCCCAGCGCGGTGGCGCGTTCGTTGAAAGCGCGCAGCACTGCCACCATCGGCCTGCTGGTGCCCAACAGCGTCAACCCATACTTCGCCGAACTGGCCCGTGGGATCGAGGACGCCTGCGAGCGCAACGGCTACTGCGTGATTTTGTGCAACTCCGACGACAACCCTCAAAAGCAGCGCAGCTACCTGCGCGTGCTGCTGGAAAAGCGCATCGATGGCCTGGTAGTGGCTTCGGTGGGGCAGGACAGCGACCTGCTGCAAAGCCTGGCCAGCGTGCGCACACCCATGGTCATCGTCGACCGTGAACTGGAAGGCGTCGATGCCGACCTGGTGCGCATCGACCATGAGCAGGGCGCCTACCTTGCCACCCAGCACCTGCTGGAGCTGGGCCATCGCGATATCGCCTATATTGGCGGCCCCGCAGAAACCGGGGTGACCCAGCTGCGCCTGAGCGGTTTTCGCCGGGCCATGGCCGAGGTGGGGGCGCCGGTGCTGGGCAACCGCGTGCGGCATTGTGATTTCACCAGCCCAGGCGGCCATGCGACAGCAGCGCAGGTGCTGGACGGCAAGCGGCCCACGGCGATTTTTGCCGGTAACGACATGATCGGTTTCGGCGTGCTGCGTGCCGCCGCCGAGCGCAACATCAACGTGCCTGGCGAGTTGTCGGTGATTGGCTTCGACGACATCGAACTCAGCCGCTACGTGTACCCGCCGCTGACCACGGTCGGCCAGTCGATCCGCGAATTGGGCGAGAGCGCCGCCTCGCTGCTGCTGACGCGTATCGGCACCCCCCGGCAAGGGGCGGCGGAGCAACGCATTGTTGCACCGCGCATTGTGCTGCGTGAGTCCACCGGGCCGCGCCCGGACCTGTTCAACGATTACCGCTAACGCTAAGGAAATGTCATGAATGCCAAGGTCGTGGTGGTCGGCAGCCTCAATATGGACCTGGTGGTCCGCGCCCAGCGCCTGCCCCGCGCAGGCGAAACACTGCCCGGCGAAAGTTTTTTCACCGTGCCGGGCGGCAAGGGCGCCAACCAGGCCGTAGCGGTGGCGCGGCTGGGCGGCAGTGTGGCGATGATCGGCAATGTCGGCGACGATGATTACGGTCGGCAGTTGCACCGGGCGCTGTATGTCGAGGGCATCGACTGCCAGGGCGTCAGCACCTGCCCTGGGGTGTCCAGCGGGGTGGCCTTGATTACCGTGGATGCCGCCAGCCAGAACTGCATTGTCATCATCCCGGGTGGCAATGGCCTGCTGACGCCGGAAGTGGTCCAGCGCTTCGATGCGCTGTTGCAGGCAGCCGAGGTGGTCATCTGCCAGCTGGAAGTGCCGGAAGAAACCGTGGCCTGGACCCTGGCCAGGGGGCGTCAGCTGGGTAAGCAGGTGATCCTGAACCCGGCGCCCGCCACCGGCCCGTTGCCCGCGGACTGGTTCGCCTGCATTGATTACCTCACCCCTAACGAAAGCGAGGCCGAAGCCTTGACTGGCATCCCTGTCACCGACCAGCGCAGCGCCTTGCTTGCCGGTGAGCGTTTGTTGCAGCTTGGGGCGGGTAAAGTGATCATCACCCTGGGCGCACAGGGGGCCTTGCTGGTTACTGCCAATGGGCATCAGCACTATCCGGCGCCTGTGGTGCAGCCGCTGGACACTACCGCTGCTGGCGACACCTTCATCGGCGGTTTTGCTGCGGGTCTGGTCCGAGGGTGGGAAGAGGGCGAGGCTATCGCCTTCGGCCAGCGTGCAGCTGCGCTGTCGGTTACGCGGGCTGGCGCGCAACCGTCGATCCCTTACCTTGCGGAGTTGACGCCATGAAGAAAACGCAACTGCTGAACGTGGCCCTGTCGCGGACCATCGCCGGCATGGGGCATGGCGATATTCTGGTGATCGGCGATGCCGGGCTGCCGGTGCCGCCCGGGGTCGAGCTGATCGACTTGGCAATTACTCCGGGCTTGCCGGATTTCGCCAGTGTGTTGCGGGTGGTGTTGAGCGAGTTGCAGGTAGAGCGGCATGTGCTGGCTGAAGAAATGCAGAAAGTAGTGCCGCCAGCGTTGGTCGAGATCGAGCGCCTGAAGGGCAAGCTGGGCAAGCGCGAATGGTTGAACCATGAGGATTTCAAAGTGCTGTCGCGCAGTGCCCGCGCGGTGGTGCGTACGGGGGAGTGCCAGCCGTACAGCAACATCGCCCTGGTCTCCGGCGTCACGTTCTGACAGCCGAAACGGTACTTTAAGGCTTGCGCAATTCCCATGGGCGCGGGCATACCCGCTCCCTTGAGAGATTCGGTTTACCTGCATGATCCGCTCTGGCAACAAGGAGTGCCTGACTTATGCTGAAGCCCCTGCTACAAGGAATCGCCTTCATGGCCACAGCCACCACCCTCCAGGCCGCCCCCATCGACCTGATCATCGACACCGACCCCGGCGCCGACGACGTGGTCGCGCTGTTCCTGGCCATGGCCTCGCCCGAAGACCTCAACATCCGCGCCATCACCACCGTTGCTGGCAATGTGCGCCTGGATAAAACTTCGCGCAACGCCCGCCTGGCCCGTGAGTGGGCCGGCCGCGAAGACATTCCCGTGTACGCAGGCGCAGGCCGTCCGCTGGTACGCGCACCCATCTACGCCGCCGAGGTCCATGGTGAAGAAGGCCTCACCGGCGTGCAGGTGCACGAGCCCAAAGCGCCACTGGCCCAAGGCAATGCGGTGCAATACCTGGTCGACACCCTCGGTACTGCCAAGCCCCACAGCATCACCCTGGCCATGCTCGGCCCGCAGACCAACCTGGCCCTGGCGCTGATCCAACGCCCGGACATCGTCAAAGGCATCAAGCAAGTGGTGGTCATGGGCGGCGCCCATTTCAATGGCGGCAACATCACCCCGGCGGCGGAATTCAACCTCTACGCCGACCCGCATGCGGCCGAAGTGGTGCTGGCCAGTGGCGTGCCGCTCACCTACCTGCCGCTGGACGTTACCCACAAGCTGCTCACCAGCGACGCGCGCCTCAAGCAACTGGCCGCCGTGAACAACCAGGCCAGCAAGCGTGTGGTCGATATCCTCAACGCCTACATCACCCACGACATGGACCTGTACGGCATGCCCGGCGGCCCGGTGCACGACGCCAGTGTCATCGCCTACCTGTTGAAGCCCGAACTGTTCAGTGGGCGGCGCATCCATGTGAGCATCGACAGCCGCGAAGGCCCGACTTTCGGGCAAACCATCGCCGACTGGTACGGTGTGCTCAAGCAGCCGGCCAACGTGCTGTGGGTGGAGCAGGGCGATGCCCAGGGCCTGTTCGACCTGCTCAGCGCCCGGTTGGCGCGATTGGAATAGCCGCGTGCGGTGCATAGCGCTCCAGCACTTGCTCGATGAAGCTGCGCGCCGCCTCGGCGCCGCGATCGCGCACCAGCAGGTCGATGCCAATCAGCAGCAACTCCTCTGGTGTGCCTGGGCTGTACGCACTCTGGCCCTCGGCCCACTTGACCTTGATATCGGCATCGATGCTGTGGCTGCTCATGAAAAGCTCTCGCTAGGGGCCCGGAACGAAGGAATGAACACCTGACCCTGGTGCTCGATGGAGGCGGGATGCGCTCCACTTCTTGCAGCAAATCATGGCTTTGCGCCAGTGACCGTGCGAGCTAAGCATATGGCAAACGCAGCGGGTTGTGCAAAATCCAGTCACGATTGCGTTTCGCCTTCGGTGCTAGCATTCAGGCAGACTTGATCGGTTTTGCAACAAACGATGAGCGGAACTGTCGGATCAGACAGTTCCCAGACCGAATTAGGAGGCTTCATGTTCCGTACCCGTGCTTACCTGGCAACCCTGGCGGTGGCTGCTGTCCTGGCTGGTTGCAGCACTGGTGGTGACGCTGGTGGGGGGGCTGCACCGGCCACCCCAGCTGGCAACGATGGCCGCTGCGAAGCCAGCGGCGCAGACTTCGCCATTGGCAAGCAGGGCAGTGCCGAGCTTTTGGAACAAGCACGCAAGGCCAGTGGTTCGCAGATGGCGCGCATTCTCAAGCCGCACGATGTGGTAACGCTGGAATACCGCTCCGAGCGCTTGAACCTGAACGTGGACGAGCAGGGCAAGGTCACCCGCGTCAACTGCGGTTGATGCACGGGCAGGCGTGGTCACTGCGGGCGAAGCCTGTGCCATCCACCCTGCAGTCTGTTTCACGGGCAATCCCGTCCCTGCTCAGATGATGCAATCGGCCATAAAAAAACCCGCCACAAGGGCGGGTTTTTTTACAGCTATCCGAATTACTCCGGACGAACCTGTGCAGCCTGCATGCCCTTCTGGCCGCGCTCGGCGACGAAGGAAACAGTCTGGCCTTCTTTCAGGCTCTTGAAGCCGTCGGATTCGATGGCTTTGAAGTGAACGAACAGGTCGTCGCCGCCGCCTGCTGGGGTGATGAAGCCGTAGCCTTTCTCATCATTGAACCATTTGACGGTGCCTTGTTGGCGATTGGACATGGGTGAATCTCCAGAACATTTAGTTTTTTCAGTGGTGCAATGCGGCCGAGGCTACGGAGCACGGGACACATCATAGTCTAATTCTGCGCATCTAGCGCCTTTTACCTTCGCAGGATATTGATCCAGCTCAAAGAATCGGCGGCCCGGCCTGGCTTTAAGGTTTCAGCTCTTCGGCGCGCAGGCCTGTTTTACAACGGTTTGCGCCTTTTGCATCAGTTTCGCGTCCACGCCATCCTGGCTGTCCAGGTCGGCAATTTCAGCGTCGGTGAAATTCTTCTTGATGGCTTGAGCGCCACAGTCGCAGTGTTTTTTCGCGGTCGCAGCGTCAACGCCCTGGCCGCTGGCCACTTGCGTGCACTGAGCCATGTAACCGGCCTCTTTCCCCGGTGGGAAGTTGCCAGCGTTCGCAGCCACCGGCAGCAGCAGGGCGCCAGCGGCCGCCAGGGCCAGAAGAGACGGAACTCGCATAACCAGTTACTCCTTGGGTTAAGGTCTCATCAAGAGTAGGTTGCTTCCCAAGGTCTGATAGGACTTTTTCCGCGTTAGTTCACCCGAAAGATGTAATTGCCAAATATTTCTGCCTGGGGTGCAACCCGCGTGCTAGCATGCTCGGCTTGTGGTCGCGCCGTTGCCGGCCGCAGCTATCTTTTTTCTTTCCAGTCACTCTGGTTCGTCCCTCGCAAGCCGAAAGGCTTCTGCCACTGTGAGGCAGGCTTCCTTTTAAGGAAGGCAGGTCGGATCTTGTACTGGCTCATCCCAACCCACGTGACCTTTGGTAGGGGTCACCACTAGGAGAGGAGGCGCCATGCCCGTTATTACTCTTCCCGATGGCAGTCAACGTTCGTTTGATCACGCCGTATCCGTAGCCGACGTTGCCGCATCCATCGGTGCTGGCCTGGCCAAGGCCACCGTGGCCGGCAAGGTCGATGGCAAACTGGTCGACGCGTGCGACCTGATCAGCCAAGACGCCACCCTGCAGATCATCACCCCTAAAGATGCAGAGGGACTGGAGATCATCCGTCACTCGTGCGCCCACTTGGTTGGCCACGCAGTGAAGCAGCTGTATCCGACCGCCAAGATGGTCATCGGCCCGGTCATTGACGAAGGCTTCTATTACGACATCGCCTACGAGCGCCCCTTCACCCCAGAAGACATGGCCGCCATCGAAAAGCGCATGATGGAGCTGATCGAAAAGGACTACGACGTCGTCAAGAAAGTCACCCCGCGCGCCGAAGTCATCGACGTGTTCACCGCCCGTGGCGAAGACTACAAGCTGCGCCTGGTCGAAGACATGCCGGATGAGCAGGCCATGGGTCTGTACTACCATGAAGAATACGTCGACATGTGCCGTGGCCCGCACGTGCCGAATACCCGCTTCCTCAAGGCATTCAAGCTGACCAAGCTGTCCGGCGCCTACTGGCGTGGCGATGCCAAGAACGAGCAGCTGCAGCGCGTGTACGGCACTGCCTGGGCTGACAAGAAGCAGCTGGCTGCCTACATCCAGCGCATCGAAGAAGCTGAAAAACGCGACCACCGCAAGATCGGCAAGCAGCTCGACCTGTTCCACCTTCAGGAAGAAGCCCCGGGCATGGTGTTCTGGCACGCCAACGGCTGGACCGTGTACCAGGTACTCGAGCAGTACATGCGTCAGGTCCAGCGCGTAAACGGCTACCAGGAAATCAAGACCCCGCAGGTTGTCGACCGCATTCTCTGGGAGCGTTCCGGCCACTGGTCCAACTATGCCGAGAACATGTTCACCACTTCGTCGGAAAGCCGTGACTACGCGGTGAAGCCGATGAACTGCCCGTGCCACGTGCAGGTGTTCAACCAGGGCCTGAAAAGCTACCGCGACCTGCCGCTGCGCCTGGCCGAGTTCGGTGCCTGCCACCGTAACGAGCCGTCCGGCGCCCTGCACGGCATCATGCGCGTGCGTGGCTTCGTGCAAGACGACGCGCACATCTTCTGCACCGAAGAACAGGTGAAGAAGGAAGCCGCCGACTTCATCAAGCTGACCCTGGATGTGTACAAGGACTTCGGCTTCACCGACATTGCCATGAAGCTGTCGACCCGCCCGGCCAAGCGCGTGGGCTCCGAAGAGTTGTGGGACCGCGCCGAAGGTGCACTGGCCGACGCCCTGAACGAATCGGGCCTGGAGTGGGAATACCAGCCAGGCGAGGGCGCCTTCTACGGCCCGAAAATCGAGTTCACCCTGCGCGACTGCCTCGGCCGTAACTGGCAGTGTGGTACCCTGCAGTACGACCCGAACCTGCCAGAGCGCCTGGATGCCAGCTATATCGCCGAAGATAACAGCCGAGTGCGCCCGGTCATGTTGCACCGCGCCATCCTCGGTTCGTTCGAACGCTTCATCGGCATGCTGATCGAGCACTACGCTGGGGTGTTCCCGGCGTGGCTGGCGCCGACCCAGGCGGTGATCATGAACATCACCGACAAACAGGCCGATTTCGCCCTCGAGGTGGAAAATACCCTGAACGGTAGCGGTTTCCGTGCCAAGTCGGACTTGAGAAATGAGAAGATCGGCTTTAAAATCCGCGAGCATACTTTGCTCAAGGTCCCGTACCTTTTGGTTATAGGGGATCGCGAAGTCGAAACGCAAACCGTCGCTGTGCGCACTCGCGAAGGCGCTGACCTGGGCTCCATGCCCGTCGCCCAGTTCGCTGAGCTGCTGACACATGCGGTTTCCCGGCGTGGTCGCCAAGAATCGGAGTAATGACTATTAAGCGTGAAATGAGAAACGATAAGCGTGCTGTACCGAAGGCCCCGATCAACGAGAATATCTCGGCCCGCGAGGTTCGGTTAATTGGCGCAGACGGCGAGCAGGTTGGCATCGTCTCGATTGATGAAGCGCTTCGTATCGCTGAAGAAGCGAAGCTGGATCTGGTGGAGATCTCTGCAGACGCAGTACCGCCTGTCTGCAAGGTGATGGACTACGGCAAGCACCTCTTCGAGAAGAAGAAGCAGGCCAACGAAGCCAAGAAAAACCAGAAGCAGATCCAGATCAAAGAAATCAAGTTTCGTCCAGGGACGGAAGAAGGGGATTACCAGGTAAAACTACGCAACCTGGTACGTTTCCTTACCGATGGGGACAAGGCCAAGATCTCTCTGAGATTCCGTGGTCGTGAGATGGCCCACCAGGAACTGGGCATGGAGCTGTTGAAGCGGGTTGAAGCTGACCTGGCTGAATACGGCGCCGTTGAGCAGCATCCTAAGATGGAAGGACGCCAGCTTATGATGGTCATCGCCCCCAAAAAGAAGAAGTAATCTCCCGGGCACGGCAGGCCTGATGATTATTGTGTAATTTTTATCGAATGCGGAGTTCCAACATGCCAAAAATGAAAACCAAGAGCGGTGCTGCGAAGCGCTTCCTGAAGACCGCTTCCGGCTTCAAGCACAAGCACGCTTTCAAGAGCCACATCCTGACCAAAATGTCGACCAAGCGTAAGCGTCAACTGCGCGGTGCCAGCCTGCTGCACCCGTCTGACGTGGCAAAAGTCGAGCGCATGCTGCGCGTACGTTAATTCTGGTTTAGATAGAGGAAGTTACTCATGGCTCGTGTTAAGCGTGGCGTCATCGCTCGTAAGCGTCACAAGAAAATTCTGAAACTGGCTAAAGGCTACTACGGTGCACGCTCGCGCGTATTCCGCGTTGCCAAGCAGGCTGTCATCAAGGCTGGTCAATATGCCTACCGTGACCGTCGTCAGAAGAAGCGTCAGTTCCGCGCACTGTGGATCGCTCGTATCAACGCCGGTGCCCGCACCAACGGTCTGTCCTACAGCCGTCTGATTGCTGGCCTGAAAAAGGCTTCGATCGAAATCGACCGTAAGGTTCTGGCCGATCTGGCAGTGAACGAAAAAGCGGCGTTTGCTGCGATTGTCGAGAAAGCTAAAGCCGTTCTGGCTTAAGTACCCGCGACAATCACCCGGCGGCGCTAGCGCCGTCGGGCATTGAACGTCATCGATAGGGGAAGAGCCTTCAAAGCTCTTCCCCTATTTTCGTATCTGGAGTCTGTACATGGAAAACCTGGATGCGCTGGTCTCCCAAGCCCTAGAGGCCGTGGAGCGCGCTGAAGACATCAATGCCCTGGAACAGATCCGGGTTAATTATCTCGGCAAGAAGGGCGAGCTGACCCAGGTGATGAAGACCCTGGGCAACCTGCCAGCCGAAGAGCGGCCGAAAGTCGGCGCGCTGATCAACGACGCCAAAGAGCGCGTTACCGTTGTGCTCAATGCCCGCAAGGCCGCCTTTGAAGAAGCCGAGCTCAGCGCTCGCCTGGCTGCCGAATGCATTGACGTCACCCTGCCAGGCCGCGGCCAGGCCACCGGTGGCCTGCACCCGATCACCCGTACCCTCGAGCGCATCGAGCAGTTCTTCACCCACATTGGCTATGGCATCGCCGAAGGCCCAGAGGTGGAAGACGACTACCACAACTTCGAAGCGCTCAACATCCCCGGCCACCACCCGGCCCGGGCGATGCACGATACCTTCTATTTCAATGCCAACATGCTGCTGCGTACCCACACCTCGCCGGTGCAGGTGCGGACCATGGAGTCCACCCAGCCGCCCATTCGCATTGTCTGCCCAGGCCGCGTGTACCGTTGCGACTCGGATATCACCCACTCGCCGATGTTCCACCAGGTCGAAGGCCTGCTGATCGATCGCGATATCAACTTCGCCGACCTCAAGGGCACCATCGAAGAATTCCTGCGCGTGTTCTTCGAGAAAGAACTGGCGGTGCGTTTCCGCCCATCGTTCTTCCCCTTCACCGAGCCGTCCGCCGAAGTCGACATCCAGTGTGTGATGTGTTCCGGCAAAGGCTGCCGCGTGTGCAAGCAGACCGGCTGGCTGGAAGTGATGGGCTGCGGCATGGTGCACCCGAACGTGCTGCGCATGTCCGGCATTGACCCTGAAGAGTTCCAGGGCTTCGCCTTCGGCATGGGTGCCGAGCGCCTGGCCATGCTGCGCTATGGCGTCAACGATTTGCGTCTGTTCTTCGACAACGACCTGCGCTTCCTCGCGCAATTCCGCTAGGTCAATGCCCGACGCAACTTTCAGGAGAACAGCATGAAATTCAGTGAACAGTGGCTGCGCGGTTGGGTAAACCCGCAAGTCTCTCGTGACGAACTGGTCGCCCGCCTGTCCATGGCCGGGCTCGAAGTCGACAGCGTTACCCCCGCTGCCGGCCAGTTCAGCGGCATCGTGGTGGGCGAGATCCTCGCCACCGAACAACACCCGGACGCCGACAAGCTGCGCGTGTGCCAGGTGACCAACGGCCAGGAAACCTTCCAGGTCGTGTGCGGCGCCCCTAACGCCCGCCCAGGCATCAAGGTGCCGTTCGCCATGATCGGCGCCGAGCTGTCGGGCGACTTCAAGATCAAGAAGGCCAAGCTGCGCGGCGTCGAGTCGTTCGGCATGCTGTGCTCGGCAGCCGAGCTGGAAATCAGCGAAGAGAACGACGGCCTGCTGGAACTGGCTGCCGACGCCCCGGTAGGCGAAAACATTCGTACCTACCTGAGCCTGGATGACGCCAGCATCGAAATCGGCCTCACGCCGAACCGCGGTGACTGCCTGTCCATCGCCGGCCTGGCCCGCGACGTTAGCGCCCTGTACGACACCCCGGTCACTCGCCCGGTAGTGCCGGCCGTAGCCGCTGCCCACGACGAAGTACGCCCGGTTGAAGTCAGCGCCCCGGCTGCCTGCCCGCGCTACCTCGGCCGCGTTATCCGTAACGTCGACCTGAGCAAGCCAACCCCACTGTGGATGGTCGAGCGCCTGCGCCGCAGCGACGTTCGCAGCATCGACGCCGCCGTCGACATCACCAACTACGTGATGCTCGAACTCGGCCAGCCGATGCACGCCTTCGACCTGGCAGAAATCAACGGCGGCATTCGCGTACGCATGGCCGAAGAGGGCGAAAAACTCGTCCTGCTCGACGGCCAGGAAGTGGCCCTGCGCGCCGACACCCTGGTCATCGCCGACCACACCCGCGCCCTGGCCATCGCCGGCGTCATGGGTGGCGAGCACAGCGGTGTGAATACCGAAAAAACCCGCGACCTGTTCCTGGAAAGCGCCTTCTTCGAGCCGATTTCCGTCGCCGGTAAAGCCCGTTCCTACGGCCTGCACACCGATGCCTCGCACCGCTACGAGCGCGGCGTCGACTCGCAGCTGGCCCGCGAAGCCATGGAGCGTGCCACCCAGCTGCTGCTGGAAACCGTTGGCGGCGAAGCCGGCCCGATCGTCGAAGCCGTCAGCCAACAGCACCTGCCGCAAGTAGCTCCGGTCACCCTGCGCGCCGAACGCATCACCCAGATGCTCGGCATGGAAATGGACCCAGCTCAGGTCGAGCAGTTGCTCAACGCCCTCGAGTTGACCACGACCAAGAGCGGGGAAGTGCAGTGGACCGTCAGCGTGCCAAGCCACCGCTTCGACATCAGCCTGGAAGTGGACCTGATCGAAGAGCTGGCCCGCCTGTACGGCTACAACAACCTGCCGGTCCGCTACCCGCAAGCCCGCCTGGCGCCACAGGGCAAGCCGGAAACCCGCGGTGACCTGCCGACCCTGCGCCGCCTGCTGGTTGCCCGCGGCTACCAGGAAGCCATCACCTATAGCTTCATCGACCCGAAACTGTTCGAACTGTTCAGCCCTGGCGTAGAGCCGCTGCTGCTAGCCAACCCCATCTCCAGCGACATGGCCGCCATGCGCGCCTCGCTGTGGCCGGGCCTGGTCAAGGCACTGCAGCACAACCTGAACCGCCAGCAAGACCGCGTGCGCCTGTTCGAAAGCGGCCTGCGCTTCGTCGGCCAGCTGGGTGACCTGCAGCAGCAACCAATGATTGCCGGCGTCATCACCGGCAGCCGCCTGCCAGAAGGCTGGGCCAACGGCCGCGACGGCGTCGACTTCTTCGACGTCAAAGCCGACGTCGAAGCCCTGCTGGGCTACTCCGGCGCCCTGAGCGACTTCACCTTCAGCGCCGGCAAACACCCAGCCCTGCACCCAGGCCAGACCGCTGCCATCGAGCGTGACGGCAAACTGGTCGGCTACCTCGGCGCCATCCACCCAGAGCTGGCCAAGGCCCTGGGCCTGGACCGCCCGGTGTTCCTGTTCGAGCTGGTGCTGGGCGACGTGGTCGAAGGCCGCCTGCCGAAATTCAGCGAACTGTCCAAGTTCCCGGAAACCCGCCGCGACCTGGCTTTGATCGCAGGACGTGACGTCGCTTCTAGCGCGGTGCTTGAATTAATTCGTGACAATGCAGGCGAATGGCTCACAGACCTCAGGCTGTTTGATGTGTACCAAGGTAAAGGCATTGATCCTGATAGAAAAAGCCTTGCCGTTGGCTTGACCTGGCAGCATCCATCGCGCACTCTTAACGACGATGAGGTGAACACTACCCTGCAAAACATCCTCACCTCGCTCGAACAAAGGTTGAACACCACGTTAAGGAAATAACGGCATGGGTGCTCTGACGAAAGCTGAGATGGCCGAAAGGCTGTACGAGGAGCTGGGGCTTAACAAGCGTGAGGCCAAGGAGCTGGTCGAGCTGTTTTTTGAAGAAATTCGGCACGCACTTGAAGAGAACGAGCAGGTCAAGCTGTCCGGATTCGGCAACTTCGACCTTCGCGACAAACGCCAGCGGCCGGGCCGCAACCCCAAAACAGGGGAAGAGATCCCGATCACCGCACGGCGCGTCGTCACCTTTCGTCCAGGGCAGAAGTTGAAGGCCCGGGTTGAGGCCTATGCTGGAACCAAGCCATAACGACGAACTGCCCCCTATACCGGGCAAACGCTACTTCACCATTGGTGAAGTGAGCGAGTTGTGTGCCGTAAAGCCACACGTGCTGCGGTATTGGGAGCAGGAGTTCGACCAGCTGAACCCTGTGAAGCGGCGGGGGAACCGGCGGTATTACCAGCGCCAGGATGTGCTGATGATCCGCCAGATTCGTGCGCTGCTTTATGAGCAGGGGTTCACCATTGGCGGGGCGCGGTTACGGCTCTCCAGTGATGAGGCTAAAGATGAATCCAGCCAGTACAAGCAGCTGATTCGGCAGATGATTGTTGAATTGGAGGATGTGTTGGTGGTTTTGAAGAAGTGAACCGGATTCTGATGAATGGAAATTTTTTTGAGAAAAAGCTTTCATTTATCAGGAGGTTAGGGTACATTCTTCAACGTTCTCGGCAAGATTGAGAACATGCTTTAAAGCCCAGTCGGGGCGTAGCGCAGCCCGGTAGCGCACTTGCATGGGGTGCAAGGGGTCGAGTGTTCGAATCACTCCGTCCCGACCATATATTTCAACGACTTAGCCACCTCCGGGTGGCTTTGTTGTTTCTGGGGCTAGTGACTTTTCGAGTGACTTCGCCTTTTTTCTCATCCAATTCTCCTTTTCAAGATCGTCAGAACCGGCCCGCGTGAATCTGTGGCCGATACCTTGTTTGCCGCCTCGATCATCTGGCCGATCTCCGCGCCGGAGTAGTGACTGGTCACGCTTCCGCTCTTGTGGCCAAGTAACGACTTCCGATCTTCCAAGCTAACAGCTGCTGCTTCCTGGCGATGGATCTTCTACCTGCAGCTGGTACCTGGCATCGCGCTGCTGGCAGCCATATCTTGGTCGATCGAAGCCAGGCCCATGAAGCTCGAACTGTTGCGCAAGGGCGACTGGCTGGGTATCACGGCCATGGTGCTGGGCCTGGGTGGGCTGCAGATCGTCCTGGAAGAAGGCGGGCGCCTGGACTGGTTCAGTTCGCGCTACATCCTGGCCATGGCTGTGGTCGCAGCCATCGCGCTGGTGGTGTTCGTGGGCACGCAGCTCTACGGTAAGCAGGCGTTCATCAACCTGCGGCTGCTTGGACATTACAACTTCGGCGTTGCCAGCGTTGCCATGTTCGTTTTCGGTGCTGCGACATTCGGGCTTGTCTTTCTGGTTCCCAACTATCTGTCCCAGTTGCAGGGTTTCAGCGCCAGCGATGTGGGTGTGGCACTGATTGCCTACGGCGTGGTGCAGCTGTCATTGGCACCGCTCATGCCACGCCTGATGGTCTGGACCAGCGCCAAATTCATGGTAGCCAGCGGCTTTCTGATCATGGCGCTGGGCTGCTGGCTGGGCGCAGGCCTGACCGCGGACAGCGCGGACAACGTCATCATTCCGTCCACGGTGGTGCGGGGTATCGGACAGCCTTTCATCATGGTGGCGCTTTCGGTGCTGGCGGTGGCCGGGCTGGACAAGCGTGAGGCGGGTTCGGCGTCGGCGGTTTTCTCGATGTTGCGCAACCTTGGCGGAGCGATTGGCACCGCGGCCCTTACCCAGGTGGTAGCAACGCGTGAGCGTTTTCACAGCGAGCGCGTTTACGAGCATGTATCGGCGTTTTCGCCAGGGCTGCAGGAGCGGCTGGGGCAGACGTTGCAGACGTGGTTGCCGGCGCAGCAACAGATACTCGAAGTGTTGGCAGCCACGGTGCGTCGTGAAGCCTACCTGCTGGCTTACAGCGATGCCTTTTATGTTTCTTGCCTGGCGCTGATCGGGTGCGCAGTCGCAGCGCTCATATTGCGCACGCAGCGGGCCAAGTAGCTGCGATCAACGTGATTACAAGTTCTAACCAAGGAGCGACTGCAATGGATTGCCCATGCATTACTGATTAACAATAGTTTGATAGCGAAATCGAGATCCGTGTCGCCAGATCAGAGGGTGCAGAAGATATCCAGGCCATTTACGCGCCTATCGTGCTCCACACGGCCACTTCATTCAAAGAGGCAGTGCCGAGCGTGGAGCAAATGCGTGAGCGGATCGCCACGACCCTGCAAACCTACCCTTATCTGGTAGCGGTGCTGGAGGGACGGGTAGTCGGCTACGCCTACGCCAGTCAGCACCGGGCGCGGGCGGCGTACCGCTGGGCGGTGGATGTGACGGTCTACGTCGCCGAGGGTCAGCGCCGTCTGGGTGGACGTGGCAGGCAGGTGATATACTTCGCCGCTTGCCAAACAAGGAGAGTGGTATGCGGTTTAGAGAAAGGTTCGGAACCATGCAGGAATGGCTCACACCGAAGCGTTTGCGCCGTATCGCCTTTGCGCTGTTGGCGATATGGGGAGGCCTATCTGCGATGTATCCTGGCCAGCACCTTGCCTGGCTGGTAGTGCTCGCGTCATGCATTTTGGCGTCGGCGTATATCCCGAACCCTATCAGGAAGCGTTGAGGCGCTGGCGGGCAGCGCGTCGATGGATGCGCAGGGCCAGGCGATGCCGCAGGTCTGGCCGCAACGCCCCATCATGTTTGTGTCTGCTCGGGCGACGCGCACAGCCTTGCTCAGGTTGCTTGTGCAGCCGCCATTGGCTTTCAGCCCGATCAAATTGTTGCCGTTCCAGGCCTTCGGCTTCTGCATGTAGAACTCAGCAAAGTCAGGATGCTGGTCCAGCGCTTCGCGGATCTCGACATACTTACAATCGCCGCCGATCCGCGTCCTGGCGTCGATGTAGTCCTTCGGCCACGGGGTGTCGGTGTCGCGGTGATCCAGAGCACCGTCCCGGGTGAACTGCTGGGCCCTGTCCAGATCGGTGACACCCTTTGGCATGATGGCAATTTGGTTTGGGATGGCAGGGTTACCCGATGTGTCTGCGGATTGCACGGAGCCCGCTGGTCGCTTCGCTATTTTCGACACGCCCGAGAACGACATCCACGGGCTGAGCTAGATCGATGCCTTACAAGGGGCAGTCTTACTGCCCAAGCCTCGGTGGGCGAGGGGGTGGGGCATTCGAGCGAGCAGCGTGGCCGAAGTCGAGCAGGCTTGGGATCACGTGGCGACTCGGTTGCTGTGCTGGGCTGACGATTGATGCGCGCAGCTTTCAAGTGCTCTCGCGAACCACCAGGCTGAAGCCCACATCCTCTACCTGCTCCCGCCGTCCCAGGCGGCCTTCGATCCTCTGCAGCAGCAACTCTGCGGTACGCAAGCCAATGCGCCCGCCGTCAACATTCACCGTGCTCAAGCGCGGGTGTGTATGGGCGGCGAATTCCAGGTTACCGAAGCCCATCACCGCCAAGTCCTGAGGCACCCGTAGACCGTTGGCCTGGGCCTCGGCCATGACCCCCTGGGCGAGCAGGTCGATGCTGCAGATAACCGCATCCATCGGCACCTTGGCCGCAAGTAGCCGGGCCATGGCTTCACGGCCATTTCCCATGTTCACCGGCACTGCTTCAAGCTCGCAGGCGACCACTTCGACGCAGGCTGCGCGCAGGGTGTCGACACACGCCTGACGCCGACGGGTGGCGCGGGCGTCGTCGCTCCACACCAGGCTGACGCGACGGTGGCCGCGTGCAATGATGTGCTCGGCCATGGCCTGGCCGGCGGCTTCGTGGGAAAAGCCGACCACGGTATCGATCGGGTCCTGCGTCAGCTCCCACGTCTCTACCACCGGAATGCCACGGGCAATCAGCTTATCCCGCGCTTCAGGGCTCTGCAGTTGGCGGGTCAGCACGATGCCGTCGGGGCGTCGGGCGAGGATCGCATCGATCAGTTCCGCTTCACTGCTGTGTGCCAGGTCCGACTGGCTCAGAAGCAACTGGTAGCGCGCCGTTGCCAGGCGCTGGCCAAGTTGGGTGATGGTGTCGACGAAGGCACGGTTGGCAATGTTCGGCACCACCACGATGATCAGTCGGCTGCGCTGTGAAACCAATGCGCCTGCCAGCATGTTCGGCACATAGCCGGTCTTGCGGATGGCATTGCGCACTTTTTTCTGAGTTTTCTCCGACACCAACTCCGGTCGGTTAATCACCCGGGAAACAGTGATGGGCGAGACCTTGGCCATCTTCGCCACGTCGTCGAGGGTGGCGGGTGCCGATTTCGGACCGGTGGTGATTACGGGGTTTTCCAGCATGCGGAGCCTCAAGGCGGGCGGATTGAGCGGGTAAATCGATTCTACCGGAACGGCATCTGCTTTCCTGCCCCTTTGGAGTATTCCCAATGCATGGGAATTTCACCTGGACTCTCATTTGCACCTTGCGTTGAATCACGCATAGGATAAATGACAGCGCTGTCATTTGATAGCGCTGTCATTGGCCGAGGCAGCTCTCTATCAGGGCTGCAAGCTGCCAGAATTCGAAGCAGGTGCCGGTGCAAGGCCCTGCACGACGCCAATAAAAACAATGAGGCAATCGCGATGCACAACCACGACACTTACGCCGCCGGGCCTGCCCCCGGTGCCGTGGCCGCGTCCACCACGGCTACCCGCTATCGCTATCTGATCCTGGCTCTGATCACCATGGTCCTGGCCTTGAGCAGCGGTGACCGCGCCGCTCTGTCTGTGGCCGGTTCCGACATGAGCAAAGAGCTCGGCATCAGCTCGGTGGAAATGGGTTACCTGTTCTCCATTTTCAGCTGGGCCTATGTGATTTTCCTGATTCCCTCCGGCTGGCTGGCCGATCGCTTCGGCTCGAAGAAAAGCATGGCCCTTGCCATCTGCATCTGGTCGGCATTCACGGTATGCATGGGCCTGGTGCACTACGTCGGCATGATCGTGCCGCTACTGCTAGCCCTGCGCTTTTTGCTTGGCGTGGCCGAAGCCCCCGTGGGTCCCGCGTCCACCCGGGTGATCGCGTCCTGGTTCCCGTCGGCGGAGCGGGGCATGGCTGGGGCCATCTTCAATAGCGCCCAATACATCTCACTGGCGTTCTTCACGCCATTCATGGGCTGGCTTTGCTATGCCTTCGGTTGGCAGTATGTGTTCATCGTCATGGGTATCGTCGGGTTCGGGATCGCCACGATCTGGTGGAAAAACTATTACCTGCCGGTCAGTCACCCGAAGATGAATGGCGAGGAACTCGACTACTTGCGCAAAGGCGATGCGCTGGTCGATCTCGAGGCCCAGGCCTCTCTGCCCAAGGAAAAACGCCGCAGTTCGTTGGCTGAAGTGGGCCTGCTGTTCAAGAGTCGCATGCTGCTGGGCATGTTCATCAGCCAGTACTGCGTCAGCGCGGTTACTTGGTTCTACGTGACTTGGTTCCCGATCTACCTGGTCAAGGAGCGTGGTTTCGACATTCTCCAGGCGGGACTAGTGGCCTCCATCCCGGCCTTGTGTGGGCTGATCGGCGCGGTGTCCTCTGGCTTCTTCTCCGACTACCTGCTGCGCCGTACGAAGTCGCTGAGCATCGCCCGTAAGACGCCGATCATCACTGGCGTGCTGCTGAGCTCGACGATGATGCTGTGCAACTACGTCGACGCCCAGTGGCTGGTCATCGCGGTGATGAGCCTGGCGTTCTTTGGCAAAGGCTTCGGCAACCTCGGTTTCAGCGTGGTGGCCGACACCGCCCCGCGGGAGATGATCGGCATGACCGGCGGCGTGTTCAACGCCCTGGGTAACACCGCCGGCATCGTCACCCCAGTGGTCATCGGCTACCTGCTGCACTCCAGCGGCTCGTTCAACAGCGCACTCATCTACGTCGGCGCCCATGGCCTGCTGGCGGCGTTTTCCTACCTGGTGATCGTCGGCCGCATCCAGCGCCTGCAGCTGTCCGATTTGACCGGCAAACCTTCCCACGCTCAGTGATTCAGAGGACGACTTCATGATCGAAAGCAACGTCTACATCGACCCGAAAATCGCCGCCCTGCAACCAGGGCCAGCCACCACCGACAGCATTGTTTGGATCAAGCTGTCCTATACCGTGCTGCCACTGGGTGCGCCGATCAGCGATGCCAAGGTGCTGACCGGGCGGCAGAAGCCGCTGACCGAAATCGCCTTCATTTTCGCCGAAATCCGCACCCGCGATGGCCATGAAGGAATCGGCTTCGGCTACTCCAAACGCGCCGGCGGCCCGGGCATGTACGCTCACGCCCAGGAAATCGCCCCGAACCTGCTGGGCGAAGACCCTAACGACATCGCCAAACTCTACAACAAGCTGCTTTGGGCCGGCGCTTCGATGGGCCGCAGTGGTCTCACCACCCAGGCCATCGCGCCGTTCGACATCGCCCTGTGGGACTTGAAAGCCAAGCGTGCTGGCCTGCCACTGGCCAAGCTGCTCGGTGCTCACCGCGATTCAGTGCAGTGCTACAACACCTCCGGCGGCTACTTGTCGACGCCGCTGGAGAAAGTCCTGGAGAACGTCCAAACCTCCCGTGGCAACGGCATCGGCGGTATCAAGATCAAGGTTGGCCAGCCAGACACCAGCGTCGATTTCAAACGTGTGCAGGCGGTACGCGAGCAGCTGGGCGAAGGCTTCCCGCTGATGGTCGACGCCAACCAGCAATGGGACCGGGTCACCGCCCAGCGCTTCTGCCGCAAGCTCGAACAGTTCGACCTGACCTGGATCGAAGAGCCACTGGACAGCGCCGACGTGGAAGGCCACGCCGCCCTGGCCGCGTCGCTGGATACCGCCATTGCCACCGGCGAGATGCTCACCAGCTTCAACGAACACGCCCACCTGATCACCGCCAACGGCTGCGATTTTGTCCAGCCCGATGCGCCACGGGTCGGCGGTATCACGCCGTTCCTGCAAATCATGAACCTGGCCAGTTTCAAGGGCCTGAAGCTGGCGCCGCACTTCGCCATGGAGATTCACTTGCACCTGGCGGCGGCCTACCCGGAAGAGCCATGGCTGGAGCATTTCGAATGGCTTGAGCCGATGTTCAATGAGCGCCTGGAGTTGCGTGAAGGGCGCATGTGGGTGCCCAACCGCCCGGGCCTGGGTTTCTCGCTCAGTGAACAGGCCCAGGCCTGGACCCAGAACAGCGTCGAGTTCGGCAAACGCCCGTGAGCAAGCCGCGGCGGTGGCGCTTCTGTCGCCATCGCGGTGTATGACATACCCATAGGAAAACACCATGAGTCACCGTGAAATGAGCCCCGTCATTCGCCTCGATGCCGCTGACAACGTCGTTGTCGCACGCGTCGAAATCCCCGCCGGCACCGCCATCCCCGGTGAAGGCGTGACTACTCGGCAGCCCGTACCGCTGGGGCACAAGGTCGCTGCCCGGCTGATCGCCAAGGGCGAGCCGGTACTCAAGTACAACACAGTGATCGGCTATGCCGCCGAGGACCTGCTGCCGGGTACCTGGATGCACAGCCACAACATCGCCTTTGGGGAGGTCGACCGCGACTATCGCTACGGCCTGGACTATGTCCCTACCGACATGCTCCCGCCAGAGCAGCGTGCGACCTTCCTCGGCATCGTCCGGGAGGACGGTCGGGTAGCCACCCGTAACTACCTGGGGGTGTTCGTGGTCGGCAACTGCGGCGCCACCGTGGCGCGCAAGATCGCCAACCACTTCGACAAGCACCGCCTGGCAGGCTTCCCCAACATCGACGGCGTGGTGCCTTACGTACATGAAATAGGCTGCGGCATGGAGATGACCGGCGAACCGATGGACCTGCTGCGTCGCACCATCGGTGGCTACATCAAGCACCCCAA
Source organism: Pseudomonas sp. LB-090624 (assembly GCF_003205205.1). Lineage (GTDB taxonomy): Bacteria > Pseudomonadota > Gammaproteobacteria > Pseudomonadales > Pseudomonadaceae > Aquipseudomonas. Next base: position 111,040 of record NZ_QJRL01000005.1, read on the forward strand.
TACTGTGGGCGCGGTGGTTATCGCCCTGGGCTGCGAGCGCAACAACATCCACGGCTTCTTCGAGCAGGAAGGGCTCGCGGAAGGCGACATGCTGAAGAAGTTGGTGATCCAGGATGTCGGTGGGGTGAAGAGCGCCACCGATCAGGGCATCGCGCTGATCGAAGGCATGCTGCCCCAGGCCGATCAGGTGCGGCGCCAGCCGGTGTCCGCCGAGCACTTGATGATCGGCATGCAGTGTGGTGGCTCCGACGGCTTCTCCGGCCTCTCGGCCAACCCGGCGCTGGGCGCGGCGGTGGATATCCTGGTGCGCCATGGCGGCACCGCGATCCTTTCGGAAACCTCGGAAATTTTCGGCGTCGAGCACACGCTGACCGCCCGCGCCGTCACCCCGGCGGTGGGCCACAAGCTGATCGAGCGCATTGAATGGTGGCTGGAGTACAACCGCGGTCGCGATACCCAGATCAATGGCCGCGTCAGCCCCGGCAACAACGCCGGTGGCCTGGCCAACGTGCTGGAAAAATCCCTGGGTGGCGCGAAGAAGGGTGGTAATGCGCCGCTGATGGATGTGTACGAGTATGCCCATTCGGTGAAAACCCACGGCCTGGTATTCATGGACACCCCCGGCTACGACCCGGTCTCGGCCACCGGCCAGATCGCCGGCGGCGCCAACCTGATCGCCTTCACCACCGGCCGTGGTTCGTGCTTCGGTTCAGTGCCGGCACCGACCTTCAAGCTGGCTAGCAATTCGCCCATGTACCAGCGCATGAGCGACGACATGGACATCAACTGCGGGCAGATCATCGACGGCGAAAAGACCATTGCCCAGATGGGCCAGGAAATCTTCGAGCGTTTGCTCGCCCATGCTTCGGGGGAGGCGACCAAGAGCGAGCTGAATGGCCTAGGCGAGGATGAATTCTGCCCGTGGCAGATAGGCGTGCTCGCCTGACCCGGCCCTTCGCGCCTGAATCCGCTCCTGCAGGGCTGTCCTTGGTCTCCAAGGCTACACAGCTGTCTTGTGGGGGCGGGCTTGCCCGCGAAGCGGCCCTCTGAGTCAACACAATGATAAAGGCCAGCACGCTCAGCTCGGCCGAACGGACCAGTCATGCATAAAAACAACAACATCCTGCCTGTTGCCTCACTGCTCTGCTTTACCCTCCCGGCCTACGCCGGGGGCTTCCTGGACGATAGCCAGGCCTCCTTGAGGTCCCAGAACTTCTACCTCAACCGTGACTTCCGTGAAGGTACGGGCATCTCCAAACGAGAGGAATGGGCCCAAGGCTTCATTCTGGATTTCCGTTCTGGCTACACCCTTGGCGCCGTCGGTTTTGGCGTCGATGCCATCGGCATGCTCGGCCTGAAGCTCGACTCCTCCCCAGGGCGCAGCGGCACCGGCCTGTTGCCGGTCGCCGACGATGGCCAGGCCCCGGACCAATACAGCAAGTTCGGCGTAACCGGCAAGGCGCGCCTGTCCAACACCGAACTGAAGATCGGCACCCAGTTGCTCAAGTACCCGACCATCGCCTCCAGCACCGGCCGTATTCTGCCGCAAACCTTCCAAGGGGGTGTGCTTACCTCGAAAGAGCTGGACAGCCTTACCCTGACCTACGCCCAGATCAATCGCACCACCAAGCGCGATTACTCGCACAGTGAGGCCATGAGCCTGGTCAATAAGAACGGCCGCTTCCGCGGCACGCCTGAGGCCGATGACTTTCGCATGGGCGGCGTGGACTACGTGGTCAACCCCAACCTGAGCCTCAGCTATCAATACGGCGAACTGGACGAGGTTTACGGCCAGCACTATCTCGGCCTGTTCGGCAGCACCGCGTTGGGCCCCGGCAAGCTGGTCTTCGATGCGCGCTACTTCATCAGTGATGACAAGGGCCAGGCCATGGCCGGTCGGGTCGACAACCGCGCACTCAATTTGCTGCTCAGCTACAGCCAGGCCGGGCATACCTTTGGCGCCGCCTACCAGGGCCTATCCGGCACCACGGCCATGCCTTACCTGATCGGCACCGACGCTTATCTGACCAACTACATGATGGCAGCCGACTTCATGGAAACGGGCGAGCGTACCTGGCAGTTGCGCTACGCCTACGACTTTATCGTCCTTGGTATTCCAGGTCTGACATTCTCGACCCGCTACAACCATGCCGATCACGCCAACCCGGCGACGTTCGCCGGGGAAGGGCGCGAGTGGGAGCGTGACACGGACCTTGGCTACACGTTCCAGTCTGGGTTACTGAAGAATGTCAATGTGCTATGGCGCAATGCAGCGCTGCGCTCCAATTATCAACGCGACATCGATGAGAACCGGCTGATTGTGAGTTACACCTTGCCATTGTTTTGAGTTTGCTGAGTCTATGTACGAGGAATGACCGCTAGTGATTGGCGGTACGGTCGGCAAAGTAATATTGCCGGCCATTTTTTTACCTGGGCCATAGGCTGGCCACACGGTGACGCCTTTAGCTAGCTGATCAGAACGGTCTTCACCCCGATCTACTTCGACGAGCTGTCGATCAGCAGGCTGCAGATGGCTCGGGTGAACATGCAGTCCACCCAGCGGAAAGGCCGCGATCTTAGCAAATCCGGTTGCGGCGTTGTGGTCACTTCCAGAGCGGTTGCAAGGTGCGCTGTCTGTATCGCGATAATGGCAAAGGGTCAGCATGGACTTGCGCGAACCCGCCCTCGAAACTGATCCATTCGCATCTGGACCAGGGCCGGTCATGAATAACCTGCAACGCACACTCTCTCTCATGCTGCTGCTGGCAGCCGCTTCATTGACCGCCTGCGTCCCGTGGAAACGCGAACGCGCCGCCTACGCGGACCTTTGCGAATCCGAGTTCCAGTTCAAAGTGCCAGGCCCGCAGGGGGAGACCACCCTCTACCTGGAAACCTACCTCTACGACCATGCCGCCCTATGGGGCGAAAAGCGCTATGAGCAAAGCCTGTACGTGCAGTACCCGGGCGAGAAGTACTCGCGGCAGGAATTCTTTGTGCAAATGATCGCCTACAACAAAGACCGCCAACGACCGTCGACCGATGCCAAGCGTGGCGAGCCGCCGATACCGGTGCTGTATGACAGCCGTAAGGCTTACATCACCTTTGAAGACGGCTCGCGCCTGAATGCGCGGCCCGAGGTGTACCTGGGCATCAACGAGACCTACGACTTTCCGTTGGTGAATGAGAAGACTGCCCGGCCATCGCCGTATGACATCAATAGCGATGAAGTGCACCGGATGATTCCCAGGATGACCAACAACAAGCGCTATGGCTCGGCTTACGTGATCTTTCAGACGGACAAGTTCGAGGCAGATTCCAAGTGGACGATTCATCTGGGGGCACTGGATGTGCAGGGCCGCAAGGTGCAGATTCCGCCGCTGAAGCTCTGCTATCACCCGGTGGAGGAATGGATCGGGATCGAGCCGCTCATGCGGCCTTGAGTGGAAGGTGGCCGCCATGGGAGGTTTGGTGGCGGTGAGATCGCGCGCCGCCCGCGCGGCGCATCGCGAGCTGCGCTCGCTCCTACGTTTGTTTCGGTCCAATTATTCCTGGGGGATTTGCGCGCGTACGCCTTGGCGCATGGCGCGATATCGCGTCGTAGAAACAAGGCGGTCGCGCGCGCCTCTCACAGGCATAACTGGCCCGAAAAAAACGTAGGAGCGAGCGTAGCTCGCGATGCGCCGCGCGGGCGGCGCTCGATCTCACCGCCACCACAAATCCACCTGCGAACACCCCCTAGCCCCCCATTGCGAATTTCCTGGTTTCAGCTAACTTATACAAAAACCTATACAAGATTGAGGTCTTGTACATGTATTTCGAATGGCCCTTCACCCTGTGCTTCGACGGCGCTTGCCCATTGTGCGCTCGGGAGATACGTCCCCTGTTTTCGGTTCTTTACAGGCTGTTCTGTCGATTGAGGCCACACTTGGCCTGGCTACCACATCCCGATGGCGGGCACCGCTGTAGCGGTGAGGAGTCCAAATGTCACACACGTTAGCCGAGCACTACCATGAAATTCTCGTCGGCATTGGTGAGAACCCGCAGCGCGAAGGGCTCCTGGATACACCCCAGCGTGCGGCCAAAGCCATGCAGTACCTGTGCAACGGGTATGCCCAGAATCTTCACGAGGTCGTGAACGGCGCTTTGTTCGAGAGTGAAAACGATGAAATGATTGTGGTGCGGGACATCGAGCTCTACTCCTTGTGCGAACACCACATGTTGCCATTCATTGGCAAGGCGCATGTCGCGTACCTGCCAACAGGGCGCGTGCTAGGGCTTTCAAAGGTTGCACGTGTGGTGGATATGTTCGCCCGTCGTTTACAGATACAGGAAAACCTCACACGGCAGATTGCGTATGCCGTGCAGGAGGTCACGGATGCCGCAGGAGTAGCGGTCGTGATCGAAGCCAAGCATATGTGCATGATGATGCGCGGGGTAGAGAAGCAGAACTCGGTGATGATGACATCCGTGATGTTAGGTGAGTTTCGCGACGACCCCTCCACGCGGCACGAATTCCTTAACCTCATTGGACGACACAACTGACATCCGGTCCTGAACCGTTGCGAAGGGGCGCCCAGATGAGTTCCGTTGCTACCGCTTTATCTCCAAGCCGCTTCACTGTCCTGGGTTACGGCGGCCTGCTGCCGTTTATTGGTTTGACGGCGCTCATCCTCTTTTCGGCTGAATATCGAGCGTTTTTCTCGATGATGCTGGTTGGCTATGGCGCGGTGATATTGAGCTTCGTCGGTGCCCTGCACTGGGGGTTCGCCATGACCTTGCAGGGTTTGACCGCGAAGCAGCGCCAAGATCGACTGGTGTGGAGCGTTATACCGGCCCTGGTCGGCTGGGTTAGCACGTTGCTGCCTGTGCCAGTGGGGTGTCTGGTGTTGACCTTCGGTTTTGTCGGCCATCTTTGGCAGGATCGCAAACTGGCGCAAGCCGTGCCTGGGTGGTATCTGCCGATGCGCGTACATTTAACGGCTGTCGCGAGCCTCTGTTTGCTGGTCAGTGCACTTGCGGTGTCCATTCATTTTTGAAACCCCAAGCGACCATTGATGAGTCACTTCTGCGGCCCACCCCAAATATCTCGCCCGATGCACACAACCCCGTCAAACAGCAAACGCGCCGTCCTCACCAACCCGCACCCCTTGATCACGCCATGTTCCAGGCTGATTTCCACCGTAAATTCCCCACTCGGATGCTCCACCCCCAAACGCTGACGATCACCGCCGGACGTGCTGGCAAGGCCCTGTGCAACCGACCCCTCAATCAAGCAGGCCGTAGCAACACTCACCGCACCAAACACCCCGATGGACGCATGGCAGCGGTGCGGGATGAATGAGCGCGTATTGACCGTGCCGCCGTTGCGCGGTGCTGACAGCAGGCACATTTTTGGCACATTGCGCTGGCTGACATCACCCAGGTTCATGCGTGGGCCCAGTTGCAGGCGGATGGCTTCCAGGCGCGTTTTCAGTGCGCTGTCGGCATCCAGCGTTTCGCACGGCTCGTAGCCGGTCACGCCAAGGTCCTCGGCACGCAGCAGCACCACGGGCATGCCGTTGTCGATGCAGGTCACCTCCAGGCCATCGACACAGTCGCGGCTGTTGCCGGTGGGCAACAGGGCTCCGCAGCTGGCGCCGGCCACGTCGGCAAACGTGACCACCAGCGCCGCCCCACGGCCCGGCACCCCATCAATACGGGTATCGCCGGCATACTCCACTTGGCCATCGGTGGTCGGCACCTGGGCAATGGCGATCTGCCCAGTGTTTTCCATGAAGATGCGTACCGGTGTGCTCGCGCCGCTGGCAGCCACCAGGCCGCGCTCGAGGGCGAACGGCCCTACGCCGGCCAGAATGTTGCCGCAGTTTTGCCCATAGTCCACCCGCGCCTCGTCCACCACCACCTGAGCGAACAGGTAGTCCACGTCGGCGTCATCGCGCTGCGAAGCGCGGATGATGGCGACTTTGCTGGTGAGCGAGTCAGCGCCGCCGATGCCGTCAATCTGCCGGGCATCGGGCGAGCCCATCACCGCCAGCAGCACCCGGTCACGCAGCGGCCCTGGGGCGGGCAGGTCGCCATGCAGAAAATAGGCGCCCTTGGAGGTGCCGCCGCGCATCAGCAGGCAGGGTATGCGGGTCTGGCCCATGTTCAGCCTTCCAGGTCGGTGAGGTGGTCGACATAACGCAGGCCCTTCGCCGCCAGGCGCGGGCGCATCTCGTAGATGTCCAGGCCAAGCTCGCCGGCGGCCAGGCGCAGGCGTTTGCGTTCTTCCAGGTCGGCGCGCTGGGTGGCGGCATCGAGTACCGCCTGGGCTTCGCCATGGCGCACCACCACTACACCGTCGTCATCGGCCACTACGATGTCACCGGCATTTACCAGCTGCCCGGCACACAGCAGTGGTAGGTTCACCGAGCCCAGCACCTCTTTCACCGTACCTTGGGCGTTGATGGCGCGGGACCACACGGCAAAGCCCATGTCGCGCAGTGTCTGGCTGTCGCGCACGCCCGCATCGATCACCAGGCCGCGCACGCCGCGGGCCTGGAGCGAGGTTGCCAGCAGGTCGCCGAAATAGCCATCGCTGCACGGCGAGCTGGGCGCCACCACCAGTACGTCGCCTGGGCGGCACTGCTCCACGGCAACATGGAACATCCAGTTGTCGCCTGGGGCCACCATCACGGTTACCGCGGTGCCGGCCACCGCCACACCTTGCTGGATAGGGCGCACGGCTGTATTGAGCAGCCCCTTGCGACCTTGGGCCTCATGCACCGTGGCGACACCCAGCCGGCCCAGGGCATCGATGATGTGTGGCTCAACGCGTGGGATATTACGCACGACGATGCCGGTCTTGCCGATCAGCCCGCTCATGCCAGGTTCTCCGTCACGCGTGGGAACACGCTCTGCAGGCCTTCGGCGTAGACGATGTTGCGTGCACTGGTGATGCCCACGTTACGCTTGGCTTGCACGCCGCGCTGCAGGGCCACGCGGGTGTAGTACTCCCAGAGGTGTTCCTGGCCGGCCATGCACTGGATGGCGGCATACTTTTTGTCCCACACCGAGGTGATGTCCAGGAAGGTGTCCGGGCGCCATTCGCACTGCTCGGGCTGGTGCGGCTCAAAGGCGTACACCGGCGGTGCGCCAACGATCTTTTCGCCCGGCTTGTAGCCTTCAGCCTGGGCGATGATGCGGGCTTCCTGTGCCAGGTGCATGGCCAGTGGGTGGTCGTAGTTGTAGGGGTCTTTGAGGGAGTGGCTGAGTACGAACTCCGGTTGTACCCGGCGATACACATCGGCCAGGCGGAACAGGGTGTCCTTGTCGGCGCGCATCGGGTAGTCGCCGATGTCGAAGAACTCCACGCTGGCACCGAGGATTTCGGCCGCCGCCATGGCTTCTTCACGGCGTGCGTCCTTGACCTTGGCTTCAGTCATTTCACCCTTGCGCCACAGCTTGGCAGACTCACCACGCTCACCGAAAGACAGGCAGACCACGTGCATGGCATAGCCTTGCTCAGCATGCAGCGCAATGGCGCCACCGGCACGCCAGACAAAGTCGGCCGAATGTGCGCTGACCACCAGGGCGGATTTTTGTGGGGTATTCATGGTTCGTTGGCTCCTGCAGTGGGGGTGGGCGCAGGATGTCACTGGCCTGTGCAGGGCACTAATGCATTCATTTACAACGGCTATGCGTTTTATTTATTGCCGGGCAAGCGGGGTAGAGGCATAGTCGCCGCAGTCACGAGCCGAGCGCCGGGAGCCCTTATGATCGATGTCGAACTGCCCAACCTGATGCAAGTCCGCGCGTTCATCCGGGTAGCCGAGCTGGGCAGCGTTTCGCGGGCGACGGAGGTGCTGTTCCGTGCTCAGTCCGTGGTCACTCGCGCCATCGCCGAGCTGGAGGCGCGCTTTGCCGTGCCCCTGTTCGAGCGCCATGCCAATGGCATGCGCCTGACTGACTATGGCGAGTGCCTGCTGCCGCGTGCACAGCGCGTGCTGGCGGAACTGGACGGCGTGCCGAGTTTGCTGGGCACCGCGCAGGGCGAGCCCCTTTACCTGTTTCAGGCGCGGCGCCTGCAGGTGTTCGTGAAACTTTGTGAGACACGGCATATGCAAACCGTGGCGCGGCACTTCGGCCTTAGCCAGCCGGCGGTCAGTGCTGCCTTGAAAGTGCTCGAAGGCGGCTGCGGACAGCCCTTGTTCGTGCGCACGTCGCGCGGCCTGCAGCCCACTGTGGCCAGCCGGGACATTCTGTTCCCCATCCGCCGGGCGCTGAACGAGTTGCGCCTGCTGGACAGTGACCTGAGCGCGATGCAAGGCACCCTGCGCGGGGTGGTGCATGTCGGCGCGTTGCCATTGGGCCGCTCGCGCATTCTACCGGACGCCATTTTACGCTTCACGGCCCAGCACCCACAGGTTCGGGTGGTGACCAACGAAAGCCCGTTCGACCTGTTGGCAACCGAGCTGCGGGTAGGGGATGTGGACTTTGTGCTGGGGGCCTTGCGGCCTCACGACTATGCCAGCGATCTGGTGGGCGAGCCGCTCATCAACGAGGAAATGGTGTTGCTGGCCCGTCGAGGGCACCCGCTGTTGCACACACACCTGACGCTCAAGGGCGTGCACCAGGCGCGCTGGGTGTTGCCGCGGGCGGGCTCGCCGGCCCGTCAGCTGCTCGACAACTGCTTCGCCGCCGCGGGCCTGACGGCGCCGTGGCCGGTGGTGGAAAGCGCTGATCTGGCGGTTATCCGTGGCCTGCTGGTGCGTTCGGACATGCTGGCGGCGGTGTCTGCGCACCAGTTGGCTCACGAGATTGCCAGCGGCGAACTGCAACCCCTGCCGCTGGCGCTGCCCGGTACTGCCCGCGCCATCGGCCTCATGCAGCGCAGTGGCTGCCTGCAGTCACCGGCAGCAGTCGCGCTGATGACCTGTATCCGCCAGGTCATCACTGAGCAGGCGTAAGCCCGGGAGGGTGCCTTAAAGCAGGCTCAGCGGGTAGCTGACGATCAGCCTGTTCTCATCGAAACTGTTGGTGCTGCCCCAGTCCCGGCGCTGGCTGGAGTTTCGCCATTTGAGGTTCAGGGCCTTGAACGGCCCGGACTGGACGACATAGGCCAGCTCGCTTTCGCGGCCCCACTCGGTGCCGTCCTGGGTGCTGGCGTTGTGCACGTTGTCACCGTGGATATAGCGGTTCATCAGGGTCAGGCCGGGTATGCCAAGCACCACGAAGTTGAAGTCGTGGCGCACTTGCCAGGAGCGCTCGCGGGCGCTCTCGTAGCTGGAGCCGAAGGCGTCGTTGGCCAGCGTGCCGCCGCTGGTGCCGTTGACCCGGAACCATTCATCATCGCCCATGACCTTTTGCAAACCGACGAAGAACGTGTTGCCACCCAGCTTCGCCGAGAACAGGCCCGAAGCGGTGCGGTTGTCCAGTTCGCCTGCTTGGGCGCCACCGTCGTCCTTGCCCCAGAAGTAGCCCAGGTTGGCGCCCAGTACCCAGTTGCCCAGCGGCTGTTGATGCTGCACCTGGAAGTAGCGCTGCTGGTAGATGTCTTCCAGCTGGGCATACCAGGCGCCGACCAGGGTGCGCTCCTGGTTGAAGCGGTATTCGCCGCCGGCGAAGTTGAAACGGTCCGAGGTGAAGGCTGTGCGCGTGAACAGGCTCATGTCCTGCATGCTGGCGTCGTTACGCGGGCTGTTCTGGCGGAACTGGCCGCCATACAGGCTCAGGCCGGCCAGCTCGTTGGAGGTGACCTGCGCGCCCTGCAAGGTTTGTGGCAGCGAGCGGCCGTCATCGGCGCGCAGGATGGGCAGGGTAGGCGACCACTCACCGACTTTGAGTTCCGTCTTGGACACCCGCAGCTTGCCTGCCAGCGCCGTGCGGCCAAAGTCGTCCGCCGGGCGCCCGTCGTCATGAACAGGCAGCAACTGCGTGCCGGCGGTGCCCTTGCCGCCATCAAGTTTGATGCTGTAAAGGCCCAGCACGTCAACGCCGAAACCGACCACGCCGGGGGTGTAGCCGGACTTGAAGTCAAGGATGAAACTTTGTGTCCATTCCTCGGCTTTGCCTTGGCTTGCCGTGCCCGTGTAGTCGCGGTTCATATAGAAGTTACGCAACGTCAGGCTTGCCTTGGCATCGTCGACGAAGCCTTCGGCCAGGGCTTGCAGTGGCAAGCTGGCTGCCAAGGCGCATGTAGGGACGAGCAGGTACAGGGTGCGGCATTTCATTATTTTTATTCTCCAGGGATGGGCAAAGCGCTGCCCGCCAGCGGCGCATCGGCGCTGGGCAGGTTGAATCAGGGAGCGGTGGGGGTGGCGGCGCGGGACGCGCCGTCACAGGATCAAGCGGGCTGCATCGGTCAGTTGGGTGCTTTGCCGGCCACCGAGTAGCGAACCTGCTGGTTACGGGTCTTCATGAAGTCTTCGATGCTCTGCCCGCGCATGGCGGCGTAGATGTCCAGGTTGGACACACCCAGTACGGCGCCAAGCTTCTCCAGCACGAAGAAGATCACCCCGTAGTGGATCAGCCCGCGCCAGTCGCGGCGGCGCAGCAGGTCGCTTTCCTCTTCGCTCAGGCCTGCCTCGCGGTACAGCGCTTCGGGTTCGCTCAGGAAGCGCTGGCGCCACTGCGGCTCGATCATGCGATGCAAGAACTTGTTCAGGCGGTAGCCTTTGGCACTGCGCTCCAGGGTGTAGGGGTAGGTGCCCTCGAGCTGCTCAGCCCCTGCCAGCTGATGCTGCATGTGCTGGCGGTGACGTTCGTTGACCGGAGCCGGCAGTGCCTGGTCACGGTTTTCCAGCAGCAGGGTGGCGATGCCGGTCATCGACGGCAGGTAGTAGCTTTGGTGCTTGCGCTCAACGTTGGCAGACAACGCGCCACGCATGATCAGCCAGGTAATCACCTCGGCACCTTCCATGCCGCCGAGCGTGGCGTACTCGGCCAGTGTCATCTCGGTAAGGCGCTCCGGGTCATTTACCAGCAGGTCAAGAAACTGCGCGTCCCACTCTGGGTTGTTGAAGCCGCAACGCTCGCCATGCACCTGGTGCGACACCCCGCCGGTGGCGACGATCGCCACCTTGAGGTCTTCGGGGTAGCTCTCGATGGCGCGGCGCAATGCCTGGCCCAGTTTGTAGCAGCGCCGCGCCGTGGGTATCGGCAGCTGCAGTACGCCGACCTGCAGCGGCACGATCTGTACGGGCCAGCTTTCATCGCAGGGCAGCAGCGCCGACATGGGCGAGAAGAAGCCGTGGTCCAGCGGCTTGTCGCGGAAAAAGCTCATGTCGAACTCATCGGCCATCAGGCTCTGGCCGATGTGCCGCGACAGCGCTGCGTGGCCGCCCACTGGCGGCAGGTCCCGCGGGTTGCCCCCTTCATCGGCCACGCCGTATTGCTCGTCTACGCCCAGGGTGAAGGCGCTGTAATGGTCAAAGAAAAACGAGGTGATGTGGTCGTTGAAGATATAGAAGAGTACGTCCGGCTGGCGCTGCTGCAGCCACGTGCGGATCGGCTCGAAGCTTTCGAAGATCGGCGCCCAGGCGGCTTCTTCCTGTTTGTCGTGGTCGACTGCGAAGCCGATGGTTGGGGTGTGGGAGACGGCCAGGCCACCAATGATACGAGCCATGCGAAAGTCCTCTGTTACAGGTTACGGCGCGGTTACTGCGCGGTTCGCGCGCAGCCGGGCGTGGCCGTTGGCCAGGATCGCCAGGGCGGCGGCGAATGCCGGCAGGCCGAGGAGGGTGAACAGCAGCGGCAGGCCCAGCCCCAGGCTGAGCACGGCACCACCGATGAGGGAGCCGAAAATGGCTCCGAAGCGCCCGATACCGAGCATCCAGCTTACACCTGTGGCGCGGAACTCGGTCGGGTAGTAGCCAGGGGCGAAGGCGTTCAGGCCGGTCTGCGCACCGCTCATGCAGAACCCGGCAGCCGCCACGCCCACCACCAGCAGGCTCGACTCCAGGCTCAGGGCGCCCAGTGAGACGATGCACAGGCCGCCGAGGGCGTAGGCGATGGCGATGACCCGGTTGGGGTTGCGTCGGTCCATGATCCAGCCGACCACGATTGCGCCCACTGCGCCGCCGATCTGGAACAGCCCGGTGATGGTGGCGGCGCGCTCGATGGACAGCCCGCCATCACGCAGCAGGGTCGGTAACCAGCCCATGGTCAGGTAGATCACCAGCAGGCCCATGAAATAGGTCAGCCACAGGGCCAGGGTGCCAAACCGGTAGCGCTCGCTGAACAACTGCCGGGCTGGAGCCTTGTGCTGCGTGGTCGGTTCACTGACGATGAAGCGGGTGCCGGCAGCGAAGCGGCCGCCGAGTTTGGCCAAGGCTGCCGCAATCTGGCTGGCCGGTGCCTGGCGTGCAGCCAGGAAGCGGGCGGACTCTGGCAGCAGCCACCACAGCAGGGGCAGCAAGGCCAGCGGCAGCAGGCCGCCGGCCAGCAGTACCGACTTCCAGCCGTGATGAGGGATCAGCCAGGCGGACAAAAAGCCGCCCAGGCCCGAGCCCATGTTGAAGCCGGTGAACATGATGGTGATCATCAACGAGCGGTTGCGGGTAGGCAGGTACTCGGCGAGCAGGGTGGTGCAGTTGGGCATGGCCGCACCCAAGGCAATGCCGGTCAGCAGCCGCAACACAGCCAGCTCATAGGGGTTGCGGGCGAAGGCGCAGGCCAGGCTCAGCAGGCTGAAACCGCTGACCGCAATCAGCAGCACTTTCTTACGGCCCAACCGGTCGGCGTACGGGCCGGCGGTCAGCGCGCCGATGGCAAGGCCGACCATGCCGGCACTCATCACCGGGCCAAAGGCGGCGCGCGACAGGCCCCAGTCCTGCATCAGCGAAGGCGCGATGAAACCCATGACGGCGACATCGAAGCCATCGAACAGCACGATCAGGAAGCACAGCGACAGGATCAGCCACTGGTAGGCAGCAATGGGGCGGTTATCGATCCAGTCTTTGACATCGATAGGGGCATCGACAGGAGGCTTAAGCATGCGTGGTCACCTTTATTCTTGTATTGGTGTGAATTGCGCTGGGTTCCGCTAAGGCTTTGAACGCGTAACGGCCCAGCAGCAATCACCCCGCCGGACTGCGGCGTGAGGCGGACTGTACTGCCATGGTCCATGGCAGCGCCTGCGGGATTTCTTTAATGAGATATCCAATTTTTTTATCGCAGGCTTCGTGGCATCAAGCTGTGCGGCTTAGCAGCAGGCTGGTGGTATCGCCCAGCCCCGAGTGATGGCGCTCTAGCGCGCTCAAGTCCGGCTTATTGAAAAATGCGGGGCCTGACTGGGCCGGAGGCAGCCGAACAATTGACGACGGTAGCGCTTATCCGCTGACGGGGCGTGAAGGCGCCTTTCTGGTGCCCGAACAAGCACTCGTACGCGATGCGGGAGGCGGCTAAGGATGAGCAGTACCAGAAGACGCTCGTCCGCGTGCAGGAGGGCGCGGACATGGTCTGGCTCCCGAAAGGCTTGCGCAGGCGCAAGCGGCGCGGGAGCAGTTCGTCAAGGCGGATTGCGGTGGGGTAGGTGCGCGGGTCACTGGGACCGCGCGCTACCTGTCAGACGGTGTGCGAGTACTAGCACAGATACCGCGTCCCACGATCGGGACGTGCGGTAGGTACAGCGTTTCTGTACTTTGGGCGTGAGCCCTTACTAGCATTCCTTGAGGTGTCGAGGTGACGGATTGGTTTTAACTGCTTGATCCCTGACGAACAACCACACAGCCAAAGCACCTGCAACGCCGAGTACACCGGTAACCACAAATGCTGCGCTGTAGGTGCCGGTGACCTGGATGATCACTCCGGTCAGTGTCGGTGCGAACAGGCCGGCGCAATTGCCCATACCGTGCATAAGGCCTCCGGCAGTGCCGACATAGTAACTCGGTACAGTGTCCTGAATCAGCGCCCAGTAGGCCGATGCCGTCAGCATCAAGAAGCCAATCGCGATGGACATGAACAGCACGACCATCTGTGTCGACTCTGAACGGCCACTGATGCCAATGCAGGCTGCTGCTACGGTGAGGCAGGTGACCAGCACGACCTTGCGGGAGAACAGCTGACGGCCGGTCTTCTGGTAAATACGGTCGATCAGGAAGCCGCCTGCAGCCATGCCGCAAGCACCAACCAGCCACGGGAAGGCGGTGATCCAGCTCATGTCCTGCAGAGACACACCTTTGGTATCAACCAAGTAGCTGGGGAACCATGTCATGAAGAAGTACAGCGTGTAGTTGTAGCAGAACAGAGAGAAACCGGTGCACAGCACTGAAGGACGCAGGAGTACCGAGGCGAGGCTTGGCTTGTCAATTGGCTGGTCAGTCTGGCTGATGGTTTCACGCCCTTCCTGGATTACAGCAAGTTCGGCCGCGCTCACTTTAGGATGATCTGCTGGGCGATCGGTGGCGATGAATTTCCAGGCCACGGCCCACAACACGCCAATAGCGCCAACGATCACAAACGACCACTGCCAACCGAGCGAAAGAGCAAGGAAGCCAATCACCGGCCCCGCCAGCGCACCGCCCAGCGGCCCACCCGCTTGGTTGATACCTACGGCCCGCGCGCGCTCGCGGATTGGGAACCAGTTGTTGACCACCTTGTTGGCGGTAGTGGGGACCGGCCCCTCACCGACACCGAACAGGGCGCGGACGATTAGCAACGACCAGAAACTGAATGCCATGGCGGTGAGTGCGCACAGGGCGGACCAGATGCACATGGCGTAGAGGAACACACGCTTCGGGCCGTATCGGTCAGCCAGATAGCCGCCGATGAAGTTGAACGCGGCATAGCCGACGAAGAAGCCGCTGAATACCAGCCCTTTTTCGCTGGGCGTAAGCTCGAAGCTCTTGGTGATGAAAGGCATTGCTACCGAGAGCGCAGCGCGGTCCATGTAATTGATAACCATCGCGATGAACAGCATGGTCACAATGAACCAACGGTACTGACTTTTATTGTTATTCATGTAGGTTCGCCTAAGAAACAACGCACAGGCCGAGGAGAACCTGCGCGCTTTGGGTGGAGGATACGAATCAGCGCTTCTGTGCTGCTATGGCGTCGTCAACCATGTCGAACAGGCTGTAACGTGGAACCCAACCCAGCAGGGCGCGAGCTTTGGCGGCGGTGCTGTGCGGCTGGCCCAGCTCCGCAGGCAGCTTGGCTTCGACGTAACGGCGACCGGTAGCTTTGGCCAGGTATGGAATGAATGTGTCCAGGCCTACCAGGCTAGGGGGCGCCAGATTGAAGGTTTCGCCAATGGCGGCGGGCTTGTCGAGCATCAGCAGCAACGCATCTACGATGTCGCGTACGTCAGTCAGCTCCTGCGTGTGGGCGTTGCCATTCGCGTCACGAGCGATCAGCAGCGGGTCGTCATCGGCGGCCAGCGGTTCGAGAATTTCCAGCAGGCGTTGCACATCGCTGGCGGCGGAGTTGGCGTTGTGACTGCTTGCCGCGCGCAGGCTGTCGATACGGCCTTGTAGGGAGAAGGCGGGACGTGAGTATTCGCCCTTGGGATCGATCACTTCTGCGGCTGCCTCAATGTGCGAAAACACAGCAGTGCTGACCTTGAGGTTCGGATGGGTGCGGGCGAAGAAGTCCAGCAGGTCCTGGCCCAACAGTTTGGTCATACCGTAAAAGCTGTAAGGCTCGCGCGGGTGGTTTTCGTCCACAGGACGGTAGCGAGCGAAGCGTGTTGGGTAGACCTGGTCGCTGGAAGCGAAGATCAGCCGCACAGGGCGCTGGGCAGATTGACGTGCGGCGCAGTCGAACACGTTGTAGCTGCCGGTAACGTTGGCCTGCCACAGGCGGTCGCGATCCTCGGCGCGGAACGAGATCAGTGCAGCCAAGTGGAAGACTGCTTCAGCTCCTTCCATTGCCTGTGCAACGCAATGGCGGTCGGCGAGGTCACCCGTGATGCATTCAATACCCGCGGCTTGAGCCGTGGAAAGGTTGGGATCACCTGGCAGAACAATGGTGCTGATGGAGTGACCACGGTCCATCAATGCCTTGGCGACTTGACTGCCTACGCGGCCGGAAGCACCAGTAATGAATACTTTCACAAGCAAATCCTCTGAATTGTTATTGGTTGGGACTTGCTGCACGGTGCGTTAAAAGGCCGCAGTACGACAATCAACTTCCCAGCAGGCTCAGCCTGGTTCTCCCGCACTGTGAGAATGCTGGAGTCAGCGTCGCGCTAGATCGCCCGCTGGACTGCTTCGGCGATGGCGTCGTAGAACAGTTCTACCTGCTCCACTCCCTTGGCTCGCAGGCTGGCGTGGACCAACCCTTGGCCTAGGTGCAACGTAGTTGGGATGCCGGCGGCCTGCAGCAGTGCTGCATACTCTTTCCCTTGGTCACACAGTGGGTCGTACTCCGCCACGCCGATGAATGCAGGGGCCAGGCCTGATGGGTCTTGGGTGTTAAGAGGAAGCGCTTGGGGAAGATGCCGGTGCGAGGGCTCGGGCACATAACCTTCTAGCGAAGTAAGCAGCCCCGCAGTGGTTAGCATCGGGGCGTGTGCATGCTGCTGCATGGATGGCAACTGGACAGAGTCGGTCAACACTGGATATACCAGCACCTGCAGCAGCGGTTGATCCATCGCATGATCGCGCAGGGCGATGCACAGGCCTGCGGCAATCGTTCCGCCCGCACTGTCACCAGCAACCATCAACCGCTCCTGGCTCAATACCGGCCACTTCCCGTCCCGCAAAGCGCGCCATACTGTCAGGGCGTCATCCAAAGGTGCCGGAAACGGATGCTCCGGAGCCAAGCGGTAATCAATAGCGACGATGGCTACCTGAAGCCGCTTGAGCAAGGCGAAGGCGAACCAGTCATGTGTGGTATGGCTACCCAGGTTCCAACCACCTCCATGGATGTACAGCAGTGTGGGCCACCCCCCGGCCGGCGCTTCGCTGACTGGCAGGTAGATACGCACCGCGCATGCATCGACCGCATCATCGAAGAACGTGACGTTGACGGGCGCCTGCTCGGTGAAGTGACGGCAGGCCCTGGCAAAAGCTGCGCGTTTGCATTCCAGGGTTTCATTCTCCGCTCGAAAGGTCGCGCTGGCAGCAACGTAAGCCGCAAGGTTGGGGGCGAGTTCATAGTGAGTCATTGCGTTGTTCCAGGGCTGAAAGGCTTGCGCAGCCTATCTCGCTCAGCAGGCGTGGGCGCGGCTTTGCGAAAGCCCTGCAGGCAGAACTCTCGCTATATGGGACAAGCAGGGCTGATAAGTGACGATGACATTTTGTCGCAGGAGGGCTAGCACCTAGCATCGGCTCCAGTTGCTGGCTCAACCAGCCTGCCGTCCCATTCAGCCTGGAGAATAATTAATGGCTATCCACCAATACGCCGATGACTACGACAACAGTGCCAATCGCAGCGTCGCTGTAAGCGATGAAACCCTGGAAAAACTTTCCCGTTGCTCCAGCGGCTCGCTGACCACGCAATTGTTCAAGCGCGGTTTCCGTCAGCCAGCGTTCGTTGGTCTGAAAGCCATGAGCCGAAATGCCAAGCCTTTTGCGGGCCGAGCATTCACCATGCGGTTTATCCCGGCACGCGAAGACATCGACACTTACGGCACCATGACCACCAAGCCTAACGGCGACAATCTGCAGTGGCAGGGTGTTGAGCAGATTCAGCCGGGTGATGTGCTGGTCATCGACAGCCGCAACGACCCGGCCGCAGCTTCTGCTGGCAATATTCTGGTCACCCGCCTGCTCGCCCGCGGTGCCCGCGGTATCGTGACCGACGGCGCCCTGCGCGACGGCAGCGAAATCGCAGAGATGCCGTTGCCGGCTTACGCTCGAGAAATCACCGCAACTACCCGTATTTCCTATCACCACGTAGCTGACCTGCAAGTGCCTATCGGCTGTGCAGGCATTGCTGTCTACCCAGGTGATGTGATCGTTGGTGATGCTGATGGCCTGACCCTGGTCCCTGCGCATCTGGCCGCAGAGTTGGCCGATGTATGCCTTGAGCAAGATGACATCGAAAACTACCTGGCCATGCGTATCGCCTCTGGTGAGCCGCTGTGGGGTGTTTACCCACCAAGCCCCGAGGCCGTTGCGGCCTATCAGGACTGGGTAGCGTCAGGGCGTCCGGCCATCCCATCCATCATCGACAAGAAGGACTGAGCCCGTGGCAGAGCACAAGCACGCCCAGACCATTCGCCGTTACTTCGATGCCTGCAACGAAGCCGATTACGACAAGCTGGTGTCCTGCTTCACCCCAGACGCTGTGCATTACTTCCCCGATGGGCTGCCCGACATCCCGTGGCGCACCGCTGACACCATCGCGCGCAAGTGGCAATGGTGCGTGGAGAATCTGGGTTCGCAATGGACGATCGAGAAAATCCTGGTTAGCCACGACAGCGACGAAGCAGTGATCGAATGGACCCATTGGAAGAGCAAGCTGGGCACCGCACTGCGCGGTGACGAGTGGTACATCTTCGACAAGGACAGCGGCCTGATCCGCGAGATCCGCGCCTACTACGCCTCGCCTGCAGACAAGCAGGTGACTATCAACGAACTGGTCGATTTTGACTACAGCGGTCGTGGCTATCACCTCGAACCGGCCAACAAGGAGGCTTGAACATGACACAGGTTAACGCTTACCAAGCCATCGACGACGCCGTCGCCTTGGCCGTTCAGGCCGCGCCGCTGTGGGCCAAGTCCAGCGTCGAAGTACGCACGCAACTGCTGAGGGGGCTGGCTCAAGCGCTGGAGGACCAGCAGGCGGATCTCGTGGCGATTGCTGACGACGAAAGCCACTTGGGCGCTGGTCGTCTGAATGGTGAAGTAGCGCGTACTGCTTTCCAGTTGCGCGGTTTCGCCGAGCAGCTCGAGAAAGGCGCGGCCCATGCCAAAGTGGTGGACGACGCTGTCCCAGGTGCACCGCCAGCCGGGCGCCCTCAACTGACTCGTGTCCAGCGGCCACTGGGCCCGGTGGCGATGTTCTCCGCCAGCAACTTCCCCTTCGCCTTCTCTGTGCTAGGTGGCGACACCGCCTCGGCTCTGGCGGCTGGCTGCCCGGTAGTGGTCAAGGCTCATTCCGGGCACCCTAAGCTTTCCGTCGCCGTATACGAACTCGCTCGCCGTGTTGTAGCAGCTCAAGGTCAACCGGCAGGTTTGATCACGTTGGTGGAAGGAGCCTCACGTGGTGCGGGCGGCTATCTCGTGCAACATCCTGATATCGCAGCGGTTGCCTTCACCGGCTCCTATCAAGGTGGTACCGCCTTGTGGAAACTGGCCAACGAGCGTCCTCGTCCAATTCCATTCTTCGGTGAGCTGGGCTCAATCAACCCACTCGTGGCGCTGCCTGCCGTTCTGCAGGCTGACAGCCAGAATTTGGCCAACACGTTGGCGGGCTCGATCACCCTTGGTTGCGGGCAATTCTGCACCAGCCCTGGCGTTATCGTGCTGCTCGAAGGCCAGGCAAGTGAGCGGTTCATTGAACAACTGAGTGCGGCGCTGGAGCCACTGCTCACCCATGCGATGCTGACCCCATCCATGCGCGAAGGTTTCGAGCATGCCAGCGCCGTAGTGGCGGCTCATGCCAAAGCAATATTCCAAGGTACCGAGGGCGCTGGACCTGCTCCGCGGCTCTTCCGAACCGATGCCGCATCGTTCATTGCCAACGTTCACCTGCGCGAAGAAATGTTTGGCCCAGCCGCACTGATCGTCACTGCGTCTGACCTGCGCCAGGTTGAACAGGTGCTGACGGCCATCGGTGGCACGCTCACTGCCACGATCTGGGGTGCTGATGACGATACCCCCGACAACCGTTCGCTTGTTCGTGTTGCTGAACAGGTTGCAGGGCGCGTGCTGTTCAAGGGGGTGCCCACCGGCGTGGCTGTATGTGCGGCACAACAACACGGTGGCCCATGGCCGGCGTCTACAGCCCCGCAGACCACTTCGGTCGGCTACGCGGCGCTTGAACGTTTCCTTCGTCCCGTAGCGCTGCAAGACGCGCCAACCTGGGCACAGATGTAGTCAAGAGGGCGAAGTCATGATGCGTCATATCGTAATGTTTCGTCGCCATGCGAACGTTGAGGTCCAGCCCCAGCTGGAGGCTGAGCTGGTCGAGCGCATGCGTGCTTTGCCCCAGCAGATCGACTTCATCCGAGGTTGGCGAGTGGCGGCCAATGAGCTCGACAGGCCGATCTGCTGGGACTATATCCTGGAGTCCGATTTCGATGATTCCGCTTCGGTCGAACGTTACCTGCCTCACCCGGCCCATCAGGACCTGGTGAAAGACCTGAAGCAGTATTTTGAGTGGGTGGCGGTCGACTACACCGTCTGACACCAACAACGATAACAACAGACGCGCCCCACGAGGGCGCGCGGAGTCACCGATGAATAACAAAAAGTCCTACCGCTGGACAATCTTGACCATGCTTTTCCTCGCGATGGTCATCAACTATGTAGATCGTGCTGCTCTGTCGATCGCTATGCCTTTCATCACTCAGGACTACCATTTGACGCCATCGGAGAAGGGGCTGATCTTCAGCAGCTTCTTCTTTGGCTACGCGCTGTTCTGCTTCGTCGGCGGCTATCTGGCCGACCGCTTCGGGCCCAAGCGTGTGCTGACGTGGTCGATGGGCTTCTGGTCGGTCCTGTGCGGTTCTACCGCACTGGCGTTCAACTTCTGGTCGTTGCTGATCGTTCGTGCCTTGTTTGGCGTCGGCGAAGGCCCCGTCAGTACGACTGCGAACAAAGCCATCAATAGCTGGTTCCCGATCACCGAGCGTGCGCGTGCCATTGGTATCGCCCAAGCGGGCGGCCCATTGGGCGGCGCGCTGGCGGGCCCAATCGTGGGTTTTCTGGCCATTTGGCTGGGATGGCGCATTGCGTTCGTGGTAATCGCCTGTGTCGGCATCCTCTGGGCGATAGCCTGGTGGCGCATGGCCGCGTCCACACCCACGGAGCACCCTAAGGTCAGTAGCGAGGAATTGGCGCTGATCAATGCCGAGCGCGAGGCACCGGTACAGGCACCTGGCGAAGCACCGCGCACCCCAGTCATCCAGGTCATCACCCAGCGCGCGGTGCTGATCTCAGGGCTTTCGCTGTTCTGTTACAACTACATCCTGTACTTCTTCATGACGTGGTTCCCCAGCTACTTGATCGACGCCAAGGGTATCGATCTGAAGTCGATGAGTATGGTGACGGCACTGCCATGGCTGGTGGGTACGTTCGGTTTCATCGGTGGCGGGTTGTTGATCGACTGGGTGTTCAAGCGTACCGGCCGACGGCTGTATTCGCGCAAGCTGGTGCTCGTCAGTTGCCTGCTGGTAGCTGCCAGCTGTGTAGCGCTGACTGGGCAACTTGAAAGTATCAGTGCAGCAGTGGCGGTGATGACCGTTGCCGTTGGCTTCCTGATGCTGTCGGCACCGGCCTACTGGTCCATGATCCAGGACGCCGTACCGGATCATCAGGTGGGTACCGCTGGTGGCTTCATGCACGGCCTGGCCAACCTGTCCGGGATCGTCGCACCTACGGTTACCGGGATCATCATTCAATCTACCGGCACATTCGCCAGCGGCTTCGCCCTGGCCGGTGCGCTGGGCATCGTTGGCGCTGTGATCGTAGCCCTGTTCGTTAACGAGCGCGCCGCGGTCCAGCCGGCTCCCGCCGCCAGCGTGTGAAACAAGTCTGCCGCGCCGCTTTGTCGGCGCAGCAGCCCCGCAATTCGAGGAGTACCTGAAATGCAAACCTTACTGATCACCGGTGCCGCTGGCATCGTCGGTACTGCGCTTCGCCCATTGCTACGTGAGCACTATCAATTGCGGCTACTCGATCGCCGGCCAGTCGACGATCTGCAGCCCGGAGAAACCGAAATCGTGGGTGACCTTACCGACCCCGCGCTGGTTGATCGGGCTGTGCAGGGCACGTTTGGCATTCTTCATCTGGCGTGCGCGCACGGCACTGACATCGCGTTCCAAGCCACGGTCGAGCCAAACTATCATGCAACGCTGTACCTTCTCGAAGCTGCACAACGGCATGGCGTGAAGCGCTTCCTCTTCACCAGCAGCCACCATGTAGTGGGGCAGTACAGGACCGACGCGGCCGCGACCTTCGATGACGCGCTGCCAGCGCCTGACAGCTACTACGCAATGAGCAAAGTCTTCGGCGAAGCTGCCTGTGCTGCATTCTCCCTGCGATATGACTTGGCCACCTTCATCATTCGGATCGGTAACGCCGACGCCAAGGTTTCAGACGCCCGTCGTCTGCGGATGTGGACCAGTAGCCGAGACCTTGCCCAGTTGGTACGCATTGGCTTGGAGCACCCCGAAGTCCGTCACGAAATCGTGTACGGTGTGTCGGAAAGCCCCAACCCGCTGTTCGACAACGCTCGCGCCCGGGCCCTTGGTTATCAGCCAAAAGACAATGCCAAAGACCATCTGGCACCTGGCTTCCTGCCCTACGAGGCCATGGACCCGAACACCTCAGGCCGCGACCATGTAGGTGGGGCTTATGCCGGTGCGCCACTGGTGAGCGTGCTTGGAGCGCAGTCATGAAAATCGCCAGTATCAAGACCTTTGTGGTCGAGATACCGTTCCACGACGGAGGCAAGGCCAAAACCATCACGCCGATGACCTGGCACACGCTGGAAAACGTATTGGTGCGGGTCGAAGACGAGCGCGGCAATGTTGGCTGGGGCGAAGCATTCGGTTATTTCGTGGCGGACTCGGTAAAGGCGATGATCGATCGTTTGATCACCCCGCTCGCTGTGGAACAGACCATCACCGATATCGCGGCCTGGAATCTGGACACCCAAGTTCGCTTGCACATCTTTGGCCGTTACGGCGTGACGATGTTCGGCTTGTCTGGTGTGGACATGGCCTTGTGGGATCTGCAGGCCAAGCGTGAGGGGCTGCCGCTGCACCGCCTGCTAGGCGGCGGTACTCGCGCCGCCATCCCCGCTTATGCCAGCCTGGTTCGTTATGGCGAAGGCTCGATTGCGCCGAAAGTGTGCGAGCGCGCGCTGAGCGAAGGTTTCAAGCACATCAAGTTGCACGAAAACGTTGTCGGAGAAGTTGCCCAATGCCGTCGTGCCATCGGCCATGACGTTCCTCTGGCCACCGATGTCAACTGTTCATGGTCAATCAATGCCACCCGCGAATGGTTGCCAACATTGGCTGAGCTCGAGTTGGCATGGTTGGAAGAGCCGATCTTCCCGCCAGAAGATTTCCAGGCATTGGCGAGTCTGCGCGGACAGGGTGTGTCCATCTCCGCCGGTGAGAACTGGTGTACAGCGGTGCAATTCGAAGAAGCCCTTCGACAAGGCGCAGTGGACTCTATCCAGCCATCGGTCACCAAGGTCGGCGGCATTAGCGAGTGCATGCGCATCGCTGATTTAGCCGCGCAGTACGACACGTTGGTTCTGCCTCATAGTCCGTACTTCGGCCCCGGTTTGCTCGCGAGTCTTCACCTGGCCGCTGTTCAGCCCGGCGTGCCGTTGGTGGAGTATCACTATGTTGAAACGGATGGTTGGCTCTATGACATCAAAGGATTGTTGCACGATGGACTGATGCAAGTTCCAACTGCAGCAGGGCTTGGGCTTGAAATGAACATGAACGTATTCGAGCAGTTCCGCCGAAGCTGAGCCCGCCCGAACCGCGACTTTTATAACAACACCCACCGGCGCGTCCAACGCGCCGGGCGGGACGCTGCATGCGTGAAACAAGGAACTGCCAATGACTCGCATAGAACTCAGCAATAAAACCTGGTCGTTGTCATTGATTCCCGAGTGGGGCGGACGCGTCGCGCTGATGCAGGCGGATGGCGTGGACATCATGACCCCGCTGGCAGCCGACACCTTCGATCCTCTGGCATGGCCAAGGGGGGGGATCTATCCGCTCATGCCTTATTCAAACCGGGTTCGTCAGGCGAACTTGGTGTATGAGGGGAAATCCTACTCCCTGCCTCCGCATCCTGCGGCACTCCCGCATACCCTGCATGGGGTAGGGCAAACATTGCCCTGGACGGTGGCCGCACGGAGTGCAGACAGCGTCATGCTGGCCTGCCTTTACGGGGGCGAACATTGGCCGTGGCCAGTAAAGTTTGAGCAACGTTTCACCCTGGACGGCAATACCCTCTCTGTACGGCTTGCCGTTACCAACTTGGGTGACACATCAATGCCCGCAGGCCTTGGGCTGCATCCCTATTTCCATCGTCATCCAGGGATGCGTGTCGAGTTCAATGTGGGGCGCGCCTGGCAGATCGATGATGAGTACCTGCCCACCGGTAACTCGGTAGTGCAGAGCACGCCGGTCATCATCGATGACGCTTTGGAACGGGAGTTGGCCTTGTACGGTTCGCAGTGGGATGGCGAGCTCAAGGTTGATTATCACCAAGGCCAGTTGCTCATGAAGGCAGAAGAGCCACTTACCCATTTCGTTGCGTTTGCCCCCAACCATGCTCCTTATCTGTGCCTGGAGCCCGTCTCGCATTTGGCGGACGCTTTCAATAGCCCTGTCAACGAGTGGGCAGACCAAGGCACGCATGTTGTCCAGCCTGGCCAGACATTGGATGCGAACTTGCGCTTTATCTGGTCACCCCGCTGACTCCTGCCCGCAGCGGTACCCCCGCTGCACTCACTGAATCGTCCGAAGGGAAAATAATAAAAATGCAATTCAGTCAATCACGCTCTCCGTCCGTATCCGCCATCGCGCTTTGTGTATCAGGGCTCATTCCATTGTCGGCACAAGCTGCCTTTTTTGAGGACAGCAAGGCCAACCTTACCTTGCGCAATTTCTACTACAACCACGATCTACGTGATTCGACCGCTCCCGCCCAGTCAAAAATCGAAGAATGGGCGCAGGGGTTCATCTTCAAGGCCCAATCTGGGTATACCGACACGCCGGTTGCTGTCGGTGTGGATGTCTACGCAGGTTTGGGCCTGAAACTAGACTCTTCACCGGATCGTAGTGGCAGCGCCTTGTTACCCGGCGCGTATAAACGTGCCGGCGCCCCGCGCAATGCGGACCCACGCTCGGCGGACGAGTATTCCGAAGCGACGGCGGCTGTAAAGTTTAAAGTGTCGAAAACTGAGCTCAAGGTAGGCGGGCTGTTTCCGAAGATACCCCTGGTCTATGCTGGCGATTCTCGGTTGTTGCCACAATTCTTTGAGGGCGCGATGCTCGATATCAACGAGCTCGATCACTTCAGCTTCAGCCTTGGGCAAATGCGGCAAGTCAACTATCGCGAATTCAGTGGTAGCCGTGATATGCAGACCGGCAACTATTTAAACGTGACAGGTGATCGGTTCAACTATCTCGGCGGGACCTGGCTGCCTGACCCCAGTCTGTCGGTTGGGGTTTGGGGTGGACGCCTGGAAGATGTCTATCAGCAGACGCTGTATACCGGCACGAAGTATGTGGACCTTGGGGGCGTGCGCCTGAGCGGCACGCTGAACTATCTCGACAGTAAAGAGGACGGCGCCGCACGTGCCGGCGACCTCGACAGCCGCATGACTTCCGGACTACTGAGCGCCGCCTACGGCTATCAAAAAGTCACGCTGGGATATCAGTACAATGCGGGGGATAGTGCTTTACCTTTCCTGCATGACACGGACCTTCCGGGTGTTTCCAACGCCATCCAGGTCCTGCGCTTCGACAGAGCCGGTGAGCGCTCGTGGCAGGCGCGCTATGACGTTGACTTCGCAGGTCTTGGGGTGCCCGGTCTTTCGGCGTTTGCCCGATACGTTCGTGGTGATGACTTCGAGGTCAATGGCCAGTCCGGCAAAGAATGGGAGCGCAACGTGGACATTACTTATGTCATCCAAAGCGGGCCTTTGAAGGACTTGGCCTTGCGCTGGCGCAACGTTGAGATCCAAGGGGATGTCACCGGGCGAAGGGATGAGAACCGGGTAATCCTCAGCTACACCTTCGCCCTCAAGTAACTCAGGCAGGGCCGCGTGTGACAGTCGCGGGGGCTCCGCGACTGTCCACGGGGGTGCACATCACCGTGCCCGACCAAGGTGCTGTTTTGAGTGCCTGACGACTGACAGCTTGGCGCGAAGACGTGATGTACAAGGTTGTGCCGTCGCTACCGCCAAAGCATAGGTCCGTAGGCGAGGCTACAGGGACGCCAAGCATCTGCTCGATGTTTCCGTCACGGTCGAACTTGACGATGCTCCAGCCGTCAGACAGCGCGGTCCACACGTTACCCTGTTCATCCACGGCAAGGCCGCTTAGCAGGCCCGAACCCTTGGGAAGCGTGGCGAAACGACGAACCTGACCATTTGACTCGAGTCTGAACAGCGTGCCGGAGTCGGTAGCCAGTGCAAAAAGTTGGGAGCGGTGAGGGTCCCAGGACAAGGCTGTTATTGCTTCGTTGAATTGCCAATGGCTGGCTAATGTCCCGTCACGGTGCACCTCGCCGACTTTCCATTGGCCACTGCTCATACGAATAGCGGCCCAGATCCGCCCCTGTGGGTCGCTACAGATGCAGGTCGGGACCCCGAATCCCCATTGCCCACGACTGCGAACCCGGCCCTCTCTGATAAACAAGTACTCATTTTCCAGTGCGATGAATTGACCATCAGCGGTTAGCTCCATACCGATTACCGGGTGTTCGGGACGGAACACTTTTTCCGTGCCCTCAGCGTCGTATCGGTAGACAGCAGGGGCAAGGCGGTCGACCCAATACAGGCAATTCTCTCGGCCACTCCAGCGGGGAAAGCCGCCCAGAAACGCCCAACGGTCATCGATTGGCTGCAAGACATCCGGCGCGTTGCAGACATGTCGAACCGTCAATTGACTGCCGACTCGTTGCGCTGAGGCTGCGACTTCTGGCCCAAGAAGGTCCAGGCGTTTGCGTGTGAGTCTGTAAGCAGGACCGGCGATGCTCAACGCCCCCCGTACTTGGCCTGAAGCGTCAATGATCGGTGCAGCTACGCACCGAATACCCATGGCAATTTCCTCATCGTCGATTGCATAACCACGGGTGCGGGTGACCTCGAGCTCGGTCAACAACCGTGCGCGATCAGTAATGGTGAGTGGGGTAAGTGGCTCCAATTGCATTTGTTTCAGCAGATCGCGCCGTTCGCCCTCAGCCATTGCACTCAGGATCGCTTTACCCTGGCCGGTGCAGTGCATCGGCTTGCGTTGCCCCATAGCTGCAGCAGAACGGTTGCTATGAGCGCCGTCGCATCGCTCGAGAGACAAGACGTGCTCACCATCACGTATCGCCAAATAGGTGGTCTCGCCTGTCAAGTCGCGCAACGACCTGAGTTCAAAGCTGGCTGCAGCGACAAGGTCGGGCTCAAGCCAGGCGCCGCGCACCATTTCTAGATAACGAAAACCCAGGCGATAGCGTTTGCCGGTGGAGTCGCGCCTGATCATTCCACGATCAATCAAGAGCCCTAGCAAGCGGTAGAAGGTGGCCCGGGGCAGATTGACCCGCGCGTTGAGCTGCTGGGGGTCAAGCCCCTCAGCTGACAGACCGATCGCCTCTAACAAATCGAACGCTTTTTCAAGCGCGGCAGTACCCTTGGCTCGTTCCATATCACCCTCTCTTTTTGATGATAGATACCACGACCTGAGGGGGCCTGATGCGCGACTACCAGGTAGTTTATCAATCATTCCCACAATGCGGGATTGCGATTAGGCGGTGCGTTGCGTCGCCACATCCCAAGGCAACTGGAGTTCCAAGTTCACGAGCGATGATCGCGCCAGCGAGGCATCATGCCCCGTAGAAGGCAACAATGCGTTCGGCTTCGGCAATCACTGGTGCATCAATCATTTTGCCCTCCAGGCGGAATGCGCCTGGTGCCCCAGAAGCGGCCTCAATAACACGCTTTGCCCAGCTGATTTCGCTTTGAGATGGCGTGAAGACGTCATTGATGACCGCGACCTGGGATGGATGAATCGCCAACATTCCTGCGAAGCCGAGATCTCGAGCGTCGCTTGCAAATGTCGAGAGCCCCGCCGAATCTGCAATGTTCGGGAATACGGTATCCAACGGCTTTTCCAGCTCATGGAGTGTGCTGTTGACCAGCATTTGGTAGCGCACTTGGTCGAGCACCCGATAGGCGGCTGGGCTGGATGCACGGACTCCCAAGTCCAGAGCCAGGTCAAGCGCCCCGAAGGTCAGGCGCTCGACGGCCCAAACCTCAGCGATTTCGCTCAAATTGGACAATCCGGCTGCGCTCTCAATCAACGGCCAAATAGGTTTCTTGCATTCGGCTGCAACGAGCACTTGTTGTGCGGTTTCAGCTTTGGGCAAGATGACTGCTGCAATGCCTTGATGGCGGCCGCAGAACTGGATGTCATCGGTGTGCAGGTGATGGTCAGCAGCGTTGACGCGAACCACCACAGAAGCATCTGGATTCTCATTCAGAAAAGCAGCCAGGTTGTCGCGGGCGTGCGCTTTCAGTTCTTCCTCAACAGCGTCCTCGAAGTCCACGATGACGACGTCGGCGCCGCTGGCCAAAGCCTTCGCAAAACGCTCTGGGCGGCTTCCAGGAACGAAAAGGGCGCTGCGGATCAGGCGAGATTTACGAGTGGTCACAGTGCACCTACTTCCTTCAGCTCGGCGATTTGGGATTCGGAGTAGCCCAGCTCTTTCAGGATGGATTGGTTGTGTTGGCCAATCGATGGAATAGCGTCCATTCGAGGTTGGTAGGCACGGTTAGCCCCTGGGGGGAGGAGGGCGGGCAGTTTGCCTTGAGGGGAGTCCACCTCAACCCAGCGCTCGCGGGCACGCAGTTGTGGGTGCTGCCAGACCTGGTGCATGTTGTTGACTTGAGCGTTTGCGATCGGGGCAGCATCGAGGCGAGCGATGACCTCCTCATTACCGAGCTCAGCAAACTTCTCGATGATGATTGCCCGCAGGGCATCACGGTTCGCGGAGCGCTTGGCATTGGTATCGAATCGTTCATCCTGAAGCAGCTCTGGCTTCTGCAAGACCTTCTCGCAGAACGACGCCCATTCGCGCTCGTTTTGCAGGCCAAGCATCACGGTCTCCTCCGGGCTGGTCGGGAATGGGCCATATGGGTAGATCGTTGCGTGGGAGGCGCCGGCACGAGCTGGTGGGGTGGCACCGTTGTAGGCGTAGTAGAGCGGGAAGCCCATCCACTCGACAAGGCTCTCCAGCATGCTCACGTCTACGCGGCTCCCTTTGCCAGTTTTGTTCCGCAGGTGCAGGGCAGACAGCACACCCGTGTACGCATACATACCCGCCGCAATATCGGCAATCGAGCAACCTGCCTTGGCGATTTCTTCTTCACCGGCGCCACCCGTCACGGACAGGAAACCGCCCTCGCTCTGAATCAGCAGGTCGTAGGCTTTCCTCTGTTCATAAGGACCGCCTTCGCCATAACCCGAGATGTCACACACGATCAACCGAGGGAAGCGCTCATGCAAGGCTTCGAAGGACACCCCCATTCGAGCGGCTGCACCTGGGGCGAGGTTTTGTACCAAAACATCAGCCTTGGCCAAGAGGGCTTCGACAATTAGGTCGGCGCCTGGCTTTTTGGCGTCCAGAGCCAGGCTTTCCTTAGAACGGTTCGTCCACACAAAGTGCGAGGACAGGCCCTTGGCGCGGTTGTCATAAGCCCGGGCGAAGTCACCCACGTTTGGCCGCTCGATTTTGATAACGCGAGCACCCAGGTCGGCGAGTTGGCGAGTGCAGAAGGGCGCTGCGATGGCATGCTCAAAGCTAACTACAGTGATGCCATCAAGCGGACGAGGAGCGGGAGTGAAATCGGTCACGGCGTACTCCGTAAAGCCACTGGCCTAACGACCTGACGATCAAGAATGATCGTCAGGAGCGGGAAACAATGTTGTTCGAGGAGGTGACCATCGCTGATGTTCGGTGATGGCCATCTGGTGTTAGGGCAAGCATGAACACGACCGAGCGTTCTGTGAATCGTTATTCTATTAAGCAGGCGTTCGGTGTAGCCTAACGCCAATCAAATCCAGGCGAGGCGCCTTCATGAATATCGATTTCAAAGATTTGGCGCTATTCATCCAGATTGCCGAAGCCCCAAGCCTGACGCAGGGGGCCAAACGCTCCTTCATGTCTCCTGCAGCGGCAAGCGTCCGTATCAAGGCCCTTGAGTTGGAGCTGAACACGCAGCTGCTCTATCGAGATAGTCGCGGGGTAGGCCTCACTGAAGGTGGTCGCAGGCTTCTGACGCATGCCCGCCTCATCATGCGTCAGCTTGGTTATTTGAAGACCGAGTTCGATGAATACGGCGCTGAAGTTTCCGGGCATATCAGGATCTTCGCGAACACGACGGCGGTGAGTGAATGCCTGCCGCAGGTATTGGCCGGTTTTCTCGCTAGCTATCCAGGTGTCACGATTGATCTGCAGGAACGCCATTCTTCTGACATCGTCAGGGGCGTGCTTGATGGGTCTACAGATATGGGAATTACTGCCGGTCCCATCTCGGCGAAAGACCTCGAAATCATCCACTTCAGCACAGACCGTCTGGTGCTGGTGCTGCCCCAAAGTCATCCACTCGAGGCACCTGAGGCAATCAAGTTCGATGAGCTGATTCGCTATCCCCAGATAGGCTTGCAGGAGGGGAGTACCCTTCATGAATTTCTCAGGGAACAGGCCAGGCAGGTAGGCCATAGCCTGACTTGGCGAATTCAGGTGTCCAGTTTTGAATCAGTGTGCAGGATGGTAGAAGCTGGCGTCGGCATCGGCGTGATCCCTGAATCAGCGGCTCTTCGTCATCAGCGCTTGATGAACATCTCAGTCAAGCCATTGGACGAGTCCTGGGCCGTGAGGGAGCGCAGCATCGTGGTGCGTAAATATGAAGCTTTGCCAGGCTGCGTCAAAGCGCTCATCAGTTTGATCAAACCAATCAACCTGCCTGGCTATGCCGGTTAAGCCGGCTGTCAGCACTCCACAGCCAGAGCGGGTCTTCACCGGTGGTGTCGCTCGCCTGAGTGCCTCGGGCGCCTTCATCCTTCAAGCCATTTTTCACCGCTAGCCTCAAAGCCTTATGGCCCTTGTGGTTAGTTTTTGGCCGTCTCGGCTATATCAATAAAAAAAAGCCTAGCGGAACATTCAAGCAAAGCGGATTAGCCTCTGCTGCCGAAAGTGCATGAACTAATAATACGAGGTGCCCTGTGTCTGTCAGACGCTATCGTCGCCTTCTTCGTCTGCTCTCCTGTGCCTATGTCCAATCCGCGTTTGCGGGTGGGCAAGTCTAGCTGTGTCCTAAGTTTTTCACATGCATTGCTCGTATCTGCCATAAAAACAACATAGAGAATGATCATGAAAAAAACACTGTTGAGCCTCGTTGTGGGAACTGGAATTTTTTATGGTGCGCAGGCTCAAGCCGTATCCCTGAGCGAGCATGTTGAACTGATAGGCTCTGTCGGGGCGCTGTCTGAATACTCGATGCGCGGTATCTCCTATACGCAGCGCAAGCCTGCCGTTCAGGGTACTGCTACATTGGCCCACTCCAGTGGGCTCTATGCCGGCGTCTGGAGTTCCAATGTCGATATAAATGGAATCGATGCTCGCTACGAAGCCGATTATTTCGCTGGCTACACCCATCAGTTTACCGATGCGGTTGGAATCGACGTGGGATATATCAAGTACACCTTCCCAAAGGGAACGCTGTTGAATGCGACCGAGACCTATGCAGTGTTAACTGCCTTTGGCTTTAAGCTCAGTAGCTATTACTCGGACGATTACTTCGGTGATCAAACCTATCTGTATACCTCCATCGGCTATGGCGTCAAAGACTTGCCCTATGGCATCGGCCTGGATATTCGGTATGGCCTCGCCGATTACAAAGACCCTACCTTCTTTTCCTCTAGCGGCAGTGGCAACGACTCCTACCGTGAGTGGGAGGTCAAGGTCAGCAAAAATTGGCGCACGTTGGATTGGTCGGCGAGTTACGTGGCTACCAACCTGTCGGAAACCGAATGCCTCCAATTCCAGGGGGACAAAGAGTCTTGCGCCGCAAGGGTGGTCGTTGGCGTTACCAAAAGCTTCTGATTTACCTTTTCCGCACATTTCAGCCGGGCTCATGCCTGGCTTTTTTTTGCCTCGGTGGCGACGGCGGTACCGGCACCGCAGGTGCCGTTCGTCACTTCGCTTTTGTTAGCACGACGGCCGTGTTAAAAAGAGACGGAGATGATCACGCATGATCCGCTCCTTTGAGCGTCATGCGACCTAGAAAAACGCTAAGAAGGCCGATCTCCATGAAAACTCGGGAAATACTCTGCACACTGATGCATTGGCTCGCTGCCCGTGCTGCTACTGCAGCAGGGTAGTGGTAATGCGCGCTTGGGTCGTGGGTGGGCGTCCAGGCGTCGCCCTGCAGATTTCCGGGTTTTCTTGAGAATGCACTCATGAGTGGTTGGAAAAGCTGTTCGTTGACGTCACTGCATCACACAAGACAACTGATTGGTCAGGTCAGGGCGGCGGGCGGGGATCCCGCTTCCGCGCTTGAGGGGAGCGAGATCACCCTCGAAATGCTCGACGACCTGACCCGGAAAATCAAAATCGTTGATGAGTATGTGATCTATCGCAACGTCAATGCGATGTTCCCTCATAGGAATATCACGATGGAGATCGGTTTGAATGCTCGGGTTTCTGTCTATGGCTTGCTGGGCTATGCGCTGCTCACCGCGCCGACTCTCCGCGATGCTTTGAATGTGGCAGCTGAGTTTCCAGCGCTCATTGCTAACGGTTTCAACCTGGCACTTGATGAGCGAGAGGGGCGGGCAAGCGTGATTTTTAGCGGCTACTCGGGGGCCGCTGATTTGAAGGTTTCCTATGCGGAGCTGGCTATCTCCTCATTCAAGCGCAGCTGCAGCGACATCATGGAACAGGCGTTTGTACTCGATGAAGTGACCTTCGAGGGCTGCGTGCCACCTAGCCATGCGGCCCTGTGCCAAGAGCATTTGGAGTGCAAGGTAACGTTCAATCAGCCTCGCAACTTGATGATCTTCGACGCGGCTTTGTTAGACGTGAAGATGCCCATGCGCGATGCGGTGTCCCACCTGGAAATTATCGAAGCATGCCGAAGGCAAAACCGTGAGTACGCTGCCGAAAGGGAATGGCTCCAACGTGTGAAGCTGATCTTGGAACGTGATCTGCAAACCCCTGCGTCTCTGGAGGCGGTGGCTCATCAAATGCACTGCTCTGCCCGGACACTCAGGCGGCAGCTGGGGGTGTTCAAAACGAGCTATCGTCAGCTCCTCGATGAAGTTCGTTTCGAGCGAGCCAAAATCATGTTGAAGGATGGGAAACTGCCCACTGATCATATCGCGGAAAGCCTCGGTTTTTGCGACGGCGCAGGGTTTCGCCGAGCATTTCAGCGGTGGAGTGGTCTTGCACCCGGTGCGTACAAGGCATGAATGCGATCCGACAGCGCGTTTGCAGTCAAAGTCATTGATTTTCAATGGCTGAGTCGGCATCCTTGCGACCATTAGATACACAGAACTTGTACGGTTATTTCTGCCATGCCAAAAATTGTCGACCACGAAGTAAGGAAAGCCGAAATCACCAAGGCGGTAATCCGCTCTATTGGTAAAGAGGGCCTGGCGAATGTAACGATACGGGGTATTGCCCGCGAAGGCGGGTTTAGCAGCGGAACGCTGGCCCATTATTTCAATAGCAAAGAAGAGCTGATTAATTTCGCTTTTGATGAAATTTCGAAGGATGCATTTTCTCGGATAGAGCACCGAGTTGCGGAATACCAAACGGCTCAGGAAAAAGTTCGAGCTGTCATTGAAGAACTGACCCCTCAAATCAGTGATGAGCATGATGCCGTCATCTCGGTGTCATTCTGGGCTGCTGCGCGTCAAGATGAAAACCTGCGTCGGAAATTCCATGACGTCTATGCAAACTTCAGGAATCATCTTCGCAACTACATTGATGAGGGTCTAAACACTGGTGAATTTCACATTCAAGGGCAACTGGAAGAGGAGATTGACTTCATCGTTGCTGTAACAGATGGTCTGCTTGTTTCCTTCCTGCTTGACCCTGATCGCTTCCCGGCTCATCGCAGTCAGTGGCTAGTGACCGCCGCGATGAGCCGATTGCTCTAGATCAGCCCTGTCTGTTCGGGACAGAGCGCGCAACCTTTCGAAACGTTAAGCACATTGGGAGCGGTACCAGCGTTCGGTGTCGCTCAATGCCCACTCGAACCGGTCGATGATTTTCTGAATCTCGGCTTCGGTGGTAATCAGAGGCGGGCAGAATGCGATGGCATCACCGATATTGCGAGTGATGAATCCATGATGCTGCGCTCGTTGAGCCAGGTAGGCCCCGATGTTTCCCGGTGGATCGAAACGGGCTTTGGTGGCCTTGTCCGAAACGAGCTCCACAGCAGCAATCAGGCCTTGCCCCCTCACTTCGCCAACCAGTGGGTGATCGAGGTAGCAGCCGAGTTTTTCATGCATCAGAGCACCCATTTCTGCAGCCCGTGCGACGAGATTTTCTTCCTGGATAATTCGAATGTTTTCCAGCGCGACAGCAGATGCAACAGGATGGCCAGTTGCGGTGAAACCGTGTCCCAGAGTACCCATCTGGTGGGACTGATCGGCGATAGGGTCGAAGATGCGTTCGTTGATCAGCACTGCGGCAATGGGCTGATAACTGGACGAGAGCTGCTTCGATACGAGCATGGCATCAGGGTAGATATCGAAGGTCTCGCATCCGAACATTGAGCCCGTGCGACCAAAACCGCAAATCACCTCGTCAGCTACCAGAAGAATGTCGTACTTGCGGCAAACTGCTTGAATCTTCTGCCAGTACGTAGCGGGTGGCACCAGGACCCCGCCTGCGCCCATGAGGGGCTCGCCGAAGAAGGCGGCAATGGTGTCTGCGCCTTCATGGAGAATCAGCTCTTCCAATTCTTGCGCGAGCCGATCGGCATACTGCTCCTCAGTCTCAGATGGCAGGCCGTAGCGATAGTAGTGTGGGCAGCTCACGTGCAACACCGGGGCGAGCGGTAGATCGAAGCCACGGTGGTTGTTGGGGAGACCGGTCAGACTGGCACTCATCACTGTGACGCCATGGTAGGCGTTCAACCTGCTGATCAGCTTTTTCTTCCGCGGTTTGCCGAGAGCATTGTTGCGGTACCATATGAGCTTGACGATTGTATCGTTGGCCTCTGAACCCGAGTTGGTGAAGAACACTTTACTCATCGGTACAGGCGCGAGATCAACCAGTTTCCGAGCAAGCTTGGTACTTGGCGCATGTCCCTTCCCATTGAAGGTATGGTAGAACGGCAGTGTTCGAAGCTGTGCTGCTGCCGCTTGAATCAAGCGTTCATTGCTGAACCCTAAAGCCACGCTCCAGAGTCCAGACATCGCTTCAATGTAGGCCTTGCCTTCCGAGTCGTAAACGTAGATACCTTCGCCGCGCGCAATCATCATGGGCCCAAGCTCTTGATGTTTGCGGGCGTCGGTATAGGGATGCAAGACGTTCATCACATCTGCATCAGCTAATGCGCGGGAATTGTCGTTCATGGTTTGCGCTCGCGAAGCGCCGGGACAGCGCGCTGCCCCGGCGCACAAATAGCTCAGTTGAAGGGCAGCGGGGGAGTAGCCAGGCCTTCCAGGTTCATGAGGACTTCAGCGCCACCGTCGACGATTAAATCAGTCCCGTTGATCCAGAAACCTCTTGGATCGAGCATCAGCAGAATTGCGCCGGCAATTTCCTCGGGGTAAGCATCGCGGCCTCCAGCTTGCTCCTTCAGATTCTGCAGCAGCTCATCACCCATGGTGTCGTAGAAGTCGGCCAGGATAGGCGTGCAGACAGCGCCCGGGCTGACCGAATTCACTCGCACCCCTCGGTGCCGCTGGTTACTGGCCACAAGCATGGTGTAGAGAATGACGAGCTCTTTAGTGAAGTCATAGGTGGTGACCGCATCCATATTCAGCGCTTGGAACGCTTCCAGGCATGGACGCCATTCACCCAGGGTCAGCAAACTTTCGCTAACGGCTTTGTGCTTGCGCCATCCCGCACCTGCTGTTGAGGCGACGTTTACGACCGATGCTTTGTCGGCAAGTTTCGGTAGCAGTTGGGTGGTGAGATAGCGCAAGCCCAGGAAATTCACCTTGAACACCAGGTCAGCTGGCAGGCTACCTGGCACGCCGGCAATGTTTGCCAGACCATCAATGGGTTGAGTGATTTCTGTGAGTGCTTGATCAATGGAGTTTGGGTTGGAAAGGTCGCAGAGGATGAACTGGCTGCAGTTTTCCTGGGCCGGCTTCACATCCAGACCAATGACAGATGCGCCTGCGTTCATCAGTGCCAGGGCGGTCGCCTTGCCTACGCCAGAGGAAACGCCGGTGACTACGATTCGTTTGTCAGTGAACGACATGCTGGCATTCCTTAAGCATTTTTGAAGCGAATGGGGAGAGAGGCGATTCCATTGATGAAACGAGAAGGAATCATCTCAGGCGCCCCGGCCAGTTCGATGTCCTTGAGCTCTTTCAGTGTCTCTGCAAGCAAGAAAGGCAACTCAAGTCGAGCAAGGTGGGCGCCTAGGCAGGTGTGCCGACCTCCGCCGCCGAAGCCGAGATGTGGATTGGGGGAGCGCAACACATTGAAGTCGTAGGGGTTCTCGAATTTACTCGAATCACGGTTCGCGGAGTTGTACCACATGACCACTTTGTCGCCTTGGGCAATTCGCTGGCCATTGATTTCGGTATCACAAGAGGCAGTCCGGCGCATGTGCATGACCGGGCTTACCCAACGTACCAGCTCTTCGAAGCCGGTGGGGGCAACCCCCACGGGGTCGTTTGCCCAGATCTTCATTTGCTCGGGGAATTCCAGGAAGCACTTCATGGCGTGAGCACCTACGGTGCCGGTTGTCTCCATGCCAGCGGTGACGAGCAGTTGGAAGAAATAACCCGCTTCTACATCGTCCAGCTTTTTGCCTTCAACTTCTGTCGCCAGGATCATCGACAGAATGTCATCACCGGGGTTTTTGCGCTTCTCGGCTGCCAGGCATCGGCCGTAGTCATTCAGCTCCGCGAATGCTCCGGTAATCGCTTCAACAGCGTTTACGCCAAGCGTATCTCCCGCAAGTGCCGTTACAGTGAGCTCGTGCAGGCGGCGCCGGTTTTCCTTCGGAGCACCGAGGAAGTCGCATACCACCTCCACAGGGAATGCTTGAGCGACGTCTTTGGCATAATCGCATTCGCCGCGCTCTTTAACACTTGCCACAACGGAGGTCGCGTACGCCTTGGCAACCTCAGTCATCTTGTTTACACCCTGGGGCGAGAACGCACGAGCAACCACCTGGCGGAGCTTGAAATGGCGAGTAGCATCCATGTTCAGGAACCAGCCTTCCTGGTGAGCCTCTTCTACGGTCTGGTCGCCAACAATGGTGCCTTCGCCGCTGATAAAGGTCTTAGCGTCACTGCTCACTGCGACGATGTCGTCGTAACGAACGACTGACCAGAACCCTTTGCAACCGGCTTCCGCAGAAGCCTCAGGGAAGTCGTGCCAGCTCACCGGTTTATGCTCGCGAAGTGCGGCAAAGGATTCTTCGCGATCTGAGCGCTTCCAAAATTCCATATCCGCCAGGTTGACGCTGTCTACATCGATGCGGCTCATGAGTCTTTACCCACAAAGTTGGTTGTTATTAGACGTTGTGATAGTTGACGCCGGGTAGGACGCAAAGCATTTCGAATAACAGGTTTGCGCCCAGGAGGGAGGTATTGCCGCTGCTGTCGTAAGGCGGCGAGATCTCTACAACGTCGCCACCAATGACATTCAGGCCTTTACACCCACGAATGATTTGCTGTCCTTGGTAAGCGGTAAGTCCGCCGATTTCCGGAGTACCGGTACCTGGAGCTACCGAAGGATCAAGTCCATCAATGTCGAAGGAGATATACACCTTCGTATCGCCGATTTTGGCCTTGATTGATTCCATCAACGGAGCCAGTGATACCCCTTGGCATTCGTCAGCGGTCACTACCGTGAAGCCCTTGCTACGCGACCAGTTGAAATCGTCTGGCGAGTAGCCTGTACCACGCAGGCCAATCTGGAAGGTCAGATGTGGGTTGATCAAGCCGTCTTCATAGGCACGACGGAACGTGGTGCCGTGAGCGATCTTCTCGCCGAACATGTGCTCGCCTACGTCAGCGTGAGCATCGATATGGATCAGCGCCACAGGCCCATGCTTCTTCGCGATGGACTGCAGGATTGGATAGGTGATCGTGTGATCGCCACCCAGCGTGAGCGGTGCTACTTCGTGTTCTAGGATGACGTCGTAGGCCTCTTCAATCCGCTTTACTGCATCAGGAAGGTTGAACGTGTTGATGGCCACGTCACCGATATCAGCCACCTGCAGGCTCTCGAAAGGCGCCGCACCGGTTGCCAGATTGAAAGGGCGCAGCAGGCAGGATTCTGCACGGATGCTCCGTGGCCCCATTCGGGTACCAGAGCGGTTGGAGGCGCCAATATCCAGTGGAACACCGACGAAACATGCATCCAGACCAGCAGCACTTTTTGCTTCAGGCAGGCGCATCATGGTTGGAATGCCGCCGAAGCGGGGCATTTGATTGCCACCAAGAGGTTGATTGAAACTCATGGTTTCATCTCCTGTTTAGAGGAAACCCAGTCAGCTCTGCTGACTAGGAACACGAATGACCAGGCCTTCCATCTCCGGGGTAATACGGAGCTGGCAGGAGAGGCGGCTTGATGCGTCTGGCTCGTATGCGTACTCGAGCATGTCGCTTTCCATTCCTTCAGCGGCCTGGAGCTTTTCTTTCCACTCGTCAGAGATGTAGACGTGGCAGGTGGCGCAAGCACACGCCCCACCGCAGTCGGCATCAATACCTTTAACCATGTTGTTGACTGCCGCTTCCATCACGGTGCCGCCAACTTTTGCGTCGACGTCAACAGATGAACCATCAGGCTGCACGAAAGTGATCTTGACCATTTTTCTTATCTCGACTCGTTGAGGGGTTAGGCCATGAGTGCGCTGGCTAGGCGGGAAAGTCCCGTTTCCAAAACGTCGTCGCTGATCGTGAGCGGTGCAGATACGCGAATGGTGTTGCCGTAGTAGCCGCAGGGCAGAAGAAGCAGACCGAGCTCTTTGGCTTTGGCTACAACACGCTTGGTGGCATCTGCGTCAGGAGTGTGCGTACCCGGTTCGGTCACGATTTCGAATGCGACCATTGCACCCAAGCCACGGACGTCACCCAGCGGCAGGACGTTGGCAGTACCCTTCAGATCGGTCAGGAACGACTGAATTTTCTGGCCTACGACATTGGCGCGAGCCAGTAAGCCCTCCGTCTCGATCACATCCAGAACAGCATTCGCAGCAGCGCATGCCAGTGGGTTGCCTGCAAAGGTGCCGCCCAGAAAACCTGGCGGTGGAGCATCTATCACCTCGGTACGACCGATCAGACCAGACAGCGGTAACCCGCCGCCCATGGCCTTACCAACAGCGATCAAATCGGGTTGCACGCCTGCGTGCTCGGTGGCGAAGAACTTGCCAGTGCGGCCGAAGCCCGACTGCACTTCGTCCACGACAAAGCAGATGCCGTGGTCGTCGCACAGCTTGCGCAATGCCTGCATGAAGGCAGGAGACGCTTGGTAGAAGCCCCCTTCACCTTGCACTGGCTCAATAACGATGGCTGCGACTTGATCCGGTGAGATGGTTGCGCGGAACAAATGATCAAGTGCCTTCAGGCTTGCCTCTTCGCTCGTACCATGGTGTTCGATCGGGAACGGAACCTGGTACACCCCTGCCTGAGATGGAGTAACGCCAGTACGCAGTGGCTGAACCTTACCGGTCATGGCCAACGCGAGCTGAGTGCGTCCATGGAAAGAGCCCGTGAAGGTCACGATGCCTTGGCGCCCGGTGTAGTAACGCGCGACCTTCACTGCGTTTTCAGTCGCCTCTGCACCCGTGGTGAACAGGGTGGCTTTAGCGTCAGGGATAGGTGCCAGTTCGATCAGGCGTTCGCACAGGCGCACATAGGGCTCACAAGAAAGCACTGGGAAACCGATGTGTGCATAATCTTTCAACTGGGCGTCGATGGCCTCTACGACCTTGGGGTGGAGGTTGCCGGTGTTGTTAACGGCAATGCCCGATGCGAAGTCAACGTAGTGGTTGCCTTCTACGTCCCAAATTTCACTGCCTGCAGCTTTCTTGACGAAAACTGGAAGCGCAGTTGCTGCCCCGCGCGGAAGAGCCTTGTCGCGGCGCGCCAGAAGATCTTTATTGTTCATGTTCATACTTCTCAGTTCAGGACGTCAGAGCGCCAAACCATCATTTTTTCAACCTGCATTTCGTGCATGGTGTAGGGGATGCCACCTACGCCGTGGCCTGAGTGGCGGGCGCCGGCGAAAGGCATCCAGTCAACGCGGAACAGGGTGTTTTCATTGACCATCACTGCAGTGCCATCGAGGTGCTTGTAGCAGTGCAGGGCGGTGTCGAGGTTCTGAGTGAAAACAGCGGCCTGGAAGGAGAAGTCGAGCGAGTTCGCCTCAGCCAGCGCCTTGTCGATATCGTCGAAGCTGGAAACGCAGATGACTGGACCGAAGACTTCCCTGAGCATCACGTTCGAGTCGTCAGATGGGTTGAGCAAGACGGTTGGCGCGTAGCAGCTGTCGCTGATTTTTTTGCCGCCGCAGATGAGCTCAGCGCCTTGAGCAATGGCTTCTTGAACCCACTGATGAATGCGATCGTTTTCTTGATGCGAGATGATCGGCCCAATATCGGTGGTCTCCAGGACTGGGTTACCAACAGTCATCTGCTCGGCAACTGCGGCCAGGCGCTCGGCGACTTCACGTGCAATGCGGCGGTCTGCGAAGACCCGTTGAACTGAAACGCATGCTTGGCCTGCGTGCCAGAAACCGCCGCGTGCAAGTCGAGGAATAGCCATTGGCAGGTCGGCGTCATGGGCAACAATTACTGGAGCTACACCACCGTGCTCCAGTGCGCAGCGAGTACCTGGAGCAAGCTTGGAACGCAGCATCCAGCCCACTGCAGCAGAACCGATGAACGAGAAGAACCCAACACGTGAATCCGCCACGAGCTTGCCAACTTGCTCGTTGCTACCCGGCAGTACGATCTGGGCCCATTCTTTTGGCAGGCCAGCTTCGTGGAGAATCTCGATGAAAGCGTAACCACTCAAAGGCGTCTTAGCTGCCGGCTTGATGATTACGGGAGCACCTACTGCAACAGCGGGGGCAGCCTGGTGAACAACAAGGTTGAACGGATGATTGAAGGCGCTCACGCCGACAACTACACCGATGGGCTCAAGTTGAGTGAACGCGATACGACCGGCCGAGGTGGCATTCAACTCCATTGGGATGACGGAGCCAGCCTTGGTACGAATCTCCTCAATACAGATGTGCAGGCAATCGACACCGCGATCCACCTCGATCAGGGCATCTTTGAAAGGCTTACCGCATTCCTGCGCTACCAGGCAGGCCAGCTCCTCGCGGCGACCAGTGATGATGGTGGCAGCTTTCTTGAGAATTTCGATTCGCTGGGCCTTCTTCAACCAGCCATTACGATCTCGATACAGAGCATGGGCAGTAGCCAGCGCCTGCTCAATTTGTTGATCGCTTGAAACAGGCAGCTCTGCCAGCAGTGCACCGTCGAAAGGCGCATTGATGTTGATTGTTTGAGTCATGAGGCTCTTCCAGGTGTCGGGTAGGGGGCATTAGCCCGCGAGTAGCGACTTCAGCTCAACCGTTGAATCGCAGACCCGGGCGGGCGAGGGGCTGGTGCCTGTGGTGATCAGCTTGCGGGCCACCATGTGGTCACCTGCAGAGTTGATGCTTTCAACTGCTATCAACTTGCCTTCGCGATAGTGGAAGACACTGAACTTCTTCTCGTCCGGCGACCCACGCACAACCAATTCATCCGTGCCCAAGGGCAAACCGACGGTTTGCAGTTTGATTTCCCCCTGATCAGACCAGAACCATGGCGCTGCGCTGTAGGCGGAGGCGGTACCGAGCATGCTGGCAGCAGCAACCTTCGCTTGGTCAATGGCGTTTTGCACCGACTCCAGCCGGAACCTGCCATTGGCAAAAGGATTGGGGTGATTGGTGCAGTCGCCTGCTGAGACGATGTCGGCGTCTGAGGTGACGGCGAACTCGTTTACCAGAATCCCGTTATCGCAAGTTAGGCCTGCATGTTCTGCAAGCTCGACGTTGGGAAGAGCGCCTACACCGACCAAGATCAGGTCACATGGAATCTGTTCACCATTGTGGAGTGATACGCCCTTGGCTCGCTCAACCCCTTTGATCCGCTCAATACGGGCATCGGTAATGACCCGAACGCCAATGCTTTCGTGATAAGCCTTGAAGAAGTCGGAGCTCACGGTGGAAACGGCCCGCCCCATCAGGCGAGGCGCGTATTCGAGGACGGTTACAGTCTTGCCAAGACCCGCTGCACATGCTGCCACTTCCAGCCCGATGAACCCGCCGCCGATGATGACGATGTTCTGCTTGGTTTGAATGTCATCGCGCAGGTCAGCTGCTTGCAGGAAGGAGCGCAGGGCGTGAACGCCTGGCAGTTTGGCCCCAGGGAGATCCAACGGACGCGGTCGGGTACCGGTGGTAATGGCCAATTTGTCGTAAGCCAACACTTTGCCACTGGCTGTTACAACGACCTTGGCCGCCCGGTCTATTCGCTCAACTTTGTCTCCCTTGATCATTTCGATGCGATTGTCCGCGTAGAAGTTGGCGGGGCGCAGCTGTATTGAGGTCTCGTCAGCCAGGTTTTTCAGGTATGACTTCGACAGTGGTGGGCGCTGGTAAGGGATGTTGTTCTCGTCACCGACGATCGTCACAGAACCCTCGTAACCACCTTGGCGCAGTGAGGCTGCGACCTGGAAGCCGGCTTGGCCGGCACCGATAATGACAACTTTATCGAAACTCATGGCGCACCCCGCTCAATACTTGATCCAAGTGGTTTTCAGAGACGAGTATTTGTCGAACGCATGCAGGGAATTATCGCGGCCGTTGCCCGACTGCTTCACCCCGCCGAACGGTACAAGCGGAGAGACCATGTCTACGGTATTGACGGTGACCGTCCCAGCTTTCAAAGCTTCAGAGACACGGTGGGCGCGCGAGAGGTTGGAGGTAAATACAGAGGCCATCAGGCCGTATATCGAGTCGTTCGCGATCTCGATGGCTTCCGCTTCGGTCTTGAATTTGATGATGCTCAGGACTGGGCCAAAGATTTCTTCCTTGGCGATGCGCATTTCGTTGTTCACGCCCGTGAAAATGGTGGGGCGGATGAAGTTGGAGCTTCCGTTGATCACAACCTGTTCGCCACCGTAGGCCAAGGTTGCTTCAGTCTTGCCCGTTTCAACATAACGCATGACGCGCTGGGTGTGGATGTCCTCAACCATAGCGC
Source organism: Pseudomonas sp. LB-090624 (assembly GCF_003205205.1). Taxonomy (GTDB): domain Bacteria; phylum Pseudomonadota; class Gammaproteobacteria; order Pseudomonadales; family Pseudomonadaceae; genus Aquipseudomonas. The sequence goes on from NZ_QJRL01000005.1 coordinate 154,339, forward strand.
CCATCAAGGCATTAGGATCCAGCGGGTCGGTCGGCTCGTAGTCCTTGGCGTACTTGATGACCTGGGCAACGAAATCGTCGTGGATACCCTCCTCAACGAGCAAACGGGTGGGGGAGGAGCAGACTTCTCCTTGGTTATAGAAAACGCGGGCAGCGAGTTTGGCTGCTTGGTCGAGGTTCTCAGTGTCGGCGAAGACGATGTTAGGGCTCTTGCCACCGCACTCCAGCCAAACCAGTTTCATGTTGGATTCTGCGGAATACCTGAGGAAGTGTTTGCCCACCTCGGTCGAACCGGTGAAAGCCAAGCAGGCGACGTCCATGTGCAGGCCGAGCGGCGCACCTACGGTCTCACCAAACCCAGTCACTACGTTAAACACGCCGTCTGGCACCCCAGCAGCTTTAACCAGTTCTGCCAGCTTGATGGCGGTAAGGGAAGATTGCTCAGCGGGCTTGAGAACTACCGAGTTGCCCATTGCCAGAGCAGGGACACATTTCCAAATGGCCATGTCCAGCGGGAAGTTCCACGGTACAACGCAGGCAACGACCCCGAGCGCCTCGCGACGAATCAGTGCGAGGTCACCCAGCGCAGTCGGCGCTACCTCGTCGTAAAGCTTATCGACGGCTTCAGCGACCCATTGCACATAACCGCCCAGCTCCGGCATTTCGTAGGCGTAAGACACCTCGACTGGCTTGCCCATGTCGAGAGACTCGAGCAGGGAAAGCTCCTCCATGTTGTCCTGGATGAGCGCAGCCAGTTTCAGCAAAACGGTTTTGCGTTCGGTAGGGGAGCGTTTAGCCCAGACACCGCTATCGAAGCGGCGCTTGGCAACCGAAACGGCCAGATCGACATCTGCCCGTTCGCACTCGGCGATCTGAGCAATTTCTTTCCCGGTTGCAGGGTTTATACAAGGAAAGGTTTTACCTGAGATCGAGTCGACGTACTTCCCATCGATGAAGGCCCTCCCTTCAGGTTTCAGGCCAGCAACTTTGGTTTGCCAAAACTCAATAGAGCGATTCATCGACTCAGTACCTCCGGTTTTTTGTAGTTGCTCCCCCTTGATGTCCTATCTGGTTACGCAGGGCGCAGGTAGGGGAGGAGCGTTTTGACAACTTTATAGCACGACAGTTGTGTTAAAAAAAGACCTTTGGTCAGCGCGACGGTCTGTCACACCTTGAATAGCGCTATCAGCATTTGCTGATGGGTGCCAAGGCGTTCAGTGACTGGCTGATCTGAGCAGACTCATACGCTTGATTCCCCTAGGACTCCGTAACCTGCCGGACATTGGCAACGTTGCGATTGATCCCCTCGGCAACCGAGCTTTGCTCCTCGGCGGCTGTTGCGATCTGCAGGTTCATGTCGTTGATGAGTCGCACTGCATCGCTGATACGGGTGAGGGCGGAAAGGGCCGCCCGGTGAGCATCACGATTTTATTCTTGATAGATATTTGCACGGGCACACCAGGTTGTTATTAGAGGTTGCGCTATTGATCGTGCGAGCGAGTACGCGATTTTGACGCATGATTAGGCCGTACACTATGGCTGAAAGGGGCATAAATATTCCCTTTCGGCCAACACCGGCGTCACGCCTGACTAAGGAAGGTGGCCTCTGAAAGTTGGCCATCATCCTGCAACTCCCTTGCCCTGATTTCCCACTCCGGAACCCAAATCGGTCCTGTTCTTTCGGTAAACCTTCAACCCATCCAGATCGCACCTTTTTAAAGCGAGGGGTTACGGTGGTGCTTCTTTTTGATGCAATCCCCGTTTCTTTCGGTAGCAGCGAAAGGTCGCAAGTGCTGCATGAGGCTTGTACTGAAGGGCTTGTCTAAGCCTCGAATACCCTGGTCGGATTACGGAGTTAAACAATTGATTTTAAAGTAATAATCAGGCTTTGACTTACGTTTTGCAGAGCTAAATGCATTCGAAACGTCAACAAATCGTAATCGTTGGCCTGCTTTCTGCAGTTGGTCTCGTGTCGGTATGTGCCGGCATGTGAGCCACCTCCGTTGGAAGCACCATGACTGAGCTGAAAACCTTGATGAATGGGCCGGGCGTTGCTGATGAGGCCGTGAAGATTTCCCATGCGGGAATCGATGCGCTACTGGTTGATGTTGCCGGCGGCCCGTTCTGTCTACAAAGGCAGCAACGCCTCTTGGCCCTCCGGGCTGCACTAGGGAGCCAAGATCGATTCCCTGGCCTGAAGGAAACCGTCTTAGGGGTGAACAATCTTCTGGTTGTGTTCGACCCTTCCCAGATCCATCCGTCCCGTGCCCGCTCCACTTTGCTTGAGCGATGGAGCGAGGTTCGCCCGAAGGAGTTGAAAGGCCGGCGTATTAGCATTGAGGTCTGCTATGGGGGGGACGTTGGCCTCGATCTCGATTACATCAGCCAGGTGTCCGGTCTGTCCAAGTCACGCGTTATTGATCTGCATTGCAGCGCTAGTTACACCGTTGCTGCTATCGGCTCAATGCCTGGCTTCGCCTACTTGGTAGGTTTGCCCAAGGCGCTCGAGGTCCCTCGCCGGCAATCACCGAGGACGAAGTTGGCGAAGGGAAGCGTCATCATCGCAGGTGAGCAAGCTTCGATCCTGCCTTTCACTGGCCCGTGTGGGTGGCACGTGATCGGCCACGCGGAGGTGGAATGCTTCGATAGCCGATTAATGCCACCGGTGTTTTTCAGCCCAGGCGATCAAATAGTCTTCGTGCCAAAGGCAGTCCTGAAATGATCGAGATTCTTTCCAATGGGGCATTGAATTTCGTGGTTGACCGGGGCCGATTTGGGTTCCTTGATTGCGGTGTTAGCCGCAGCGGCCCCATGGATGGTTTGAGCTTCGCGCTCGGCAACGCCATGGTCGGCAACCTCTCAACGGCGGCGGGTGTTGAGATCAATAGTTTTCCTTTCAAGGTTCGTTTCTCTGGGCCAACCACGGTGGTACTGACAGGGGCTGTTTCAAGTAACAAGCTCGGAACCAAGGAGCTGGCTTCTTGGACGGCGGTTCGGGTCGAGGCCAACGAGGTACTCACTGTTGGTGCGCCCAGAGTTGGTCGTTGTGTTTACTTGGCTATCCGAGGCGGCATCAAAGTGCCTGAAGTGTTGGGGTCGTTTTCAACTGACCTGAAAGCGGAATTTGGAGGTTACCACTCTCGTGCGTTGCAGAAGACTGATTGGGTAGACATCCATTCTGATGAAAACTTAAGGCCTGTGCGAAATGGATACTTCCGCCACGAGCTCGCTGACTATTGGAAAAGGTTGAGCGCTGGTGAAGCCTCGGCGAGGGTTCTGCCCTCTGCGGAATGGGATGATTTCAACACCAAGAGTCGGGACAGATTCTTCGGCTCCCTGTTCCAGGTTGAGCGCAGTTCCAACCGACAGGGCTACCGATTGGCTGGGCCAGAGATTGTCCGCTCCAGAGCGAATGAACTCCTATCCCATGGGATTGTACCCGGCACCGTGCAAATCCCAAGCAATGGGCAACCGATCATTCAGTTGGTCGATGCGAATACCTGCGGTGGCTATCCAAAGTTGGCGAACGTCATCGACGCAGATCTATGGCGCCTTGGCCAGCTCATGCCTGGCGACAGGGTCAGGTTCGAGTTGGTCGGGGTTGATGAGGCCCTATCAGCTCGTTCAGAGGTCGCCGGGCTGATTGCGTCAGCGATGGGTTGAAAACCCGAATCACGACTGTGCAGAACATTAAAAAACAGTGAGAACAACGTGAACAGTGCAGATATCGAAAAGCTGATCGGCACCTTTGAGCGGTCATCTTTGCTCAGCCTGGATTTCAAGCAAGACGATGTACGTATCCAGCTCACTCGTGAGTTGGCTGCCGAGGCTTCCTCTTCGGCTGTGCCAAGCAGTGAGATCGCGCCCATGGCTCATGTCCAGGCGATGCCGTCAGCGGATCAGATTTACGTAGTGGCATCTATGGGAGGAGTTATATACCTAAAGCCGTCGCCTACGGAGGAAGTGTTCGCGGCGCTGGGCAAACAGGTCGTTGAAGGCCAGACGCTCGCCATGATCGAGGCCATGAAGTTGTTCAATCCCATTGAGGCTGAGTTCGATTGCGAGATCCTTGAAATCCTGGTGAAGGATGGCGACGACATCGAACGGGGTGCACCGATTTACCGGGTTAAAAGGGTGGCATATGTTTGACAAAGTACTGATCGCCAACCGGGGTGAGATCGCCTTGCGAGTATGGCGCGCCTGCAAAACGCTGGGACTTCATACCGTGGCTGCCCACTCAGATGCAGACCGTGACCTACGGCATGTACAGCTCTGCGATGCGTCAATCAGCATTGGCCCGGCTCCTGCCCCGAAAAGCTACCTACTCCACGAGAAGTTGCTCCTTGCAGCCGAGCTGACCGGGGCGCAGGCCATTCACCCTGGGTACGGCTTTCTCTCCGAAAGTGCGAGTTTCGCCAAGGCTGTCGAGGAAGCTGGACTGACGTTCATCGGCCCACCGTCGGATGCCATCTCGAGAATGGGGGACAAGGTTCGCGCCAAGCAGGCGATGATAGAGGCCGGTGTTCCGTGTGTCCCAGGCTCAGATGGGGCGGTTCCAGATGGAGACGCCGAGATCTTTGCGTGCGGTCAGAAAGTCGGCTATCCGCTGATCATCAAGGCAGCCGGTGGCGGTGGCGGAAGAGGGATGCGTGTTGTCTACGAGCAGTCTGAACTGCTGCGTTCCGTCACCCTGACCCGAGAGGAGGCCAAGGCAGCCTTTGGCAATCCAGTCGTGTACATGGAGCGTTTTCTCCAAACACCTCGCCATGTGGAGATCCAGATACTGGCTGACCGACACGGCAATGCAGTCTGGCTAGGAGAACGTGATTGCTCCACTCAACGACGCCACCAAAAGCTCATCGAAGAAAGTCCTGCCCCGGGTGTAGATCGAGCACGTATTGCTGAAATGGGTGAGCTTTGCGTGAACGCGTGCAAAGCGATTGGCTATGCCGGTGCCGGCACGTTCGAGTTCCTATACGAGAACGGTGAATTCTTCTTTATCGAGATGAACACGCGCGTGCAGGTTGAACACCCTGTCACCGAACTTGTGACTGGCGTCGACATCGTTGCCGAACAGATTCGCATCGCTATGGGGCTACCCCTGTCGATCACCCAAGACCAGGTCACACTCACCGGACACGCAATCGAGTGCCGAATTAACGCTGAAGATGCTAGGTCATTCAGACCTTCTTCTGGTGTGGTCACCAAGTGGATAGCGGCAGGTGGGCCAGGTATCCGAGTCGATTCGCACCTCTACTGTGGATACAAAATTCCCAGCCACTACGACTCTCTCATTGCAAAGGTGATTGCCCACGGTGCTAACCGTGAGCAGGCAATTGCTCGGCTGAAGGTGGCGATTGCCGAGACCGTTGTTGAAGGCGTGGATACCAATATCGCGCTTCATGCTCAGGTGCTTGAGAGCCAGCCGTTCGGCGACGGTGGCGCGAACATTCATTACCTGGAGCATTTCCTGGAAGCTCGAGGGGATAAGTGAAATGAATATTCAAGAAGTCTGTCAGCTCATTGAGCGCTTGGACGCTACCGGTCTGGTCACTTTTGAGTACGAAGACTCGACCACCCGCATAGCGCTGAAGTATTTGACTGGTAAATCGTCGCCAGTTGCGCCGTCAACGCCGGTGGAGGGCCCAACTAAAGCCCTTTCCTCGGAGCGTCAGGTACTGGCACCGGATATCGGCGTGTTCTATCACGTTCACCCGTACACGCCCACTGCGCTTGCAGTCGCTGGTGAGTGGGTCACTACAGAGCAGGTCGTTGGTTACGTGGTGTCCGGCAGTGAGCTGCTTGCGGTTTATGCCCCCTGCGCTGGCACCCTATCGAGTTACGCGGCTGCCAACCAGCAGGTCGTTGGCTATGGAGATGTGCTGGCATTGGTAACGCCCTAGCGACAAAGGCTATGCACCGGAAGGTGATCCCGCGGTGAAGCGCGACTAGATACGTAATTAGAGATATTGATGATGATTAAGACGGTCGATATTAACTGCGATATGGGTGAGGGATTTGGCCCATACACCATTGCTCAAGATGATGAGATGCTGGACATTGCAACATCGGCGAACATGGCCTGCGGCTTCCATGCTGGAGACTTTACCATCATGGCTGATATCTGCACCCAAGCTAAAGCCAGGGGCGTAGCAGTGGGTGCTCATCCGGGTTATCCAGACCTGTGGGGATTCGGCCGACGTCAACAGTCTTTCTCCAAGAGTGAGATCAAGCAGATGCTTGCCTATCAGATCGGCGCTGCCTGGGCAATTGCCAAGTCCGTAGGGCATACGCTTACATTTGTGAAAGCACACGGCGCCTTGGGTCACCTTGTCGCTGACAACGAAGTGGCGGCGTCTGCTTTGATCGAGACCATCCAAGAAGTAAATGACGAGCTCATTCTATCGGTGATGGCCGGAGTTACCCTTGAGCAGATGGCAGTAGCTGCTGGACTGAATATTGCTCGCGAGATCTACGCAGATCGAGCATACCAGGACAATGGTCGCTTGGTTCCGCGTGGTCAGCCTGGAGCCGTAATCCATGACGGGGAGCGAGCTGCCAATCGCGTGCTTGCGATGGTGCAGGAAGGTGCAATCATCACTGAGTCAGGCAAACGCATTCCAGTCGATATAGACACGATCTGTGTGCATGGAGATACACATGGAGCCGTTGCAATGGCACGCACGCTGCGAAAGACGCTCGAGTCTTCAGGGATTCAGATCGCACCTTACAGTCAATGTCTGGCGTCAGTTTGAACAATTTTAACTGAAGCGCTGAGCGGGTGGGGTTGAAAATAATAAATAGGGTTTAGGTCTGTCGGCCGCAGCAGCTTGCGATGGCTTATACGTCATTGTGCGTAAATGGAATTCTACTGAGCGACTTACCCACTCCAGCGATTCTTCAGTTGCTGGCACGGATGATGTGCGGGCTTTTGGTGGGTTCTTTAGTTGTCACATTCTTTACTGCCTATAACACAACAATTCAGGGGTGAAGCTGCTATGCAACAACAGAGGTTAATGACCAGAACTTTGATGTTTTTTTCAGCTGGCTTGGCGGTGGCTGGAAATTCCGCTCATGCAGAATTTGTGAGCGACAGTAAGGTTACGCTTGAGGCGCGTAATCTTTATTTTAGCCGTGACTTCCGCCAGCCAGGTGGCAGCCTGGCGAGTGGGCAAAGCAAGGCTGAGGAGTGGGGCCAAGGCTTCATCCTTCGTGCAAACTCCGGCTACACAGAGGGTGTGGTCGGGTTCGGCCTCGATACTATTGCAATGGCAGGGTTCAAGCTCGACTCAAGCCCGGATCGCTCGGGAACTGCGCTGTTTCCGACCGGTTCTGACGGCGCATCGCAGGATGAATATTCAAAGCTCGGGCTCACTCTTAAAGCCAAGGTGTCCAACAGTACCTTGAAGGTGGGTAGCCTCCTGTTCCGCAACCAGATGCTGCTGTCCCCGGATGGCCGACTACTTCCGCAGATGTTCAAGGGCAGTATGATTGAGGTCTCAGAAATCGAAAATCTCTCTCTGCAGGCAGCACGCATCACGGAGACGATGGCCAGCCAATCGGGTCATTGGACGAGGCTTACGGGCAACCGTGTTGGCGGGGAGGGTGACGATTACACGTTCTATGGTGGCGATTACAAGGTACTTCCAGACACCTCTATCGGCCTGCATTACGGCTCGTTGGACGGGGTATTCCGCCAGTATGTTGCCAACGCCAGCAGCTTGGTCAATCTCTCGCCTAGCGACAGTTTCAAGACGGACGTGCGGCTAGCGAAAAGCGAAGAGGATGGTAACTTCCGAGCGCTTGATAACACGTCGGTTGGGGTCATGGGTACTTATAAGTCGGGTATTCACTCCTTTGGTCTTGGTTTACAGAAGATGATGGGGGACGATCCGTATCCCTACGTCGCCGGTACTGACCCCTATCTGGTTAACTTTATTCAGATTAGTGATTTTGCCAATATCAATGAACGCTCATGGCAGGTTCGTTACGACCTCGATTTCGCAGGGTTGGGTATCCCCGGTCTCGGGCTCATGGCCCGTTATGTTAAAGGTTCAGATGTGAAGCTGTCCTCCGGCAGTACGGGGACTGAGTGGGAACGAAACACGGACATTTTCTATGTGTTCCAGTCGGGTGTTTTGAAGAATTTGTCTGTTCGGTGGAGGAATGCAACAGTTCGCTCAAGTTTTGGAAATGACTTGGACGAAAATAGGCTGATTGTTCAGTACGCCTTTTCTGTTCTTTGATGATTCAGGCTCCCCGTTCAGTCGGCTGATAAGTACGGTCGCAACACGGGATGCATGACTACCTATGTAGGGCACAATAAATGAATAAAATCATCACAAGCGGTGTTGTTGAGGCCGTTGATTCGAATCGGGCCGTTTATCGAAAAGTTGCAATTCGTTTCATTCCATTTCTGATGGTTTGCTATGTGGCGGCCTATTTAGACCGAGTGAATGTCGGGTTCGCGAAGCTGCAAATGTTGAGCGATCTGCAGTTTAGTGAGGCTGTGTATGGCCTCGGTGCCGGTGTTTTCTTCATCGGCTACTTTCTGTTTGAGGTTCCAAGCAACCTGTACCTCCATCGGGTTGGTGTTCGTGCCACACTGTGCCGGATCATGGTGCTCTGGGGGCTGATCTCTGGAGGATTCGCTTTCGTCAACACGCCCACACAGTTCTACGTAATGCGCTTCCTGCTAGGGGCTGCAGAAGCTGGCTTCTATCCTGGGGTCATTCTCTACCTCACCTACTGGTTCCCTTCACATGTTCGCGCCCGCGCTATCGGCCTGTTCATGTGCGCCATCCCGGTTGCTGGTCTGATTGGCTCGCCAGTGTCGGGCTGGATCATGGATGGGATGCACCTCAAGATGGGTTTGGCTGGCTGGAAATGGCTGTTCCTGATCGAGGCCCTTCCAGCCCTGCTGTTGGGGATTGCTGCTTACCTCTACCTGGACGATAAGCCGAAGGACGCTCAGTGGCTGAGTGATGAAGAGCGCAGCATTATCCAACATGACCTCGCTGCAGAGGAGAAAGCCAAGGCATCCACGAGCGCTTCCACGCTTGGCCAGATGCTCAGCAACAAGTTCGTGTGGCTGCTCATTCTTCTTGTCTTCTCTCAAGCGCTCGGTCAGTACGCTTTGGCCTTCTGGCTCCCTAGCTTGATCAAGGGAGCTGGCTTTGCGAGTTTGAGTGCCATTGGGGCCGTTACCGCCATACCCTACGGCTGCGCCATGGTGGCAATGATCCTGACTACCCGCAGCTCTGACAAGCGTCGTGAGCGTCGATGGCACCTGAGCATTGCCTTCATTCTGGCCTCCGTCGCGCTCTGCGCCAGTGTGTTCTCGGCAGGCTCCCCCTACCTGGTTCTTCTCGCACTTTGCGCAGCAGCTGCCGCATCTTTCTCGGCCTCAGCGCTGTTTTGGACGCTCCCCCCGGCATTCTTGACGGGTGGGGTCTCTGCCGGCGGTATCGCGATGATCAATGCAATCGGTGCACTGGCTGGCTTCGTTTCGCCTTACCTCATGGGGTATGTGAAAGAGACCACTGGCAACACCGACCTTGCGGTATTCGCAATCGCTGGCGTGCTACTCCTCGCCGCAATGATCGCGCTGAGCTTGCCAAAAGCCATTGCTAACCCACGTTAACTTTCTATGCCCGTGCCTGCTGGGCTAGCAGGCACGGGCAGTACCTTAAGGAGAACGCCATGACTCCCTTCGAGCTTCGACAGCAAATCCGCAAGAACAAGTTTCGTAGTCCGACCTCGGGTCACTGCCCCGGTTACACCCAAGTCAATGTCATCATCATGCCCAGCCGTTACGCAGACGATTTCAAGAAGTTCTGTGCGTTGAACTCGCAGTCTTGCCCGCTGCTGGATGTCACCGCTCCGGGTGATCCAGTGTTTCGAGGGCTAGGCCGCGATGTGAACGTTGCGACCGATGTTCCTAAGTACAACATCTATCGCGAAGGGGTCCAGGCCGAGCAGGTTGATGACCTCACGGAATACTGGCAGGACGATCACGTGGCGTTTGCACTCGGCTGCTCGCATTCCTTCGAAGATCTCCTCATCGCCGAGGGCATGCGCTTGCGTCATATCGAGCGCGGGCATGTAGTCCCTGCGTTCGTGACCAACGTCAGGAACGTTCCGGTAGGGCCATTCGGTGGGCATCTTGTTGTATCAATGAGGCCCTTTGTGGCCAAACAGGCCATCGCAGCGATCCAGATCACTGGTAATTTCCCTCAGGTACACGGTGCGCCCATCCACATGGGCAACCCTCTAGAGATAGGTATCGACGATGTGGAGCAGCCTGATTGGGGTAAAGGTGTCGGCGTGGCTGACAACGAGATACCCTTGTTCTGGGCGTGCGGCGTGACTCCACAGGAGGCGCTGAAAGCATCCGGCATCCCCTTGTACATCGGTCATGCTCCGGGCCACATGTTGGTGACTGACATCACCCTCAGTGATCTGCAGAGCAACGTTCACGCCCTGTAATTTGGGCGCTAGGGATGAAGTGTCGTGGTAAAGATTTAGCTGCAAGGGAATAGTTGGCAATCACGCTGGAACACTCTGGGTGAGCCAATTGCAGGTGTGCAGTAGCCGGTATCAGCCGCTGTAAGCGGCTGATACCGGCAATGTCATCTAGCCACTCACGTAGACCCTCTGCGAGGGTGCCCGACTATTCGGACATCCTCTCTGGCTAACAGGCGCCTGGGCTTATCGATATTTCGCGGCGAGGCTGACTGTTGGGCTCTCCTCGAAAACAGGGATCGGACGACCCCTCACATGGTATTTTGCTTTTAGCTACGACTAGGTGAGCCCAGATGTAACCTCGATAAGATGACATGCTGTCTCGTTGGTGCCGGCCAAATTACCTGAACTTCGTAGTTGCTACCGCATGGATGGGCGCGATGGCAGTCATTACAACGCGTTTGGTGTTGATGCCATGACGCTGGGCAACGCTCGCGATAGATGCATTGGGGAGCAGACATTCCTGAGCGACCTGGGGTGTGAACAGTGGACGCTTACTCTAAACGTAGCGCCCCGCTCGATTGATGCCAAAAGGCCTGATCGCGTATTCACCTACCACTTGAAAGGCGCGTTTACCGGCGCATACGCTGCGTTTTCATCGTCTGTTACTCGCTAATGCCTAGTTCACGAGCTCTTGCCGGGCGACATCTTTGATTTTGGAAAGTGCGATGATCGAGACCGTTGCCGCAAATGCCACCCAAAACGCCGGAGACAGATTCAAGCCAGTATTACTCACTAGCCATGTGCAGATATAAGGAGTCGTAGCGCCACCTAATATTGCCCCCATGTTGAAGCTCAGGGCAATACCTGTGTACCGAACGCGAGTGGGAAACAGCTCGCTGTATACGGTATAGCCTTGGGCTTGAGTGATCGCGAACGGAACGAATGCAAGCATGCAGGCCACGCTTGCGAGAGCGAAGCTTGCAAGGCCCATGAGATGCATGGAGGTTGGAATGATCACGATGTAGCTCGCGTAGCCTATGATCATCAGGTGCTTACGACCGATTCGGTCTGACAGCTGCCCGAAGGAGGGCATAGCCAGTCCTGCTGCAAGCTGGCAAGCCGCCATAAGCCAGAAAACCTTCCCAGGCTCATAACCCAGAGTCCTCGTCATATGGATATTCAAATAGACGATACCGAGGTAGGCGCAGCTGTTTTGAGCGAAAGCGATGGCAGTAGCGAGTATCAGAGGTTTACGGTAATGGCGCAGTACCTCGCGAACAGGGGCTTTCACCACATGGTTCGATTCAACCAGTGTTTTAAACTTCGGGGAATCTTCCAACTTCATTCGAGCCCATAATGTCAGCACGATGAAAGGTATGCAGGAGAGAAATGGAATGCGCCATCCCCACTCAACCATTTCCTCCGGTGTCAACAGGAGGCTGAGAGTGCCCGCCATGGCAGCCGCAGAAGCTAACCCGATGGCGACACCGGCGGGGTTGAATGCTCCGAAGAAGCCTCGTTTGTCAGCGGGCGTGCATTCAGAGATGTACGTAGCTGCGCCACTCACTTCACCGCCAGCGAAGAAACCCTGCGCCAGGCGGCAGGCAACTAGCATGACAGGTGCTAATACCCCGGCCTGTTCGTGAGTGGGAAGAATACCCACGATCCCACTCACAATCCCGATACCCACTACAGTTGCGATCAGGGTGACGGTTCGTCCTCGACGATCACCCAGACGTCCGAAAAACACACCGCCCAATGGACGCATTACGAAAGCACTGGCGAACACTGCCAAGGTTGAAAGAAGTGCCTCAAGAGGGCTTAGTCCAGGAAAGAAAACTTTAGCGAGCGTGCTGGCCAGCAGGCCATATATTGCAAAATCATAATATTCTACGGCTGAACCCATGCCTGCAACAATGGATACTTTCCAAGGTGACTGTCCAGTCTCAGGCTGGTCATCGATTAAGAGTTGTAAGGCCGACGGTTCTTTTGTCATGGCTGTTGCCTCACCGGATGTGACGGAGGATTTGGTTAATGACCACTGGGCAGAAGAGAGAGGGGACCGATCAACGTAGCAGTTCCAAGAGACCTGGATCTGCGCACTGCTTCATGGCCCAAGCAACGCTTGATATCAGGCTCTTAGTCAAGGCCTTGATCATAAAGCCGCGTCGAAGGGGCTTTGGGTGTCAGCGTTTTCTGTTATTTCTCTTTGGTCAAACCAGCAATGCACGGAACACGCCAACGTTTACGATTCGTCGGTGTTTCGTATGCATAAAGTTCTCTAAAAGCTCACCCATGACTTAACGTGATGATTTAGTGAGTAATTTACGATTGTAGGAACCAGGCTTTTGCCATGGATGTGAGCCACGTGCGGGATGGTGGGCTACTGAAATCCTAGATATTGCATCAAGGCTGCTTCATAACGAAACATTTGAGAGGATGACTGCGTTTTCGTAGTGCGCCGTGCGGGTAGAAAGGCCGCACGGTCGAGGCGTCAGTGAGGGTTACACGAGTGAAGAAGCCGCCCTGGCTGCTTGATCATATGTACCAGACATCTCGCGCAGGGTGCGAGCTGTAGCGCTTAGCTTTTCCACTACGTTCTGATCAATGCTGGGAACTAGGCATTTGTTGCGTACGACAACATAACGCTCCACTAAATCCAGCCCTTTTTTCGTCGGACTGTAAAAAACTTCCTTGCCGATTTTTTTCGAGGTGATCAGTTGGCTTCCAGACAGCTTCCGGAGGGAGTAAGACACGATATGGGTGTCGCCGAAATTCAGAGTGAAGCAAATGTCTGCCAGTTTTTTTTGCTTGCCTCGGTGGCAAATGTGATTCAACACGATGATGTCCACCATGCCCAGGTCTGGCGCGCCCGCTGCACTCATGCATGATGTGGCCCATCTGGAAAAAGCGTTCCAGGTGAGGATCATGCCGAATTCAAATTCAGAAGCAGGCACTTGGCCCTCTACCACAAGGTGCGCAGAGGCGACGAGTGGCCCGCTCAGATCGGATTCGAGTTGTGAAAGCTTATCGGACATGTACCCTCCAGAAATTCTAATCGGCCTGCACGCAGCCGCTGGCTCATGCGCGGCAATCTACCACAGACCAGTTTGGAGGGGGGGCGGCCTGCGTGGGTAGCCAACCTAAATACGTAGATCCCAGACAGACAAAAGCCCAGCGCTACTGAGCTGGGCTGTCCAAAACGGATAGGAAACTATTTGAATTGGTACGTGTAATTTACGTAGAAGCGAGTCTGATCCGTGTCGTAGCCGCCTTGGCTTTCCGGGACTTCAGTACGATAATTGGCTCGTCGCAGTGCAAATCCGATACCCTTCCCTACACCGGACTGGATCACGTAATCGATCCGGTAATCACGTTCCCACTCCGAATAAGTGTCCCCGTTACCAGTCGCGTCTTTGATGCCATTGGCATGGAGGTATGTGATGGACGCTTTGAGACCAGGCACACCCAAGGCAGCGAAATCATAGGCATACTGACCAAACGTGGTGTTTTCACCTGCGCGCACGAACGCGTTGATCATAGAGTCCGTGAATAGATAGTAGCTTGAACCCCCTTCACCCTCTGGGCGACCACGACCGTCCCGCAGGCTTCCGTTGTTCACCGATGCCATACCGCCGTTGTCCCCAACCTGTTGGTGGCCAAGTAGGAAGAGGTTGCCGCCAAGGGTGTAGGTGAAAATCGCAGACCAGGTGTTATTATCGACTTCGCCAGCTTCTTTTGCGTAGCCGCCATTGTTGTTGAACGAATAAGTAGCGCTGCCATTTCGCCCGTCGGCTCGGCTATTGAAGTAGCGAAGATCCGTTTTAAAGGTCTGTCCTTCGGCAATTGGGAACTGGTGAACCAAACCCAGAAAATGCTGGCTGTAATAGTCTTCAAGGTTGGCGTAGTAATACTGGAGTGTCAGTTCTTTATTTACCTTCCAGTCAGTGCCTCCGTACCAGAAGGCATCTGACCCATGGGCACCCCCACCCATGGCGATCCCAGCCCAATTACTGGAGGCCCGTCCAATTTCCCGAGTCAGCCTGCCGCCAGTGAATGTAAAACTGTCCAGCTCTTTGGAGGTGATCTGCGCGCCGCTGTAGGCTGCAGGTAGGAGCCGTCCATCGTTAGTGACTAGCACCGGTAAATTGGGCTGGAGACTGTTGCCGACTAAAGCTTCTGTCTTTGAGAGGCGAACCTTGCCAGCACCTCGCAGGCTAGACCATTCGTCCACAGGGGAGCCATCACTGGAAACAGGAGTGAAAGTGTTGGTGGTACTCGCCGAGTGATTGTCGATGCCTCCCCCTAGGTTGATACCCACGACCCCTTGTAGATCGAACCCAAACCCAATCAGTCCATCGGTGTACCCTGAATTGAAGTCGAATTTGAGTCCCGTCGCGGTTTGACGCTGATCAGAGTCAAGCGCGCGTACATCATTCTCGAAATAGAGAGTCCTGGAGCTCAGACTGGCTCGGCTGTCGTCAAGCAGATCAGCATTTGCTCCATGTGATAATGCCGAACCCAGGCCTGCTAATACGACTGCAACGTGACGGTTGTACTTCAATTTACCACTCCTGATTTATTATGATGGATAGAGAAGGAGAGTTAATGGGGCACAGTTAACCGGTGCTTGTATCTGGCGCACAGTGTCGGCTTTGAATTTGAGTTGGTGATGCTTCAAGCCAAAATGGTGGCCAGTAACCGAGTCCAGTTTTATTTATTATGAAGGGCAGTCTGTAGCAGGAGGGGGCACAAAGATATGTTTGGCATAGGGGGCCTCAACAGAAAGGGCAGATTTTTATAAGCGTTATATACGTTCTGTCGTTCAGCTATAAATCTTTGTCCGGGGACCCGTGGATAGCGGTATTTTTATCGGATCGATGGACAGCCGCCACCCTAAACATTATCGATCCTTATGGAAAGCGATTTTATTTCAACATTCATCATCACTTTTTTTCATGCAATGCTCAGCTGGGTGTCAAGACGAGTCGGGTCCTTGGCGAGCCCGTGGGTGGATAGTCAGAACAGGGTGGCTAGTCAGAACAGGGTGGCGCCGGCAGGGGCGTAACCACCCGTGCAGAAAGGGTAGCGATTGCATGCTCCAGGGTTGCAGTTGTGCCGTTCAGGGCCCGCACATTGCCTCGTGCATCAGCCTGGAGCGCTCGCCTTGATGAGTGATTCGCTGGTAATGTCGAAATCTTTGGTTTCAACGCACATATAGGTACAGCCTGCCGAGAAGAGTGCCAGTAAGACCATGTAGCTCGCAATGTAATAAGGTGATCCGAAGTGGCTGAGTAGATACGCGCCTATTATCGGTGCTGTGCCACCCCCTATGATGCCACCGATGTTTGTTGCCATGGCGAATCCAGTGAATCTGGCACTGGGTCCGAAGGCCTCTCCGGTGAAGGATGGTATAGCACCGAAGACCAATCCATACCCCACCATTAACATACTGGCGCCCGCGAGCATTTGTGAAAAGTCTGCACTTGAGTAAAGGTGCCAGAAAGGGAATGCTGAGAGTGCAGTCACGGCAAAGCCGATTAGCAGGGTGGCACGCCGCCCCAGTTTATCCGCCATCAGCCCCGCCAAGGGCACTGTCAACAAGTGAGTGCACATGGCTGTCATAACGATTGAGAGGATAAAGCTGTTGGATAATCCTAGCTCTTTTTGGCCATAACTTAGGGAGAAGACCGTAAATAGGTAGAAGGTAGAGAAGTGACAGATATTTGCCCCGGCTACCAAGAGTAGTTGTTTAGGATACCTCGTGATCAACTGGAATGCAGGCGCCTGCGGAGGTGCGCTCTGGTTGTGGCGTTGAGACGCTGCATGCTCAAACACCGGTGACTCCGGAACCTTTGCCCTGATGAATACGCCGATGATCAACAAGGCCAAGCTTGCGACGAATGGGATGCGCCATCCCCAGCTATGAAACGCTTCAGTAGTTGTCGTGGCGCTGACGATGAGCAGCATGCCGGCTGACGCTATAAATCCAAACACAGGACCTATGTTGTTGAGCGCTGAATAGAAGCCTCTTGCACGTCTCGGTGCATGCTCAAGGAGCATTAAGACAGCGCCGCTGTACTCGCCGGCAAAGGAAAAACCTTGGATGAAACGCAGTGAACACAGAATCAATGGTGCCCAGATGCCGATACTGGCATAGGTGGGAAGTAGACCAATAGCCACTGTGCTCAATCCCATCATTATCAGCGTCAGGTAGAGCAGTTTTTTTCTGCCAATTCTATCGCCAAAGTGGCCAAGCACCAGCGCGCCATGAGGGCGCGCTATAAATGAGATCGCGAAAGATGCCAGGGCGAGTAATCTGGAGACTGATTCGTCAGATCCTGGAAAAAATAGGGGCGCGAAGATTAAGGCCGCGGCTGTTCCGTACAGGTAGATATCATAGGTCTCCAGTGCCGTGCCGAACAGGCTGCCGGCGACGACGTTCTTCATCGTTTTTTTCGTGTCTGCGTCAAGGCTTTTAGAGTGCGTTGCTGTACTGCTTTGGGCTGATGTATACATTTTTTCAACCTTTGTTATTGTTGTGTGCGTACATGGCTTGCTAGTGTGTGGCCTTGTGAGCGTTTCCTCGTTAGCCAGATAGTGAATGGCTCCCTTCCACTCGACCATTGAGCTCAAGGCGACTTGATTCCCGGATGGAAAGCTAAGCCTTTGGCCTTGA
The DNA here is from genome assembly GCF_003205205.1 of Pseudomonas sp. LB-090624. GTDB lineage: Bacteria > Pseudomonadota > Gammaproteobacteria > Pseudomonadales > Pseudomonadaceae > Aquipseudomonas. The sequence continues at coordinate 171,484 of NZ_QJRL01000005.1, forward strand.
GCGTGGTTTTCAAATCAATCGACCGTGATGACAGGCTTAATTTCTTCAAAGTTTTTCATGCGTGTAAGGGCGATGTTTACTTGGTCAAGCGAGTACCGGCCAGTGATCATCTCGTGGAATGGGAAATTGTTTTGATGCTTTTCCAAAAATTGCAGGGCGAGCGAATAGCTACGTGCATCGCCCGAAAAAGACCCGATCAACTGGAGGTTTTTCTTCACAATCATCGAGGGGGCCATACTCGTCTCTGCCTCACCAAGCTGACCGACCACGAGATAGCGACCACCCTTCCTGGCAAGCGCCATTCCTTCCACGAAGGCGGCGGGCACACCTGTAAACTCCATCACGATGTCAGCGCCTCGTCCTCCCGTTTCCGCGAGCACTCTGTCGAGACGTTCTCGTGCTGATGTACCTTCGACAGGGATGCAGACATCTGCACCAAATCGCTCCGCCATCTGCAGGCGTGCTGAAGGCGAGCCAATCACAATGACCTTCTTTGCACCGCGCACCTTGGCGTTTGCCGTAGCCAGCAAACCGAGTGGGCCAGCTCCTTGGATCAATACGGTGTCAGTAGGCTCTATCGCACCAATCTGCGAGTAGGCATTCATTACAGAACGCAGTGCGCAGCTGGAGAGACTCGCCAATTCGTTCGGTATCGAGTCAGGAACCCGCAGTCGACCCGACTGAGGTAATACGTACCCGTACTGAGAGAACCCGCCCAGAAGGTAGGGAGGCTCTTCAATGTTTTCGTACATGTAGGCACGGCGATTGCTGCAGAGGGTCGGGGCGCGTGCGGTGGTGCAGTAGTAGCAACCGCCGCAGGATGTATGGGTATATACAACACGGTCACCGATTCGCAGGGGAGTACCCACAGAATCAGTCATGCTTCCACTGCCCGCTTGTACCACCCTGCCGACCATTTCGTGGCCGATAATGACAGGCAAGTTCACGTTCAGAGAGAGTGCACCTTGCCACAGGTGTACATCCGTTCCGCAAATGGAGCACATTTCGATCTTGATGAGCGCAGCACCAGGTTCGACTAGACGAGGTACGGGCACCTCTTCAATGACGAGAGGTGCTTTGAACTCACGCAGCACTGCCGCCCTGGAAAACTCGGGAAGTGATGTCATCGTCAATTGCCTTTGTTAGATCAAGATTCAGTCGTGCTTCTGCACAATTGTTTTAGTGACGGTGTATTCTTTGAGCGCCTCCAGGCCCTTCTCCCGCCCGTGCCCGCTGCGCTTTACTCCCCCGAATGGCAATTCGATCCCACCCCCAGCGCCGTAGTTGTTGATGAAGACCTGCCCGACGCGTAGTTTTTTGGCCACACGCATTTGCCGTGCCCCATTCTCCGTCCAGACACCAGCGACCAAGCCATAGTTAGTACCGTTGGCGATGGCAATGGCCTCGGCCTCGTCTTCAAATGTGATAACCGCAAGTACAGGACCGAAAATTTCTTGCTGAGCCAGCTCGTGAGTGGTCGGGACGGGGCCCAGAAGGGTAGGGCGAACGAAATAGCCGGTAGGTCCGGCGCTTTCGTCCATTGAGCCTTGCGCAAGCACTTCGATTCCGTCAGTGTGCGCGCGGTCAAGAAAACCTTGGACTTTAAGCTGCTGGGTTTTGTTAATGACTGGCCCGCACTGTAGGTCAGCACTTGGAGCGCCTACGCGAACATTCGACATCTTGGATTTCAGCAATTCCACAAATGGATCGTAGATCGATTGTTGAACCAGCACTCGACTACCTGCAGAGCAGGTTTGTCCCGCATTTTGAGTAATGACATTCACGATGGTCTGGGCCGCACGTTCGAAGTCCGAATCCGCGAAAACGATCTGCGGCGATTTTCCTCCAAGCTCCAGCACGCAGGGCACATGGTTCATCGCTGCTGCAGTCTGGATGATTGTGCCCACTTCTGAGGAGCCGGTGAAGGACAAGAAGTCTACGCCCGGGTGCTGGGACAGTGCGGCACCTGCTTCCTCGCCCAACCCAGTTACGAGATTGAGTACTCCTGGTGGAACGCCCGCTTCATGGGCCAGTTTGGTGAGATAGATGCAGCTCATGCTGGCATCTTCTGCAGGCTTCAGCACCACTGTGTTGCCTGTCGCAAGGGCCGGCCCGATGGTGCGCCCGAACATTGAGGCGGGGTAGTTCCAGGGTATGATCATGCCGCAGACGCCTCGAGGCTCTCGGTGCACCATCACTTGGTAACCATCCAAAAACGGGATCACGTCACCAAGTATCTTGTCAGCCGCACCGGCATAGAATTCGAAGTAGCGAGCGGTTGACTGGATGTCTGTCCTCGCTTGGCTGATAGGTTTGCCAGTATCGCGAGCTTCTAATTCGGCCAATTCCACACAGTTTTCTAAGATAAGAGCAGAGAGCTTGCACATTACCCTTCCACGCTCAAAGCCGGCCAGGGTACCCCATGTTCCAGACAATGCTTTGCGTGCGGCGGCTACAGCGCGATCTACTTCTGGTTTGGCCCCTTTCGAAATAACGTTGAACGTTTCGCCGTCAGCGGGAGACTTCACGGCGAGTGTTGAGCCGGAAAGAGCAGGCTCCCATACACCTTCGATGAAAATAGATTGTTCGCAAGTGTGCACACTCATTCTCCTTTTGGCTTCTTGTTATTCAGTCATTCGTGTGACTGCGAAAAATCATAGCGTGTGAATTTCTTTGGTAACAAATACGAATTGTCAATGGTGGTATCGAGGATTCTTATACCCTATGCACTGCGGTTTCGTGAGAAGCTTCGGGCGCTACGCCAGAACTGGCTGAAGGAGAAGGCAGGGCCGTGGATATTCGAAGAATGCGTAACTTTGTGGTTTGCGTCGACTCAGGGAGCCTTTCTAAAGCAGCCGTCGCCCTCGCGATCTCCCAGCCTTCACTCAGCCAGCAAATTGCCGAGATGGAGAGCGATTTTGGCATGCCACTGCTTACCCGTAGCCATGCCGGCGTTGTCCCTACTGAAGCGGGTTTGACACTTTATCGACACGCGCAGTCGATCCTGAAACAGGTCGTTCAGATGCGCAGTGAAATGAAGACTGGGGTGCACGCGTTGTCAGGACGGGTAGCGGTAGGGATGCCAAGCAGTATCTCATCCAGCCTTGCGATTCCGCTTTTCGAGCGGGTTCGGTCGCTGCACCCTGGAATTCGGATGGAGTTTTTCGATGGTATGAGCGGTTACCTTCAGGAACTACTCGCCGTCGGTACTCTGGATTTCGCAGTGCTTCTCCGGGAGGAAGAAACGCGTGATGTCACGGTCATTCCACTGTTCACTGAAAGACTGGCTGTACTCGGTGTCCCTTGGGTGGGTAACGCTAACGACCCGTGTGTTGCGCTTGAAGCGATGTCAGGCGTGCCGCTCGTCCTTCCAGGTCGGACAAATGGATTGAGGCTGCTCATAGAGCGAGTGTTTGACGCAGAGGGGCTGGAGTTGAACGTCGTCGCGGACATCAACTCCCTGCCGGCGATGATCGAAATCGCTCAGCGAGGTGAGGCTGCCACTCTTTTACCGGGCTATCTGGGAGGGAAAGCACCCGTCGGAGACAGTGATCGCCCGCCCCACGTCCTAAGCCGCTATTTGACCAACCCCACGCTCGAACGATGCGTCTCATTGTGTAGGCTCAACTCAGTACCTCAGACAGCAGCTGCGAAAGCGGTACAAGCCTGTCTTGTGCATCTCGTCGGCGAGTTGGCTCCTGGCATACCAGGTATGGCGGCAGCCATACCATTACTCAGTAAATGAGTGTGACTCCCCTGGCCGCCGTTAGCGGCCAGAAAGACGTGCAGGTCAAGGGTGCAGAGGCGCCGCTCTAGTCTTTTTTGCGAGGATAACAGCCGCGGGGACGATGCAGAGGAGTTGCATGAGCACACCAAAATCACCCAGCTGACCGTAGCCATTCTCAAACTGCAAGGTAACGGCAACCACCATGGGGCCGATAACCATACCCAAGGAGTCCGCGCCACTGGCAGCAGCGGTAGTCCTCCCTGTGCTATCGATCTCCGAAGAGTACATACGAGCGTATGCAAGTAGGAAGACATACAGGAATGTCATCGACAGACCGACCGACCAATAGATGTACAGGTGCGGTTTCACATACAGGTAAGAGGTAATAGCCATCAGGAGACACGTAGCCACGAGAGGCAGCGCATTCTTGAATTTGGCAAACGCTTTGTTGGCGAGAAAAGGCACGAACATCGAGCAGAACATGCCTACGGAGCCGACCATGCCCACCCCCGCGAAATCGAGTCCTGCCTGCTGGCCCACCTGCTCGAAATAAAGCCAAAGTGTATTGGCGCCGATGCTGCTCAGCAGGCAAAGAGCAAAAAGAGAAATGCTGCGCAGACCGATAGACGACGAGGGCTTTGGCAGCTCGATATGTTGGATTTTAGCGACGTTGGGAAGCGCGAAAGCCAGTGGAAGTAACACTGCATATCCAATAGCGAGCGCCCAGAACACCGCTTTGTTGCCGAGAACCTCATGCAGTGCTGGTACCAGCATAAATGCGCTCAACGTCACCCCAGCGCTGATCGCCGAGCTGTAACCCAGAAGCTTTGTGCCGCCCTTGAATTGGGCCAGGCTGGCGAAGCCTAGACCGATGCAGAGCCCCTCACCGAGCCCCGCGAGCCCTCGATACACGACTGCCTGACTAAAATCACCTGACACCAGCGTACCCACCTGGCCAGCGAAAGCCATCAGGATCCCCAGGACGTATAAGGTCTTACGGTTCATCAGGCCCAGTACGAATGACATGCAGATCGACGCGAATGCGATGCAGGCAATCTCCGCGGTTGAAGCGATGGTTGCTTGGGCAGGGTCGATCCCGAAGGTCTCGATGATCCCTGTGAAGGTGATGGGGATCCCCAGAATCGCGACGTAGGCAAAACAGGGGATGAAAAGGGCGGACGCTTTTTGCAGCGGTGACGCAGCGAAATGAATATCGATGTTGGAAGACATTACTTCATCCTCTGTATTGTTATTGCACGCCTGAGGCATGCGATCTTGGCAGGATGCTTTGCGTCAGCTGTCTGACGTGTAGAGGGGGCAGCCTCTCGCATTGTTTTTATTTTGGCCTCCCTGGCTGACCTCGTATCTTTCGAGTGAGGCTGGGATGATTTTGGGCAATGAGTGGCACGCTGGATATGGCGAGAAAGGCCAAAAAATGGCGGTTAGGGCCATGTGAGCTACGGGACATCACCCGTCTGCTGAAGCACCATGATTAGCGGCTGATTCATGCTGGCGTCAGGGCGGTGAGGCGTTCCAGGCGTTTTCCAAATAGAGTGAACGGCCTTGAAGCATGTGGCGCGACAACACAGGAATCGTCGACAACCTCAATGTTGGCGTGGTCGCTTACGCCTTCGGTAGCCCAGTCCGGCAGAACCCCGCTTCGTTTATACGCGATACCATGATTACTAGGGCGCGCTTGCTGTTGCTCTGGAGTCTGCGGGCTCCCCACGCTGAGTGTTGGACCAGGGGCCGCCTTCTAGCAGAAGCGCCCAGTATTCTATAGGATGGGCGGTCAATCAGCAGCGTGGGGACAGTATGAGTAAATTGAGAACGGAGCTTATTCAACGCTGTGAAGACAATGATGTCGTCGGGTTTATCGACACCGCCTTGGATATCACAGCGAGCGATCTACCAGCGATAAACATCCCGGCAAGTCGTCTCGTGCTCATGCTGATCCGGATCTCTGATGCTCTACTCTACGATCTGGAGGCCACTGTGCAGCGGCCTGAAGGTATCAGCTCATCGGGTTTCCATCTGTGCTGGATCTTGTGGTTGATCGGGCCAGCAGAAGCGTCGACTGCTGCATCGCTGATGGGCGTGAGCCGCGCAACCATCTCTGGTATATCCAATACGCTCGAACGGTCGGGTCATCTCGCTCGGACGCGCCATCCGAATGATGGTCGTTCTGTCATTCTCAACCTCACGCCTTCTGGTAGGGCAGAGTTTGAAGCCATCTTCGTCAAGACCAATGATCGCTATTGCACGTGGGTGAGCGCGCTCACAGGTGACGAGGTCTCAACCTTGGTAGGTTTGCTGGCTAAGCTTGCTGAAGGTGGTCAGGATGCCAAACGTCGTAAGTAACCCAGGGTGAGATTGAATTTGGTGTCTTGACGTCTCCCGCTCCTTTTCAAGGCAGGCACTCGACCGACCCTCGACCCAGACGGTAACACTTTCAAACTGCAGACAACCAGGCTTCGCTGGATCGCCTGCATCATCCCAAACCACGTCCTAGAGCTCTCCGTCACAACAGCGGATGTGATGCATCTGTATCGTCACGACGCAGATCGCTGTCGTTTCTCAGCCCATGGCAAGTCCATGAACTGATTCAGCGTCGCCCGGCGCAATCCAACTGAGTACATCAGTAGCAATAACAGATTACACATGCGCGTTTCGGAGCCCTCAGCGACATCCAACTGACGGGTTGCCACTTCGCTCTCAGCTTTCGGTTTCAGGCGCATTGAGGTCCGTTGTCGGTCCATCTACGCCTTGGCAGCCTGCGTACTGCGGCATTTCGGGGCATCAGCACCGATTCAGTGCGCGCCCCTCGTCCCATGAGCAAACGATCTTCCCCGGAAGTCGCTTTCCAGGCCACTCCAACGCGTTGGCATGCAAACTGCTTAATGCCTTAATCACATGGTTAAGGCCTTAACTACATGATGGGTTTGCTTGCGGAGGTGTGGTGAATGCGCAACTAAGGTCTGGGAAAAAATAAAAATGGTCTCGCCCGTGTCTAGGGCGGCTTTTGTAGATCCATCTTGGTGATTTACTCATGTACGAAATCAATGATCGTTTTGGTTTGAGTGGTGCTGCTCCATCGCGAGGCGTTAGGGTAATTCATGCTGGCGTTCTCGTAGGTTTGATGAGTACTTTGGTAACCGCCAGTGCGGTAGCTGATTCAAGGGTGAGTGAGGACTTAGCCAGTACAAGCGCCCAAGGCCAAAGTCTCGACCCGACACTCACCACTGAAGAGCGCACCCCGCCTAGTCGAGACTTTTTCTCACACAGCGTAAGTGTCGTGGGTTCGAGTAATATCAAATTTGGTCCCAAGCCTGTTGACGACGTTTATGCTGAGTATGAGTACTATGGCAGAACAGGTGTCCTCGAATATTACGGCTATATCGACCTGCCGAAAATTTTCGGTGTAGGAAACAAGAACGATCACGGAGCATGGGACGACGGCTCGCCCTTATTCATGGAGCATGAACCCAGAATATCGATAGACGGACTGGCCGGGCGAAGCTTCGCATTCGGCCCATTCAAAGAGTTTTATGTGGCGTTTGACTGGTTATATGACCATGGCGATACGTCGCAGAGTAGGTCGAATGTCTTGTACTCCGGGTTGGGTACGGATATTGAAACCCACAGTCCGCTGAATCTGTCCTTTAATCTATACGCCAAACGCAACTGGGAGAATTACAGCGCCGCCACCGAATACAGCTGGGACGGGTACCGCGCTCAATTCAACTATAATTTACCCGTTGCAGATTTTGGCGGTGGTCGTTCTTTGAGTTACTCGGGTTACACCAATTACGACTTTGACTCGAAAACAAAAGAAAAGCAGGGGAGCGCGTACACCGACAATTCGTTGGTGTTGGCGAACCGGTTTACCTACCTGGATGGGCATTTTCAGGTGATGCTCACGGCTTATTACTTCCACAATAGCAGTTACTACCGAGATGGCGCGGAAATCGATTACGGTGATGGACCGTTCAAAGCTAACGCTGATGGCATAGGTTATACCGTCGGGCTTGGTTATAAATTCTAAAATTTCCTATAATAAATAGAGCTGGGGAATGATAATGGCTATTGAACAATCGGTCCGGTACCAGGCAACGCTGGCGCAACGCCTTGCAGGCTTGCTTTTGCCATGCTTCGCTTATTTTACCATCATGGGGATTCCCATGATTTTCAATGCGATCATTGTAAAGTTCAATGTGGACAGTGCCACTGCAACAATTGCCACCACTGCTGAAATTGGCTGTATCTCTCTGCTGACCTTATCGGTATCGGCCATCCTGGCTAAACTGCGTCCTCGCACGACAATGATAGTTGCGGTGAGTTTGTTCTTGGTTGGCGAAGTGATCTCGATACTCACTGACTCCTTCGCTGTCGTGGTAGCGGCCAGGGCGTTAGCGGGCGTGGGTAAAGGGTTGTGTATTGGCTTGGGTCTGGCAAGCCTCGCTCAGATGCAGGGTGGCATTAAATTCCTTTCTTGGGTGGGGGGTGTCACTGCGCTGATTACATGGCTGGGCTTCCTTGTGGTGCCTGCACTCGAAGGTACGCTGGGGATGACGACCATCTTCCAGTTCAATACCATCTTGGCAGTGATTGCCCTGCCACTGGCTTTCATACTGCCTGGCACAAAAATTGAAAAGCTTGCAGAAAAAACGTTCTCGCAAGGTTTCAAGGTTGACGCGAGTAACGTAGCAGTATTCATTCTCTGCCTGCTTGCCAGCGTGGCATGCAGCTCGGGGTGGATCTACCTCCAGCAAGTGGGCGAGGCTAATGGTCTGTCTGCACCAGCCGTAGGGCTGTGTGCATCTGTGGCCACACTGGTATCCGCGATCGCGCCCTTTATCGCTACCGCCATTTTCGCGAAAAATAAATCCGTCTGGCCGATGTTCATTGCCACTACGGTCTTGGGCGTGTGCATGCTGGAATATGTCAAAACTACGGTAACCGGGTGGTGGATCACTGTCATTGTGATGTCGACGATCTACCTGTTCTTGATGGCTTACGCCCGCATGTACTCCGCTTACATTGACAGTACCGGCAGGTCGACCGCCGCAGTGGGGAGTGCAGACTCTCTGGGGTTGCTTATCGGCCCGATTGTAATTGCCGCTTTCACGGATCTGAGTCAGGGCTTCGGACAACTCGGTATCCTGGGTGCCAGTCTGCAGTTTGCATGTGTGTTGCCGATCCTGCTCCTGATTCTCAGGCAGCGCAGGGGCGTCGCGTCGAAGAAAATCATCGAAACACACTAGAAATAGCTGCTTTCCAGCTTACTCGGGCCACTGTAAGTGCCGAGATAGACACGTCCAGGCGCTTGCGCGAGAAAAATAGTAAAGGCCTTGACTACATTTGCGGTTTTTGAGAATGTGATGACTTAACGGCTAAGGACAGCTGTTGAGTTGTTGAAACTGTCAACGCGTTAGGTGAAGCCATGAGTCCTGTTGATGAAAAGAACGAATTGTACGAGCTGGTGAAAGCCCTTCCAAAAGCAGAGTTGCATCTGCATTTGGAGGGCGCCATGTCTGTGCGTACCCTGATTGAACTTGCGCATAAGCACGGTGTACAACTGCCGCCCGATATCCATCCTGCTGTCGTATTTGATTTCAAAAACTTGGATGATTTCATTCGCGTGGCGAGTTTGACATTCTCGGTGATGTTGGATGAGGATGACTTCCGGCGGACAACCTATGAAATGCTGAGGCAGTCGGCCAGCCATGGCGCAAGGCATGTCGAGTTCTTCTTCAGTCCATCGTCACACCCGGTCATGTCGTATAAATCCATGATGGATGGAATAATCATGGGTATGAATGACGCGCGTCAGGAATTTGGTATCACGTCCTTCGTCATTCCTTCGCACAATCGCATGCTGGGTGCTAAAGCGGGACTCGAGTTCTTGGATATGGTGCAATCGTATCGAGTTCCTGAAGTTGTGGGTATCGGCCTAGAGTTCGCAGAACATCCCTACCCACCTGATGAGTACCGTGAGCTTTATCAGGCAGCGGCTCGTGCAGGCCTTCGCCTTACGGCACATGCCGGTGAAGACGGGCCAAGCACCTACGTGCGCAGTTGTGTTGCAGTGTTGGGTTGCGATCGAATTGATCACGGTTATCACATTGTAGATGATGAAAATCTACTTTCTCGTTATAAGCACAGTGGCATATGGTTTACGTGCTGCCCAACGACCACACGGCACACGACCATCTGGAAAGACCCTTCTGACCGATCACATGCTATTCATGCCATGCTTGATGCAGGCCTGAATGTCATGATTAATACGGATGACCCAGGTTTTTTTCAGTGTGATCTCACAGGCGAGTACCTGTCTTTAGGTCTGCCGGTTGAAAAAATGGTCAAATTGGCTGTCCGTAGTATTGAAGCTTCCTGGCTTGACGACAAAACTAAATTAGCGTTGCGCGCCGCTTGGGAAGAAGAAGCACAGGCTTTAGTGAATAAATACAATACATTAACGTCGGTGTCCGTGTAGCGCTCAGCTCGCCCTGTTGCCCAATGGTAGTCATTGGGCTGTTCGTGGGCTTGTTTGTGCCGCTGTGCCAGGCGTGAAGTCTAGATTGAGGTGTGTCATGCAGAATTGGCTTGAAGTAAATGTCGTCGAGAAGTGGCAGGAGGCAAGTGAGGTGTATTGCTTCATCTTGTCATCCATGCAAAACATTCAACTGCCCCGTGTCGACGCGGGCTCGCATATTGATGTAGAAGTTGCACCCGGGCTCGTGCGTCAATACTCTCTTTGCCAGTCGCCTGATAGCCCTAATTATCAAATTGGCGTCCTCAACGACCCCAACTCCCGTGGTGGTTCCCGAGGGATCGTCGAAACTATCGGGGTGGGGTCCACGCTGCGTATTTCGGCACCTCGCAATCATTTTCCTTTGAATGTTGAAGCAGAACACTCGATTTTGATCGCGGGTGGCATTGGTATTACCCCGATTCTTGCCATGGCCGAGGCACTGCAGCGACAGGGCAAGTCATTTGAAATGCACTATGGCGCTCGCTCACAGCGCTCTGCCGCATTCGTCGATCGCTTGAACTCAGGCTTGGTCAGCGGTGCCGTTAATTATGCGTTTGATGAAGCCGGCTCAACATTGGATTTGAAGGGCGCGTTGGCAAATCCCTCCTCAGGTGTCCATGTCTATGTGTGCGGGCCTGCTGGGCTTATCGAGGCGGTGCTGGCTACTGCAAAAAATTTAGGTTGGCAGGATGAATGTATACATAGGGAGTTCTTTGCTGCCGCTATCGACTCATCCGTGGTCAATGAAGCAGCGCAGGTCACGGCTTTGCGTAGTGGGGTAACCATTGAGGTTGGTCCAGACGAGAGCATTGCAGCTGCTCTGATCGCTGCAGGCGTTGAGGTTCCCGTTTTCTGCGAGCAAGGTGTTTGCGGATCATGTTTGACCCGGGTCCTGGACGGTATTCCTGATCACCGGGATCAGTTCCTTTCGGATACCGAGAAGTCTCACAACGATCAGATGCTGGTTTGTTGCTCCAGGGCCAAAACAGCCAATCTTGTACTGGATTTATAAACACGGCTTGCGGAAGGGGAGCATATTAAATGAACGATCTGTTGGTTTCGGCTGAATTGCCGGTAGTGACTTGGGCAGGCGATGGAGATCTCGGCGAGGGGGAGGCGCTGTTAGCCACTCTTGACGCGTGCCGATTGGAATCGTGGGGCGCACGTAGTATTCGGGGCTTTGAAATTTTTCGCTATGCAGAAGCCTCGAGCATCTTGCGCAGTAGGGATTTTGCCTCTCCGTTCGGTAAGTTGAGTGAGAATTCCGGGCTGACACCAGAGGACGGGTGGATCTATCACCATATGGGGAGCACCCTCGCAAACGTGCAGGGCCCTGCTCACGTGAAGCTTAAGAGTATTTTCTTAGAGTTTTTCGGCCCCCGTGCAATTGGGCGCTGGCGTTCGCACGTCCGGGATATCGTACGGTCACGTGTCAAAACCTCTGCCAAAGACGGGACTCTGGATCTTGCCCGGGATGTTTGCCTCGTACTGCCCGCGTACCTCTTCTGCAGGTTGATTGCTCGCCCCGACGAAGATGCGGCGTTTTTAGCCCATACCTCCGATGAGATTCTGACGATCTTTGATCAGGATCCGAAAAATCGAGATCGTATCATCAAAGCCGGCAATCGACTGAAAACGTACACCGAAAATCTAATTGCTGAGCGCACCTTGAATCGAGGCGACGATCTCATATCCTACCTCATTGGCAAGCGGGAAGAAGGTGCGCTCTCCCACGACGAGCTCGTGAACAATGTCGCCATGCTGTTGGAGGCGAGTGTTGATAATACGGGCAACCAGTTTGCGTTGACGATGCATCATCTGCTATCGGTGCCTGAGCGTTGGCAGCACATCAAGGACAACCCGGGGCTCATCAAAAAGGCTATCGATGAGTCGATTAGGATAACGCCTAAAGTTACCACCATCAACCGTATAGCAACTATTGACACCGTGGTGAACGGCGTCAGTATTCCCGCGGGCTCATGGATCTCTGTGTCCATATTGGGCGCTCAACGTGATACGACGGGTCTGCCTGAAGCTGCACACTACGACCTGGACCGAGTTAGCGAGCGTCCTCACCTCGTCTTTGGTGGCGGCGTGTATATGTGCCTAGGCATGCTGCTGAGCCTCCTGGAGCTTGAAGAGGGTATCGCTACACTGGCGGAAGAATTCCCAGACCTGGCCTTGATTGCACCGCTGGAACAAACGTTTACTGCCCGTAACATTACAGTGCAGTCTTTGAAGGTCAAGATTTAATCGTTTCAAGTCGACCTGAATTTAGCTGTTGGAAAACGCCCCTTGAGAGAACAAAAATGACTCTAATCTCTGAATCCTTCCCAACGCTTTTGCTGCCTAAAACCCAATTCCCTTTATCGATTGATGGCAAATTAGTAAGCACTGTTGGAACCTCGCATGTTTTGAACCCAGCAACCGAGCAGGTGCTGACCTCTCACTCGGTAGGTGATGTTGATACGATGCGAGAAGCGGTGGCCGCTGCGCGCAGTGCTTTCGAGCGATGGCGGCATGTGCCAGGTGAGGAGCGGCGAGCCTGCCTCTCACAGTTGGCAGATCTCATCGAAAACAATAAAACAGCATTCATGAATCTCCTCACACTCGAACAAGGGAAGCCTCTCAAGGGGGCTGAGTGGGAGATTGGGGGGTGCGTCCACTGGCTGCGTGAAGTTGCCAACCAGACGCTGCCGGAATCCCATCGGCAAGATGGCCAAGGATCGGTGATTGTCACTCGTCATGTGCCACTAGGGGTAGTTGCAGCAATCACGCCATGGAATTTCCCGTTGTTGCTCGCCATCTGGAAGATCGCCCCAGCTTTGGCCGCGGGTAACACCATTGTTGTGAAGCCGTCACCTTTCACCCCCCTTTGTACCCTTTGGTTTGGTGAATTGGCACAACAGGTATTGCCTCCGGGAGTGCTGAATGTCGTCGCGGGCGGCAACGAACTGGGTCAAGTCCTCACCGAACACCCTGATGTCGCGAAGGTGGCATTCACTGGCTCCACTGAGACCGGGCGCAAAGTGATGCAAAGTGCTGCTTCTAACCTGAAGAGAATCACCCTGGAGCTTGGGGGTAACGACCCGGCGATCGTTTTGCCTGACGTGGATGTGGAGGACGCTGCGCAAAAACTGTTCTGGGCGGCATTCCAGAATAGCGGTCAATTCTGCGTCGCTACCAAAAGGCTATTCGTGCATGAAGCGATTTATGATGAATTTGCACAAGCACTGAAAAGATATGCTGAGACGATTCGAGTGGGCAATGGATTGGAAGCAGCCACCGACCTGGGGCCCATCCAGAATAAAATGCAGTTTGATAAAGTGTGTGAGTTGATAGCCCACAGCAAACAGCAAGGTCTCAAGTTCCTGACAGGTGGAGATGTCCCCACCGCGCCAGGCTACTGCATACCCGTCAGCATTGTCGATAACCCGCCTGACAACGCTCGCTGTGTCACTGAGGAAGCGTTCGGGCCACTGCTGCCACTTCTGAAATACAGCGAATATGATGAAGTCATTCGTCGTGCGAACGATACACCCTTTGGTCTGGCGGGCTCCATTTGGGGGCGGGACTTGGTGAAAGCCCAGGAACTGGCTGCACAGATCCAGGCTGGAACAGTCTGGATTAACCAGATTCACCAGTTTTCGCCATGCACGCCTTTCGGGGGGCATAAGCAGTCTGGATTCGGTATAGAGAATGCCTTGGATGGTCTTGCAGAATATACGAATTTGCAGACACTGATGGCGCGTGAATATTGATTGTTTGGATTAACATCGTCGCCAGGGAGTGGCTTCCTGGCGACTGCTGCATTAGCTATGGAAAATAAAAGGTTCATTTGATGAAACCAATAATTAGCTTGCTGACAATCAACGCTGCCCAACGTTTCGGAGCCTCTGTCGCGCTTGAAACCGATGAGGCGACCCTGACGTTCAAGGAAGTAGACGATCTGGCTAGCCGTTTTGCTAGCGGGCTCAGCGAGCGTGGCATTGGTCGTGGTGATCGCGTAATTCTCCATCTTCCAAATGATTGGCAGTGGGTGGTTGCATACTATGCGATTGCTCGCGTCGGCGCGGTTGTCATACCCGCTAACTTTTTACTGAGCATCGAAGAAGTCGCCTACATCGTTGCCGATTGTCAGGCCAAATGCTTCATCGGTCCTTCAGAACGTTGCGCCAGGCTCGGTGCAGTTGTAGGTGAGGGCACCACGCTCACGTGTCTGATTCACGCGAATGGATCACAGAAAACCTCAATGCATCAAGGGGCTTTAACCTTTGATGATCTACTTGCGTGCAAGGGGATGCTACCTGTCGATCTGGAGCCCGGCGATCTATGGACAATCGCGTACACCTCTGGAACGACAGGTGCTCCCAAAGGGGCGATGCTAACGCATGCCGCCGTTTTCTACAGTATTGCTCACTCTTCAACGATTCATGTCAGAAGCGAAGGTGAGCGAGTAATCAGCGCCTTACCTTTCCCACACGTGTACGGCAACGTCGTCATGAACTCATGCTTCTTGGTAGGCATGGCATTGATAACTACCAGAAAATTTGAGGTTGATTGGGCTTTCCGAAAAATACAGGAAAAGAAAGCCACCCTATTTGAGGGTGTGCCGACCATGTATCATTACATGTTGGGTCACCCGGCGGTTGGGGATGTAGATTTCAGCTCACTTCGTCGCTGTACGGTGGGCGGCCAAAACATGCCGGTTTCTAAGGTCGAAGAAATTGCCGAAGTATTTGGCTGCCCCCTCCTTGAGCTGTGGGGCATGACAGAAGTGGCGGGCCCGGCGACCACTCATTCACCGTACCTCCCCTCTAAACCTGGTTCTGTCGGTATGCCTTTCCCCGGGCTGGAGGTGCGCGTTGCCGACTGCGGTGATCCCGGGCAAGTACTCTCCCATGGCCAAACCGGGGAACTGCAGTTACGCGGTGTAACGGTAATGCTCGGCTATTACAACAACAAGGACGCGACCGAAGCCAGTATCTTGCCGGGTGGGTGGTTGAGAACGGGTGATATCGCAACCATCGACGGGCAGGGGTATATTTACATTGTCGACAGGCTCAAGGATATCATCATTACGGCTGGGTATAACATCTATCCTGCGGAGGTGGAGCAGGCATTGGCGAAGCATCCGGCCGTTGCCCTGTCGGCTGTTGTTTCTGTAGCCGATGTTATGAAAGGTGAGTTGGCGAAGGCTTTTGTGGTGTTGCGGCCGGGCGTGAGCTGCTCGGAGGAAGAATTGATGGCTCACTGCAAACGTGAACTGGCATCTTATAAAGTTCCAAGGATCATCGCGTTCATCGAGTCTTTACCAGTGACCTCCACGGGGAAGATTCTTCGCCGTGCCCTGCGAGGTTAAAGCCACGGTGAGTAGGGCTGTCCGGGTAGTCATGGTGAGCATTGCTCAGGTCGATGCAGAGCGTTTCTCGCGCACCTGCAGATCTGCGGTGAAGGCGGTAGGCTCGCATTCACGTTGAACCTCGGCTATGCAGGCAATGGGGCCAAGTAGCGCGCCCCATCGCCATAGCCAGGTTTAGCGGTGGCTAACCACAACTGCTGGGTCATCTACCAGGGCTGGGGATTGTTCAGACCAGACGCCCTGATCGATATTCACATCCTGAAAAGCACTGGCGGTAAGCACTGGCTCGGTAATGCCCGCTTTACGTTGTTTGTCGTAGTCGGCGAGCAGCCTGAGGCCGACCTTGCACAACAGCGTGAGGGCGATCAGGTTTACCAAAGCGGAGAGCGTCATGGTGATGTCGGCAAACGCGAATACAGTTGATAGGTCTTCCATCGAGCCCCAGAGTATGAGTGCAAGTACGACTGCCCGGTAACCGAGAAGCACCTTGCGGCTTTCACCGAGGATGAACTTCAGGTTGTTTTCGCCGAGGTAGTAGTTATAGAGGATCGAGGTAAACACGAACAACGCCAGGGCAGCGCTAATGAAAACGCGCCCCCAGTCGCCCACCACCGCAGCCAGTGAGTTTTGGGTCAGCACCAGACCGTCTCCGGCAAAACCGGCGGTGTAGAAGCCCGACAGCAGGATCAGCAGAGCAGTACAGGTACAAATGACGAACGTGTCGAAGAACACGCTAAATGCCTGTACCACACCTTGAGAAATTGGGTGTCTGACCTCGGCCACTGCCGCCACGTTGGGAGCGCTGCCCAAGCCGGCTTCATTCGCGAAAACCCCGCGTTTGACGCCCATCACGATGGCGCTGCCAATAAGGCCGCCGAAAGCCTGATCCAGGCCGAAGGCGCTTTTGATGATGGTCAGAAGCATCATCGGGACGTGATCGAACTGCAAAACAATCACGTAGAGTGTCACCGCCACGTAGGCCAGCGTTTTGACCGGTACCAGCAGGTCTGCCACTTTCGCGATGCGTTTGATGCCGCCGACGAATACCAGTCCAAGTACGACGGCCAGGACGATACCCGAGTGGGTGGGATCAATGCCGAAGGCATTTTGCAGAGAGTGGGTGACGGCATGCGACTGCAGACCGTTGAATGAGAAGCCAAAGGTAACGATGAGCAGAAGGGCCATCAGCACGCCGAGCCACCGCTTGTTCAGCCCATATTCTATGTAGAAGGACGGCCCGCCGTAAAATTGGCCGCCGGCATCTTTGCGCTTGTACAACTGAGCCAAGCTACATTCCATCAGCGTGGTCGCCATTCCAACCAGAGCCGTGACCCACATCCAGAAGACAGCACCCGGCCCCCCCATTGTCACGGCAACACCCACGCCGGCAATGTTGCCTGCACCGACCCGACCCGCGAGGCTAAGCATGAGTGCTTGAAAGGAGCTAATTTGCGCTGAGCTGCTGCTCAGGCTGTTTTTGAAAACTTTGAACATGTGCAGGAAATACCGAAGCTGCACAAAGCGTGTCTTGATGGTGAAATAAGTGCCCAGTCCGACGACCAGGACGATGAGCAGCTTTCCCGAAAGAAAACCATTGATGGCTTCGAGCATGGCGCAACCTCATTGTTATTTTTACTAGGGGAGTGCAAGCCTCACGCGGCTGGCGCAGCCGCGTGAAAAAAAGAAAGGATTCGCTCAGGCGCGGTCTTGCAAGGCCTTGATGTGCTTCCACATCAGAGAGGGATTCGAGTACATCGGAAAATGACCACAATCAGGGATGCACGCCAGTTCCACGCCGTGTGCGGCGATGTGGTCGAGGTAGGACAAGTGTGAGTTGGTGACGCCATACATGTATTGGCGCGGGAAGGGTAGCGCAAGGAATTTGTCCATTAACTGGGCGTTGTCGGACAACTCCACCATTGACTCGAAAATGCCACGCACTGCGCCGGTTCGCACTTTATGCGCGAGGCTGGCCGCATAGAGAGCACTCGCAGGATCCGAAGCCAACCGAGTGCGGTCGATAAAGTCACGGAAGAAGCCCGCGTCGTCATCACGGTTATGGTCATGGATCTGACGGCTTAGAAAACAATCCTCAGGTGCGATGTTGCCTTCGATATCAACGAACGATCGAATGCGATCAGGTTCCTCGTGAGCCAACATCAAGCCGGTCAGCCCCCCCATGGAATGCCCTACCAGATGGAATTTGCCGATTCCAAAACGCTTAAGCACGGCTTTCGCGGTTTTCACCAGGAAAGCGATGTTGATGTGCGAGAGGTCGGCGCAGTTCGTTTCACCGCAACCTGGTGCATCGTAGGCTATGAAGGGGTGTCCTTCGAAAGCCGGCTGCAGCGTGATATCGGCGTAATCCTCTTTGGTAGAACCGAAACCGTGAAGGAACAGGATGGGGGTTTTTGGCCCCGTGCGGTGTATCACCGCCAGGTCGAGCTGTACGCCATCGATGTTCAGTGGGACTTTTTCGTAGGTGAAGCGAGCTGCATGGGGCACGGCTACTGACTCCTATAACAGAGTCTCCAATGTTGAACGCGTCACATGATTTGTAAAATACGAAGCCACGAACCCTGTCATACGTCTGGCCTATGGCAGAAAATCTTGTCTTGCATGCTCGATCATTGCCTCCACCAGTGGATTGTTGTGTTCGTTGTGCCAGGCCACGGCTGTGATGACCACTTTGACTTCGGGATGAAGGGGGCGGATGAGGACGTTCTCCGGCGCGAGTTTACCCATGGACGTCGGTACCAGTGCGATGCCCTGGCCGCAGCTGACGAAGGCGACTTGTGATGATACGGACCGCACCTGGTGAACGATGCGCGGTGCGAAGCCGCTGGCTTTGCACTGCCCAACCAGATAGTCGAAATACACAGGACTCACATCCCGCGAAGCCATCACCAAGGTCTCATCCGCGAGCGCTTGCAGTGAGATGGACTCCCTCGTAGCCAAGGGATGGTCTTTGGGTAGCGCGACAGCAAGCCTGTCTTCGGACAACGGCAATGCTTGAATATGTCGGCCAAGATTCCCTTCCAGGCGTGCGAATGCAATGTCGATATCACCTGCTTCCAGTGCGGGTATGGCCTCCGCGCTGTCTATCTCACGAACCGAAACCGTGATCAATGGATGGTTCTGCTTGAAGCGCTCGATCAGTGGGGGCAGCACGTCGATCATGGCTGATGTGATCGCTCCGATGGTCACCACGCCGGCATGGCCTGCGACGGCTTCGTGAACCGCCAACTCTAATCGTTCCAGCTGATCAGCAAATTTTCGGACCGCGGGGAGAATCGCAGCGCCAGCGGCAGTCAGTTGCGCACCGCGGCGGGAGCGGGTGAACAGTTGAACGCGAAGGGATTGTTCGAGCGCCTGGATTTGCTCGGTCAACGGCGGTTGCGACATACCTAGCCGTTTGGCCGCGCGGCTGAAGTTTTGGTCTTCGGCCACTGCCAGGAACAGCCAGAGGTGGCGTATCAAGCGAAAGTTGATCACGGCGCTTTTCCATAGGTTTTGGATATAACAAGCTTAGCGTCTTCGTAATATACGTATCAAATGCCGGCGCAGATACTCAAGCCTCACCAACAAGAGGCCTGCAACCGATGAGCTTGAAAGCCCCGCTCGAACGCTTGTTCGCGCTCGACACCAACACAGTGTCGGACGCCCTGGACTTCCTCGAACTGCCCGGCGCTACTAACGGCCTGATGCCGCTCTGGAATTGCCCCAAAATTGTGGGCCGAGCCAGCACTGTGCAACTGGGACCCAAACAAGACGTGGCGCCCACTGTCCACCTTATTACCCCGGTAGTAGAGCAAGTCTCCACCGACGACCGCGTACTGGTGATCGCGGGTGGCGTCGACGGGATCTCCAGCTGGGGCGACATTCTGGCCAACGCAGCCCAGCGCAAAGGTATCCGTGGATCAATCATTGATGGCTTCAGTCGTGACATCCGTGGCAGCGCCGATATTGGCTACCCCGTCTTCGGTCGCGGCGTAACCATGATCAGCGCGCGCAATAGGCTCATTCAGATCGACGCGGCCGTCACTGTTCGCATGGCGGGTGTTGACGTTGATGAAGGCGACTACGTTATCGCCGATGAATGCGGCACCGTTTTCGTCCCCGCCAATGCTATCGAGAAGGTGCTTGATCTGGCCGAGCGTATCGACCGACGCCAAGCCGGCATGGTCGACGCCGTTCGGGCCGGCCGCTCGGTCGAGGAAGTGATGCACGACACGCAATTCGAAGCCATCAAGGTGGAGCACTGATATGACCCTCTCTGATAAAGACCTGGTTGCCTTGTTTGAAGGCCTGGATACCCCAGGTGTATCCGACGCTATGGACAAGCTGGGCCTTCCTGGCCAGGCCTTCGGGATCGCACCGCTGGCAAACTATAGCCAGGTCGTGGTCGGCCCAGCCTTTACTGTTCAGTACGTCAGTGCGAGCACACCGCCCGGCACTGTCGGTGATTTCATTGATGAAGTAGCACCAGGCGATGTGGTGGTTATCGCCAATGACGGCCGTACCGATTGCACGGTGTGGGGCGACATCATGACCCAGTACGCACTGGCCCGGGGGATTGCCGGCACGGTCATTGACGGCGTCTGCCGCGATGTGAACAAGGCGCTGGGTGAAGGTTACCCGCTGTTCAGCAAAGGCCGTTTCATGCGTACCGGTAAGGACCGCGTGGAAGTCGTCGCTGTCAACAAGCCGGTGTCGATTGGCCAGGCGCGAGTTTGCGCCCGCGACATCGTCGTCGCTGACGCCAATGGTGTCGTCATTGTCCCACGCAGCCGTGCCCAGGAAGTCGCTGAAACGGCACGTCGTATCGAACACGTTGAAGCGCAGATCCGCGAACAGATCGCCACTGGCAAGAGCCTCAAGGAAGCGCGTGCGGCCCTCGGTTATCACTCCTTGCAGAGCAAGCAGCCATGAGCCTTCCACACGATTATCAGAACATTGCAAAGGTCCTCGGCAGTTCCACCCTGTACGAGGCTTCTGGGCTGCCGACTGCGGTCGACCCCGAGATTCGCGCTGTCTGGAAGGGCGCATTCATTGCTGCGCCTGCTTATCCGCTGCAGTGTTCGCCTGGTGACAACCTGGGCTTGCACTTGGCCGTGGCCAAAGCGCCGCGCGGTAGCGTTCTGGTTTGTGATTGCGCCGACTTCATTGCTGGCTACTGGGGTGAAGTGCTCACGGTGGCGGCTGAAACCGCAGGTATTGTCGGTTTGGTAATCAATGGCGGCGTGCGCGACATCGCCGCGCTTGAAGCGCATAGCTTCCCTGTATTCGCGCGGGGTATCTCGGTCAAAGGTACCGTCAAGGCGACCACTCCTTCCGTAGGTAAACCGTTCGACTTCAGCGGTGCGCAAGTGAGCGCCGGCGATCTGGTCGTTGCGGACGAGGACGGTGTGGTCATCATCCCGGCGGATGCGGCCGAACGCACGCTACGCGAAGGCCAGAGGCGTGCCGACAAAGAGGCATTGTTCATGGCCAAGCTGCGCGAGGGTCACAGCACCATGGACCTGATGGGCCTTACTCACCCGGAGGAGCACGCGTGAGCCTGGAAACGCTGAACCGTCGCTTGGAGGCTGCCAAGCCTTCGGCAACTTACAAAATCATCGACCGCGTGGCTGCACGGCGCGCAGAAGGGGCGAAGATCATTTCGCTTTGCGCGGGCGAGCCGGACTTCGATACACCGGAGCACATCCGTGCCGCGGCCATCAGTGCGATCAACGATGGCCATACGCGATACACCCAGGTGGCCGGCCTTCGCACGTTGCGTGAAGCCATCGCGCGCAAATACCAGCGTGAAAATGGTCTCGACGTCAGCTGGCAGGACACGCTGGTTTGCAGCGGTGGCAAGCAAGTCATCTTCAATGCCCTGGCCGCGACCTTGAACGAGGGCGACGAAGTTGTGATCCCTGCGCCGTACTGGGTCAGCTATCCAGAAATGGTTGAGCTGTGTGGCGGCGAGTCGCGCATTGTTGCTTGCGGCGCCGAGACCAGCTTCAAGTTGACCCCGCAAGCATTGGCCGAAGCGATAGGCCCGAACACCCGCTGGCTGATCCTGAATTCGCCGTCCAACCCCACGGGTGCCGTGTACGAACGCGATGAATTGCAAGCTCTGGCTGAGGTATTGTTAGCCCATCCGCAAGTTCTGATTCTGGCTGACGACATCTATGAGCACCTGATCTTCGACGGCCGTGACTTTCTCACGCTTGCCCAGGTTGAACCGCGGCTGGCTACACGAACATTAACCATGAACGGCGTGTCGAAGGCCTATGCCATGACGGGTTGGCGAATCGGGTTTGCCACTGGTCCTCGCTGGCTG
Source organism: Pseudomonas sp. LB-090624 (assembly GCF_003205205.1). Classification (GTDB taxonomy): domain Bacteria; phylum Pseudomonadota; class Gammaproteobacteria; order Pseudomonadales; family Pseudomonadaceae; genus Aquipseudomonas. The sequence continues at coordinate 193,439 of NZ_QJRL01000005.1, forward strand.
CTCGAGGCAATGGAGAAGCTTCAGGGTCAGCAGACCTCAGGCGCTTGTTCCATCTCGCAGCATGCAGCAATCGCTGCCCTCGACGGCCCGAAAGACTTCATCGCTCTCAGTCGCGAGGTGTTCCAGCGGCGTCGTGATTTCATGGTCGAATTGCTCAACCAGGCGCCGGGCATCAGTTGCGAGGTCCCTGGTGGGGCTTTCTATGCTTTTGCCGACTGTTCTGGGCTGATCGGCAAGCGTTCAGCCGTGGGTCGTGAACTGGTCAATGATGAGGCGGTGGCGCTGGCATTGCTGGAGGAGGCCAACGTTGCAGTCGTCCAGGGCAGTGCTTTTGGTCTCCCAGGCTACCTTCGCATTGCGTACGCGCTGGATGACGACTCGCTGCGAGCGGCGTGCCAGGCCATTCACAGCTTTTGTGAGCATGCACGATAGCTAGATACTCTCGCTGACAGAGCGCACCGAAAGGCTGCACTTCCTCAATTGCATACGTGCAATACAGGGGGTGCAGCTTTTTTATTTAAACGCAGTCAATGTTCGCGCTGGTGGGGTGCAGACAAGTAGTGCAACGGCTCAAAAAGGAGCAGATAGACGCGGAGTTTGAAAAGTTTTTCCTATCAAAAGAGGGTAAAAAAACTCGTTTGCCTAAGTTTTTTCTATCGCTGAACATAGCCTTAAGGTCAAGCCACCCTGAGGAAAACAACAATGAACGGCTCACCATTCGGTCTGTTATTTGTTGCATCTGACATTGATGCAGCGCATGAAGTTGAATTCAACCGTTGGTACGACGAAGAGCATCTTCCGGACCGTGCGTCGATGGCCGGCGTGGTCAAGGCAACCCGGTTTAAATCGCCCTCCGACTCCCCGAAATATCTAGCCCTCTATTGGGCCGAGGGCCTAGCTGCCTTCGACTGCCCGGAATATGCACATGCGTTCAAGTACCAGTCTGTCTGGTCCAAGAAAATGCTCCCGCTCATGCAAAACCCTACCCGTCGCATCGGTGAGGCATTTGGGCAATTTGATCAGCCTGGGGGTAAGTGGGTGGCAGTCGTCGCAACAACCCATGCGACTGAGCCTCGATCGCTGAACACGCTTCAATCAACCTTTTTCGAGATGCCTGGTTATATCCAGAGCTACTTTGTACGCCCCGTGCCATCGCTGAGCTTGCCGTTGCCCCAGGAAGCCAGTAACCCGCAGCCGATGACACCCATGCTCATTGTCGAGTGCTCCAGCGAGAGCGCTGCGCGACAGGCTGTCCAAACCAGCCTGAGCAATTTGCCAGCCGGTAGCAGTCATTTCGGTGTGTATCAGAGCCTGAGCGATAGCTTGGGTGGGGAGGTGCGTCGATGAACAGTACGATCGCGTCCGTGGATCAGTCACAGCCCGTCAGCTCCAAACAACCCGGCAAGCGCGCCGACATCAGGCGGCTGGCCGCTGCTAGCTCGATCGGGACGACGCTTGAATGGTATGACTTCACTGTATACAACCTGATGGCGGCGCTGGTCTTCAACGTCATTTTCTTCCCTTCATTCGACCCGTTGGCCGGTACCGTGATTGCGTTCTCCACCTATGCGGTGGGCTATGTCTCGCGCCCTTTGGGCGGGATCGTCTTCGGCAGCCTGGGTGACAAACTTGGCCGGCGCTGGGTTTTGGTGGCGACACTGATCTTGATGGGTACGGTGACCGGGCTCATGGGGTTGTTACCTACCTATGCAACGTGGGGGATCTGGAGCCCGATCCTTCTGGTCCTGCTGCGCTTCCTGCAAGGGGCGGCAATTGGTGGGGAGTGGGCCGGGTCGGTACTGTTGTCCATGGAGCATGGGGAGGATCGCCATCGTGGTCGAAATGCGTCCTTCACACAGGTAGGACCGGCCTGCGGGACCCTTTTGGGTGCCGGGTTCATTGCTTTGATCACTTACGTCATGACGCCAGAGACGTTCCAGGAATGGGGCTGGCGTATTCCATTCCTGTCCAGTGTCCTGTTGGTGATGCTCGGATTCTGGCTGCGTCGTGGTGTCGATGAAACACCGGTATTCAAGTCGATCGAGGCGAAGGAAGCCAAAGTCGACGCACCCGTGCGGGAAGTGTTCGTTGGGCACTGGCGGCGGTTGCTGGTGGCGGGCGGTGCACGTATTGGCTCGGACATCGTCTACGCACTGCTGGTGGTATTCACGCTTGCTTATGTGACTAACGTACTGCATTTGCCTCGCTCCACTGCGCTGACCGCCACGATTATTGGTTCCGTGTTCCATGCCGTCAGTGTTCCATTGTTCGGAATGCTTTCGGACCGACTAGGGCGCCGGCCGGTCTATGCATCAGGCGCAGTGCTATCGCTTGGCTGGGGGTTCGTGTTCTTCGTACTGCTGGATACCGCATCCCCCGTGCTCATCTGTCTGGCCGTCATTGTCGGCATGATTTTCCAGGCCATGATGTTCGGCCCCCAAGCTGCTTTCGTTACCGAGCAGTTCCCCACCCGTGTGAGGTATGCCGGTTCGTCGTTGGCCTATACGTTGGCCGGCATTGTCGGAAGCGGACTGGCCCCACTCGTTATCACGGGAATATTCAAGGTCTACGAGTCTTCGTTCGCAGTCAGCCTATATATCGCTGGCGGGCTGATCATCACCTTGATAGCGCTCGCATTCGCACGTGAAACTGCCAGGAAACCGCTAGAAGAATAATCCGAAACAGAGAGGCAACTTCCTGATGTGCAATGGGGCTTGCCTGTCAAAACTTCGCTGTGGGATCAAGCCATGCGAGACACAGAAATTATTGAAATGCCTGCCGCCGACTTGTTGTTTAGTCCGTCAGGTTGTGGTGCAGTGCTTGTAGATAGTTGCCAGTCGGTTTTTTCGCCAAGTGTGCAAAGAAAGTTTATTTCACTCGCCCGCGCGCTGGAAGCTGATCAACAGATCAGTGAAGTGGTGCTCGGGGTGAACAATCTGTTGGTCATGTTCGATCCGCTCGTTAGTTCGCCTTCGGCGATTGAACAACTGATTCAGAGCCTTTGGCTGTATCCCGATGCGCTTCCTTCCGCCCCCCAGGTTGTGGAAATCCCGGTGAGCTACGGCGGTGAAGCTGGTGAGGACCTGGCCATGCTCGCCGAGCACGCGGGGCTCAGCATTGATCGGTGGGTCGACTATCACAGTAACGCGACGTACGAGGTGGCGTGTGTCGGCTCCATGCCCGGCTTCGCCTACCTGACCGGGCTACCCGCTGAACTGGCCAAACCCAGAAGAGCGTCGCCGCGGGCACAGCTTGCCAAAGGTTCTGTGATTATTGGTGGGGCGCAGGCCGGCGTAATGCCATGCACCGCACCATCAGGGTGGCACGCGATAGGGCGTACTGACGTCGATCTGTTCGACATTCAAAGACAGCAGCCATGCCTGCTGTTGCCCGGCGACCAAGTCCGGTTCTTGGTTCAGGAGGTCGCGTCATGATCGAAGTACTGAGTGGTGGTGCGCTCAACCTCGTCCAGGATCTCGGGCGCTCGGGGTGCATGGCGATGGGGGTTAGCCGCAGTGGCGCCATGGATGCGCCCGCGCTGATGATTGCTAACTGGCTGGTTGGCAACCTGGAGAACGCTGCAGGGCTTGAAGTGAACATCTTTCCGTTCCGTTTCAAGGTGGAACGCGAAGTGCTCATCAGTTGCACCGGTGCACACTGCGCGATGAAAGTGGATGGGCATCCCGTACCCAGTTGGACTTGCCTGGAGATCAGGGCCGGCCAACAGGTGGTGGTTGAGCGCCCACGCTTGGGTGTCAGGGCTTATCTTGCGTTTTCGGGTGGTGTTGACGCACCGGTGTATTTGGGTTCCCGTGCGACAGATCTGAAGGCGGGATTCGGTGGTCATGAAGGACGAGGTCTCAATCGTGGTGACCGTCTTCAACTGTTGCCCCAAAGCCCTTCGTCAACAGGACGTGCCATCCTGCCCTTTGAGCGTGTGCAGCATGCAGAGGCTATGCGCGCCCAGCAGGTGACGGTGCGGGCGATCGCTGCAGCTCAGGCTAACGACTTTTCCTCCACTTCGTTGGACGCGTTCTATTCCACCGCCTACGAAGTCACCCCGCAGGCCAACCGTGTCGGTTACCGCCTCCAGGGCCAGACCCTGCAGACCATTCGACCGATCGAGTTGCTCTCCCACGGCATTGCACCGGGCACTGTCCAGGTGCCGCCGGCGGGGCAACCCATCGTGCAACTGGCAGAAGCCAATACCTGTGGCGGCTATCCAAAGATCGCCACGGTGCTCGATTGCGACCTATGGCGCCTTGCCCAAGCAGGCGTCGGCTGCAGCATCCATTTCAAGCCCGTCACGGTAGCCGAAGGCATCGAAGCCCTTGCCCAGCACCGTGCGGCACTCGCAAACATTCAGCGACACCTGGGCGTTAGCCCACCAGCCTGATTCGAGGAACAGACAATGAACAACAAAACTTTGCGCATCGATATCAACTCGGACATGGGCGAAGGCTTCGGCCCCTGGAAAATGGGTGACGATGACGCCATCCTCGACATCGTCACCTCTGCTAACGTCGCCTGCGGACTGCATGCCGGCGACCCTGAGATCATGGCGACCACCTTCGCCCAGGCCAAAGCCAAGGGCGTAGCAGTGGGAGCACACCCCGGTTTTCCAGATCTGTGGGGTTTCGGTCGAAGAGTGATCCCGCACACGACCGGCGAAATTGAGCGCTTCGTTGCCTACCAGGTCGGTGCAGCCGTGGCGCTGTCCAGTTACGCCGGTCACCCCATCACGTTCGTCAAAGCCCATGGTGCGCTCGGGAATCTCACCCAAACGGACCCCGAGGTTGCCAAGGCGATCGCCAAGGCCGTCAAAGCCGTCGACCCCAAGCTCGTCTGCGTCACATTCGCGGGTGGACTGATGATTCCGATTGCCAATGATATGGGCCTCGAAACTCGTGCAGAGGTCTTCGCGGACCGTGCTTATACCGAGGCCGGCCATCTGGTTCATCGTAAAGAGCCTGGTGCAGTGCTCCACGACGTGAAATTCGCCGCCCAGCGCATGCTGCGCATGGTTCAGGCAGGCGGTATCGAAACGGTTAGCGGACGCATGCTTCCAGTTCATATCGACACCATCTGTGTGCACAGCGATACGCCAGGTGCGATCAGCATGGCACGGGTACTACGCAAGACCTTGGAGTCGGCCGGCGTTCAGGTTTGTGCTTTCGCTGAGGGATCCCGCTGATGGACAAACACCTTGTCGAACGGCTAGTCAGCCTGATCGAAAACAGCGCATTGAGTGAAATCGAATACTCGGCAGGCGGCACCCGTATTCGGTTGGTGAGAGAGTCGGGTCAAACGGTCCCCATGCAGCCTCGTCCACCTGAAGCGCAGTCATCAATGGCAACCACGACACGCCAATCGAGTTGGACCATCGATGCCGGATTGCCTGGCATTTTCTACCGCGCCCCTTCGCCGGATGAGTCCGCTTTCGTCGATGTTGGCACTGCCATCGAGGAAGGCCAGCAGGTAGGGATCATTGAGGCGATGAAGATGCTCAACGTGCTCGAAAGCGACCGCAGCGGGCGTGTGGTGCGCATCTTGGTAGAGGACGGTGCCTCGGTAGAGGCAGGGACGCCGCTGTTCGAGGTGCAATCGATGGAGGACACCCATGTTTGACTCAGTCTTGATCGCCAACCGAGGCGAGATCGCCTTGAGAATCCTGCGTGCTTGCCGGGCATTGCAGATTCGGACCATTGCCGTGCATTCCTCGGCAGACGCCCATCTGCGCCATGTGCAATTGGCCGATCAGACACTGTGTATTGGCCCCGCAGCCTCGGCTCAAAGTTACTTGGATATCGGTCGCCTGCTGGAGGCCGCCGAGCTAACCGGCGCGGGCGCCATCCACCCCGGCTACGGCTTTTTGTCTGAGCGTGCCGAGTTTGCCGAGGCTGTGGAACGCTCCGGTCGAGTGTACATTGGCCCTACCGCTGCAGCCATTCGCCTGATGGGCGATAAGGTCAGTGCCAAGAAGGCCATGCTGGAATCCGGCGTGCCTTGCGTGCCCGGCTCGGACGGCGCTCTGCCTAGCAACCCACAGGTGGTGGCTGACATAGCCCGAGATGTGGGGTATCCGCTGATTGTGAAGGCAGCAGGTGGTGGAGGCGGGCGGGGAATGCGCATCGTCCGCGAGCCAAGCCAGTTGGCTCAGGCGGTGACTACCACGCGGGAAGAAGCCAATCGTGCGTTTGGTAACCCGACCCTTTACATCGAACGGTTTCTCGAAAATCCGCGGCATATCGAAATCCAGATTCTGGCAGACGGATTCGGCAATGCGGTATGGCTCGGTGAGCGTGACTGTTCCATGCAACGGCGACATCAGAAAGTGATCGAAGAATCCCCCGCCCCCGGTGTTTCGCGAGAGGCGATCGCAGAGATCGGGCAACGCTGCGTCGACGCCTGCGTACACATCGGCTATCGCGGCGCGGGCACTTTCGAGTTTCTCTACGAAGACGGGGCTTTCTACTTCATCGAGATGAATACGCGAATCCAGGTCGAGCATCCGGTGACTGAATTGGTGACCGGTATCGATTTGGTGGTGGAGCAGTTGCGAATCGCCCGGGGGGAGCCGCTGTCGTTCGGCCAGAAGGATGTCGCCGTGACCGGGCACGCGATTGAGTGTCGCATCAACGCCGAGGATCCATGGCGGTTCACGCCGGCACCGGGCACAGTTGACCATTGGCTTCCACCCGGCGGCCCGGGAGTTCGTGTCGAGTCCCACTTGTATTCCGGGTACCGAGTACCGGCCCATTACGACTCGCTGGTGGCCAAGATGCTTACCCATGGCAGCAACCGCGAGGAGGCCGTCAGCAGGATGCGCCAGGCACTAGGAGAAACCGTGCTGGAGGGGATTTCATGCACTATTCCACTGCACAGACGGTTGATGGATGAACCTGGCTTCACAGCTGGCGGCTACAACATCCATCACTTGGAACATCTTTTCGAACAAGGCTTCGGTCAGTCTGCGGAGAGCCCTCATGAGCGTTGAAGAACTCACGGTACTGGTTGAGCAGTTGCAGGGGCGAAGTATTGCGCGATGTGAGTACGAAACAGAGCAGGAGTCAGTGGTTCTGGTCTTCGCGTCATATTCCCGTACACCTGTCGTGGACGCGGTTCAACTGCCTGTCCCGGGTCACCAGGATACTTTGGTCGAGGCTCCGAAGGCCGGCCGGTTCTTGTCTTCCCATCCTTTGCAGGGCGTCGCTCTGGCGGCCGTTGGCGAACCTGTCGAGGCGGGTGCAATCATCGGCTTCATTCAGGTTGGTGAGTCCCTTCAACCCGTCAAAGTGAAAGCCGCCGGCGTCATGGCCGGCTATTGCCCGGTCGACGGCGAGCTTGTCGGCTACGGGTCGCCAATCGCCTGGCTGGTCCCTTCCTAAGGGAAAGCCAGCAAGCGCACGACCTGATCGTGCGCACTCCCTCCCGCGGTATTCATCTATTCAAGAAGAAGAGGTCGCTGCATGCGTGCACATTGGCCCGTGGTACCTGCTGTCCTGTGTTTGACCTTTGCAACGGACCTGAGAGCCGCTGGCTTTCTCGAAGACACCCGCGCAAACGTCGACTTCAGAAACCTGTACTTCGATCGAGACTTTCGCCAGCCTGGAGGGAACAGTGCAAACGGTCAAAGCCAAGCACGGGAATGGGGTCAAGCCGCCGTTCTGACACTCCAATCCGGATTTACTCAAGGCGCGTTTGGGCTGGGGATCGATGGCGTCGCCATGACCGGCCTCAACCTCGATTCCAGCCCCGATCGCGCAGGCACCGGCATGTTCCCAACTGAGCGTGACGGCAGTTCGGATAATGAATTCAGCCGACTGGGCGCGAGCTTCAAACTGAAGTATTCCAAGACCCTTGTTCGCTCGGGTGTCATGGCCTTTCGTAAGCCCGTGCTGCAAAGCGCCGACTCTCGTCTGCTACCTGGTCTGTTCAAAGCCACTACGGTGGAATCCAGTGAGCTGGCGGGCCTCACGCTTCAGGCTGCACGCGTGACCAAGACGATGGGTTCAGATTCATCTGATTGGGAGAGGCTGACCAGCCGCTATGGCGGGCGCAGCGACGATTTCACCCTTTATGGAGCGGATTATGCGCTGAATGACAAAAGCCAACTCCGGGTGTATTACGGAAAGCTGGATGGCATTTACCAACACACGCTGGCCAATTACCAAGGGCGCGTCGATTTCACGGCGGATCGACACCTCTCTTTCGATTTGCGCTGGGCGAAGGCGGGGGAGGTAGAGGACTTTCGCGACATCGACAACAGGGCAGTGGGTGCGTTGGTAGGGTTGCGCCAGAAGCATCACACATTGAGTGTGGGCTTCCAGAAGATGAGCGGGCGCGATGCTTATCCGTATGTAAACGGAACCGATCCCTACCTCGTTAACTTCGTGCAGATCCTGCAGTTCTCCAATGCTGGAGAGCGTTCGTGGCAGGTGCGCTACGATCTGGATCTGGCCGCATGGGGTGTTCCTGGGCTGAGTTTCATGAGCCGGTATGTACGGGGCGACCAAGTTGAGCTTGCGAGCGGCGGCGAAGGACGCGAATGGGAACGCAACAGTGAGCTCACCTATGTCATTCAGGGCGGCTCTTGGAAAAACGCCGCAATCAAATGGCGCAACGCCACCGTCCGTTCAACCTTCGGTAATGATATAGACGAAAACCGCCTCGTGATCAGCTACCCACTGAGCCTGTTCTGATGGATCATCGACCCTAGACCGAACGCCTCGCTTAGCAGCGGGGCTATCTGCCGGATCGAGCTCGTGGGGAATCAATGAATACGCGTTTCATCGAGGCATTCCTACAGATTGCGAGGCTGAAGAGTTTCAGAGCCGCGGCCGAGCATCTGCACCTGACCCAGGCTGCCATCTCCAACCGGATCGCTTCACTGGAAGAAGAGATCGGTGCTCGGTTATTTGAGCGGGAGACCAGAGAGCTCAAGTTGACTGCGGTCGGCGCGCGGCTGGTCGACTATGGCGAGCGCATACTGGATCTCGAACAAGAGATCCGTCACCTCGGTCGGCCAAGTCACGAAATTTTGGGATTGGTGCGTATTGGTGCTGTAGACAGCGTGGTGCATACCTGGTTGATCGACTTTCTGAAACGCTTGCAGTCGACCTACCCTGGCATCGAGGTGCAACTGACTTCGGAGACCAGCGCCGGCGTTCACAAAGCTTTGCGTGATGGCATGATCGACATTGCGCTGCAGACGCATCCGATTGAAGGTGACGGGATCACCAGCATCCCGTGCCTCTCAATCGCAACGGGATGGATAGTCAGCAATCAGGCCATGATCAGTGCCCAGCAGCCCATTCTTGATTTACTCGGCCAACCAACCATTACCATGAGCCAGAACTCACAACCCCATCTGGTCCTCAAGGAGCTGTATCGCAGGTTCAGCCTACCGGTTGGCAAAACCCATCATGTCAGCTCTATTTCAGCACTCGTGCAACTGGTTGAGGCTGGCTTTGGCAATGCGTTTGTGCCTCTTGCGCCGGTGCGCTATGCCATCGAGTCGGGGCGTGTAAGGCTGGTGGACTGCGGGCTGGCAATTCCTAACCAACCCTTGGTTGTAAGCTATACCCAAGCGCATTCATCCGAGGCCATCCGCTTGGTCGCCGAGCTGGCGTGCGTAGAGTGCGATCAGTACGTGCGGGCACTTGTGCCCCCGTACGCAGCCACCTAATGCTGAGTGCCGGCTGAATGGGTAAACCAGATCTTTGAGAGCCTGCGTTCGATGGCTCTATTCTTAAGGGCGATAGTGTCCGCTTAACACCACGCGGACACCATGCTCGCCCTCGCGACCAGGCTCGGCGCACCAAACTTTTCGAGTTTGGCCATCAGTTGCGGCATGACCGCAGTGGAGCTCGCGCTGGATAGCGCCAGCACCGGATCCTTGCGCTCCGAAGGGAGGCCGGACAGGCCCAGGCTGAACATGACCGCGAAGAACAGCACAGGCATTAGATTGCCTTTGGCCTTCGAGTCGATGATGTTGTCCGGAACGATCCCAAGTATCAGGCCTGCGACACCTTGATGGCCTCCCGCTGCTGGCAGCGGGACCGCGGTAGCATGAAGGCTGTGGAGTCTGACGTCAGCAGCTAGCCTGAGCTGTATGCCCACGCCCCCAAGATCACTTGAAGTATCGTATTTTGGAATATTATTCCTTCAGCTTTTATCACTATGCTTCCTAGGGGAGCTGCTGTAAAAATCTCTACACACGAGCCACACCTCGAAAACAAAAGCTCGAGCGATGTTTTTTTCAAACTGCTCAACACAAAAAGCGAGGAACACAATGAAAATGAAAGCCGTGGGCATGCTCACCGTCTCCGCCCTGTTTGCCCTTGTTTCTCTTCAGTCTCAAGCTGATCAACTTGCCGACATCAAAGCCCGCGGGACGTTGGTGTGTGGTGTGCTCAGCACGCTTGAGCCCTTCGGTTATGTTGACCCCGCCAGCCGTGAACTGGTTGGCTATGACGTCGATTTCTGCAAATCCCTCGCTAAGCATCTGGGTGTCAAACCCGATTTCCGTCAGTTGTCGCTGGATGCGCGCATTCCTGAGCTTTCTCAAGGCCGCGTGGATGTCCTTGCCGCTGTGTTGGGTTACACGCCGGCTCGCGCTGAGCAGGTGGACTTTTCAAACAGTTATTTCTTGAGCGAAATGAAGCTGGCAGTCCAGCAGAGTGCTAACTACACATCGCTCAGCGAGCTCGATGGCAAGCGCATCAGCTCGATCAAGGGCTCTAGTACGCAGGTCATGATTCGCGCCTCAATACCTGGGGCAAAAGTGGTCAGCTACGACGACGCACCCTCTGCCTTCATGGCGTTGGCTCAGCGCAAGGTTGATGGCTTTGGCTTGACCGAAGCGATGCTGCGACGCTTCATCGCCAAATTGGGCGACAATTCCAAAATCGTCGTTTTGGAGAAGCCCATTGGCCAAGAGCACTGGGGCCTTGGGGTGAAGAAAGGTGAGCCACAATTGCTGGCAGCGGTCAACGAAACCCTGAGCGAGATGGAGTCTTCAGGTGAGGCCGACCAGATTTTCCAGAAATGGATGGGTAAAGGAACGATCTACAGCATGGAACGGAATTTCAAGGTACAGCCGATCGTACCTTAACGATTCACGTGTTTGAGTATTGGCTGGCGCTCGCCAGCCAAGCTGGAGTCGTCTCATGCAAAACTTTCTGAATGCCTTCATCACGCTGTTTAAACCGCCGTACGACGTTCTGCTGCTGGATGGGCTGGTCCTCACTTTGAAATTGACGCTGTTCAGTTGGATTCTGGCGGTGGCGTTGGGCGTCCTGCTGGCTATGGTCCGTGAGTCGAAGAACATCGTCTGCCAGAAAACAGTAGCGAGCTATGTCGCATTTCAACGCAATGTGCCCATGCTTGTGCACATCCTGCTCTGGTATTTCGGCGTCTCGAACATTCTGCCCATCGCCCTGCAGGACCAACTGAGTGCCTTAGGCAGTGAGTTCATCTACCCGGCCATCGCCATCGGCCTGTGCATGGCGGCTTACTTCTGCGAAGACATACGCAGCGGGCTGCGTTCCATTCCTTATGGTCAACACGAGGCTTCTCGGTCGTTGGGCATGAGTTATCTCAAGTCCATGCGTCATGTAATTTTGCCGCAAGCGTTACGTGTCTGTGCCCCGCCTTTCATCAACCACACGGTCTTGCTGTTCAAGAATACCAGTTTGGCGATGGCCGTCGGCGCTGCTGAAATGACCTACGCGGTACGGGATATCGAAAATCAGACCTTCCTCACCTTCCAGGCTTATCTGATTGCCACGTTGTTCTACCTCATGGTGTCACTGAGCTTGATGTGGCTCGGTAGTTATGTTGCGCATCAGGCGCGTATTCCGGCGAGGTGATGTATGTGGGAAATCATTGAAGTTTACTGGCAACAGATTCTCGTCGGGCAATATCCGCAGGGCGTGTTGGGCGGGGTCGCCTTGACGCTGATTCTCTCGGTACTCGGGCTGCTCATTTCGTTTCCGCTGAGCGTGGCCATTGCGCTGTGTCGCGTATCGCCATGGCGGGCCCTTCGGGTGCCAGCGACGGTCCTGGTTTATGTGGTACGCGGGCTGCCGCTGGTCATGATGATCTTCTGGAGTTATTTCCTGGTGCCGCTGATGGTAGGGCACACTGTGAGCGGCTTCACGGCGCTGTTGTGCACGCTGATCGTCTATGAAGCTGCTTATCTCTCGGAGGTAGTGCGTGCCGGCATCGAATCTCTGCCCAAGGGGCAAACCGAGGCGGCACGTTCGCTGGGGCTTAGCTACTGGAAAACCATGATCAAGGTGATTCTGCCACAGGCCTTGTACAACATGGTACCTAGCCTCATCAGCCAGTTCATCTCGACGATCAAGGAGACTTCGCTGGGTTACGTGATTGGCGTGCAGGAACTCACGTTCTCCGCCAACCAGATCAATACACAACTGTTGACCAAACCGTTCGAGGTCTTCCTGATCCTGGCGCTGGTGTACTTTGTCGTGTGCTTCTGTTTGACCCAGCTGGCACAAACCCTTGAAAAGCGCATCACCCGTAAACGCCTCGGTGTCAACACTGCAAGTCGGAGTAAAACAAATGATCCAGTTCTCCAAGGTTAGTAAGTGGTACGGCGACTACCAGGCTTTGGTCGACGTCAATGCCGAGGTTAAAAAAGGTGAAGTGGTCGTGATTTGCGGGCCGTCAGGGTCGGGTAAATCAACCCTCATCAGGACCATCAACCGCCTCGAAGAAATTCAGCGTGGTGATATTTTTCTAGACGGCCAGAATATCCATGCCAAAGGCCTGGATTTGAATGACTTCAGAACGCGGGTGGGGTTCGTCTTTCAACAGTTCAACCTTTTCCCTCATATGTCGGCGTTGGATAATGTTTCATTGGCCCCTATCACCGTGCGCGGGCAGAGCAAAGCTGATGTAAAGCGCCAGGCGATGGAGTTGTTGGATCGGGTCGGCCTGGCGCATAAAGCACAGGCTTACCCACAACAACTCTCAGGTGGCCAGCAGCAACGCGTAGCCATTGCCCGGGCGCTGGCGATGAATCCACCGGTGATGCTCTTTGACGAGCCGACCAGTGCACTCGATCCTGAAATGGTGGGGGAAGTGCTCAGTGTCATGAAGGCGCTGGCCAAGGAAGGAATGACCATGATGTGCGTGACACATGAAATGGGTTTTGCCCGCGAAGTGGCGGACAGGATCTGGTTCATGGATCAGGGCGCAATCTTGGAGGAAAATGACCCCGTGGGCTTTTTCTCCGCCCCCCAACATGCTCGGGCGAAAGCGTTCATTTCGGATTTGCGCGCGCACTGATCTGGGCAGCAGGTGACGGCAAGTCATTACTGCGAACAGGCCTGATGCCATCTGCGAGCAGGCGCAAACAGGTGGCTTTTTCAGCGGGATCTACCCATCGGGTCAGGTCCCGTTTTTTTGTTGAGTAGAGGGTGTATTGATGCATGATATAGCGTTTATCCCGGATGCTGACCCCGGTTCTATCTCGTCCGATGTTGCCTTGTTCGGCGACCTGATCATCACCACGCAAATTCCGCTGAAGCCTGACGGCGAGATGGAGCTTGGCGACATCCACGCGCAGAGCGAATGCACCCTGCTTGCACTCAAGCAGGCGTTAGAGAAGGCCGGTAGTTCAATGGCGCGCGTCCTTCATCTGACTATCTACCTCACCCACCCAGAGGATCGGGCAGGTTTTAACGAGGTTTACAAACGCTACTTCTCGCGCCCCTGGCCAGTTCGTGCCGGCATAGGGGTTGCGGCCCTGGGAAAACCTGGGATGCGGGTCGAAGTTACGGCCATGGCTGCAAGGGTGAGCGCTTAGTGCTGAGCGCCGGCACCCGTGGCGAGGGAGGGGGAGGGTGCCGTAGTTACGTTCATTGGCCCCCGCACGGGGGGCATCGAGGTCGTTTCCCTGTTGAGCTTCGACAGGGAATGGAGTCAAGCGTTTGGCAATGGCGATGATTGTATTGCGATAGGCTGTGGCAGCACTCAGGGCGCGCTATCGATTGCAAAGACTGCTTCAACTTCGACCGGCGCACCCCGCGGGAGAGCCGCTACACCGACTGCCGCGCGGGCGTGACCACCACGTTCCTGACCAAACAGCTCGATGAACAGGTTCGACGCGCCATCCAGCACCTTCGCCTGCTGGGTGAACTCGGGCAGGCACTTTATGTATCCGTTGACTTTAAGCACGCGCACACGATCCAGCTGCCTGTCAGCGGCGGCATGCGCAATGGCAAGAAGGTTGAGCGCACAAAGGCGCGCCGCGTCCTGAGCTTGTTCCAGGGTAACTTCCACGCCGACGGTGCCTTGATACTTCAGGACATCGTCAACCAGGCACACTTGCCCTGCAGCAAAGATCAGGTTGTCGTGGCGCGTGAATTGAACGTAATTGCCACCGCGGGTATTGAATGCTGGCAGTGTCAGGCCCAACTGCGTCAAGCGTTGTAAAATGGCATCCATGATGATCACCGAGTCTCGAGGTAAGGCGTGCATGCCGGTTTCGCCGCGCGTATTGGTTGAGCCAGACGCCAGCGGTGCCGACAATGCATGCTTACCTAGCTGAAAAAAACACACCCCATTGCGATGCGTGGTCGCAATGGGGTGTGGGCTGTTGCGCTTAAACGGCAAGTGCGCGGGTGAACATTTCCGGGTCGACATTGCCGCCGGAGCCGATCAAGGCCACTTTCTTGCCGCGCACATCAACTTTGCCCGCCAGAATCGCAGCCAGCGACACGGCCGCCCCAGGCTCCAACACCAACTTCAAGGTTTTGAAGGCAACTTTCACTGCGTTCAGGGCTTCTTCTTCGGTAACTGCGTATGGGGTAGGGTTACAGTCGCGGATGACCGGGAAGGTGTAGGCACCCATTACCGGGCCGAGGATGCCGTCCATGACGTTCGGCCGGATAACATCATTACGTTGAGGCACACCGCTGCTGAGGGAGCGGGCAACTTTCTCGTAACCCACGGGTTCGACGACGCCGTATTCGACATTATCGAAATGATGTTTGACTGCCGCAAAAACGCCCGAGGTCAGGCCACCACCGCTGCAGTTGACGAGCATCATGTCCAGATCGATGTCGCGCGCCTTCAGAAACTCGCATAGTTCGAGGCCTGCGGTGCCTTGGCCAGCCATTACCAGGTAGTCGTCGAAAGGTTTGACCAAGGTCAGCCCGCGCTCTGCGGCCAATGCCGCACCAAATTCTTCCCGGTCAGTGGTTTCGGCATCGTAAAAAACAACCTCCGCCCCCCACCAGCGGCAATTGGCGACTTTGATTGCGGGGGCGAACGAGGGCAGGCAGATGGTAGCTTTGGTCCCGACAATCTTCGAAGCCGCCGAGACGGCGTGCCCGTGGTTGCCGGAGGAGTAAGCCAGTACACCTCGCTCGCGTTCTTCAGCAGACAGTGACATGACTTTGTTCAGCGCACCACGAACTTTGAACGAGCCCGTCAACTGCAAGGATTCGGCCTTTACGTAGATTTCCGCTCCGACCATGTCGTTGAGCATCGGGGAAGACAGTACTGGCGTTTCCACGATGCGGTGCTTGATGCGTTCACGGGCTTGCAGGATATCGTCGTACGAAAACATAGGTCACCTATTCTCAGTTTTTGTATCGGGACGCCAGCCAAAGCCAGATAACTGCGGCTGCTTGGCCTCCCAGGGTTGATACTTGGCACTTGTTCTACGCACGAACGTGGAGAGCAAGCGGTACGTGTGTTTCACGTTCCCCTCAGGCGTTACTTTGGCCTGTTTGTCCATAGCCCACCTTCTTCTGAGTACTCTCCTCCCATTTCGCGATGACCAAAGGTGCCAACGCGTTGCCCAGCACGTTCATGGTCGAGGACGCCATATCGATGATCCGATAGATACCCGCGATGAATGCGATGCCTTCCAGCGGAAGCCCCGCGCTGGAGAGGGTTGCGGAGAGCACCACGAACATGAATCCAGGAACGCCTGCTGCGCCTTTGCTGGTGAGGACCATCGTCACCACCAGCATCAGTTGCTGGCTCAGGCTCAGCTCAATGCCGTAG
Organism: Pseudomonas sp. LB-090624; assembly: GCF_003205205.1. GTDB lineage: Bacteria > Pseudomonadota > Gammaproteobacteria > Pseudomonadales > Pseudomonadaceae > Aquipseudomonas. The sequence goes on from NZ_QJRL01000005.1 coordinate 209,486, forward strand.
AGCTGGGTGATGAACAAGGTGGCGATGCCCAGAACGATGGACGTGCCGTCCAGGTTGAAGGAGTACCCGACCGGTACCACGAAACCGGTCAATGATCTCGGTGCTCCAAGGGCTTCCACTTTTTGAATAATCTGAGGAATGACGGCAGCAGACGTCGCACTCGAGTACGTCAGGATCAACTCGTCCTTGATATGGCGGATCAGGTGAAGCAGGTTGATACCGGCATAACGCGCAATGCTGCCCAGGACGACCGCTGCAAAGATAATGAACGAGGCGTAAACTACGATGATCAACTTCGCTAGCGGGATCAGGGCAGAGAAACCGAAGGACGAGATGGTCACGGCGATCATGCCGAACACCCCGATGGGTGAGTAAGCCATGATCATGTGGGTGACCTTGAACATGGTCTCGGAAACACTCGAGAAGAGCGCAATGATGGGGGCCTTCTTCTCGCTACTGAGGCGGTTGAGCGCCATGCCGAAGAGCACGGCGAAGAACAGTACCGATAGTAATTTGCCCTGAGACATTGCCTCGAGAATGTTATCGGGAATGATCCCCAGAATGATACCGCCGATCCCATGGCTGGCAGCTGGCGCTGCGTTGATGGTTACGTGAGTTTGGTGAAGGCTCGACATGTCCATGCCTGCGCCAGGTTGGGTGAGGTTGCCCATTACCAGGCCAAACACAATCGCGGTGGTGGTCACACTCATGAAGTAGATCATGGTCTTGGCACCGAGTCGGCCGATCGACTGGCCGTCACCATGCCCGGCGATTCCGACAACCATGCAGCAGAAAACGATCGGGACCACGATCATCTTCATCAGTTTGATGAAAATGTCACCGGCTGGTTGAAGCACATTGGCATTCATCCAGTCGCGTTGCTCAGGGAAGTGATGAAGCACGGCACCCACAAGGACGCCGAGTGCGAAACCAATGAGAATTTGCCAAACAAGCGGGGTTTTAGATATGCGCATAATCGATGTCTGTTTTTTGTAGTGATTGACATGCCAGGCGCGGGCACATACGTGCCTGCGCCATCGCTTGAAGATTTATTGCGGCAGTTTATAAAGCCATTCGACAATCGATCTGCAACGAACAGCTGGCGCCCCATGCGTGGGCGATGTTTCTAACGCGATCGTTATTCGGCGGCGATGGCCGCAATTTCCACCAGCATGTCGGCGGTGCGCAGATGTGCCTCGACGGTGGCCCGTGAAGGGGTATTGTTTTTATCCACCCATTCGGCCCACACCGCGTTCATCGCATCGAAATCGCGGGTGATATCTTTAAGCCAGATGGATACGCTGACCAAGTGGGATTTATCCAGGCCCAGGGCTTCAAGGTTTTCGTCAATCTTCCGCAGTACCTGACGTGTTTGCCCAGCGACATCTTCTTCGCGTTGGTCGGGGGTCTGGCCGCCGACAAAAACAAAGCCATTGGCCCGCACGGCTTTGCTCATGAGTTCGTTATGTTTGATACGAGTGAAATTTGCCACGGTACTTCTCCTGTACATTAACCAAACCGTTTCAGATCGAACGGCGAAAGATCGATCGACGTTTCCTGCCTGCGTATCAGTTCAGAGACGCATTTGGCGGTAATCGCCGATGTCATCAGGCCGTTATGGCCGTGCCCGAAGGCATAAAAGAAACCGTTGCCTCTTTCCACCTGGCCGATGGCCGGTAGGCCGTCAGGTAGCGAAGGGCGCACGCCCATCCACGGCTTGGCACCCTCAATGTTCAAGCCGGGTAGGTATTTCTGCGCAAGGCTGCCGAGCATGTGCGAGCGTTGAGTGTTGGGTGGGGCGCTGGCCGAGCAGAATTCCGCCGTACCGGCAAGCCGCAGCCCATGGAGCATCGGCGTCGCCGCAAAATAGGGTTCGCCGAACACGACCGGCCGGGTCAACTGAATGCCCGAGGACGGCAGCATCAGATGGTAGCCACGCTCACTCACCAAGGCTTTGCGGTATCCGTAGCCGGCCAACAACTGATCAGAGGCGTGACCCGCGCACAGCACAACTTTTGAGGTGCTCAGCTTTTGTGAAGGGGTGATCAGGGTCCAGTCAGCGTTCTCACTCTGCTTGATGCTCAGCACCTTGTCCCGGATGAACCGAGCCCCGCCTCGTTCGAGTTGCCTTGCGTACAGCAGGCCAAGGCCTTGAGGATCACTACAGCGCCCCGAGTGGGCGAACTGTATGGCGCCCACCAACTGTGGCGTCAGCGCCGGTTCCAATGCCAAGGCTTCTTCGCGCGAGAGGGTAGTGACATCAACCCCATGATCCCGCCAGGCGGGGATAGCCTTCTGCCGTGTAGCGAATGCTGATTCGGTGCGAAAGGCAATCAGGCCGCCTTCCTGCGTCAATAGGTGGTTAGCCTCAGCTTTGCTGGCGAGCTCGGCAATGCACGCCTGAGAGCGAGTGATCAAACTGGCCATCGCGTCTACGGTTTTAGCGTAGGGTCCCGGCTTCAGTGCGGAAACAGCTCGCATCGACCAAGGAATCATCTTGCCGAAGTAGCTGGGTTTGATAACCAGAGGTCCTTCTTTATCCAGCAGAAGCTTAGGTAACTTGAGCAACAGGTCAGGGGTTGCTGGTGGAAAGATGTTCGCTTGGGAAAGGTAACCTGCGTTACCTGCCGAGCAACCTTCCATCGCAGGCGAGTGGTCGATAACGGTGACCTTGAAGCCGTCCAGCTGTAGCTGAAGAGCGACCGAAAGTCCTACGATTCCCGCACCGATGACGACGACGTCATTGCAGGCGTTCAAGTCTGGCTGCTGCATACACTGTTCCTAAGGAGCACGGCTTATTGTGGACGGTTCACCGGCCTGAGCCGGGAACCTGATGTTGTGATCAAGGTGCGCGCGTATGGACAAAGTTTTACAGAAGCCTCGGTAGGAGGCATAGTGATAATAATTGAAGGAAAAGTATTCCAAAGCGAGATAGGACATGAACGTCACGTTCAAGCAGCTTGAGGCCTTCATTGCGGTCTGCGATCACGGTACCTTCGACGGCGCCGCCCGGCATCTAGGATTGGCGCAGTCTGCGATCTCCCGGCAGATCCAGGAGCTGGAGCAGTGGTTCGGATTCGATCTGTTCGATCGTACGGGGCGCACGGCAAAACCGAATGCGATGGCGCGTGAAGTTGTCGCGCAAGCTCGATTCGTTCTGCTTCAGCGAGGTGTGTTCGAGAGCTGCTTGATGAGTAGCGAGGTCGTCAAGCGCAAGCTCAGAATCGGCATCACGGAGCTGACAGCGATGGCCTGGTTGTCCAGCATCATTCAGGCGATTTCCAGAGAGTATCCGCAAATCGTCGTGGAGCCGGTCGTCGAGATGAGCGCAGGTCTGAAGGACCTGCTGCTGGCCGGGCGGCTGGATGTCGTCGTGCTTCCGGACGCGTTCGTACAAGAAGGGCTGGTCAAGCGACCTCTGCAAGCCATTGCGAATCGGCTGTATTGCTCTGCTGATTTGAAGCTTGATCGGAACAACGTCGATATCACGCTGTTCGAGCGCCACACACTACTGTTCGAAGGAAAAAAATCGGGCTCCGGCATGCTCGTCAGCGAGTGGCTGAAGGCCAACAATGTAAAAACCCTCAATCTGATGTCGTGCAACAGTATCGTCGCCATGCTGGGCCTGACCATTTCAGGCCTCGGTGTTGCGTTCATCCCGCCCATGATCGCCGCCAGCTGTGTTCAGAGCGGGCAGTTGATCGAGCTGCAGATGCACCCAGAGCCACCGTGCATCCCCTACGTGGTCGTCGCGCGTTCAGACTCCTTCACTCCGGTGCTGCGGCGTATTTCAGAAATCATTGGTGAAGTGTGTAGCTCGGCAAGCACGGTGAGCATGTCGTTCGGTATCGATGTCGCGCGCGGGGTATGAAGCATGTCCAACATCAAGCAGATAGAGGCGTTCTACTGGACGGTCAAGCTGGGCACGCTGCAGCGTGCTGCCGTAAAGTTGTTCATCACCCAGTCAGCCATTACCAAACGCATCAAGGAGCTGGAGAAGCAAGCGTCGGTGTCGCTGTTCGACACCAATGCGCAGAAATCCGCGTTGACCGGCAAGGGTGAAGAACTCCTCGTCGCAGCGGGTGCGGTGCTGGAGAGTTTGCAGCAGTTGGATGAAATGCGTGCGTCGGCCCAGCGCACCATCAGAACGATCAGGATCGGAATTTCCGAGTTGGCGACCCTGACCTGGTTCTCGCGCTTCGTCCAGCAACTCAACAGTATCTATCCCCACATAGCCGTGCTCCCTGACGTGGATATTTCGGCCCGGCTCCAGCAAAAAATGCTGGCTGGGGAGCTGGACCTCATTGTTGTGCCGGTGGATTATGTTTCCGCTGAAATGGAATCGCTGCTCATCGACTCGGTGGATTTCACGTGGCTTGCACCTCCCGGTTCGTTCGTGGACGGGGTGCCGGTCACGGTCAGAGAGCTCGCTCGGCTACCCGTCATCATTCAGGGCTCACAGTCAGGGATCACGACACGCATCGAGAGCCTTTTCGCACAGGCGGGTGTTGATTTCAAAAAAGTGTTCGGCAGCAACAGCCTCTTCGCCCTCGCTGCGCTGATTCGCGCAGGAGTGGGTGTGAGTTGCATTCCAAAAATACTCTTTGAGGACGATATCGAGAGCGGTCTGTACCAGGAGGTGATGCTATCGTCCGGCGTCTCGCCGGTGGATTATCATTTCGCTTTCATGAAACATGATCAGCAGGCCTTGGGCTACACGCTCTCAAGCCTGGCGCGCGAATGTGTGAAATCGTACCTGGAGAGCCTACGCAAGTCCTGATAAAGGCGTGGGTGCAAGCCGCCTCACTGGGCGCCAGGTTTCCCGGCTCTATAGAGTTGCGGAATATTGGCATGCAGTGGGGTGCGGCTCCATGCCCTTCTTCACACCGCCCCCATTTATGGCCCGAGAGCCTGCTTCAGCGCCAATTATCACTCACGGTCATACCCGAATTCTGCCATCAAAGCGCCTGTTCGGAATTTTCCTGCGCACCAGCCTATCTGATTAAGTCGTTGTTATTAATTGGAATAAACGTTTCATCAGCCACTGCACTCTGCGGCTACCGTAGGAGCACGAGCAGGTTTGGGCCGTTGACACGACGGTAATACGGTATTACGGTAGTACTCCAGGCCGCCCCGCCGGCTGAAAATAACTCCAACAACCTGGGAAATGGTGTGCGTATGTCTCAGCAATCTCTTCGTACCGGTACCAAAGTTCATCGAATCGCCGTCGTCGACGGGCCGAACATGACGAATTTGGGGGCGCGCAACAAGCGCGTATACGGCCGTATCAACTCCCTGTCCGATTTGCAGTCCTATGTGGTTGAGACCGGGCAAAAGCTTGGTGTAGAGGTTGAAGTGTTCGCCTCGAACTACGAAGGCGCCATCCTTGAATTTATCCATGAGTCCGCCTCGCGCGTTGACGGCTACATCATCAATCCGGCTGGCCTCACCGTAGTCGGCGAGGCTACTCGGCACGCGCTCGAAGAAACGCAAAAGCCCGTAGTCGAGGTGCATTTTGCTAATATCGTCTGTCCGCCAACCGCCCCGCGTGGTCTGCCAGGTGGGCCTTGGGAGTCTAAATTCAGTCGTTCCGCAACCGGTGTCGCGATGGGACTGCGTCAGTACAGCTACGTCGCAGCTTTGACCGGGTTGACCTTGGCACTGGATGACGAAACCTTCCTGGGCGCGCCAGCAGTGGCATAAATTCGTAAACCTAGGATCTCGAAATGACTCAAAACCCTTTTCTTCAACTCGCAGCGCCACTGAGGCAGCAGACAGCTGATCTGTTGCGGGCAGCAATCGTGGCGATGGAGTTTAAGCCTGGTGAGCGTCTGATCGAGACACGGTTGTGCGAACGCTTCGATGTCAGCCGGACTGTCGTCCGGGAGGTGCTTCGGCAATTGGAGGCCGAAGGGATTGTAGAGATGATCCCCAGGCGTGGCCCGCGTGTCGCGATACTGACGGAGAAAGACATTCGGGATCTCTATGAACTTCGGGGTGTTCTTGAGGGCTTGATTGGCCAACTGTTTGCGGTGAGAGCCTCTGCTGCGCAATGCGCCGAAGTGGTCGCGCTGACCGAGCAGATCAGTGGCTCCCTTGAACACCTCCCTGTCAGCGAACGAACCCAACTTAAAGATAGGTATTATCATGTCCTGCTGGCCGGGGCGGATAATGAGGCCGTCGAGCGCGCACTGCGCGCAATTCACAGCCGAACTGAGTTGTTACGTGCTTACACCCTTAATTTGCCAGGCCGAGCATTGCGAAGCGTCGAAGAGATCAAGCTGATCTCTGATGCCGCCGCAGTGAAACGGGACCCCGTTGCGGCCAGAGAAGCATGCGAGAAACATGTGCAAGCCGCCTACGAGGCAGCAAAGGATGGGTTTCACGTGCTCAACCAGGTAAGTGGTGAGTGACGGTCACACGCGCATAGGTGCCTGTGATGTCTGAAATATTGAGCTCCGCTTGGGTAAGCCAGTGGCTGGAGACAATTGCACAAGATAGAGAGCTGTCGCATATCGGGAAGCTCTCTCGCTTTGCACTCAAGCTCAACGTGGGCGGTACTACCGCTTGCTTTAAGTTCGTACAAGGGCAATTCGAATTTTTCGAAGGCGTGTTGGCGCCGGACTTGGATGTCGTCGAGTTTGTGGGCAGTCACCCTGCCTGGGAGAAGATGCTCAAAGTGGTCCCGGACCCTCTGTATAGCGATTTTCTTGCAATGGAAAAAAGTCAGGAAGATTTCTCGATACCGTCGGAACGTCTCTACCTGCTGCGCCATTTGAGAGTGTTGCAAAGGCTTTTGACTATCGCTCCGCGGAGGGGGTAAAGATGGCCTATATCGAAGCTGTCATCGGTCGTTATTTACACCTCACTGTCGCTGGGGTCCAACAGCGAATCTTTTTCGAGGAAGCGGGGCAGGGCGTTCCCCTGATTTGCCTGCACACGGCGGGGGCGGATTCGCGCCAGTATCGCCAGTTACTCAACGACCCTGAAATTACCAAGTCTTTTCGGGTGATTGCGTTTGACTTGCCGTGGCATGGCCGGTCGTTGCCACCTGATCGCTGGTGGGAGCAGGAATATCTGCTCACGGCAAATGTTTACGCCGAGACGGTAGAGCGTTTTGCAGATGCGCTAGCGCTTGATCGCCCCATCGTCATGGGGTGCTCCATGGCAGGTTCGCTGGTGCTCGAATTGGTGCGCCGTAACGCCGAGAAATGGCGGTGTGTGATCGGGCTTTCCGGCGCATCCAATGTCAAGGGGCGGTTCCAGGACTGGTCGCTGGCGCCCGACATCAACGCTCAGCAAAGCGTCGCATCCTGGACGTACAGCCTGATGGCGCCCATGAGTCCCGAGGCGTCTAAAAGAGAAGTTTGGTGGATCTATAGCCAAGGCGGCCCGGGCATCTATCGTGGTGATACCTACTTCTATAGCCAAGACCTGGACCTGCGGGGTCGGGAGGCGGAGATTGATACTGCGAAATGTCCGGTTTACTTGCTGACCGGTGAGTACGACCACGCGTGTACAGTCTTCGATACCCAGGCCACCCTTGATGCTATTCCCGGTGCGAAGGGCGGGCGCATGGTCAATATCGGCCATTTCCCCGTGAGCGAAAATTACCCGCTGTTCAAAGAGTACCTGCAGCCCATTCTGGCTGACTTCGTCGATTGATCGACACGCCTGTCCCGCAATGGACAGGCAACCTTCAAAGGTTTCACTGCTCACGTTGTATCTTTACAGGTACTGACGCGCCTTCACGTATAACTATAAAAGGTGTTGGTATGATTGATCAGAATATAATAGAAGCGGCCCATAAAGCCTGTGAAGCGGATCGTGCCAAGCGTGACGGTGATCAGCAGGTTTCACAGCAAGAAAAAGTATTTTCCAAAATTAAGCGTCATATTATACCGATTGCCATTCTTGGTTTGTTTGTGGCTTTCATTGATCGTACAAATCTGAGCGTTGCCGGCCATTCGATGAGCGACAGCCTCAGTTTGAGTCCTGCTGCTTTTGGCTTGGCGGCCGGCCTGTTCTATCTCGGTTATATCCTCACTGAAGTTCCAAGCAATATTGCACTGCGTCGCTATGGTGCACGCAGATGGATTGCGCGGATCATGATCAGTTGGGGAGCGATCACCATGCTCACCCTGTTCGTCAATACTGCAGAATCCCTTTATCTTGCGCGCTTCCTTTTGGGTATCGCTGAGGCGGGTTTCTATCCAGGCATATTGTTCTGGATGAGTTTCTGGTTACCTTCCCGGTCGCTGACCCGAGCCTACTCGCTGTTCCAGTTAGGCATCCCCATTTCGTTGGCGCTTGGCTCTCTGGTGACTGCCCAGCTCCTGCGTATGGATGGGCTCGCAGGTATTCACGGGTGGCAGTGGGTGTTCCTGATCGAGGGCGGTGCTGCCGTGGTCATGGGCTTGTTCACCCTCAAATACATGGCCAATACCCCGGCAGAGGCCAAATGGCTTTCCGACGAAGAGAAGCGAATTCTGGCTGAGGCGCTTGCTCAGGATTCGGCGGCCGTCCATGAAACCGAATCGGGCCACTCGACTGCGCTGCGAGAAATATTCTCAAGTGGTGCTGCGTGGGCGTACTCCGCTTGCTACTTATTCATGATGATCGGTTTCTGGACGGTGACTTACTGGTTGCCGCAAATTTTGCAGGACAGGCTGCAAGTGGACACGGTGCAGGCGGGTGTCTTGTCCGCGGTCCCTTGGGTCATTTCCGGTCTGTCCTTGTTGGTCGTGTCCAAACGAATCGAGAAGGGCGCTTCGCTTGAGCGAGCCATGGTGGGTGTCCTGTTCTTTTGCGCTATTGGTTTCGTCTTGTCCAGTTTGGCCGCTTCCGCGACGGTCGCGTTCATCGGCCTGTGCATGGCTGCCTGCATTCAGGCTGCGGTACCCCTGCTTTTCAGTTTCCCATCACGTCACTTCGACGGTGCGCGGGCAGCTGTCGCACTGGCGATGGTCAACTCCGTAGGCAGCCTCGGCGGGTTCATCGGCCCGGTGCTCCTTGGCTGGATGAAAGGCGCTACAGGCAGCAACCAGGCCGGGTTGTTGGCAATGGCCGGCGCTTTCGTTATCGCCGGCGTCATTGCGGTGTTTCTCCCCAAAATACTTCGTGCTGCGAAGGCTGAAGCCAGCGCGCAAATCTGACTGCAACACCACGTTCAAATCACTGGAGGATCTGCAAATGAATCAAGAACTCTTCGAAATCGGGCTGAAAACTCGTCGGGAGGTGCTGGGCTCGGAGTATGTCGATGCATCGCTCCAAAACGCTGATGACTTCAACCGTTGCATGCAGGAGCACGTTACCCAGTATTGCTGGGGCGACGTGTGGAACCGTCCGGGTCTCGACCGACGTACCCGTAGTTTCCTGAATCTGGCCATGCTCACCGCACTGAATCGTCCGCACGAGATCAAGCTGCATGTCCGCGGTGCGATCAACAACGGCTTGAGCAAGGAAGAGATTGCTGAAGTGTTCCTGCAGTCGGCGATCTATTGCGGCGTACCGGCTGCTATCGATAGCTTCAAAATTGCCAAGGAAGTCTTCAAGGAAATGGGGCTCTGATTGCGTAGCGCCCATGCTCGGCCAGCCTAACGGCTGGCCGAGCCACTTACGGTTGGCCCCGAGGAGGCAGCTGGAAGGTGCTAAACATCCTTCCGGGTTTCCATTCGGGCAAGGTAGTCATAAAGCTTGCTGGCTTCAGGTGATAGATTCGCCTCACTGGCAACACCTACGAAAAGCGTCCGCTTAGCCCATTCATCCGTCAGCCGTACGGCTTCAAGCCGACTGCCCAGTAGCTCCTGGCGTACCGATCCGAATGGAAGGACGCCAATTCCCAGGCCAGCCTCGATCATCCTGCAAATGCCATCGAAGCTGCTCACCTGGATCCTGACCTTCAGCATTTTTCCATTCGCTACAGCTGCGTCGGTAAGGCGTCGGAGGAGGGAGCTGCCTTGGTTGAGGGCCACAAAGTCATAATCCAGTGCTGTCGCCAGGCTTGCCTCTTGATGGGTTGCCAGCGGGTGTCCACGAGGGACGAGCAACACCAGCTCATCTCGACGGTACACCTGTTTGACAAGCCCTTCAGAGCTTACGTTGTCCGCGAAGATACCAATGTCCGATCTCCCGTCGAGTACCGCCGCAACGATGTCATCGCTCAAGGCCTCTTCCATGCCTATACGGATGAGGGGGTTTTGCGCCAGGTAGCTTGCCAGATCCTGAGGCAAGAACTGAACCACTGCAGAGGTGTTGGCCGTCAAGCGCACGTGCCCTCTGACGCCCATCGCAAAGTCGTTCACATCGTAGGCCATGCGATTAACGCTCTCGAGAACTTGGCGTGCGTGGTCTGCAATGGCGCGGCCGGCTGCGGTAATTTCCATTCCGCGGGGTAGCCTCACGAAGAGTGCGCAGTCAGTGATCCGCTCCAGCTCGGAGATGCGCTTGCTGGCGGTCGACAGTGTCATATTGGCTCGAGATGCGGCCTGGGTCAGATTGAGCGTTTCCGCCGCGAATACCAGCAGGCGAAGAGAAAGCAGATCGATTTGCAAGAGATTCATCCGCGGCTCCAAGGCTTTCGATTATGGAAAGGGTACTGGAAAATTATGCAATTTTCATCCAGCAACACTGGGGGGATCATCTGACCATAACAATCAACAAAAACGGATTACGCCAATGACCTCTCCATTGAAAGGCATAAAGGTTATCGAGATGGGTCAGCTGATCGCTGGTCCTTTTGCTGCCAAGATCCTCGGCGAGTTTGGTGCTGATGTCATCAAGATCGAGCCGCCCGTCACCGGTGACCCTCTGCGCAAATGGCGCATGCTGCACGATGGCACTTCCGTGTGGTGGGCTGCGCAGTCTCGCAACAAACGCTCCGTGACGCTCGACCTCCGCCAAGAGGAAGCGCATGACGTCATCAAGCGGCTGGTCAAGGACGCCGACATCCTGATCGAAAACTTTCGCCCGGGAACCCTCGAGAAGTGGGGGCTGGGTTGGGAAGTGCTGCGGGAAATCAACCCTGGCTTGGTGATGCTTCGGGTTTCGGGTTACGGCCAGAGCGGCCCCTATCGTGACCTCCCAGGCTTTGGTGTGATTGGCGAGGCGATGGGCGGACTTCGCCACCTGTCTGGAGAGCCTGGCCGCACGCCTGTCCGCGTTGGGGTGTCGATTGGCGATTCACTTTCCGCGCTGCACGGTGTGATCGGCGTTCTACTGGCACTGCGTCATCGTGAGCAGAACAACGGCGAAGGTCAGCAGGTTGACGTTGCCCTGTACGAGTCGGTCTTCAACATGATGGAGAGCCTGATTCCCGAATATTCCGTGTTCGAGACGATTCGTCAGCCTGCCGGCAGCAGTTTGCCAGGCATTGCCCCGACCAATGCTTACCGTTGCAAAGACGGAAAGTATGCACTTATTGCCGGGAACGGCGACAGCATCTATCGCCGGCTCATGGAGAAAATCGATCGCATCGATCTGGCCGATGACCCTGAGCTTGCGCAAAACGACGGCCGGGTGCGGCATGTTGCACGCATCGACGCCGCCATTTCCACGTGGACTGCAGAGCGCTCTCTGGAAGAAGTGTTGGATGCCCTGAATGACGCACGCATCCCTGCAGGCAAGATCTACGACGCCGCCGATATCGCGAGCGATCCTCACTACAAAGCGCGGAACATGTTGCTTGAAAGTACGCTGGACGACGGTACGGCGGTTACGTTGCCGGGAATCGTCCCCAAGTTGCTATCGACACCGGGAGAGGTAAGCCGCAAAGCCCCGCGTCTTGGTGAACACACAGACGAGGTGCTGGAGGCTCATGGCTTCGATGCCAGCACCCGTGAAGTGTGGCGCAGCCGCGGCATTATTTGAAGTACGGAGTAGCCTGATGAAACGCCTATATATGCAGGAAGTCGCGACCCGTGACGGCTTCCAGAACGAATCTACCTTCATCGAAACTGCCGACAAGATTTCGATGGTGAACGCGCTGAGCCAGTGCGGCTACGCAAAGATTGAAGTGACCTCGTTCACTTCGCCCAAGGCGATCCCGGCACTGCGCGATGCTGAAGCCGTCATGCAAGGGATTGAACGCCATCCGGACGTCGAATACACCGTACTGGTGCCGAATGTACGTGGCGCAGAGCGTGCACTGGGGTGTGGCGTCGATGAAGCTAATTTGGTGATGTCGGTGAGCGAGCCACATAATCGCTCAAATCTGCGCATGACTCGGGAGCAATCGTTCCTCCAGCTCAAGGAAGTCGTTTCGGTGATTGGCGCTGGGCCAGTTGCGGTGAACGTTTCTCTGTCGACTGTTTTCGGTTGCCCTATGCAGGGTGATGTACCGGTCGATGAAATACTGGGGTGGGTTGATCGGTTCGCCAATCTAGGCGTTCGAGGCGTCACCCTGTGCGATACCACAGGCATGGCGTTCCCCTCCCAGGTTCAGACCTTGTCAGCGCAAGTGATCGAACGTTTCCCTGAGCTTCAGGTCACGCTGCACTTCCACAACACGCGGGGCATGGCACTGGCCAACACCGTGGCGGCGTTGCAGGCCGGCGTGGACCGTTTCGACTCTTCACTAGGCGGACTGGGCGGCTGTCCGTACGCACCTGGGGCCAGCGGCAATGTATGTACCGAAGATCTGGTGCATATGCTCCAGCTCATGGGCTACGACACGAATGTCGACCTCGACGGTATTCTCCAGGCCTCTGCGAGGCTCCCTCAATTGATTGGGCATCCGACCCCGAGCCAGATTTTGAAAGCTGGCAAGCGTCTGGATCTGCACCCGATTCCTGAGCACGTCAATACACTCGCCAAGCAAGTGGTCTCGAACGCAGCGCAGGGGGTCAAATGATCGATCATCTGGATCACCTCGTGCTGACGACGATCGACCTCGACGCATCCAAGGATTTCTACCTGCGTGTAATGGGCATGAAGTTGGAGTCTTTCGGTCAGGGGCGCATCGCGTATCGATTTGGCAATCAAAAAATCAACGTACATGTGCGTGGCAAAGAATTCGAGCCCAAGGCTCATTTGCCAGTGCCGGGCGCGTTGGACCTGTGCTTCATTGCCAGCCAAGGCCTCGATGCGGTCATCGAACACTTGCACGCGGTGCAGTGGCCAATCGTAGAGGGTCCTGTCCAGCGTACCGGGGCAACTGGCCCGATCAGATCAGTGTATGTCCGCGACCCGGATCTCAATTTGATCGAGATTTCCGAGTTGATCTAACGCTGTCGGACCATAGTGGTGAGGTGTCTTATGAATATTGTTTTTCTGGATGGGGCGAGCTTGCCGTATCCCATGGCGCGGCCCGCCCAGGCGTCGACCTGGACTGTGCGTGAAAGCACGTCGCAAGATGAACTGATTGGCGCCCTGGCCGGGGCAGACGTGGCAATCACCAACAAGGTGAAGCTCGGTCGAGTTCAGCTGGAGCAACTGCCAAATCTCAAGCTCATCTGTGTGGCCGCTACCGGGTATGACTGCGTCGATGTAGCTGCCTGCAGGGATCTGGGGGTGACGGTCTGCAATGCACCTGCCTACTCGGCCAACAGCGTCGCTGAAGCCGTTATCGGCTCGATTTTCGCGCTGCGCAGAAGCCTTTTTGAATATCGAGACTCCGCTACTTCGCGTTGGCCGACGTCCAACCATTTCTGTGTCCACGGCACCCCGATCCAAGACATCAAAGGATCGACCCTGGGCATTGTCGGCCGAGGCGATATTGGCAGCCGTGTGGCTCAACTGGCAGTGGGCTTGGATATCAATGTCATGTTTGCGGAACACCGCGGGGCGGCCCAGGTTCGTGAAGGCTACGTACCCTTTGAAGCGATGCTCGAAGAGGCTGACGCGATCTCCCTGCATTGTCCTCTCACCCCGCAAACGCGGCATTTGATCGGCGCGGAACAACTCGCGCGAATGAAGCGTGGCGCATTGTTGATCAACACCGCGCGCGGGCCCTTGGTGAACGAGCAGGCTGTGCTTGCCGCTTTGCAGTCGGGGCATCTTGGCGGCGCAGCATTGGATGTGCTCGATGTCGAGCCTCCCCAGGCCGATCACCCTCTGCTGAATGCAGAGCTGCCGAACTTGATCGTAACGCCACATGTGGGCTGGGCGAGTCAAAGCAGTGTCGCCCGCCTGGTCAATACCTTGCTCGCGAACATCGCTGCTTACGCATCGGACAAGGCAATCAACGTGGTGTCGTAAATCCCCTCAATCGAAAATCACAAGGTAGAGCGCCATGACAAAAACAATCAGCTCTTCGGCCGACCTCCCTGACCTTCCTGTGGTCAAACGTAAGCCGTTTTATCATCATCTGTACGTTCAAGTGCTGGCCGCGATTTTGCTGGGTATCCTGCTCGGGCATGTCAGTCCAGGCCTGGGCGAACAGATGAAGCCGCTGGGTGATACATTCATCAAGCTCATTAAAATGCTGATCGCGCCGATCATCTTCTGTACTGTCGTCAGCGGCATTGCTGGCATGCAGAACCTGAAAAAAATTGGTCGGATTGGCTTCAAGTCGCTGGTCTATTTCGAGGTTCTTACAACCTTGGCACTGATCATCGGCCTGGTGGGTGTGAACCTGTTCAAACCGGGCGTGGGGATGCATATCGACCCGTCTACGCTGGATGGCTCGGCGATTGCCAGTTACACAAAAGCCGCGCATGATCAATCCGTTGTCGGTTTCCTGACTCATATTGTGCCGACCACTGTATTCGGCGCATTCAGTGAAGGCGACATTCTGCAAGTGTTGTTCATTTCGGTGCTGTTCGCTTTCGGCCTTCAATTGCTTGGCCCGATCGGCAAGCCGCTGCTGGATACGATCGACCTGGTCGCCCAAGCCTTCTTCCGCATGCTCAAAATCGTCATGTACGTGGCACCTCTGGGCGCCTTCGGCGGGATGGCATTCACAATCGGCAAATACGGAATTGGCTCGCTGGCGTCGTATGGCCACCTGCTGATCTGCTATTACGTTACCGGTTTCGTCTTTGTCTTCGTGGTCCTGAACATCGCTGCGCGGCTGGCAGGCTTCAGCCTCTGGAAGTTTTTGAAGTACATCCGTGAAGAGCTGGTTCTGGTACTCGGTACATCCTCTTCGGAGTCGGCACTGCCCCGCCTGATGGGCAAACTGGAGAAGCTGGGCTGCGAAAAATCGACGGTTGGCCTGGTTGTTCCCTCCGGCTATTGCTTCAACCTCGATGGCAGCTGCATCAACATGACCGTGCTCGCGATTTTCATCGCGCAAGCACTGGATATCGATGTGTCGATTTATCACCAGGTCACGCTGCTGTTGATTCTCCTGTTGACCTCAAAGGGGGCGGCGAGCGTGACCGGTGGCGCGTTCATCACGTTGGCAGCGACCCTTGGCTCTATCGATGTGATCCCGGCTGCAGGTCTCGTCCTGGTCCTGGGTGTATACCGCTTCATTTCCGAAGGTGGCGCCTTGATCAACGTTATTGGCAATGGTGTTGCAGCGCTCTTTGTGGCGCGTTGGGAAGGTGTGCTTGATCGGGAGCAGCTCAAACGAGAGCTGGGTTAGGTTTGCGTTCCGGCTCTGTGCTCGCCAACCACGCTAGGTGAGCATGGAGCCGGCTCGCGACGTTTTGAAATCTTGCGAGGGCCACATGCCTTATCCGTTTCTGCAAGGTGTGAGTGTTGTCGAAAGCTCCGCTTTCGTGCCTGCACCGCTAGCAGGGCTAGCCTTGGCCCAATTTGGAGCCGATGTCATCCGCATAGATGCCATTGGTGGTGGAATCGACTACCGACGAGCACCCCGCGTACCTGACAGTGGCCGCAGCCTGTTCTGGGCGTCGCTCAACGCTGGAAAGCGCTCTCTGGCGATCGATTTTCGCCGACCAGAAGCCCGCGAGCTGGTGCAGGAGCTGGTATGTCGGACGGGCAATCTGCTCACTAACCGAGCTGCATCCTGGTTGAACCACAGCCTGCTGGTCGAGCGCAGGCACGACTTGATTTCTTGCCTGATCGAAGGAAACCCTGACGGGTCTTCAGTGATGGAGTGCACGCTGAGTAGTGCCACGGGTTTTCCGATGCTCGCTCGAGAAAACCAATGCGCAAGGCCAGTCAACAGCCAGCTACCGGCTTGGGATGTGGTCACGGCATACCAGGCAGCGTTTGCGTTTCTGGGGGCAATCAACCGTCGATTGGTGCGCGGTGAAGGGGCTTTGATCAAAATCGCGATGTCGGATGTGGCGTTTTCGACAATGTCGCATTTGGGGCTGCTAGCGGAAGCTGAGGTGCTCGATCGCGATCGGGGGGCAGTTGGAAACCATATCTATGGTGCGTTTGGGCGCGACTTTGAGACTGCCGATGGGCAGCGGTTGATGGTCGCTGCTATCACTGCCTCCCAATGGCATTCTCTGATTAGCTGCTGTGGCGTTGGCGGTCAAATAGGGCAATTGGAGGCGCAGCTCAACCTGGATTTCAATGATGAAATGCAGCGCTACGCGGGGAGGGAGTCGATCGTCGCTTTATTGGAGCCGTGGTTCCGTAGCCGCTCTTTTGCAGAGGTCGGACAGCGCCTGGATCAATTCAAAGTGTCTTGGGGTAAATACTCAAGTGTGAAGCAACTGCTCAATGATGACCCACGCGTCGGCTTGAGCAATCCCATCTTCGAGACGCTGGCCACCGAGGGCGTAGGCACTCACATCAGTGCCAAGCTGGCTGCCAGGTTCGAAGGGCTGGAGAGTACTCCAAATTCACCTGCTCCGTTGCTGGGCACGCATACAGACGAGGTGCTGCATGACGTCCTGGGCTTGTCTGGAATCGAAATAGCACGGCTGCATGACTCGGGGGTCGTGGCTGGGCCAGACGCCGATCCATTTGCCCGCGTGTAGGGCACGTTAACCGTCTTCGCTTTGTTGGTCGCAAAGCAAAGGGGCCATCTTGTATTGATGGCCCCTTTTTTTCATTCATGTGCGCGCACCTCGGCCTGGCGTTACAGTGCTCGCACGGCGGCTGCATTCAAGTCCGACAGGTTGGGGACACCGAGCAAGCCGAGATCACGCTTTATCTCGGCACAAACCAGCTCGATTGCACGTGAGACGCCGGCTTCGCCTGCAATGCACGCTGCATAGTTGAAAGGTCTGCCAATGAAGACGGCTTTTGCCCCAAGGCTCATTGCTTTGATGACATCGGTGCCACGACGTACGCCACTGTCCAGCATCACTGTTACATCGGGCACTGCTTCTACGATCTGTGGCAGCACCAGTAGTGGCGGTACGCTGCCATCGAGTTGGCGCCCGCCGTGGTTTGAGACGATGATGCCATCGACACCGATCGATCTCGCTTTCACCGCATCCTGTGGATTGAGGATGCCCTTGATGACGAGCGGGCCCTGCCATCGAGCCCGAATCCTTGCGACATGTTCCCAGTTCAAATGGCCTCGATCCGAGAAGTCGCGCAACACATTCTTCGACATGATAGGCGTGCCGCGGGTCGCATAGTTGTTCTCGAAGTGGGGCATGCCATGGTGATACAGCGTTTTCAGGAAAGTGCCGAACAACCAGCGCGGATGCGTGATGCCTTCCAGCGCAAGTCGCAAGCTGGGCCTCAGAGGCGTCGAGAAGCCAGCCTTGATATTGTTTTCTCTGTTGGCCGCGACGGGGGTATCGACCGTAAGCACAAGCGTGCGAACGCCTGCTGCAGCGATTCTGTCAATCAGCGCATCAATTTGCGCCTCATTCCCCGGCAGATATGCCTGAAACCAGGTTGAGGGTGCCTTTTCAATCACCTCTTCCAGACGGATCAGTGAGGATCCGCTCATGATGCTGGGTAGGGCAGCCCGCTCAGCAGCCTTGGCGAGCGTCACATCACCGCGGTAACTGGTCAGAGCAGCTATCCCCATCGGCGCGATACCAACAGGGGCAGCGTAGGCTTCGCCGAACAGCTCGATGGACATGTCGATCCGGGAAACGTTGACCAGCACATTGGGTACGAACCCGTACTCGCCGAACGCTGCCTGATTGGCCTTTACCGACACCTCGTCTTCCACGGCGCCCGATACGTAGGCATAGAGGGGCCCTGGCAGGCGCTTGCGGGCGACCGCTTCAAAATCGTGCAAGGATAGAAACCGGTTGAGATTGCTCACGTTCGACACTCACTTCTGCAGACGGTTTTAATTATGAGGGTCACGGTAAAGCCAGAACGTTTACCATTAAAGCGAATTAATTTATTCTTTTTTGTTCGCTTTTATGAAATAGAAGGGGTGTTCGATGACCTTGAAGCAACTGGAAGCCTTTTATTGGGCTGCCACCTGTTCCAGCTTCGCCATAGCTGCGAATCGGCTCAATATTTCAGTTTCCTCCCTCTCCAAACGGATCGTTGAACTGGAAGGGGCGCTGGGGACGGAGCTGTTCAATCGCTCATCCCGAAATGCGGCGGTCACCCCTGCCGCGCAACATTTGCTCCCTCACGCACGGGACCTGCTCACTCACGCAGGCCGCTTCCTGGACATGGCGAAGAGCAGTTCCACAATCGAGGGCCGATGCCGGTTTGGCGTTGGCGAGTTGACCGGCCTTACCTGGTTGCCTTCCATGATGGCAGCGATGCAAGCCGAACATCCAAACCTGCTGATGGAGCCCACTGTCAGCGTAGGCATGAAGATCGAGATGGCACTGGCGAATGCCGAGCTTGATTTCGCGCTGATTGCGGGCCCCTCGACACGGCCTGGCATTTCCTCTCACATTATTGGAACTGCCGAGTTCACCTGGGTAAGCCGCAAGGTGCTGACGTCAGGGCGCGATGTCAGTGCCATTGGCCTGGAGGACTTGCCCTCACTCCCCCTGGTGAGCCTCCCTGCTAGCGCAGGGACCGTGAGAATTCTCGACGATTGGCTGGCCGATCACGGCGTTACGCCGGAGCGCTCGATCATCTGTGAAAACTGGGGCGCAGTGGCAGGCTTGATTCATCACGGTCTTGGCCTGGGCTTCCTGCCGCGAGCGTGGGCCGAAGCACTCATCGCGAAGGGGGCCCTGGTTGCGCTCGATTCATTCCCGGCCCTGCGGCCGCTTCAATACACTTTCCAGTGGCGTCGTGACGATACACGCCCGTTGATAGAACAAGCGCGTTCACTGGCCATCAAGACCCTGAACTTCAGCGCGCCCGCCGGCCTGGTGTAAGTAAGCGCACCTCAATGTTTCCAAAAAGCGAACATAAAGCCAGAGAAAAATTCGCTTTTTCTTCAATAAATGGCGTCGGAGAATCGAGCTAACAAAAAAAATCAGAAAGGTAGGCCACATGTCCAACTTGAAACTGGATGTGCCTCAAGTGGTGAAGCCAACGCGTTTTCGTTGGATCGTCGCAGGCATGATATTCCTCGTTTACACAATCGCTGCCGCGGACCGGGCCAACCTTGGCGTTGCCCTTCCATTCATACGTAAAGAGTTCGAGATGTCCAATACGGAGGCAGGGGCACTGATCAGCCTGTTCCTGCTGGCCTACGCCTTGGCTCAGCTACCATCAGGATTTGCCTCGAGCCGGTTTGGCGTCAGAAAGATTCTTCCGGGTGCGATGATCGCAACTTCTTTGTTCACCGGTTTGGTGGGCACGGTAAGTTCGGTCATCGCCTTGAAAATTTATCGCGTGGGCTTGGGCCTTGCGGAGGGGCCGCTTCCTATCGGGATGACGTCCACCATCAACAACTGGTTTCCAGCTAGAGAGAAGGGCACGGCGACGGGTATTTTCCTGTCGGCAGTAAAGTTTGGACCGGTTATCGTTCCTCCATTGTGCGCCGTGATCATTGCAGTGTGGGGTTGGCGGGAAATCTTTTACTTCTTCGCTATTCCAGGGATCGTCCTGTCTATCGCCTGGTATTTCCTGATCACCAACACACCTTCCGAAAGCCGGTTCGTCAACAAGGCCGAGCTGGAATACATCGAGCATGACGAGGCGGTCGACAAGCCATCGCAGGCAGGTGCTACCGCCCCAGCGCGTCGGCGTGATTTCAGGATGCTGGATCGCTTCATCCGGGCGCGTCGTGAAGAACCGCTCGATACCAACCGCAGGGTGTTCAGATCCTGGAACATTTGGGGGTGCGCGCTGGGTTACTGCTTCCAGCTTGGCATTTCGAGCGTACTGCTGGCCTGGATTCCCACATACCTTGTGACGGTCAAAAACTATTCGCTGATGAACATGGGGCTGGTTTCAGCAGCACCCTGGGTCGGCGCTGTGATCGGCAACATTCTCGGCGGTTTCCTTTCTGACCGAGTGCTGGGCGGGCGCCGCAAACCAGGCATGATGCTGTCTGCCTTGGCTACAGCGGTCATGATGTATTTGTTGATCAATTCCCCAGCAGACCCGCTTCAGTACGGCATGCTGTTGCTACTCACCGGGATTTTGCTCAGCGTTGGCTACTCGTCCTACATGGTCTATCCCATGGGCCTGGCCACCAAGAAGACTTTCCCTATCTCCAGTGCCGTCGTGAACATGGGTGGGCAATTAGGCGGGGCAGCGACGCCTCTGATTACCGGCATCCTCCTCGACAGCCTTGGCTGGAACTACGTCTTCCTCTTCATGGCGATCAGTTCGCTCCTCAGCTTCGTGATCTTGCTCACGATATCCGAGCCCCTGGAACAGCAGTAGTGCGCGTGGGCGCTCAAGCATGGGCGCCCACTTCAGCTGGCTGGAACCCCCCTCTCACCATTATTGGAGTTGATCAAATGTCCTTGATCGGTCACCGAGTGAACCCGTGCCCACCTCTAGCCGACGTCGCAATCATCGAGGCGTTCAAGCGCGTGGTAACGCCGCACATAAGCGACAATCTGGCCCGGCATATAGGCGTACGTGGCCTCACGCGCATGAACACGAAAGGGAAGCTTGTCGGCACGGCCCTGACCATCAAGACCCGCCCTGGCGACAATCTGTATATTTACAAAGCGCTCCCGTTGATTCGACCAGGCCACGTATTGGTGATTGATGCCCAAGGCGATACCAATAACGCCGTCATCGGCGAATTGATAAAACTGTATGCAGAGTCAAAAGGCTGCGTAGGTTACGTGGTCGACGGCGCCATCCGCGATGTGGCAGCCTTCGACGCCACACCGCTGTATGCGCGAGCGGTGACACACTGCGGGCCGTATAAGTCCGGGCCTGGAGAAATCAATGTGCCGGTCAGCATTGGTGGGCAGATCATCAGCCCGGGTGACATCATCGTTGGCGATGAAGACGGTGTCGTCAGTTTCCCGCAAGCGGATGCCGTACAAATTCTGAAACTGGCGCAAGCCCACGAGGCGCTTGAAGAACGTGTGAAAGCTGAAATTGCCAGTGGCAGTGAAGCCCAAAGCTGGCTCGATAAATACCTCTGAGATTCGTTGGGCTTCGAACACCGGCTGCAGCAACAGCCCTGCCATAGCTGGCCGGAAAAGCCCGAATCCTGGCCTGGCATGCACCGGCGTCGGCCAGCGGACCCCGACGCCGGTCAGTCTAATGGGTGCAAGGCTTCAGCCGGCCGGTAGAAGAAGACGCTCACGTGCAAGGTGTCGCCTGATCGTGGCTTAGAAGCTGTTCTGCAGGTTCCCCGGTTTGCCCAGGTACTTCCGGACCTTGGCAACCTCCACCGCCTGCACCTCTGGAGCAGCATTTCCCCAACTGTTACGCACGTAGGTCAACACCGCTGCAATGTCGGCATCGCTGAGTTTCCAGTCGAACGAAGGCATGCCAGCACCGGTTACGTTTGCATCAGTTATCGCGGCTCTGCTACCGGACAGTACGGTTGTCACCAGGTTGGAGTGGCTTGGTGCACGAATCCCCGGATTGTCGGCGAAGGCGGTGACCATGCCTGGAATACCCTCACCGGCGACATTGTGGCAGGCCATGCAGTTGTACTCATACACAGCTGCACCACGGCGCATGACTGGCGTCGCTTGAGCAAGCGCTTTGGGCCTGGCGCTCTGTGAGCCTGGCAATGACAGCAGGTATACGGCAATCGCTGCTAGGTCCTGATCAGTGAAATACTGGGTCGAAAACTCGACAACCTCTGCCATCGTGCCTGATGCGACTGCCTGATGGTTGCTACCGGTCTTGAGGTACTGCTGGATCTGCTCGGCGTTCCAGGCCCCCAGACCGTGGTAACGCTCCCCGGTGATTTCGGGGGCATGGCTGCCCGCTACTTCGGCACCTTGCAGGTAGCGGCCAGTATCGCCGCCGAGCAGGTTCTTCGGCGTGTGGCACGAGGCACAATGGCCAGCACCGTCTACCAGATAACGGCCGCGATTCCATTGTTCAGACTGCGATGGGTCGGCCTGGAATGTTGAATTGTCGAAGAACAGCAGGTTCCAGCCGTGCATCGCCAGGCGAATGTTGTAGGGGAAGCCTAGCGTGTTCTGCTTAGCCGGCTGCTCGACAGGTTGCAGTGAGCGTATGTAGGCCCATAAGTCGTGCATGTCATCGTCATTGAAACGCACGTAAGCGTTGTAGGGCATGGCCGGGTACAACAGCTGCCCATCCTTGTGCTTGCCGTGGCGCACGGCACGGAAGAAGTCGCGCTCGGTCCAGTGGCCCAGGCCGGTGTTGAGGGCGGGGGTGATGTTGGTTGAATAGACCACGCCGAACGGTGTCTGCAAACCATAGCCGCCGGCAAAGGGCTTGCCGCCTGGGACACTGTGGCAAGCGGCGCAGTCGCCCTGAATCGCCACATAGGCACCACGGGCGATGGCGGCCGGGTCGGCGGGACTGGCCTGGGCGGCCGTGACCTGGTCGTCGGCGACATCATCGGCAGCGGTATTGTTGTTGCTGTACAGGGCGGCGGCCAGCCCCACCAGTGCCAGCGAGGCGACAGTCGCTGCCAGCAGTTTTTTCTTGCTCATGCCAGCTCTCCTCATGCTTGCACCAATGGGCCAGGGTTTTTCAGGTAGTGCTCGAGAATCGCCTTGGCGGTCCACAACGCCAGCGCACCGATGGTCACGGTGGGGTTATAGCCGCCATTATTGGGGAACGATGAAGCGCCAAGCACGAACACGTTATGCGCGGCCCAGGATTGCTGGTAGCGGTTCAGCGCGCTGGTGGTGGGGTCGGTGCCCATGACCACGCCGCCGTTGGTGTGAGACGAGTCATTGGCGCGAAATGGCGTGTAGTGATCTGCAGCGAAGTTGTAGGACTCGATGTGCTGGCCTCCGACGGCCTTGGCGATCTGCTCGCACTTTTGCCGGATGAACTCACCTGAGCGTTTGTCGTTGAGGTTGTAATCGAACGTCATGCGCATCAGCGGTCGACCGTAGTTGTCCTTGTAGGTCGGGTCCAGGTCGAAGTACATGTCTTCATGCGCGTAGCTGGTGCCTTGACCCTGGATCATCGCCCAGTTCTGATAGCTGTGGCGGAAGGCCTGCTTCCATCCCTTGCCCCAGGCCGGGGCGCCTTTTGGCAGTACGCCGGCCATGCCAATCGGCAAGCCGCTGTTGGATAACGACTGAATGCCCGCACCGCCAATGAACCCCAACCCGCTGTGGTCGAAGTTGTCGGCGTTGAAGTCGTCGATCTGAATCGCCAGGCAGCCGGTGTTCATGAACGGGTTGAGGTGTGCGTTCTCGAACCACAGGTAGGCATACGAAAGGGTCTGGAAGCTGTAGTTGCGGCCGATCACGCCGCGTCGTGTGCGCGGGTCGTAAGGCTCGCCGATGCCCGAGAGCAGCATCAGGCGCACATTGTCGAGTTGATAGGCGGCGACGATGACGATGTCGGCGGGTTGTTCACCACGCACGCCATTCTTGTCTACGTAGGTGACGCCGGTTGCGGTCTTGCCATCGGGCGACTTGTTGATATGCAGTACTTCGGTTTCAGTCAGCAGTTCGAAACTTGAGTGGCGCATCAATGCCGGCACCACGCAGGCGTTGGGGCTGCTTTTGGACCAGTTGCCGCAGCCGAACAGCTGGCAGTAACCGCAATAGGTGCAGGGCCCCATGCGTACCCCCAGCGGGTTGACGTAGGCCTGGGATATCGTCCCGGCAGGTACCGGGAACGGGTGGTAGCCCATCTGCGTAGTCTTCTCGCTGAAGATGTCGTTCCAGTGGCTCGGGACCAATGGCGGCGTAGGGAATTCACGGCTGCGTGAGCCCTCGAACGGGTTGCCGCCGGGCATGACCACGCCTTGGATGACACCTGCCTTGCCACTCGTGCCGGCGATGCGCTCGAACCGATCGTAGAAAGGCTCCAGTTCCTGGTAGGTGACACCCCAGTCCTGCACCTGCAGGCCAGGCAGCAAGTGGCCCTTGCCGTAACGCTCCACGGTCTTGCTGTAAGGCTCGAAGTCGAACGGGTTGAAGCGCCAGGAGGCTGCGGCCCAGTGCGTGCCTGCGCCACCCACATTGTTGCCGAGGGTGAGGTTGCTCCACTCGCGAACGGGCAGCGCCTCCTGACGGGCGTTGTTGCGTACGGTGTAGGTTTCCTGGCGCGGTGCCTGAAGAATTTCCCTGCGCGTTGCCCAGCGCAGCTCGTCGGTGTCCACCGAGGGTGGAAAGTCGGTGGCAGTGTCACGCCAGGCGCCGCGTTCGATGGCGACTACCCGCAGCCCAGCCCTGGCCAGTTCCTCTGCAATCACCGAGCCCGACCAGCCCAGGCCGATGACTACCACGTCCGCTTTAGGTCTTGTTGTTCTCATGCGTGTTCCTTGGTTCGCGCGCAGCCGGGCCCCGGCAGATGCCGTGACCGCCTTGCGTGAAGGGTGTGCGATATGCCGTGTTTCCGGTCAGACTGCCTTGTCGAGCAGGCTCACAGGTTCCAGGTGGAGTGGTTGGCCCTTTTTGTGGAGGTAGGGCCGGTAGTCGTAGCGTGCCCCCGGAAAACCGATCAAGCGCCAGCCCACCATGTTGCGGTTGCCGCCGTACATCGGGTCAGCCAGGTAACCTTCACGCACGTTCTGCAGCAGCAAAGCGAAGAACTCGGCATCCAGCGGCAATGGCAGGCGGTTTTGGCCGGCTTCCATGGCGCGAAGCAGGTCGTCCTGGCGGTCGGGTTCGAGTGCGCTGAACAACTTTCCGTACTGAGTGCGACAGTGCTCGCCCAGGCGTGCAAGGGCTTCACGGTAACGCTGGGCGGGGGTCAGCCGGAACTGCGGTCCTTGTTCTGCCGTACCTTGCTTGAAGGGGCCAAGGCGATAGGTGCTGGCCGCCTGGCCGTAGGGGCCCGCCAGCTGGCGGTCAACAAAGACCACGCAACCCGCCTGACTGGCACTCATGCCCAGTTCGTCTTCGGGAATGAGCCGGTCGAAGAGGGCGGCCACTTCGTGCGCTTCGGCAGCGGTGAAGTACACCAGTGCACCCGGGGTTGGCGGCGACGGCAGCGCATCAGCCTGGGTGCCGGCAGGGAAGTGGCTATCGGAACCTATCACGCCGGCGCTGGCGCTGCTGATCGCGCCAAGGGCGCTGATTTGAACAAGCGATATCAAGGCTTCACGTCTGTTCATGTCCATCATCCTCAGGACGTGCGTCGACCGCAATCGATGCGCTGGCACCGCGCGATGACGCATGAGTTATTGTTATCGGCTTGATGCAACGTTCGCCGCACACTGTGTGTACGGCCGGGCAGGCAGGTCCCCGGCACGTCACCGACGGGGCTGGACGTTGCTTCGAATCCAAGCGGAGCGAGTCTAGGGCTGCGACAGAACATCGCGCCACGATGCTTTTGATGGGTTTCCTTCAAAATTTTCGCAGGCTACTCTTGCGCGACTTATCGAACGCTGGACCACGGGGTAGGGCAGGTATGTCTTCAGAGGGCAAAGGGCAGGGGCGTGCGGCAGTCACCTTGAGCGATGTGGCTCGCTTGGCTGGTGTTGCGCCCATGACGGTATCGCGCTATCTCAACCAGCCGGAAACAGTGCGTGAGCCTACCCGCCTGAAAGTCCGCCGGGCCATCGAGCAGACCGGCTATGTACACAACCGCCTGGCCGGTGCGCTGAAATCCAGCCGGACTCGGCTGGTGGCGGTGGTGGTGCCGATGGTGACCAACCCGATTTTTTCCGACGCCTTCCAGGCGATCAACGAGCGCCTGGCCAAGGCTGGGTATCAGGTGCTGTTGGGTGTCTCCGGTTACCAGTGCGAGCAGGAGCAGGAGCTGCTTGAGGTAATCCTCAGTCGCCGCCCGGACGGCATCATCCTTACCGGCACCCTGCATACCACTACCAGCCGCAACCGCCTGCGGGCCGCCGGGGTGCCGGTGGTCGAAACCTGGGATTTGTCGGCCGAACCCATCGATATGTTGGTCGGGTTTTCCCACGAGCAGGCGGGCCGCGATGTTGCTCGGCATTTGCTTGGCCAAGGCTATCGGCATTTCGCCCTGCTCGCTGTCGACGACCCACGCGGCTTGCGGCGTGCCGACAGTTTCAGCAAGACCCTGGCAGAGGAGGGGGGCACTGACCTGTATCGGCGCACCTGGCAAGGCTTGCCTTCACTGGCGCAGGGGCGCGAGGGCCTGAGCGCCTTGTTGCAGGCTTTGCCAAGCGACCAGCCCGGGCCTTGCGTGGTGGTGTGCACCTCCGACACCATCGCCCAGGGTGTGCTCACCGAAGCAGCTTCCCGTGGCATTCGCGTGCCTGAACAATTGGCGGTGATGGGGTTCGGCGACATGGCATTCGCGGCTCACACCTTTCCCGCCTTGTCCACGGTCAGGATCGACGGCACGCTCATGGGCCACACGGCCGCAACGATGCTTTTGGAGCGCTTGCAGGGTGATAGCGTGGCGTCGAAAACGGTCGATATCGGCTTCGAGCTGGTGAAGCGGGAGAGCACTATCTAGCGGGGGCAAGCGCTGTTTGGCGGCTAAAAGATAACGTTACCAGATCGATTTTTTTCATTGAATCGTTGAAATCCTCTTGTCCATCTTGGCTCGATGAGCTAGGTTTTTAGCGGAAATGGTAACGATACCATTTGGCTGGAATGGATTCAGGATAAGAACAATGTCCAAGATAACCTGCGTTAGAACCTTGCGCCTGCCCGAGCGCCCCAAGCTGATCTGGCTGGAGATCGAAACCGATGAAGGGCTTATTGGCCTCGGCGAAACCTTTCGCGGTGCTGCCACCGTCGAAGCGGCGATACATGAACTCATTGCGCCAGGCCTGATCGGCAGGGATTCGCGGCAGATCGAGGCCATCGCCCTGGAGCTCACCAACCCCTACATCGGCTACCACAGCGCAAGCGCTGAAATCCGCGCCGCCAGTGCGGTCGACATTGCTCTGTGGGACCTCAAGGGACAGCGCCATGGAGTGCCGATTCACGAAGCCATGGGCGGTGCCTGCCGCGAGCGGATTCGCGTCTACAACACCTGCGCCGGCTACGATTTCAACACTCAGCAAGGTGCACGCCGCGAGATCACTGCGGCTGATCGTGCGCAGGGCCCCTATGACGACCAACTGGCCTTCAGTCGCGATGCTGGCGCCCTGGCGATCAGCCTGGTTGAAGAGGGATACACGGCCATGAAAATCTGGCCGTTCGACCCGTTTGCCCGCCAGCAAGGGGCCAACAGCATCAGCCTTGAAGAGGTGCGCAAAGGCTGTGAGGCGTTCCGCCAGATTCGCGAGGCTGTGGGGGATCGCATCGAAATCATGTGCGAGCTGCACAGCCTCTGGGACAGCACTGCAGCCCTGCGTATCTGCCAGGCATTGGAGGCCTTCGATGTGTACTGGGTGGAAGACCCGCTGTGCAAGATGGACGATGCCCAGGCCCTGGCGGACCTGCGTAACCGCACCCGGGTGCCGATCTGCGCCAGCGAGACACTCGGCGGCAGCACTGCCTACCGCGACCTGCTCAACGCCGGCAGCCTCGATTACCTGATGCTGGACCTGGTGTGGTGCGGTGGTTTCACCGAGGCGCGCAAGATTGCCGCGTTGGCCCAGGCCTACAACAAGCCCCTGGCACCGCATGACTGCACCGGACCGGTGGCGCTGTTCGCCGGCCTGCACTTGGGGCTGCATGCACCCACTGCTGTGCTGCAGGAGGTCGTGCGCGCTTCGCTGTCGACCTGGTATGGGGAACTGGTGACCCATCTGCCGCAGATCGAAGCGGGCTTCGCGCTCGCGCCTACCCTGCCGGGATTGGGGACGGCGCTGCGGCCGGAGACCAGGCAGCGTGCGGACGCAATCATCCGAGAAACCCACTGCTGAGTGGTTGCGGCGCAGCCGCTTGTCTGCGCCGCCAATCCGCCATCGAGAATACAATGAAAAAAACACATTCTCTGCGCCGTTTTTTTGCCGAGCATCGCCGTTACGAAGTCATCATCCTGCTGTTTGTAATGATGATCATCAACCAGGGCGACCGCGCCACGCTCTCCATTGCCGGCGCCAGCCTGGCCGATGAGATGGGCTTGGGGCATGCCCAGATGGGCTGGCTGTTCTCGGCCTTCGCCTGGGCCTACATGCTGCTGCAACTACCCGGCGGACTGGCCATCGACCGGTTCGGCAGCATTCGTGTGCTGGGCTTGGCGATCGTGGCCTGGTCGGTCTTCACCGGGCTGATTGGCACAGTGGCGATGATGCCGGTGGGGCTCGCGTTTTTCGCCGTGTTCATCCTGCGTTTCATGGTCGGCGCGGCCGAGGCCCCGTGCTTTCCTGCCAACAGCAAGATCGTTTCGATGTGGTTTCCCACTGCCGAGCGCGGGACTGCCACGGCGATCTTCAATTCTTCGCAGTATTTTGCAGCGGTGGTGTTCACGCCGCTGCTGGCCTGGATATCCACCCGCTGGGGTTGGCCGTGGGTGTTCTATGTGATGGGCGTTGCCGGCGTGCTCATGGGGTTGCTGTTCATTCGCCGCATCAAGGCACCCGTGCAGCACCCTTCCATCACACCTTCGGAGCTGGAAACCATGCGCGTCGGTGGCGCCAGCCTGCGAGAGCATGCTGCAAGCCGCCCGCAGGCAGAGGGCTGGAAACAGACCTGGGAACGTGCCCGTGGGTTGCTCAGGCAACGCATGTACCTAGGGATCTACCTGGCCCAATTCTGCATCAGTACCTTGACGTTCTTCTTTCTCACCTGGTTCCCCGTGTACCTGGTGCAGCAGCGCGGGCTGTCGCTGCTCGACGCCGGGCTGCTCGCGGCCGTGCCGGCGATCTGCGGCTTCGTGGGGGGGATTACCGGTGGCATGGCGTCGGACTGGATGCTGCGCAAAGGCCTGTCGTTGACCCTGGCGCGCAAGCTGCCGATCTTCATCGGCATGGCGCTGTCGATGAGCATGATCTTGTGCAACTACGTGGAAACCAACCTGCTGGTGGTGCTGTTCATGGCGCTGGCGTTCTTCGGCAAGGGGGTGGGCGCCTTGGGTTGGGCGATCATCGCGGACGTCTCGCCCAAGGACAGCATTGGCATGAACGGCGCCATCTTCAATACCTTCGGCAGCCTGGCCGGCATCGTCACACCGGTGGTGATCGGCTACATGGTGCAGTCGATGAACTCGTTCAACGGCGCGTTGATCTACGTCGCCCTGAATGCCGTCGGGGCGTTCGTCAGTTACCTGGTGATCGTTGGCCCGCTGCGCCGCCCGGACGAGGGCGCCAACGGCCAGGATGGTGCGCAACCCGGCCCGCCACTCAACGCTGCGGCTGCCCATTGATTACCCGCTGTGGCCCCATTACTGACAAGGACAACAATAATGTACGAGAAGAGCAGAAAGCTGTTCAGCGCCTTTAGCCTCGCAACCTGCATGATCGGCCTGGCTGGCACCCCGCAGGCGCACGCCAGCCAGTGGCCAACCATGGGCGCTGCGCTCACCGAAGTGGCACGCCTGGATTGGCTGTGCAATGCCGTGGCGCTGACCTCTGACGGCCGCATGTTCGTCGGCCTGCCGCGCTGGCCGGGGTTCGAGAAAACCCCCTCCATTGCTGAGGTCATGCCTGATGGCAGCCTCAAGCCCTTCCCGGGCGGGCAGTGGAACGACTGGGCGCCGGGCAAGCCAAGTGCGGCCGCGTTGGTAAAGATCAACACCATCCACATCTTCGACGATGACACCTTGTGGGCCATCGACCAAGGCGAGGATGCGGGCCCTGAAGGCATCAATCCCGGGCAGAAGATCCTCCAGTTCGATACCCGCAGCGGCAAGCTGTTGCGCAGCATCAGCCTACCCGCCAGCGTGCTGCCGGCTGGCGCGAACCTCAATGATTTGCGCCTGGACAGCGAACACGCCTATGTGACCGACTCCGGCCTGGGTGGGGTGATCGTCGTCAACTTGCGCACCGGTGACGCTGTCAGGCGGCTGGCGGGGCACCCGTCGACGCAGATGATTCCCACGCGGCGGCCAATCGGTGAAGACGGCCATGTGTTGTTGCTGCCGGACGGCAGTGATCACCAGGTGCACTCAGACCCCATCGAGATCAGCCCCGATGGCCAGTGGCTCTATTACCAGCCGCTGAGCGGGCCATTGTGGCGGGTACCGACCGCCGGCCTGCGTGACCCGGGGCTGAGCGATGAGCAGTTGGGCAAGCAAGTGCAGTTCGTCTACAACACCAATCCCCTTACCGGCACCGCAATCGACAGCGCCGGCAACATTTACATGGGTGAGTACGACAAGCCCCGAGTCACTGTCTATTCGCCAGATGGCACGCTGCGCGTGGTTGCCGAGGACGAACGCCTGGCCAACCCCGACGCGATGATCATCTCCGATCAGCGCGAGCTGTATATACCGGTTCCGCAAAGTGCCCGCATGGCGTCTAACCGAGGGCCCGGGGGCAAGGATGCGCTGCAGTTGCCCTTCAAGATCTACAAGCTGCAGCTGCCTGAAAACCTTGGCGATCGGGAGAAAGTCCCTGGACTGGTCGGCAAACCGTTAGCCACCACGCGTTGAACCCCGGGCAGGCGTTGCGGTGCCTGCCAACCCCGCACCTTTCACACCCATGATCCAGCGGCCGTCATTGGCGGCCGCAGGGTGCCTACGCCTGCGCGAAAGGCCCCCGTACATTTTCCAAGCCTGCCTGTGCAATGGAGCACAGGTCGTAAACCCAGGAGTTGTAACCATGAAAACAAAAAACAGCATGGCCGCTTTGAGCTTCGCCTTCATCGCTTCGGCTTTCACCCATGTGCAGGCGGCTAATGCGCCGAGTACTTCAGTGGTCACCCAGGAAAACCTGTCGACCGCCGCAGCCCAGCAGTTGGCCGAACGCGCAACCGAGATGGCCCGCAGCCGCAGCATGAACATCTGTATTGCCGTGACCGACGCCGACGGGCATCTGCTGGCCTTTACCCGCATGCAGGGCGCTTACGCCGGTTGCGTCGAAGCGTCGATCGCCAAGGCCAAGTCTGCAGCGCGCTTTGCCATCAATACCATCACCTTCTACGACCTGGCGCGAAAAGAGAACCTGGCCATCGGCACCATTCCGGGCATCCTGCCAGCGGTGGGCGGTGTCGTGGTCAAGCATGACAGCAACGTGATCGGCAGTGTGGGCATCAGCGGCGCGACAGACTTGACCGAACAGAAACTGGCAGAAGACGTGGCGGCCACGTTCCGTTGAAAGCAGCGGCCTCCTGTGTTGCAGGGGGCCGTATTGGACCGGCACTTTGTCTGTAAGGAATCGAAGATGAGCTTGTCACGTTTACTGTTGTCCGCCACTGTCGCAGGGCTCTTGCCGCTGGCCAATGCCGCGCAAGCGCCCCAGCCATTGCTTGACGCTGCGAACCTTTCGCTGGCCGGGGCTTCCGCGCTGTTGGAACAGGCAGTCGCCAAGGCGATTGGAGAAGGCGTGCATCCGTGCATTGCGGTCACCGATGCCAGCGGTTACCTGCTGGCGTTCAAGCGCATGGATGGCGCAGCCCCGGGCTGCGTTGAGGCGGCGATCAAAAAGGCCAACTCGGCCGCGATCAATGATGTCGACACGGTGGTGTTCTACGACCTGGCGCGCAAAGACAACCTGCAACTGGGCAGCATCCCGGGCATCCTGCCGGCGGTAGCGGGCCTGGTGATACGCCAGCAGGGCCAGCGGGTCGGCGGCATAGGGGTGGCCGGTGGTGCCGGTGATTCCCAGGAGCAGCGCTTTGCCACCGAGTTGGTGCGTGCCTTCGAAAAAACGCTACCTGTTCCGCCAACCCTTGAGGAGCACCGTCCATGAAGAGCGCCGCTCTGCGTCTTGATACTGTCGAGGGCGCTTTTGCCAGCGATTATGGCTTGCTGAAGCCTTCGACCATGCCTCACTCGCTCAGCGTGGCGGGCCTGGCAGCCACGTTGCTGGCCGCACTCTATTGCGGCTGGGGCAACCTGACACTGCCAGATTTCGCAGCCTGGTCCAGCACCCTCTGGATGGGCGTGGCGTTGCTCAGCGCGGTATTCATCACGCCAAGGGTGTTCGCGCCTGGCTATCTGTTGTCGCTGTTGCCGTTCCTGCTCGCCTGGCGCGTCGCCGCCATGAATGACGCGCAGGTGATGGTGTGGGTCGCGAGCATCGCCGCCATTCCGATCTTTCTGCAGTTCGTGGACTGCGCCCTCAGCGACCTGCGTCGAGGCCGGTCCAGGCCAGGTGCGTGGTTGGGTACCTTGTTGTGGCAGGCCACGCTAGTGCGGATGTACTTCGGCCTGAACGAGCTTTGCCACAGTGCTGAAAAGATCTTCGCCGGCATGGGCTGGTTCCATAAGCTCGAAGCGGGCTTCCAAGGTTTCGGTCTGGGGGAGCTGGCTGCGGCATTCGTGATCCTGGGCGGGTTGATCGAGTTTGCCAGTGCGGTGAGTGTCGGTCTTGGCCTGTTTGCCAGGCTGGGCGCATTCATCAGTCTCATCTACTTCCTGGTCGCCACCATCGGTTTCGGTGGGGAATGGAGCCGCGGTTACGCGTGGGCCTCGGCAGGCGGCGGTGGCTGGGAGTACGTGATGCTGCTGATGGTCGTGTTCGCCGGAGTGATGATGACGGGCGCCGGCAAGTTTTCACTGGACGGCTGGTTGTTGCATCGTGGCCTTATCCCGCGGCGGCTCATACCCTTGGCGGTCAACAAGCCAGGGGCCGCGTTGGGTTGAGCTCGACGCCAGTAGGCTAAAGTCGGGCAGGCATGGCAGACTGCCCGCTTTAAGTAACTGGATGTTGCAAGGTGGACAAGATCGATCGTCGCCAGCGCATGGCCGATGTCGCCCGTCACGCTGGCGTCAGCCTGAGCACCGTGGACCGCGTGCTGAACGAACGAGGCAGTGTCTCTGACAGCAAGCGCCGCAAAGTGCTGCAAGCTGCTCAGGCTCTAGGGCTCAAGCGGCTACTGCCATCGCCGGTGCATGGTCTGCTGCGTTTCGACCTGCTGATGGTCGACAGTGCAACTGATCACTTCCAGCGGCTGACGGCAGCCTTCGTTCAACAGGCGCAGATACACCGCTCGCGCCTGGTCCTGCAACGCCACGTCTGGCAGGAGCGAGCCCCGCAGCAATTGCTTGCCCTGATCAGCAAACCCAAGGTGCCGCGCCAGGGCATGATCGTGGTGGCTCAGGACACACCTGAAGTACGCGCCGCGCTGAGGGCGCAAATCGATGCCGGCGTTCCAGTGGTGCTGCTGACCAGCAGCCTCTCGGGGCTGACAGGCGCAACCTATGTTGGCATTGACAACCACAAGGCAGGCCGTGCCGCCGGCCGGCTGATGAGCCAGTGGGTCCGCCCGGGGCAGGGCCCGGTGTTGCTGATAACCAATTCGCTGTTGTACCACGCTCACCAGCAGCGGGTTCAAGGTTTTCTCGAGGTGATGGAGGAGCGGGCGCCGAACGTTACGGTGCTTGGCCCGCTTGAATGCTTCGATGATGACGACCTGAGCGCGGCGACACTCAGTGAACACTCCAGCCAGGGCGCCCCGATCGCCGGCTTGTATACCACGGGCAGTGGATCGACTGGGGTGCATCGGGGGCTGGCGCGTTTCACTGTCAATCCGGTCTGGATCAGCCATGAGGCTACGCATCAGCATGCTGATATGCTCGCCGAGGGGGTACTGTCGCTGGTCCTCGACCAAGACCCTGAAGGCCAGGCAGAAGCCGCCATCCAGCAGTTGCTCTACGCCAATGGTGACCTGGACGCGCCCCCGCAAGTGCACCCACAGCTGCGTATAGTGATCGACGAGACTGTTGAATCTGTCCGACCCTGAAGTTGTTTTGACGTAAACACGTCAAAGCCCCAATAGCGTGGCGTTATGTCGCGCCCTACACTGGCGCCCGCCGTGATCGGCAGGTCGCCAGGTACACCTCCCAGCATCCCGCGCTTTTCGTTCGCCCACTGCTTCCCCATCGCTTCGACGTGCTCATTCGTGCGCGCCGTGTGCCCTCGTGTGCCCGAAAATCCGCTACCTGCCCACGGCCCCCCGTGATTGTCGATAAGGAGAATTCCATGAAGCGTAGGGACGCCTTGCGTTCTATGGGTGCGCTGTTCGCCGCCGCAGGCCTTGCCAAGGTCGGAGCGGTTGAACTCAAGTCGGTGCCGTCAGAAACCGGCCTGACCCGCGAAATGCTGCCGTCACCCGTTATGAGCGGCGGCCAAGGCAACGTGTTCAAAGGCCAGGCTCGCGCCACCCTGACAGCGGTGTTCGACCGCCTGATCCCCCATGACGAGCTAGGCCCATCCGCCAGTGAAGCGGGCTGCGTAGACTTCCTCGATGCGCAGATGAACGGCCCCTACGGTGAGTCGAAAGACCTCTATCTGGACCAGCCGCTGCGCGCGGATGAGTCGCAATTAATGGGGCTGACCATCAGTTTGCGCACCCGCCGCGACTACACCCTGGCTGGGCTCGAGTTCATTGACCGGCACGCCCGCGCGCGCCATTCCAAACCCTTCGCCGAACTCGAAGGCGAGCAGATGGACGCTGTACTGTCTGACCTGGAGGCCGGCAAGCTTGATTGGGAAGGCAAGGGCAGCAGCAACCGCCTGTTTGAATTCCTGCTGATGAGCGTGCGTGAAGGCTACTTCTCCGACCCGTTGTACGGCGGCAACCGTGGGATGGTCGGCTGGAAGCTGGTTGGCTTCCCCGGTGCCCGCTACGACTACCGCCAATACATAGACCGCCGCGGTCAGGACTTGGGCCTTGAGCCCATCAGCCTGATCCCGGTGAGCTGAGCCCAGGAGAATCCCATGGCAATTCAACGAAAGAAAGCTGACGTCGTGATCGTCGGCTTGGGCTGGGCCGGCTCGCTGATGGCCGAAGAACTGACGCGTGCTGGGCTGGAAGTGGTCGCCATCGACCGCGGCCCTTGGCTTGATACCGCCACCGACACCCCGCCAGCGGTCGACCCGGACGAGCTGCGCTGGACCATACGCCGCGAGCTGCTGCTGCAGCCAGGTGATTACACCCTGACGTTCCGCAACCATTCAGGCCAGACTGCGGTGCCGACACGCGAACTGAAGGCCTTCCAGATGGGCAAATCGGTCGGTGGCGCAGGCTTCCACTGGGCCGGCATGGCCTGGCGCTTCTCCGAATGGGACTTCCGCGTGCGCTCGGCCACCTTGGAACGCTACGGTGCGAGCAAGCTCAAGGGCCTTGAGCAGGTGCAGGACTGGGGCATCACCTATTCCGACCTCGAGCCGTTCTACGACCGCTTCGAGCGGATCGCCGGTATCTCCGGTGTGGCTGGCAACATCAATGGCAAGCTGCAACCTGGCGGCAACCCCTTCGAAGGGCCGCGCAGTCGGGAATTCCCGACGCCTGCGCTCAAAGACTCACAGCTGATGCAGATGTACCGCGACAGCACCGCACAAATGGGCCTGCACCCGTTCTACATTCCCGTCGCCCACGTCGGCGCAGCCTATGTGAACCCGCTTGGTGTAAGCATGGCGCCGTGCACCTACTGCGGCTATTGCATGTTCCACGGCTGTGGTAACTATTCCAAGTCATCGCCCCAGGCCTGTGTCATCCCGGCGCTGATGCGGCGCAAGAATTTCACCCTGATCACCCAGGGTTATGTGACCAAGATCCACAAGGCCGAGGACGGCAAGACCGCCACCGGCGTGAGCTACTTCGACGAGCAGGGCCGCGAAGTGATCCAGCCGGCCGATATTGTCGCGCTGTGTTCGTTCACCTACGACAACGCGCGGCTGATGATGATCAGCCAGATCGGTCAGCAGTACGACCCGGTGACCCAGACTGGCACCCTCGGCCGTGCCTACAACTACCAGACCTGCTCCGGCGCCCACGTGTGGTTCGAAGACCAGACACTCAACCCGTTCATCGGCGCTGGCGGTCTGGGTATCCAGGTCGACGACTACAACGGTGACAACTTCGATCACAGCCAGCAAGACTTCATCGGCGGTGCCGGCTTGCTCACTGTTTCCCGCGAAGGTATGCCGATTGGCCGTTCCGGTCTGCTGCCGCCGGGCACCCCACGCTGGGGTAAAGGCTTCAAGCAGAACTACCAGGACAACTACCAGAACTACGGGATCATTTTCGGCCAGGGCACTTCGATGCCGGCCCGTGATGCCTACCTGTCACTGGACCCGAACTACAAGGACCGCTGGGGCACACCGCTGCTGCGCATGACCTTCGACTGGAACCAGAACGACCGCAACATGGCCCGTTTCATCGAGCAACGCGCGGTGGACATCGGCAGGAAGATGGGTGCCAAGCACGTGCACACCTTCAACTCGGCGGCAAAGTCCTGGAGCCCGTACGACGAGAACTCCAACCACACCCAAGGCGGCATGATCATGGGCGAAGACCCGCGGACCAGCGCGGTCAACACCTACCTGCAAAGCTGGGATGCACACAACGTGTTCGTAGTCGGCGCATCGGCGTTCCCGACCAACGCGGGTTACAACCCCACCAGCACCGTCGGCGCTCTGGCCATACGTACGGCACGCGCGATCCATGAAAAGTATCAGCACAACCCCGGTTCCCTGGTGTGAGGCCCGCGATGCTCAACAAGAAAACCGCCCTGATCGGCGGCGGCATGCTGGCCTTGGCTGGTGCCGTGATGCTCGGCCTGGTCATCCAGGCCAACTCCACTGCACGCTCGCAGGTGGCGGACGACACGGTGCGTCTTGGCGATTTCAAATCCACCGATGCGGTGCTGATCAAGCAGGGTGAATATGTGATGCGTGGCGCCGACTGCGCGGCTTGCCACACTGCCAAAAGTGGCGATTTTGCCGGTGGCTATGTGATCGGCACGCCATTCGGTGACATCCAGTCCTCCAACATTACCCCCGACCGCGAAACCGGTATTGGCAACTACACCCAGCGCGACTTCTTCAATGCCGTGCGCCAGGGCCGAGGCCGTCATGGCCTGCTATTCCCGGCCATGCCTTACACCGACTACACGCGCATGAGCGACGATGACCTGCGCGCGTTGTGGGCATTCTTCAGCACGATCGAGCCGCAGGCGCACAAAGTCGACGAGCTGTCGGGCATGAACTTCCCGTTCAACCAGCGTTTGCTGATGGCCGGCTGGAACTGGATGTTTTTCGACAACCAGCCATACGCCCCCGATCCTGGGCAAAGCGTGGAGTGGAACCGTGGCCGGTACCTGGTGGACGGGGCAGGGCACTGCGCCGCCTGCCACAGCCCGCGTAATGCCTTGGGTGGCCCGATTGCCAGCCAGGCCCTGCAGGGTGGGCTGGTAGGGACTTGGTTCGCGCCTAACATCACCAACGACCCGCACCAGGGCTTGGGGGACAGCTCGGTCGAGCAGATCGTCGACTACCTGAAAACCGGCAGTGACGGTGTGGCAGTAGCCAGTGGGCCCATGGCCGAAGCGATCGAGAACTCGACACAGCACCTGACCGAGCAGGACCTGCGCGCCATTGCTGTGTACCTCAAATCGTTACCTGGCACACCGCAACCTGCCGCCCAAGCACTGGCCGCAAGCGATGCGCGCATGCAACGCGGGGGTCAAGGCTACGAGGTGCATTGCTCGGCCTGTCACGGCACTGCGGGCGAGGGTGTGAGCCATATGATCACTGGCTTTGCCGGCAACAAGGCGATCCTGGCGAACAACACCGACACGCTCACCAGCGTGGTCCTGGGTGGTGCGCGTGCGGTGCATACCCACACCTACACCACCGGTGCGGGCATGCCGGCGTTCGACTGGAAACTCAGTGACAGCGAGATCGCCGACATCCTCACATTTGCCCGCAACAGCTGGGGCAACAGTGCCCAGCCGGTCACGGCTGCGGAAGTGACGAAGATGCGCAAGCAGCTTGAGCTGCCTGAGCAAATGCGCGCCAGCGTTCAGTAATCACCCGCGGCTGAACCTGCGGCACAGGTGGAGCACGGCCATTGGCCCTGTGCACCACCTGTGTCCGCCGGCCCTTCGGCGGCGAGAGCCGCAACAGGCAGCATCCAATAACAAAGAGAACCATCAATGTCCATTTTCAAACAGCGCGTCTTGCTTGCCGCTTTGGCCTGCGCCCCGACCGTTCACGCTGCAGAGCCTTTTGCCAGCGATTCCCCTTGGGCGCTGGGCGACTGGAATGGCGCCCGCAGCGACCTGGCCCAGCAGGGCGTGAATTTCGAATTCGCTTATGTCGGCGAAATCGGTGCCAATCTTGGTGGCGGGTACAACAACGACCGTACTGCCCGCTACAGCGACCAATACTCCCTGGGCGCCCATTTCGACCTGGAGAAACTGCTGGGCTGGCACGACGCGCGCTTCCAGCTGACCGTGGCCAACCGCAATGGCGACAACATTTCCAACGACCGCGTTGGCGACCCCCGCACCGGTACGCTCAGCTCGTCGCAGGAAGTCTGGGGCCGTGGCTCGCACTGGCGCATGACCCAGCTGTACTACCAGCAAGCGTTCTTCGATCGGCACCTGGACATCAAGGCTGGGCGCTTCGGTGAGGGTGAGGACTTCAACAGCTTTGATTGCAACTTTCAGAACCTGACTTTTTGCGGCTCGCAGGTCGGGAACTGGGGTGGCATCTGGTACAACTGGCCGATCACCCAGTGGGCGCTGCGGGTCAAGTACCAGCTCAGTGCCGAGCTGTTCGCGCAAATCGGCGCGTACGAGCAAAACCCGTCGAACACTCAGAACGACAATGGCTTCAAGCTCAGTGGCAGTGGCACCGAGGGCGCAGTGCTGCCGGTGGAACTGGTATGGCAGCCGCGCATTGACGGCCTACCGGGTGAATACCGTGCCGGTTATTACTACAGTACGTCCAACGCCAAGGATGTGCTCAAGGACAGCCGTGGCCAGCCTGCTGTAATCAGCGGAGCAGCCTATCGCAGCGCATCGAGCAAGCACGGCGTGTGGCTGGGTGCCATGCAGCAGGTAACCCAGCACGCTGGCGATGCTTCACGCGGGCTGACCGTTTTTGCAATGGGCACGGCCCATGACCGTAAGACCAGCAAGGTCGATCACTACCTGTCTGTGGGCGCTATCTACAAGGGCCCATTCGATGCACGGCCAAAGGACGATGTCGGCCTGGCTCTA
Source organism: Pseudomonas sp. LB-090624 (assembly GCF_003205205.1). Taxonomy (GTDB): domain Bacteria; phylum Pseudomonadota; class Gammaproteobacteria; order Pseudomonadales; family Pseudomonadaceae; genus Aquipseudomonas. The sequence goes on from NZ_QJRL01000005.1 coordinate 248,771, forward strand.
TCGGAAGTCCATGTGAACGCGGCCTACCGAAAGAATGCGGCGCTGACCAATCAGGTCAACGGGATCGATGACTACGACAACCCCGACTATCTGCCGGTCCAGGAAACCGAGTACAACGCCGAGCTGAACTATGGCATCCATCTAGCCGATTGGCTGACGGTGCGGCCGAACCTGCAGTTTGTGCGTCACCCAGGCGGGGTGAAACAGGTTGACGATGCCTGGGTAGGCGGTTTGAAGGTGCAAGCGAGCTTCTGAGTGCAGAGGTGGTACGTGCGCAGGGCAAGGCACAAGCCTTGCCCTGCTTGCAAGCGGGTCAGCCTTGCTGCAACAAGTGCCGTGCCGCAGCCAGGGCTTGGCTGCGGAGCGTGGCTGTATCGATCCCGATGAGTTGGCCCCCACGTTTGACGATACGGCCGTCGGCGATCACGGTGTCGACGTCTGCTGGAGTCGCCGACTGAACGATGCACGCCACGGGGTCGTTGACTGGGAAGATGCCCAGCCTGCGGGTGTCGATCAGCGCCAGGTCGGCGCGCTTGCCCACAGTGATCGAACCTGTTTCCTGGCCGATGCCCATGGCGAGCGCAGCCCCCTGTGTGGCCCAATGCAGCACATCCTTGGCGGTCATCAGTTGCTCATCACCAGAAGTGCCAATAGCCAGGTTGAGGCAGGTCTGCATGAGCATGAACGGGTTGGCATTGCCCCCTAGCACCAACGTGTCGATGCCGAGCGTGATCGGTAGTTTCGCGCGATGCAGCGCTGCCACGGGCGGCAGCCCGTAGCCCACACGCATTTCCGTCAAGGGTGTGATGCACACCGTGGCGCCCGCCTGCGCGATGCTGGCCAAGTCTTGTTCATCGGCGTGGGTGGCGTGCACCAGTTGCACGGACGAGCTCAACAGGCCCCGGCCAGCCAGTTGTTGGATAGCCTTTTTCTCCTGCATCTGGCGGCTGACGGCAATATGGGTGGATACAGGCAGACCATGGGCTTTGGCAAATGCAAACTCTGCTTCCCAGATCGGCGCTTCGGTGCGTTCGGGACCACGGATAGCCAACCCAAGATCGATGCGCCGGTGAGCGGGGGTCTTCAGTTGGGACTGCACACGCTCGATATCCTTGAAGTCCATCGCACCCGTGGCCGGCAAGTCTTGCGCATAGCCGTACCACAGCCGCGCCCGCAAACCGCTGGAGGAGAGGGCGCGCAACTCAGCCTGGGCGAAGTCGGGATCGCGAATATTGTGCGCCCAGCTGTTCACCGTGGTGATGCCTGCATGAGTGGCCTCGGCCAGCCCGAGCCGAATGCTGAGCTCGGTGAGGGCAGGGGTGAAGCGCTTGCTGGTGGCTTGCTGGGTGACGAAGAAGGCAGGCCCGCCCGGAACTGGCGCGCTATTGCGCAGCAAGCTATTCCACAAATGCCAGTGGGTATCGATGAGCCCTGGGATCAGGATCATGTCCGTCGCGTCGATTACCTGCGCTTGACTGGCGACCAGCCCCTTGCCGATCTGGCGGATGGTGTCGTGCTCTATCAACACGTCGGTATTGTTCATGTCGCCCAGCGCCGGATCCATGGTAATCACCGTGGCGTTGCGAATCAGCAGCCGGCCAGCGCGCTCTGGAGAAGGGGTGCTGGCCTGGGCTGGGAGCATCAAACTGGCCCCGGCTAGCGAACCGAGTCGTAGCAGTGTGCGGCGATCAATGGCCATGAAGCTGTCCTCCTGGAGTCTGTTGCCTACCACGTTCGGGGCGAACGTTCCTACCTGCGACATGGAGGGTAGGCCAAGAGTTCGTTCAGTGTGATGCCACGTCGTAGAACTGCAATGGCCCTTGGCTGCGCCGCTGCTGCGTCAACGTGTGGGGCGCTCAAGAGTCGGGGCATTGTTGCGCGCGAGGTTCATGTTGAGCCCCGCGTAGGCTGCGATGCCGAAAACGATTCCCCAGAAGGCTGCAGCGAGCCCCAGGAAGCTCATGCCAGAAGCGGTCACCAGGAAGGTGATCAGGGCTGCTTCGCGTTGCTTCTCATCTGCCATGGCACCCGATAAGCCGTTGGCGATGGCGCCGAACAGAGCAAGGCCCGCCAGTGTTGCGATCAACGCTTTCGGCAGCGCCCCGAACACCACGGCCAGCGTCGCACCGAATGTGCCCACCAGAATGTAGAACACCCCGCAGGCGATACCGGCCACGTAGCGTTTGCCTGGATTCTCGTGGGCTTCGGGTCCAGTACAGATTGCAGCGGTGATGGCGGCCAGATTGACGCCATGGGCACCGAACGGTGCCATCAGCAAGGAGCCGAGTGCAGTGAGCGCGACCATCGGCCGAGCCGGAGTTCCGTAGCCTGCGCTACGCAACACTGCAATACCCGGTACCGACTGCCCTGTCAGAGAGACCAGCGCAAGAGGGAGGCCCACGCTGATGATCACCTGCCAGTTCCACTCAGGGGTGGTCCACACCGGTACCGATGCTTCAAGCACCCAGTCGCCAGTGTGCAACTGACCGAGGCAAGCGGCGACGATACAACCAACGAGCAGTACTGACAGCACCGCATAGCGGGGGTTGATCCGTTTGAAGCACAGGTAGGCGGCGAGCATGGCCAGCACCAGCACAGGTTGCGTGTTGAGCGAGCCGAACAGGTCTGCGCCAAAGCGGAACAGGATCCCCGCCAGCATGGCCGAGGCAATTGCCTTGGGGAGTCGATTCATGAGCCGATCGAATGCACCGCTCAACGCAATTGCAGCGATCAGGGCTGCAGATACGAGGTAGGCACCAATGGCCTGCGCCAGCGTGATACCCGGCAGCGTCGAAACCAGCAATGCAGCGCCAGGCGTCGACCATGCTGTGATCACCGGTACCTTGAGCCAATAGCTGAGCACTACTCCTGTGACGCCGCTGCCGATTGAGATGGCCCATATCCAAGAGCCGATGATGTCGTTGGGCAGGTGCGCCTGGTGCGCCGCTTGAAACACGATCACCAACGGCCCAGCGTACGACACAAGCATGGCCACGAAACCTGAAATTACCGCCGAGAGGGATAGATCTTGTCTGATTGCCGGCATCGCATACCTCTATCTTGATCGAATCAATCGATTCATATTGAGTCAGTTCAATTAATCTAATATGTGTCACTAAGACAAATCAAGTTACATTTACTGCGCCGGATGGAAGGTGCGGAACGTACCACGCCTGGTTGCGGAGGCAGGCTCAAGGGGCCGTGCAAATTGATGCGCTCTGCTCGTCGGCCACTGGTGTAATATCTGTGCTCCTTTGACTCAAGGGCAAAAGACTATGTGGGTCCCCCACCTCAGTGAGCACAATCAACCGGTATACCTCGCGATCGTCGATGCGCTCGGCAAAGACATTGCTCGCGGCCAACTGAGAAGGGGCGACCGACTGCCGACTTTGCGCGAGCTTGCCACCGCCCTGGATATAACCCCGGGCACCGTCAGCCGCGCCTATACCGAAGCGTCGCGGCGGGGGCTCACCCACGGAGAAGTGGGGCGAGGCACTTATGTGCTGGGGGAGGGCGCCCCAGAGGCTGAACTCCCTGTGGCGATACCCGGTTCGGGTCAGAGCGGCGTTCTACGCTCAGGAGTGCTCGACCTGTCGATCATCAAACCTCAGAGCACATTCCAGGAACCGTGGCTCCGTTCAGCCTTCGCAGAATTGTCCCAAGGTGATGACCTTGGTCCAGCCCTGGATTACGTGCCCGATGGAGGGCATCCGCTGCACCGGCAGGCGGCCGCTGCCTGGTTGAGTCAATGGATTCCGGATGCAGAGTGGCAGCAGGTAGTACTGACCAGCGGCGCCCAGCATGGGCTGATGGTTGCGATCAGCGCGCTTACCCGTCATCAGGACCTGGTGCTGTGCGAGTCGCTCTGCTATCCCGGGATCATTTCGGTGGTGCATGGCACCGGGCGCCGATTGGCAGGCGTTCCCATGGATGAGTACGGGATCATTCCGCAGGCCCTGCGTGACATTTGTAAGCGAGAGCGCCCGGCGATGCTGGTTTGCGTCGCCACTTGCCAGAATCCTACCACCGCAATCATGCCCAATGCCCGAAGGGCAGAGATTGCGGCGATCGCGCGGGAGTTCGACTTTCTGATCCTGGACGACGATATCTATGGTTTCCTCGCCACTGACGATGATATTCGTCCGCTGTCTACTTTCGCTCCTGAGCGCTCCATCTATTTGACCAGCCTTTCCAAGTCGGTTCTTCCGGCATTGCGCATCGGCTACCTGTACAGCCCCGCGCGTTTATTGCCACGCTTGACGGCGATGGTTCGTAGCACGGTGTGGATGCCTTCGCCGCTGACCGCACACATTGCCAGTCATGTTCTGAACACGGGTTTGCATGCCGAAATCATTGCGCGGCACAGGGCTGAGGCCGCAGCCCGGCAAGCGATTGCCCGCGACGTTTTCCAGCGCTGGGAGTTGATTGGCCAGCCTTTCAGCTACCACGCTTGGCTTAAGCTCCCGGCACCTTGGGGCAGCGATGAGTTCGCCACGCTAGCGCGTGCCAATGGTGTACTGGTCATGAGCGCGAACCAGTTCGAGGCTGGAGGATCTGATGACGTCTCAGCCGTGAGGATCGTGCTGATGTCACCCACCAACCAGTCGGAGCTTCGCTTTGCACTGACCAAGCTGGTGAGCTTGTTGGAGACTAACGATCCTAAACTTTTCTACTAGCCCGCATGGACCTCGCGTGAAGACCTCAAGCCGTAAGCCCGTTCTTCTCATGCTGTGCCTCGCTGTGTGCGCAAATGCGCACTCGAGCGAGGTGTGCAAGGCACCCGCGTCGGGTGCGCCGCTGTTCATCAGCGCCAGCTGCGTAGATCCACAATTCGGCCAGCCGGTTATCGATGCCAGAACCTCGATAAAGCAACCGGCGAACATGGTCAAGATCACTGGACATTTCAAAGGTACTGAAGCCACCTTCAGTATTTACTTCCCGCCGAAAGCCCAGTGGCGTGGGCGCTTTTATCAAAGCGTCTATCCCATGTCCAATGGTGAAATACCCGAAGCTACGCTGGCATTTGCCAACGAAGACGGTGCGTATACCGTCGCTACCGGCCATACCACTGGCTATCGCGCAGATGCCGCTGCGGCAAAACTGGCCAGAGCCCTTGCGCAAGACTACTACCAGGCGCCTGGCCGCCAGATTTACGGCTACATCACCGGCGGCAGCGGCGGGTCCTATCAGACCATTGCCGCGATGGAGAACAGCCAGGGCGTCTGGGACGGCGCAGTTCCTTTCGTCATAGGGACTCCAACTTCGATCCCGGTCAATTTTTTCGTGCGGGCGTTTGCACGGGTGGTGTTGGCGGATAAAGCCGCGCAAATTCAGGATGCCATGATGCCTGGCGGTAGCGGCGATCCATACTCAGGGCTCGATGCTACGGAGCAGGCCATTCTGCGCGAAGTGACGGCTATGGGGGTCCCACTCAAAGGCTGGACGACGCCGTCTTATCTGCTCGGGCTGGACGACGCGCAGGGGCTGATGGGTTTCGCCGACACGGTTCAAGCGTTGGACCCTGAGTACACGCACGACTTTTGGCGGCGGCCGGGTTATCTCGGCACCGAGCACTCAAGGCTGGGCGATATCTTCCGGTCGGCGAGAGTCAGCATGAAGACGTCGCTGAGTGTCGAGGCGAGCACGCCGCAGGTGCTTCACCTTGAGCACGTGCCAGAAAGAACCTCCGTTACAGACCTCGCCTATACATTGCTCGACTCTGCCGGCTCATCCCTTGGTAGTGTCAAAGGCGTGCTGGATCCTTCCCGCAAAACCTTCACGATCGACCCCCAGAGCCTTATCCAGGTCGGCGATGCGGTAACGCGCGCGGCAATGCTCGAGATCGATAACAGCGCGTCGCTGGCGCTGACCGCCTATCACCGCTACCAAGTGCCCAGCGAACGGGACTTTCATGTATGGGATCAATTTCGCCGCTCGGACGGTACTGCGATCTACCCCCAGCGCCCGCTGCTGGTCGGCCCTGTCATCGGCGATGGCGCTTCCGGCGGCGGTCAGTTCACCGGGCGCTTTGCGGGTAGAATGATCGTCATTGGCAATCTACTCGATCTTGACGCGTTTCCCTGGGATGGTGACTGGTACGCACAACGCGTCAAGACTGCGCTTGGTCCTCGGTTCGAAAACAACTTCAGGCTGTGGTACAACGAAAACGCCAACCATGCCGATGGCTCCGTGATCATCTCTGGCAAGAGCAACGATGTGGTGTTGGTCAGCTACGTCGGCATACTTCAGCAAGCCTTGAGGGATCTGAGCCATTGGGTGGAAGCGGGTAAGCCACCCTCACCCACGACCCGCTACAACATCGCCAATGGCCAGGTCGAGATCGCTCGGGCCGGGGCCCTGCGGGGCGGTATCCAGGCCAGCGTCGATCTCACCACTGCGGGCAAGAAGGTCGTTCACGTCCGCAGCGGCGAGCCGGTTACTCTCACAGGCAAGATCTCCCTGCCTGCCAATGTGGGCAAGGTGGTTGCGGTCGAGTGGAGTGCTACCAGCGAGGGCCCTTTCGCCAGATCTGGCCTGAAACACCTACCTGACGGCGATTTTCAGGTCCGCAAGGTGGTGCGCTATACGACCCCAGGTACCTACTACCCGGTACTGCGCGTAACCACGCAACGGCAGGGCAATGCGCAGACACCGTTCGCCTTGGTACGGAATCTGGATCGGCTCCGAGTAGTGGTGCAGTGACGGGCGATCCCCCGCGGTCGCCAAGCGCTGCTGTGCAGGTCAAGTCGACAGTGCCTGAAGCAGCACTTTGACCTTCTCGGATTCCCGGCGGTGCCTGAGGTAGGCGGCAAATACTTCGTACTGGGCGAATTCAAGACCGGGGAGCGCGTTTACCAACGACCCGGCCTTGAGATCCTGCTCGATCAGGTACAGCGGGAGTACCGCTAATCCTGCTCCCGCCAAGGCCAAGGCGCGAAGCGAAGTGGAATCATTGACGCTGATTACCGGGTTGATCTGCAGAGCCGTTCGCTTTTTCCGCCATGTGACCGGGAAGCTGATCACCGGGGCGTAAACCCGCTGCGCCAGGCAGGCATGAGCACTGAGCTCTGCCAGGTCTTTGGGCGCAGGGTTGCGTTCGAAGTAAGCGGGCGAAGCACAGAGCGCCAATCCGAAGCTCGCGACCTTGTCGTACCTGACGCCGGACTGAGCCGGCGAAGCCAAGCGAATGGCGACATCATATTCACCATCCAGCAGGTCAACGTAGCGATCAGACAAATCGACCTCGAAGCGCAGGTCGGGATATTGGGTGGACAGCGTGGCGATGCGCGGCAGCACGAATGTGCGTCCAAATGACGTCGGCATGGTCACACGCAAAACGCCTTCTGGCTTGGACAGGCCGCTTTGCAAACGCGTATCGGCCGAGTTGAGGCGTGCCATCACGTCGCGCAAATCAGATGCATAGGTCAATCCTGAGTCGGTCAACGCGACCTTGCGAGTCGTTCTGAGCACCAGTTGGCGCCCAAGTCGTGCCTCCAGGTTGGAGATTCGTCGGCTGACTGTTGATTGTGCGACTCCAAGTTCTCGTGCAGCGAGAACAAAGCTGTTGCAGCCGGCTACGGCAAGAAAGGCTTCAACGTCAGCGAGAGAGGGAGTATTCATCGAATTTACGCATAAGTGAAATCGCAAGATGGTTATTCTAATCCGAAAATCGCAAGGATACGATGAGCAATGACTTGTGTGAGGAGTGAGATATGTCAGCGGTAACGCACGCGGTAAAAAGCCGGCATTCGACCCGGGCGTTTCTATCCCGGGGTGTTGAAGAGTCGCTGCTGCGCGAGATCATAGAGGCTGCGCGCTATTCGCCCTCAAGCGGCAATTTGCAGCCCTGGAAACTTTACGTGCTGACCGGCCACAACCTGGCCCAGCTGAAGAGCGAGGTTGCGGTGACGCTGAAGGCGAGCCCACGTGGCGAAGGCATGGGCTACCCCATCTACCCAGACGACCTCAAAGCGCACTTCCAGGCGCGCCGCGCAAAATGCGCTGAGGACCTCTACGCCACCTTGAATGTGCTTAGAGATGACCGCGCCGGCCGCGCCCAGCAGTTTGCCCGCAACTTCACCTTCTTCGATGCCCCGGTCGGAATGATCCTGGCCGTGGATAGGAGCATGGGAAGCGCCCAGTGGGCGGACCTGGGCATGTTTCTGCAAACCCTGATGCTATTGGCTCACGAACGAGGGCTGGCTACCTGTGCGCAAGCCTGCTGGACGCTGGTTCATCAGACGGTGCAGCGCCAACTCGAGTTGCCCGCTGAGCTGATGCTGTTCTGCGGCATAGCCGTTGGCTATGCCGACGCTGATCACCCTATCAACGCCCTGCGCACCGAGCGTGAACCGCTCGAAGCCGTGGTCGAGTTCCGGGGCTTTGCTTGATTGCATCGACATACCTACCGCTTGCATCAACTGGAGATTCACATGAAGCGTGTTGAAACCCATGATCTGGATTCGATTTCCAATTACAAGATGGTGGATGTCCCCGACCCTGCACCTGGCGCGGGTGAGGTGTTGATAAAGGTCGCAAGCTGCGGGATCGGGTATGTCGATGCGCTGGAGTCATTGGGTAAGTACCAGGTCCGGCCACCGGTTCCGCATGTGCCAGGTCAAGAGATCAGTGGCGAGGTAGTAGGGATTGGGGAGGGGGTAGCCGATCTGCAGGTTGGTGATCGGGTGATCACGCAGATTCACGGCGGTTTCGCTGAGCTGGCAACCGCCAGTGCCACTAAAGTCACAAGAATCCCGGCCGGCATGGACTTCGCCCAGGCAGCCGGCTTCAAGATCAACTATGTCACCGTTCTCCATGCCCTGCGTGATCGTGGCAACCTGCAGCCGGGTGAAACCGTGCTGGTGATAGGCGCAGCGGGCGGCGTAGGTTCGGCCGCGATTCAGGTGGCCAAATGCCTTGGCGCCAGAGTGATTGCCGTCGCCTCCAGCGCTGAAAAGCGTGCGTTTGCCACGCAAATGGGTGCCGATCACGTTATTGATTCGGCAGCGGAGAACTTCCGTGAACTGATAAAGGAATTGTGTGACCAGAAAGGCCCGAATGTGGTGTTCGACCCGGTTTGCGGTCCGCTTTTCGAGCCCGCATTCCGTTCGTTGACCTGGGGTGGAAGGCACCTGGTCGTAGGTTTTGCCGGTGGCCCGATTCCTGCCTTGCGGGCAAACTTACCGCTGCTCAAAGGCGCTTCGCTGGTGGGGGTCGACGTCCGTCAGTTCGGAATCTTCGAACCGGACAAAAGCGAACAGCATTTGCAGCAACTGCTCGGTTGGGTGGCGCAGGGCAAGCTGAAACCGCCAATCGGCAAGGTCTTCGGTTTCGGCGAATATGCCCAAGCGCTTGAGTACGCGCTGAGTGGCAAGGGGCTGGGGAAAACCATTATCCAGGTTTCAGCGGTTTGAGCTTCGAGCTTCAACGCTGGCTGTAAACGTCAAAGGGGGCGCCGATCAGGCGCCCCCTTTGTTTGTGCTTGCAGGATAGCAGCCGGGCAGGGCGGCTAGCCCGGGTGCCAGGGAACGGCGCCCAGGCTCCTGCGATCAACCGCGGTTGGCAGCCCAGCGATCCATGACCTGTGCCAGCGACATCGAATGCGGTGCTTCAGGCACGCCTGGTGCTGTGCGTGAGAACCTTGGCGCCGGCGCGGGGTGCAACACTTCTTCCACTCTGACGAAGGTTTCGCGGGCCCGATTGTGTGCATGCTCGGGTGCTTCCTCCCAGTCGAGTACCGGCGCGAAGCAGGCATCGGTTCCTTCCAGTAGGGCGCACCATTCATCACGGGTGCGCGAGGCGATGATACCGCTGAGGGCTTGCTTCTGTGACACCCAGGACGCCTGGTCCATCTGCTCGTCGAACAAGCTGCCCTCTAGCCCACATCGGTCGCGCAGCTCTTGATAGAACTTGGGTTCGATGGCACCCAGCGCGATGAAACGCCCATCAGCGCAGCGGTAGGTATCGTAGAACGGGGCGGCGCCATCCAGCAGGTTGCTGCCGCGCTCGTTGGTCCAATGGCCTTGGGCTTTCAGGCCGTGTATGAAGGCCGCTAAAAGGGAGGTGCCATCGCTCATGGCGGCATCGATGACCTGACCTACCCCCGAATGCTTGACCTCATGCAGGGCGGCCAATAGCCCCACCAGTAGCAGCATGCCGCCGCCACCGAAGTCGCCCACGAAGTTGATCGGAGGCGGGGGTGTCTCATCGCGCCGACCAATGCTGTGCAATGCACCCGTGATCGCGATGTAGTTGATGTCGTGACCGGCTGCCTGGGCCAGTGGGCCGAATTGCCCCCAGCCTGTCATGCGGCCATAGATCAGTCTTGGGTTACGGGCATGACACTGGGTGGGGCCCAAACCGTTCCTTTCCATCACTCCCGGCCGGAAACCCTCGATCAAAAGGTCGGCTTGCTCGACCAGATCGAGTATGGCCGCCTGGCCTTGTGCAGTAGAAATATCCAGCTCTACGCTAGGCCGGTTTCGGCTGAGTACATCCCGGTGATCAACAGCCGTACCGGGCCTTACAATGCGGATGACGTCGGCGCCGTAATCCGCCAGAACCATCGCACAAAAGGGTGCTGGCCCGATTCCCGACATTTCTACAACCTTGATACCTTGCAGTGGGCCCATGGCTCCTCCGGCACGCTGATGCATTCAACCCAGCACTGAGCGGGCGATGATTTCTTTCATGATTTCCGAGCTTCCTGCAAATATTCTGGACACCCGAGCGTCCAGGAAGCGCTGACAGATCTCGTACTCCTGCATGTAGCCGGCGCCACCGTGCAATTGCACGCCCGCATCCATTACTCGGGCTTCCAGCTCGCTGGTAACGAGCTTGGCCTTTGCCGCCGAGTGGGCCGAAAGCTCGCCGGCATTGTGAAGATCGACGCAGCGGTCGACATAGACTTGCGCCACTTCCAGGTCAGCTGCCAAGTCAGCGAGGGTGAAACGGGTGTTCTGGAAATCGGCAATTTTTTTGCCGAATGCGCGTCGTTCATTGACGTAATCCCGTGTCAGGGCGAAGCCGCACTGGGCATTGGCCAATGAACCTACCGCCGAGATCAGCCGTTCTTCGACCAGCGAGGCCTTCAGGTACTGAAGGCCCAGGGCGCTGTCGCCCAGGACGTTTTCCTTGGGTACCCGCACCTCGTTGAAAAACAGCTCTGCAGTGTCTTGAGCGTGCAGCCCCATCTTCTCCAGTTGGCGCCCGCGCTCGAACCCTGGCATGCCCCGCTCAACCAGGAACAGCCCGATCTGCCGGGGGTTCTCAGGGTTGGTCTTGGCCGCCACGAGTACCACGTCCCCATTGATACCGTTGGATATGTAGGTCTTGGCGCCATTGAGCAGCCAATGATCGCTGCGTTCCTGCGCGCGGGTTTTCATGCCCGCCAAGTCGCTGCCCGCGTCCGGCTCCGTCATGGCGATCGCGAGGATGGTCTCCCCGGTCGCGCAACGGGGCAGCCAACGTTGCTGCTGTGCGGCGTTACCGAAGTGTGTGATGTAGGGCGCCACCAAGCGACTGTGCAGGGTATGGTAGAAACCCACCTCACCGAAGCGATTGTCCTCCTCAATCATGATCTGTTGATAACGGAAGTCCCACAGGCCGAGCCCGCCGTGCTCTTCATCGGCCCACACCAGCAGGAAACCCAGTGCGCCCATCTTTTGAAACATCTCTCGAGGCACGATGCCGGCTTGGCGCCAGGCCTGCTTGTTCGGTTGAACCTCTTTTTGCAGGAAAGCCCGATAGGCCTCACGGAAGATGTCATGTTCGGTGCAAAAGCCCAGACGTTGCATTAGCGCCTCCCTAAAGCGGGGGCAGCGCTGCCCCCATATTGGTTCACCAGAGCTTCCAGGTATAAAGCACGTTTACCCGGAGATCGTTGTTGTCACGGAACGTGGCCGCTTGGGTAAAGTTGTTGCGGTACCATGCATGACGGACCTTGAAGCCCAGGCCCTGGAGGGGGCCTGATTGAATGACATAGGCTATTTGCGCCTGGCTTTCACGTTCAGACAGGCCGCTGCCCCCCATACGCTCGGGAAGTTCGATGTTGTCACCGCGCATGTGCCAAAGCATGGCGGTAAGCCCAGGTATGCCAGCCGCAGCGAAGTTGTAGTCGTAACGGACCTGCCACGTGCGCTCCTTCGTATTGAGGAAGTCGGTGGCAATCGCCCCCTCCACGGTGGGAGACGGCTCACTGCGCCCCATGTAAGGCTGGGCGGTGTCACCGAACAGGGCCATGTAGCCGGTGCTGAAGGTGTGGCCGCCCAAGGCGTAGCGGAACACCACGCCGTAGTTGTCGTTATCCACCTTGCCGGCCTTGGCGGCGCCATCCTCCGTCGATTTCACCCAGCGGAAATCGGTTTTCAAACTGCCGGGGCCCAAGGGTAGGTCATGGACCAGCCATACATAATCCTGGCGATAGATGTCGTTGAGCGTGGCGTGGTAGTAGCTGGCAGTGAAATTGGGCGCGACATTGTATTTGCCCCCGACGTAGCTGAAACCGCTTGAGTCGACATCGAGGAAGCGACCGTTCTGGGCTGTCACACGAATATTTTCATAGTTGCTCGAGTCACGAAACTTGATGCGATCCAGGTACCCGCCCAGCAAGGTGAGCTTGTCGATGTCCTCTGACTGAAACGTGGTGCCCTGGAAGGTCTGAGGCAGCAACCGTCCGGGGCTCGAGTAGGCGACGGGTAGCAGGAGCACCATCCGTCCATGATTGAGCTTGGACTTGGCGAAGCGCATCTTGGCAATACCGCCGAAAGTGCTGAAATCGTCTTCGGCTCGCCCCTTGGAATCGACCGGTAGCAACTGCGTACCGGCGCGATGAGGGGCGGAGTCCAGTTTGATGCCCGTCATGCTGCTGAGATCGAGGCCAAAGCCAATCGGGCCTTGCGTATAACCGGATTTGAAGTCGACGGTGACGCCTTGCGCCCACTCACGCAACTCACGCTTGAGCGCAGGGTTTTGTGGGTCTTTGTAGTCCCGATCCATGTAGTAGTTGTGCAAAAGCACGCTGGCACTGCTGTCGGTGAAGAAACTGCTCTGAGCCTCGGCAGCGAGTGACAGGGGTAGTGTGGACATCAGCAAAGCTGCTGTTCGGAAACTCATGTGAACACTCCAATATTTATTCTTGTGTGGAGGTCATGGTCATCACGACGACCATGGGAGGGCGCCGTGTCAGTCTCTTTGAGCACTCATCATCAGGCCGAAATTTCGCCGCGCGAACAGGAAACCCAGGAATGCAACGGGGCCGATGATCGCTGCCATGGTGGCCAGTGCAGAGGCGATGGCGGTAGGTCCGGTGAACACCCGATCGGCAAGCAGGCCGCTAAGGAAAGGCCCGACGGTGTAACCGAACAGGTTGATGACCAACAGGTTCACGGCTACGGTCCGCGCCCTGAGGCGGGAAGGGCTGATCAACTGCATGCCCAGGCATGTCATCACCGAGATGCTGGGAAGAAACATCATGCAGCACCCGAACGCAGCGACAAGGAGCCAGTACTGGTCGAGCAGAAGGCCTGCGATGATGGCTGGAACCGGGATCGCGATGCAGAGCAGAAGCACCAGCAAGATGCCATCCTGGCGGCCGGCCTTCTGAACCTTGGTAGCGAGCCAAGGCAGGCACAACGTACCCAACACAGACGTCGGCAGGCCTACCGAGCCGAACACAAAGCTTGCATGTGACGCCGTCAGGTCATGCAGTCGCACCAGCAGGGTCGGCGCCCAGGAGATCACCCCCAGCGTAAGGGAAGAAATCATCCCCACGGCAATGAAAAACGGGATGAACATGCTTTTGTGGTCGTTCAGGAACGGCACCAGCGCGTCTCGCCCAACAGCAGTACTTTCGGCCGGGTGCGACTCAACGCGTGCGGGCTCGCGAACGGTGAAGGCGAACAGTGCAATCATCAGGAAGCCTGGCAGGCTCACGGCAAGTAAAGTGAAGCGCCAGGCCTCCATGTCTGGAAACAGCTGCTGAGCACCGGCATATTGGTACACGGCGCCGCCAATCAGGAACGCACCGGTTGCCATTATGTTGCCCGTTGCCATGTATAGGCTGGTTGGGAGCGCTCTTTCCTTACGCTGGAACATGTCACCGATCAGCGACATTGCAGCAGGCGTGAGCACGGCTTCACCGATAGCGACACCCGCTCGGCAAATGATCAATGTGGTGAAGTCGACGGTGAATGCCGAGGCAGCAGTCATCATGGACCACAGCAACACGCCAGCGAGAATGATCCTGACACGGTTGCCCTTGTCGATCAGGTAAGCGACCGGTATGCCCGCCACGGCATAGAGCACGGCAAAGCCTGCGCCCAAGAGCAGCCCCATTTGCGTATTGGTCAGGCCCAGACTTTGCGTTACCGGCTGCGCGACAGCAGAGAGAATGAACCGGTCGACCATCGAAACGGCATAGAAAATCATGAGACAACCCAATGCGTACCAGCGCCCTGGGTGAACCTTGCTTTCAACATAGGGTAAAGACGTGCTCTGCTCGTTCATTGCGTAAACCCTGTAGTTATTGTTGTTGGATCTGCTAAGTGCCCGGGGCCGTTAGTCCTACCCGGTAGGCCGTGAGACAGCAAGTGAGGCGCGCCGCCGCGGGCCCGGCGGCGAGAGCGAAGTGCCCGCGAAGGGGGGCGCCGTGCGTTCAGTCTATGGAGTGCAGGGGGAGGAAAAATCGTCCCAAGAGACGATTTTTCCGGCCGCATCAGGAAACGAGCCCGAGCCGCCGAGCGACTGCCAGCGCGTGATTGCGACTGGTGGTTTCAAGCTTGGCGTTGATGTTGCGAAGGTGGGTGCGCACAGTGCTTTTGGACACGTGAAGACGATCAGCCAGGTCCAGATTGGAGCAACCCTCGGTCAGCAAAGTCAGCACTTCGATTTCTTTGCGCGTAAGCGGCTCGGCCAAGCCCGCACTCGGCTGCTCAACCTCTTGTTTGTCCACGAGCGGACCAAAATCGACCAGTAATCCTCGAAGGTAATCCGACAGCAGAGGGTTGCGTATCCGGCGAGTTTCGTAGGCATGTTTGAACTCAGCAATCACCCTCGCCAACAGCGGGCCTTCGTCAAGGATCGTGCGCTGGTAGCCTTCACTCGCGGCAAAGGCCAGGGCGTCCTCCAGCACCGCATGCGCCGCGAGAATATGATCACATCGGTGCAGGGCGAGCGCCTTGAGCAACTGCAACACCAGCGCGCGTTGTCTACGGCCTGATGTACCTGCCTCATCCAGGTCTGCATCGACTTGTTTCAATGCCGCCACTGGGTCGCCAAAATGAATCTCCCACCTCAAGCGTGCCAAGCGCAGGTAGTGGCTGTCGTGCGCTAACAAACGCTGCCGACATTCCCGCGACCATATCTCCGGATTATCTGCCCTGGCCAGCTCATCGAGCGAAGCGTTGGCCTTGCCTTGGATGAGGAGGATTTTGGCTCGCTCCAGTTGCGCAGCTGCCACGACCCTGGAGAGTTTTCGGCCATGCCCCAGGTATTCAAGTTCTGTCAGCGCTCGCAGTGCTGTGTCGAGGTCCTGATCGATCACTGCCGACCTGGCTTTAAGCAAATAGATGAGAATCAGGTGGTCGGGTATGCCCACCTCTCGGGCCAGTGGCAGATAGACATTGACCAGGTGTCGGGTTTTGACCAGATCATTGGCCTCATAGACTGTTGCCGTGTAGAGGACACCTGCCCAGGCGTTGCCATGTGCGTGTTTGTTGCAGTTGGCCTGGGACGCATCGACCGCAAGGCGGAACCGAGCGGAGGCGTGCCGCAGGCGACCGTGCAGCAGGTCGATCAAGCCCTCGGTCGTTTCTGAATACATGCGATTGAATGGGCTTTCACCGCCATGCAGGCGCCGCGCAGCATCTAGCATGCGTTGTGCATCGCGTGCGTTGCCAATGATCAGGGTCTGGTGGGCGATGGCATTGAGCAACGTGGCACTGGCGAAATTGTGGCCTGGCTCCATGTGTTCCAGTGCTAGTCGCCCAACGTTCACGGCCTCCTCGCATTGGTCCTGCATACCCAGCAGTGTGGGATAGAGCGCGGCCCCATGGTTACGTACCCATGGCTCGGAGCTGTTCCGCCAATCCAGATTATTCAACTGCTGATGCGCAAGATGGGCACCTTCTGTCAGCGCTGTCGCCCAGATCGACATCATGTGCAGGATAGGGTGGGCTTTGAGCAATGGCAGCGAAAAGGCGCTGAACCAGCGTTTCAAAAGCCGCATTCGGCCCTGCTCGAGCAGTGTTTCCCCGTGCTGCTCAAGCAGGTTGATCGCCTGCCCGAAGGCATTGCCGAGCAGGGCGTGGTCGATGGCGAGCACCGCTTGGCCATGCGCTTGATACCACTGAGAGGCGCACTGATGCAGTGCCGCGCGGCTTTCGGGGGCTTCGCTGGCGAGTCGGTCACGCAGGAACTCGGCGAAAAGGGCGTGGAAACGCCATTGGCCGGTGATGGATTCGATGGGTATGACCAGGCCCTGGGCATGCAGGCGTGCAATCATCTGCCGGCTGTCAACGCCGTCGTGCAGCGCATTGCACAGCGCGACATTGAAGGATTTGACCACGCTGATGCGCAGCAGAAAGCGCCGAGTAGCGGCGTCCTGCTCGGCTAACACCACCTCACTCAGGTACTGAGCTACCGTGCCGGTGGACCCGGAGAATTGCGCGATGAAATCGATGCGGGACTCGGTGCGTCTCAGGGCGATCGAGGCCAGCCACAAGGCCGCTGCCCAGCCTTCGGTTTTCTTGTGCAGGTACTCAAGATCCTCCTGCCCAAGGTGGCCGTCTGGAAACTGGGCATTGAACAAGGCGAGGCATTCATCCAGGTCAAAGCGCAGCTCACCACTACCGATTTCGGTCAGGCGCCCGCCGACTCGCAAGCGCGAAAGCGCCATCGAAGGCGTAATGCGCGTGGCTGCGAACAGGTAGGCGCGGCGCGGCAGGTGCTGGGCAATTTCTTCTATCAGCTCCAGTACCGCGGTTTCGTTGACGGCCTCCAAGTCATCGATGAACAGTGCGAAAGGGCCGTTGTGCGTGGTCATGCTGGTGATGGCGTCACATGCCGGGCGGGCGATATCCAGGTACCTGACAATTTTTTCCAGCCGGCTCAAAAAGGTCGGCAGATCATTGTCGCTAGCGCTGGCGGTGAGCCAGGCGCTGGCAATGCCTTGTGTGGACAGCTGCTCGAAGGCTTGCATCATGGCTGTGGATTTTCCGAAACCCGCAGGAGCGCTCAACAACACGAATGTGCCGCCGGCCTGGTTCAGCATCGGCAATATACGGTTGCGGCGAACATGAACGGGCGGAAGGACCGGACCGCCAAAACCTGGATCTGAATCGGCATTGGGTTTGAGCATGATTCACAGCCTCCCAGCTTGGATCGGGTTTCTGCCCTCGGTTCAGCCCATCAGCGCGGCGCAAAGCCCTTGGTCAGCAAATCGACCATCTGCGCAGCCACTTCCTCTCGGGATTGCGTACCGTCCGGCGAGAACCACCGCGCTGGCCAGTTCAGCGCGCCGGCCAATGTGAATGCCAGCATTTTGGAGTCGCAAGGCGCGATCGACTCGTCTCTGATCGCCTCCTCGATCAGCCCGCGCATGGCCTGGTCGATTTGGCTTTTCAGCGCTCTGAATTTGGTCCGGCCATCTTCCGACAAGGCTTCGTCCCCGGTGCGGATCACGCAACGGCCGAAGTCATCCATGTTGATTTCGGCGTAACGCTTCAGGTAGTTGCGCAGTCGATCAATGCCTGTTCCTGGTTCCTGCCGGGCCGATTCTGCCGCTTCGATGAGCTGTTCCAGACCATGCACCACGCAGTGCAGCAACACCTGCTCCTTGTTACCGAGGTAGTGATAGATCGTGGGCTTCGAAATGCCCAGGCTGGTCGCAACATCTTCCAGCAGGGTGGCATGGAAACCACGCTCATTGAAGATACGCACAGCAGCGCGCAACACGGCTTGGCGCTTGGCTTCGCGCTCGTTCTGCTTCTGCTGGGCTGTTTGAAATGGGGAAGTTTCTGTCACGTTTGTTTTTCCAGTCAGAGTTGGAGTGCTGAAAAAGCGGCATGGCTAGGCGAACCAGCGCAGCCACCTGATGGAAACCACAAGGCGGTTGGCCACTTCGTATTTTTCATCATGCACAACCTTGACAGCGGCACAGTGTGAATTCTAGCCTACTCACGAGTAGGTGGTCTACCAAATGGTTTTTGACCGCTGAATGAGTGACATGAATTCAAAACAACAAGCAGGGGATGTGCCCGAATGAATATTCATGGTGTGGCAGCGGTGGTAACAGGCGGAGCTTCAGGCCTGGGCGGGGCGGTGGTGGCGAGGCTGGCGGCGGCTGGAGCGAGGGTTGCGATCATCGATCTCAACGAAGAGCTAGGCCAAGCTCATGCCCGCGCAACGGGTGGTCTGTTCATCAAGGCCGACGTCACGGATGAACAAGCGATCGAGCATGCACTGGAAACCGCTGAGGGGGTGCATGGCAAAGCGCGTATTCTGGTGAACTGCGCAGGTATCGGGCCGCCCGCCAAGGCTATCAACCGTGAAGGCAAGGCGCTTGCCCTTGCCGACTTCGCGCGCATCGTCAACATCAACCTCAACGGTAGCTTCAACGTATTGTCGAAGTTCGCTGCGCGGCTGCACGCGGTCGAGCAGGCAGAAGAGGAGCGCGGCGTCATCATCAACACGGCGAGCGTGGCGGCATTCGATGGCCAGATTGGTCAGCCGGCCTATGCGGCTTCGAAGGCCGCTATCGTGGGCATGACGCTTCCCCTGGCCCGCGAGTTCGCCCGCTACGGCATCCGGGTGATGACTATCGCTCCCGGTATCTTTCTTACGCCGCTGCTGGCCTCGTTACCGCAAGAGGCTCAGCAGTCACTCGGGCAGCAGGTCCCATTCCCCAGTCGTTTGGGCCAGCCTGAGGAATTCGCCCAATTGGTCCAGTCAATCGTTGAGAATCCAATGCTCAACGGAGAAGTGATTCGCCTGGACGGCGCAATTCGGATGGCTGCCCGATGAGTGTCGACGATCTGCCGTTGGCGACGGCGATTGCTGATCGCGTGGAGCGGTTCGTGCGTGAAGTAGTGGTGCCCTATGAGCAGGATCCACGCCGTGACCATCATGATTGCCCAACCGACGAGCTTGTTCTGGAGCTCCGCGAAAAGGCCCGTCAAGCCGGCGTGCTTACGCCTCACATCTTGGCCAACGGCAGTCACCTGAGCCAGGCTGGCACTGCATTGGTTCTGGCACGCACCGGGTTGTCGCCGCTTGGGCCACTGGCATGCAATACCTGCGCTCCGGACGAGGGCAACATGTATTTGCTGGGCAAAGTGGGCAGCGACTTGCTCAAGGAGCGCTTCCTGGCACCACTGGTGGCCGGAACCGCGCGCTCAGCGTTCTTCATGACCGAGCCGGCGGAAGACGGTGGTGCGGGTTCTGATCCCTCGATGATGCGCACCACTTGTTCCCGTGAGGGTGCCCATTGGGTCATCAATGGGCGAAAAGCGTTCATCACCGGCGCGCAAGGTGCTCAGATCGGCATCGTGATGGCCAAGGCGCAGGAGGGAGCGTGCATGTTCCTGGTAGCGCTGCCTGATCCTGCGATACGTATCGAGCGCATCCCACGGACCATCGACAGCTCAATGCCTGGCGGGCATGCCGTTGTCACGCTGGACAACCTACGTGTTCCTGCCGAGCAGATGTTGGGTGAGGCCGGTGAGGGGTTCCGCTATGCCCAGATCAGGCTTGCCCCGGCCCGATTGTCCCACTGCATGCGTTGGTATGGCGCCTGTCTGCGCGCGAACGAAATCGCTACTGACTATGCCAACCGCCGGATGGCGTTTGGCAAGCTGTTGATCGACCACGAAGGCATGGGGTTCAGCCTGGCGGAGAACCTGATTGATCTGAAACAGGTCGAGCTGATGATCCAATGGTGTGCCGGCGTACTGGATAGCGGGGCATCGGGCGGCAACGAGAGTTCGATGACCAAAGTGGCTGTGAGCGAGGCATTGATGCGGGTGGCGGATCGCTGCGTACAGGTGATGGGAGGTAGCGGCGTTACCGGTGACACCATCGTCGAGCAAGTTTTTCGCGAAATACGCGCCTTCCGTATCTACGACGGGCCGACCGAAGTGCATAAGTGGTCACTGGCCAAAATGATCAAGCGTGAATGGACGAGGGCCAGACAATGAACGTGCTCGATCAGCAAGCGAATGCCGGTGCTGGCGTTGTCCGGGCAGACATGGAGGTCGATGAGCAGGCGCTGGCGCGATGGATGCGCGCGAATGTGGAAGGCTTCTCGGGGCCGATGACGGTATTGCAGTTCAAAGGTGGGCAGTCCATTCCGACCTATCAGATCACCACGCCAAGCCACAGCTATGTGCTTCGGCGCAAACCGTCTGGGGTTCTGCTCAAAGGTGCCCACTCGGTCGAGCGGGAAGCGCAGGTGCAGCAGGCATTGGCCACGGTTGGTTTCAGTGTGCCGAAGGTTTTCGCACTGTGCACTGATCCTGCGGTACTAGGCACGCCGTTCTACGTGATGGAGAGGGTGGAGGGGCGGATCTTCTGGGATGCCACGTTTGCGCAAGTCAGTGCGGCAGAGCGGCCGCTGTATTTCGAGGCGATGAACCAGACGCTTGCCAAACTGCACAGCATCGAGCCGTCTGCGGTTGGCCTCGAATCCTATGGCAAGACAGGTAACTACTTTTCGCGCCAGATAAGTCGCTGGACCCGCCAGTACCTGGAAGATGAAGCAGCAGGGCGCAACCCGGACATGGACCTGCTCGTGCAGTGGCTGCCCGAGCACATCCCGGCCGGTGATGAAACGCGAATCGTGCATGGCGACTTCCGCTGCGACAACATGATTTTCCATCCGGTTGAGCCTAAGGTGGTGGCGGTGCTGGATTGGGAGCTGTCTACCTTGGGGCACCCGCTTGCCGATTTTGCCAATCACGCGATGATGTATCGCATGCCACCTGAAATCGTGGCGGGCCTGGCTGGCGCGGATCTGCATAGCCTCAATATCCCCAGCGAGTCGCGCTATGTGCAGGCTTACTGCGAACGCACAGGGCGAAACTCGATACCTGACTGGGAGTTCTACATTGCGTTCAACTTCTTCCGCATGGCGTCGATTTTCCACGGCATCAAAGGGCGCGTGATCCGGGGCACAGCTGCCTCTGCTCACGCACAGGAGCGGGCCAAGAGCTTCCCCTTGCTGGCCAGCCTGGCTCGCAAGGCGCTGGAGGCATGCCGATGAACGATTCAGTCAAGCTGCATGTGTGCAATCAGGTCGCGACAATCACCCTGAACCGACCGCAACAAGGCAACGCCATTGACTTGCCCATGGCTCAAGCCCTGCTCAAAGCGGTAATCACTTGTGATCAGCACGCGAGTGTCAGTAGCGTCGTGTTGACCGGGAGCGGAAAACTCTTTTGTGCCGGCGGCGACCTCGACGCCTTCGTTGCCGCAGGCGACGGTATTGCCGGCTTTCTCAGCGAGTTGGCAGGAACGCTGCATTTGGCGGTTTCCAGGCTCATGCGCATGGAAAAACCACTGGTGGTCCTGGTCAATGGTCCAGCGGCAGGGGCGGGCATGAGTCTGTCACTGGTGGGTGACATCGTTCTTGCCGAAGCGAGCGCGTCATTCACCCCGGCGTATGGGGCCATCGGATTGAGCCCAGACGGTGGTCTGAGTTGGCTGCTGCCCCGGCTGGTCGGGTTGCGTCGAGCCCAGGAAATCATCCTGCTGAACCAGCGTGTCAGCGCTGAACAAGCCCAAGTGACTGGCCTGATCACGCGTGTGGTCAATGAGGGGCAGTTGTGGGCTGAAGGCGTCGAAGTCGCCCAGCGTCTCGCGACGATGAACGTGTCGGCCCTTGGCCGGGTGCGCCAATTACTGCTCGAGACCCATGGTACCTCGCTGGAATCCCAGCTCGAACAAGAGGCCCGCAGCATCTCTGCGCTCGCGAGCCAACCCTATGTCCGTGACAAAGTTGCTGCATTCGTTGCGCAGCGGACCCATAAGAACAAGAAGGAGGTGAGCCATGGCTGATGCCTATATCGTTGCAGCCGTTCGTACCGCTGGTGGCCGTCGTAACGGCAAGCTGGCAGGTTGGCACCCGGCGGACTTGGGAGCCGAAGTGCTGAACGCCCTCGTGGACCGTTCAGGCATCGACCCTGCCGCGGTCGAGGATGTGATTTTTGGCTGTGTCACCCAGGCAGGCGAACAGGCGTTTGCGTTCGCCCGTAATGTGGTGTTGGCGTCGAAGTTGCCGCAAAGTGTTCCGGCAGTGACCATCGATCGTCAGTGCGGCAGCTCGCAGCAGGCTGTCCAGTTTGCCGCTCAAGCGGTGATGTCCGGCGTGCAGGACGTCGTCATCGCCGGTGGCGCGGAGAGCATGAGCCGCGTGCCGATGTTTTCGAACATGTCGTTCCATGAGAAGGAAGGCGTGGGTGTGGGCCCCTTCAGCGAACGCATCAAGCAGCGCTTCGGAGTCGACACGTTCAGCCAGTTTGCCGGTGCGCAGATGCTTGCGGAGAAATACGGCTATGACCGGCTCACGCTGGACCGGTTTGCCTTGCAAAGCCATCAGCGGGCTGCGCAGGCGGCCAACGCAGGAGCGTTCCAGCAGGAGATCGTTGGCCTGGCGGTCGAGGACGGCCTGCACCTGGTGGACGAAGGTATCCGTTTTGACGCATCGCTTGAAGGCATTGGCGCGGTGAAGCCACTTGTCGAAGGCGGTGTCGTCACCGCGGCGAATGCCAGCCAGGTATGTGATGGTGCCTCAGGTGTCCTGGTCGTAAGCGAGCGAGCGTTGAAACTGCACGGTTTGACGCCCATTGCTCGAATCGTCGACATGACCGTGACTGCCGGCGATCCGGTCATCATGCTCGAAGAGCCAATTTTCACCACACGCAAGGCCTTGAAGCGGGCCGGCATGAACATCGCGGACATCGACCTGTATGAAGTCAATGAGGCGTTTGCCCCCGTACCTTTGGCATGGCTTGATGCGATCGAGGCAGATCCTGAGCGCCTGAACGTGAACGGCGGCGCCATCGCCTTGGGTCACCCACTGGGCTCATCCGGAACCAAGCTGATGACCACTTTGATTCATGCGCTGAAGGCGCGCGGCAAGCGCTACGGCCTGCAAACGATGTGCGAGGGTGGTGGCGTGAGCAATGTGACCATTCTGGAGGTGCTCTGAATGGCTTTCAAGAATCGCGTCACAGAGCTCCTGGGCATCCGCCACCCCATCGTTCAGGGCGGCATGATGTGGGTCGGCCGCGCCGAACTGGCCAGCGCGGTGTCCAATGCCGGTGGGCTTGGCACCCTGACGGCCCTGACGCAACCGACTCCCGACGACTTGCGTCGGGAGATCGAGCGCTGCAGGAGCATGACCGACAAGCCCTTCGCGGTTAACCTGACGATCCTGCCTTCCGTAAACCCTCCGCCGTACGCCGAATACCGTCAAGCGATCATCGAGTCGGGCGTGCGTATCGTCGAAACCGCGGGTAGCAAGCCCCAGGAGCATGTCGAGGTTTTCAAAGCGCACGGCCTTACCGTCATCCATAAATGCACCGCCGTGCGTCACGCGCTCTCGGCGCAGCGCATGGGCGTTGACATTATCTCCATCGACGGTTTCGAGTGCGCAGGGCACCCGGGCGAGGATGATATTCCAGGCCTGGTCCTGATTCCTGCCACCGCCGACCAAGTCAGTATCCCTATCATTGCCAGCGGCGGTATCGGCGATGGTCGCGGGCTGGCTGCGGCGATGGCACTGGGTGCAGAGGGCGTGAATATGGGGACGCGTTTCTGCGCGACCCGCGAGGCGCCCATTCATGACGCGATCAAGGCGTTTCTGGTGGATAACGACGAGCGCGCTACCAACCTCATTTTCCGCCGCTTTCACAATACTGGGCGCGTTGCGCGAAACAGCGTTTCCGACACTGTCGTGGACCTCTCGAAGGCGCCGGGCGCGACCTTTGAAGATATCCGCAGCTACGTCTCAGGTGCCCGCGGCCGCGAGGCGCTGGAAACCGGCAACCTGGATGCCGGGCTGATCTGGGCCGGCCAGATTCAGGGCCTGATCCGCGATGTACCGACTTGTCAGCAATTGCTGGATCGCATGGTGAGTGACGCCCAGGACATCATCCGCAAGCGCCTTGCGGGAATGCTCGATCATCTGCTGGAGAGTGCATGATGAATTACCAGTTTATCGATGTTGTACATGAGGGGCATCTTACGCTCATCACGCTCCAGCGCCCCGAATCGCACAATGCCCTGAATTTTGGGGCGCATGAAGAGCTTCAGCTCGCCTTTGATGACTTCGCCCGCAGCGATGATCAGTGGGTTGCCATTATCACCGGCAGTGGCAGCAAAGCGTTCTGTGCAGGGCATGACCTGAAACAGCAGGCCACCAATGCCAACCTGGGCACACCGGCAAGCGGTTTCGGCGGTCTTACCGGGCGTTTTGACATGAATAAGCCAGTGATCGCCGCCGTCAATGGTGTGGCAATGGGCGGCGGCTTTGAACTGGCATTGGCGTGCGACATCATCGTTGCCGCACAGCATGCGGTGTTTGCGCTGCCGGAAGCCAAAGTCGGGCTCGCTGCCCTCGCCGGTGGCATGCAGCGGTTGCCCAGCCTGATCGGCTTGAAGCAAAGCATGGGAATGTTGCTGACGGGGCGTCGAGTGAGCGCCAGTGAAGGCCTGCAGCTGGGTTTTGTGAACGAGGTGGTGGACGGCGATGTGCTGGCTGCCGCGCGCCGCTGGGCCGACGATATTCTGGCCTGCAGCCCGCTCTCGGTGCGGGCCACCAAGGCCACTGTACTCCGAGGGCTTGAAGTGCCTTTGGCGCAGGCTCTGCATGAACAGTGGGATTACCCAGATGTGCAGACGATGCTCAATTCGCAGGACGCGGTAGAAGGCCCTAAAGCCTTTGCTGAGAAACGCCCACCAAGGTGGCTTGGGCGCTGATTGACCGTGATGTGCTAGCCAACAACGATAAAAAGAGGATAAGCCATGCACCCGTTCATTCACGCCGGTGAGCGCCCAGAGAAGGCTGCTTGCATCCTGGCGTCGACAAATGAAGTGTTGACCTACGGCGAGCTCGAGGCGCTCGCCAACCAGGGCGCCCATTTACTGCGCAGCCTTGGCCTGAAACGTGGGGATACCGTCGCCGTCGTGCTCGGTAATGATTTTGAGATATTCGTCGCCGCCTGGGCGACCCAGCGGATCGGCTTGTACATGACTGCCGTCTCGACCAAAACGTCCGTTGATGATCTGGCCTACGTGCTGGGCAACTCCGAAGCTAAAGTCTTGATTGCTGGCAAGGCTTATACCGACGTTGCCACTCAGGCTGCACAAAAACTCGGTTCCGGTACGCTGCATGTGTTTAGCCATGCCCCAGGTGACGTACCGTTTCTCAGTGCCTGCCGGCATTTCCCAAGCAGCATGATCAGCGACACCAGTATCGGTTCCGACATGCTGTATTCGTCGGGAATGACTGGCCGACCCAAGGGTGTGAAGCCCCAGTTGCCTGAGGGGCCCATCGAATCCGCTACGGCCTTGATGCAGCTGGGGGAAAGCTTGTACGGAATGAGCATGGCCAGTAGCTATCTTTCAACCTCTCCGCTGTATCATGCCGCGCCGCTGCGATGGGCAATGGTTATCCATCGGCTGGGTGGCACGGTGGTGATCATGGACCGGTTCGACGCCGAGCAGTCGCTCGCGTTGATCGAGCAGCATCGAATCACTCACGCGACCTTCGTGCCCACCCACTTCGTCCGCATGCTGAAGCTCGATCAGAGCATTCGCGGCCAATACGATTACGCTTCGCTGCAAGCGGTGATCCACGCTGCTGCACCATGCCCGGTACCGGTGAAGCACGCCATGATCGATTGGTGGGGGCCGATTATCTACGAGTATTACTCGGGCACCGAAACCTGTGGTATCACGGCTCTGGATTCAGCGGAGTGGCTCAGCAAACCGGGCTCGGTGGGGCGGGCGGTGCTGGGTGTGGTGAAGATCGTCGGCCCTGACGGCGAGGAGGTACCCGCCGGCACACAGGGGGATATCTACTTCGCCCACGGGCCTAAGTTCGAGTACCACAATGACCCCGAAAAAACCCGTCTGGCCTACAACGACAAAGGCTGGGCGACGCTTAACGATATTGGTTGGGTCGATGAGGAGGGATACCTCTTCATCACCGATCGCAAAAGTTTCATGATCATTTCTGGTGGGGTCAATATCTACCCACAGGAGATCGAGAACCACCTGATCACTCATCCGGAGATCGAAGATGCGGCGGTGATCGGCGCGCCTGATGATGAAATGGGCGAGCGTGTTGTTGCCGTCGTGCAGCCGAAGGCCGGGGTTGTGCCTAATGATGAGCTTCGCGAGCGATTGAAGCGCTTCGTCAGGGAGGCGCTCGGCGGCGTCAAGTGCCCACAGCAATTCGATTTTCGCAGTGAGCTTCCGCGCGAACCGACAGGCAAACTGATGAAGCGTCTACTGAAAGCCGAGTACGAGGCTGCTCATCAGGCTCAAAAGGATGCGATGCGGGGTGCGTCAGTTCGCGCCTGAAGCCTTGCTTGTGAGGTCTGCTATAGCGCTTCGCGGCCAAGGCTCAAGCTCCTGCGTGGGCCTTGGCGGTATCTGAACGTGGTCGAGCGCACACCATCGATGAGGTTCCGGGATGAACGATGATTGTTACGAGACCAAACCTTGGTTGTCGTGTTATGGCGCAGAAATACCCACAGCTATAGACCCTGAGTTTCCAAGCCTGCTCGCAGCTTTCTTCAGTGCAGTCAATGCAGCGCCCGATCAGCCGGCCCTTCATTACTTCGACAGCACGCTGACCTTCCGGCAGCTGGACGAGGCTTCGAGTCGTTTAGCGGCTGAGCTGAACGCGGGCGGCTTCACACGGGGAGACAGGCTCGGGCTGTATCTGCAGAATAATCCGGCATTTGTGATTGGACAGCTGGCGTGCTGGAAGCTTGGCGGGATCGCTGTGGCGATCAACCCAATGAACAAGGCCCGCGAACTTGCCTACATTCTCAGGGACAGTGGGGCCCGCGCCTTGCTCTGCCTCGACACGCTCTACAGGGATGTGGTCGAGGTCGTGCGTCGGGAGGAGCCGGACCTTGTTCCCTTCGTTGTTACTTGTTCCAACCTTGACGGGCAGACGCTCAACGATCACCGGGTCTTGGATCGACCCTGCGGGCAATTTTCGACTTCAGGCGTTTTATGCCTGCGAGAGATCGTTGATAGAGGGCGGCTGCTGGCGAGTTGCTGTTTGAGTCACCTGGTCAGTGACGATGTGGCGATGCTCACCTATACCTCTGGTACGACCGGAAAGCCGAAAGGGGTAATGAACACCCATGGCAACTTGGTTTTCACCGCCCAGACCTATCGCGACTGGATTGGCCTGAACGCAACAGACAAAATTCTTGGCATTGCCCCACTGTTCCATGTGACCGGAGCGGTAGCCCACATTGCCTTGTCGTTTTTGGCGCGGTGCCCCTTGATCCTGGCCCACCGGTTTCATCCGGATGTCATTCTGGACACCCTGCGCCAGCACCGTCCTACCTTCACCATCGGTGCGATCACTGCCTTCATGAGCCTGATGAAGGCGCCAGGGGCGAAGCGGGATGACTTTTCAAGTTTCAGAGCTATTTACACCGGCGGAGCACCGATGTCTCCCGCCACTGCCAAGGCGTTCGAAGCCTTTTCTGGGGTCTATCCACACAACGCGTTCGGCATGACGGAAACCTGTTCGCCCACGCACCTGGTACCATTTGGACACCGAGCACCGGTCGACCCGCAGTCCGGTGCCATCTCTATCGGTGTTCCCGTCTTCAATACCTGTGTGAGAGTGGTCGATGATGAGGGTCAGGTGGTACCCGTCGGCGCCAGCGGTGAAATACTGGATCGTGGGCCTCAGGTCATGAAGGGGTATTGGCAACAGCCGCAGGCCACCTTGGCTGCCATGGCTGACGGTTGGCTGAAGACGGGCGACGTCGGATTCATGGATGAAAAAGGCTGGTTCTATCTGATTGACCGCAAGAAGGACATGATTAACGTGTCCGGGTACAAAGTGTGGCCACGTGAAGTGGAAGACGTGCTCTACCGTCATCCTGCCGTTTTCGAGGCGTTGGTGGTTGGCGTGCCCGATGACTATCGGGGAGAGAGCGTCAAGGCAGTGGTTTCTTTGAAACCAGGCTGTCAGGCTAGCGAAGCCGACTTGATTGAGCACTGCAAGGCGCATCTTGCCGCCTACAAATACCCGCGCACTGTGGAGATGTTGGCAGAGTTGCCGAAGTCCGCGACGGGTAAGCTGATGCGTAGAAGCGTGCGTTGAAGTAACCGACGGATGACAGCACTGTGCGGTGGCACCCCGCTGTTAACTTTGACAGTCACCCGTTAACGCCTCGCGCGCAACATTGGTCGGACCTGTGGCATCACCGTGTGCAAAGACGACCCATTGGCGGGGCCACGAACGGTTAGATTTACTAATAGAACTAGAATTCCTGTTCCTGTATAGTTTATTGGCATCCTTCATACGCCTGGGTGGTTTGTGGCTGCCAGGGCAGGGGAGCGATGGCAAAGCGGGTGAATAGATCATTGCATTCATGAGGTTTGAGTTTCGGTAAGCCAAGTATTGGCGTTGATAAATAATAAAAAGGTAGGCATCAGTATGCGGAAAAATGCACTGGGTGGGATGGCTGGTTTGGTTGTGCTAACCCTGGTGGCGAGTCGTTTATCGCTGGCTGCTCCCGTGGTATCAACAAGCGAAGGGATGTTGTCAGGGCTCTCTGCAGGCGGGGTTGTTTCATTTCTGGGGATTCCATACGCGGCACCGCCGGTGGGTTCGCTCCGCTGGCGCGCTCCAGAGCCCGTGTCTTCCTGGACGGGAACTCGCAAGGCACAAGCCTTTCAGAGCAGTTGCTATCAGCCCGAAGCGCCTGAATTCGGTCCCTATTCTCGCGAATTTCTAGCGACACCGCCGCCGAGTGAAGACTGCCTTTATCTCAACGTCTGGGCGCCCGAAGATCGCTCTAAACGCTATCCAGTAATGGTTTGGTTACACGGCGGTGGTTTCATCGGTGGCTCAGGTGCTGTTCCCATTTACAATGGGTCACAGCTCGCGAAGCAAGGCGTGGTAGTGGTCACGGTAAACTATCGTCTTGGGCCATTTGGTTTTTTAACGCACCCTGCCTTGGCGGCAGAAAATACGGATAAGTTATCAGGTAATTATGGGCTGCTTGATCAGATAGCGGCCTTGAAATGGGTGCGTGCCAACATCTCCCAGTTTGGTGGTGACGCGAAAAATATTACGCTGACTGGCCAATCTGCGGGGGCTATTTCGACGGCTTACCTGACCTCATCGCCGCTGGCCCAAGGGCTATTCGCGAAAGCCATTTTACAAAGCCCGGTCACGCTGGGTGGGCAAATACCCGATACCGCAAGTGCCGAAAGGGATGGGTTGTCCTTCGGTAAGTACTTTGGCATCACCACGGCCCGCGAACTACGACAATTGCCCGCGAAAGAAATAGCGCAAGCAATATGGCTACCTTTTGTATCGTCAAACTTACCAAAAATTCAATTCCAGCCACACCTTGATGGATGGGCGATCACAGAGAATTTTTTGTCTTATCATTCGAAGCATTTGTTAAAAATCCCACTGATCATCGGTTTCACAGCCGATGAGGCCCTGACGCAACTCCCTCAGAACAAATCAGATTTTGTCAAATGGGTTAAGGGGAGGTTTGGCGATTTTGCGGAACGGCTTCTGGCGCTCTATCCCCATGACGCTGACGCTCAAGCAGCGTCTTCAGCCAAGGCCTTGGACAGAGACTGCTATATGGTATCGCTCAGTTTCTGGGCACAGCAGGTGACGCAGCATACGGATCATCCGGTGTACACCTATCTGTTCACGCACGTTCCCCCCGCGGCCGCCGGGCGATCCTTCGGTGCATTTCATACCGCCGAAGTGCCTTACCTGTTCAACGTCCTCGATAGAACCAGTCGCCCTTACGAGGCAGCTGATAGCAAGATGGCGAGCGTCATCCAAGGTTACTGGGCCGCTTTCATGAGCCGTACTGGTATAGACAGTGCTGGAGGTGGAGACGCGTCCTGGACGCCTGCCAATGCCCGACCCGACAACGTGATGAGGTTGGATATCAACCCTCACATGGACCACGCAGCGTCGACTGTGCAACGGCAAGAAGTGCTGCGCGCTTACTTTGAGAGAGCGGAGGGCTTGACAAATTGACCTCTCAATTTGCGTAGCGCGAGGATCAATTCATAGGTTGACGATGCCAATGGCAGATGCTAGCTTTGGTTAAATAGAACGATGATTCTATTTAAGGGTTGGCCTCCCTCAGCTTTTGGGAGGGAGCCTCTGACATCATCGTTACAGCCAGATTCTTCCCTGCGGGGAGGTGCGTGATTGGCTACCTGTTTGATTTATTAACAGAACTAGAATTCTGGTTCACAAAACAAAAAAGGACTCGCGCCATGCGCTTTTCAGTTTTCCTCGTTGGAAGGTCTACCTGCGTTCAAGAAGACAAGCCAGTGATGGATGCCCTGGTGGACCACGCTCGGCAGGCGGATGCACTGGGCTTTGATGCCGTGTTCATGCCGGATCACCACTTTACCGGCTACGCCCCGATGTCTAGTGATCCGTTTCTGTTCGCTGCCTACTTGGCAGGTCAGTTGAAGCGGGTCCACTTCGGGATGTCGGTGACAACTGTTCCGTTGCATCACCCGGTGCGATTTGCCGAGCGTGTCAACCTGCTCGACCAACTGACCGAGGGGCGCTTGCTGGTCGGCATCGGCAGCGGTACTACACCGGAAGAAATGATTGGCTTTGGCGTCAACTACAAAAATGCCTCGGCGATGCTGCAAGAAAACCTGGACCTGGTGCTGCGCTTGTGGAACAAGCAAACCGAAGATGAGCCAATCACATTCGAGACGGGCCACTACAAGGGAGCTGTGGTTCAGCGGATTGTACCCACTGCTTATCAGCGTCCTTTCAACCGGATCATGCCGGTTGCCTTACGTGAAACCAGTATGCAGCGTGCTGCTGATATGGGCTGCCCTGCGTTTATCCCAGCTTTCACGCCGCCGGTGCCGGCCAGTGCCGAACCTTTCGAGCACCTCAGCCTCTACTTCAATCGCTACAAGGCAGCACTTTTGGCAGCCGGCCACACGCAGGAAGTCATCGACCACTGCCTGTCCTGGACGACTCATACCTATCAATGTGTACACGTAGCACCCAGTGATGACCAGGCAGAAGAAGAGTTGCAGCAGATTCTGGTGGCATACAAGCGCGCTATCGAGCGCGAGCACACCTTCAACAAGCGCGCTGAACAGATCAGCGGGGTACAGCTGCAGCCTCACCCTGACTGCTTCAGCCGCGACTGGATCAAAACCTGGTGTCTGCATGGCAGCCCTGACACGGTCGCAGCTGAGCTTGAGAAGCATCGCCAATTGGGCATCGGTAATGTCTTGATGGGCTTCACCAACGGGCCGTTAACCGCGGAGCGTATTCGTTTCAGCGAACAGTCGATGAGCCTGTTCGCCCGCGAAGTCATGCCGCGTTTCAAGTGATTCGAGAGTGAGTCCAATCATGCAGAACCTAAAAGTCAGACCCTTCGTGCAGGCCCAGGGCCCACTCATCATTGGCATCGGTGGTACCACCCGCCCCAATTCCAGTACTGAAAAAGCATTGGCGTGCAGCCTGCGCGCGGCTGCTTTGCGCGGCGCTCGGACGAAGCTGTTCGGCGGGCGTGAGCTGGCGGCTCTGCCGCCCTTCAATCCGGAGATCAGTGAGCGTACTGCTGAACAGAAGGCATTCATAGAAGCGGTTCGACAGGCTGACGGCATCATCATCGCTACCCCGGGTTATCACGGCGGCGTCTCTGGCCTGGTCAAGAATGCGCTCGATCTCCTGGAAGATTTGCGCTGCGATGCCAGGGTGTATTTCGATGGCCGTGCAGTTGGCTGTATTGTCACCGCCGCGGGTTGGCAGGGCTGCAATACGACCCTGGGTGCGTTGCGCTCGATCGTGCATGCGATGCGAGGATGGCCGACGCCGTTGGGCGTCACGCTTAATACAGCGGGCACCCCCATGTTCGATGATCTTGGGCAATGCCTTAATGCCGCTGCTCAACAGTCGCTTGAAACCTTGGCAGAGCAGACCATGAGCGTTCCCACATCTTATATCCGGCCAGTTGAGGCGGAGAGCTGCCATGCATAGCGAGGTCAGAGAGTTGCCGCTGGAGCAGAAAGTGGCGCTCACGGCTGGCAACGACATGTGGTCCACCTGTGCCTCGGCACAGGTTGGCCTGGATGCGGTGCGGATGGCCGACGGCCCCATGGGGGTAACTGGGGGCAGGGTTGATGAGCGTGACGTTGCTCTCCTGACGCCTTGTGGACTATCCCTCGCAGCAAGTTGGGATGCCGAGCTGGTAGGCCGCGTGGGTGAAGTGATTGGTGATGAAGCATTGCGCATGAATGTTCAGGCGATGCTGGCACCTAATCTCAACCTGATGCGCAGTCCACTTGCCGGTCGAGCTTTCGAACTGTTTGGCGAAGACCCTCATCTGATTGCAGCGCTAGGTTGGGCTTGGGCCGAGGGTGTCCAGCGCAAAGGCGTGGCCTCTGTGATCAAACATGTGGTGTGCAACGACTCCGAGACCGATCGACGCAACATGAACGCGGTGGTTGCAGACGATGTACTGCGCGACGTTTATTTCTGGCCCTTCGAATACGCTGCTAAGTCGGGCGCATGGGCCATGCTCACGGGTTACAACAAGGTCAACGGCGTGCTGTGCGCCGAGCATGGACAGGTCCTTCAGCAGTGGCTTAAAGGCGACCTGGGGTGGGACGGGCTGGTGATGTCCGACTGGTTCGGCACGCATGATGGTGTGAGCAGTTTGAACAATGGCCTGGACCTGGAAATGCCGGGTCCAGGTCGACACATGGGCAGCGCACTGCTTGCCAATGGAAGAATGGCAGAAGTCGAATCTGGGCGTATTGATGATGCAGCGCAGCGCCTACTGACGCTGTCCGATCGACTCAAGAACCGTCATCGATATCAGCCTGCTCACCAGGCGCAGCGCCTCGAAGTACTGGAAGAGGCCGCCGCTGCAGGCATGGTCCTGTTGCGCAACGAAGGGCAAATATTACCGTTCGATGCGGGCACTCCAGGATTGCTCGCAGTGATCGGTCCCAACGCCACAGCGCCCTGCTACCAGGGCGGTACCTTCGCCAAAGTGGCGCTGTCTGACGGTATCCGTACGCCGCTTGAAGCAGTGTCTGCGCGAATGACCGGGCGGACAGTGCGGCATGCCGAAGGTGTCCCGGCCGAACACCGCATTCCACCCCTGACACAGCTGCCCTTGTTCAGAAGCGAGGGTCAGCCTGGCATCGACGTGACTTATCGGCGTGATGGGGAAGAGGCAGTAGCCGCTCATGAGATCCGTCACGCCAGCTCGCTCATCTGGTTCAAGCAGATGCCAGGCGTTGGCAACCTGTTGGCACTGGAGGGAGAGGGAGTCGTCGAAGTGAGAACGTGCTTCGTGGCTCCGCGCAGCGGCGAGTACGTATTTCATCTCGGTGGTACAGGTGTGGTCGATTTGCATGTCAATGGCCAACGGGTCGGCTCATTCGACGGCAGTGTCGCCGAGGGTGACATCATGGGCAAGCTCATGCAGGCACCCCACCAGGTAGTCACGTGCCAACTGGAGGAGGGGCGTACGGTCGAACTGCTTGCCACCCTGCGCATTACCCGCAGCCTGGCACATGGTCTGTGGTTGGGGTGCGGTGTTCCGGCAAAGGAGGATCTGCTGGAACAAGCTGTCGCCTTGGCGGCTGAAGCAGATGAAGTTTTGCTGATCGTGGGTGAAACGGCAGATGCGGGACTGGAGAGCGTTGACCGTACCACGACGCAGCTGCCCGCAGCCCAGGCTGAGCTCATACGGCGCGTATGTGCCGTCAACAGCCGGACCGTAGTGGTGTTGAATGTCGCTCATCCGATTGACACCAGTTGCCTGCAAGATGCTGCGGCTGTTTTGGTTGCCTGGTACCCCGGGCAAGAGTTCGGCCCGGCGCTGGCGGGTGTTTTGGCCGGTGACCGTGAGCCTGGCGGGCGTTTGCCAGTGACCTTTGCCAGAGCTGAAAGTGATTATCCGGTGTGGTCCCTGACCCCCACCAGTGACGGCGATCTCGACTACCACGAAGGGTGGTGGGTGGGTTACCGCAGCTTTGCCGCGCGGGATCTGCACCCCGCTTTCAGCTTTGGTTATGGCTTGGGCTATGCGCGTTTCAGCCAGGCACTGGTAGCAGTCGAAGGCGCCAGTGTCGACAGGATCGAAGTCCGGATAAATGTCACCAATGTATCTGGGCGCAAGGGCAAGGAAGTGGTTCAGCTTTATCTACTCGAACCATCGCGAAGGGAAGAACCCTCAAGGCTGTCGTTGAAGAGCTTTGCTGTTACACACCTAGAACCGGGTGAGCAGCAAGATGTGCAGTTGTTCCTGGGGGCCGACGCGTTCTCTCGCTGGTGCAGTCGGCAGCAAGCCCGAGTGTTGGTTTCAGGGGGGTATGAATTACTGATAGGTCACGCCGTGGATGACACCGTGCTGCGGCTGTCCTTGCAGGTGAGTGATCAAGGAGGTGTGAGCATCCGCTGAAACCTCTGCTAGTCATGCGTGTGATCGAGACAACAAGAACAACAGGTGTCCTTAGAGGACCAGGAGTAGATCATGTCAATTGCCACCCCAGTGCCGTCGGGGCGCTGTGTGCAACATCGTGCGGGCGCTGTTCAGGCACTGATCCTAGTTTTTACCACGCAACTGCCGATTATGGGATTGCTTTCGCTGATCCCTATCATTCCACTGCTCGCTCAGCAGTTTTCCAGTGAGCCCAATGCACGCTATATGGTACCGCTGCTGATCACGGCTCCTAGTGTGTGCATCGCGTTGTTGTCGCCACTGGCAGGTTACCTGGCGGACAGGATTGGGCGTCGCCGCTTACTCCTCGGTGCAGTACTGTGCTACGGCATTTTTGGCTTCGCTCCTTTTTTCATGAGTGATTTGATAAGCATCGTCGCCAGCCGTTTTCTTCTAGGTATTACCGAAGCGGTGATCATGACCGTTGCGAATACGCTGTTCGGTGACTTTTATCCTCCGATACCTCGGCGCAAGTGGCTGGCGGTACAAAGTGCGGTGGGCTCTTTGTCCGGCACAGCACTGATGTGTGCCGGGGGGGTGTTGGGGACTATGGGGTGGCAGGGCCCGTTCCTCTTGTACCTGCTGGCTTTCCCAATTTTCATTTGCTTGCTGATGTTCACATGGGAGCCGCAACGCCAGCGTGAAGATGTGCAGCATCAACCGCAGAGTAATTTCCCCGTGGCGAATATAGCCAAGGTCGTCGCGGTAACGCTGTTCTGTGCATCGCTGTACTACGTAGAGGTCTTGCAGATCAGCCAGGTGCTGCATGCTATGGGCCTGCATGACTCATCGAGCATTGGCATCGCGGGCGGGCTGGCGGGGTTGGGCGTACCCCTGGGGGCGTTGCTGTTTGCCAAACTTGCCAAGCGTAGGGTCCGCGTTCATCTGGCGGTCGTGTTCCTGCTATTTGCCGCGGGCCTGATCGGCCTTGGGCAAGCTTCTGCAGTCTCTTGGGCTGTGCTGGGCGCCTTCATTGCCCAGGTCGGCTGCGGTTTGCTGATTCCGGCACTGATCAACTGGTGCTTGGGAGGCTTGAGTTATGAGCACCGTGGTCGGGGCGTCGGTTTGTGGACGGCAGCCTTCTTTATCGGGCAGTTCCTCAGCCCCTTCCTCGTCAACCTCATCAGCGAAACGCTAGGAAGCTTGGCCGCTGCCGTGTCGGCGTTGGGCGGGGTCTCGCTGCTGGCACTACTGGTGACCGGGCTGCTGAGCATGCGCACTGGTGCGCGAAGTCCGCTGATCAACTGAAATCTGCTCTTTCGTGACCCTCCACCTTATTCGGTGGGGTGGAAGCGTGCACCTCGAAAATGACATTCGCCGATAAACAGCATGATGGAACAATAACAATGCAATCGATGAAAATGCTCTGCGCCTTGTTTGCCTTTGGGGCTATTCCCTTGTCGTTCGCTGCAACGCCTGCTGCCAGTGAAACACGTGGAGGCGTTGTTCCAGGTGTGCCGCAAAGTGCGTTGCCGGATCAGTCTGCAACGTGCGAAAAGTATCAGCGTTATACCGTGCGCACCGAAGCGGTACTCACCCAGACCTCGCCGTGTGAAACACTCTCGCCAGAGTTGTTTGGCTTGCGCGCTGCCCTAGCGGAGCACGGCATTGGCTTTTCTGCCAGTTTTCAGCCGAACTACCGTTATGACGTACTGGGCCATAATGCGTCCACTCAAAGTTACAACGGGCAAAACCCCACGTATCGCCAGTCCACGGCGCTTAAATTAACGTACGATCTCACTCGAATGGGCTGGGGCGGCGATGCACAGTTCGTGCTAGGCGCCAACTGGGAGTCGGGCAGCTACAAGTCCGGTAACCCCAATTTCCTGACCATGTCCAGCTTTGCCATCAACCAGCGTTTCTACGATGGCCAATTGGAACTTCAATACGGTTATTACAACCTGATCCGTGAATACTACGGGATGGTCCTGGGGGGAAATTCCTCTTCCGCAGCATTGGGTCCGACCAGTGTGATCCCTGTCCAGTTGGGGCTGTCGCTGTTCACACCCAGCCCTGCCGTGACGGTTGCTGTTAAAGATGCGAGCAAACGCTGGTACAACCGGGCATCGGTTGCGCGCAGTGCCAGCCCAAACCGATTTCAGTATGACCTGGATGAAAACCCCACAGGCTTTGAGATAAAGGTGAAAGGCTCCAGGGCGCTGTTGGTGGATGAGATCGGCTACAAAGTCTCGGCGGGCCAGGCGCAAAAGGCTTTCTGGGCGCGCGCTGGGGCGATCTACAACACCAGTCCCTATTCGGACTATCGCAACGGTGGCAACACGGACAACAACTACGGCGGCTACGCCGCAGTCACTGCCCAGGTCACTCAGCCCAACGGTGCCGGGCCGCGCGGTTTATACCTGGACGGCAAGGTGAACTATGCGCCAGAAGATCGAAATCTCTACACCAAGGATTTTCAGCTGACGGCTTTCTACATCGGTCCATTCGACAGCCGCCCGCGCGACATGGCATCGCTGGGGTTCACGCGCAGTTATTTCAGTACCTACGCGCATGACCGGGTAGAGCAGGGGGGAGGGGACGCCGAACGGGTGTCCACGGCGCTATCGCTGTCATACGCCGCGCGGGTGGTGCGTGGGCTTTATTGGGTCAATGGCCTGACCTATCAGCAAGGGCCGTCGTTCTCACCAGCGCTGGATGATGCACTGCTGTTTCAGAGCGGTTTGAACATTACTTTTTAAGTTACTGGCGAAGACCCTATGCCCACTCACCTTGTTTTGTTGTTGGCAGGATTGTCCGTGCTGGGGCCGCTGGGAATTGATATGTACCTTCCGGCCTTTCAGGCAATAGGTGATGATCTTGGCGCCTTACCGGCGGCTGTCCAGCAAACACTGAGTGTGTACCTCGCTTGCCTGGCCATCATGATGTTGTTCTATGG
This sequence comes from Pseudomonas sp. LB-090624, assembly GCF_003205205.1. Lineage (GTDB taxonomy): Bacteria > Pseudomonadota > Gammaproteobacteria > Pseudomonadales > Pseudomonadaceae > Aquipseudomonas. Next base: position 286,406 of record NZ_QJRL01000005.1, read on the forward strand.
GAGTCTGTCGGATGCATGGGGGCGGCGGCAGGTCTTGTTATTGGCCACTGCTGTTCACGCGGTGGCCGCACTGGCCGTGGCATGCGCCCCTGATATCGACAGCCTGATGGCAGGGCGCGCATTGCAGGGGCTCAGTGCCGGGGCGGGAGGGGTCGTGGGGAGGGCCATTGTTCAGG
>NZ_QJRL01000060.1 GCF_003205205.1 Pseudomonas sp. LB-090624
ATCGCGAGCTGCGCTCGCTCCTACGTTTTTTTCGGGCCAGTTATGCCTGCGACAGGCGCGCGCGACCGCCTTGTTTGTACGACGCGATATCGCGCCATGCGCCAAGGCGTTCGCGCGCAAATTCCCCAGGAATGATTGGCCCGAAACAAATGTAGGAGCGAGCGCAGCTCGCGATGCGCCGCGCGGGCGGCGCTCGATCTCACGAACACCGAATATTTCAAGCCCTACCCTTCGCAATTCCATCCATTACTATTCGCTGACTCCTCCCAAAAAAACATCAGGTTCACCGAACATGGCCTTCTCCAGCGACTCCCTGACAATCTTCCTCGCGGTGCTGGATGCCGGTTCGTTCTCCGCCGCCGCCCGCAAGCTGGGCCGTGTACCTTCAGCCGTGAGCATGGCGATCGCACAGCTGGAGGCCGAGTTGGACCTGCCGCTGTTCGACCGGGCTACGCGCAAGGCCCTGCCCACCAGCGCGGCCCTGGCCCTCGAACCCCAGGCCAGGCAGGTGATCTGCCAGCTCAACCTGCTCGACGCCCAGGCCCTGCAACTGCACCAGGGCCTGGAAAAACGCCTGACCATCGCCATGGCGCCCGAGTTGCAGACTGGCCCCTGGAGCCAACCGCTGGAAATCCTCGCCCAGGAATTTCCCAGCCTGGAAATCGAGGTGCGCTCGGCCACCCAGACCGAAGCCATTCGCCTGTTGCACGACGGTAGCGTGCAGCTGGCGCTGGTGTTCGAACGGCCCGGTATCGATGAGCGCGAGTCATTCCTCGAGGCCGGCAGCCAGTTGTTGGTGGCCGTTGCCTCACCGCGCCATCCGGCCGGCCAGAACAGCGGCACGCCACTGCCCGAAGAGGCCTTCGCCGAGCAACGGCAAATCATCGTGGCTTCAGGCAAGGCCACGGGCTCGGACCCGCGCATGGTGCTGTCGCGGCGCATCTGGCTGACCGACAGCTACCTGGCCACGCTCGACCTGGTGCAGTCCGGGCTGGGGTGGGCGTACCTGCCGCAGCCGCTGGTTGAACCGCTGATTGCATCCGGCGCACTGGCCGAGGTGCGCTTCGACAACATGGCCAGCCGTTTACGGCTGTGGGTGGACATCATCTGGCTCAAGCCACGCCCGCTAGGCTTGGGGGCGCGGCGCTATCTGGACGTCATGCGCCAGCTGTTCGAGAAGGAGCCACCCAGGGCCTGATGGCCCTTGTGACGGCGCCCTGCACCGCCCAACGCGCCTCGGTTTGCACAAGGATCATGCTGTCGGCGCCACCAACCTGTACCCCACCCCGGCCTCGGTGATGATGAACCGTGGCGCCGTGGGGTCATCGCCCAGTTTCTGGCGCAGATGCCCGACCACGATCCGCAGGTAATGGGTGTCCTCCACATGGCTGGGGCCCCAGATATCCTTGAGCAACTGCTGCTGGGTAATCACCCGCCCGGGATGCCCGGCCAACAGCGCCAGCAGCGCATACTCCTTGCGCGTCAGCGCCACCTCCGCGCCCGCCAGCGTCACCCGGCGGAAGGCAAAATCCACGGTCAACGGCCCAAAGCTGGCTGCTACTTCCGAGCCCCCGGCCTGCGGCACCTGGCGCAGCAAAGCCCGTACCCGGGCAAGAAACTCCTGGATACCAAACGGCTTGGTCACATAGTCGTTGGCCCCGCCATCCAGCGCATCGACCTTCTGCATTTCACTGGCGCGCACCGACAACACCATCACTGGCACTGCGCTCCATTCGCGCAGTTCCCGCAGTACCTGCTGGCCGTCCATGTCCGGCAAACCCAGGTCGAGCACCACCAGGTCCGGCTTGCCCAGCGCTGCCTGGGCAAGGCCTTCGGCGCCAGTAGCCGCCTCGAGTACCTTGTAGCCTTGCGAGGCCAGGCTGATACGCAGGAACTTGCGAATCTGCGGTTCATCGTCGATGACCAACAGGGTGGCGGACTGATTCATGGGCTTTCGCTTTCGGCTTCAGGTTGAGGGGGCAGCGGCAAGCATAGAGTGATGCCGGTGCCCTGGCCATCGATGCCTTCGCCCACCAGAATCTGCCCACCATGGGCGCCCACCATGCCCTGGCAGATGGCCAGGCCCAGGCCGGTGCCCTGCCCGCCGCGATCGCCACGGGCTGCGGTGTAGAACATGTCGAAAATTTTTTCGCGGTCGGCCACGGGGATGCCGGGGCCCTGGTCGCTGACGGTCACGCGCAACTGCTCGTCCTGCACCGCTACTTGCAGCTCCAGCCGACCGTTGACCGGGGAGAAGCGAGCGGCGTTTTCCAGCACATTGACCAGGGCCTGCTCGATCAGCGCCGCATGCACGAACAGCAGCGGCAACTCGGCAGGCACGTCGGTGTGCACGCGCAACGGCGCCAGCACCACGCGCAGGCGGTTCAGCGCACTGCCGACAATATCCGCCGGGGCGACCCAGTCGCGCGCCAGCTTGAGGCCGCCATGGCCCAGACGGGTCATGTCCAACAGGTTCTGGATGTAGCGGTCGAGGCGCTCGGCCTCGTTGCGGGTACCTTCCAACAGCTCGCGGCGGTCGTCAGCCGGGATCGCTTCGCCCAGCGCCAGCAGGCTGTCGATACTGCCGCGCATGGCAGTCAGAGGCGTGCGCAAGTCATGGGACACCGAAGCCAGCAAAGCGCTGCGCAGCTGCTCGGTTTCACCGTGCAAGCGCGCGGCCTCCAGTTGCTCGGCCAGGCGCGCGCGGGCCAAGGCCTGGGCCAGGGGCTGGCCGAGGGCGACGAGCAGGCGCCGACGCGGGTCGCTCAGCGGCTGACCGGAGCGTGGGCGCACGCCCAGCAGCGCCAGCGGTTGCTCGTCCACCGCCAACGGCCACCACCACCAGCGGCCGTTGGGCAAGGTGTCGCTGCCGTGGCCGGCCGCCTGACCATGCAGCCAGGCCCAGTCGGCGGCAGCCCGTTCGGTATCGCTGAAGGCGTGGGCTTCGCCGCTGGCCACCTGCAACTGGCCTTCGGCGTTGCGTTGCAGCAGGCACACCTGCATGTCGTGCCAACCACCCAGGTGCTGGCTGGCGGCGTTGAGCACGGCCTGGCGGTCGGTGGCTACCGTCAGCCGGCGCGACAGGTCGAGCAACTGGCTGGTCTGCGCCTGGGTTTCGCGCAGCGCCTGGAGCTGGCGGCGCTGGCGGGCGGCCAGGTTGCCGGTGAGCGCAGCCATCAACAGAAAGAACACCAGGGTCAGCACGTCTTCTTCACGCTGAATGGTGAATGAGAAGTTGGGCGGGATGAACAGGAAGTCATAGACCAGGAACGACAGCGCGGCGCAGGCCAGGGCAGGTCCCAGGCTACTGCGCACCGCTACCAGCAACACCGCAGCCAGGAACACCAGCGAGATATTGGGCAACGCCAGCACCCTGGACACCGCCCAGGCCAGCCCCGCAGCCATCACGGTGGCCAGCAGCGCCAGCAGGTAATGACGCCACACCCACACCTGCCGCACGGCTGACCGCGGCGCTGGCGGCTGCACGTCGCGGTCCAGCACGTTGATTTCCAGGCCATGGCTCTCGCGCAGCAGCCGCGCCGCCACACCCGCGCCGAACAGACGCCGGCGCAGACGGTTGCGGGACTGCCCGACCAGTACCAGGCTGGCCCGCCGTTCGACAGCATGTTGGATCAGCGTGCGGGCCACTTCGCCAGCACGCAGCAGCACCACCTCCCCGCCCAGTCGCTCGGCCAGTTGCTGCGCGGCTTGCAAACGGTGCCGTGCGGCTTCGTCACGCAGGCGGCCGTTATCCACATGCACCAAACTCCAGGGCAGGTGGCGGCGCTGTGCCACGCGGCTGGCATGGCGCACCAGGCGTTCGGCCTGGTCGTCACCCTCTATGCCCACCAGCAACCGGCCGCGCAAGGCCGGAGCCTCCTGGCCGCGCTGCCGATAGCCGTGGGCCAGGTCGGCATCGACCTGAGCGGCGGCGGTCTGCATGGCCAGCTCGCGCAGGGCGGTCAGGTTGGTTTGCGAAAAGTACGCATCGATGGCCGCCCGAGCCTGCTCCGGCACGTACACCTTGCCTTCACGCAGGCGTTCAAGCAGCTCTCGCGGTGGCAGGTCGATCAGCACCAACTCGAAGGCCTCCTGCAGCACCCAGTCCGGCAGGGTCTCGCGCACTTGCACGCCGGTAATGTCGCGGACCTTGTCGTTAAGGCTTTCCAGGTGCTGGACGTTGACCGTGGTGTATACGTCAATGCCCGCGGCCAGGAGTTCTTGTACGTCCTGCCAGCGTTTGGCGTGGCGGCTGCCGGGGGCGTTGGTGTGGGCCAGTTCGTCCACCAGGGCCAAGGCCGGCGCGGCGCGCAGCAGGCCGTCGAGGTCCATTTCCTCGAGGGTGACCCCACGGTACTGGCTGCGCAGCAAGGGCTGCTGCTGCAGCCCTCCGAGCAACGCTTCGGTTTCGGCGCGGCCATGGGTTTCGACCACCCCGGCCAACACTTGCACGCCCTGGCGTTGCTGGGCGTGTGCGGCCTGGAGCATGGCGAAGGTCTTGCCGACACCGGGGGCGGCGCCCAGGAACACCTTCAGCCGGCCCCGGCCGGTTCGCGGCAGGTTAGCCAACAGCGCATCGGCGCGGGCGGAATCACTCATGTTTCATCCTTCAGAATGTGCGGCGGTCGAACGGGACCCGCGAAGGGCCGCAGAGCGGCCCCACTATCAGTGGTTCAGTTGCTCAAGCGCCTGGTTCAACGCCAGCACATTAACCACTGGCGGACCAATCAATGGCTGGAGGGTGGCCTGTTCCAGCAAGGCTTGCAAGCGCTCGACCGGCAGTTGCCGTGCCGCTGCCACCCGCGGGATCTGATAGGCCACCGCCGCGGGTGGCAGGTGCGGGTCAAGGCCACTGCCCGAGGTGGTCAGCAGCGCCTGAGGCACTGGCCCCTGCTGTGCCTGATACAAGGCAGCCGCATCGCCCCTTACCCGCTCAGCCAGTGCCGGGTTGCTCGGCGACAGGTTGCTGGCGCTGCTGGCCACGGTCGCGTAGGCACCTGCCGAGGGCCGCGAGTGGAACCAGCCATCGCCCTGGAAGTCCTGGGCGATCAATGCCGAACCCCGCACCTGGCCTTGCGCATCGCGTACCAGGCTACCGTTGGCCTGGCTCGGAAAAGCGACCTGGGCAATACCGGTCACCGCCAGCGGATACAGGGCGCCCGTCACCAGGGTCATCAACAAAGCCAGGCTCAATGCCGGGCGTAGATAAGCATTCATGATGGCCTCCTCAGACCAGGTGCAAGGCATTGAGCAGCAAATCGATCAGCTTGATCCCGGCAAACGGCACGACAATGCCACCCAGCCCGTAGATCAACAGGTTGCGCCGCAGCAAATGCGCCGCGCTCGCCGCCTGCACCCGCACGCCCCGTAGCGCCAGCGGGATCAGCACGATGATGATCAGCGCGTTGAACACGATGGCCGAAAGGATCGCACTCTGCGGGCTGGCCAGTTGCATCAGGTTGAGCACACCCAGTTGCGGGTAGATGGCAGCGAACAGCGCTGGCAGGATGGCAAAATACTTGGCTACATCGTTGGCGATGGAGAAAGTGGTCAGCGCCCCGCGGGTCACCAGCAGTTCCTTGCCCACCTGCACCACATCCAGCAGCTTGGTCGGGTCGCTGTCCAGGTCGACCATGTTGGCGGCCTCCCGCGCGGCCTGAGTGCCGTCGTTCATGGCCATGCCCACGTCAGCCTGGGCCAGTGCCGGGGCGTCGTTGGCACCGTCACCGCACATGGCCACCAGGCGGCCGTCATTCTGCTCCTGGCGAATACGCGCCAGCTTTTTCTCCGGCGTGGCCTCGGCCAGGACGTCATCCACCCCGGCCTCGGCGGCGATAGCCGCAGCGGTCAGCGGGTTGTCGCCGGTCACCATGACCGTGCGGATACCCAGTTTGCGCAATTCGGCGAAGCGCTCGCGGATGCCGGGCTTGACCACGTCCTTCAGGTGGATCACCCCAAGCAAGCGCTTGTCGAGGCACACCAACAGCGGCGTGCCCCCGCTCTGGGCGATGCGCTCCACTTCACGGGCCAGCGCTGGCGGCATCTCCAGGCGTTGCATGCCGACGAATGCCAGTACCGCATCGACCGCGCCCTTGCGAAAGCGGCGTTGCTGGAAGTCGATACCCGACAAGCGTGTCTCGGCACTGAAGGCCACGGCTTCGAACTGCCCGGCAGCCGGCTCGACGAAGTCATGCAACTGGCGCAGGTATTCGACAATCGACTTGCCTTCGGCGGTGTCGTCGGCCAGCGAGGCCAGTAAAGCGCCCTCCCCCAGTTCGCGGGCAGTGACGCCCGGCGCGGCATGCAGCGCACTGCAGCGGCGGTTGCCGAAGGTGATGGTGCCAGTCTTGTCGAGCATCAGCGTATGCACATCACCAGCCGCCTCTACCGCACGGCCCGAGCGGGCAATCACGTTCAGCCGCACCAGGCGGTCCATGCCGGCAATGCCGATGGCCGACAGCAGGCCGCCGATGGTGGTGGGGATCAGCGTCACCAGCAAGGCGGCGAGGAAGATCAGCGGCAGGCTGCCACCGGCAAAGTGGGCGAACGGCTGCAGGGTCACCACAACGATCAGGAAGATCAGGGTCAAGCCGATCAGCAGGATATCGAGGGCGATTTCGTTCGGGGTCTTCTGCCGTTTCGCGCCTTCGACCAGGGCAATCATGCGGTCCAGCGTCGACTCGCCAGGGTTGCTGGTGACGCGGATCAGCAGCCAGTCGGAAACCAGCCGCGTGTTGCCAGTCACCGCCGAGCGATCGCCGCCAGACTCGCGGATTACCGGGGCGGATTCACCGGTAATCGCAGCCTCGTTGACCGCCGCAATACCTTCAAGTACCTCGCCATCTGCGGGGATCATTTCACCGGCTACCACGCGGACCACGTCGTCCTTGCGCAACGCACCCGCTGCGACAGTCTCGTAGCTGCCATCACGCTGGCGACGATGAGCCAGCAGGCCCTGGCTGCCGGCCTTGAGGCTGTCGGCGCGGGCCTTGCCACGGCCCTCGGCGAGGGCTTCGGCGAAGTTGGCGAACAGCACGGTAAACCACAGCCACAGGGCGATCTGTACCGCCACGCCGGTACTCACGCCATTGCCGGGGGCAAAGCACAGCACGGTGGTCAGCACTGCAGTCAGGGCCACCACCAGCATTACCGGCGAGCGCCTGAGCTGGCGGGGGTCGAGCTTTACGAATGCCTGCACCAACGCCGGGCGCCACAGGGCGGCAAAGCGGGTCTGGTCCTTGGCGCTGTGCCGGGCGTTCACTTCAGGAATGGGCATGTTCATGATCGGTCCTCAGAAACCCAGGCTCAAATGTTCGGCGATTGGCCCAAGGGCCAGGGTCGGCAGAAAGGTCAGGCCACCAACCAGCAAGATGGTCACCAGCAGCAGGCCGGTGAACAGCGGGCCATGGGTGGGGAAGCTGTTCACGCCCTGGGGCGCGGTCTTCTTCGCTGCCAGGCTGCCGGCCAGCGCCAGAATCGGCAGGATGTAGCCGAAACGGCCGATGAGCATGGCCAGGCCGATCATCAGGTTGTGATACACCGTGTTGGCGCCAAAACCGGCGAAGGCCGAACCGTTGTTGGCCGTACCCGAGGTATAGGCATACAGCAGCTGGCTGAACCCATGCGCGCCGGGGTTGCTGACCGCCCCCGCCGGGCCGGGCAGGCTGGCGGCGATGGCCCCAAGTACCAGCACGCCAACCGGCATCACCAGCAGGGTCGCCACCAGCAGCTGCACCTCTCGGGCCTGTAACTTCTTGCCCAGGTACTCCGGGGTACGGCCAATCATCAGCCCGGCCAGGAACACCGCGATCAGCACGAACAGCAACATGCCGTACAGCCCGGCACCAACGCCGCCAAAGATCACCTCGCCGACCATCATGTTGACCATCGCCACCATGCCGGTCAGGGGGTTGAGGCTGTCATGCATGGCGTTGACCGAGCCATTGGAGGCCGCGGTGGTGGTCACCGTCCACAACACCGACCCCGTCGTGCCGAAGCGGCTCTCCTTGCCTTCCATGGGCGCGCTTTGCTGAACCTGTGCGCTCTCAAGGGCCGGGTTGGGCTGGTGCTCCGACCACAGCGCCGTACTGCCGCCAATCAGGAACAGGGCAAGCATGCAGGCAAGGATGGCGCGGCTCTGGCGCAGGTCCTTCACGTAGTGGCCAAAGGTAAACACCAAGGCCGCCGGGATAAGAATGATCGATGCCACCTCGAACAGGTTGCTCCAGGCCGTAGGGTTTTCGAACGGGTGCGCCGAGTTGACGCCGAAGAAGCCGCCGCCATTGGTGCCCAGTTGCTTGATGGCAATCTGGCTAGCAGCCGGGCCCAGCGGGAGGGTTTGGTCAGTACCTTGCAAGGTCAGCACGTGGGCATAGTCGGCAAAGGTCTGCGGTACGCCCTGCCATACCAGCAGCAGCGCCAGCAGCAGGCACAGCGGCAACAAGCCGTAGAGGGTGGCGCGGGTCATGTCGACCCAGAAATTGCCCAGCGTCGTCGCGCTGCGCCGGGCAATACCGCGGCACAGTGCAATCAGCACGGCCAGGCCGGTGGCAGCGCTGACGAAGTTCTGCACGGTCAGGCCCAGCATCTGGCTCAGGTAGCTGACCGACGCCTCGCCACTGTAGGCCTGCCAGTTGGTGTTGGTGACAAAGCTGACGGCCGTATTGAAAGCCAGCGACCACTCCTGGCCAGGCAAATGCTGAGGGTTGAGCGGCAGGTAGCCCTGCAGCAGCAGTACGGCGAACAACAGCAGGAAGCCCGCCAGGTTGAACGCCAGCAGGGCCAGGGTGTACTGCCGCCAGTTCTGTTCCTGGCTGGCGTTCACGCCCGCCAGCCGGTAGCAGGTCTGCTCGACCGGGCCCAGCAGTGGTGAAAGCCAGGTACGCTGGCCTTCCATGACCCTGAAGTAGAACCGCCCCAGCCAGGGTGCCGGTAACAGCACGATGGCAAAAAATGCCAGGAGCAAGGCGTAATCGTAACTGTGCATGGCCGCTCCCTAGCTGCGATCGGCGCGCAGCAGCGCCACCAGCAGATAAAACGCCAAGGCCACTGCCAGCAGCAGTGACAGCCCGTCGAGCATGTTCATGAGTGGTTCTCCCCGTGGTGCGGCGTAGGCCGCTTTGGGGGAATTGTCCGAGGGAGGGGCGTAAAGGGGCGAGATCAGGGG
>NZ_QJRL01000061.1 GCF_003205205.1 Pseudomonas sp. LB-090624
AAATACCTGACAGGTGCCTGGGCATGCATGCGTGGCGATGAGCCCTTTGATACGGCCAAGCTGTTCAGCGCTGAGCACCTCAAAAAAGCTTGACCTCCAACAGAGTATCTACGTTTGTTTCGGGCCAATTATTCCTGTGGGCCTTGCGCGCGTACGCCTTGGCGCATGGCGCGATTTCGCGTCGTACAAACCAGGCGGTCGCGTGCGCCTGTCACAGGCATAACTGGCCCGAAACAAACGTAGGAGCGAGCGCAGCTCGCGATGCGCCGCGCGGGCGGCGCTCGATCTCACAGGCGCTGCATCACCCCAACCAGACGCCCGCACGCCCCCCGATAATTACGACGACAAGTACGAAGACCGGGTCAAGCCCAGGCGCAAGGCATCCAGATACTGGGTCCGCTCACGCGCAGTGATCTTGGCGCTGGCGACCTTGTCGCGGTAATGCGTCATCAACTCTTCCGGCGACAAGTGCACGTAGCGCAGCATGTCTTCGATGGTGTCGTGGGTCTCGATACCGGCGTGGTACACGCTGCCGTCGGCGTTTTGGTAGATGTTCACCGAGTCGGTGTCACCGAACAGGTTGTGCATGTCGCCCAGGATTTCCTGGTAGGCGCCGACCAGGAACACACCCAGCAGGTAATCCTCACCTTCCTTCACCGCATGCACCGGCATGCTGGTCTCGATGCTCTGCTCGTCGACATACTGGTTGATCTTGCCGTCCGAATCGCAGGTCAGGTCCTGCAGGACCGCACGACGCATCGGTTCTTCGTCCAGGCGGTGCAGCGGGATGATCGGCAGCACCTGGCCGATTGCCCAAGTGTCCGGCAGGCTCTGGAATACCGAGAAGTTGCAGATGTACTTGTCGGCCAGCTTGTCGTTCAGCTCGTCCAGCACCTGGCGGTGCGAACGCTGGCGGGCTTTCAGCGAGTTGTGCAGGCGGCGGCAGACGGCAAAGTAGCACTGCTCGGCCAAGGCTTTCTCACCCAGGCTGATCTTGCCATCGGCATACTGCGCAGCCACGTCACCCATGTAGTGGGTGGCACGCCAGTAGGTCTCGGTGACCATCTCGATATCGGTCGGGCCAAGCAGGTCGACCAGCCACTGTACGGTTTCGGGCAAGGCTTCCTTGTTTTCGATGGTCGGCACGTCGTCGTTGTGCTTCTCGACGTCGGTCACCTGGATCACCAGCATGGCGTGGTGCGCAGTCAGCGAACGGCCACTCTCCGAGAAGATGTGCGGGTGCGGCAGGCCCTGAGCGTCGCAGAACTCCTTGAGCATGCCTACCACCACACCGGCGTAGTCGTCCATGTCGTAGTTGATCGAGCTGGCATTGCGCGAATGGGTACCGTCGTAATCCACGCCCAGGCCGCCACCGACGTCGATGTGGTCCACCGGCAGGCCCAGCGCACGCAGCTCGCCGTAGTAACGGATGGCTTCCTTGAAGCCGTGCTGGTAGTCGGCCAGGTTGGCAATCTGCGAGCCCATGTGGAAGTGCAGCAGGCGGATGCCCTGATCCAGGCCCGCATCGCGGAAGCGCTGTACCACCGAAAGCAGCTGCGCAGCCGACAAACCGAACTTGGACTTCTCGCCACCGGTGTCGGCCCACTTGCTCGACGCCAGCGACGACAGGCGCACCCGCAGGCCAACCTGCGGTTTCACCTTGAGCTCGGCAGCTTCCTCAATCACCAGAGCCACTTCCGACTCTTTCTCGATGACGATGAATACGTTGTGGCCGAGCTTCTGGCCCATCAGCGCCAGGCGGATGAACTCGCGGTCCTTGTAGCCGTTGCAGACGATGGTGCCGCCTTTCGGGGCCAATGCCAGCACCGCCAGCAACTCAGGCTTGGAGCCGGCTTCCAGGCCAATCGACACGTTTTGCGTGGCGATGATGTTCTCCACCACCGCTTCTTGCTGGTTGACCTTGATCGGGTACAGCGCGGTGTACTGGCTCTGGTACTCCAGGCGCGCGATGTTGGCGTCGAAGGCACCGGTCAGCTGGCGTACACGGTCCTGCAGAATGTCAGGGAAGCGCACCAGCAAGGGCAGCGACAAGCCGCTCTGGCGCAACTCGTCGACTTGTTCGTACAGGTCGATCGGTGCGCTGTCAGGGCCGTTGGGGCGCACTTCGACGCGCCCGGCTTCATTGATGGCGAAATAACCAGCGCCCCAATGGCGGATGCCATAAACACTGCGGCTGTCGGCCACGGTCCATTGGCTACCATCGTCTTTGCGTGTGCGTCGTACGGACATTCAAGTCCCCTATAGATAAGTCGAAGACACTGCCCCACAAGGAGGCGGGCGCAGTGTAAAAGCCAAAAATGACGATTCGTCCGTGCCAGGAATAGACCCCGACCACGGCAACGAGTTTAGAAAGCACTGGGCAAAAAAGCGCGCGGGCGAATCAGCCGCCAGACTTTTTCGCCTTGAAGCCCTGCTTGATCAGCTCGGCGATCAGCAGCTCGACATGGTCGCCCTGGATTTCGATGACCCCATCCTTGAGCGCACCGCCGGTACCACAGCGGCGCTTGAGGGTGGTGGCCAGCTCCTTGAGCTGGTCGAGCGCAAGCGGCACACCCGTGACAGTCGTCACGGTCTTGCCGCCGCGGCCTTTGCTTTCACGGCGCACACGGGCAATGCCATCGCCTTCGGGGATGACCTGCTGCTTGCAGGTGCAGGCATCCACCGGCTGGCCACAGTCGGGGCAATGCCGACCGGCGTCGGTGGAGTAAACGAGACCGCCAAGGGCGGCGAAGGAAGAAGCTTTCTTGGCCACTTTTGTTCCTCGGTGCAGAGGACAAAAACTGGTCGTGCCTTGGGGATGAGGCCGACCGCGAAGCCCCACTCTGGCAGGGGCGGCGCTACTGCTGCAAGACTTGCGGCAGCCCGAAAAGGGCGCGCAGTGTAACGATAAATGCGGCAATTGCTAAGTACAGGATTGCGGCATTTTGCGAATGTTTTGCGACTATGGGTTATCCCAGGCTTGCCTTGTAGCGCTGCAACGCCGCCAAAGAGTCCGGGCAATAGGGTTTTGTCAGGCTTTCGCTCTCAGCCAGCTCCAGGCTGACAAACCGTGCCTCGCTGACCTCTTCCGGCTGCAACCGCAAAGGCGCATCCGAAACCGCCGAATACACCGCACACCACAAGCGGTTATCCGGCTGATCAAAGTAGAACCGTTCATGAAAGCGCAGCTCTACGCCTTCAATCCCCAGCTCCTCAGCCAGCTCACGCGCCGCCGACTCGGTGTACGCCTCACCGGCCGAGACCATGCCGCCCGCCGCCACATCCCAGTACCCTGGGTACAACGCCTTGCTCAAGGTACGTCGGTGCACACACAGCTCGCCGGCACTGTTGAACAGCAGGATGAACGTGCAGCGGCCAATCAGGCCGCGCTCACGCAACTCGGCACGGGGCAAGGCACCCAGTACCTGGTCGGCTTCGTCTACCCAGGTGACCAGTTCACGGTCGGAAGCCGCCCGGTGGGCGGCCTCGTTCGGGCTGATCGCCATCATCAACCCTGCGAAAGCAGCTGGCGCAGGTCGATCACTGCCGCGTTGGCCCGGGAAATGTAGTTGGCCATGACCAACGAGTGGTTAGCCCACATGCCGAAGCCGCTGCCGTTCAGCACCATCGGGCTCCACAGAGGCTCTTGCGAGGCTTCCAGCTCACGGATGATCTGACGCACGCTGACCGTGGCGTTTTTCTTCGCCAACACGTCGGCAAAGTCCACCTCGATGGCACGCAGCAGATGCGACAGCGCCCAGGCCTGGCCACGGGCTTCGTAGAACACGTTGTCGATCTGCAACCACGGCGTTTCCACCACCTCCTCGTCCACCTGCGGCGCCTGGCCGGCAACCACCGACTCGGTCTTCAGCGTGGTGTTGAGCTTGACCCGGCCAACGCTGGCCGAAAGGCGCTGCGACAGCGAACCCAGGCGGGTGGCGACGTCACCCAGCCAGTTGTTCAGGTTGTCGGCACGGGTGTAGAAGATCGCGCCCTTGTCGCCGGCCGCCAGACGGGTCTGGTAGCGGGTCAGCGACTTGATGCCCTCTTCGAACTCCGACTCGCTCGATGGCAGGATCCAGCTCTTGTTGTCGAAGTTGAAGCGCGGCTCGGCCTTGGCCAGGTCGGCGTCTTCGGTAGACTGTGACTGCGAACGGGCGAAGTCCTTGCGCAAGGCGCGGGACAGGTCACGCACCTGCACCAGCACCCCATATTCCCAGCTCGGCATGTTGTCCATCCACAAGCCTGGCGGGAAGCGGTCGTTGGAGATGTAGCCGCCCGGCTTGTTCAACAGGGTACCGGCCACGGTCTTGAGGGTTTCGATGGTGGTGTAGCCGACCACCATCTGCTGGCCGCCGTGCTCGGCGGCGGCCTGGGCATTCTGCTGCACCGGGAACAGCGCAGGCTCCTGGCTCCAGTACCAGCCAAGGCCGATGCACACCAGCAGGTACAATCCGATCAGGGTCCCCAGGGCACGGCTCCAAAGGCCGCCAAGGTAGCTACGGGCGGCAGCGCCGCGGCCGTCGACACGCTCGCGGGGCTCGGCTTTGGCCTCGCGGTTTTTCCAGTCCAGCATGGCTTTGTCCTTAATCAGTCACGACGGTTCAGAGGCTTGGACCACAGGCCTGCGCCAGGGTGCCACGGCAAGCCCGTGTGGCTGCACTATAAAGCAGACACTGCCTTACGCATAAGCGACCAATCAGTCAGCAACTGAATATTCGTTCAGAACGCTTTGTTGATGCAGGGCACTCATGCAGTGGAAAAGAGCTGCTAGCATAGAGCCATCATTGCCCCTGCATATCCCAACCTACAAGTAGCCAGGACATGAGCCAAGCTGTCGAGCCAAGCACGCATTGCCCCGACCCGCATCTGTCGCGTAGCGGCCTGCGCAAGGACGACCCACTGGATCAGGTCCTGCTACCCGTGCGCAAGCCGGTGTACATCCTGCTGCAGGACCACGAGCGTGCCCAGCGCCTGGCACAGCAACTGGAATTCTTTGGCTTGGTGGTACAGGCACTGCCCAGTGCGGCAGCGTTCTACGCCTCGATCAGCGAATACCCGCCCTCGGCCATCATCATGGATGTCGACTTCACCGGCGCCGGCCTGGGCTTGCTGGTGGCTGCCCGGGTGCAGCAGGGCCTGGCGCAACCCATCCCGCTGCTGTTTTTCAGCCATCACGAAGCCGACACCCCGACCCGCCTGGCCGCCGTACGTGCCGGTGGCCAGGACTTCCTCACCGGCAGTCTGGAGGCTTCCAGCCTGCTGGAAAAGGTCGAACTGCTGACCAATGCCGCCCAGCATGACCCGCTGCGCGTGCTGATCATCGACGACTCGCGCACCCAGGCGCTGTACACCGAACGGGTGTTGGCCAGTGCCGGCATGCTCACCCGCAGCCTGACCGACCCGATCCGTACCATGGCCGAGCTGGCGGACTTCCAGCCCGACCTGATCATTCTCGACCTGTACATGCCAGCCTGCACCGGCCCCGAGCTGGCCAAGGTGATCCGCCACAGTGACCGCTATGTGAGCGTGCCCATCATCTACCTGTCTGCCGAAGACGACCTGGACAAGCAGCTGGACGCCATGAGCGAAGGCGGCGATGACTTCCTGACCAAACCGTTTCGCTCCCGCCACCTGGTCACCACCGTACGCAACCGCGCCGCCCGCGCCCGCCACTTGAAAGCGCGCATGGTGCGCGACAGCCTGACCGGGCTGTACAACCACACCCACATCCTGCAGCTGCTGGAAGACTGCAGTTTCCGCGCCCGCCGCGAGCAGCAGCCGCTGAGCTTTGCCATGCTCGACATCGACCATTTCAAGAAGATCAACGACCGCCACGGCCACCCCATGGGCGACCGGGTGATCAAAAGCCTTGCGCTGTTTCTCAAGCAGCGTTTGCGCAAGACCGACTTCATTGGCCGTTATGGTGGCGAGGAATTTGCCATTGTCATGCCCAATACCACGCTGGAGGCGGCACACAAGGTCCTGGACGAGATTCGCCGGCGCTTTGCCGAAATTCTGTACCCGGCGCAGCCACGGGATTTGCAATGCACCTTCAGTGCCGGGGTGGTGCAACTGGACGAGGGGCTGGATGTACTGACCATGGCCAGTGCAGCGGACGAGGCGCTGTACCGGGCCAAGCACGCTGGGCGTAATTGCGTAGTTCGGGTAGAGCCCTGAGATTCGCACTCACTGCACTGGCCTCTTCGCAGGCGAGCCTGTGAAGAGGCCAGTGCAGATCACACCAATGCAGGCACTGTGCCACTTTTTTTCTGCCGCCAGCCCTTAGACGTCATCACCCGGTCACAAAATCGCAATAACTTCAGGCGCCTACCCCCCACTCCCCCGCAGGAAGTTCGCGGCTATGCGCCTGAAGTGGCTGACCAATTTCAACACCCTGTTGCTGGTGACCGTATGCCTAGCCCTGGGCGCTACCTTGTGGTGGTCGCAGCGGGCCCTGGAGCGCCCCTATCAGATGATGGAACGCTACCTGGGCCTGTCCCAACAGTTCCAGAACCAAGCGGCGGGCAATATCCAGGCGTATCTGGGCAGCGGCGATGCCTTGCGCCATGCCGCCGCCATGGAGGCCAACCAGCGGCTGCAGGCGGCACTGGCCGACTGGCCTGCTGAACTGGCCGACAAGCTGCGCCCCAGCCTGGACAACCTGCACGCCTTCACCGCCAATGAACTGCTGGCCGCCGGTAAACTGGCCGGCGACCCGCAAGCCTTGCTCCTGCAGGCAGAACGGGAACTGGGCGCCAACTTCGAACAACTGGCTGGTTATGCCCGCGACAGCGGCAGCGCCGACGCCAACCGGTACTCGCTGCCCTTGCTCGACGCCAGCGTACACCTGGGCCGGTTGTCGCTGGCTCGTGACAAGCTGGTCAGCAGCGGCCGCCCGGAGCTTGCCGACGAGGTAGACCGCGAATTGCAACTGATCCGTACCCAGGCCCAGGTGATCGACGCCCTGCCCTTGCTCGGCGTAACCCGCACTGCTGAATCCGGCGCCGACGACTTCGCCGCCATGATGGGCCTGGAAACCCAAGCCAGCGCCCAGCAGGAAGACATTGCCGTGGGCCTCAAACGTGAATTGCAAAGCCTGCTTGGCCGCTACCCCGCCGAACTGCAACGCACGCGCGAACAGATCGAGCGCCGCGTCGCCCTGGCCACCAGCACCGGTCAGCGCCTGGAGGCAGTGCAGCAGGCCATCGCTGGGTTAGAGCCCGAGGTGCGTGGCCAGCACGCGAAAATCGCTGCTGAGGTGCGCATCATCCAAGGCCTGATGATTGGCCTGATCCTGCTCATCGCCTTGTTGATCGACACCTTGCAGCGGCGCCTGGCGCGCACCCTGACCGGCCTGGCCCCGGCCCTCTCGCGCTGGGCCGAGGGCGACTTTGCCCAGCCCATCGCCTTGGGCAAGACCAACCGGGAGTTGCAGGATATTCAGGAATCACTCAACCGCCTGCGCCAGTACCTGGTGGAACTGGTCGGCACCATCCGCCACAACGCCGAGCAGGTGGCCGGCAGCAGCCACGCCTTGGCCGGCATGAGCGCCGCCCTGCACGACGGTGCCGAGCGTCAGGCCGGCGATACCGGGCAGATTCGCGATGCTTTGGGTGAGCTGGAGGCGACCATCCAGCAAGTAGCCGGCGATGCCAGCGCCGCCGCCGATGCCAGCCGCGATGCCGGGCGCGCGGTGGAGCAAGGCCAGGCGGTGATCGGCCAGAGCCTCTCCGGTTTGCGTGAGCTGGTCGATGAAGTGCAGGGTAACGCGCGCATGATCGAACAACTGGCAGAGGAGTCGGCAACCATCGGCGGCGTGCTGACGGTGATCCGCTCCATTGCCGAACAGACCAACCTGCTGGCGCTCAACGCTGCGATCGAGGCGGCCCGGGCGGGCGAAATGGGCCGCGGCTTTGCCGTGGTGGCCGATGAGGTGCGTTCGTTGGCGCAGCGCACCACTGGGGCTACCGGCGAGATTCAGGCATTGATAGACCGTTTGCAGCAAGCAGCCAGGGGCTCGGTGACCGGCATGCGCGCGCAGCTTGAGCATGCCGAAGCCACAGCCAGCCGGGCGCAGGCGGCGGATGGGGCGCTGGATGAGATTGTCTGTGCCATCCGCACCATCTCTGATACCGCCGTGCGAATTGCCGATGTCACGGCGCAGCAAAGCGGTGCGGTGAGTGAAATTCGTGACCACAGCGAGCGGATTCATGCGCTGGGTGAGGACAACCTGCAGCGCATTGGCGAAGGGCGTGAGCAAGGCGAGCAGTTGCTGAGCCTGGGCAGTGAGCTGAACCGGGCAGTGCGGGCGTTCAGGGTCTGAGCCGGCGAGTGTTCGCCATGACAGGTGTAGCAGTTGGGTGGGGTTCGACGGGATATGTGCTGCGCCTGGGAGATCGAGCGCCGCCCGCGCGGCGCATCGCGAGCTGCGCTCGCTCCTACATTTGTTTCGGGCCAGTAACGCCTGTGACAGGCGCGCGCGACCGCCTTGTTTGTCCACGCAATATCGCGCCATGCGCCAAGGCGTACGCGCGCAAATCCCCCAGGATTCACTGGCCCGAAACAAACGTAGATACTCTGTTGGAGGTCAAGCTTTTTTGAGGTGCTCAGCGCTGAACAGCTTGGCCGTATCAAAGGGCTCATCGCCACGCATGCATGCCCAGGCACCTGTCAGGTAT
>NZ_QJRL01000062.1 GCF_003205205.1 Pseudomonas sp. LB-090624
CGTTGAAGTCAACCAGCACCCGCTGGCGTTCTTCAGCCGGCAACACCGGCAAGCGCTGCACTGGCAGGTCCGGTTCGTGCTCCAGGGCCTCGACCATGGCTTGCAGCAACCGCGCCATCTGCCCGCAGATACGCGCTGCGCCAATCTCGGCCTGAGTCATGGCCACCAACCGGAATCCAAGGCCGGTGTCATCCACATTCAGGCTCAACGGGTAGTTGCTCCGCTCCTGGCTCTCCAGGGTGGTGATGCCTGCTGTCGCCTGCTTCTGGCTGGCGGTGGCCTGGCTGCTGTGCCGGTAATTGAGCATCGCGCTGAACAATGGCAGCGGCGCGGCCACGCCGCTGCAGCGTTGGGCCAGGGCCAGCGAGGCATGCTCGTGGGCCAGCAGCGCACTCAGCCGCTGGTGGGTGGCATGGGCGCCCGCGCGCAGGCTGATGCCAGCCAGGTCGATGCGCAGCGGCAAAGTGTTGATGAACATCCCCAGCGCTCGCTCGGCACCTTCGCCGCCTTGCAGGCGTCCCAGCAGCACGGTGCCGAACACCACCCGCTCCTGGCCGCTGGCAGCCGCCAGCAAGCGCGCCCAGGCCAGGTGGAACAGGCTGGCGACACTGATGCCCAATTGGCGTGCCTGCCAACGCAGGCGTTGCGCCAGGGCGTCGTCCAGCCACAACTGCGCTTCCTGGATGCCGCGGCCATCGCCTTGCACATCACTGAGGCCGAACGGCAAGGTCGGCTCGTCGATATCTGCCAGTTGCTCGCGGAAGAACGCCTCGTGCCCAGCCTGGCTGATGCCCAGACGGGCCTGTGCCACATAGTTGCGATACGGCACTGGGGCGTGGGCAGGTTCACCGTTGCCTTGCAGGTAGCCAATCAGCTCTTCGGCGACCACCTCCATGGCGGTGTGGTCGAGAACGATGTGGTGGAACTGCAGGGTGGCTTCGATCGGGCCGTCCGCGTCGGTGTAGAGCAGCCGAATCAGTGGCGCTTTGGTCAAATCGAGACGTGTGTTGGCATGGTCGCGGTTATCTATGCGCCCAAAGGGCGCTTGCGCAACCGGTGCGACTGCGCGCAAGACCACCTGCACAGGCTGTGGCAGGCCTTCCCAGACGATGGCGGTACGCAGCACATCGTGGCGGGCGATCACCTTGTCCAGCGCGGCGGCGAAGCTGGCCAGGTGCTCGCGACTGGCGAAGGCGAAACGCGATTGCAACACATAGGGGTCATGACCGGCGGCGCTCAGATGGTGATAGAGAATCCCCTCCTGCAACGGCGCCAAGGGGTAGATGTCCTGCACGTTGGCAGCGCCGCCCGGCACCCGGGCAACGATGCGCTCGATGGCGGCCTGTTCCAGCGTCACCATGGGGAGCATGGCCGGGGTGATATGGGAGCAATCGGCCGGGATCAGGTTCGCGGGCACCTGCACCTCGCGTACCTGTCCCAGGGTGGCAGCCAGGGCGGCAATGCTCGGTTGGCCGAACAGCGTGCGCACGTCAACCTGCAAACCTTGCCGGCGCAGGCGTGCGGTCAGGTTGACGGCCAACAGCGAGTGGCCGCCCAGTTCGAAGAAGTTGTCGTGACGCCCCACTCGTTCGACCTGGAGCATTTCGGCCCAAACTGCCGCCAGCGCGGTTTCGACTGCACCTTGTGGTGGTGCGTAGGCCTGGCGGGTCAGCAAGGCCGGGTCAGGGTCGGGCAACGCCTGGCGGTCGAGCTTGCCATGGCGGGTCAGCGGCAATCCATCGACCTGGGTAAAGGCCATGGGTACCAGATGCGTCGGCAAGCTGGCCTGCAACGCCTGGCGCAATGCCTCCGGCTGCACGGGCGCGGTTGCGGTGAACCAGGCCAGCAGGCGCTCGCCACGCACCAGCACAACGGCATCGGCGATGCTCGGCTGGGCGGCCAGCACACTTTCGATTTCGCCCAGCTCCACACGCACACCGCGGATCTTCACCTGGTCATCGTTGCGGCCCAGGTAATCCAGGGTGCCGTCGGCGTTCCAGCGCACCAGGTCGCCGCTGCGGTACATGCGCGCATGGGCTGCGGTACTGAACGGGTCGGCCAGGAAGCGCTCTGCGCTGAGCCCGTCGCGGTTCAGGTAGCCACGGGCAACCCCGATGCCCCCTATGTACAACTCACCCACCGCGCCCACCGGCACCGGCTGTTGGTGATCGTCGAGTACGTACAGGCGTGTGTTGGCGATCGGCTTGCCGATATGCAACAGCCCGCCAGGCACTAGCTGTCCGGAGCTGGCGACGACAGTGGCTTCAGTCGGGCCATAGTTGTTGACCACAGCAAAGCCTGGCGCCTGCTCGAACTGGCGCAGACGGTCACCGCCCACCAGCAGCGTACGCAGGGTCGGGTGCTGGCGTTCACGGCGCAGTGCCTGCTCAGCTACCGGCGTCGGCAGGAAGCTGACCGCCAGGGGTTGGTCCAGCCACCAGTCCAGCAGCTCGTCGACGTGTTCACCGCCAACCTGGACCGGCGGCAAGTGCAGCACTGCCCCGGCACAGAGCGCCGGCCACACCTCCCAGGCGACTGCGTCGAAGCCGAAACCGGCCACTGTGCTGGTATGGCTGCCGGCGTTCAGGGCAAAGGCCTCGCGGTGCCAATGCACCAGGTTGGCCAGGCTCGCATGCTCGACCATCACGCCCTTGGGCTGGCCGGTGGAGCCAGAGGTGTAGATGACGTAGGCCAGGTGCTGCTGGCCCAACCCGACCACGTGCGGGTTGCTGTCTGCGGCGCCTTGCCAGGTATCACGGTCCAGCGCCACCTGCACTGCGTCACCGACCAGTGCCTGCGTAGCGGACTCTACCAGCACCAACGCGGGTGTGCTGTCGGCCAACAGATAGGCGATGCGCTCGGGCGGGTAAGCCGGGTCGATGGGCACATAGGCCGCCCCCGTCTTGAGCACAGCCAGCAGGGCAATCTGGCGCTCCAAGGTGCGCGGCAGGCACAGCGCAACGCGGTCGCCAAGCTGCACGCCACGTTCGATCAGGTAATGGGCGAGACGGTTGGCGCTGCGGTTCAGCTCACCATAGCTCAGCACCCGGCCATCCTGCACCAGGGCGGCCGCCTGCGGCGTGTGGGCGGCCTGGGCCTCGACCAGGGCATGTACGGTCTGGCCGGTAGGGTAATCGCGCCAGGTGGCATTGAAGGTGTCCAGCAATTGTCGGCGTGCGGCGTGATCGAGGATGGGCAGCGTGGCCACTGCCACATCCGCCGCCTGCTCCAGCGCCTTGGCCAACTCAGCGAGGGCCTGATTCATCCACTGTGCCACCCGCCCGGCACCGATGCCTTGCAGGGCCAGCACACTCAGGACAAAGCCTTCGCCGAGGTCATCGACGCTCAGGGTCAGCGGATAGTTGCTGCGCTCCTCCCCGCCCAGCAGGCAGACGCCCTGCGTGCCGGCATCCGTACCGCTCACGGCACTGCTATGCCGGTAATTGAACAAGGCGCTGAACAATGGCACCGATGCCGCCACGCCGCTGCAGCGCTGGGCCAGGGCAAGCGATGCATGCTCATGTGCCAGCAACGCCGACAGCCGTTGGTGAGTCAGGCCCACTGCCTGCCGCACCGGCGTCGACAGGTCGATGCGCAGTGGCAGGGTATTGATGAACACGCCAAGCGCCCGATCAGCCCCTTCACCGCCTTGTAGGCGGCCCATCAGCACTGTGCCGAAGACCACGTCGGTGCGGTTGGCCAGCACGCCCAGGACCCGTGCCCAGGCCAGGTGCGCCAGGCTCGCGGCGCTGACGCCCAGTTGCCGGGCCTGCTCGCGCAGGCTGCGGGCCAGCGTGGGGGCCACGGCAAGGCGCGCTTCCTCGATGGCATGCCCTTCGCCTTGCACGTCAGCCAAGCCGAACGGCAGGGTCGGTTCGTCCAGGTCGCCCAGCATTTCACGGAAGAACGCCTCATGGCCTGCATCGTCAGCCGCCAGGCGCGCCTGGGCAACATAGGTGCGGTACGGCACCGGCGGCGGCAGACCCTCGCCCTGCCCCGCCATCAGCGCGTGCATTTCCCCGGCGATCACTTCCATGGCGGTATGGTCCAGGGCCAGGTGGTGGAACTGCAGTATCGCCACCACCCGCTGGTTGACCGGGTCGGCGGCATGCACCAGGCGCAGCAGCGGCGCACAGGTCAAGTCCAGGCGCTGGTGGCGGGCGTCGTAGCGCGCTTGCAACGCATCGAGCACTGCCTCGTCGCCAAGCCCCTCCACGGCCGTGACGGCCATGTGCGCCTCCCGCCATACCACTTGTACCGCTTGTTCCAGGCCTTCGCTGACCACGGCGGTGCGCAGGATGTCGTGGCGGTCGATCACCTGCTGCAAGGCACCGGCCCAGCGTTGCAGGTCGGCCAGGCTGTCGAACGCCAAGCGCGACTGCAAAAGGTACGGATCGCCCTGCTCGGCACTCAGGTGGTGGTAGAGGATGCCTTCCTGCAACGGCGCCAGCGGGTAGATTTCCTGCACGTTGGCAGCTCCGCCGGGTACGCTGGCCACCACGCGGTCGATGCTGACCTGGTCGAGGTCGATCAGGCTGAGCATGTCCGGGGTGATTGCACGAGCCTCTGCCGGAACCCGATTGGCCGGGACCTGCACCTCGCGGCCCGTCCCGACCGCAGCGGCCAGGGCGGCCAGGGTCGGCTGGGCGAACAGCACGCGCACATCGGCACTCAGGCCCGCCTTGCGCATCCGCTCGACCAGGGTCACGGCTAGCAGCGAATGGCCGCCCAGTTCGAAGAAGTGATCGTGGCGGCCTATCTGATCGACCTTGAGTATTTGCGCCCAGATCACGGCCAGGACGCTTTCCACTTCACCTTGCGGGGGCTCGAAGGCACGGCTGACCAAAGCGTCGCTACCCGGTGCCGGGAGTGCGCGGCGGTCGAGCTTGCCGTTAGCGGTCAATGGCAGCTCGGCCAGGCACACATAGGCCGCCGGCAGCATGTAGTCCGGCAGACGGCCTTGCAACTGGGCGTGCAACTCAGCAAGTGCCGGTGCTGCGGAATGTGCAGTGAAGTAGGCCACCAGGCGCTTCTCGCCCGGGCTGTCTTCGCGCAGCACCACGGCGCTGTCGCGAACGCCGACGCATTGGCCGAGGCAGGCCTCGATTTCCCCCGGCTCGATACGGAAGCCGCGCAGCTTGACCTGCTGGTCGGCACGACCCAGGTAACGCAGCGAGCCGTCGGCCTGCCAACTGGCCAGGTCACCGCTGCGGTACATGCGGGCGCCCGGCTGGGGGCTGAACGGGTCGGCGAGGAAGCGATCAGCCGTGAGTGCGGGCTGGCCAAGGTAACCCAGGGCCACGCCATCGCCACCGATGTACAACTCGCCGACGGCGCCGACCGGCAGGGGTTGCCGGCGGGCATCGAGCACATAGCAGCGGCCATTGCCGATCGGTTTGCCAATCGGGATGCTGCCCTTGTCGACGGTGGTGATCGCGTGGGTGGTGCTGAAGGTGGTGGCCTCGGTCGGCCCATAGCCATTGAGCAGGTGCTGCGGCGCACCTTCGCGCAGTACCCGGGCGATTACCGCCGGGTCCAGTACGTCGCCCCCCACCATCAGGTAGCGCAGCCTGGCGAAGGCTGGCAGCAAGGCTTCGGCAAACTGGTGGAACAGGCCCGCCGTCAGCCACAGCACGCTTACGCCCTGATCCAGCAGCACATCACGCAATGCCTCCCGCGACAACACCTGCTGCTGGTCGATGACGACGACGCTGGCACCGTTGAGCAACGGCGCCCAGACCTCCAGGGTACTGGCGTCGAACGCGGGGTTGGAAGCGAAAGCCACCCGGTCCTCGCGGGTGAACTGGGCAAAACCGTTGTTGATCACCAGGCGCACGATCGCCCGGTGCGGCACTTGCACGCCCTTCGGGGTGCCGGTCGAGCCCGAGGTATACATGATGTAGGCTGCGCTTTCAGCGCTCACCGCCAGCCCCGGCGTATGGGTCGGGTAGCCGGCCAGCTCACAGCGGTCCAGTTCCACCCGGATTGCCTGGCCTGCCTGCACTTCGCTGGCGCGTGTCAGCAGCACCCTGGCCTGGCTATCGTCGATCATGAAGGCCTGGCGTTCGGCGGGCGCATTGCTGTCCAGGGGTACGAACACTGCCGCGCATTTGCTGACGGCCAACTGCGCCGCCAGCAGCTCGAAACTGCGTGGCAGCGACAGGGCGACACGGTCGCCTGGCGTCACGCCCAGGCTCAGCAGGTGGTGCGCAAGGCGGTTGGCATGCTGCTCCAGCTGTTGGTAGGTCCATTGCCGCTGGCCGTGCACCACGGCAATTGCAGCCGGCGTGAGCGCGGCATAGGTACCGAACAGCTGGTGCAGCGCGTGATCCCGCGGGTAGTCACGGCGAGTGGCGTTGAAGCCTTGCAGCACCAGCTCGCGCTCGGCAGGCGCCAGTTGGCTTAGCGCATGCAATGACATGGCCGGAGCACCTTGCAAGGCATCGGCCAGTTGCTCCAGGGCGGTAGCCAGCAGGCGGCATACCTGGCCGCCGTCAACCTGTGCCACCGCTTGCACGGTCAGGACAAAACCATCACCCAGGTCATCGACATTGACCACCAGCGGGTAGTTGCTGCGCTCATGGGCAGTCAGCTGTTCGATCCCTTGCCAGGCCTGGCGCAGCTCGACCTTGGCCGGTGCGCTGTGGCGGTAATTGAGCAGGCTGGTGAACAGCGACTGGGTAGCTGGCACGCCGCTGCAGCGCTGGGCCAGGGCCAGCGAGGCCTGTTCGTGGACCAGCAGCCGAGCCAGGCGCTGGTGGGTCAGGCGCACGCCATCGGCAGTCGTTGCCGCGCCAACGCTGACGCGCAACGGCAGGGTGTTGATGAACATGCCCAGCGCCCGCTCGGCACCCTCGCCGCCCTGCAGGCGACCGAGCAATACCGTGCCGAACACCACCTCCTCGCGCCCGGACAGCTGGGCCAGCACCTGCGCCCAGGCCTGGTGCACCAGGCTGGCGACACTGACGCCCAGATGCCGCGCCTGCTCGCGCAGGCGGCCAGACAGTGTGCCATCCAGGGCCTGACGGCTATCGAACACTTCGCAGGCGTCGGTCTGCGCATCGTGCAGTCCGTACACAAGGGTAGGTTCGTCGATGTCACCCAGCAGTTCACGGAACCACGCTTCGTCGCCTTGGGCATCGCCGGCAAGGCGGGCCTGGGCCACGTAGTTGCGGTAAGGCACACTGGCTTCGTGCCGTAGCTGGCCTTGCAACACTGCAGTGATCTCGGCCACCAACTGCTCGACGGCGGCATGGTCGAGGATGATGTGGTGGATCAACAGCGTGGCTTGCAGGCCACTGTCGGTCTGCTCGGGGACCAGGCGCAGCAGCGGGGCGTGGTTCAGATTGATACCACCCTGTGGCTGATCGCAGCGCAAGGCTGCGACAGAGGGCGTGGTGCGCCATACCACCTGCACCGGCTCATCGAGGGCTTGCCAGTGGATGCTGGTGCGCAGGATGTCATGGCGCGCAATGACCTGGTCAAGCGCGGCGGCGAAGGCGTCCAGTTCGGCTTGGCCCGGGAAGGCAAAGCACGCCTGTAACACATATGGGTCAGCACCCTCGCTGGCCAGGTGGTGGTAGAGAATGCCCTGTTGTAACGGGGCCAGGCCGTAGATGTCCTGGATGTTCGCCGTGCCGCCAGGGATCTGCGTCACCAGGGTGTCGATCGCGGTTTGCGAAAGCCCGGCCAATGGCAGCAGGGCCGGAGTGATGTGAGTACAGCCTGGGTCAATCAGGTTGGCCGGCACCGCGACCCGGCTTTCACCGCCAACTGCAACGGCCAGCGCGGCCAGGGTCGGTTGACCGAACAACACGCGGATATCGGCTTGCAGGCCTCGTTCACGCAGGCGTGCAGTGAGGCTTACCGCCAACAGCGAGTGGCCACCCAGCTCGAAGAAGTTGTCATGGCGCCCTACCCGCTCGACCCCCAGTAGTTCGGCCCAAATGGCTGCCAGCAGGTTTTCGGTTTCGCCTTGCGGGGCTTCGAATGGGCGATCCTGCAGCGCGCCGGGCTCTGGCAGCGCCTTGCGGTCGAGTTTGCCGTTGGGGCTCAGCGGCAGGGCTTCGAGGTGCATGAACAGCGCTGGCACCATGAATTCCGGCAGATGTGCCAGCAGGG
>NZ_QJRL01000063.1 GCF_003205205.1 Pseudomonas sp. LB-090624
GGATCAACCCCACCCCCAGCCACTGCAGCGGTGCCAGCCGGTGCCCGAACGCCACCCAGTCCACCAGAATGGCCGCAATCGGGTAGATGAATGACAGCGCCCCGGTCAACGCCGTGGGCAAGCGCTGGATGGCGCTGTACAGCAACACATACATCAAGCCGGTATGTACCATGCCCAGGGTCAGCAGGCTGGCCAGCGCCGGCAGTTCACCCGGCAATCCGCCGAGCTTGACCCACGGTGCCAGCAACAGCACACCGGTGGTTACCTGGATCAACGCAATGAGGTGCGGCGGCGTGCCATTCAGGCGCTTGATGATCAACGCCGCGACGGCATACAGCAACGCCGCCCCCAGTGCCAGGGCGATGCCCAGCAAATAGTCCTCACCACCCGCCTGCCCCGTACCATGAGCACTGACGATGGCCAGCATGCCGAGGAACGCCACGCTCAGCCAGGTCACCCTGGCCAGGGTGATCTTCTCACCCAGGAACAGCGCCGCCAGCCCCACCAGCATGAACGGCTGCACGTTGTACACCGCCGTGCCGATGGCAATTGACGCCCGCGAGTACGAAGCAAACAACAGCAACCAATTGCCGACGATGGCCACGCCGCTGGCAATCGCCAACAGGAACGCCGTGCGGCTGATCACACCCGGCCGCAGAAAACCGAAAGCAGCGCAAATCACCAGCAAGGTCACCGCCCCGAACACGCAGCGCCAGAACACCACCTCCAGCACCGGCTGGCCGGACACCAGCACGAACCAGCCAATGGTCCCGGAAATCAGCATGGCGGCGACCATTTCCAGCGAGCCACGGCGCAATGAATCGTTCATCCCACACCTCCTGTCGACGATGGCAACAGTATGCACAGGTTGCAATCCAGCCTTCCAGCGGATAACCAAGGCCAACTGACGAACTTGCCTTTACTATCAAGGTAAATACCGCAAATTACCTGTTGAGGTGAACATGACCGACGCGATAGACCAACTGCTGATCAATGCGCTGATGGAAGACTCGCGCCGCTCGCTCAAGGCCCTGGCGCAAGTCAGTGGGCTGTCTGCGCCCAGCGTCAGCGAACGCCTGCGCCGACTGGAAGAACGGGGTGTGCTGCGCGGTTACACCGTGAATGTCGACCCGCGGGCCTTCGGTTACCAGTTGCAGGCGATCGTGCGCATTCGCCCGCTGCCGGGGCAATTGCAGGAGGTTGAACGGCAGATCATTGCCATTCCCGAGTTCACCGAGTGTGACAAGGTTACCGGCGAGGACTGCTTCATCGCCCGGCTGCATGTACGTTCGATGGAGCAACTGGACACCCTGCTGGACCGCATCAATGTGCTGGCCGAGACCAATACCGCAATCATCAAGAAAAGCCCGGTGAAGCGGCGGTTGCCGCCGATGGAATGATGCCCGCCCGTGCTGCGAAAGGCTCACACGGGAAAAGCTGACTATTTTTTGTACACAAGAATGTCACCTTAGGTGCCATTTTTGTGTGCACTTTTAAAGGTAACGCCCCAATACGTTACATACCCTTCGCAACTAATTTTGACCAATCGATCAACTAATACAGCTGGATAAAAATTAATCCTGTTTATTTGGTCAACTTATATTCGCCTGCTTTCATAAAGTTAGCGCCAATCAAGATGCATTTGAAAAAAAAATCTGTTGAAGTCTGACTTTCGCCTGGCACAGAAATGGCTTTTGTGTGCTCGTGTTTTGTATACAACTAAAACAAAACATAAATACACAAGAACCCGCGACGCCGGTCCAATGGCGGCCGTCGCGCCCATAATCCTGTGATGCCAACACTGCACTGACGAGATGGCGAGCCCGTGCGCATGCCCGCTCATCGCAGTCCAAGTGCATCAGGAGCCCGCCGGAATGAGTAGCAGCCTCGACCTTGCCCCTGAACAATCCGTCGTCAGCACCCACCCCGATTCCATCCTTGCCGGCCAGCGGCCGGCACTTGCCCTGAGCCCGCGCCTGCATAACCGCGACCTTGCACCAACGCGCATCGAAGGCCGGCGCTGGGGTGGGTATAGCATCTTCGCGTTGTGGACAAACGATGTGCACAATATCGCCAACTATTCGTTCGCCATGGGCTTGTTCGCCCTCGGCCTGGGTGGCTGGCAAATCCTGTTGTCGCTGGCCATTGGCGCGGCACTGGTGTACTTCTTCATGAACCTCTCCGGTTACATGGGGCAGAAGACCGGCGTCCCCTTCCCGGTCATCAGCCGCATCGCCTTCGGTATCCATGGTGCGCAGATCCCGGCGCTGATCCGCGCGGTCATCGCCATTGCCTGGTTCGGCATCCAGACCTACCTGGCCTCGGTGGTGCTGCGTGTGCTGCTCACCGCCGTGTGGCCGCAGCTGGCCGCCTACGACCACGACAGCATTCTTGGGCTTTCGAGCCTGGGCTGGGCGTGCTTCGTGGCTATTTGGCTGGTGCAGTTGGTGATCCTTGCCTATGGCATGGAGATGGTGCGTCGCTACGAAGGCTTCGCCGGCCCGGTCATCCTGCTGACCGTTGCCGCCCTCGCCGGTTTCATGTACGTCCAGGCCGATGCACGCATCGCCTGGTCGGTGGCCGAGCCGCTGACCGGTTACGAGATGTGGCGCAACATCTTTGCCGGCGGCGCCCTGTGGCTGGCGATCTACGGCACCCTGGTGCTCAACTTCTGCGATTTCGCCCGCTCCTCGCCGTGCCGCAGGACCATCCGCGTCGGCAACTTCTGGGGCCTGCCGGTGAACATCCTGGTGTTCGCGGTGATCACCGTGGTGCTGTGCGGCGCGCAGTTCCAGATCAACGGCCAGATCATCGACAGCCCGACGCAGATCGTCGCCGCCATCCCCAGCACAGCGTTCCTGGTGCTGGGTTGCCTGGCCTTCCTGATCGTCACCGTGGCGGTGAACATCATGGCCAACTTCGTCGCCCCGGCCTTCGTGCTCAGCAACCTCGCACCACGCCACCTCAACTTCCGCCGCGCAGGGCTTATCAGCGCCACCCTGGCAGTGCTGATCCTGCCGTGGAACCTGTACAACAGCCCGCTGGTGATCGTGTACTTCCTGTCGGGCCTGGGGGCCCTGCTCGGCCCGCTGTACGGGGTGATCATGTCCGACTACTGGTTGCTGCGCAAAGGCTGCATCAACGTGCCACAGCTGTACAGCGAAGACCCGGCCGGCGCCTACCACTACAGCAAGGGCATCAACCTGCGTGCCGTGGCCGCCTTCGTGCCCGCCGCAGTGCTGGCCATCATCCTGGCCCTGGTGCCCAACTTCCACAGTGTGGCGCCGTTCTCGTGGCTGATCGGTGCCGGCATCGCCGCCGCCATCTACCTGCTGATCGCACCGCGCAACCGCCAATACCACGACGTCAGCGGCGAGTGCATCGCCGTCGACCACAGCAGCCATTGACCAGGGAGGACTGCCCATGCGTATTCTGATCGCCAACGTCAACACCACTGAAGCCATCACCGAAGCCATCGCCGAGCAGGCCCGTGCGGTGGCCGCGCCCGGGACCGAGGTCGTCGGCCTCACCCCATGGTTCGGCGCCGAGTCGGTGGAAGGCAACTTTGAAAGCTACCTGGCTGCCATCGCCGTGATGGACCGGGTGCTGGCCTACGATGGGCCTTACGACGCCGTGATCCAGGCCGGTTACGGCGAACACGGCCGTGAAGGCCTGCAGGAGTTGCTGAACGTGCCGGTGGTGGACATTACCGATGCTGCCGCCAGCACGGCGATGTACCTGGGACACGCGTACTCGGTGGTAACCACCCTGGACCGCACCGTGCCGCTGATCGAAGACCGCCTGAGGCTATCTGGCCTGTATGACCGCTGCGCTTCGGTACGGGCCAGCGGGCTGGCAGTACTGGAACTGGAAGCCGACCCGCAGCGGGCCGTGGAAGCGATTGTCGAGCAGGCCGAACGTGCCGTGCGCGACGACAAGGCCGAGGTAATTTGCCTGGGCTGCGGCGGCATGGCCGGGCTGGACGAGCAGATTCGCCAGCGCACCGGGGTGCCGGTGGTGGATGGCGTCAGTGCGGCGGTGACGATTGCCGAAGCGCTGGTGCGCATGCGCTTGAGCACGTCAAAAGTGCGCACTTACGCTACGCCGCGAGCGAAGAAAGTGCTGGGCTGGCCAATGCGCTTCGGCCGCTAGGGCACCGTTGGCCTGATCCGGCCGTACGCGGCCGTATCAGGTCGGGCAGCTATGCGCACCATCGTTCAGGCCCTGGCGCACATTGCGGCTGAGCAGGCTGGCCTTGCCGTCATGCCAGGTCAGGGTCAGAACATAGAGGGTGTCGAAGTCGTCGCCGCTCCAGTCCTCGGTGATCACCCGGTCTTCACCCAGGGCCTTGCCCGCGACGGTGTTGATCAGCTCTGGCAGATAGCCATGGGACCAGGCGGTATACACGGTCGCATTGCGGTATTTGTCGCTCAGCAACTCATCGGCCAGTTCGTCGGTGTCGTTGGCACCGTAGTCGATGTTCACCGGCAAGCCGAGGCGGATGGCACTGGGGGTAATGGTCATCAGCGGGCGGATGTAGCTGTAGCTTTCGTCCTTGCTGCCTTCCTCCACGTTTCGCGAGGGGTTGGCGGCAAACACGAAGTCGGCTTTGCCGAAGCGCTCGGGCAGCAGCGTAGCCAAGTCCAGCGCACGGTTGAGCCCCTGGCAGTTCAACTGGCCCAGGCCCTCGCCCGGCTTTTCGGCATGGCGCAGGAACACCAGCGTCTGGGTCCCATCGACGGGTTGCGCGCGACCTTCGACAGCGTCCAGCGCCAGCGGTACGGCGACAGCTGTCAGCACCAGGCTCAGCAGCAAGTGACGGCGGCGGCGGAAGAATGTTGGCAACTTCATCAAGACAGGCTCGTGTGGCAGAGATCGGGTTCACCCGCCACATCTCCCCGGCTGTTGCCGGGCGCCCTGTTAGTGAATGCCATCCTTGGCAACGAGTGAGGGTCAGAGTGCCCAGAACCCGTTTGGTTCCTCCCTGGCGGTGGATGCCGCTCCCTGGGCAACGCCCAGGTTAGGTCCACGAGTCAGTCATCCCGCGTCAGCACCTCAAGCAACTCGATCTCGAACGTCAGGTCCGAACCTGGCGGAATAGCCCCAACGCTGCGCTCGCCGTAGCCCAGGTGCGCCGGTACCAGCAGCTTGCGCTTGCCGCCCACGCGCATGCCCATCAGGCCCTGGTCCCAGCCCTTGATCACCCGGCCGGTGCCAATCACGCACTGGAACGGCTTGCCGCGCGACCACGATGAATCGAACTCGCTGCCGTCGGCCAGCCATCCGGTGTACTGGGTGGTGATCAGGGCGCCTTTGACGGCGGCTTTGCCATCCCCCTCGACCAGGTCGATGATCTGCAGTTCTTGGCTCACGTGCATACTCCAAACGCTAGAAAACAATGCCGCCTTTTCTCAGGAATACGCCTGTTTGGCAAGTTCGCTGGTGCATCGCCCCCGGCGCGGCAGCGAACACGGTCAACTACCCTGCTCGAAGACCTCTTGGCCGGTCAGCTCCTGGGTCTGGTTGGCGAAGCAATACCAGGCGGGTTTCTCTTCCACGAAAATCTGCAGGTTGAAGTCCCAGTCCTGGTCCCCGTCGAGCAGGCCGACGGGGATGGCATGGAAATCGTTGGCCTTGAGCCGGTAGTACAAGTGCGTACCGCACTGGCCGCAGAATGCACGTTGAGCCCAGTCGGAGGAGTCGTAGACGCTGGGCACCAACCCTTCGATCAGCGGGGGCTTGCTGCAATCGACCACCATCAACGGTCCGCCGGCCCACTTGCGGCACATGCTGCAGTGGCAGGCGCTGATGTGGGTGTTGTCGACGGTGACGGTGAGCCGGGTGCCGCCGCACAGGCAGGTGCCGTGTTTTTCCAGGGCCATGACAGGCTCCTTGAACAGGGGTTGGGCCAGCAAGTATAGATGCCTGCTGTTTTGTGGGAGCGGGCGTGGCCCGCGAAGGGGGCCGCGCGGTGCATGGCACCGGCTTGGCCGGTGTTCGCGGGGCAAGCCCGCTCCCACAAGGCCCTGCCAAATCACTACGTCATGTTTGTTCTATATGAGCCGCTTTCAGATGTAGACGGTGCCGCGCAGGTACAAGGCCGCACGCCCGCTGATGATCACCCGGCCATTGCCCGGCACTTCACAGTGCAACTGCCCTTTGCGCGCCCCGCCCTGCTCGCATTCCAGCACCTGTTTACCCAGCCGTTCGGCCCACACCGGCGCCAGCGAGGTGTGCGCCGAACCGGTCACCGGGTCTTCATTCACGCCAACCCGCGGCCCGAACCAGCGGGTGACGAAATCGAAGCCACGCCCTGCCGCAGTTACGGCAATGCCGCGCACATCGAAAGCCGACAGCGCCACGAAGTCTGGCCTCAGCGTATCGAGCAGCAATGCATCATCGATCACCACAACATAGTCGTCGCTACGGTACAGCGCCTGCGCCTGGCTCAGGCCGAGCGCTTGCAACAGGCTGGGCGGGATATCCTCGGCAACCGGCTGCTTGGCCGGGAAGTCCATGGCCAGCGCCCCATCAGCATTGCGGCTGACGCGCAGCTCGCCACTGCGGGTGTTGAAGCGCAGCACCTGGGCCTGCTCGCCCAGTTGTTCGAACAGCACATAGGCCGAGGCCAGTGTGGCGTGGCCGCACAAGTCGACTTCCACGGTCGGGGTGAACCAGCGCAGGTCGAAGGTTTCGCCATTGCGCACGAAGTAGGCGGTTTCCGACAAGTTGTTTTCTTCAGCGATGCGCTGCAGCACATCATCCGGCAGCCAGCTTTGCAACGGGATGACTGCGGCCGGGTTGCCACCGAAGGGTTCAGCGGAAAAGGCATCGACCTGGAAGATTTCGAGTTGCATGCACACACTCCTTGTTGCCCGGGCGCTGCCGGGCAGATGGCTGAATGGGTTAGGGGCGGACCCGGGTCAGTACCGGCTCGCCGGCAAAGAACGCCTGCAGGTTGCGAAGCACCAGGGCCACCGTGTCGCGCGCTGCCGCTGGCGACTGGCCGGCCACGTGGGGCGTGAGCACGGTGTTGGCCAGGGCTTTGAGGGCATCGGGCACGGCTGGCTCGTAGTCGAAAACGTCGAGCGCGGCGCCTGCCAATTGGCCACGCTGGAGTGCGGCAACCAGTGCCTGGGTGTCGACCACGCTGGCCCGGGCGATATTCACCAGATAACCCTCCACGCCCAGGGCCTCCAGCACCTGGGCGTTGACCAGGTGGTGGGTGCTGGTGCCGCCGGGGGTGGCAACCACGAGGATGTCGACCGCAGCGGCCAGGTGCTTTGGGCTGTCATACCAGGTGTAGGGCACATCCTGGCGTGGTGTGCGGCTGTGGTAGCTGATGGGCATGTCGAAGCCGAGGTGGGCGCGTTTGGCGATGGCCCTTCCTACAGCGCCTAGGCCGAGAATGCCCAGTCTCTTGCCGCTGACCGTGGGGCTAATCACTCGGTTCCATTCGCCACGTCGGGTGCTGGCGTCGGCGCGCGGCACATCGCGCAGCAGCGCCAGCAGCAAGGCCAGGGTGTGGTCGGCGACGCTGTCGGCATTGGCCCCGGCGCCATTGGTGACGGTGATGCCGCGGGCGGCGGCGGCGTGCAGGTCGACTTGCTCGTACCCAGCACCGATGACGCAGATGATCTGCAATTGGGGCAAGGCGTCGATTTCGGCGGCGGTCAGGCCCAGTGGCCCACGGGTGAGCACGGCATCGACTGCATTGGCGTGACGCAGGATGGCATCAGCCCGTTGTTGCGGTGAGGGGGCACGGATCAGTTGATAACCGGCCTGCTCGAGCATTGGCAGGTAATCATCGACGGTTTCCACCAGTACCAGGACTGTCTTGTGCATGCCACCTCCGGGTCAATTCGAAGCGGCATTATGCGGAGTCAGTGGCCAGTACAGTCAATAAAAATAAAGAGCGACAACTGTACTGTACCGCTACGCATTCAATCAGCCCGAGATGTTCTTGTTCTTGTTCTTGTTCTTGTTCTTGTTCTTGATCTTGATCTTGATCTTGATCTTGATCTTGATCTTGATCTTGATCTTCGCGACTTCAGGAGGCCGAACGCAGGCATTGCGGAGGCAGGTGACGGGCATGGATGCCCGTCAAGCGCTGAGGCC
>NZ_QJRL01000064.1 GCF_003205205.1 Pseudomonas sp. LB-090624
CATGCAGTTGGAGGCCTTCGAAGCGGTCAGCGATAATCCACAAGCCAAGCTGTCAGCTGTGATCAACTAAACGGCGAACTCAATGGCAAGAGCCATGATGAGTTACACCACTTCCCGGGACACGATCGCCACTCCTGACAGATGGATCGCCACGCCCCCTCAGATAGGTATAACGCCCCAGCCAATTCCAGTCACAATGACCGGAAACACTCGATACGCGCGGGGTACCCCCATCCATTTCGAATAGGCGGCTCACAGCCAACTCGGTTTCCCGTCGCTTCGCCCAAGCCACTGCAGCCTGGTTTGCAGGCGAACGTTTGGCTCTCTTGGTAGACTGTCACCTTGTCGCTATTAATGCGGATCTGGACGAGGTAGCCAGTGCTGCCATCGTGCCTTTTTATGCGTGCTGACCGCTGCCATCCGAGATTGGTACACGTCGACTGTCGGTTGGTACATTGTTACCAAGCGCTTGGTAAAAACGCCCACCCCCGAAAAATTGGTACAAAACACGTTGAACGAAATGACCGCAAAATCAGGCTCCAAGCCAGAAACCACGCGCCCTGAGCCGTCACGCCGCTTCAGCGTTGCCCCCATGATGGACTGGACAGACCGCCACTGCCGGTTCTTCCTGCGCCTGCTCTCCAAGCACACCTTGCTCTACACCGAAATGGTCACTACCGGCGCCTTGCTGCACAACGACGCCCACCGTTTCCTGCGCCACGACGTTTCCGAGCACCCGTTGGCGCTGCAACTTGGCGGGAGCGTGCCGGCTGACCTGGCTGCCTGCGCGCGGCTGGCCGAGGACGCAGGCTACGACGAGGTCAACCTCAACGTCGGCTGCCCGAGCGACCGGGTGCAGAACAACATGATCGGCGCCTGCCTGATGGCCCACCCGGCACTGGTGGCCGATTGTGTGAAAGCCATGCGCGATGCGGTATCCACCCCGGTCACGGTCAAGCACCGGATTGGCATCAACGGCCGTGACAGCTATGGCGAGCTGTGCGACTTCGTCGGCCAGGTGCGCGAGGCCGGCTGCCGCAGCTTTACCGTGCATGCGCGCATCGCCATTCTCGAAGGGCTTTCGCCGAAAGAGAACCGCGAGATCCCGCCGCTGCGCTATGACGTGGCAGCGCAGCTGAAGGCGGACTTCCCGGACCTGGAAATCGTGCTGAACGGCGGGATCAAGACCTTGGCAGAATGCCAGGCCCACCTTGAAACCTTCGATGGCGTAATGCTGGGGCGTGAGGCGTACCACAACCCTTACCTGCTGGCCGAGGTGGACCAGCAGCTGTTTGCCAGCGAGGCGCCGGTGGTCAGCCGCAGCGAGGCGCTGGCGCAGTTGCGGCCTTACATTGTGGCGCATATGGAAGGTGGCGGCGCGATGCACCACGTTACCCGGCATATCCTGGGGCTGGCCCAAGGGTTCAAGGGCGCGCGCCGCTTCCGCCAGTTGCTGTCGGCGGACATTCACAAGGCGGCCGAGCCGTTGGCAGTGTTCGACCAGGCGATGGAGTTGCTGCAGGGGCGCTAATGCAGCCCAGCCAGGTCATGGAATTTTTGTGGGGGCGGGTCGCGCAGGCGCCGGCTTGTGTGTTTGCGGAACCTCGCGCGCCCCTGCGACTCGAATGCTCACCTTCGCACCGCCCTTCACGGGCAAGCCCGCGCCGACAGCCCTTGAGCGGCTGTCGGGGCTCGGGTAATGTCGAGTCATTGCACAGGACAGAGCACGCCCATGACCTCCAAGCTGGAACAACTCAAGCAGTTCACCACCGTGGTCGCCGACACCGGGGACCTGGACGCCATCACCCGCCTGAAACCGGTCGATGCCACCACCAACCCGTCGCTGCTGCTCAAGGCTGCAACCATCCCAGGCTACGCCGACCTGCTCAAGCAGGTAAAGGCCGATGCCAAGGGCAATGTCGACCTGGCCTGCGACCAGTTTGCCGTCGCTGTGGGCTCGGGCATTCTCAAGGTCATCCCGGGGCGTATCTCCACCGAAGTGGATGCCCGCCTGTCGTTCGACGAACCGGCCCTGCTGGCCAAGGCGCGCGCGCTGATCGACCTGTATGACAAGGCAGGTGTTGGCCGCGACCGCGTGCTGATCAAGCTGGCCTCAACCTGGGAGGGCATCCGCGCTGCCGAGCAGCTGGAAAAGGAAGGCATCCAGACCAACCTGACCCTGCTGTTCTCCTTCGCCCAGGCCCAGGCCTGCGCAGATGCCGGGGTGTTCCTGATTTCGCCATTCGTGGGCCGTATCTACGACTGGTACAAGAAGAGCACCGGCCAGGAATACGTGGGCGCCGAGGACCCGGGCGTACAGTCGGTCACACGCATCTACAACTACTACAAGGCCAATGGCTACAACACCGTGGTCATGGGCGCCAGCTTCCGCAATATCGGCCAGATCGAACAACTGGCCGGTTGCGACCGCCTGACCATCAGCCCGGACCTGCTCGACAAGCTCAGCAGCGACCAGGGCGAGCTGCCGCGCATTCTCAAGCCGGGCAATACCGGCGAGGCCAAGCACGTACTGAGCGAAAGCCAGTTCCGCTGGGCGATGAACGAAGATGCCATGGGCACCGAGAAACTGGCCGAGGGTATCCGGCAGTTTGCCCGGGACCAGGAGAAGCTTGAAAAGCTGATGGCTGAAAAGGGCTGATACAGTTCGGGTTTGCCAGACGGGCGGGAAGTGTTCAGCATTTTCCGCCCGTTTTGTTTTGCCAAGCCTCAGTTGTGAATTGAATTCCAGGGTCTCTTCGCGGGTAAACCCGCACCCACACCTACCCACAGGCCTGAAATTGGCGCTGTACGTGTGGGCGCGGAATTACCGCGAAGGGGCCCGATAAGCCACCCGAGCTGTCGATGACTTCCTGTACCCCCTTGCCCCTCGTACTCGCCGGCCCGATCCTGCGCCGCCTGGAGCCCCAGCGCCTGGCCATCTGGCTGGTCGCCACAGAACCACTGCAACCCCAATTCATCTGCCCGGCAAGCGAAGCCCAGGTCGATTGCCAGGTGGTGCCAATAGGTCGGCACGCCTACATCCACCTGCTGGACATCCACTTCACCAGCACCCTGCCGTGCAACCAGCTGCTCGACTACGACCTGCTGATCAACGGCCAAGGTATCGCCGACTGGGCCCCACACCTGCTCTACCCCGGCACCCTGCGCCCGAGCCTGGTACTGCGTGAGCGCCTCGACCATTTGCTGCACGGTTCCTGCCGCAAGCCGCACCACCCCGCTGCCGATGGTCTGCTGTGTGCTGACCGCCTGCTGCAGGCCTGTACAAGCGCAGAAGATCGCCCCGCCGTGCTGCTGATGACCGGCGACCAGGTATACGCCGACGACGTCGCAGGCCCGATGCTGCGTGCCATCCATGGCCTGATCGCGCGCCTGGGCCTGTTCGATGAGCAACTGGAGGGTGCGGTGGTAGCCGACAGCCAGGCGCTGTACCAGCACCCGGCCAGCTACTACCACCGCGCCGACCTGCTGCCGGCGCTGGAACGCAACGACACCCTGCGCGAACGCTTTTTTGGCGGCAAGCGCAAACCGATATTCTCGTCCAGCAACGCCGACA
This sequence comes from Pseudomonas sp. LB-090624, assembly GCF_003205205.1. GTDB lineage: Bacteria > Pseudomonadota > Gammaproteobacteria > Pseudomonadales > Pseudomonadaceae > Aquipseudomonas. The sequence continues at coordinate 3,575 of NZ_QJRL01000064.1, forward strand.
ACCATCTGGTGAGCTTTGCCGAAGTCATGGCCATGTACCTGCTGGTGTGGTCGCCGGTGCCCTGGCAACTGGTGAACCTGGACATGCCCAGCGGGCTCAACGACCAGCACCAGGCTCGTTACCGGCATGAGCTGCCACTGATCCAGGGGTTTGCCGACAACCTCGGCCAAGTGGCGCGGGTGATGGCCCACCTGCCTTGCCTGATGATATTCGACGACCACGACATCACCGACGACTGGAACCTTTCGGCACAGTGGGAAGAGACCGCCTACGGCCACCCGTTCTCGCGGCGGATAATCGGCAATGCCCTGCTCGGCTACCTGCTGTGCCAGGCCTGGGGTAATGACCCCGACACCTGCAAGCCTCTGCTCGGGCAATGCCAGGCGCTGACCCGTCACAACCACGATGAGCTCATCGGCGACCTGCTGCGTTTCCAGGGCTGGCAGTTCAGCCTGCCTACCGAGCCACCGTTGCTGGTCCTGGACACCCGTACGCGGCGCTGGCGCAGCGAAAGCAACTTGGCCAAGCCGTCCGGACTGCTTGACTGGGAGGCGCTGAGTGAATTGCAGCAAGCACTGCTCGATCATCCCTCCGCGGTCATCGTGTCGCCTGCGCCGATTTTCGGGGTGAAGCTGATCGAGACGGTGCAGAAGGTGTTCAGCTGGATGGGCTACCCGCTGCTGGTGGATGCCGAGAACTGGATGGCCCACCGCGGTGCAGCGCAGGTCATCCTCAATATCTTCCGCCACTCGCGCACCCCGGGGCACTACGTGGTGCTGTCGGGAGATGTGCATTACTCCTTCGTGTATGAGGTGCTGATTCGCCACCGCCAGCGCAGCCCGCATCTGTGGCAGGTGACCAGTAGCGGGATCAAGAACGAGTTCCCACGGCGCTTGCTGGATGTACTGGACCGGCTCAACCGCTGGTTGTATGCGCCTCGCTCACCACTGAACTGGTTCACCAAGCGCCGGCAGATGGAGGTGGTGCCGCGCACGCCGAGCCATAGCAAGGCGGGGGAACGGTTATGGAATGGCGCGGGGCTGGGGCAGGTGTTTTTTGATGAACAGGGGCGGCCGGCGCGGGTGTATCAGCTGGATGCAGGCGGGAGGGAGGCCACCGAGTTCGTTGGCGAGAAATAGCTGATTCGGTAAATCAGCCGCCCCTACAGGCCCTTGCGCGAGCGAACCCGCGGCTAGGCCAGTGCAGGCTAGAGGTCAGCTGCGCTCCAGCGCGCTGACCAGGTCATGGAAGGCTTCACGGTTGGAGTCGTTCAGGCCCATGAGAATCTTGTGCGCCTCCAGCACCTTGGAACGCACGACATCTTCGTTCTGGTCCTGCGACGGCAGGTCGGTCAGGCATTCCGGGCACGGAATCGGCCGATCGACGATGTTGAATACCTGATCGAAGCCCATCGATTGCAATAACCGGGAAATGTCCGGGTTGGTGGTGACGACGGTCGGCAGCAGGCCAACCTTCTGCCGCGACAAGATCGACAGCTTGGCCAGCAGGCCCAGGGTAGTGCTGTCGATGCTCTCGGTTTCGGTGAGGTCGATGACAATCGCCGAGAAGTTCAGCGCAGTGAAAATCTTCTCGATCGTCGCATCCAGCGCCGAACACAGGGTCAGACGCACTTCACCGACGAATTTCAATACGAAGGTACCGCTCTGCTCGGCGAACTGGATTCTACCGGTACTCATTGAAGGTTCCTGCTCAACACCAATAGGGCGATATCATCCGGCATCTCCCCAAGCGTAGCCAATCCAAATCGTTGACGCAGCCCATCCAGGCTGCCACCTGCTGCCTTGACGATCTCCGGCAAGGCGGCTTCTTTATCTTTGAGCGTATCACCCGGCAAAAGGTCCAGAATGCCATCGGACATCAGGCTGAGGCTGAACTGCGGTGGCAGCTCTACCACCAAGTCCTGGTAGGTGGCCTCGTCGAACAGCCCAACCGGCAGGCCACGGCCTTCCAGGTAGCGGCAGTGCTCGGGGGTGTACAGTACCGGCAGCGGCAAATGGCCGCCAACGGCGTAGGTCAGCAGGCCAGACTCTTCGTCGATCACCCCGCCAACCATGGTTACATGCTTGCCCAGCTTGCTGTTGATCAGACCGCGGTTGATGTGGCTGAGCACTTCCGACGGCTTGAACTCGCGCATTCTGCTGCGCTTGAGTTCGAACATGAGGCGCGTGGTCATGAATTTCAACAGCACGGTGACAAAGGCCGACGACGCGCCATGCCCGGAAACATCAGCGAGGTAGAAGGCGATGCGCCGTTCGTCCACGCGGAAGTAATCGACAAAATCACCCGACAGGTACAACGACGGGATGATCTGGTGCTCGAAAGCGAACTCGCCGGCTACCCAGGGGTTTTCCGGCAGCATGTTCATCTGCACCTGGCGACCGGCGGTCTGGTCCTCCTGCAACAGATGCAGGCTGGCCTCCAGCTCACGGTTGGCGGCTTCGAGCTTGTCGCGATAGCGCTGGTTTTCCAGCACCAGGCGTGACCGGTCGAGGGCACGGCGTACCGAATGCTCGAGTACGGCCAGGTCTTCCAGCGGCTTGATCAGGTAGTCAGCGGCGCCCAGGCGCAACGCTTCCACCGCATCACTCATGACGCCGGCACCAGACACCACGATCACCGGTAACTGCGGCGCACGCTCGCTGACCTGGCGGATCAGTTCGAGGCCGCCCATCTGCGGCATGCGCAGATCGCAGATCACGAGGTCGGGCTGGTGTTCTTCGAAGACCTGAAGGCCCTGCTGGCCATTACCGGCCTGGAGGACGCTGAAGCCACTGTCTTCAAGATAGGCGGCGAGGCTCGCACGGACCACGTCGTCGTCATCAATGATCAGCAGCGTTGCACTGGTTTTCTGCATGTGGGCGAACGGCGCCGATTTAGGTTGGTGCAGCGGTGTCGGCAAGGCAGACGGCCAGCTACGGGAATTCGCTATGGTCACACTCTACTTGAGTTGTAGGACAAGAACACCTGCCCGGCAACTGTCAGAGGTACCTTGTAAGGCGCAGACGGTACTCCCATCCGCCAGGGGTTTCAAGCATGCAACGGTCGACCTTGCCGCTCTTTACAGGGCAAATCACCGGGAGTTATAAGAAAGTTGATCAGCGCACCCCGATGGGAAGGATGCAGCATGCCCCACACGCCCTCCAGCCACAGCGAGAAACGCGATTTCATCCGCATGCGCCTAGACACCGGGGTCAGCCTATTGCACGCAGACCAGGTGATTGCGGCGGTATGCCTGGACCTGTCCAGCGGCGGCATGCAGGTGCAGGCGCAGGCGCGTTTTCAAGTAGGGGACCGGATCGAGGTGCAGATCGACTCCGACCACCCGGCACTGAAGGGGCTGCATGCCAGCACCGAAGTGGTGTGGATTGCCGACCAGCCAGGCGGGCAGCAGAAATTCGGGCTACGGATTCTGGCGATGCATTGAAACAGGGGCCGCATGCGGCCCCTGCTGGATGAATCAGAAGTCGTCTTCGACTTCGCCATCCTTGACCTTGAACTCGCGGTTCTGCAGGTAGGCGTTGCGTATGAAGATGTATTTGTCACCCTGAATCAGCTTTTCGGCCGACAACAGGCTGGCCCGGGTATCGACTATGTCCAGGGCAAAGATCGAGTTACGGGTCGGTACGTGGTCGATGTAGCGGTAGGGCTTGGTGTAGCCGTCCGGGTACTTGGCCACGCCGTCACGCACAGTGCTTGGGCCCAACAACGGAATGACCACGTACGGGCCACTCGGCACACCCCAGTAGCCCAGGGTCTGGCCGAAGTCCTCGTCATTGCGCTGCAGGCCCATCTTGGTGCCCACATCGAAGAAACCACCCAGGCCGAAGGTGGTGTTGACGATCAGCCGCGCAGTATCTACGCCCGCCGCATGGGGCTTGAGCTGCAGCACGTCGTTGGCCAGGTTGGTCACGTCACCCAGGTTGCGGAAGATGTTGTGGATGCCATCTTCGAGGAACTGCGGGGTAACAGCTTGGTAACCCTTGGCCAATGGCTTGAGCGCATAGGTGTCGAGGGTATCGTTGAAGCGGAAAATCGGGCGGTTGACCGCTTCCCAGGGATCTTCCTCAGTGGCAGCCTGGGTGGCTGCCACGGGCGCCAGCAACATGCTGGCGCAGACACAGGCCTGGGTGACTCGTTCGAGCACACTGGCACCGATCCTACGCATAGATGTTTCTCCATCGAAATTCTCGGCCGCAAGCGCAACGGGTCGCGCTGCCGTACGGCGGCAGTATAGAGCCTTGCGGGCTGATAATCAGCTTTACACACGTTTGCTCAATATTTTGTGAACAACTGTTGCACGATTGGCAGTGTCACAGCACCGTAACAATCACCGAATAGCCTGCCGTCTATTTGGGGGAAGTCGCCATGGACGCTGCACCCGCCTTCACTGCTGTGTTGTTCGGCTTGCGTGGCTGCCTGGTGCAGGCCGCCACGG
>NZ_QJRL01000065.1 GCF_003205205.1 Pseudomonas sp. LB-090624
CCATGGAACCTTCCCCCCACCCATTCTGGTCTAGTCTGAAGTTATGACCGGACCTGGGCCAGGGACGTGCAATTGAGTGTCCGGGCCGGATCACCATTGGAGTCCTTGGGAGGTGCCCTCATGAGCCTGCTGCTCGAGCCTTACACCCTGCGTCAGTTGACCCTGCCCAACCGCATCGCCGTGTCGCCGATGTGTCAGTATTCCGCCGTCGATGGCCTGGCCAACGACTGGCACCTTGTTCATCTTGGCAGCCGCGCCGTAGGTGGCGCGGGCCTGGTGATCACCGAAGCCGTGGCGGTTACCGCCGATGGCCGCATCACCGCCGAAGACCTTGGCCTGTGGGACGACGCGCAGATCGCCCCGTTACAACGCATCACCCGCTTCATCACCGCCCAGGGCGCCGTGGCTGGCATCCAGCTGGCCCACGCCGGGCGCAAGGCCAGCACCTATCGCCCATGGCTGGGCAAACCAGGTAGCGTCAAACTGGAAGAGGGCGGCTGGCAGCCGGTGGGGCCCTCGAAAATCGCCTTCGACCCGCAACACACCGCGCCGCGCGAGTTGAGCCAGGACGAGATTGAGGATGTAATTGGCGCCTTCGTCGCCTCTACCGAGCGCGCCTTGAAGGCCGGTTTCAAGGTGGTTGAGATCCACGCCGCGCACGGCTATCTGCTGCACCAGTTCCTATCACCCCTGAGCAACCAGCGGCGTGACGAGTACGGTAGCTGCTTTGAAAACCGCATCCGCCTGACCTTGCAGGTGGTCGAGGCAGTGCGCAAGGTTTGGCCCGCGGAGTTGCCACTGTTCGTGCGGGTTTCGGCAACCGACTGGGTGGAAGATGGTTGGAACCCGGATGAAACCGTCGAACTGGCCCGGCGCCTGCGGGGCTTGGGTGTGGACCTGATCGATGTGTCCTCTGGCGGCACCTCGGTAAACGCCGAAATCCCCACCGGCCCCGGCTATCAGACCCGTTTCGCCGAGCGCGTGCGCAAGGAATCGGAAATCGCCACTGGCACTGTGGGCATGATCACCGAACCGGCCCAGGCCGAGCACATCCTGCGCACCGGGCAGGCCGATATCATCTTCCTGGCCCGCGAACTGCTGCGCGACCCGTACTGGCCGCTGCATGCCGATGACGATCTGGGCGGCAACAAGGCCACCTGGCCTGCGCAGTACCAACGCGCCACGAGCAGGGCCAACCCGATTCACGAGTCTGATTTGCGGGACTAGGGGCGTCGAGTTCCTTGTGGGTGGCGAGAATTTTGTATGGGGCTGAGATCGAGCGCCGCCCGCGCGGCGCATCGCGAGCTATCGCTCGCTCCTACGTTTGTTTCGGGCCAATTATGCCTGTGGGATTTGCGCGCGAACGCCTTGGCGCATGGCGCGATATCGCGTCGTACAAACCAGGCGGTCGCGCGCGCCTGTCACAGGCGTGACTGGCCCGAAACAAACGTAGGAGCGAGCGATAGCTCGCGATGCGCCGCGCGGGCGGCGCTCGATCTCGTTGGCGTTACAAATCTACCGACGTACCCCTGTGCCTCCTCAATGCTTGATCATCACATGCCGCACACAGGTGTAGTCCTCCAGCCCATACATCGACATGTCTTTCCCATACCCGGAATGCTTCTGCCCGCCGTGGGGCATTTCGCTGACCAGCATGAAATGGGTATTCACCCAGGTGCAGCCATACTGCAAGCGCGCCGCCAGGCGGTGGGCGCGGCCGGTGTCGCGGGTCCACACCGATGAGGCCAGGCCGTAGTTGGAGTCGTTGGCCCATTCCAGCGCCTGCGCTTCGTCTGTGAAGCGGGTGACCGACACCACCGGGCCGAACACTTCGTTGCGCACGATTTCGTCGTCCTGCAGGGCGTCGGCCAGCACGGTCGGCTCGAAGTAGAAACCCTCGCCAGCAATCGCCTTGCCACCCGTCACCAGGCGAATGTGTGGCTGGGCGATGGCCCGCTGCACCAGCCCGGCGACCTTGTCGCGATGCTGGGCACTGATCAATGGCCCCAGCTCGGTGTCCTCGGCCTCCTGCAGGCCAGGTTTCAGGCTCGCCACTGCTGCACCCAGGCGCTCGACAAAGCGCTCGTAGATCCCGTCCTGTACGTACAGGCGACAGGCTGCGGTGCAGTCCTGGCCGGCGTTGTAGAAGCCGAAGGTGCGGATGCCGTCGATGGCGGCGTCGATATCGGCGTCGTCGAACACCAGCACAGGCGCCTTGCCGCCCAGCTCCATGTGCATGCGTTTCACGCTGTCGGCGGTGGCGCTGATGATGTGCACGCCAGTGGGGATCGAGCCGGTCAGCGACACCATGCGCACCTTGGGGTGGCTGACCAGCGGGTTGCCGACGGTCTGGCCCCGGCCGAAAAGAATGTTCAGCACGCCTGGCGGCAGCAGGTCCTGGGCCAGTTCACCCAGCCGCAGGGCCGTCAGCGGGGTCAGTTCGGAGGGTTTGATCACCACCGTGTTGCCGGCTGCCAGGGCCGGGGCGATCTTCCAGGCCAGCATCATCAACGGGTAGTTCCACGGTGCGATGGAGGCCACCACCCCCAACGGGTCGCGACGGATCATCGAGGTGTGGCCCGGCAGGTATTCGCCTGCCGCCGAACCGCCCAGGCAACGCGCCGCACCGGCAAAGTAGCGGAATACGTCGGCAATCGCCGGGATCTCGTCATTGAGCGCGGCGCTGAACGGCTTGCCGCAGTTCTGCGATTCCAGCCGGGCCAGTTCATCGCCATGCCCTTCAATGGCGTCGGCCAAAGCCAGCAAGGCCTGCGCGCGCTCCTTGGGGCTGGTCTGCGACCAGCTGTCAAAGGCCTGGTCGGCGGCGCGCACGGCGCTGTCCACCTGCGCCTCGGTGGCCTCGTTGATCTGTGCCAGGGCGGTGCCCAGTGCCGGGTTGAGCACGGTCCAGGCAGGGCCTTGGCCAGCGACCAGTTGGCCATTGATCAGCATCTGCGTTTGCATCGGGGACTCCTCCAGGATCATTTGCCACTGCCCGCAATGCTTTCGCCGCCACGGGTCAGGTAATAGGCGCCAAGAATTGGCAGCATGGTTACCAGCATCACCAACATGGCCACCACGTTGGTCACGGGTACGTCGCGGGGGCGGCTGAGCTGGTTGAGCAGCCAGATCGGCAGGGTGCGTTCGTGGCCGGCGGTAAAGGTGGTGACGATGATTTCATCGAACGACAGGGCAAACGCCAGCATGCCGCCGGCGAGCAGTGCCGAGCCGAGGTTGGGCAGGACGATGTAGCGGAAGGTTTGCCAGCCATCGGCGCCTAGGTCCATCGAGGCTTCGATCAGGCTCTGCGAGGTACGCCGCAGGCGGGCGATGACGTTGTTGTAGACGATCACCACGCAGAAAGTGGCGTGGCCGACCACGATGGTGAATACCCCGGGCTCGATACCCAAGGCTTTGAACGCCGAGAGCAGGGCGATGCCGGTGATGATGCCGGGCAGGGCGATGGGCAGGATCAGCATCAACGAAATGCCCTCCTTGCCGAAAAAGCTGCGCCGGTACAGCGCTGCCGAGGCCAGTGTGCCGAGCACCAGTGCGATCAGCGTGGCCAGGCAGGCTACCTGCAGCGACAGCTTGATCGCCTCCAACACATCGGGGCGGGCGAAAGCCACGGCAATCCACTTCAGGGTAAAGCCCTTGGGCGGGAAGCTGAACGCCGCGTCTTCGGTGTTGAAGGCATACAGGAAGATGATCAGGATCGGGAAGTGCAGAAACAGCAGCCCGCCCCAGGCTGCCAGGCGAAGCCCCGTGGAGGCTTTTTCAGAGTGCATCGAAAGCCCCCAGGCGCTTGACGATGGACAGGTACACGGCAATCAGCACGATCGGCACCAGGGTGAACGCGGCAGCCATCGGCATGTTGCCGATCGCCCCTTGCTGGGCATAGACCATGCTGCCGATGAAGTAGCCGGGCGGGCCGACCAGCTGCGGCACGATGAAGTCGCCCAGGATGAGCGAGAAGGTGAAGATGGAGCCGGCGGCTATGCCGGGGATCGACAGTGGCAGAATTACCTGCAAGAAGGTTTGCCCGGGCCGTGCACCGAGGTCTGCCGAGGCTTGCAGCAGCGATGGCGGCAAGCGCTCCAGCGACGCCTGGATCGGCAGGATCATGAACGGCAGCCAGATGTACACGAACACCATGAACCGCCCCAGGTGCGAGGTCGACAGCGTGCTACCGCCCACGCCCGGCACCGTCAGCACGGCTTGCAGCAGGGCATCCAGATGCAGTTGCTGGACGAACCACTGGGCCACCCCACCCTTGGCCAGCAACAGGGTCCAGGCATAGGTCTTGACGATGTAGCTGGCCCACATCGGCATCATCACTGCGATGTAGAAAAACGCCTTGGTCCTGCCGCTGGTGAAGCGCGCCATGTAGTAGGCGATGGGGAAAGCCAGTACCGCACTGGCCAGCGATACAGCTACAGCCATGCCCAGGGTGCGCAGGATGATGTCGAAGTTCGACGGGTTGAACAGCGCGGCGAAGTTGCCCAGGGTGAGGTCCGGGGTCACCGCCATGGTGAAGTCGTCGAAGGTATAGAACCCCTGCCACAACAGGTTCAGCAGCGAGCCGAGGTAGATCGCGCCGAACCAGGTCAGCGGGGGGATCAACAGCAGTGCCAAATACAGGTTGGGGCGCCGGTACAGCAGGTTGGACAGGCCGCGCAAAGTGCTCATATCAGCGGCCCTCGGTTTCCTGCAGCAGCGTCATTGCTTCGCGTGGCCAGTGCGCCTGCACCCGTTGCCCCGGCTGCCAGCCCTGGGCCTGCGCCTGCCAGCGGTCGTTGGCCTGGCTTACCGCCAGCAACTGGCCGCTGTCCAGCTGCAATTCGTAGCGGGTAGCACTGCCCTGGTACTGGACATCGCGCAGCAGCCCGCTGACCTGCACTTCATGGCTGGTTACCACAGGGTCGCCCAGGCGGATATGTTCGGGCCGGATGGAGAAGGGCGCCGGGCTGCCGTTGAGGGCCAGGGCCAGCTCGCCACGCACCACGTTAGAGGTGCCGACGAACTCGGCGACGAATGGGGTGGCGGGCTTCATGTACAGGTTGCGCGGGGTGTCGACCTGCTCGATGCGGCCGCGATTGAACACTGCCACGCGGTCGGACATCGACAGCGCCTCGGTCTGGTCATGGGTGACGAAGACGAAGGTGATACCCAGTTGGCGCTGGAGTTTTTTCAGTTCGCCCTGCATCTGCTCGCGCAGCTTCAAGTCCAGCGCGCCGAGCGGTTCGTCCAGCAGCAGCACCCGTGGCCGGTTGACCAGCGCCCGGGCCAGGGCCACGCGCTGGCGCTGGCCGCCAGACAGCTGCGCCGGCTTGCGCGCGCCGTAGCCGGCCAGGGCTACCATTGCCAGGGCCTCTTCGGCACGGCTGTGGCGTTCGGCCTTGGCAACGCCTTTTACCTTCAGGCCATAGGCGATGTTGTCGAGCACGTTCATGTGCGGGAACAGCGCATAGTCCTGGAACACGGTATTGACGTCGCGCTGATAGGGCGGCACGCCAGCGGCTTCCACGCCATGGATGCGGATCGAGCCGCTGCTGGGTTGTTCGAAGCCGGCGATCAGGCGCAGGCAGGTGGTCTTGCCCGAGCCGGAAGGGCCCAGCATGGAGAAGAACTCGCCATCGATAATGTCGATGCTGACCTGGTCGACGGCCTTGACCTCGCCGAAGGTGCGGGAAACCTGGGTGAACTGGACGGCTAGGGGCATGCGTGGGCTCCGGACAACAAGGGTTCTCCTGTGCGGGCCGCTTCGCGGGGAAGCCCGCCCCTACAGGAGAAGCGCCACCCTTGCAGGCGGTTAAGCTCCTGTGGGAGCGGGCTTGCCCGCGAAAAGGCCGGTACAGGCATTCAGGCAACCTCAGCGCCCACCCATGATGGCGATGTAATCCTGGGTCCAGCGGCTATACGGCACGAACTTGCCCCCTTGGGCCTGCGGGGTTTTCCAGAAGGCAATCTTGTCGAAGTTATCGAAACCATTGGTCTTGCAACCCTCGGCGCCCAGCAGTTCGCTGCCGGTACACGCCGCCGGGACTGCCGGCGACGAGCCGAACCAGGCAGCCACGTCGCCCTGCACCTTGGGCTGCAGCGACCAGTCCATCCACTTGTAGGCGCAGTTGGGGTGCTTGGCCTCGGCGTGCAGCATGGTGGTGTCGGCCCAGCCGGTTGCACCCTCTTTGGGGATGGTCGAGGCCACTGGCTGGTTCTCAGCCTTCAGGCCATTGACCATGTAGCCCCAGGAACTGGAGGCGACCACGCCTTCGTTTTTCACGTCGCTCATCTGCACCGTAGCGTCATGCCAGTACCGGTGAATCAGCGGCTGCTGCTGGCGCAGCAGTTCCAGCACGGCCTTGTACTGTTCTTCGTTCAGTTCGTACGGGTCCTTGATGCCCAGTTCGGGTTTGGCCGACTTCAGGTAGAGCGCGGCGTCGGCAATGTAGATCGGCCCGTCGTAGGCCTGTACGCGGCCCTTGTTCGGCTTGCCATCGGGCAGGTCCTGCGGCACGAACACCACGCCCCAACTGGTCGGCGCCTGTTTGAAAATGTTGGTGTTGTACATCAGTACATTCGGCCCCCACTGGTACGGGGTGCCATAGACTTGCTTGTCGACCACGTACCAGTCGCCGTTCTGCAGGCGCGGGTCGATGTTCTTCCAGTTGGGGATCAGTGCGGTGTTGATCGGCTGTACCCGCTTGCCGGCGATCAGTCGCAGCGACGCATCGCCCGAGGCGGTAACCAGGTCGTAGCCGCCCTTGGTCATCAGGCTGACCATCTCGTCCGAGGTGGCAGCGGTTTTCACGCTGACCTTGCAGCCGGTTTCCTTTTCGAAGCCCGTCACCCAGTCGTAGGCCTTGTCGCTTTCACCGCGCTCGATGTAGCCGGGCCAGGCGACGATGTCCAGGCGCCCTTCGCCGGCGCCCAGGGCCTTGGGCGGTTCGGCGGCCTGCAGGCTGGCGCTGGCCAGTACGGCGCAGGTGGCGGCGCCGAGCAATGCGGTCTTGTGCACTGACATGGTGTTCCCTCTTCTTGGAGATTTTGGTCGCGGCAGTGGTCGAGTCTAGTTGGCTTTTTGCCAGCCAATGCAACATCCAGAAGCAAATCCGTGCATGGCCCATGGGCAGGCAGGCTTTACTCTGGCGGCTGACTTCCTTCACCTGGAGAGCTGCACATGAACACCCGTGGCCTACTGGATCAACTGCTGAAATCTGGCCAGGAGTTGCTGAACAAACAATCGGCTTCCGGCAAGCCTGCGGCGGGCGCGAGCGGGCTTGGCGGCCTGCTTTCCGGGGCCGGCGGTGGCCTTTTGGGTGGTGGCGCGCTGGGTTTGCTGCTGGGCAGCAAGAAGGCGCGTAAATATGGCGGCAAGGCCCTTACCTATGGCGGCCTGGCTGCGCTCGGCGTCTTGGCTTACAAGGCTTACGGCAACTGGCAGGCGCGTCAGCAGGTTACGGCCGGCGAACCGCAGACCGTCGACCGCCTGCCGCCGGCTCAGGTCGAGCAGCACAGCCAGGCGGTGTTGCGGGCGCTGGTGGCAGCGGCCAAGTCCGATGGCCACATCGATGAGCGCGAGCGGGCGCTGATCGAGGGCGAGTTCACCCGACTGGACAGCGACCGCGAACTGCAGCACTGGCTGCATACCGAGCTGAACAAGCCGCTGGACCCAGCGGAGGTGGCGCGTGCGGCGCAAACGCCGGAGATGGCTGCCGAGATGTACCTGGCCAGCGTGATGATGGTCGACCAGGAAAACTTCATGGAGCGGGCTTACCTGGACGAACTGGCCCGTCAGTTGCGGCTGGACCCGGGTTTGCGTCAGGAGCTGGAAAGCCAGGTACGCCAGGCGGTGGCTCAGTCATAGGCCTGTCTGGAAATAATCAGCGCCGGTGAGATCGAGCGCCGCCCGCGCGGCGCATCGCGAGCTGCGCTCGCTCCTTGTATGTTGTGTCTGACCTGGCCAGAGAGGTTATTCTCGTCAGGTTCAAGAAGCACTTCCGGGGAGACCGATCGCTCCT
>NZ_QJRL01000066.1 GCF_003205205.1 Pseudomonas sp. LB-090624
CAAGGCGGTCGCGCGCGCCTGTCACAGGCGTTACTGGCCCGAAAAAAACGTAGGAGCGAGCGCAGCTCGCGATGCGCCGCGCGGGCGGCGCTCGATCTCCCAGACGCTGAAAATCCCCCGGCACACACCTGCCATCCCCATCCCAGACCCCACCTCCACCCCCCTCACACCGCGACACATTGTCGGCTTGACTTTGCCTAGCCCCACCCAATTGCTGTAAAGTTGACGCCAAGGTCAGCTTTTCTCAAGCCAGGCCAAGAATCAAAAGAAAGGGCAGGCCCCAACTGCCCAGAGGATCAAGCATGTCCAACCGTGATATTTCCCGGCGCGCCTTCCTGCAAGGCGGCCTGATCGCTGGTGTCGGTGTGACCATGGCGCCACTTGGCAGCCAGGCCTTCGCCGCTTTGATGGAGGAGCGCGTCACCACCTCGCCGCAGAAGTGGATGAACCACGACGGCCAGGCGCGTTTCCGTAACGATGCCTTGTCCAAGGTCTGCGGCGACAAAGTGTTCGCCCGCGACATCCGCGCCAAGGACATGCCCGGGTGGCCCGCGCAGCAGGGTCATGCGCTGCTGCTCAAGGCGACCAAGGTCGACCGGATTTATGCCGGCCATGACCTCAGCCTGCTCGGGGCCGACCTGCAGCCTGACCGCATCGTCACCGCCGCCGACCTGGAGCAGGACGGCATCGCCTGGCCAGAAGCCCACTCGCCCGACCCGCTGCTGCCGGCAGGGAAGGTGCCGATGTTCATCGGCCACCCGGTGGCGATTCTGATCTGGCACGATTTCGAGCGTTTCCGTCAGGCCAAGCGCAAGCTGCAGTTCAACGATCAGGCGATCCGCTATGGTGCCCAGGCGCCGCTGTACCAGCGCGACCCTTATGGCAGCTTCCGCTTCGTGCGCGTGGGCGGCGCCACGCCGTTCGACGACGATGAGTTCTCCAGCCTGAAGAACTCCATGCTGTTCCCCACCATTCTCAACCGCAAGCCGGTGTGGTCGAAGCAACCCAACCAGCACGGCGACCTGACCGAGCAGGGGCTGTTTTACGCCAAGCGCATGGCCGAGCAGCTGGACAACCCGCCCGAAGACTGGCTGGTGTTCGACGAACGCTACAAAACGCCGTCCATCGAGCCTGCCGCGCTGGAGCCGGACAACGGCAATGGCTGGTACGACCCGGCCAGCGGCACGCTGCACTTCGTGGTCGCCACCCAGTGCCCGTTCGAAGTGGCGCAGGAATGCGTGCACATGATCAAGCCGTCGCGTTTCGCCCTGAACACGCTGAACATGCACCCTGGCTACACCGTGGGCTACGGCTCGAAAGACAACAATATCTTCGTCTTCTACGCTGCCGTGGCAGCGCTGTATGGCGCCGGGGTGCCGATCCGCCTGGCCAACGACCGCTACGAGCAGTTCCAGAGCGGTATCAAGCGCCATGCCTTCGATATCCGCTACCAGCTGGCGGTGGACAAGAAGGACAACAGCTTCAAGATCTTCCGCGCCGACATGAGCTGCGACGGCGGCGGGCGCATCAACTACAGCCCTTCGGTGGCCGCCGTGGGGGCCACCGCGGCGCAGTCGATCTACTACATGCCGCAGAACGACCTGTCGGTGACCGCCTACTTCTCGCGGGGGGTCGAGGCGGGCTCCATGCGCGGCTACGGCACCCTGCAGAGCATGGCCGCCACCGAAATGATGGTGGATGAAATCGCCGGTCGCCTGGGCGTCGATGCCATCGACCTGCGCCGTGCCAACGCGCTGAAGTCGGGCATGAAGAACACCCAGGGTGCGGTGCCGGCCGGCGCCCTGCGCCTGTACGAGATCCTCGACAAGGCCGCCGTGCACGAATGGTGGCGCAACCGCGCTGCACGCAAGCAACAGATGGACGCCAAGGACCCGGACCACTGGTACGGCGTCGGTTTCGCCATCTGCCAGAAGGACTTCGGCACAGGCTCCGAGGCGCCGATGGCCAGTGTCGAATTCAGCGCCGATGGGCGCATCAGCCTGCGCCACATCGGTACCGAGCTGGGCACTGGCATGTCCACTTCCCAGGCTCTGGTGATCAGCGACTTCCTTGGCCGTTCGGCCGACGAGGTGAAGACCGCGGTCACCGAATGGCCAGAGCTGCAGCTGACCACCAGCGGCAATCCCTACCTGATCAGTCAGCCCGAACAGGACGCTGCGCTGCGCAACCCGCGCTGGGTTGGCAAGCTGGCGTCGCCGTCGTCGGCCACCAACTCGGCGTTCTACTTCAGCCACGCCACCCGTGAAGCCGCCCGTGTGCTGTTCAACCATGGCCTGTGGCCGGCGGCCATGGCCATCTGGAGCCAGGGCCCGCATGGCGGCCAGGCCAACCCGCTGGTGGTGCGCCGCGAGAACGCGGTGTGGGTCAACGGTGAGCTGACCGGCAACGGCCTGGCGCCGATTCCGTTTGCCCAGCTGGCGCAGAAGGCCCACGACATGGGTCTGGTGACTGGCGTGAGCGTGCACGGCTTCAACCGCTGGAGCTGGGCCGAGGCCGACTTTGTCATCGACGGCGTGCGCGAGCGCTTCCCGCTCGATGCCATGGCGGTGAAATACGGCGATGGTGCGGTGAATGCCAAAAAGGCGCAGATGGGTAGCCATGGCTATCACCTGCTCGACCGGCAGAATGCGGCCTACCCCGACACCCAGCTGAACAACGCCATGGTCACCTACTACAGCCCGGTGGCGACCATCGTCGAGGTCAAGGTCAACAAAGGCACCCTGGAGACGCAGGTGCTCAACCACCACAGCTGGATCGAGTGTGGCCGGGTGCTGGTACCGGAGCTGGTCAAAGGCCAACTCGAAGGCGGTATCGCCATGGGCATTGGTCATGCGCTGACCGAAGAGATGCCGTTGTATGAAGGCGGGCCCGGGGAGGGCGACTGGAACTTCAACCGCTACCGCCTGCCGCATGCGCGCGATGTGGCGGTGTGGAAACAGACCAGCGAAATCCTCCCGCCGCTGTCACCGACCGACCCGTCCAAGGGCATTGCCGAGGTGGTGATGATCCCGGTCGTCGGTGCCATCGGCAATGCCGTCGCGCATGCCATCGGCAAGCGCGTGCGCGATCTCCCCATCACCCCAGCCCGAATCAAGGAGGCCCTCAATGGCTAACCGTCCACTGCAACTGACCCTCAACGGTCAACCGGTCGGTCCGGTCGAGGTCCCCGCTGACCTGGCGATGATCGACTATCTGCACGAACACCAGAACCTTACCGGCTCACGCCTGGGCTGCGGCCAGGGCATCTGCCACGCCTGCGTGGTGATCGTCGACAACCCCGATGGCACCAGCGAGGAGGTGCGCACCTGCATCACGGGCGCCCACTATTTCGAAGGCAAGAAAGTGCGCACCATCGAAGGCCATGCCAAAAAAGACGAGGCCGGCAACCTGACGCTCAACCCGATCCAGCAGAAGTTCGTCGACCTGTTCGCCTTCCAGTGCAGCTATTGCGCACCGGGCTTTGTCAACGCCGCTACCGTGCTGGTGGAAACGGCCCAGCGCCAGCCGCTGAAAAAGAGCGAGGTGGAAGACCGTATCGAGGCCAGCCTCGGTCACCACATCTGCCGCTGCACAGGCTACGTGCGTTACTACGATGCCACCCGCAAGGTGCTCAACGATCTCGGCCTGGTCAAGGAGGGTTGAACATGGGCTTCGTACGTAGCGCCTCGGTATTGGCCCTTGGGCTGGCTGTCAGTTCGTTTGCCTTGGCGGCTGACGATGCGCAGGTCAAGCGCGGTGAATACCTGGCCCGCGCGGCTGACTGCATGGCCTGCCATACCGCCGAGGGCGGTGCGCCGTATGCGGGCGGCCTGCCGATTCATTCGCCGTTCGGCACCATTTATGGCAGCAATATCACCCCGGACAAACAGTACGGCATCGGCAACTACAGCGCCGACGAGTTCTTTGCCGCAGTCACCGAGGGCAAGCGCAAGGATGGGGCCAACCTTTATCCTGCGATGCCTTACACCTCGTACCATCTGATCAAGCGTGAAGACTCGGACGCGATCCTCGCCTACCTGATGACCATACCGCCGATCAACCGACCGGCACCGCAGACCGCCTTGCGCTTCCCGTTCAATGTGCGCATGGGGCTCAGCGGCTGGAACATGCTGTACGGCAAGAGCGTGCAACTGCAGCCAACCGAGGGCAAAAGCCCGGCGTGGCAGCGCGGCCAGTACATGGTCGAGGTCATGGGCCATTGCGGCGAGTGCCATACCCCGCGGAACCCGATCGGCGCGCTGCAGCAGGACCAGCGCCTGAGCGGCGGCCTCCTGGGAGGCTATCTGGCGCCAAGCCTGCTGGCCCAGGACCTGGCCGAGCGCGGCTGGACCCAGCCGGACCTGACCACCTTCCTCAAGCACGGCATCAGCGCCCAGGGCAGCATGTTCAACGAGATGTTCCCGGTGGTGCACCACAGCACCCAGCACCTTGAAGACGCCGACCTGGCGGCCATGGCCACCTTCCTGCTGGGCGATCAGCCGCCAGCGGCCAAGGTCATCCAGCCCGTCGCCCTGGAGCAGATGAGCGACAGCGCCCGGCGCGGCCATCAGCAGTATCTCAACGTCTGCGCCGGCTGCCATGGGGTCGACGGCGAGGGCAAGCCGCACATCGCCGTGGCCATGCGCGGCAACACCGTGCTGCGCCAGGCCGACTCGCGCAACCTGGTCAAGGTCATTCTCGAGGGTATCCGTGAACAGCAGTTCACCGGCTTCGAACGCATGCAGCCGATGCCAGGCTTTGCCGACAAGCTCGATGACCAGCAGGTGACGGACATGGTCAACTACCTGCGTCAGGCCTGGGGTGGATTACCGGGTGACCTGGGCGTGCAGCAGCTCGCCGAGCTGAAGGCGGAATAGCCCGTGCAGCATCTCGATCTTCAGGTTATCCGCCAAGCATTGCAGTGGTCGTGCAGCGGCCAGCGCGTATGGCTGTGCACGGTACTCGCCACCTATGGCTCGGCGCCGCGCGCGCCAGGCTCGCTGTTGGCGGTGAACGCCAGCGGCCAGTGGCTGGGTTCGCTGTCCGGTGGCTGCGTCGAAGACGACTTCCTTGAGCGCGTCGGTTTGGGCGAATTCCCCGAACCGGTCGCCATCGTGCGTTATGGCGATGGCAGTGACTCGCGCTCGAGCATTCGCCTGCCCTGTGGCGGGGTGCTTGAAGTGCTGGTGGAAAACCTGGCGCCCGAGTGCGAAGTGCAGGCGCACCTGCGTGAGCTGCAAAGTGCATTGCTGGGCCAGCGCCGGCTGCTGCGAGAGGTGCGTCTGCCCGAGGGGAGTCGCCAGCTGGCCAATGACCACAGCCAAGGTCCGCGGGTCGAACGGGAAGCCGCCCAGGTGCGTCTGCGGGTCGGCGCCGCCCAGCGCCTGCTGCTGGCCGGCTATTCCAGCGTGGCGCATTTTTGTGCCGAGTTCGGCAAAGGGATGGGGTTTGAAGTCATCCTCTGCGAGCCGCGTGATGAGGTGCTCGATGGCGTGCGGCTGGATGGCATCGAAGTACGCCGTGAGCTGCCATCGGAATTTATCGCCAATGGTGGTTGCCATGCCGACACGGCGGTGGTTGCATTGACCCATGATCCGAAAATCGATGACCTGGCCATGCTTGAAGCGGTGCGTACCGAAGCGTTCTATATCGGCGTGATGGGCTCGAAGGCCACCTCCGACAAGCGTCGCGAACGCTTGCAGCGAATTGGTGGCCTGGGCACCGACGAACTGGCGCGCATCCATGCGCCGATCGGCCTTAACCTAGGTAGCAAGACCCCGGCTGAAATCGCCCTGGCGGTGCTGGCCGATATCCTGCGCCTGCGCAACGGCATTGGGCGGGAAGCGCTGTGAGCGTGGTCGCGTTGGTGCTGGCGGCCGGGCGCGGCACGCGCTTCGGTTCCGACAAGCGCCGGGCGACGCTGGCTGATGGCCGTAGCCTGCTGGCGCATAGCGTGGAGCGGGCCAAGGCGGTGTTCGATGATGTGCGTGTGGTGTTGCGCACGGGTGAGCGCGGCGAGGATCTTGGCTTGCCTGCCGGATACCGGGTGGTTGCCAGCGCAGATGCGGCGTCGGGTATGGGGCACAGCCTGGCTGCCGGTGCCGGGTCGCTGGACGACAGCCAGGCTCGGGCGGTGGCGATTCTGTTGGGGGATATGCCGTGGATCGAGCTGGCGACCTTGCGCCGGTTGGCCGAAGCGTCCAGTGCTTCCAACATCGTCTTGCCGCGCCATGCGGGGCAACAGGGGCACCCGGTGATTTTCGGGCGCGATTTCTGGCCGGCGCTGCGGCAGTTGGCCGGGGATGAGGGGGCGCGGGCGGTGGTGCAGGCACACCGGGACCGTTGTGTCGTGGTTGCAGTGGGGGATGTTGGGGTTTTGTTGGATGTGGATACGCCGCGGGGATTGATGTAGGCCGAGGGTGTTCGCCACGGAGAATTCTGTGGCTGGGAGATCGAGCGCCGCCCGCGCGGCGCATCGCGAGCTGCGCTCGCTCCTACGTTTTTTCTGGCCAGTGACGCCAGTGACAGGCGCGCGCGACCGCCTTGTTTGTACGACGCAATATCGCGCCATGCGCCAGGCGTTCGCGCGCAAATCCCGCAGCGATAACTGGCCCGAAACAACCGTAGCAGCGAGCGCAGCTCGCGATGCGCCGCGCGG
>NZ_QJRL01000067.1 GCF_003205205.1 Pseudomonas sp. LB-090624
ACCCGGTCTTGAACAGGGAACGGGTCGAGTCCACCAGACGGCGGTCATCGGCCTGGTCACCGACGTTCAGCGGCAAGGCCCCGAACACGCTGCCGGCGGAAACCCGCTGCAGGCCGTTGACGCGAATGTCGGCGATCCTGAACGGTGAGGCCTGGGCCAGTGTGGCTTTCAGCAGCAGGATGGAGAGCAACAGGCGCGGGTAGTTCATCGGGGGTTCCAGACAAGCGGATTTGGAGGGAGGCAAGCGCGGGCAACCCGCAAGCAGCGGGCGATGAGGATACGGGCGGGCTGTGTACGGCGCGGTTAGCCGAGGGTAAAGATGTGTAAAGTCCGACCGGCCGGCGGTGACAGTGCCGGCGCGTAGGGCGATCATTACCACCCCTGCAATTGCGAAATCTGGCCCTGATGATCCCTGTGCTGCTGGTCGACGACGACCGCGAACTGACCGAAATGCTCTCTTTGTACCTGGCGCGCGAAGGCTTTCAGGCAACGGCCGTGAACACCGGCGAAGAAGGCGAGACCCAGGCGTTGTCCGGCAACTTCCAGGTGGTGGTGCTGGACGTGATGCTGCCCGGCATTTCGGGCATCGAAGTGTTACGCCGCGTGCGCGCGCGCAGCCAGGTGCCGGTACTGCTGCTGACTGCCCGGGGCGACAACATCGACCGCATCGCCGGCCTTGAACTGGGTGCCGACGACTATGTACCCAAGCCCAGTTCTCCTGGCGAGCTGGTGGCGCGCCTGCGGGCGATACTGCGGCGCGTGCAGCCACACCTGATGGGTGAAACCAGCGCGCCCGAGGTACCTGAACAGGTACGCAGCGGCGCATTGAAAATGTGGCCGGGGCGGCGCGAGGCGCGCTGGGGCGCAGCCACCCTGGAACTGACCGGCTCCGAGTTCAGCCTGCTCGAAGCCCTGGCGCGCCAGGCCGGTCAGCTGGTCAGCAAACAGGACTTGTCGCTCAATGCCCTGGGCCGGCCGCTGACCCGTTATGACCGACGCATCGACGTACATGTCAGCAGCATCCGGCAAAAACTTGGCCCGCGCTCCGATGGCAGCAGCTGGATCCAGAGCGTGCGCGGCATGGGCTACATGCTGATCGTCGAATGATGCGCCGGCGGCTGTTCTGGAAGCTGTTCCTGGCCTTCTGGCTGGCCAACACCCTGACCTTCCTGGTGGGGGCGGGGGCCTTCATGCTCAATGAGCTGCGCGGCGATACCCCTGGGCTGCGTGCGCTGCTGGCCACCGAGCTGCAAATGCTCGAACGGCATGGCGAGCGGGCCGGCCGCCAGTTGCTGGACGTGTCGCCACAGCCGCAGGATGTGCAAGTAGGCCTTTACGACGATCAAGGCCGCTTGCTGGCTGGCCAAACGGTGCACGTGGCGCGTTTCGAGCAGGCACTGCTCGACCGTGACGGTCGCCCGCTGGTGCTGCGTGCTTCGGTGGCCACCCGTGTCGGTATGGCACCGCGCCCACGCAACTTTGGCCCGTTTGTGACTGGAGCGGTGATGAGCGCGCTGTTCGCGCTGTTGTGCAGCTTTTACCTGACCCGGCCGCTGACCTGGCTGCGCGAGGCCATGGGCCAGGTTGCCCAAGGCCGTTTCGATGTGCGGGTCAGGCCGCGGCTGGGCAAGCGCCGTGACGAAATCGTCGACCTGGCCGAGGACTGTGACCGCATGGCCGGCCAGCTCAAGGCCTTGGTGCAGGCCCAGCAGAACCTGCTGCATGATATTTCCCATGAGCTGCGCTCACCGCTCACCCGCATGCATGCCGCTATCGGCCTGATGCGCCAGCAACCTGATCGGCCTGACATGCTGGAGCGGGTCGAGCGCGAGTCGCGGCGCATGGACGACCTGATCGAGCAATTGTTGACCCTGGCCCGTGCCCAGTCTCGTCAAGGCAACAGTGACTTCGCCAGCGTGGATGTGGTCGAACTGTTGGCGCAGATCGTCGAGGATGCCCGTTTCGAGGCAGGCATGAAGCAGTGCCAGGTGTCCTTGCTGGCGCAGGGGGCGTTTCTCATGCATGGCCATGAAGAACTCCTGTACCGGGCCTTCGAGAACATCATCCGCAATGCCGTGCGCTACACCAAGCCCGGCACGGCGGTATTGGTGGAGGCCGCGCCGGCACCCGGTGGGCAATGGTTGCAGGTCTGCGTCAGCGACCATGGCCCGGGCGTCGACCCGGCACGCCTGCAGCGTATCTTCGAGCCTTTCGACCGTGGCACCGACAGCAGCAGCGACGGCTTCGGCCTGGGGCTGGCGATCGCCCAACGGGCCATCGCCTTGCACGGTGGCAGCATCACCGCGCTGGCCGCCGCCACAGGGGGCTTGCGAGTGCGTATCGAACTGCCGCAAGCCATTGCTACTTGAAGCCGGTGACCACGTGGGGAACGTAAGGGGCCTGCAAGCGCGCCACCTCGTCCTCGCTCAGCTGCAGTGACAGTGCGCCCAGGGCATCGTCCAGGTGGGCGGGCTTCGAGGCGCCGACGATAGGGGCGCTAACGCCGGCCCTACTCAATACCCAGGCCAGCGCAACCTGGGCCATCGGTACCCCCCGTTCGCTGGCGATCTGCTCGACCACATCGATTACCCGGCCGTCCTCCGCCTCGGTCTTTTCATAGAACGATTGCCCGGACACATCGGTGCGGGTGCGTTGGGTTTGCTGCCCATGCGGTCGTGTCAGGCGGCCGCGCGCCATCGGGCTCCAGGGCATCAGGCCGACGCCTTGATCCAGGCACAGCGGGATCATCTCTCGCTCTTCTTCGCGGTAGATCAGGTTGAGGTAGTTCTGCATCGACACGAAGCGGCTCCAGCCATGGCTGGCGGCTACCTGCTGCGCCTTGGCGAACTGCCAGGCATACATCGACGATGCACCGATGTAGCGCGCCTTGCCGGCCTTGACCACATCATGCAGAGCTTCCATGGTTTCCTCGATGGGGGTGTGATAGTCCCAGCGATGGATCTGGTAGAGGTCGACATAGTCTGTGCCCAGGCGACTGAGGCTGGCGTCGATGTTGGCCATGATCGCCTTGCGTGACAAGCCTTGCTCATTGGGCCGGCTGGCGCCTTCCCACATGTTGGCAGGGAAGAACACCTTGGTGGCGATCACGGTTTCTTCGCGGCGGGTAAACTCCCTCAGGAGTTTGCCGAGGATGATTTCCGAGGTGCCGGCGGAATAGCTATTGGCAGTGTCGAAGAAGTTGATGCCTTGCTCGACGGCATGGCGAATGATCGGCCGGCTGGCGTCTTCGCCCAAGGTCCAGGGATGCGTGCCGGCATCGGGTTCACCGAAGGTCATGCAGCCCAGGCACAGCCTTGAAATGTCCAGCCCAGTGCTACCCAGCTTTACGTACTGCATCGTCGTCTCCTTCAAGGGCGTGAGTGATGGAGTTAGCCTAATGCAGGCAGGGTTGAGCGAAAATTCCGTATTGATGCATGCGCCATCTACAAGAATTCACAAGCGCAGCAGCGGCCGCACCTGTTACTCAAGGAAGTCGGTAACCGCCTTGATCCGCGGCGTGGCGCGAACGTCTTCATGCACGGCCAGCCAGCATTTCGATGCTCCTTGGCGCAGGTCTTCCCAATCGAACATGAATGACTCGGCAGTGGCGGGTGCATAAAAGGGTAGGGTAACCCTTTATGACCATGCCGGCTTCAATGCCCGCCTTTCATCCGCCGCGCCACCAGGTAAATGCCCAGGCCAACCAGCGCAGTCGCGGCGCCGATGTACCCGGTGCTGGTCCAGCCCATACCTGCAGTGATCGCCATACCTCCCAGCCACGGCCCCAGGGCATTGGCAAGGTTGAACGCCGCGTGGTTCGAGGCTGCCGCAAGGCTCGGTGCTTCATGAGCAATATCCATCAACCGGATTTGCAGCGGCGCCGCCAGGGCAATCATGGTGCCCACCAGGCCGATGCCCAGCAGCAGGCTCCATAGAGCCTGTGCAGCGAACGTGAAGAACAGCAGCACGGCAACCGACCACACCAGCACCAGCCCCACCGCACGGAACTGCAAGCGGTCGAACAGTTTGCCGCCCGCGATATTACCGACGATACCGCCTACACCGAACGCCGCAAGGCCGAACGGAATCCATTGCGGTGACACTTGGGTCACCTGCAGCATGGTCGGCGCCAGGTAGCTGAACACGCAGAACATGCCGGCAAAACCGATTGAAGCGATGGCCAGTGCCATCCATACCTGCGGCTGGGTGAAGGCTTGCAGTTCCTTGCGTGGGTCGCTGCGTGCTTCATCGTGGCGCTGAGGCACAAAGCGCCAGACCAGGGCGATGGTGCACAGGGCGATCACGCCGACCAGCACGAATGCTGAACGCCAGCCGAAGTACTGACCGAGGAAGGTGGCCACCGGGTTGCCGAGCAGCATGGCCAGGGTCAGGCCCATCATGACGCGGGCAACGGCCCCGGCGCGTTGATCCTTGGCCACCATGCTTGACGCCACCACGGCGGCAATGCCGAAGTAGGCGCCGTGGGGCAGGCCGCTGATGAAACGGAAAGCCACCAGGCCGCCGAACGAAGGGGCGAGGGCGGTGGCCAGGTTGCCCAAGGCATACAGCAGCATCAACAGCAGCAGCATGTGCTTGCGCAGCAACTTGGCACCGAGAATCGCCAGTGTCGGCGCACCGACCATCACCCCCAGCGCATAGGCGCTGATGGCATGGCCGACTTGCGGCTCGCTCAGTTGCAGGTTGCTGGCAATGTCGGGCATGAGGCCCATGATGGCGAATTCGCCGGTACCGATGGCGAAGCTACCCAGTGCCATGGCGGCTTCCATCTTGGCTACCGTGCTTTTACTGGGAAGAGGAGGTTGTTCCTGGACTGACATCTGTATCCCTATTGAGGCATGCATTGAAACATGCTGAAACGTTCAACGCGGGATGATAGTCAATTCGCGACTTCAACGTCGAGGAAGTAGAGCGGCTTCCTCTCTTTCTCGTCGTTCGCCGGGCACCTATTGGGCCGCCAAAAGCCCGGAACAGGTGGCTATCAGCGCTCCAGGTAATGGGTTTGTGCGGCGAAGTCGATGAAGCGCTTGCTGGCCAGCGACAGGTATTCCCCCGAGCGCCAGCACAGGCGAAAGCTCATTTGCTGCGCTGGCCGGAACGGCACGCCGACAATGCCCGGGGTGCGCTGCTGCACCGAACGCAGCAAAGTCGCCACGCCCATGTTGTCCAGCGCCGCTTGTACCACCAGCGACACGAAGTTGCTTTGCAGCGCCACCTGATACGTGATCCCGTGTTCGGCAAAGAACGCGTCCAGCAGTTGTCGTTGCACGAAAGTGCGGTCAAACACCACCATGTCGGTGTTGCGCAGGTCCTCGGCGGTGAGGAATGCCTTGGCTGCATAAGGGTGGTCGGGGTGCATGCACGCCAGCATCTCGTCGCTGCCCAGCAGGATCGACTCCTTGTCCGGCGGCACCCGACGTGACTCCAGTAGCGCAAGGTCGATTTCCCGTTGTTCCAGGCGGTGACCAATGTCTTCGGCACTGCCTTCGAACACGGTCATGGCAATGCCCGGGTAAAACTGGCGAAAGGCATTCATCAGCCCCGGCACATAGTGCAGGCCGAACATCGGTGGGATGCCCAGGCGCACTTCACCGCGCTTCAGGTCGGCCATGTCGCGCAGCTCTTGCCGGGCAACGTCCATTTCGCGCAAGGCCGATGCGATGCGCGGCAGGAACTGCTCGCCCTCGGCGGTAAGGAGTACTTTGCGCGTGGTGCGGTTGAACAGGGTCACACCCAGTTCTTCTTCCAGCCGGGTAACCGCCATGCTCAGTGCCGGCTGGGCAATGTGCAGGTGCTGCGCAGCCTTGGTGAAGCTGCCTTGCCGGACGATTTCGACACAGCAACGCAATGCCTTGAGGTTCATCGAGGGGTGCTACCTTTCATGCCAGTTGCATTCATAACGAACTGTGATGACACGCATCATAACAATATATTTATTATTATTAACCAGAGGGCCTACGATGCGCGCCACTGAGACATCCTGCAACATCTCAGTCGCGCAGCTTAATAAATCTGCAATTCCACGAAGATTTTGAGGTAGTACCCCAAATGGCCAAGGCCGCCGATGTCGTTGTGCAATGCCTGGAAAACGAAGGTGTCGAGTATGTATTCGGCATTCCCGGTGAAGAAAACCTCGACCTGCTCGAATCCC
Organism: Pseudomonas sp. LB-090624; assembly: GCF_003205205.1. Classification (GTDB taxonomy): domain Bacteria; phylum Pseudomonadota; class Gammaproteobacteria; order Pseudomonadales; family Pseudomonadaceae; genus Aquipseudomonas. The sequence goes on from NZ_QJRL01000067.1 coordinate 6,170, forward strand.
TGCGCAAGTCGAAGATCAAGCTGG
>NZ_QJRL01000068.1:1803-5136 GCF_003205205.1 Pseudomonas sp. LB-090624
CTTTTGTCAGATCGTTCTTTAAAAATTCGGATATGTGATAGATATAGACTGAACACCAGTTTCACTGCTGGTGGATCAGGCTAAGGTAAAATTTGTGAGTTCTGCTCGAAAGAGCAACGTACGAATTTTCGGCGAATGTCGTCTTCACAGTATAACCAGATTGCTTGGGGTTATATGGTCAAGTGAAGAAGCGCATACGGTGGATGCCTTGGCAGTCAGAGGCGATGAAAGACGTGGTAGCCTGCGATAAGCTTTGGGGAGTCGGCAAACAGACTGTGATCCAGAGATCTCTGAATGGGGGAACCCACTCAGCATAAGCTGAGTATCTTGTACTGAATACATAGGTGCAAGAGGCGAACCAGGGGAACTGAAACATCTAAGTACCCTGAGGAAAAGAAATCAACCGAGATTCCCTTAGTAGTGGCGAGCGAACGGGGACCAGCCCTTAAGTTGGTTTGAGATTAGTGGAACGCTCTGGAAAGTGCGGCCATAGTGGGTGATAGCCCCGTACACGAAAATCTCTTGTCAATGAAATCGAGTAGGACGGAGCACGAGAAACTTTGTCTGAATATGGGGGGACCATCCTCCAAGGCTAAATACTACTGACTGACCGATAGTGAACCAGTACCGTGAGGGAAAGGCGAAAAGAACCCCGGAGAGGGGAGTGAAATAGAACCTGAAACCGTATGCGTACAAGCAGTGGGAGCCTACTTTGTTAGGTGACTGCGTACCTTTTGTATAATGGGTCAGCGACTTATATTCAGTGGCGAGCTTAACCGAATAGGGGAGGCGTAGCGAAAGCGAGTCTTAATAGGGCGTTTAGTCGCTGGGTATAGACCCGAAACCGGGCGATCTATCCATGGGCAGGTTGAAGGTTAGGTAACACTGACTGGAGGACCGAACCGACTACCGTTGAAAAGTTAGCGGATGACCTGTGGATCGGAGTGAAAGGCTAATCAAGCTCGGAGATAGCTGGTTCTCCTCGAAAGCTATTTAGGTAGCGCCTCATGTATCACTCCAGGGGGTAGAGCACTGTTTCGGCTAGGGGGTCATCCCGACTTACCAAACCGATGCAAACTCCGAATACCTGGAAGTGCCGAGCATGGGAGACACACGGCGGGTGCTAACGTCCGTCGTGAAAAGGGAAACAACCCAGACCGTCAGCTAAGGTCCCAAAGTCATGGTTAAGTGGGAAACGATGTGGGAAGGCTTAGACAGCTAGGAGGTTGGCTTAGAAGCAGCCACCCTTTAAAGAAAGCGTAATAGCTCACTAGTCGAGTCGGCCTGCGCGGAAGATGTAACGGGGCTCAAACCATGCACCGAAGCTACGGGTATCACCTTATGGTGATGCGGTAGAGGAGCGTTCTGTAAGCCTGTGAAGGTGAGTTGAGAAGCTTGCTGGAGGTATCAGAAGTGCGAATGCTGACATGAGTAACGACAATGCGAGTGAAAAACTCGCACGCCGAAAGACCAAGGTTTCCTGCGCAACGTTAATCGACGCAGGGTTAGTCGGTCCCTAAGGCGAGGCTGAAAAGCGTAGTCGATGGAAAACAGGTTAATATTCCTGTACTTCCAGTTATTGCGATGGAGGGACGGAGAAGGTTAGGCCAGCCTGGCGTTGGTTGTCCAGGTTTAAGGTGGTAGGCTGGAATCTTAGGCAAATCCGGGATTTCAAGGCCGAGAGCTGATGACGAGTTGCCTTTAGGCGACGAAGTGGTTGATACCATGCTTCCAAGAAAAGCTCCTAAGCTTCAGATAACTGGGAACCGTACCCCAAACCGACACAGGTGGTTAGGTAGAGAATACCAAGGCGCTTGAGAGAACTCGGGTGAAGGAACTAGGCAAAATGGCACCGTAACTTCGGGAGAAGGTGCGCCGGCGAGGGTGAAGGACTTGCTCCGTAAGCTCATGCCGGTCGAAGATACCAGGCCGCTGCGACTGTTTATTAAAAACACAGCACTCTGCAAACACGAAAGTGGACGTATAGGGTGTGACGCCTGCCCGGTGCCGGAAGGTTAATTGATGGGGTTAGCGCAAGCGAAGCTCTTGATCGAAGCCCCGGTAAACGGCGGCCGTAACTATAACGGTCCTAAGGTAGCGAAATTCCTTGTCGGGTAAGTTCCGACCTGCACGAATGGCGTAACGATGGCGGCGCTGTCTCCACCCGAGACTCAGTGAAATTGAAATCGCTGTGAAGATGCAGTGTATCCGCGGCTAGACGGAAAGACCCCGTGAACCTTTACTATAGCTTTGCACTGGACTTTGAATTTGCTTGTGTAGGATAGGTGGGAGGCTTTGAAGTGGGGACGCCAGTTCTCATGGAGCCATCCTTGAAATACCACCCTGGCAACTTTGAGGTTCTAACTCAGGTCCGTTATCCGGATCGAGGACAGTGTATGGTGGGTAGTTTGACTGGGGCGGTCTCCTCCCAAAGAGTAACGGAGGAGTACGAAGGTGCGCTCAGACCGGTCGGAAATCGGTCGTAGAGTATAAAGGCAAAAGCGCGCTTGACTGCGAGACAAACACGTCGAGCAGGTACGAAAGTAGGTCTTAGTGATCCGGTGGTTCTGTATGGAAGGGCCATCGCTCAACGGATAAAAGGTACTCCGGGGATAACAGGCTGATACCGCCCAAGAGTTCATATCGACGGCGGTGTTTGGCACCTCGATGTCGGCTCATCACATCCTGGGGCTGAAGCCGGTCCCAAGGGTATGGCTGTTCGCCATTTAAAGTGGTACGCGAGCTGGGTTTAGAACGTCGTGAGACAGTTCGGTCCCTATCTGCCGTGGACGTTTGAGATTTGAGAGGGGCTGCTCCTAGTACGAGAGGACCGGAGTGGACGAACCTCTGGTGTTCCGGTTGTCACGCCAGTGGCATTGCCGGGTAGCTATGTTCGGAAGAGATAACCGCTGAAAGCATCTAAGCGGGAAACTTGCCTCAAGATGAGATCTCACTGGGATCTTGAATCCCCTAAAGGGCCGTCGAAGACTACGACGTTGATAGGTTGGGTGTGTAAGCGCTGTGAGGCGTTGAGCTAACCAATACTAATTGCCCGTGAGGCTTGACCATATAACACCCAAGCAATTTGCTGACGCAGATTGCGGTGGTGAAGACGAAAGACCCGAAAATTCGTAAGACCACAAATTAAACGCAGCACCACATCACATATCCGGATTCGCTGGGCTGTCCATCTGGACATTCTGGCTACAGAATTTCTTGACGACCATAGAGCATTGGAACCACCTGATCCCATCCCGAACTCAGCAGTGAAACGATGCATCGCCGATGGTAGTGTGGGGTTTCCCCATGTGAGAGTAGGTCATCGTCAAGATT
>NZ_QJRL01000069.1 GCF_003205205.1 Pseudomonas sp. LB-090624
GGGGTGGGGGGAAGGATTTCAACCGGGGGGGATGAATGGTTGGTACAGGCTCAAGGTTGTACGCGGTCAATGTGGGAGCGGCCTTGCGTCGCGAAAGGGCCGCGCAGCGGCCCCACCATCTCGGCATCATGCATAGATTGCTGGGGCCGCTTTGCGGCCCTATCGCGAGACAAGGCCGCTCCCACAGACGTTACTCAGGCTTCGTGGCAGATGTGCCCATCGACCAAGGTATAACGCACCGCACCCGGCAGGCAGTGGCCGATGAACGGGCAGTTCTCGCCACGCGACAACCACTGCTCGCCAGCCACGGTCGAGGCTTGCGGGTCGAACAGCACCAGGTCAGCTGCGCCACCCACCTTCAGCTCGCCCGCCGGCAGGCGCAGGGCGGCTGCCGGGCCGCTGCTCAGGCGGGCCAGCAAGGTTGGCAGGTCGAGCAGGCCGTCCTGCACCAGGGTCATGGCCAGTGGCAGCAACAGCTCGACGCTGCTGATACCCGGCTCGGTGGCACCGAATGGTGCCAGCTTGGCGTCGCGCTCGTGCGGCTGGTGGTGGCTGGAGATGGCCTGGATCACCCCCGACTTCACCGCCTCGCGCAGGCCGTCACGGTCGGCAGTAGTGCGCAGCGGCGGCTGCACGTGGTACAGGCTCGAGAACTCGCGCAGCGATTCGTCGGTGAGAATCAGCTGGTACAGCGCCACGTCAGCGGTCACCGGCAGGCCAAGTGCCTGGGCCTGGGCGATCAGTCGCGCGCCACGGGCGCTGGTGATCTGGCTGAAGTGCGCACGCACGCCGGACTGTTCCACCAGCAGCAGGTTACGCGCCAGGGCCACAGTCTCGGCGCTTTCCGGGATGCCCGGCAGGCCGAGGAAACTGGCCATGGCGCCCTCATGGGCCAGGCCGCCTTGGGCGAGGTCGCGGTCCTGGGAGTGGAACACCACTGTCAGGTCGAAGGTGGCGGCGTACTCCAGGGCGCGGGCCAGGGTACGGTTGTTGGGGATTTCCTTCAGGCCGTTGCCGAAGGCCACGCAACCCGTGTCACGCAGGGCCACCAGCTCGGCCAGCTGCTCACCTTCCAGGCCTTTGGTCAGGGCGCCGATCGGGTAGACCTTGCTGTTGGCCGCCTCGCGGGCGCGGTCGAGGATCAGTTCGGCCACTGCCGAGGTGTCCAGCACCGGCTTGGTCTGCGGTGGGCAGCACAGGCTGGTAACGCCGCCAGCCACGGCGGCCCGGGTTTCGCTGGCGATGTTGCCTTTGCGGCTGTAGCCCGGCTCGCGCAGGGACACGCCAAGGTCTACCAGGCCAGGCGCGGCAACCAGGCCATCAGCCTGGATCGTGCGGCTGGCGCTGAACCCGGCCGGGGCGGTGCCGATCGCGGCAATGCGGCCACCGTCCAGGTGCAGATCGGTGACCTGGTCCAGACCGCTTTTGGGGTCGATGACCCGGGCGCCGAGAATACTGATGGTCACTGGGCGTTCTCCTGGTCGAATTGACGTTGCGCGTTCTGCCCGCTCATGGCCATGGACAGCACGGCCATGCGCACCGCGATGCCGTAGGTGACCTGGTTGAGGATCACCGAGTGCTTGCCGTCGGCCACCGCCGACTCGATTTCCACGCCACGGTTGATTGGGCCCGGGTGCATGACGATGGCATCGGGTTTGGCCCCGGCCAGACGCGCGGTGGTCAGGCCGAACAGGCGGTAGAACTCGCCTTCGCTGGGCAGCAGGCCACCGGCCATGCGCTCACGCTGCAGGCGCAGCATGATCACCACGTCGACGTCTTTCAGGCCTTCGGCGAGGTCGGTGTAGACCTTGACGCCATATTGCTCGATGCCGATCGGGATCAGGGTTTTCGGCCCGATCACGCGGATGTCCGGGCAACCCAGCGCTTTCAGTGCCAGCATGTCGGAACGGGCCACGCGCGAGTGCAGGATATCGCCGACGATGGCCACCGACAGGTTCTCGAAGCTGCCCTTGTGGCGGCGGATGGTGAGCATGTCGAGCATGCCCTGGGTCGGGTGTGCATGGCGGCCATCACCGCCGTTGATCACGGCAACGTCCGGGCATACATGCTCGGCGATGAAGTGCGCAGCGCCCGAGTCGGAGTGGCGCACGACGAACATGTCGGCGGCCATGGCCTCCAGGTTGCGCAGGGTGTCGAACAGGGTTTCGCCCTTGCTGGTCGAGGAGGTCGACACGTTCAGGCTGATCACGTCGGCTGACAGGCGCTGGGCCGCCAGTTCGAAAGTGGTTCGGGTGCGGGTCGAGTTTTCGAAGAATACGTTGCATACGGTCTTGCCGCGCAGCAGCGGGACTTTCTTCACGGCCCGGGCACCGACTTCCAGGAAGGAGTCGGCGGTGTCGAGGATCTCGGTGAGCAGTTCGCGGGGCAAACCGTCGAGCGAGAGGAAGTGGCGCAGCTGGCCCTGATCATTGAGCTGCAGCGGGCGCTTGGCGTCGATTGGCGTCATCGCGGGGGACTCTTAAAGGGCGGAAGCGGAGGCGAGGTCCTGGCGCTCGAGGGCGAGCGGTGCGGGTCCGGTCAATTTTACCCGTTCATGGGCGGCGAGCGACAGGGTGGCACCGAGCACATTCGGACGGATCGGCAATTCTCCGGCATCCAGGTCCAGCAGGCAGACCAGGGTGACGCTGGCCGGGCGGCCATAATCGAACAGTTCATTGAGCGCTGCGCGAATGGTGCGACCGCTCATCAGCACGTCATCCACCAGCACCAGGTGCTGGCCCTCGACCTCGAACGGCAGTTCGGACGGGCGCACTTGCGGGTGCAGGCCGTTCTGGCTGAAGTCGTCGCGGTAGAAAGACACGTCCAGGGTGCCCATGGGGCTGGTGTCGCCCATGGCTTCCTGCAGGGCCTGGGCAACCCAGACGCCGCCGGTGCGGATACCGATGTAGCGGGGCTCGCTGACGTTGCGGCGGACCAGGTGGGCGCGAAGGTCGACAGCCATCTGCCGGATCAGCTCGGCGGGATTGGGTAGGCTCATTGCGGGCTCCTCGGAAGGGTGCGCCGGGCGTGCCCGGCGGCAAAGATGATCAGGTGTTGGCCTCCAGCCAGCCTTGCAGCAGCAGGGCCGCAGCAATGGCATCGACCGGGTTGTCGCGGTAGCTGCCGCGCTGGCCGCCGCGGGCCAGGCGCTCGCCTTTGGCCTCGAAGGTAGTCAGGCGCTCGTCGTGGGTGTGCACGGGCAGGTTGAAGCGGCCGTTCAGGCGGCGGGCGAACTTTTCGGCGCGGGCGCTCATTTCGCTGGGTGTGCCGTCCATGTTCAGCGGCAGACCGACGACGATGGCATCGGGTTTCCACTCATTGATGAGTTTTTCTACCTGAGCCCAGTCCGGTACGCCGTTCTGGGCCTTCAGCGTGCACAGCTCGCGAGCCTGGCCGGTGATTACCTGGCCGACGGCCACGCCGATCTGTTTGCTGCCATAGTCGAAGCCCAGCAGGAGGCGTAGCTCAGCCATCAGGCGTGGCCCGCCTGGCTGGTCAGCAGGTGCAAGTTGATGCCCAGGCTGGCAGCCGCAGCTTCCAGGCGCAGGTCGCTGGCCATGCCGAAGACGATTTCCGGGTCGAACGGGCAGTTAAGCCAGGCGTTATCGGCCAGCTCCGCTTCCAGTTGACCGGCTTCCCAGCCGGCGTAGCCGAGGGTGATCAGGCACTGCTTCGGGCCTACGCCGGCGGCGATGGCCAGCAAGATGTCCTGCGAAGTGGTCAGCGACAGCCCTTCCAGGGACACGGTGGCCTGGAAGCTGCATTCGCAGCTGTGCAGCACGAAGCCGCGGTCGGTTTGGACCGGGCCTCCCTGGTAGATTGGCACCTGCAAAGTGCTGGCCGGCGGCATTTCGTCCGGGCGCAGTTGCTCGAGGATGTCGGCCAGGCTCAGTTCCTGTGGCCGGTTGACCACCAGGCCCATGGCGCCATGCTCATTGTGCTCGACGATGTACGTGAGGGTCTGGGCAAAGTTCGGATCGGCCATGTGCGGCATGGCGATCAGGAACTGGTGCTTGAGGTAGCTCGGGGCGAGGGTTTTCATGGGGGATAGTGTGGCGCCAGGCGGCGAGGCTGACAAGGTGCGGATTTGTGTCGTCTGGTTGGTGCTTGCCGTGAGGTTTTTGGCGCCTTCGAGATCGAGCGCCGCCCCTTACCGAAAGCCCTACAGCCAAAGCAACAATCAGTTACTGGACAAACGGTCCCCACGGGCAAAGCGCCAGGTGCGGATGATTTCCAGCCGGTCAAACTCGGCCATGTCCCCGGTAAA
>NZ_QJRL01000006.1 GCF_003205205.1 Pseudomonas sp. LB-090624
ATGCTCCCGGGAGTACGCGCCGAAGGCCCCATCCATGGGGCCTCAGCGCTTGACGGGCATCCATGCCCGTCACCTCCCTCCGCATGCCCTTCGCTCGGCCTACTGAAGTCGCAATCTGTGTCGCCTGAACTATCGCGCGCTCAGAAGCAACAGCCAGAGCCAGAGCCAGAGCCAGAGCCAGAGCTAGAGCCAGAGCTAGGGCCAGAGCTAGAGTTTAGGCGTCGGGGGCGTGTGATGGTCAGCTCAATGCCCCGCTGACGCTGGCCCCGCCTTGGCAGTAAACGGTGGCTTGGCGAACCACACCAACAGGATCAACCCGGCAAACACCCAGGTCATCAAGGTGAAGTAGTCCACCGTGGACATCATGTAAGCCTGCCCGTTAAGCATCTGCTCCAGCTGCGCATAACTCTGTGGGCTGGCCCCACCCAGTTGTTCGAGGGTATGCCGCGTTGCCGGGTCAAACTGGCTGATGTTCTCGCTCAGGTAGGCATGATGCTGGTCTGCCCGACGAATCCAGATCCACGTCGTCAACGAAGCGGCAAAGCTCCCGCCCAGAGTACGAAGGAAGGTCGCCAGCCCCGAACCATCGGCAATCTGGTGCGGCGGCAGGTCGGACAGCAGGATGCTCAAGGTCGGCATGAAGAACAGCGCCACACCTATCCCCATGAACAACTGCACCAACGCCACATGCTGGAAATCCACTTCACTGGTGAACCCCGCACGCATGTAGCAACTGGTACCGATCGCCAGGAACGCCAGCCCCGCCAACACCCGCAGATCGAACCGGTGGGCATACTTGCCCACGAACGGTGACATGATCACCGGCAGCAGGCCGATAGGCGCCACCGCCAGGCCCGCCCAGGTCGCGGTATAACCCATCTGTGTCTGCAACCACTGCGGCAGGATCAGGTTGATCCCGAAGAACCCGGCATAACCACCGACCAGCACAATCGTGCCAACGCGGAAGTTACGGTGCACGAACAGGCGCAGGTTGACCACCGGGTGCCGGTCGGTCAGCTCCCAGATCACGAACACCGCCAGGAACACTACCGAGATCAGGCTGCCGACAATGATGAACGACGACTCGAACCAGTCCAGGTCGTTGCCTTTGTCCAGCACCACCTGCAAGGCCCCCACGCCGATGATCAACGTCATCAGCCCGATGTAGTCCATCGGCTGGCGGCTGGTGACCACTGGCCGCGCGCGCATCTGCTGGCGCACCACAGCGGCGGCGAACAGGCCGATCGGCACGTTGATGAAGAAGATCCACGGCCAGCTGTAACTGTCGGTGATCCACCCCCCCAGAATCGGCCCGGCGATGGGCGCCACCACCGTGACCATCGCCAGCAGTGCCAACGCCATCCCCCGTTTCGCCGGGGGGTAGACGGCAATCAGTAACGTCTGGGTCATCGGGTACAGCGGCCCGGCGACCACACCTTGCAGCACACGAAAGCCGACCAGTTCGGGCATCGACTGCGCGATACCGCAGAGGAACGACGCCAGCACGAACAGCAGCGTGGCCCAGATGAACAACTTCACCTCCCCAAAGCGCCGGCTCAGCCAGCCCGTCAATGGCAAGGCGATGGCGTTGCTCACCGCGAACGAGGTGATGACCCAGGTGCCCTGCTCGTAGCTCACCCCCAGGTTGCCGGAAATGGTCGGCAAGGCCACGTTGGCAATGGTGGTGTCCAGCACCTGCATGAACGTCGCCAGCGACAGGCCGATGGTGGTCAGCAGCAGGCTTGGCGGCGTGAACTGCGCAGCGGCATTGTTGCTCATCGCTGCGCCGTCTTGCCCGGAGCGCTGTTTTCATGAATCAGCTGGGCGATCAGGTGGTCGGCTTCGACCAGCTGGCGGTCATAGACCTGGGTGGTGTAGCTGGCTTGCTGGGGTGGCTGCTGGGCAAGGGTCGGGCCGCTCTGGTCGTGCAAGTCGACTTCCACCACGGTGGACAGGCCAATACGCAGCGGGTGGTCCTTGAGCTGGTCCGGGCTCAGGTGAATTCGCACAGGTACGCGCTGGACGATCTTGATCCAGTTGCCGGTGGCGTTCTGCGCTGGCAACAGGGCGAAGGCGCTGCCGGTACCGGCGCCGAGGCTGTCGACCGTGCCGCTGTACTTGACCTCGCTGCCGTACAGGTCGGCACTGATTTCCACCGGTTGGCCGATGCGCATGTCACGCAGCTGGGTTTCCTTGAAGTTGGCGTCGATCCACACCTGGTCGAGCGGGATTACCGCCATGGTCGCAGTGCCCGGCTGCAGGCGCTGGCCCAACTGCACGGTACGTTTGGCGACGTAGCCGGTGACCGGTGCCACCAACGTAGTGCGGGCGTGGTCGAGGTAGGCCTGACGCAGGTCGGCAGCAGCCGCCATGACCTCGGGGTGAGAGGACACCACGGTGTCGTCGACCAGCGCGCTGCTGGTGCTGAGCTGCTGGCGCGCACTGTTGACCGCAGCCTGGGCCACGCTCAGGTCATCGCGGGCGTGGGACAGTTCTTCTGCGGCAATCGCACCGCTGTCGGCCAGCACCTTGCGCCGATTGAAGTCCTGCTGCGCCTTGCGCAGTTCGGCCTGGCGCGTTTCCAGCTGGGCCTTGAGGGAGTCGACGTTGCTGTACAGCCCGCGCACCTGGCGCACAGTCCGTGCCAGCTTGGCTTCTGCGGACTGCAGGGCCACTTCGCTGTCGGCCGGGTCAAACTTCAGCAACACCTGGCCGGCATGCACCAGGTCGCCGTCATCGGCGCCAATGCTGGTGACCGTCCCGGTGACCAGCGGGGTGATCTCCACCACATTGCCATTGACGTAGGCATCGTCGGTGCTTTCGTGCCAGCGACCGACCAGGCTGTACCAGGCCCAGGTGCCGATACCGGCAAGGATCACCAGTAACAACAGGCCAAGCAGCCAGGCTTTGCGCTTACGCGAAGGCTCGGGCGCTGCGGAGGGAGTCGGGGTGTCAGCGGGAGTAGCCATGACAATACCTTGGATAATTCGTGACAGGGTTCAACGGTCGCCAAAGCGGCGGATCGTCAACGGGTCGCCAGCAGCGAGCAGGACTTTGGCCAGCAGGCCTTCCAGGGCCTTCAACTCTTCTGGGGCCAACGCACCGCATAATTCGTTCATGGCGCCAGCGCCGATTTCCGGCAGTCGGTCGGCCAGGCGCTGACCGTCGGCAGTCAGCGCCAGGCGCACCAGGCGGCGATCATCGGCGCAGCGGGTGCGCACGATCAGGCCCTTCTGCTCGAGGCGGTCGAGCATGCGGGTCATCGAACCGCTGTCCAGACCCAGGTAGCGGCAGAGCTCCGCCGGGGTATCCACCTGGTACTGGGTGACGATGATCAGCACCTTGAACTGCGCGGCAGTGACGCCCTCGGATTCAAGATGCCAGTCGAGGATGCGGTCCTTGAGGATCGCCGCCCGGCCAAGCAGCATGCCGATGGCGCAGGTCTGAAAGTTTTCGGGAGAAAAATGGGCCATCGGGGACTGCTCGGGTAATTGTGTAAAAATATTACTGCCTAGGCAGTGAATGTCAAAGCTTTGATTAGCCTGCTATGGAAAATTCATGATTTTGCTTCGATCGGCTCAACGCGAACCGTGTTGCAGAAGAGAACCCGAGCCGCAGTTACAGCGCTCGCAGGCCCAACGCTTCGACCGCCCCGCAGGCAATGGCCATGCCCACCAACTCCGCGAGGCTAGTGGCCTGCAGCCGCTTCATCACCCGACCGCGGTACAGGTCGACGGTTTTCACGCTGATGCCCAGTTGCTCGGCGATCTCACGGTTGTTCAAGCCTTGGGCCAACGGCACGAACACATCCCGCTCACGCGGGGTCAGGCTGTCTATACGCGCTTGCACCAGCGCTTGCGCCTGGTCACCCTGCCGCACGCGCCCGGCGTGCTCCAACGCCGCCTGCACACTATCGAGCAGCAACTGGTCGTTGTAAGGTTTTTCGATGAAGTCGCAGGCTCCGGCCTTGAACGCCCGCACCACGATCGGCACATCGGCATGGCCGCTGACAAAGATCACCGGCAGCGCCAGACCACGCTCGCGCATCGCCTGCTGCACCGCCAAACCACCCAGCCCCGGCATACGTACATCCAGCAACACACAGGCGGGGCCATCATCGACGCAAGCATCGAGAAACGCCTGCCCGCTGGCGAACGGCAGGGCCTGCAAGCCCACCGACTGCAGCAGCCAGACTGTCGAGTCACGCATCCCCTGGTCATCATCGACCACATACACCTTCGCTTGCACCGCCACGTCCCCCCTTATCCCCTGCTGACCGCCAGCCGGCAGCACAGTACCAGACCACCGCTGTCACCCGCCCGCGCCCACAGGCTGCCGCCAAAGCCTTCGATCAGGCTGCGGCTCATGCTCAAGCCAAGGCCCAGGCCGTCCGCCTTGCTGGTGGTGAACGGCGTGAAGATTTCATCCAGGCGTTCGGGTGCAACGCCTCGGCCTTGGTCGGCGACCTCGATCTGCACGCCGTCGCCCTCGCGCGCAGCACCGAGCAGGATACGTGACGGCCGCTCGCCATGCTGCTCGCGATTGGCATCGATGGCATTGCGCAGCAGGTTGAGCAGTACCTGCTCCAGGAGCACCCGGTCGGCATAGACCAAGGGCAACTGCCCCGCCATGCGCAATTCGACCTGCACCTGGTCACGCGCCGCTTCCCACGCACACAGGCGCATGGCTTCACCGGCCACCTCGGCCACATCCAGGGCCTGCAGGCGCCGTGGCCCTTTGCGCAGGAAGGCGCGCAGGCGGCGAATCACCTCGGCGGCATGAGTAGCCTGCTGGCTGATGCGCAGCAGGCCTTCCCCCACCCGCTCGCGGGCCAAGGGATCGTGCTCCAGGCTTTGCAGGTAACGCTGGCTGGCGTTTGCATAGTTGACCACTGCAGCCAGTGGCTGATTGATCTCGTGGGCAATGCCCGAGGCCAGTTCACCCAGCGTGGCCAGGCGCGCACTGTGGGCAAGGCTTTCCTGCGCTTCGATGCGCAAGGTGATGTCGCGAGACACACTGACTACCTCCACTACCGCGCCGGTGTAGGTCTCGCGGATCGCCCGGCTGGCGATTTCGAACCACCGGTAGCCGCCGCTGGCCTGGCGTACCCGGCAGGTCATGGTGTGGTAGCCGTCCTGGTCCAGAGCCGCGGCCGCCTGGCGCAGCACCTGGCGGCGCTCCCGCGGGTGCAGCAGGCTGTGCACGCGCAGGCCACGCAGTTGCTCGGGCCACAGCCCCAACAGGCGGTAGGCGGCCGGTGAAGCATCGAGAAAGCGGCCATCGGGGCTGTGCCGCGAGATCAGGTCGGTAGTGTTTTCGATAATCAGCCGGTACAGGCGCCTTGCGCGGCTGGCTTCGCGTGCACCTTGGCGCTCTTCGCTGGCGTCACGGCAGCGGCCCAGCACGCGCTGGCCCTGATCGTCCGGCATGAAGGTCCACAGCACGACGCGCTCGCCAACCTGCACCTCGACGTCACTGATTGCCCGGTGCTGGCGCAGGCAGGCACGTACCAGCGCCGCGCAGTTTGCCGGCAGCCAGCCCTGCAGGGTAGGCCCTTCGGCGACCCACGCCTGCAATGCCGGGTTCAGTGCCAGCGGGCTGGCATCGCCGGCCAGCAGCAGGCTGGGTTGGGGATCCTTGGCGAGCAAGGGGGAAACAGTGTTATCCAAAGTGACCGGCTCTTTTTATAGTAGTTTTACTATATTGCTATAGTCGATATTCCTACTACCATAGCGAATCGCGTAAAACTGCGACAGAGGGAGCGGCCCACCGTCCGCTTCCCTGCACCCTGAACAGAGCTAACAATCAGCCACCGGGGGCCAGGCAGCACAGCTGCGCCTGCCTCCCTTACAGGACTACCGCATGTCGATCTATGCCCAGGGCCTGATGCCCGCTGCCGTCAACCACATCGCCTTGACCCCACTGAGTTTCATCGAGCGCACCGCTGCCGTCTACGGCAGCTACCCCGCAGTCATCCACGGCGCCATCCGCCGTAACTGGCAGGAAACCTACCAGCGCTGCCGGCGCCTGGCCAGCGCCCTGGCCGGCCGCGGTATTGGGCGAGGTGACACTGTGGCGGTCATGCTGCCCAACACCCCCGCCATGCTCGAAGCCCACTTCGGCGTGCCCATGACCGGTGCCGTGCTCAATACCCTGAACGTTCGCCTGGACGCCGAAGCCATCGCCTTCATGCTGCAGCATGGCGAGGCCAAGGTACTGATCACCGACCGCGAGTTCCACACCGTCATCGAGGCTGCCCTGGCGCTGCTGCAGCACCCGCCGCTGGTAGTCGATGTGGATGACCCGGAGTACGGCGAAGGCCGCGCGGTCAGCGCGCTGGACTATGAAGCCTTGCTCGCCGAAGGCGACCCGGAATTTGCCTGGGAATGGCCGGATGACGAGTGGCAGGCGATTTCGCTGAACTACACCTCCGGCACCACGGGCAACCCCAAGGGCGTGGTCTACCACCACCGTGGCGCCTACCTGAACGCCCTGGGCAACCAGATGACCTGGGCCATGGGCCACCGCCCGGTGTACCTGTGGACCTTGCCGATGTTCCACTGCAACGGCTGGTGCTACCCCTGGACCATCACTGCCCTGGCCGGTACCCACGTGTTCCTGCGACGGGTGGACCCGCAGAAGATCCTGACCCTGATCCGTGAACACCGGGTCAGTCACCTGTGCGGCGCGCCGATCGTGCTCAACGCGCTGGTCAACATGCCCGAAGCGGCCAAGGCTGCCATCGAGCACCCGGTGCAGGCCATGGTCGCCGGCGCCGCACCACCTGCCAAGGTCATTGGCGCAGTGGAAGAAATGGGCATCAAGGTGACCCACACCTATGGCCTGACCGAAGTCTACGGCCCGGTGACCGTGTGCGCCTGGCACGACGAGTGGGACGCACTGCCGCTGGAAGCGCGGGCACGGATCAAGTCGCGCCAGGGCGTGCGTTACCCGACCCTCGATGGCCTGATGGTCGCCGACCCGCAAACCCTCGAACCGGTGCCGCGCGACGGCGATACCCTGGGCGAGATCTTCATGCGGGGTAATACGGTGATGAAGGGCTACCTGAAAAACCCCGAGGCCACCGCTGAAGCTTTCCGAGGTGGCTGGTTCCACACCGGTGACCTGGCGGTGTGGCACGCCGACGGCTACGTCGAGATCAAGGACCGGCTCAAGGACATCATCATTTCGGGTGGCGAGAACATTTCCACCATCGAGGTCGAAGACGCGTTGTACAAGCACCCGGCAGTGCTCGAAGCCGCCGTGGTAGCCCGCCCGGATGAAAAATGGGGGGAAACACCGTGCGCCTTCGTTGCCCTCAAGCCAGGCCGGGAAGACACCCGTGAGGCCGACCTCACCACCTGGTGCCGCGAGCACCTGGCCGGGTTCAAGGTGCCGAAGACGGTGGTGTTTGGCGAGTTGCCCAAGACCTCCACCGGCAAGATCCAGAAGTACCTGCTGCGCGACCGGGCCAAAGCACTCTGACGCCCGCGCGGTCAACCTCACTTTTTCAAGAGCAACCGATGACCACCTATTCCGCCCCCCTGCGCGATATGCGCTTCGTCCTGCACGACGTGTTCAACGCCCCGGCCCTCTGGGCCCGCCTGCCTGCCCTGGCCGAGCGGATCGACGCCGACACCGCAGACGCCATCCTCGAAGAAGCCGCCAAAGTCACCAGCCAGCTCATCGCACCGCTCAGCCGCAACGGTGACGAGCAAGGCGTACGCTTCGATGCCGGTACGGTTACCACCCCCGATGGTTTCCCTGAAGCCTGGAACATCTACCGCGCGGGCGGCTGGGTGGGCCTGGGCGGCAACCCTGAGCACGGCGGCATGGGCATGCCCAAGATGCTCGGCGTGCTGTTCGAAGAAATGCTCTATGCCGCTGACTGCAGCTTCAGCCTGTATTCGGCGTTGAGCGCCGGCAGTTGCCTGGCAATCGACGCCCACGCCAGCGAGGCACTCAAGGCCACCTACCTGCCGCCACTGTACGAAGGCCGCTGGGCTGGCACCATGTGCCTGACCGAACCCCATGCCGGCACCGACCTGGGGCTGATCCGCAGCCGCGCCGAACCCCAGGCCGATGGTAGCTACCGTATCAGTGGCAGCAAGATTTTCATCACCGGTGGCGAACAGGACCTGACCGAGAACATCGTCCATCTGGTGCTGGCCAAGCTGCCGGATGCGCCTGGCGGCGCCAAAGGTATCTCGCTGTTCCTGGTGCCCAAGTACCTGGTCGAGGCTGGCGGCGGGCTGGGCGAGCGCAACGCTGCCCATTGCGGTTCGATCGAGCACAAGATGGGCATCAAGGCGTCGGCCACCTGCGTGATGAATTTCGACGGTGCCACCGGCTACCTGGTCGGCGAGCCGAACAAGGGCTTGGCAGCGATGTTCACCATGATGAACTACGAGCGCCTGTCCATCGGCATCCAGGGTATCGGCTGCGCCGAAGCCTCCTACCAGAGCGCCGCCCGTTACGCCAACGAGCGCCTGCAAAGCCGTGCGGCCACAGGCCCGCAGGTGCAAGACAAGGTCGCCGACCCGATCATCCACCACGGCGATGTGCGGCGCATGCTGCTGACCATGCGCACCCTTACCGAAGGCGGCCGGGCGTTCGCCGCCTACGTTGGCCAGCAGCTTGACTTGGCGCGCTACGCGGAGGATGCCGGTGAGCGCGAGCATGCCCAGGGCCTGGTGGCGCTGCTGACCCCGGTCGCCAAGGCATTTTTCACCGACAACGGCCTGGAAAGCTGCGTGCTGGGCCAGCAGGTGTACGGCGGCCATGGCTATATTCGCGAATGGGGCCAGGAGCAACGCGTGCGTGATGTGCGCATTGCGCAGATCTATGAAGGCACCAACGGCATCCAGGCCCTCGACCTGCTCGGGCGCAAGGTGCTGGCTGACGGCGGGCAGGCACTGGCCAGCTTTGCCGCCGAGGTTCGGGCGTTCAGCGTGAGCGCACCCCTGCACCGTGAGGCTTTGCAGGCCAGCCTGGCGCGGCTGGAGGCGACCAGCGCCTGGCTACAGGCACAGGCCGTTGAAGATGCCAACCTGGTCAGCGCGGTGGCGGTGGAGTATCTGCACCTGTTCGGGCTGACCGCGTATGCCTATATGTGGGCGCGGATGGCGGCAGTGGCGCTGGCCAGGCGCGAGCAAGACAGCGCTTTTTACGGGGCCAAGCTGGCGTGTGCGGCGTTTTTCTTCCAGCGAGTACTGCCGCGGGGGTTGGGGTTGGAGGCCAGTATTCGGGCAGGCAGCGCCAGCCTTTACGGGCTGGAGGCAACGCAGTTCTGATGAACCGCCGGGGGCGCATTGCGCCCCCTTCCCCACCTGAGGCCGCTCTCCCACCTCAAGCACAGGCGCGCGAAGGGTTCTCAAACACTGAAAAACCGTTGCAAATCCGACGAAAAACCGTCACAACTGATAGTCATTCGCCATTACGCCGGTTCTCGTGGGCCCTTCAGCAAGGGTAGAATGCGCAAAACCCGGAGCCGCAATGAACCACGACCGCCTCAAGCCCAGCCCAGACGATGATGCCATCACCGACGCCGCCGCGCATTGGTGCATGCGCCTGCATGCCGAAGATTGCACAGCGGCCGAGCGTGAGGCATTCGCCCGTTGGCAGGGGGCTGACCCGCGGCATGCCGAGGAATACCAGGCGATGCTGGAAATCTGGCAAACCGCCGACCTGCTGCCGCGCACGGCCACCGTCATCGACTTCAACCCGCCCGTCAGGCCAGCCGTGCGCCCGCGCAGCTGGCGGCCACTGGCATCGGCGGCCGCCATCGCCCTGGCGGTGTTGCCGCTGGCCGGCTGGATGGGGTGGGAACAGGGCTGGCTACCCAACCACTACCAGCACTTCGAAGCCGGTGATCGCATGCAAACCGTGGAGCTGAGCGACGGCAGCACGGTGCAGCTCAACCTCAATACCGAGCTTACCTACCTCAACTACAAGGATCAGCGCCAGGTCACGCTCAAGCGTGGCGAGGCGTTCTTCAAGATACAGCACGACAGCAGTCACCCGTTCGTCGTACGTGCAGGGCGCGGCCAGACGCGCGTCACCGGCACCCAGTTCAACGTGTGGAAATATCAGGATCAGGTCAAGGTGACGCTGGTGGAGGGTTCGGTGCTGGTTTCCAGCGACGGCAGCGCCAGCGGCTATCGCCTCGGTCCTGGCATGCAGGCCAGCTACCACCAGGGTGATTTCGAGCCGCAACTGGAACAGAACGACGACTACAGCAACAGCCTGGCCTGGCGCAACGGCAAGCTGGTGCTCGACAACCTGAGCCTTGAACAGGCACTGCCGATGATAAACCGCTACCTCGATGCGCCGCTGTTGCTGGCCGATGCCAGCACCGGGCGCATTCGCATCAGCGGCGTCTACAACACCCGTGAAGTGGGGCGCCTGGTCAACAACCTGCCCAAGGTGCTGCCGGTCTACCTGACCCGCAGCAAGGACGGCAGCACCGTGCTCAACCGCATCTCGCCGCCCCCCGACAAGGGCTGACGCCCTCCCCGCCTTACAAGGTCATCGCCGCCAGCCAACCGAACGCCAGCAGCGGCAGGTTGTAGTGGATGAAGGTCGGCACCACGGTGTCCCAGATGTGATGGTGCTGGCCATCCACGTTCAGGCCTGAGGTCGGGCCAAGGGTCGAGTCCGAGGCCGGCGACCCCGCATCGCCCAAGGCCCCGGCAGTGCCGACGATGCACACGGTGGCCAGCGGATCGAAGCCCAGTTGCACGCACAGCGGCACAAAGATAGCGGCCAGGATCGGCACCGTGGAAAACGACGAACCGATGCCCATGGTCACCAGCAGACCCACCAGCAGCATCATTAACGCGCCGACACCCTTGCTGTGGTCTATCCACTGCGCCGAGGTTTCCACCAGGCTTTGCACCTCACCCGTGGCTTTCATCACGTCGGCAAAACCGGACGCGGCAATCATGATGAAGCCGATCATGGCCATCATTTTCATGCCTTCGGTGAACAGGCCGTCGGTATCCTTCCATTTGACGATGCCCGACAGCGAGAAGATCAGGAAGCCGACCATGGCGCCGATGATCATCGAATCCAGCAACAACTGGACAATGAACGCGGCGGCGATTGCCAACCCGGCCACCATCAAGGTCAGCGGGTTGTACTGCACACTGACCTGCTCCACCTGCTCGATGCGCGCCAGGTCGTAGTCACGCTTGCGGCGGTAACTGACGAACACCGCCAGCAACAGGCCGACGAGCATGCCGGCGGCCGGAATGGCCATGGCATGGGTGACATTGACGCCACTCACATCGATACCGGCCCGGGCGACGTTGGCCAGCAGGATTTCATTGAGGAAGATGTTGCCAAAACCCACCGGCAGGAACATGTACGGGGTGATCAGGCCGAAGGTGATCACACAGGCGATCAAGCGGCGGTCGATGCGCAGGCGGGTCAGCACGTACAGCAGCGGTGGTACCAGCAGCGGGATGAAAGCAATGTGGATGGGCAGGATGTTCTGCGACGAAACCGCGACCACCAGCATCAGGCCGATCATCAACCATTTGACCTTGCCGCCATGGGTGTGGCCCTGGCGGTCGATCATGGCCAGGGCGCGGTCGGCCAGGGCATGCGCCAGGCCGGACTTGGCAATCGCCACCGCAAAGGCGCCGAGCAGCGCGTAAGACAAGGCCACCGTGGCGCCGCCACCGAGGCCGCCGTTGAAGGCCTTGAGCGTGCCTTCGATACCCAGGCCCCCGACCAGCCCCCCGACCAGAGCCCCAATGATCAGGGCGATGACCACGTGCACGCGGGACAGGCTGAGTATCAGCATGATGCCGACCGCGGCGATCACTGCATTCATGGTTGGCTTACCTCATTGCGACAGAAAAAAGCGCGAACTCTGAAGCAGTGGGCGGCAGATGTCAAAAATGCCATGTTGCGGCGGATTACCAATGCCTGGCGCGAGGACCGCATCGGCAGAGATTAAATTGAACGTTCGAATAAAGAAAAATGCACGCGCGCCGACACAGTCGCTAGCCACACTCTTATTACAAGGGATCCGCCCCATGCCTTTGCGACAACTTTCCATCCAGTGGAAGATCACCCTGCTCGCCGGTCTCTGCCTGGCCGGCATCGTTACCCTGCTCGTCGGCCTGTCGCTGTACCGCATGGACCACAGCTCGGACCTGGTCAAGGCCAGCAGCATGCAGATGCTGACCGAAGCGGCGCAGTCACGCATCGAGTCGCAAGGTGAAGTGCAGGCGCTGAACATCCGCCGCCAGTTCATGGACGCCTACCAGTACGGCGCAGGATTTGCCCGCCAGGTGCTGTTCCTGCGCGAGCAGGCAGAAAAACGCTTTCTCGATGCGTTCGACCTGCGCGAGGTCATGACCCGCCAGGTACGCGCCGCCCTGCAGGCTAACCCCGACCTGCTCGGCCTGTCGCTGGTGTTCGAGCCTGACGCACTGGACAACAAGGACAGCCTGTTCGCCGGCAAGGCGGAACTGGGCAGCAACGAAACCGGGCGCTTTGCCCTGTATTGGTCGCAACCGCGCGCCGGCCAGTTGACCTCGATGGCCCTGCCTGAACATGACATGGCCGACACCAAAATCGGCCCCAGCGGCCAGCCGGCCAACACCTGGTGGGTATGCCCGCGTTCGTCCGGCAAGGTCTGCGTGGTCGAACCCTATTTCTACAACATCGATGGCCAACAGGTGCTGATGACCAGCATCGTCTTCCCGCTGGCGGTCGATGGCAAGATCATTGCCACCCTCTCCATCGACATCAACCTCGACAGCCTGCAGGCCCTGAGCCAGGAGGCCAGCCGCAGCCTCTACGAAGGCCGCACCACGGTCGGCATCCTCAGCCCGGTCGGTTTGCTGGCCGGCTACAGTGCCGACGCCAGCAAGCTGGCCCAGCGCTTCGATCAGGTCGATCCGT
This sequence comes from Pseudomonas sp. LB-090624, assembly GCF_003205205.1. GTDB lineage: Bacteria > Pseudomonadota > Gammaproteobacteria > Pseudomonadales > Pseudomonadaceae > Aquipseudomonas. Next base: position 12,919 of record NZ_QJRL01000006.1, read on the forward strand.
CCAAGGGCGCCGAACTGGTACGCAAGATGGCCGATGGCAAGCTGAGCATCCTGCACGACCAGCAGCGCCTGAAAGTGCTGGCGGCATTCCGGCCGATCCCCGACGCTCAGCCTTGGGGCGTGTTGCTGGATGTACCGGAAAACGCCCTGACTGGGCCAGCCGAAACCCTGAAGCAGGAACTGGACGCGCTGAACACCAGCGGCACCCTGCTGGAGCTGGGCCTGGGCCTGGCCGCCGCAGTGGTCGGCCTGCTGCTGGTCTGGCTGATGGCCCGTGGCGTTACCCGGCCGATCCTGGGCGTGGCCGCCATGCTCAAGGACATCGCCAGCGGCGAAGGCGACCTGACCCGTCGCCTGACTTACCAGAAGCATGACGAACTGGGTGAACTGGCCGGCTGGTTCAACCGCTTCCTCGACAAGCTGCAGCCGACCATCGCCGAGGTCAAGCGCTCGGTGCAGGCCGCCCGCGGCACTGCCGACCAGTCCTCGGCGATTGCCACGCAAACCAGCGCCGGCATGGAGCAGCAGTACCGCCAGGTCGACCAGGTAGCCACGGCCTCGCACGAAATGAGCGCCACCGCCCAAGACGTCGCTCGCAGCGCTGCCCAGGCCGCGCAGGCAGCGCGCGAGGCCGACCAGGCGACTCGTGAGGGCCTGGCAGTGATCGACCGTACCACCACCAGCATCGATACCCTGGCCGCCAACATGAGCGACGCCATGGCCGAAGTCGAAGGCCTGGCACAGAACAGCGAGAAGATCGGCTCGGTGCTGGAGGTGATCCGCTCGATCGCCGAACAGACCAACCTGTTGGCGCTCAACGCCGCCATCGAGGCAGCCCGCGCCGGTGAGGCCGGCCGTGGATTTGCGGTTGTCGCCGATGAGGTGCGTAACCTGGCCCAACGCACCCAGGAATCGGTGGAAGAAACCCGCCAGGTCATCGAGGCATTGCAGAACGGCACCCGCGAAGTGGTCGGTGCCATGGACCACAGCCACCGCCAGGCACAAGGCGGCGTGGAACAGGTCGGCCAGGCGGTTAGCGCTCTGCAGCGCATTGGCCAGGCGGTCACGGTGATCACCGACATGAACCTGCAGATCGCCTCGGCCGCCGAGGAACAAAGCGCAGTGGCCGAGGAAATCAACAGCAACGTGGCAACCATCCGCGATGTCACCGAGTCGCTGTCCGGCCAGGCCAACGAGTCGGCGCGGGTCAGCCAGTCGCTGAACAGCCTGGCCAACCAGCAGCAGGCACTGATGGACCAGTTCCGCGTTTGAGGCAAAGGGGCTACGCCTGTGGCCCCGCAGCTGGCTTCACCTCGTCGTCTACACTTGCCTCCACTGTCGACGGCGAGGTATGCATGAAAAGAATTCCAGCACTGCTGGCCGGGCTGCTGATGACAGTGGGCCTGGCCAGCACCGATAGCGCCGCCTCAGCAGAAAAGCCGGCGCCCATCCATTTTGGTGCCATCACCTGGGAAAGCGGCGCACTGACCACCGAAATCCTGCGGGTCATTGTCGAGCGTGGCTACGGCTACCCCACCGACACCCTCCCAGGCAGCACCGTCAGCATGGAAGTGGCTTTGGCGCGCAACGACATCCAGGTAATCGCCGAGGAATGGGCCGGGCGCAGCCCTGCCTGGGTCAAGGCCGAACAGGCCGGCCAGGTGATCGCAGTGGGCGACACGGTGAAGAATGCCGAGGAAGGCTGGTGGGTGCCGGCCTATGTGATCGAGGGCGATGCTGAACGCAAGCTGAAACCCGTGGCCCCCGAGCTGCGAAATGTCGAAGACCTGAAACGTTACCCGCAGGTGTTCCGCGACCCCGAATCACCCGACAAAGGGCGTTTTCTCAACAGCCCCAGCGGCTGGACCTCAGAGATCGTCAACACCCAGAAGCTCAAGGCCTATGGGCTGAATGATCTGTATAGCAACTTTCGCAGTGGCTCCGGCGCTGCCATGGATGCCGAGATCGCCTCGGCCATCCGCCGCGGCCAACCGGTGTTGTTCTACTACTGGAACCCGACGCCGCTGATGGGCCGTTACAAGCTCATCCGGCTGGAAGAGCCACCATTCGACGCCCAAGCCTGGGCTACGCTCACCGACGCGAGTAACCCCAACCCCAAGGGCAGCCGCTCGCTGCCGGCGAAACTGTCGATCGGCGTGTCCAAGGCCTTTCATGAACAATACCCACAACTGGTCAGCGTGTTCGAACAGGTCGACCTGCCCATCGACAAGCTGAACAAGGCCTTGGCTGAGATGAGCGAGCAACGCACGCCGGCGCGCGAGGCTGCCCTGGGTTTCCTGCGCGATAATCGCGAGGTGTGGAAACCCTGGCTGCCGACGGACGTTGCCACCAAGGTCGAGGGCAGCCTGTGAGCGGGGGCTTTCCGCAATCCTTGCAGTTCTCGTTTGCCGACATCGTCAACCGCCTGGTCGACTGGCTGGTGCTGAACTACGGCGACCACCTGCGCAGCGTCTCTGACCAACTGCTGCAAGTGCTGGTCGGCCTGGAAAACCTGCTGCGTCTGATCCCATGGTGGCTCCTGTTGCTGCTGGTCGGGTTGCTGGCCTGGCATGCCAGCCGCAGCCTGCTGCGCAGCGCCGTGCTGGTGGTACTGCTGGCACTGATCGGTATGCTCGGGTTGTGGGACAAACTGCTGCAGACCTTGGCCCTGGTGCTGGTGAGCACCGGCTTGTGCGTGCTGGTCGGGGTGCCGCTGGGTATCCTGCTGGCTTACCGGCCAATGGCCAGGCGGTTGCTGTTGCCGGTACTGGATGTGATGCAGACGCTGCCGGCTTTCGTCTACCTGATTCCAGTGCTGATGCTGTTCGGCCTGGGCAAGGTGCCCGCCGTGTTCGCCACCCTGATCTATGCCCTGCCGCCGCTGGTGCGCCTGACCGAACTGGGTTTGAGCCAGATCGACCCGTCGTTGCTGCAGGCCGCTCACGGCCTGGGCGCCAGCCGCTGGCAGCGGTTGCGACGTATTGCCCTGCCGCTGGCGTTGCCGAGCATCATGGCCGGCCTGAACCAGTCGGTGATGATGGCCTTGTCGATGGTGGTGGTGGCGTCGATGATCGGCGCCCGCGGGTTGGGTGAAGATGTACTGGCCGGGATCCAGACCCTGAATGTCGGCCAGGGTGTAGAGGCTGGCTTGGCCATTGTTGCCCTGGCCATGGTGATCGACCGGATCAGCCAAGCCTATGGGCGCAGTACACGCTAAGCGCAACCGACCACGGAACACTGACCATGCTGCACCTGCTGCTGACCACCTTGCTACCGATCATCCTGCTGATTGCTCTGGGCACTTTCCTGCGCTTGAGGGGGTTTCTGGCAGAACACTTCTGGCCCGGCGCCGAGCGCCTGAGCTATTACGTGCTGCTGCCGTCACTGTTCCTGCACGGTTTGGCCACCGCCAACCTCGATGGCGTACCCGTGCTGAGCATGGTCGGCGCACTGATGCTCTCGACCTTGGCCGGTGCTGTATTGCTGGTGCTGTACCAGGGTGTGGTGAGCCACGATGGCGCCGACTTCACCTCGGTGTTCCAGGGCGGCATCCGCTTCAACAACTACATCGGCGCCACCCTGGCCGCTGGCATCTACGGCAGTGCCGGAATTGCCCTGGCGGCGGTGGCCAACGCGGCCATCGTGCCCTTGGTCAACCTGCTTTGCGTACTGGTGTTCGCCCGTTTCAGTGCCCGCCACAGCTCACCGGCCCACGTACTCCGGGCGATCTTCGCCAACCCGCTGATTGTCGGCTGTGCGGCCGGCCTGCTGCTGCGGGTTACCGGCCTGGGTCTGCCGCCGGGCATCGAACCCACCGTCAAAGCCTTGGGCCAGGCCGCCCTGCCACTGGGCCTGCTGTGCGTGGGGGCGGCACTGGGTGGCGCCAGCCTCGGGCAGCAAGTGCGCCCGCTGATGGCGGCGTCGATGTTCAAGTTCATGGTCATGCCACTGACCACCTGGGGCCTGTGTCGTTTGCTCGGCCTGAGTGGCCAGGCGGCGGTGGTCGCCGTGCTGTTCCAGGCGCTGCCCACCGCTTCGTCGTCCTATGTAATGGCCCGGCAAATGGGCGGCAATGCGCCTCTGATGGCGACCATCATCGCCCTGCAGACGGTGGCGGCCGCCGCCACTCTGCCTTTGGTGTTAATGCTTACGCTTGACTAGACTGTGACTCATCCCACAGTTCGGAAACTTGCCCATGCGCTTTTCGTGGATGGTGATCGCTTTGATCTCGGCCCTGCTCGCAGGCCCCTTGCATGCGGCCGATCCGGCCAAGGCCGCGGTTGCCGAGGACAAGGCCGAGGCGCTCGAAGAAAAGGTAGTCGAGGATGCACCACCGCCGCAAAAAGCAGAGAAGCTGACCCCGAGCGAAGCACAAGCGGTCGACCCGGCCGGCAAGGCACCGCTGGATGACAGCATCACCTGCCTGGCCCGCACCATCTACTGGGAAGCCAAAGGTGCCGACAAGGAAGACATGACGGCCGTGGCCAGCGTGGTGCTCAACCGACTGGGCCACGATGGCTTCCCGGATACCATCTGCGGGGTGGTCAAGCAGGGTGTGGAAACCAAGGCCTGCCAGTTTTCGTGGTGGTGTGACGGGCGCTCGGACCAGGTCGAGGAAGCGCAACGCTACGACGTGGCCAAGGAGATCGCGCGCAAGGCGCTGAACCAGCAGTTACCGGACCCTACAGGTGGCGCGTTGTACTTCCATGACCGCACGGTGAGCCCGGATTGGGCCAAGGCTTATCGCCGCACGGCCAAGACCACGCACTTCCTGTTCTACAAACCCCACCCAGCGCTGGCCCGTTGAACAGGCAGATCAGAACCCGATGCTGCAGGTTGACGTTCCCGTTCGCGCCGGCACTGGTCGGGCTGGGTCCGATAAGGTTCGGCATTGCTTCCAGCCGGTGTTACGAATGATTACCAAGTAGTCGCACTTTTCCGCAGGCCAGTGGTCTACTCCCTCTTTTGCCGCCAGCAACGATTGCCGGCGTTTTCATTGCTTTGCACGAGCCCGGGCCAAAAGCCGCGGGCTTGTGTAGGATGAGCAGCGCATACCACGACGCTGCCAGTCATAGGGAGATCCACATGCGCGTCCTGTCATCCGTTGCCGCCTTGTCGCTGGGCCTGCTCGTTTCGAGCGGGGCACTGGCTGTCACCGGCGAAGAGGCGCAACTGATCGATTCGATCAATGTCTACCGCAGCCAGGCCCAGCCCTGCGGCGGCGAGGCATCGCTGGAACTGCCCCCCCTCAACAGTGACACTCGCCTGGCACTGTCGCCGGAGGGTACCCGCGACCTGCAGCAGGCGATGACCCGCGCCGCCTACCCCATGGTCAACGTGCAGGCCATCAGCCTGTCAGGGCCGCGCGATGCGCGTGCGGCCATGCATGCCATCGAAGAAAGCTTTTGCCAGGTGGTACTTGACCCGCAGTTCGTCGATATCGGCGTCAGCCAGGAAGGCCGCGACTGGCGCATCGTGCTGGCCCGGCCACTGCTCAGCGGCCGCCTCGGCGACTGGCAGGCCGAAGGGCAAAAGCTGCTGCAGGAGATCAACGCTGCGCGCCAAGTACCGCGCCAGTGTGGCGGCCAGCCCTTCGCCGCTGCCCCGGCATTGAGCTGGAGCACGGTTCTGGCCGGGGTCGCCGCCAACCATACGCGGGCCATGGCCAACCAGAACTTCTTCGACCACATCGACAAGGATGGCCGCACCCCCGGTGACCGGGCAGAACTGGCCGGCTACCTGTACCAGCAGATCGGTGAGAACATCGCCGCCGGGCGTGATACTGCGCGCAAGGTGGTCGATGGCTGGCTGGACAGCCCAGGGCACTGTGCCACGCTGATGAACCCGGACTTCCGCGAGCTGGGAGCCGCCTATGCGGTAGACCCGAAGAGCGATGCCGGCATCTATTGGACAGGGTTGTTCGGCACGCCGCAGTAAGCCTACCTGAGGGCGATCGATGCGGAAGTGAGGAATGGCGCAGGGCTTCAGACCGCTTGCCGGCCCTCACGCAGCCCCAAGGCAGTGCAGCCGAACCGCCGACGTATGCACTTGCCCAAATGGCTGGCATCCCCCAACCCCACTTCATCCGCAATCTGCGCCAGGCTGTGGCTGGAATTGAGCAGCCGCCAGCGCGCCTGTTGCAGGCGTATTTCCAGCCACCAGGCCTTGGCGCTGACGCCGTGGCTGGCCTGAAACTGCCGGTCTAGCTGGCGCCGGCTGATGCCCAGCTCTGCGGCCAGTTGCTCCACGGCCAGCGGCGAACCCAGGTGATGACGCATCAGCGCCTGCGCCCGCTGCACCTGGCGCCCCTGCCCGGCATCCAAGTCCAGCGAGCGCAAGGCATGACGGCTGTCACGGGTTTCATCCACCAGCATGTCGGCCAGCCCCTTGAGCGCGCGCGTTCGCCCACAAGCCCCTGACAGCAGCGCGACGGCGAGGTCGATGGCAGCAGTGCCGCCGGCACAGGTTATGCGATTACCGTCGATGCAGTACAACTGCTCACGCAGTACCTGCAAGTGCGGGAATGCAGCGCGAAACTCGGCTTCGTGGCGCCAATGCACCACCACCTTACGCCCCCGCATCAGGCCGCAGGCGGCCAGCAGGAAGGCGCCGTTATCAACCCCCACCAGCTTGACGCCGGCCTTGCCGGCCTGCCTGAGCAATGCCTGGTAGCGGGGGGCCAGTGCAGCTGTGGCCATGGCATTGCGCCCGCCAAATACTACCAGGTAGTCGAAACTGCCCAGGTCGAGCTGGCCGGCAACGGCCTCGACCTGCACTACTGCGCCGCTGCTCGATGTCACCGGGTCAAGGCTGAGCCCTGCCACGGTCCAGCTGCAGTAGCGTTGCTGGCTATAGTCCTCGTCATCGGCGCTGAAGCGCAATTTGTCGAGAAAGGCGCCAAATGGGAGCAGGGCAAAATCCGGTAACGGCACGATCAGCAAGCGGATGTCGGGTTGCACGGTTAACGTCCAGGAACGACCATTGAATGTCCAGATCATACTCTTGCAGATTAAGGGGTGCGCCATAGACTGACGCCCTCCCTGTCTTCTGGTATTTCCGGCATGGCCCTCGACACTTGGCTCATCTACTTGCTCGCCAGCATCGGCCTGTCGCTGACCCCTGGCCCGAACAGCTTGCTGGCGCTGACCCACGGTGCCCTGTACGGCGCGCGGCGGACATTGTTCACCATCGTTGGCGGGGTGTTCGGCTTCAGTGCCCTGATTGCCCTGGCAATGTTCGGCCTCAGCGCATTGCTGCAGACCTCGGCCTCTGTGCTGGGTGTGCTGAAGTGGGTCGGGGGGGCTTACCTGGTCTGGTTGGGCGTTCAGCTGTGGCGCAGCCCAGCCCTGCACCTGGAGCTGACCGGCCGCAGCGCACAACTGGGTAACGCGGGGTTGTTTCGCCAAGGCCTGCTGTCGGCCATGGCCAACCCCAAAGTGCTGCTGTTCTATGGCGCTTTCCTGCCACAATTCATCGACCCGCAGCGCGGGCTGGTGCTGCAGTTCGTGGTGATGGCGGCGACCTTTGCCAGCATCGAGTTTCTGGTGGAATACCTGCTGGCGCGCCTGGCGTTTCGCATTCGGCCCTGGCTGGCCAAAGGGGGCAAGGGCTTCAACCGTTGTTGCGGCAGTTTGTTTGCGTTGATTGGCGTGGCATTGCCGCTAAGCCGATAGCCTGCACCGCCCCTCTTGCCGCGACTGCCTTGGCGGGTTAGCGGTCACCCCTGACGTGCCTTGAACAGAAACACCAGCAACGCCAGGCCCGGCAGCGCGGCCCCCACCAGTGCCACCCCCGTCCAGCCAAACTGGCTGAACAGCGCGCTGGCCACTGCAGAGCCCAGGGCCCCGCCCAGGAAGATGCTGGTCATGTAGACCGCATTCAGCCGGCCGCGGCTGGCCGGGTCCAGCGCGTACACTTCACGCTGGCCGATGACCATGTTCATCTGCACCGCAAAGTCCAGCAGCACACCGGTCAGGCCCAGGCCAATCACGCTGTAACCCGGCACCGTCAGCCCCAGCAACAAGGCCACCGGCGCCAGCAGCAGCGCCAGCAGCGAACCGGCGCGGGCATGTCCGGCATCGGCAAGGCGACCGGCCATCGGCGCCGCAACCGCACCCACCGCACCGACCAGGGCGAACACGGCGATCTGGCTCTGCGACAGGCCATGCGCACCGGCCAGGGCCATCGGCACCGCCGTCCAGTACAGGCTGAACGCAGCGAACATCAAAGCCTGGTACAGCGAACGCTGGCGCAGCAGTGGATAACGGCGCAGCAAGGTCAGCAGCGACAACATCAGCCCGGCATAACTGGCCTTGTGCTCGGGGCGCCGCTGCGGCAGGGTCAGCGCCAGCAACAGGATGATCGCCAGCATGACTGCAGCGGCGCCAATGAATACCGCGCGCCAGCCAAAGTGGTCTGCAACCAGGCTCGACAATGGCCGCGCCAGCAGGATACCCAGCAGCAGGCCCCCCATGATGTTGCCGACCACCCGCCCCCGCTGCTGCTCCGGCGCCAAGTGCGCGGCCAGCGGGATCAGCATCTGTACCGCCACCGAACTGAAGCCGATCAGCAATGCATAGGCCAGGAACAAGCGGCCCTGGCCGCTACTGCTGGTGCCCGCCAGCAGCAGGCTGATGCAAGCCAGCACCGCGGTAGCCACCATCAGGCGGCGGTTTTCCAACAGATCGGCCAGCGGCACAAGCAGCAGCAGGCCCAGGGCGTAACCCAACTGGGTAAGGGAAACGATCAGGCTGGCATGTTCGGTGGACAGCCCGAGGTCTGGGGCGATCAGGCCGACGATAGGCTGGGCATAATAGATATTGGCGACGATTGCGCCGCAGCAGAACGCCAGCAACACGATTAGCGCCCGGCTCAGGCCGGCGGCGGCCGGTTGCGCTGCGGCAAGTGAAGGGTTCATGGGTGGTTCCTCGACAAGCAGTGGAATATGTTGGCCACCTTACCCTTGCGCCATGGCGCCCGGAATCCAGGCCCGGCGCAATGCGCCTTTGCGTACTGCGCAACGTCGCACGCCCTAGTTCAGCAATTTTGCGCAAAACTCGATAAAGGCATTCACCCGCCGCGAGCCACGGTGGTTGGGCAGGTAAAGGGCACTGATACTGTCGCTGGCCATGCCAGGGCTGGCCTGCCAATCGGTGAACACCCGCTGCAGGCGCCCGGCCTGCACATCATCACGCACCAGCCAGTCAGCCAGCAGCGCGATGCCGCTGCCCGCCAGCGCCGTTTCGCGCAACATATCGGCATTGGCACTGCGCAACGGCCCGCTTACGTCCAGCTCCAGGCTGTCCTGGCCGCGCGCCAGGCGCCAAGGTCGCGCTTTCTGCCCATAGCGAAAGCGCAGGCAGGCATGGTCGAGCAACTGACTGGGGTGTTGCAGCGGCTCGCGCCCGGCCAGGTAAGCCGGGCTGGCCACCAGCCAGCGCTGGAAGCGACCCAGCTGGCGGCATACCAGTTCGTCATCGGGCGCGGGGTCACCCAGGCGTATTGACAGGTCATAGCGCCCGTCGAGCAGGTCATCCAGGCGGTCGCTGAGGTCGATATCCAGTTCCAGGCCCGGGTAGCGTGCCAAAAACGGCCCTAGGTGCGGGGCAATGACCCGCCGGCCGAACTCCACCGGCAGGCACAGGCGCAAGACACCGACAGGCTCTTCGCCGCGATCGGCGACGCTGGCATCGGCCTCGTCCAGCGCCTCGAAGATACCCCGTGCACGTTCGTAGTAACGGGCACCGGCCTCGGTCAGGCTGACCTGACGCGTCGAGCGGTTGAGCAAGGTAGCGCCCAACGCCGTTTCCAGGGCATCGACCAGGCGCGTCACCGACGATGTCGCCAGCCCCAGCCGGCGTGCGGCAGCAGAAAAGCCTTGGGCATCGACGGTGGCCACGAACATCTTCATCGCCATGAGTTTGTCCATGTGCTGGCCGCCTTCCAAAACTCGGAAAGTTCTTACAAATCGCTGGGCAGGTCAAGCAGCGCGGCGTACGGCAATTACGTCCATAGTGGACTTATCTCCATCCAAACGAGGCATGCCATGACACCGACCAACCTGCTGACGCCACTGTGTTCTACAGCAGCGCGCCCCCTTGGCCCGTTTGAGATGGCTGCCGCCATGGAGAGGGGCTTATGCCGCACGCCATACCCGACCAAAGTATGAATCGCGTTGCATATATGAACACCTCGTTTAATGCATTTTTCGCCGCCTGATCTAAACTTTTCACCACAAACCAGCAAGTTCAGCCCTGCGACAATCAGCCTCACAAAATTATGTACCAACTTGTTAATTAGCAAGCTAAGGGCTTAAACTGCGCGCATTCCACCTGCTGAGATCCCTGGCATGAACGAAACTCCGCGCGCCTCTGGCGCCACAAACATCATCCTGATCGGCCTGGGCGTAATCATCGCCCTGCTCGGTCTCCTCCTGGCTGCGGGTGGCGTCAAGCTCGCTGGCCTGGGTGGTTCCTGGTACTTCCTGATCGGCGGCCTGGCCATGGCCATCGCCGGTGTGCTCATTGCCCGCCGCAAAAAGGCAGGCGCCTGGCTCTACGCCGTGTTCCTGGTGGGCACTGTCATCTGGGCGCTGATCGACGCCGGCCTGGTGTTCTGGCCACTGTTCTCGCGCCTGTTCATGTTCGGCGCGATCGGCATGGTGGTAGCACTGGTCTACCCGCTGCTGGCCCGAGCCAATGGCGCGAGCGCTGGCCGTGGTGCCTACGGCATCGCCGCAGTCATGGCGGTGGTACTGGTGATCGCCGCAGGCAACATGTTCGTTGCCCACCCAAGCGTCGCCCCTAACGGCAAAGGCCCGGGCATGACGCCGGTCGAGGCCGGCAAGGAACAGAAAGACTGGGCCCACTACGGCAACACCGAAGGTGGCAGCCGCTTTGCCGCGCTGGACCAGATCAACCGTGACAACGTCAACAAGCTGAAAGTGGCCTGGACCTACCACACCGGCGACGTGGCGGTCAGTGACGGCAACGGTGCCGAAGACCAGCTGACCCCGCTGCAGATTGGCAACAAGGTGTTCATCTGCACCCCGCACAACAACCTGATCGCCCTCGATGCCGACACCGGCAAAGAGCTTTGGAAGAACGCGATCAACGCTCAGTCCAAGGTCTGGCAGCGCTGCCGTGGCATGGCGTACTTCGACGCCACCGCCGCCATCGCCCAACCAACCCAGCCGAACAGCTCGCCGATCACCGGCGGTACCGTACCGGCTGGCGCCAACTGCCAGCGCCGCCTGCTGACCAACACCATCGATGGCCGCCTGATTGCCGTCGACGCCGACACCGGCGAGTTCTGCCAGGGCTTCGGCAACAACGGCCAGGTGAACCTGATGGCCGGCCTGGGTAACGTGCCAGACTCCTACTACCAGCTGTCTTCGGCACCGCTGATGGCCGGCACCACCGTGGTGGTTGGCGGCCGTGTTGCCGACAACGTCCAGACCGATATGCCAGGCGGCGTGATCCGCGGCTTTGACGTGATCACCGGTGAGATGCGCTGGGCTTTCGACCCGGGCAACCCGGAAGACCGCCAGGCTCCGCAGGGCGACAAGACCTACGTGCGCAGCACCCCGAACAGCTGGGCACCGATGTCCTACGACCCGGCGATGAACACCGTGTTCCTGCCGATGGGCTCGTCGTCCACCGACATCTACGGTGTTGAACGCAGCAAGCTGGACCACACCTACGGCGCTTCGGTGCTGGCCCTGGATGCCGCCACCGGCAACCAGAAGTGGGTGTTCCAGACGGTGCACAACGACCTGTGGGACTTCGACCTGCCGATGCAGCCGAGCCTGATCGACTTCACCAAGGACGACGGCCAGTCGGTACCTGCGGTGGTGATCGGCACCAAGGCCGGGCAGATCTACGTGCTCGACCGTGCCACCGGCAAGCCGCTGACCCAGGTCGACGAAGTACCGGTCAAGCCAAGCAACATCCCGAACGAGCCGTACTCGCCAACCCAGCCGAAGTCGGTGGGCATGCCACAGATCGGCGCGCAAACCCTGACCGAATCGGACATGTGGGGCGCTACCCCGTATGACCAGCTGCTGTGCCGTATCGATTTCAAGAAGATGCGTTACGACGGCCTGTACACCGCGCCAGGCACCGACCTGTCGCTGAGCTTCCCGGGTTCGCTGGGTGGCATGAACTGGGGCAGCCTCTCCACCGACCCGGTGCATGGCTTCATCTTCGTCAACGACATGCGCCTGGGCCTGTGGATCCAGATGATCCCGTCGCAGAACAAAGGTGGCGCGGCGTCCGGTGGCGAAGCACTGAACACCGGCATGGGCGCAGTGCCGCTCAAAGGCACCCCGTATGCGGTGAACAAGAACCGCTTCCTGTCGGTTGCCGGTATTCCATGCCAGGCGCCACCGTTCGGCACCCTGACCGCTATCGACATGAAAACCCGTCAGGTTGCCTGGCAGGTCCCGGTGGGCACCGTTGAAGACACCGGTCCGCTCGGTATCCGCATGCACCTGCCAATCAAGATCGGCCTGCCAACGCTGGGCGGCACCCTGTCCACCCAGGGCGGCCTAGTGTTCATCGCCGGTACCCAGGACTTCTACCTGCGTGCCTACGACAGCAGCAACGGTAACGAAATCTGGAAGGCTCGCCTGCCAGTAGGCAGCCAGGGCGGCCCAATGACCTACGTCTCGCCGAAGACCGGCAAGCAGTACGTGGTGATCACTGCTGGCGGTGCACGCCAGTCGACTGACCGCGGCGACTACGTGATTTCTTACGCCTTGCCGTAAGACCGCGTCGCCCCCTTCGCGGGTGAGCCCGCTCCCACAAGGTCAACGCTGGCCATGCGGGAGCGGGTTCACCCGTGAAGTGCCCCGAATAACAACCCGAGACACAGCAATGCCATCCGCACTCCGCATCACCCCTACCCTGCTGCTGGCACTGGCCAGCACCACTGCCCTTGCCAACGACGACCTGCTGACCCGCAGCACCCTGACCGGTGACTGGGGTGGCCTGCGCCACCAGCTGGAAGAAGACGGTGTGAAGATCACCGGCGACTACAGCGGTGAAACCGCCTACAACGCCCACGGCGGCCTGCACCGCTCGGCGCGCTACTCGCAGAACGTCAAGCTTGGCGTGCAGTTCGACCTGTCGAAACTGTACGGCCTGGACAACGGCGGCAAGGTCCAGCTGACCATCAACGACCGCCGCGGCAATAGCGCCTCGGAAGACCTGGTCGGCAACCGCCTGCCAATCCAGGAAAACTACGGTGGCCTGTACACCCGCCTGACCGAGCTGAGCTACGAGCGCACCCTGTTCACCCCCGCGCTCAACGTCAAGCTGGGCTACATGGCCATGGGCAACGACCTCGGCGGCCTGGACAGCGGCATCCTGTGCAACTTCATGAACGCCGGCTTCTGCGGCCACCCGCTGAACATGTCCGGTGGCAGCGGCTGGACCAACTACCCCAACGCCCACCTCGGCGTGCGGGTGAAGTACGACCTGTCGCCAGCCTGGCAGCTGCGCGTGGCGGCGTTCAACGTCGATCCCGAGAGCAACGGCAACTCCAGCCGCGCCTGGCACCTGGGACCCAAGCACACCACCGGCACCGTTGTACCCGTGGAACTGGTGTACAAGCTGCAAGGTGAGCTGCCGGGCGAGTACAAGCTGGGCTACTACTACGACAGCTCCGACGTGAAACGCATCGGCAGCGACGACGAAGTGTCTGGCCGCGGGGGCCACTACCTGCTGGTCGACCAGGCGGTGTGGAACGATCAGAATTCGCCTGGCCGCAGCCTGCACGCGTTCGGCCAGTACTCGGCTTCCAGCAAGGCCGCCTCGCCGTTCACCAAGTGGTATGGCGCCGGCGTGGTGTTGTACAAGCCATTCGAAGGCCGCCCGAAAGATACCCTGGCACTGGGTTACGGCCGCGCGGTGCCCAACCCGCGTAGCCGCGATGTGCTGGAAGATGCCGCGTTCGATGCAGGCCAGCAGTTCCCGGATATCGACAGTGCCGAGGAGTTGATCGAGCTGAGCTACGGCTACCAGGCCACGCCATGGCTGAACCTGCGCCCGGATGTGCAATACATCATCGAGCCGGGGGCGTTCTCCGGTAAGGATATCGACAACGCGCTGGTGGTAGGCCTGCAGGTCAAGGCTACCTTCTGAATCGCCAGGGCCGCGCTGCGGCCCATTCACCCCTGCCTGAGGTAATCCGCCAGCCTCAGCAGCATGGCATCACAGCCCTGCAACTGCTCGACGCTGACAAACTCATCCGGCTTGTGCCCCTGGTCCATGCTGCCAGGCCCGCAGACCACGGTCGGAATGCCCGCCTGGTCGAACAAACCACCTTCGGTACCAAACGCTACGGTGCCGAATTCATCCGAACCACTGAGCAACGCTATCCAGCGCGCGGCCTCGCTGTCTTCCGGCGTGGCCAGCCCCGGGTAGGCACTGAGCGGTTCAAGGCGGATGTCGCTGTCGGCGTGAACCTGGCGCATACGCGGCAGCAACTCGGCCTCGGCGTATGTCTGCAACTGGTCGGCCACCGCCTGCGCCTCGAACCCCGGCAAGGCGCGGACTTCGAAATCGAACGAGCACTCGGCCGGCACGATGTTCAGTGCCCTGCCCCCTTTGATTACCCCAGTCTGTACCGTGGAAAAGGGTGGGTCGAAGCGCGTGTCGTGATGCGCCGGCAAAGCCAGCGCATCGCCGATATCGCCCAGCTTGCCGATCAGCCTGGCCGCATACTCGATGGCGTTCACCCCGTATGGCGCATACGCAGAGTGGCAAGCCGCGCCCTGCACCTGGCAGCGCATGGCAAGCTTGCCCTTGTGCCCCAGCACCGGCTTGAGCTCGGTAGGTTCGCCAATCAGGCACAGGCGCGGCTTGTGCGGGCGCTGCTCCAGCGCTGCGAGCATGGAGCGTACGCCCAGGCAGCCCACCTCTTCGTCATAGGAAAACGCCAGGTGCACCGGCATGCGCAACGGCTGGGCAAGAAACGCGGGCACAGCGGCAAGTACCGAGGCAATGAAGCCTTTCATGTCGGCTGTGCCACGGCCATACAAACGGCCATCGCGCTCGCTGAGGGCGAACGGCTCCACGGTCCAGGCCTGGCCGTCCACCGGTACCACATCGGTATGCCCGGACAGTACAACGCCGCCAACATCTTTTGGCCCAATGGTCGCGAACAGGTTGGCCTTGGTGCCTTCCGGGTTGTGGAACAGCTCGCACACCACGCCCTGCTCTGCCAGGTAGTCACGGATGAAACCGATCAGCGCCAGGTTGGAGTCGCGGCTGACCGTCGCAAAGCCGATCAGCCGGGCCAGCAGTGCGCGACTGGGGAACTCACTCATCGCCCGGCACCCCGTAGCTTGGCGCGGCGGTCGGGTTGAGCGCGCGGGTGACATAATCCTGCATCTGTGGTCGATAGGCTTGCCAGAGGCCATCGAGCACCCCGATCGGGTCGCTATCGGCCCAATCGACGCGCAGGTCCACCAGCGGCCAGGTCAACTCACCGGCGATTTTCAACGCAGCCGAGTGCACCGGCCCCGCCTCACCGCCAGCAGCCATCGCTGCGTGCATGGCAGCCAGAAGGCGGTCGGCCAGGTGCCCGCCGGCCTGCTCGAAGGCCAGCACCATCGCTTCGATCACCTGGGTCGAGGACAGCAGGTTGCCCGCCGCCGCGCATTGCTCGCCGGCCACGGCATTGTGCGTACCCAGCGCCTCGCGCCCCGTGAACAAGGCTACCTGGCCATGACTGTCAATCACCGTCACCTGGCGATATTCGCTCCAGCCATTGGCGCTCAGCACGCGGTCCAGCGCTGCTGCGGGCGGTAACTGGGCCTGCTCCATGGCATCGAGAATCTGCGGGCCCAGGGCCGGCAGGGTGATGTTCTGAGTAGAGACTGCCCCTACGCCTGCACGCACCCACGGGCAACGGGCCCCCACGGCGATGCTCGACGAGCTGATGGCGATACCGACCTGGCCGGTTTCCTGGCAACGACCGATGATGGAGAACGTCATGTCTTGGTTCCTGTTGTGCTGTGCGATACAGGGCATTCTGGGCGCAACGTTCTTCACCACGAAACCAACATTTTCCTAGGGGTTAGGCATGAAAAAGCTGGGTTCTGCCAGCGTTCGAGCGCCGCCCGCGCGGTGTTCGAACCCTGCGCCACTTCCAAAACCACGACATGCACTGGGTCGCCCTCACCGCAAGCCACTAAATCCAAGGCCTTCGCCGTTTTATCGGCAAGCAGCAGCTAAATACTATTTTCGCCATTTCCACAGCATCCCTAGTCTGGCCCCAGGCAACGGCGGTCCTCCAAACCGACCTGACAAAAACCGCCTGAACAAGGGCTCGGACATGACACTGAACAATCTCGAAATCGATACCCTCGTGGTCGGCGCCGGCCAGGCCGGCGTGGCCATGAGCGAACACCTGAGCAAACTTGGCGTGCCGCACCTGGTGCTGGAGCGCAACCGCATCGCCGAAGCATGGCGCACCGGCCGCTGGGACTCGCTGGTGGCCAACGGCCCGGTATGGCACGACCGCTTCCCCGGGCTGGAATTCAACCTCGACGCCGACGCCTTTGCCGGCAAGGACCAAGTGGCCGATTACTTCGAACAGTACGTACGCAAGTACAACCTGCCGGTTCGCACCGGTATCGAAGTGAAGAAAGTGCTGCGCAACACCGACCGCCCCGGCTTCACCATTGAAACCAATGAGGGCGTGATCCGCGCCAACCGCGTGGTCGCCGCAACCGGCCCGTTCCAGAAACCGGTCATCCCGGCCATTGCACCGAAAGACCCCAACCTGCACCAGATCCACTCCGCCGCCTACTTCAACCCCGAGCAACTGCCTGAAGGCGCTGTGCTGGTGGTGGGGGCCGGCTCCTCTGGTGTGCAAATCGCCGAGGAGCTGATGCGTGCAGGCCGCCAGGTGTACCTGTCGGTCGGCGCCCACGATCGCCCGCCCCGCGCCTACCGTAATCGTGACTTCTGCTGGTGGCTGGGCGTGCTGGGTGAGTGGGACGCGGAAATCGCCAAGCCCGGCCGCGAGCACGTGACCATCGCCGTGAGTGGCGCGCGTGGCGGCCACACCGTGGACTTCCGCGCCCTCGCCCACCAGGGCATGACCCTTGTCGGCCTGACCCAGTCGTTCGAAAACGGCGTGGCGCGCTTCCAGGACAACCTGGTCGACAACATCAACCGTGGCGACGAGAACTACCTGGCCTTATTGGATGCCGCGGATGCCTACATAGAGCGCAACGGCCTGGACCTGCCGGAAGAGCCCGAAGCGCGCCAGCGCCTGGCCGACCCAGCGTGCATGGTCAACCCGTTGCAGCAACTGGACCTGGCCAAGGCCGGTGTCAGCAGCATCATCTGGGCCACCGGCTACGGCGTGGACTTCAGCTGGCTGCAGGTCGACACCTTCGATGCCAACGGCAAGCCCCAGCACCAGCGCGGCGTGGCCCGCGAGCCGGGTGTTTACTTCCTCGGCCTGCCATGGCTGTCACGCCGTGGCTCGTCATTCATCTGGGGCGTGTGGCACGACGCCAAGCACGTCGCTGGCCATATCGCCACGCAGCGTACCTACACCGCCTACCGCGACCGCGATCAGCGCGCAGCGGATGAGCAACAACCCGCCAAGATCAGCAACGTCAGCACCCTCGGAGCCCACTGATGCCTACCCATACTCGCATCCGCATGTTCAACACCAAGGAAACCTACCCCAACCAGACCCTGGACAACGACCTTTGCCAGGCGGTGCGTGCCGGTAACACCATCTATGTGCGCGGCCAGGTCGGTACCGACTTCGAAGGCAAGCTGGTGGGCCTGGGTGACCCGCGGGCGCAGACCGAACAGGCGATGAAGAACGTCAAGCAACTGCTTGAGGAAGCCGGCTCGGACCTGTCGCACATCGTCAAGACCACCACCTACATCACCGACCCGCGTTTCCGCGAGCCGGTGTACAAGGAAGTCGGCAAATGGCTCAAGGGGGTGTTCCCGATTTCCACCGGGCTGGTGGTGGCGGGCCTGGCCCAAGCCGAGTGGCTGATGGAGATCGATGTGATCGCCGTGGTACCCGATCAGGCTTGACCGGTAGCCGGGGTGGCGGGTGGCGACGGCCGCCCGTCACGCAACCACGCCTGGGTTACCTGCGCCGCCGCTTGCAGGCGCTGTTCAGCGTGCACGCCGGCACCAGGCACTTCCACGCTGATACACAGGTCCTCCGGCAAGGCCGCGAGCAACTGCGCCAGCGGCAGTTGCCCTTGCCCCGGCAGCAGGCGCCCCTCACGGGCTTCCGGAATGATCAGGCTGTCGGCAGGTGCCCGCAAAGGCGCATCGCACAACTGCACCGCGCGCAGCAAACGCGGGTCTACTGCCGCGATATCCGCCACCTGGCCACCAGAACGGAACAGGTGCAAGGCATCCACCAGCACGCCCGCGTTGCCCTGCGCCGCCCCTGCAACCACCGCGCAAGCCTGGTGCAGGTTTGCCACCGGGCGCCAGCGCATGAATTCCAGGTCCACGCGCAAACCGTGGCCTCGCGCCATTTCACACAACGCCGCAAAGTTGCCGGTCAGCCGCGCAAAGTCGTCATCGTCCCCGGATACCGTCAGGCTGTGCGCGCCAAGTTCGGCTCCTGCTGCCAACAGCGCCTCGTAGTCGGCGACCTGTGTCTGCGCCGTCAACGAAACGAATTCGATGTCGGCAACCCGCACACCTTCACCCGCCAGTACCGCGCGCAGTTCACGCAGCGCCGGGCTACCGGCTGCCACCGGGTAGGCCAAGGCCCCCGGCAGCACCGGGTGCAGGCGCAGGCCGACCGCGCTGAAGCCTGCACGCCGCGCCTCACGCACCAGCCTGGCCGGCGCCAGCTGCAACGCCGTCAGGTGTGCGACACCCAGCCCTTTCAATAGGTCGCCCTCCCGCCACTGAGGTCGAATACGAAGCCGGTGGTAAAGCTGCATTCCGGGCCGGCAATCCAGCTGACCATGTTGGCGATCTCCTCGGCCTTGAGAAAGCGCCCCATGGGGATCTTGGCCTTGCTCGCAGCGATGTGTTCTGCGGTCATCTCGGCCATCAGCGGCGTCTCGACCATGGCCGGTGCCACGCAGTTGAGCAGCACCCCGTCCTGTGCCAGCTCCTTGGCCGCCGCCTTGGTGAAGGCGATGACCCCGGCCTTGGCGGCGGAGTATGCCGAGATGTACTGCACGCCATCCTTGCCGGCCATGGAGGCGATGTTGACGATGCGCCCGTAGCGGTTCTGGCGCATGTGCGGGATGGCGGTACGGCAGCAATAGAACACACCGTTAAGGTCGATGGCGATGACCTTGTCCCACGCTTCTGGCGGGTATTCCCACGAGGCTACCACCGGGCCGTTGATGCCGGCGTTGTTGACCAGGACATGCACCTGGCCAAGGCGCGCCAGCGTCTCGGCGAAAGCCGCCTCTACCGAGGCCAGCGAGGCAACATCCACCGCTTGGCGCAACACCGGCTCGAAGCCGTTTTCGGCGTGGCTCCAGCCATCGACGGCGAGGTCCCAGATCACCACCTGGGCGCCGGCAGCATGCAAGCGCTGTGCGATTGCCAGGCCGATGCCGCGCATGCCACCGGTCACGATTGCGGTCTGGCCTTGCAGGTACTGGCTCATTGTCTTGCTCCATTTTCAGCAGAAGGAATATCCGGCAAGCGACGCAGGTCGCTGACCATGAACAGGTAGCACAGCGCCCCGAGCACGGTGATCGACGCCACGAACGCCAGGGCCCAGACGAACGAGCCGGTCAGCGAGACGATGATGCCGATGGTCAATGGCGTGACGATGCCGGCCGCGTTGGCGAACAGGTTGAACAGGCCGCCGCTGAGGCCCAGCAGGCCTTTGGGAGCGATGTCGGAAACGATCATCCAGGCCAGCGCCGACATGCCTTGGGCGAAGTAGGCAACGCACAGGATGGCGATCACCAACGCGTCGGACTCGACATAGTTGGCCAGCACGATCACCGAAGCGGTCAGCAACCCGGCGATCACGGGCAGCTTGCGCGCCACGTTCTGCGAGTAACCCCGGCGCAGCAAGGCATCGGAAAGCCAGCCGCCGACCAGCGTGCCCAGCGAGGCGGCAATGAACGGTAGCACCGCCACCCAGCCGACCTTGAGCCAAGGCATGTGCCGCTCGGTCACCAGATAGGTGGGGAACCATGTGAGGAAGAACACATTGGTCGAGTTACAGGCGAACTGGCCAAGGCAAATGCCGAGCATGTTGCGGTGTTTGAGCAGCGCCGGTATCTGCGACCAGCTGAACGACGTGGCTTTCTGCCCGCCATCGACGACCCCGCCGCCCGCGGCGATGTAGTCCAGCTCGGCCTGGTTGGCCGTGGTCGACTGGTACGGCTCATGGTATTTGCGCCACCACACCAGGCCATAGAGGATGCCCAGCAGGCCCACGGCCATTAGCAAAAAGCGCCAGCCATAAGTGTGCAGCACCCAGAACAGAAGCGGCGTCAGGAACGCCAGGCCGGTGTATTCAGCGAAGGTGTAGATGCCGGTTGCCCTGGCCCGCTCGCTCTGCGGGAACCAGGTGGCCACCACCCGGCTGTTGGTGGGAAAGCACGGGGCTTCGGTCGCGCCCACCAGAAAGCGCATGCCCAGCAGGGATAAAAAGCCCTGTGCCAGCCCCTGCAGGCCAGTGAAAAGCGACCACAGGGTCAGTGCCAGCCAGTAGGTCAGCTTGGTACCCAGCCGGTCGATGAGGATGCCGCCCGGGATCTGCGCGGCGGCGTAGGTCCACGAAAAGGCGGAAAAGATAACCCCCATCATCGCTGCGTTCAGGCCTAGGTCGGCACTGATGCTGGGTGCGGCAATGCCCATCACGCTGCGGTCGAGGTAGTTGATCATGGTGCCGCCGGAAATCAGCGCCAGGATCATGAAACGGGTGCGTGTGCGCTGCTGGGCGCGCGCCGGTGTGTCGAACACCCCGAGGCTGGCGTTCTGTTCAGTGTTCATGACGAATGCTCTCTTGTTATTGGAATGGCAAAATCGCGCGCTTGTAAGCGTGGGGGCCGTGGGGCTGCCATGCAGCCCCAATCCATTGGCTGACGGACATCAGTCTTCAGCCGAACCCGAACAACCGACAGGGGGTATCCCACATCACCGCGCGGCGCTGGCGGGCATCGGGCATCAGCTGTTCGGCAAGCTTCAGCAACGGGCCGTAGTCCACCCGCGAGCGCTGGCGAATGAAGGGCCAGTCCGAGCCCCACACGCAGGCCTCGGCGCCAAACGCTTCGAGCAGGGCCTGCACATAGGCGCGGCTCTGCTCCAGCAAGGCATCGGCCGCAGCGAACTTCTGCATGCCCGACAGCTTCACGCACGCGCGGCCACTGTCGGCCAGCCGCAACAACGCTTGAAAACCGGCTTGCTGCACCCCGGCCGCTACCTCGGGGCGACCGCAGTGGTCGATCAGCAGAGGTGCCTTGGCGTTTTGCAGCAAGCCATGCAGGGCCAGCAGCTGGTCTTCGCACACTTGTACCTGGGCGAACATGCCAAGCTCGGCCAACTTGCCGAACAACGGGTCAACGCCCTGCAGGCTCGAGACGCCGTACAGCGCGGGGTTGAAGGCGATGCCGACCACGCCTTGCGCCTGCAATGCCGCCAGCGCGTCGAGGGTGATATCCGCCTCGACCACCGCCACACCCTTGAACCGCCCCTGGCCGGTGGCCAGGGCATGCAACAGGCAGCGGTTGTCGGTGTGGTAGCCACTGTTGGGGCCCACGAGCAAGGCGTGCTGCACCCCGTAGGCGTCCATCACCCGGGTGAACTGCGCCTGGGTGGCGACTTCCTGGCCGGAGGGTGCATAGGGTGCGTCTGGGTGGTAAGGGAAACGCTCAGGGTCAAACAGATGGTTATGGCAATCGATCTTCGCTTCATCAAAGATGTTCACGCAGCACTCCCTTCAAGCGCCACTGCGCTTGCCTGCAGATCTTGTTATTGTGCGCCGCAAGGGCGATCAGGACGGGGTTCACGATACTGCGTGGCGGGGTTTGGCGCTCATACCCAGATGGCGAAAACCATAACCAAAGGTAATACACATGCTGCTTGGCAACGAAGGCGCAGATACCAGCCCGATGGTGTTCAAACTGCGGCACATGGAGGTGTTCCGCGCGGTGATGCTGACCGGCTCGATCAGCGCTGCGGCCAAGTTGCTCTACGTGTCGCAACCCGCGGTAAGCAAGCTTATCCAGTACATCGAAGGGCGCCTGACCTACCCGTTGTTCGAACGGATCAACAATCGCCTGGTGCCCACGGCCGAGGCGCAGGTGCTGTTCCGCGAAGTGGAGCGGGTGTACCAGGCAGCGTTGGAGGTCAACGAGTGCGCCCTTGCCCTGGGCGCTGGCGGCCAGCGCAAACTGCGTATCTCGTGCAGCGCATCGTTGTCGACGGTGGTAATTCCTATCGCCTTGGCCCAGCTCAAGCGTGAATCACCGTCGCTCAACATCGAATGGCAGACCTCGCTGATGGGCGAAATGCCCAACCAGATCCTGTCGAAGAAGGTCGACCTGTCGATTGCCGCCCTGCCGGTGGTCCACGACCACCTGCATTCACAGGCGTTCATGCGCGGGCGGATGGTGGTGGTGATGCCACCCGACCACCCGCTGGCCGGGCAGGCCGCGCTCACCCTGCAGCAGCTGGAAGGCCATGCCCTGCTGCTGTTCCGGCCCGACATGCCGTTTGGCAAACTGCTGGCCGGGCATATCGAGCGGCGCGGTTTGCAACTGAAATCGCTGTTGTCGTTTACCAACGCCAACGAGGCTGTAGCGTTGGTCAGGCAAGGCATGGGCATCAGCGTGATCGACGAGTTCGTGGCGCAGGACAGCGGGCTGGCGGTGGTGCCACTGGCCGATGAGATTCACTTTGATATCAGCTTCGTCCACTCGCGCTTCGAGCCCCCGTCGCATGCAGCGCTGCATTTGATGAGGGTGCTGCAGGGACAGGCGCAGAAGCTGGGGCGGGCCATCTCAGATTGAGGTCATTGGGGGCCGCACAACGGCCCCAGGCGTTTGAGCTAGAAGCCGACTGTCGCCGACAGCAGATAGGTTCGCGGCGTGGACAGGGTCAACCCCGGCTCGCTGTCATCCGATGCCCCCGCCGAGCTCCAGTAGCGGTCATCCAGCACGTTCTCGACACTGGCGCGCAAGGTCACCTCGGTTGCATCCACCTTGAACGCATAACGCGCGCCCACGTCATAGCGTTCCCAGCCATCGATCTGCTTGCTGTTGTTCTGGTCCAGGTACTGCGAGCTGGAATGAATGCCGCGCGCCGTCAGGGTCAGGCCGTTCACCCCGGGCACGTCCCACTCGGCACCGAGGTTGACGTTGTACTCAGGCGTGGCCGGCGCACGGTTGCCATCGTACGCCCCGCCGACGGTGTCGGTCAGTTCGCTGTCGATGTACATCACCCCACCCAGTACTCGCAGGCCCTGCACGGGCTCACCGAACACACTCAGCTCGATGCCACGGTTGTCACGCTTGCCATTGGCGCCGAACACCCGCGTGGTGGGGTTGGTCTCGTAGGCCGGCTGGCGAATGCGGAAGGCACTGGCAGTGAATGCCAGCCGGCCAAAGTCGTACTTGGCCCCTACTTCGACCTGTCGACTGATGAACGGTGGGAAGATCTGGTCTTCGTTGATCGAGGTCGAGGGGGCGATCTTGCCTTGGCTCAGGCCTTCCATGTAGTTGGCGTACACCGACAGCTGGTCGGTGACCTTGAGCAGCACACCGCCCGAGGGCGACACCTTTTCTTCGTCGTAGGCCGTGGCGCCCTTGATCCCGTCACTCCAGTCATCCACCTGTACCCGCTGCCAGCGCGCGCCCAGGGTCAGCAGCAAACGGTCGTCGAAAAAGCCCAGCGTGTCGGCCAGGGCTACCCCCGAGAAACGGTTTTCCGTGTACACCTCGGGGTCGATGCGGGTGGGCGTGCCCGGCGTCGGTGTGGCCACCGGGTTGTACAGGTTGCTGGGCGCCGAGGCATAGCGCGCACCGCCGTTGGTGAAATCCATGTAGAAGTAGCTGGCGGCCAGGTTCAGTTCGTGGCTGACCGGCCCGGTATGGAACCAGTTGCGCAGGCCGGCCATGGCGGTGCGTACCGACTCGTCCCGCGTGAAGTCGCGTGGCTGCACGGTGAAGTCGCCAGCATCATTGGTGATCGACACGTTGTGGCGCAGGAAGTCATGGTTGCTCTTGCGCGCGCCGACCGCGCCATAGGCCAGCAACGACTCGCTGATGTCGTACTCGGCATGCAGCGCGCCAAAGGTGTCGTTGGTGCGTGCCTTGCTCCAGGCCTGGGCATAGTTCCGGCGTACCTCGCTGGCATCCGGTACCCGGGCATTGGCGCCGACCAGCACGCGCTCCTGCGGCGCATCGGTGTTGCGCTCGGTGTGCCCCAGGTCTGCCGACAGGCGCAGGCGCTCGCCGCGAAAATCCAGGCCCAGCACGGCCATTTCACGCTCGACGCTTTGATGATCCCATTCGGTATCACCTGACTGCTTCACGCCGTTGAAGCGCACGCCGAACTGGTCGCCCTCGCCAAAGCGGCGCCCGATATCCACGGCGCCGCCGGTCTGGCTGCCGGAGGCATAACTGCCGGTGAACTCGGTAAGCGGCGTGTCGCCTGCGCGCTTTGGCTGCACATTGATGCCACCGCCCACGCTGCCACGCGGCGAAATACCGTTGATCAACTGGCTGGGGCCTTTGATGATGTCGACCCGATCGGCCATTTCCATGTCGATGGAATAGGTCGGCAAGATGCCGTACAGGCCGTTGTAGGCCACATCGCTGTTGAACAGGCTGAAGCCGCGGAGGGTGAATTGCTCGAAACGCCCGCCGGCCGGGTTGGTGGCGCGTACCGACGGGTCACTGGCAATCAGCTCGCCCAAGGTGCGCGCCTGCTGATTCTTTACCAGCTCGCTGGTATAGCTGGTGATGCTGAATGGCGTTTCCATGAAGTCACGAGAGCCGAGCAGACCTTGCGCCCCTTGGCGTGCCGCCTGGCCGCCCGCATAAGGTTGCGACTCGCCGCTGGTCGCCAGGCCGCCAACAATACTGGTTGGAGCGATTTCCAGCGCCTCGCCCGCCTGGGGCGCAGGCACCAGTGTGAAGGCACGCTCACTCACCGGCAGCAACTGCAGGCCGCTGCCGCGCAGCAGTTGGGCGAAGCCTTCGTCGATACTGTAGTTGCCAGACAGGCCGTTGCTTTGCCGGCCTTGCACCAGTGCCGGGTCCAGTGAAAGGCTCACGCCCGCCTGATCGGCGAAGTGGGTCAGTACGGCCCCAAGGCTGGCTGGCGCTACCTGATAGGTGCGGCGGACGGGTTCATCGGCCCAGGCCGGTGAACACATCAACAGGCTCATGGCGAACAACGGATGCGCGGCACGCGCCAGTGGGCGCAGGCGGCAAGACTTTACTGCAGGCATTGAACAAGGCTCCCCTTTATTTTCTCCTACCGGTAATGACCGGCGAGTGAAAAAAAGGGGACAGCCTTACGCACGATTTTCTCGCGCAGACAGGGTGACCCAATAACGTGTGCGTGACTGCACCTGCAACGGCAGGCTGGCAGCAAGCAAGGCCAGCACCCGGTCGGTATCGTCCAGGCGGAAGGTGCCGGTCACGCGCAGGCGCTCAAGCGCTGGCGCCCAGCGCAAAAGCCCGGGGCGGTACCTGCGCAGTTCCTGCAGCAACTCGCCCAGCGGGCGGTCGTCCAGCCGCAGCACGCCTTCGCGCCAGCCTAGCGGCCAGGTGTCGAACGGTCTCGCAGGGCCGACGCCCACCGCCTGCAGGCTGGCCTGCTGCCCGGCCTGCAGCAGCACCGTCGAGGCCCGCAACGGCTGTAGGCGGGCCGCACCGTTGAGCACCGACACCTGGCAGGCATCATCGGACAGACGCAGACAGGCTTCCCCGTCACTGAGCACCACCTGGCCGTAAGGCACCTGCAAGGCCAGGCTCAAGTCAGCGGGCACCTTGACCGCCACTTCGCCCCGCAGCAGTGTCAGGCGGCGGGCGCCCAGGTCAATATTCACGGCACTGTCGGTGTTCAACTGCACGAAAGTACCGTCGCTCAGCAGCACCTGCCGTCGCTCCCCTACCGACGTGCGCAGGTCGGCAGCCCAGGCATCCAGCGGCAGTTCCCGGCTCACCAGCCATGCTGCGGGCAATAGCGCCGCCACGCCCAGGGCCTGTTTGAGCAACGCACGGCGGCCAGCATCCGGGCGGTCCAGGGTGGCCATCGCCAACGCCCCGGGCAACCCGGAAAAACGCGCACGCAACGCCGCTGCCTTTTGCCAGGCGTCTTCGTGCAGGCTGTTGCTGGCACGCCATTGCGCCAGGCGCCGCAAGTCTGTCTCACTGGCGTCGCCAGAATCCAGCAACGCCAGCCAACGGGCGGCAGCACGCACCGCCTCGCGGGTTTCGGGAGCATGCTGGGTCACTGCAGGTCGGCCAGCAGGCAATGCTCGTAGGCCTGCGCCATGTAGCGCTTGACCGAGCGCTCGCAAACGCCCAGGCGCTTGCCGATTTCGGCGTAGCCCAGGCCTTCCAGCTGGCTCCAGAGAAAGGCCTTGCGTACCGGCGCCTTCAGGCCGTCGAGCAGTTCATCCAGTGCTTGCAGGGTTTCCAGCACTATCCAGCGTTGCTCTGGCGAGGGCACATGCTGTTCGGGCAGTTGCACGATGGCATCTAGGTAGGCCTGCTCAAGGCTGCGGCGCTGATGGAAGTTGCTGAGCAGGCGCTTACCCACGGTCAGCAGGTAGGCGCGTGGTTCGCGAATGTCTGCCAGCGGCTGGGCACTGGCCAGCACGCGCAGGAACGTATCCTGGCTGAGGTCGGCGGCATCCCAGGCATTGCCCATGCGCCGGCGCAGCCAGCTCTCCAGCCAGCTACGATGCTCCCGGTACAGGGCAGGCAGACTAGGCTCCGGTGGCGGCGCGGCATCGATCATGGGGAAGGCCCTGCGGCGGCGTAAATAGGATTAATTCTAATTTACATCGCGCCACAGAACCAAGCGGTTTGTTACCGGTCAGGCAATTGCCGCGTCCACCAACACCTGGGCTTCCTGCACCAGGCGCTGCAGGTGCGCCTCGTCGATGAAGCTTTCCGCGTAGATCTTGTAGATGTCTTCGGTGCCCGACGGGCGCGCGGCGAACCAGCCGTTGGCGGTCATCACTTTCAGGCCGCCAATGGCCTGCCCGTTGCCTGGGGCGTGGCTGAGAATCTGCACGATCGGCTCACCGGCCAGTTCGGTCGATTTCACCTGCTCCGGCGCCAGCTTGCTCAACAGGGCCTTTTGCCGGGCGTCGGCCTTGGCCTCGACACGGGTGGCGAACGGCTTGCCCAGCGCTTCGGTCAGGTCGGCGTAGGCCTGGCTCGGGTTGCGCCCGGTGCGGGCGGTCATTTCGGCGGCAAGCAAGGCCGGGATCAGCCCGTCCTTGTCGGTAGCCCACACCGAGCCATCGCGGCGCAAGAACGAAGCACCCGCACTTTCCTCGCCACCAAAGCCCAGCGAACCATCGAACAGGCCCTGGGCGAAGAACTTGAAGCCAACCGGCACTTCGTACAACTCGCGGCCCAGGCGCTGGGTAACGCGGTCGATCAGGCCACTGGAAACCACGGTTTTGCCCACGGCGGCGTCGCTGCGCCATTGCGGGCGGTGGCGATACAGGTAGTCGATGGCAACGGCCAGGTAGTTGTTCGGCTGCAACAGGCCGTCGGCGGTCACGATGCCATGGCGGTCGTGGTCAGGGTCGCAGGCAAAGGCCACGTCGAAGCGCTCGCGCAGGCCGATCAGGCCCTGCATGGCGTACGGCGAGGACGGGTCCATGCGGATCTGGCCGTCCCAGTCGACGGTCATGAAGCGGAAGGTTGGGTCGACCTCGGTGTTCACCACTTCCAGGTCGAGCTGGTAGTGCTGGGCAATCGCCGACCAGTAGCGCACCCCTGCCCCACCCAGCGGGTCAACGCCCAGGCGCAACTTGGCATTACGGATGACGTCGAAGTCGATGACGTTCTCCAGGTCGGCCACATAGTTGCTCAGGTAGTCATGGCGCTGGGTGGTGGCTGCCTGCAGCGCCTGGGCATGGTCCATGCGCTTCACGCCCGCCAGGTTTGCCGCCAGCAGCTCGTTGGCCTTGGCCTCGATCCACTTGGTGACGTCGCTGTCGGCCGGGCCGCCATTGGGCGGGTTGTACTTGAAACCACCGCTTTGCGGCGGGTTGTGCGACGGGGTGATGACGATACCGTCGGCCAGGCCTTGGGCGCGGTCACGGTTGTGGCAGAGGATGGCGTGCGACACGGCCGGCGTTGGCGTGTACTCGTCATCTTTGGACAGCATCACCTGCACGCCGTTGGCGGCCAACACTTCCAGGGCGCTGGCAGTGGCCGGTGCCGACAGGGCATGGGTGTCGGCGCCAATGAACAGTGGGCCATCGATGCCCTTCTCCTGGCGGTACAGGCAAATGGCCTGGGTAATGGCCAGGACGTGGTACTCGTTGAAGCTCAACTCAAGTGAAGTGCCCCGGTGCCCCGAGGTGCCGAAGGCCACCCGCTGGGCCGCCACGGCAGCGTCGGGGCGGCCGGTGTAGTAGGCGGTGAGCAGCCGGGGAATATCAACCAGCACGCTGGCCGGAGCCGGCTTGCCTGCCAAAGGACTGAGCGTCATGCAAAAACCTCGAGTTCAACGGATGTTGGTATTTGAGCATGCAGTGTACTGAGAGTTGCAATGCCGTGCGATGGGCGACCTCAAAGAAAACAGCAGGTAACGCGCCCGTTTCCTGGGAGCGGACTGCCGTCGCCCGAGGGCCGCAAGGGCGATCCCACAAACACCCTTTGAACCAGTACTCAGGCGGCAACGGTCTAGAGTAGAAGCCACACCCACAGTAAATGAGGCCCCATGGCTTTCCACCGCCTGACCCGAACCCACCCCCGC
This sequence comes from Pseudomonas sp. LB-090624, assembly GCF_003205205.1. GTDB lineage: Bacteria > Pseudomonadota > Gammaproteobacteria > Pseudomonadales > Pseudomonadaceae > Aquipseudomonas. Next base: position 41,864 of record NZ_QJRL01000006.1, read on the forward strand.
CTTAGCCTGGCCGCGGCCGTTGGCCTTCTCGGCGCCTGGCTGATCCCCGCCGGTGACACCGTGCAGCACATCCTCGCTGGCTGGAACCTTGGCGTGTGGCTGTACCTGCTGCTGGTACTCTACCTGACCTGTACCGCCAGGCCGGAAAAGGTCCGCAAGGTTGCCCGCGTCGAAGACGAAAACGCAGGCATCGTCCTGCTCACCGTGTGCATCGCCGCCATCGCCAGTCTCGCGGCAGTCACCCTGCAGCTGGTGTCGAGCCGTGGCCTGCAAGGCAGCGCGCTGGCACTGCATTACCTCTACACCGGCCTGACCGTGGCTGGCTCGTGGCTGCTGATCGGCTGCATTTTCAGCCTGCACTACGCCCGGCTGTTCTACACCGGGCAAAACCACGAACCACCGCTGCGCTTCGCCGATGGCCAACGCAACCCGGATTACTGGGACTTTCACTATTTTTCGTTCACCATCAGCGTGGCCGTGCAAACGTCCGATGTGGGCGTTGCCGGGCGGGGGTTGCGGCGCGTGGTGCTGGCGCATTCACTGGTGGGGTTTGTGTTCAACACGGCGATTTTGGGTTTTACCATCAATATCGCCGCTGGCTTGCTGGGCTGAGTGCGCCGTTCGTCTGAAAACGCTGGGCGTGGAGCGTCGGTGAAATCGGTAAAAACACCGGATCCAAGGGGGCATTCCGGCCGGGAAAACGTTTGCCATGCGGGCCCTTGAAAACCTGCAGCCGCGACAATCATGTGACGCTAGTCATGCATTAGCACATTTGTCGTATTTGCAGCCGAGAATGGCGCGTGCCAGGTGCTATGTTTACCTTCCCAGCGGCCGCATCGATGTGGCCACGCGCTCACCACGTCCAGGCATGGACAAGGAGGCTGGCATGAACAAGATGACGTTCCCCAACGCCTGCCAGGTGATGCGCTGGCATTTCCACCCGCTGGGGTTCGAGGCCAGCATGGATGCGCCACGCAGCATGGTTGCGCGGCTGTTCGATCGTGCCACCGGTGAAACCGTGCTGGCCATTGCCGGCATTCCCTGCGCGGCAATCATGGCCGCCGCCGATGTAGAGCGCATCATCGAGGCCGTCGAGACGGAGATGGATGCGTTCATACCCGCCTTCACCTTGCGTGACGCTGTTTAACCCGTAGCCCTGCTTTCCTGGCCAATCGCCTGCAACTTGCCCATGAACTGCTCGGGGGGTACTGGCTGGCCCAACAGGTAGCCCTGCAGCGAATCACAGCCCAGTCGGGTCAGGAAATCTTGCTGCCGGTCGGTCTCTACCCCTTCGGCAACGATGCGCAGGCCCAGCGCCTGGCCCAGCGCGACAATCGCCGAGACGATCGCCGCATCGTCGCTGTCGTGCTCCAGGTCGCGCACGAAGCCACGGTCGATCTTCAATTCGTTGGCCGGCAGGCGCTTGAGGTACATCAGGCTGGAATAGCCGGTACCAAAGTCATCGATGGACAGGTCCACGCCCATGTCGGACAAGCGCTGCAAGACGGTCAGGCTGGCATCCGCGTCGTGCATGGCGGTGGTTTCGGTGATTTCCAGGGTCAGGCAGTTGGCTGGCAGGCCGTTCTGCTGCAGGGCCCGGGCGACGCTCTCGACCAGCCCGGCGTGGCAGAACTGGATCGCCGAGAGGTTCACCGCCATGCGCCAGCCATGATGCCCCTGGTCCAGCCACTGGCGCATCTGCCGGCAGGCTTCATCGAGCACCCACTCACCGATAGGGATGATCAGGCCGGTCTTTTCTGCCAAACCGATAAAGCGGTCGGGCAGCAGCAGGCCCTGCTGCGGGTGCTCCCAGCGCAGCAGCGCCTCGGCCCCGATCGGCTGGCAGGCCTGGGCGTCGAACTTGGGCTGGTAGTGCAGGCGGAACTGGCGATGCTCCAGGGCCTGACGCAAATCCTGCAAGAGTTGCAATTGCTGGCGGGCGTTGCTGTTCATCGACACGTCGAAGAAGCTGTAACCGTTCTTGCCGGCGCTCTTGGCGTGGTACATGGCGGCGTCGGCATTGCGCAGCAGTTCATGCTGGTCCTGGCCATTGCCCGGGTACAGGACGATGCCCAGGCTCGCCGACAGTTGCAGGTCATGCTCGGCCACGCGGAATGGGCGCGACACCAGGTTGACCTGCTTGACCGCCACGTCCATGGCATCGTCCGGTTCCTGCAGCTCTACCAGCAGCACGAACTCGTCGCCACCGATGCGCGCCAGGGTGTCCTGGCTGTGCAGGTGGCCGCGCAGGCGCGCCGCCACGGCCTTCAGCAGCAAATCGCCGATGTGGTGGCCAAAGGCATCGTTGACCGGCTTGAAGCCGTCCAGGTCGATGAACATCAGGGCAAAGCAGCCGCCCTGCTCCGCTACCTTGGCAATCGCCTGCTCGATACGGTCGGCCAGCAGGGTACGGTTGGGCAGGTCGGTGAGGGTATCGTGCAGGGCCAGCTGGGTGAGCTCCTGGTTGGCCAGGGTCAGCGAGCGGGCCAGCTCGGCAGTACGCGCTTCCAGGCGGGCGTCCAGCACCGAGGTCAGCAAGGCCGCCGCCAATACCGCCAGGGTGGTGATCAGCACCAGGTAAACCAGGCCGTCGCCTTGCAAGCCGCCCCCCACCAGCGCCCCACAGAAGCTGCCATCAGGGAAGTTCGCTGCCGCCATGCCGGTGTAATGCATGCCAACGATCGCAAAGCCCATCACCACCGCCGCCAGGCCCCGAATCTGCCGCACATAGGGGGTGTGCGCACGCAGGCGGAAGGCGATCCACAACGCCGCTGCCGAGGCCCCCACGGCGATCAGCAGCGAGGCGCCAAACAGCGTCGGGTCATAGTCGATGCCCGGCAGCATACGCAGCGCAGCCATACCGGTGTAATGCATGCACGCGATACCGGCGCCCATGATCAGCGCGCCAAACGCCAGCTGCAGCCCCGGCATGCTCGGCTGGCTGACCAGCCACAGGGCAAAGCCCGAAGACAGCACGGCAATCAGCAGGGAGAACGCGGTCAGGGCCAAGTCGTAGCCCAGGTCGATGGGCAGGCTGAAGGCGAGCATGCCGATGAAATGCATCGACCACACACCGATGCCCATGGCCAGCGCCCCGCCGCCCATCCACAGATAGGCAGCACGGCCCTTGGCCGTGGCGATGCGGCCGGTCAGGTCTAGGGCGGTGTAGGACGCCAGGATCGCCACGCACAGCGAGATCAGCACCAGCGAAAAGGAGTAGCTACCGGTCAGCATTGGGAGTACCAGCGTCGGGACAAGGGGGCCCGGAAAAGGCTGACGATTGTACTCAAGCGCAGGCGAAACGCACGGGGTTTTTGCGAATGGGAATGGATCCAAAGGAAAAACCCGATACGCTCCGTCAAGCACCGATGTGCAGCCCATCGCTGAAAAACCCGCTGCCACTGCCAGTGCGCCGCTGCAAAGGCCTGCGTTTGAGCGGCTGGAGCGGGTTTGCCGGCGATGCGGCCTGCAGGGTCAATACGAGGGCAGACTATCGGCCCTGCTCGGCAAAGGCCTGTCCGGCATCCCAGCCACCGCCCAGCGCGGCCACCAGTTGCACGCTGGCCACCAGCCGCCCTTGCAGCAGGTTCAGCACGCTGCGCTCGTTGCTCAGCGCCGTGGTTTGCACGTTGACCACATCCAGGTAACCGATCAGGCCCGCGCGGTACTGGTTCTCGGTCAGGCGCAGCGACTCGCGGGCGGCGTCCAGTGCCTCCTGGCGCACCACCGCTTCATCGCCGTACACCTTCAACTGCACCAGCAGGTTCTCCACTTCCTTGAAGCCGTCCAGCACGGTCTGCCGGTACTGCGCCACGGTCTGGTCATACACCGCCACCGTGCGGTCCACCTCGGCGCTGCGCTTGCCGGCGTCGAACAGCGTCAGCGCCAGTTGCGGGCCTACCGACCAATAGCGGTTGGGCAACTCGATCCAGTTGCTGAAGCTGCTGCTGGAGTAACCGCCGCTCATGCTCAGGCTGAGGTCCGGGAAGTACGCCGCCCGCGAGACACCGATGTTGGCGTTGGCGGCCATGACGTTACGTTCCGCAGCAGCAATGTCCGGGCGCCGCTCCAGCAATTGCGAAGGCAGCGCAACCGGTATCTGCGGCAGCGCCGGAATATCCTTGCTGTCGGCCAGGGCGAAGTCGGCCGGGGTCTTGCCCAGCAACACGGCAATCGCGTTCTCGAACTGCGCGCGCTGCCAGATCAGGTCGATCAGGTCAGCCTGGGTGCTTTTCAGCTGGGTACGCGCCTGAGCCACCGCATCCGGGCCGGCAACACCGGCGCGGTACTGGTTTTCGTTCATCCGCAACGAGCGTTCGTAGGCCGCCACGGTGGCTTCCAGCAAGCGTTTCTGCTCGTCGATGACGCGCAATTGCAGGTAGTTCTGCACCAGTTCCGACTGCTGGCTCAAGCGGATCGACGCCAGGTCGGCGAAACTGGCTTCGGCACTGGCCTCGTTGGCATTCAGGGTTTCCCGCAGCTTGCCCCACAAGTCGATTTCCCAACTTACGCCCAACTGCGCGTTGTAGGTATTGCGAATGCCACTGCTGTTGTTGGAAAGGCTGGAGCTGGAGCTGCCGGTACCCTGCGCCGAGCGGTTCTTGCTGGCGCTCAGGTCAAGGCTTGGGAACAAGGCCGCACGGCTGCTGCGTACCAACGCCTGGGCCTGGCGATACTGGGCTTCCGATTGGGCCACGGTCTGGTTGCTGCGGTTGAGCTCCTCGACCAGCGCATTGAGCCCGGCATCGCCATAGATTTCCCACCAGGCGCCACGGGCGATGGCATCGGAAGGGGTAGCCTGGGTCCAGCCTTCGGCGTGCTTGAACTGCGCCGCCGTGCTGTTCAGCTCGGGGCGGTGGTAGTCCGGGCTCAGGGTGCAGGCACTGAGCAGGGCCACGCACAACCCGGCGCCGAGCAGGCGCGAGCCACGCCCACGGGTCAGCGCTTGCAGGGCACGGTGAAGTGGGGTCTGGGCAAAAGTCATAGCGGGGTTTCCAGGGCGGCGTCGGTGCGCACGCCGCGCCAACGGTTGAAACGGTGACGCAGGCGGTCGAGGTACAAGTAGACCACCGGTGTCGTGTAAAGGGTGAGGATCTGGCTGAAGACCAGGCCGCCGATGATGGTCAGGCCCAGCGGCTGGCGCATTTCTGCGCCTTCGGCTTGGCTCAGCAGCAGCGGCAAGGCGCCAAGGATGGCCGCCAGGGTGGTCATCAGGATCGGCCGCAGGCGCAGCAGGCAGGCGCGGCGGATCGACTCCTCCGGCGATAGCCCTTGGTGGCGCTCAAGCTGCAGGGCCAGGTCGATCATCAGGATGGCGTTCTTCTTCACCACGCCAATCAGCAGGAACAGCCCCAGCAACGAGATCAGGCTGAACTCGCCGCCGGTGACATACAGCGCCAGCAAGGCACCGACGCCGGCCGAAGGCAGCGTCGAGAGAATGGTCAGCGGGTGGATGTAGCTTTCATACAGAATACCCAACACCAGGTACACCAGCAGCAACGCACCCAGGATCATGAACGGCTGACCCTGCTGCGTCTTGGCAAAGGCATCGGCGGTGCCACCCAGCTTGGCGATCACTTCCTCGGGCAGGCCAAGGGTGGCCACTGCCCGCTCCACAGCAGCCATGGCCTGGTCGGGGCTATAGCCTTCGGCAACGTCGAAGGCGATGTCCTCGGCGGCGAACTGGCCTTCGTGGCTGACCCGATCGTTGGCCAGGCTGTTCTCGTAGTGGGCAATGGTGGACAGCGGCACGCGCGCACCGTCGGCGGTAATCACCTGCACTTGCTCGAGGGTACTCGGGTCCCAGGCATATTTCGGGTTGATCTCCAGCACCACCTGGTACTGGTTGAGGCTGTCGTAGATGGTGGAGATCTGCCGCTGGCTGTAGGCGTTGTTCAGCACAGTGGTGACCATGTCCATGTCGATACCCAGCCGCTTGGCCTGGTCGCGGTCGACCACCAGCGTCACCTGCTGGGTGCCGGCACCGTCGCGGGCGTCGATGGCGGTCAATTGCGGCAGGGCGCGCAGGGCCGCAACCACCTTGGGGAACCACTCGCGCAAGGCCGTGAGGTCGCCACTTTGCAGGGTGTACAGGTATTGCGACGAGGTCTGGTCACGGCCACCGCCGCCCAGTTGCAGGTCCTGGTCGGCCATCAGGAACAGCCGCCCGCCCGGCACCTTGGGCATTTCCTTGCGCAGGCGCTCGATCACTTTCTGGGCGTCCAGCTTACGCTCGCTGATCGGTTTCAGGCGCACCAGCACCATGGCATTGTTGGTGCCGCTGTTGCCACCGATGAAGCCGGCAACGCTCTGCACCGCCGGGTCGGCGAGCAAGGCGCGGCGATAGATTTCCATCTTCGGCTGCATCACGCCGAACGACAGGCCATCGTCCCCCCGGATAAAGCCCATCAGCTGACCGGTGTCCTGCTGTGGCATCAGCGTCTTGGGTACCACCACATACAGGGCGATATTGAGGCCAATGGTGGCCAGCAGGCTGAACAGGGTCAGACGCCTGTGGCGCAGCGCCCAGCCCAGGCTGCGGTCATAGGCGGCGACCATGCGTTGGTGGAGCTTGTCGCTCCAGCGCTGCAGGCGGGTCTGCTCGGCCTGGTGGGCCTTCAGCCAGCGTGCGCAGAGCATTGGCGTGAGGGTCAGCGACACCACCAGCGAGACGATGATCGCCGCGGCCAGGGTGATGGAAAACTCCTGGAACAGGTTGCGGACGATGCCCCCCATGAACAGGATGGAGACGAACACCGCCACCAGCGACACGTTCATCGACAGCAAGGTGAAGCCCACTTCCCTGGCGCCGAGGAAGGCCGCCTTCATCGGCGGCTGGCCGTCCTCGATATGCCGGGAGATGTTCTCCAGCACCACGATGGCGTCGTCCACCACCAGGCCGGTGGCGAGGATGAGCGCCATCAGCGACAGGTTGTTGAGCGAAAAGCCACACAGGTACATGACCGCGAAGGTACCCACCAGCGACACCGGCACCGCCAGGCTGGGAATCAGCGAGGCGCGCAGGCTGCCGAGGAACAGGTAGACCACCAGGATCACCAGGACCACCGCGATCAACAGGGTATGCTCGGCTTCCTTGAGACTTGCCTTGATCACCGGCGAGCGGTCCATGGCCACGTTCAGTTGCACACTGGCTGGCAGCAGCGACTGCAAGGCTGGCAGCTGCGCCTTGATCTGGTCGACCGTCTCGATGATGTTGGCACCGGTCTGGCGGTTGACCACCAGCAATACCGCAGCCTGGTCGTTGAAGAAGCCACTGTTGTAGCGGTTCTCGACCCCATCGGTGATGGTTGCCACGTCGGTCAAGCGCAAGATGGTGCCGTTCTGCTGGCGGATCACCACCGGCTCGTAGTCCCTGGCCGTTTCCAGCTGGTCATTGGCCCGCACCTGCCAGTTGCGCTCGGCATCCTCGACAAAGCCCATGGGCCGGCGCTGGTTGGCGTTGGACACGGCAGTGCGCACTTCATCCAGCGACAGACCGTACTGGTTGAGCAGCTGGGGCTCGACGGCAATGCGCACCGCCGGCAACGAACTGCCACCGATCTGCACCTCCCCTACCCCAGACACCTGCGCCAGGCTCTGCGACAGGATGGTGTCGGCCAGGTCATACAACTGGCCTTTCTGCAGCACGTCCGAGGTCAGCGACAGCACCATGATCGGCGCTTGCGACGGGTTGATCTTCTTGTAGGTGGGCATGCTGCGCATGCCACTGGGCAGCAGGTTGCGGGTGGCGTTGATTGCCGCCTGCACCTCGCGCGCCGCCCCGTCGATATCACGCCCCATCTCGAAGCCGATGATCACGCGGGTCGAGCCCTGGTTGGAGCTACTGGTCAGCGTGGTCACCCCGGCGATACTGCCCAGCTTGCGCTCCAGGGGCGTGGCCACGGTAGAGGCCATGACCTCGGGGCTGGCGCCGGACAGGTTGGCCGACACCACGATCACCGGGAAGTCCATTTCCGGCAGCGGTGCAACCGGCAGCAGCTTGAAGCTGACACCGCCCAGCAGCATGATTGCCAGGCTCAACAGCATGGTCGCCACCGGGCGACGAATGAAGGGTCCCGACAGGTTCATGCCTCGGCCTGCTTCGCGTCAGTGGCCGGGCGCCAGCGGCGTGCCAGGCGGTCGAAGTACAGGTAGATGACCGGGGTGGTGAACAGCGTCAGCACCTGGCTGACCAGCAACCCGCCCACCATCACCAGGCCCAGCGGCTGACGCAACTCGGCGCCGGAACCGGTGGCGAGCATCAACGGCACGGCCCCGAACAGCGCCGCCAGGGTGGTCATCAGAATGGGCCGGAAGCGCAGCAACGCGGCCTGGTAGATGGCATCGCGCGGGGTCATGCCCTGATGGCGTTCGGCCTCGAGGGCGAAGTCGATCATCATGATCGCGTTCTTCTTGACGATACCGATCAGCAGGATGATGCCGATGATGGCGATCATGCCCAGGTCGTTGCCGCTGATGAGCAAGGCCAACAAGGCACCCACCGCTGCCGAGGGCAGGGTCGAGAGGATGGTCACCGGGTGGATGTAGCTTTCGTACAGCACCCCCAGCACGATGTACATGGTTACCACCGCCGCCAGGATCAGCAGCAAGGTGCTCGACAGCGACGCCTGGAAGGCTTCTGCCGCGCCCTGGAAGCGGGTTTGCACCCCTAGCGGCATGCCGATGTCCTTCTGCACCTGCTCGATCACCTGCACCGCCTCGCCCAGCGAAGCACCGTGCGCCAGGTTGAAGGACATGGTCACCGCCGGGAACTGGCCAATATGGGATATGGCCAGTTGCGCCTGGCGTTGTTCCACCCGCGCCAGGGCCGACAGGCGCACCTGGCCGCCATCGGCGGCCTTGACGTGGATCGACTCCAGCGCCTGTGGGCCGATGACTGCTGCATCTCTGGACTGCAGCACCACCCGATACTGACTGGCCTGAGTGTAAATGGTCGAGATCTGGCGCTGGCCAAAGGCGTCGTACAGGGCGTTGGTGATCTGCGACACGCTGATGCCCAGGCGGCTGGCCATGTCACGGTCGATCAACAGGTAAACCTGCAGGCCCTTGTCTTGCAGGTCGCTGGCCACGTCGGCCAGTTCCGGGCGCTGCTGCAGCGCCTGTACCAGCTTGCCGCTCCATTGCGCCAGCAGGTCGGCGTCGGGCGACGACAGGCTGAACTGATACTGGGTGCGGCTGACCCGGTCTTCGATGCTCAGGTCCTGTACCGGTTGCATGAACAGGCGGATACCGACCAGTTTGTCGACCTGTGGCTGCAAGCGGCTGATGACCTCGCCGGCAGTGACATCGCGCTCACCATGGGGCTTGAGGTTGATCAGCAAGCGGCCGCTGTTGAGCGTCGCGTTGTCGCCGTCGACGCCGATGTAGGACGCCAGGCTCTGCACGGCCGGGTCCTGCAGAATCACCTTGCTCAGCGCCTGCTGGCGTTCGCTCATGGCGGCGAACGACACGGACTGCGGCGCTTCTGAAATCCCCTGGATCACGCCGGTGTCCTGCACCGGGAAGAAGCCCTTGGGCACCACCATGTACAGGAACACGGTCAGGGCCAGGCTCGCCACCGCGACCAACAGGGTCAGCGGCTGGTGCTTGAGCACCCACTGCAGGGCGCCGCCGTATTGCTTGATCAGCCAGTCGATCCAGGCGCCGCTGGCGCGGTAGAAGCGGCCCTGCTCCTGTTCCTTGGGTTCGCGCTTGAGCAGCCGGGCGCACATCATCGGCGTCAAGGTCAGGGAAACCACCAGGGAAATCAGGATGGCCACCGCCAGGGTGATGGCGAACTCGCGGAACAGGCGGCCGACCACGTCAGCCATGAACAGCAGCGGGATCAGTACTGCAATCAGCGAGAAGGTCAGCGAGATCAGGGTGAAGCCGATCTGCCGGGCGCCCTTGAGGGCGGCCTGCATGGGCGTCTCGCCTTCTTCTATGTGACGAGAGATGTTCTCCAGCATGACGATCGCGTCATCCACCACGAAACCGGTGGCAATGGTCAGCGCCATCAGGGTCAGGTTATTGACCGAGAAACCGGCCAGGTACATCACACCGAAGGTGCCGATCAGCGACAGCGGCACGGCGATCGACGGGATCAGGGTGGCACTGAAGCGACGCAGGAAGACGAAGGTGACCATGACCACCAGGACGATCGCGATCAGCAGTTCATGCTGCACGTCCTTGACCGCGGCGCGGATGGTCTGGGTGCGGTCGGTCAATACTGAGACGTCGAGGCCGGCCGGCAGGTTGTCAGTAATCGACGGCAACAGGTCCTTGATGCGGTCGACCACTTCGATCACGTTGGCACCCGGCTGGCGCTGGATGTTCAGCAATACGGCGTGGTTTTCGTTGGCCCAGGCGGCGAGGCGCTCGTTCTCTGCGCCATCGACGATTTCTGCCACATCCTTCAGGCGCAGCGGCGCACCGTTGGTGTACGCCAGGATGAGGTTGGCATATTCCTCGGGGGAACGCAGCTGGTCGTTGGCATCGAGCATCGACACCCGGGTCGGGCCGTCGAAATTGCCCTTGGGCTGGTTGACGTTGGAGGCACCGATCAACGTGCGCACGTCATCCAGGTTCAAGCCGTTGGCCGCCAAGGCATCGACATTGACCTTGATCCGCACGGCCTGGCGCTGGCCGCCAGCGATGCTGACCATGCCCACGCCACTGATCTGCGCCAGCTTCTGCGCCACGCGGGTATCGACCAGGTCGTTGAGCTTGGGCAGCGGCATGGTCTTGCTGGAAATGGCCAGGGTCAGCACAGGCGTATCGGCCGGGTTGACCTTGTTGTACACCGGCGGGGCCGGCAGGTCGCTGGGCAGCAGGTTGCTGGCGGCGTTGATCGCGGCCTGCACCTGTTGCTCGGCCACATCCATGTTCATGTCGAGGTTGAAGCGCAGGGTCAGCACCGAGGCCCCGCCGGAGCTGGTCGACGCCATTTGCTCCAGGCCCGGCATCTGGCCGAACTGACGTTCCAGTGGCGCAGTCACTGCACTGGTCATCACTTGCGGGCTGGCCCCGGGGTACAGGGTCATGACGCGGATGGTGGGGTAGTCGACCTGCGGCAAGGCCGACACCGGCAGCAGCTTGTAGGCGATCAGGCCGGCCAGGACGATCGCCAGCATGCTCAGCGTGGTGGCGACCGGCCGCAGGATGAACAGGCGCGAAAGGTTCATGCGCCCGCCTTGCCTGCTGCTTTACCAGGGTGCGCTTCACCGCCCTGCGCCGAGCCATTGGCATCCTGCCCCTGCAGGTGCTGCCCAGGCGTGGTGGGCACTTGCGAGCTGTCTTCGACCACCTCCACCTTGGTGCCTTCACGCAGGCGGTCGGTGCCTTCCAGTACCAGACGGTCGCCGGCCTTGAGGCCGTCGAGGATGACGCTGTTTTCGCCATCGCTGGCGCCAACCTTGAGCTTGCGCACGTTCACGGTATTGTCGGCGTTGACCACGTAGGCGAAGGTGCCGTCGTTGCCGAACTGGATGGCTGCTGCCGGGGCCAGGACCACCTGTTTGAGGGTATCGGCCAGCAAGCGAACGTTGACGAACTGGTTGGGGAACAGGGCCAGGTCCTTGTTCTCGAAGCGGCCCTTGAACTTCAAGGTGCCGGTAGTGGTGTCGATCTGGTTGTCGATGCTGCCAAGCACACCCGTGGACTGCAGCTTGCTGTCGCTGCGGTCCCAGGCCTCGACGGGCAGGCTGGCGCCGCTGCGGTAGCGCTCGAGCACGGTGCTCAGCTCGGTTTCCGGCAGGGTAAAGGCGACGCTGATTGGCTCGGTCTGGGTAATCACCACCAGCGCGGTAGTGTCGTTGGCGGCTACCAGGTTGCCCAGGTCGAGCTGGCGCAGGCCTACACGGCCGTTGATCGGTGCGCGGATCTGGGTGAAATCGAGGTTCAGGCGAGCATCGTTGACCTGCGCCTGGTTGGTCTTGACCAAGCCGAGGAACTGCGCGACCTGGGCGTCGGCGGTATCGAGGGTTTGCTTGGCGATGCTGTCTTCGGCATACAAGCCTTTATAGCGGGCGAGGTCGACCTGGGCGTTCTTCAACTGCGCCTGATTCTGTGCCAGCGTGCCCTCGGCCTGTTGCAGGGCAATGCGGTAGGGGCGCGGGTCGATTTCGGCGAGCAGGTCGCCGGCCTTGACCTGTTGGCCTTCCTTGAAGTGAATCTTCACCAACTCACCCGCCACGCGGCTACGCACATTGACGGTGTTGGTCGCGGTGACCGTACCCAAGGCCTTGTAGTACAGCGGGAAATCACCCACCTTCACCGGCTCGACGCGCACGGGCACCGGGTCGGTGGAGCCGCCAAACCCTGGGCGGCCGCCCATGCCCATGCCCACGCCTTTGCCACCACGCCCACCACCGGCTTCTTTATGCACAGGCGCCGCTGCGGGCCACAACCACCAGGCGAGGGCCGCCACCAGCAGCAGGATCAGCAGGCCGACGAGCCAGCGACGAGGGGAACGGGAATTGGACGCTTGCATGGGTTGAACGAACCTTGTTCGGAATGACGACTTGGGGAGGATGAACCATAAGCACTGGCATTGTTTTAGCAAAGGGCCTTTACCAGAGGTTTACCTTTGGCTGACGTTGCCAAGATGCGGAATTTTAAATGAAAACGGCCCGGAACGTGTTCCGGGCCGTTACAGGGTGTTGCTTGGAGCAATGGCGGGCTGAAAGGTTTCCCTAGCCCGAACCGGCCTTGACGCACGCAAGCCCGCGCCAACGCCGGAACAGGCAACAGGTGCCCGCCCTGCCCCCCACAACCCTTACTTCAGTACAGCCAGCGCGGCGTCGTAGTTCGGCTCATCGGCAATTTCGCCAACCAGCTCGCTGTGCAGCACCTTGTCGTTCTCGTCCAGCACCACCACGGCACGGGCGGCCAGGCCGGCCAGCGGGCCGTCGGCGATGGCTACACCGTAGTTTTCGAGGAACTCGCGGCCACGCAGGGTCGACAGGTTCTTCACGTTTTCCAGGCCTTCGGCGCCGCAGAAGCGTGCCTGGGCGAACGGCAGGTCAGCCGAGATGCACAGCACCACGGTGTTGGCGACGTCGTTGGCCTGGGCGTTGAACTTGCGTACCGAGGTGGCGCAGGTCGGGGTGTCCACGCTTGGGAAAATGTTCAGCACCTTGCGCTTGCCGGCGTAGTCTTTCAGCGACTTGTCAGCCAGGCCTTCACCTACCAGGGAGAAAGCCGGAGCCTGGGCGCCGGCCTGTGGCAGGTTGCCGTTGACCTGGACCGGGTTGCCTTTGAGAGTCACTTGAGCCATGACGAAATCCTTATGCGGGGTTTGAAAAGGACACTGAGTTAAGCATGAAGGCGGCCGGGTGCCTATGGGGGGATGTGAAATTGTTCCAATTCCGGATTATTTTTGTGGACAAACCATGCCGCAATCAGCCGTCACGCCCCTGTTACTTTTCAGTTGGCGAGCGCCTGTCCAGAGCTCCAGATATGGGCCCGCTACAACGCGGGATATCTAATTGCTCAGGGCTGTACAAGCCTGCCATCACTCTTGAAGTGAAGATTCCTACAGCCCTATCGGAACTTTCGCCAACAAGTTCACCTTGTGCATCTTCAAGATGACGCTACCATCAGGTGCGCGGCAAAAACAACACTTAATTGGGGATACCTAGATGAAATGAAAAATTCCTATTGTTTGCTTTTCAAAACTCGGCAGTCGGCGGGATTAGTCATATGAGCCGCCATCCGGCTTCCCTACAATGCCATTTGAATTCTGTGTTGCTAATTCTGATGTGTCTTTTAGGCGTATTTCCGTTAGATGTGATCCTGCCATCATTCCCAGCACTCGCAGACACATTTCGGGTCGACCCCAAGCACATAGCGTATTCGGTGAGCGCTTTCGCTATTGGTGTCGCCATGGCGCAAATAGTGATTGGCCCTCTTTCAGATCGCATCGGGCGCAAGCGTTTGCTGCTTGCCGGATTGGGCGTATCCATTGCGGGGGCGCTCGGTTGCGTATTTTCAACCCGCTATGAAACGTTCATGGTCTTTCGTCTGGTGCAGGCGCTGGGTTGCGGCAGCCTCGTACTGGGCCAGGCGCTTGTGCAGGACCTCTACAGCGGTACGCAACGCAATGCCATGCGCATCCTGTTAACAAGCGCGAGCGGGTTGTTCATCTCCCTGTCACCGCTGGCAGGCGCTTTTCTTCAACAGTCTTTCGGCTGGAAGGCAAGCTTTACGGTATTCGTGATCATCGCTGTAATCGTTTCACTTCTATCGTGTGTGCTGCTTCATGACACACCTGCGTCGCATGACCGGGCGCCAAGTATATCCAGTTATCGGGTGATGCTGCGAGACACCAACTATCTCGCGCACTCCATACTGTCCAGCCTCGCCTTTGCCTGCCATTTTTCCTTCATCGTCACAGCGCCATTGCTGCTGATGGATAGGCTGGAGCTCACGACTTATCAATTTTCTATTGTATTTATCGGCTATGGGTTGGCCTACATCGCTGGCGGCATGGCTGCGACCTACCTGAACAGTCGCGTAAGCACGCAAGCTCAAATAAAAGCAGGCCTGCTGCTTATAAGTACTGCCGGCATTACCCTTTTGATGTGGGAATGGGTGGCAGGTTTATCTGTGCTAGGGGTTCTACTGCCGATGATTGTCTGTATCACCGGCACAACCCTGGTACGCCCCGCCGCAACGACCCAGGCTTTGGCGCGCTATCCGCGTCAGGCAGGTGCGGCAGCGTCGCTCAATACGACACTGCTGTTTGCTGGCGGCGGTTTGACGAGCAGTCTGGTCACAGGCTTCGAAAGCGCGCTGCCGGCGGGCCTGGGTGTGCTGTTCGTGATGGCCAGCCTGTGCGGAGGGTGGCTGCTTGCGTGCACCAAGGACGATGAAATGCAACGCTGCTGAAACCTTGATCAGGCAAAAAAATGCCCGGGTGGCGACAAGCGACCCGGGCATTCTTGAATGAAACGGTGAATCAGCTTACAAGGCCGTACACCACCGAAGTCAGCGCAACAAGGCCCACCACCACAACGAACACGTTGGAGGCCGCACCGCTGTACTTGCGCATCGATGGCACCCGGCGGATGGCATACATCGGCATCAGGAACAACAGCACCGCGAGAATCGGGCCGCCGAGCGACTCGATCATGCGGAGGATGCTAGGGTTGAGGGTGGCGACTATCCAGCACACCACCAGCATCAGTGCAGCAACCACGCGGTCAAGGGTCTTGGCGCCCGGACGCGCACCGGTCTTGGCGATAATACCCTTCAGGCCTTCGCTGGCACCGATGTAATGGCCCAGGAACGACTTGGCGATGGCCACGAAGGCGATCAGCGGCGCAGCGAACGCGATGGTCGGGTTGCTGAAATGGTTGGCCAGGTACGACAGGATCGACAGGTTCTGCGCCTTGGCTTCGGCCAGCTGGGCGCTGCTCAGGGTGAGCACGCAGCTGAACACGAAGAACAGCACCATCACCACCATCAGCAAGTGGGCGCGGCGCAGGATCTGGCCGCTGCGCTCATCGGCGTGTTCACCGTAACGGCGCTTCTGGTCGACGGCGAAGGCCGAGATGATCGGCGAATGGTTGAATGAGAACACCATCACCGGAATGGCCAGCCACAGGGTGTGCAGGAAGGCCGAGGCCGGCGGCACCTGAGTGGCGCTGTCGAGAATGCCACCGGTCCAGTGCGGCACCAGGTACAGGCCCAGCAACGCCAGGGCGACGATGAACGGGTAGACCAGCAGGCTCATGACCTTGACTGTGGCCTGCTCCCCGCAGCGCACGATGGCCAGCAGGCCGAGGATCAGCACGAATGACAGGATTGCCCGTGGCGGCGGCTGCATGTGCAGCTGGTGTTCCATGAAGCTGGACACGGTGTTGGTCAGCGCCACGCTGTAGATCAGCAGGATCGGGAAGATGGCGAAGAAGTACAGCACGGTGATCGAGGCACCGGCGTGACTGCCGAAATGCTCCTTGACCACCTCGGTGATGTCGCCGCCATCGCGCCCGGAAAGGACGAAGCGGGTCAGCCCGCGATGGGCGAAATAGGTCATCGGGAAGGCCAGCACGGCCAGGATCAGCAGCGGCCAGAAGCCGCCAAGGCCGGCGTTGATCGGCAGGAACAGTGTCCCGGCGCCGATGGCTGTGCCGAACAGGCCCAGCATCCAGGTGGTGTCGTGACGCGCCCAGCTGCCGAGGGTGGCGGGGGTCGATTCTACAAAGCGTTGTTCAACGCTCGGGGCCTGCTCATTCATTCCGGGTGAAGCTCCACTCGCAAGACTGCAACAGGCTGAGAATGGCGAAATAGACCTTTCGCCCAACTCAACCGGAAAAGAGGGGCGCGATTGTGCACGGAAAGGTTGCACTTGCGAAGCCCTTTTCCGAGGAGCGGTTGCACTTGTCTTTACAAGCGAGTTATACCAACAGGCTGCGGGTATGTCGCGAAAGGGCCACAAAGCGACCCTGGCAAAGCCTGCGGCGAAGCAACGAATAAGGGGGCGCTACGCCTACTGCCAGTCAGTTCACCGGGGTGGGGCTGGTAGGTGCTGGCCGTGGCTCTTTCAGCGCCTGTGGAATCGAGCGCCGCCCGCGCGGCGCATCGCGAGCTGCGCTCGCTCCTACGTTTTTTTCTGGCCAGTAACGCCTGTGACAGGCGCGCGCGACCGCCTGGTTTGTACGACGCGATATCGCGCCATGCGCCAAGGCGTTCGCGCGCAAATCCCACAGGCATAATTGGCCCGAAACAAACGTAGGAGCGAGCGCAGCTCGCGATGCGCCGCGCGGGCGGCGCTCGATTTCCCAGGCGCCAAAAGAGCAATGGCGGGCACCTATCAGCCCACCCCGGTTAACCGACCGGCACTACGCTCCGCCCCACCTTTCGCGCCGCAAGGCCGCGTCCACAGAGGGGCCGCGCAGGCCCCTTGGTGTGGTGGTGTTACTTCTGAACGGCAGCGAACGCTTCGGCAACCCGTTGCAGGTTGGCCGGGCGCAGGCCGGACATGCACACGCGGCCGCTGTCGATCAGGTAAACGCCGAACTCGTCCCGCAGGCGGCGCACCTGCTCGACGCTGAAGCCGGTGTAGCTGAACATGCCGCGCTGGCGCAGGAAGAACTGGAAGTCCTTGCCTGGCAGCAGCACGGCCAAGGCATCGACCAGCGCCTGGCGCATGTCGAGGATACGCTTGCGCATCACTTCGACTTCTTCGGCCCACTGGGCATTCAGGCCGGCATCGCTGAGTACGCCAGCTACCAGCTGTGCACCGAAGTTGGGCGGGCTGGAGTAGTTGCGGCGCACGGTAGCCTTCAGCTGGCCAAGCACGCTTTGGGCAGTGGCCTCGTCGTCGCAGACCACCGACAGGCCGCCAACCCGTTCGCCGTACAGCGAGAAAATTTTCGAGAACGAGTTGCTGACCAGGCAGGGCACGCCAGCGCGGGCCATTTCGCGGATGGCGTAGGCGTCTTCCACCAGGCCTTCGGCGAAGCCTTGGTAGGCGATGTCCAAAAACGGGATCAGCTGGCGCGCCTTGACCACTTCGACCACTTGCTGCCACTGGTGTTGTTCCAGGTCGGCACCGGTGGGGTTGTGGCAGCACGGGTGCAGCAGCACCACGCTGTTGGCCGGCAGGGACTGCAGGGTGGCCAGCATGCCGTCGAAGTCCACACCGCGGGTGGCCTGGTCGAAGTACGGGTAGGTGTGCACCTTGAACCCGGCACCCTCGAAGATGGCACGGTGGTTGTCCCAGGTCGGGTTGCTGACCCAGACTTCCGACTGCGGGAAGTAGCGCTTGAGGAAGTCGGCACCGACTTTCAGAGCGCCGGAGCCGCCCACAGTCTGCACGGTGGCTACGCGGCCGCCGGTCACGGCGGGGTGATCGGCACCGAACAGCAGCGCCTGGATCGCCTGGCGGTAGCTGGCCAGGCCTTCCATCGGCAGGTACAGGGAGGCTTCATGGTCCTGGCCGGCGATGCGTTTTTCCACCGCATCCACAGCCGCCAGCTGCGGCACCACGCCGGCCTCATCGTAGTACAGGCCGATGCTCAGGTTGACCTTGTCGGCGCGCGGGTCGGCCTTGAAGGTTTCCATCAACGAGAGGATCGGGTCGCCGGCATAGGCATCGACATGTTTGAACACAGCGTGCAGCTCCTTGGATCAGGACAGTACGAAAAGTCAGCCCTGAGCATACCCGGAGTGCGGGCTCAGGAACATCCACTAATGTGCAAGGTTGTCTATGCAACATTGCATGACTGGGAAATTGCTGCGCTGTCACGCAGAGAACACGGGTCAGCGCGGGAGCGGGCTTGTCCCGCGAAGGGGCGCGCGCGGTGCATGGCACCGGCTTTGCCCCTGTTCGCGGGACAAGCCCGCTCCCACAGCGGATCAGCCAAGCAGCTCTTTCAGTCCCTGCAACTCGTGCTCGGTCACCGCCACGCCCTCTTCCTCGGCCA
This sequence comes from Pseudomonas sp. LB-090624, assembly GCF_003205205.1. Taxonomy (GTDB): domain Bacteria; phylum Pseudomonadota; class Gammaproteobacteria; order Pseudomonadales; family Pseudomonadaceae; genus Aquipseudomonas. The sequence continues at coordinate 60,295 of NZ_QJRL01000006.1, forward strand.
CCTCACGCTCACGATACCGCCGCTCGCCCGGCATCCGCGTCAGCCCCGCAGCCTGCATCTGCTCGACCAGCTCGCGACTGCGCTGGGCAAAACGCTCGCCTTCGGCCTTGCCCGGATCGATGACAATGATCAACTGCCCTGTCCATGGTGTTTTTGCCCCCGGGTGCCCGGACCAATCGAACTCCCAGGAGAAATTACCGCCGGTCAGCGCCGCTGCCAGCAGCTCGACCATCATCGACAGTGCCGAGCCCTTATGCCCAGCAAATGGCAGCAAGGCGCCGCCTTCGAGAATCGCCTTCGGCTCGGTGGTGGGCTCGCCACTGGCGTCCACGCCCATGCCCTCAGGCAACTGCTGGCCCGCACGCGCGGCAATCTGTACATCGCCGTGCGCCATGGCGCTGGTGGCCATGTCGAAGACGATCGGGTCATGTTCGGCACAGGGTGCCGCAAAGGCGATGGGGTTGGTACCGAACAGTGGCTTGCGCGCGCCATGCGGCACCACGCACGTCATGCTGTTGACCACACTCAGGGCCACCAAGCCCTCTTCGGCAAACGGCTCCACATCTGGCCACAGCGCGGCAAAGTGGTGCGAATTGTGAATCGCCAGTACGGCAATGCCCGCATTACGCGCCTTGGCCACCAGGAGGCCGCGGGCCGCTGCCAGCGCCGGTTGGGCAAAGCCGCCGGCGGCATCGACGCTGACATAGCCGGCAGCTATGTCACTCACCTTCGGCCGGGCCTGGCCATTGACCCAGCCACTGTTCAGCGTGGAGACATAGCCAGGCATGCGGAACACCCCATGGCTGTGGGCGCCATCGCGCTGGGCGCTGGCGCAGTTATAGGCCAGCACCTGGGCCACGCTGTCGCTGCAGCCGTGGCGCTGGAAAATGGCCTGCAACAGATCCTGCAGCTCGGTAAAAGGCACGCGCACGACGGTGCTGGTGGACGGTGCGGACATCTGAAGCTCCTTGTTGATTTTGGAATGGCTACAGCGTTGCAACGACAAAAACTTTCCTGCATGTGACAGCAATCTGTCAAATGTTGACTTGATGACAGAAAACATTCATTTTCTTCTCAAGCCTTACCCTCTGGAGCCGCAGCATGAGCCAACCGATCAAGCAACGCCTGGAAAACAGCCTCGAAGGGGCTGCTGCCTCAGGCCGCAAGATCGCTACCTACATGCTCGCCAACCTGCACGAGTTGCCGTTCCAGACGTCGGCCAGCATCGCCGCCAAGCTAGGCGTCAGCGAATCCAGTGTCGGGCGCTTCTGCCGCTCATTGGGTTATGCCCATCTCAAGGCACTTAAGCAAGACCTGCAGAACGACCTGGGCGATGGCCCGTGGCTGGTGGGTGACCGCTTGCAGGATTACCGCCAGAGCCAGGACGCCAGCGACAACGGCGGCAGCCTGGAGCTGGAAATCGCCGCCTTGGTACGCGTACACGAGTACCGCCAGAGCCCGGCCTGGCACAGTGTGGCGCAACGCCTGGCGAGCAAACCGCGGGTATTCGTCGCCGGCTTCCAGACCGAGCGTGGCGTCGCCATGTGCATGAGCCACTTGCTGCAATACCTGCGCGACGGCGTGCAACTGGTCGACCTTGGCGCCGGCCACTTCGGCGAAGTGCTGCTAGGCCGCGCCGAAGACAGCGCCCTGGTGGTGTTCGAGGCGCGCCGCTATTCGCGCCACGCCTTGCTGCTGTGCCAGAAGGCGCGCGAGGCTGGCATTGCGGTCACCCTGGTGACCGACACCTTTTGCGACTGGGCCGATGCCAACGCCGACGAGGTGTTCCGTATCCCCACCGAGTTCAATCTGTTCTGGGAATCCACCTCGGCGATGCTGTCGTGGGTGCACCTGATGGTCAACGAGGTCTGCAAGAAGCTCGGACCGGATGTTGAAAAACGCTTGGAAGCAACTGCCGCTCTACATAACGCATTCGTCGGCTACACCTCGTGGTCGGCGGGAAAACAACAATAGCAAGAGTGCAATGAGGTGCGAGATGAACAAGTCCATGGCCTTGGTGGGTGCGTGCGCCCTGCTGCTGGCGGGTGCCGCCAGCGCTGAAACCCTGCGGTTCGCCACCGAGGGTGCCTACCCGCCCTTCAACTATGTAGACGCCGATAACAAGCTGCATGGCTTCGATATCGACATCACCCACGCCCTGTGCGAGCAGATGAAAGTCGAATGCACGCTGGTGGCCCAGGACTGGGAAGGCATCATCCCCGCCCTGATGGCGCGCAAGTACGATGCGGTGGTGGCGTCGATGATCGACACCCAAGAGCGACGCAAGAAGATCGCCTTCACCGACCACTACTACCGCACGCCACTGACCGTGGCGGTTGCCAAGGACAGCAAGATCGACAGCGCCCAGACCGACTTTGTCGGCTACACCGTCGGTGCGCAGTCATCGTCGACCCAGGCCATCTACGCCGAAGACGTGTATGGCAAGGCCGGTGCCGACGTGAAACTGTACCCGACCATGGACGAAGCCAATGCAGACCTGGCGGCCGGCCGCCTGGACGGCGTGATTGCCGACAAATTCCCGTTGCACGAGTGGATGAGCAAGAACGGCGGGGATTGCTGCAAGATCCTTGGCGACGTGGCCGACACCAAGGCCGATGCCGCTATCGCTGTGCGCAAGGACGACGAAGCCTTGCGCCAGCGCCTGAATACCGCGCTGCAACAGATCGTGGCCAACGGTACGTATCAGAAGATCGCCAGCAAGTACTTCGCTTTCGATATCTACAACTGATCTTCAGGAAGTTGTGCGAACTCCCTGTAGGAGCGGCCTTGCGCAGCCCTTTCGCGACGCAAAGCCGCCCCCACAAGGCCGCATAACCTGCCCAAGAGGTTCGTCATGCTCGATCAATTGTCCTTGCTGTCTTTCGCCAGCGGAGGCTGGGGCCAGGCGTTGCTGGCCGGTGCGCTGGTTACCGTTTCCCTGGCCCTGGCCTGCCTGCCCATCGGCCTGCCCCTGGGCCTGGTGGTCGCGCTGGCGGCGCGCTCACGCAAACGCCTGCCACGGGCTTGGGCGACCACCTTTTCTACCGTGTTCCGCGGCCTGCCCGAGCTGCTGACACTGCTGATCATCTATTACGGCTGCCAGATTGCCGCGCAGAAGATCCTCGCCGCCATGGGCTACCAAGGTGAGTTCATCATCAACACTTTCCTCGCCGCCATGATCGCTTTCAGCCTGGTGTTCGCTGCGTTTTCCAGCGAGATCTGGCTGGCCGCCTTCAAGACCCTGCCCAAGGGCCAGCTGGAAGCCTGCTCGGCGCTGGGCCTGAGCAAGCGCACCGGGTTCTTCAAGGTGTTGCTGCCACAACTGACCCGCATCGCCCTGCCCGGCTTGTCAAACAACTGGCTGTCGCTGCTCAAGGACACCTCGCTGGTGTCGACCATCTCGCTGGTCGACCTGATGCGCCAGACCAACCTGGCGGTGAGCGTGACCAAGGAGCCGATGTTCTTCTATGGCGTCGCCTGCCTGGGCTACCTGCTGTTCGCGGCACTGTCCGGGCGGGTGTTCGCCTTCATCGAAAGGCGCAGCAACCGCCACCTGCAAGGAGCACGCGCATGAGCCTTGATCAACTGCTGGCACTGGTGCTCGACCCCGACTTGCTGGAGCGCTATGGCCCACGCTTCCTCGACGGCCTGCTGGTGACCGCCAAGCTGGTGGCCATTTCCTTCAGCCTGGGCGCCGTGCTCGGCCTGCTGCTGGCCCTGGCGCGCATGTCGCGCAGCCTGCTGCTGCAGCGCATGGCCGCCGGCTATGTGTATTTCTTCCGTGGCTCGCCACTGCTGGCCCAGCTGTTCCTGCTGTACTACGGCCTGGGCTCGCTCAAGGGCTTCTGGCAAGACGTCGGCCTGTGGTGGTTCTTCCGCGAGGCGTGGTTCTGCACCTTGCTGGCATTCACCCTGAACACAGCCGCCTACCAGGCCGAGATCTTCCGCGGCAGCCTGATGGCCGTCGCCCCTGGCCAGCACGAGGCTGCACGCGCACTGAATCTCAAGCGTTCGACCACCTTCTTCAAGGTGATCTTGCCGCAGTCGCTGCTGGTGGCGATCGGCCCGCTGGGCAACGAACTGATCCTGATGATCAAGGCCAGCGCGATTGCTTCGCTGGTGACCATCTACGACCTCATGGGCGTGACCAAACTGGCCTTCTCGCGCAGCTTCGACTTCCAGATCTACCTGTGGGCTGCCGTGCTCTACCTGGTGATCGTCGAACTGGTGCGGCGCCTGCTGAAACACCTGGAAGCCCGCCTGGGCCGCCACCTGAACTGACCGAAGGATACGTTCCATGCATTGCCAGACCCTTGTCCTCGGCGCCGGCATCGTCGGCGTCAGCACCGCCCTGCACTTGCAGGCCCGTGGGCGCCACGTGATCCTGATCGACCGCGACGAACCGGGCAGCGGCACCAGCCACGGCAACGCCGGGCTGATCGAGCGCTCCAGCGTTATTCCCTATGCGTTCCCCCGGCAACTGGGTGCGCTGCTGCGCTACGGCCTGAACCGCCAGCCCGATGTGCGCTACAGCCTGATGCACCTGCCCAAGGCCGCACCGTGGCTGTGGCGCTACTGGCGCCAGTCCGCCCCCGGGCGTTTGGCGGGGGCTGCCGCCGACATGCTGCCGCTCGTGCAACGCTGCGTTGAAGAACACGATGCGCTGATTGCAGCTGCCGGCCTTGAGGGCCTGGTGCACGCCAAAGGCTGGATCGAGGTATTCCGCGACCCGGCGTTGTTCGAGCAGGCCAAGGCCGATGCCAAGGGCCTGAGCCGTTACGGCCTGCAGTTCGAAATTCTCGAATGCGCCCAGTTGCAGGCCCGCGAGCACCAACTGGACGCCACCGTGGTCGGCGGCATCCACTGGCTCGACCCCAAGACCGTGAACGACCCCGGTGCCCTCACCCGTGGCTATGCCGCGCTGTTCAAGCAACGCGGCGGGGAGTTCCTGCATGGCGATGCGCGCAGCCTGCGCCAGGCAGGCGACAAATGGCAGATCGACAGCCGCCGCGGCCCGATCATCGCCGACGAGGTGGTGGCCTGCCTTGGCCCGCAGTCGGCCGACGTGTTCAGCGGCCTGGGCTACCAGATCCCGCTGGCGATCAAACGTGGCTACCACATGCACTACGGCACCCGTGATGGCGCGCAGCTGGAGCACTCGATCTGCGATACCCAGGGTGGCTACGTGCTGGCGCCGATGGCGCGCGGTGTGCGCCTGACCACCGGCATCGAGTTCGACGCCGCCAGTGCGCCTGGCAATGAGATTCAGCTGGGGCGCTGTGAAGCCCTGGCGCGCAAGTTGTTCCCGGCCCTGGGCGAACGCCTGGATGACACACCGTGGCTGGGGCGCCGCCCCTGCCTGCCCGACATGCGCCCGGTGATCGGCCCGGCGCCGCGCCACCCAGGGCTGTGGTTCAACTTCGGCCACGCCCACCACGGCCTCACCCTGGGCCCGGTCAGCGGCCGCCTGCTGGCCGAGCTGGTCACCGGCGAGCGCCCCTTCACCGACCCCGCGCCGTACAGCGCGACCCGTTTCGACTGAACCCACGCGGGAGAACAACAAGATGACCGCACCCTTGAGCCTCGCCAACCTTGCCCCCGAACCCGACCCGCGCCCGGTGCTGATCCGCATCGAAGGCCTGAACAAGCACTACGGGGCGTTCCACGTGCTGCGTGACATCGACTTGCAGGTGCGCGAAGGCGAACGCATCGTACTGTGCGGGCCGTCGGGCTCGGGCAAGTCGACACTGATCCGCTGCATCAACCGCCTCGAAATGGCCCAGCAGGGCAGCATCCTGGTAGACGGCATCGACCTCGCGTCCACCGGCCGGGAGGCAGCGCAGGTGCGCAGCGACATCGGCATGGTGTTCCAGCACTTCAACCTGTTTCCGCACATGAGCGTACTCGACAACTGCATGCTGGCGCCTACCAGCGTGCGCGGGCTATCGCGCAAGGACGCCGAGGAACGGGCGCGCATGTACCTGAGCAAAGTCGGCATCGAAAGCCAGGCGCACAAGTACCCCAGCCAGTTGTCTGGCGGGCAGCAGCAGCGCGTGGCGATTGCCCGGGCGCTGTGCATGAAACCGCGGATCATGCTGTTCGACGAACCGACTTCGGCGCTGGACCCGGAGATGGTGGCAGAGGTGCTGGATGTGCTCGTGCAACTGGCCGGCACCGGCATGACCATGCTTTGCGTGACCCATGAAATGGGCTTCGCCAGGCAGGTGGCCGAGCGGGTGCTGTTCCTCGAGGGCGGGCAGATCATCGAGGACAGCCCGCCGCAGGTGTTCTTCAACCAGCCGCGCACCGAGCGGGCCAAGGGGTTTCTGGCGCAGATACTGCACTGATCGGAGGCCTGTCACCCCGGCCCCACAAGGGCCGAGGTGACTTCAAGCGACCTAATCATTGCACGGCTGCAAAGACCCGACTGCATCGTTAAATATTATTGACCTTACCCCCCGCCAAACCCACGCCACGACAGGCCCGCATCGGTTTCAGCCCCCGAAAACCGGCGCCTCCCCTGCGGTAAAGCCCGCTTCCGTCGTTTGACATATCGAACGGCTCTGGCAAGCTATCTACAGGCCCCGACCGGAATCGTCACCACGACGAGCCGGCAGTGCTCGGGGCTACAGGCAGCACTCAGAGCCCCGCGCCGTGCGCCTGCACAACAACGACAGGCTGAACCTGTCCCAAGGTGACATATGTCCAACAGCAACATTGGCAACAAGCAACCTTCCCTGCGCAAACCCGTCGTCCTGATGACCATGGGCAGCCAAGAGCGCAAAGGCCATGACTATCAGGTCATGACCCACAAATACATTACCCCGCTGGTCGAATTCTCCGATTGCGTCCCGGTGCTGGTCCCCACCTGCTGCGGCACCGAAGACCTCGACACCTACCTGGACATGGCCGACGGCGTGTACCTGACCGGCGCTGGCAGCAACATCGACCCGGCCCTGTACGGCCAGGAAAACCAGACCCCCGGTAAAGGCCAGGACCAGAATCGCGACCTGTTCGATATTCCGCTGGTCAAGGCAGCGCTCAAGCGTGGCCTGCCCATCTTCGGCATCTGCCGTGGCATGCAGGAAATCAACGTGGCGCTGGGTGGCGACATCTACCAGAAGGTGTACGCAGAGCCTGGCTTCAACGACCACCGGGAAAACCCCGAAGACCCAGTCGAGGTGCAGTACGCCCAGGTGCACAGTGTGAAGATCAAGCCGGGCAGCTGGCTTCGTGACACCCTGGGTACTGACGAGATCCGCGTCAACTCGCTGCATGGCCAGGGCCTGCACAAGCTCGGCGCTGGCATCGAGGCAATCGCCCACGCCGAAGACGGCCTGGTCGAAGCCATTCATGCCCCGAGCATCTCGCCGTTCCTGTTCGCCGTGCAGTGGCACCCGGAGTGGCAAGCGGCGAAGAACCCTGATTCGATCAAGATTTTCCAGGCGTTCGGTGATGCCTGCCGGGCCCAGGTACGTAAGGCGCAGATCAAGCGCGCAGCCTGACCTTCGGTTTCCTCTGCTTTGATCGCGGGGCGGCGCAAGGCCGCCCCCGTTTCCCCGGTCACCCTCTGCTGGTCCCAGAACGCTTCCCGTGGAATCGGGCGGTAGGCTTGTGCCTGTCTCCGCGATCGTTTTTTCTCCCCACCTCAAGAGATACGATGACTGCTATGTGGTTGTCGTCATATCTGCTGCGCCGGTGAGATCGCGCGCCGCCCGCGCGGCGCATCGCGAGCTGCGCTCGCTCCTACGTTTGTTTCGGGCCAATTTTTCCTGTGGGATTTGCGCGCGTACGCCTTGGCGCATGGCGCGATATCGCGTCGTACAAACCAGGCGGTCGCGCGCGCCTGTCACAGGCGTTACTGGCCCGAAACAAACGTAGGAGCGAGCGCAGCTCGCGATGCGCCGCGCGGGCGGCGCTGGATATCCGCGCCACCGCCATTCTCGAACTGAACACCTCGACACCTGAACACCTGAACACCTGAACACCTGAACACCTGAACACCTGAACACCTGAACACCAAAACAAAAAATTCCGAAAAGGGACTAGTCATCTTTGAGGTTGTACGATAACTTACCTCCAACGCAAAACAACACCTTCACCCAAGCGCCACAGGATGCCAACAACAATGAACCCTCAAGAACTCAAATCCATCCTTTCCCACGGCCTGCTGTCTTTCCCGGTCACCGACTTCACAGCCCAGGGCGACTTCAACCAAGCCGGTTACATCAAGCGCCTGGAATGGCTTGCCCCGTACGGCGCCAGCGCCCTGTTCGCCGCCGGTGGTACCGGTGAGTTCTTCTCCCTGGCAGCCAGCGAATACAGCCAGGTGATCAAGACTGCCGTCGACACCTGCGCCACCTCGGTACCGATCCTTGCCGGTGTCGGTGGTTCCACCCGCCAAGCCATCGAATATGCGCAAGAAGCCGAGCGCCTGGGTGCCAAGGGCCTGCTGCTGCTGCCGCACTACCTGACCGAAGCCAGCCAGGACGGCGTCGCCGCCCACGTTGAAGCCGTGTGCAAATCGGTGAAGATCGGTGTGGTGGTCTACAACCGCAACGTCTGCCGCCTGAACGCCGACCTGCTGGAAAAACTGGCCGAGCGCTGCCCCAACCTCATCGGCTACAAGGACGGCCTGGGTGATATCGAGTTGATGGTGTCGATCCGTCGCCGCATGGGCGATCGCTTCAGCTACCTGGGTGGCCTGCCGACCGCCGAAGTGTATGCTGCCGCGTACAAGGCGCTGGGCGTGCCGGTCTACTCCTCGGCGGTGTTCAACTTCGTGCCGAAGACAGCCATGGACTTCTACAACGCCATCGCCCGCGACGACCACGCCACCGTGGCCAAGCTGATCGATGATTTCTTCCTGCCGTACCTGGACATCCGTAACCGCAAGGCAGGCTACGCCGTGAGCATCGTCAAGGCCGGCGCCAAAATTGCCGGTTACGACGCCGGCCCGGTACGTACCCCGCTGACCGACCTCACCGCCGAAGAGTACGAGATGCTCGCCGCGCTGATGGACAAGATGGGCCCGCAGTAAGCGTCGCCTGCGGCCTGCCAGATGCCGCGCCCGGAGTGGGCTAGCCCCACTCCGGTTACAATTCGTGAGCCCGCACAAAAATAACTAGTGGGAGTATTACCAGCATGCAAGCGACTAAGAAGACGCATGTGCGCTACCTGATCCTGTTCATGCTGTTCCTGGTGACCACGATCAACTATGCCGACCGCGCTACCATTGCAATCGCAGGCTCCAGCCTGCAAAAAGACCTCGGCATTGACGCCGTAACCCTCGGTTATATCTTCTCCGCCTTCGGATGGGCTTACGTGGCTGGCCAGATTCCTGGTGGCTGGCTGCTCGACCGCTTCGGTTCCAAGAACGTCTACGCCTTCAGCATCTTCACCTGGTCGCTGTTCACCCTGTTGCAGGGTTTTGTTGGCGGCCTGCCGGTGGCCTGGGCGGTGGTGACCCTGTTCACCCTGCGCTTCCTCGTCGGTTTCGCCGAAGCCCCGTCGTTCCCGGGCAACGCCCGTATCGTCGCGGCCTGGTTCCCTACCCAGGAACGTGGCACTGCCTCGGCCATCTTCAACTCGGCGCAATACTTTGCCACCGCCCTGTTCGCACCGATCATGGGCTGGATCGTGTTCAGCTTCGGCTGGGAGCACGTGTTCGTGGTGATGGGGGCACTGGGCATCATCTTCTCGATGGTATGGCTGAAGACCATCTACAACCCGCGCCAACACCCACGCATCAGCCAGGATGAACTCCAACATATCGAGCAGAATGGCGGGCTGGTCGACATGGACCAGAAGCGCGGCAACGATGGCCCGAAATGGGGCTACATCAAGCAACTGCTGACCAGCCGCATGCTGCTGGGCGTTTACCTGGGCCAGTACTGCATCAACGCCATCACCTACTTCTTCCTCACCTGGTTCCCGGTGTACCTGGTGCAGGAACGGGGCATGACCATCCTCAAGGCTGGCTTCATTGCCTCGCTGCCGGCGGTATGCGGCTTCATTGGCGGCGTGCTGGGTGGGGTGATCTCGGACTGGCTGCTGCGCCGTGGCAACTCGCTGACCTTCTCGCGCAAGCTGCCGATCGTCTGTGGCCTGCTGTTGTCGACCACCATGGTGTTCTGCAACTACGTCGACGCCGAGTGGATGGTGGTCGGCTTCATGACCCTGGCCTTCTTTGGCAAAGGCATCGGCGCGCTGGGCTGGGCGGTAGTGGCAGACACTTCGCCAAAGCAGATCGCCGGGTTGTCGGGCGGCCTGTTCAACACCTTCGGCAATATCGCCTCGATCACGACGCCGATCGTCATCGGCTACATCATCAGCGCTACCGGCTCGTTCAAGTGGGCCCTGGTGTATGTAGGCGCCAACGCCCTGGTGGCCGTGTTCAGCTACCTGGTGATTGTCGGCCCGATCAAGCGTATCGAGCTGCGCGACGATGCCCCGAAGCCACAGGCTGAGCCTGCCGCCAACGGCGAACTGGCCAGCTCGCGTCACTGAGTGAACACGCCCGCGCCGGCTGGTCCGGTGCGGGCGGATGTACAAAAAGCCTGAGAACCTGACAAGTAGGGCCCAAACATGCAGTTGATCGAACATTCCGACTCGCCCCGCTACGTCCGCCTGCACGACGACGATAACGTTGTGGTTGTGGTCAACGACGGTGGCCTGGGCGAAGGCGCCCGCTTCGCCGACGGCTTGACCCTGGTCGAAGGCGTGCCACAAAGCCACAAGGTTGCCACCGTGGCCATCGCCAAGGGCGAGCCCGTGCGCCGCTACGGGCAAATCATCGGTTATGCGCTGGAAGACCTGCGCCAGGGCAGCTGGGTGCAAGAAAGCCAGCTGGCCATGCCCGCTGCCCCGGAGCTGGACAGCCTGCCGCGCTGCGATGCCGTGCCACCGCCACTGCCGCCGCTGGAAGGCTTTACCTTCGAAGGCTACCGCAACGCCGACGGCACTGTCGGCACGCGCAATATCCTTGGTATCACCACCACCGTGCAATGCGTAACCGGCGTGCTGGAACACGCGGTCAAGCGCATCCGCAGCGAACTGTTGCCCAAATACCCCAACGTCGATGACGTGGTGGCCATCACCCACAGCTACGGCTGCGGCGTGGCAATCAACGCCCGCGACGCCTATATCCCGATCCGCACCGTGCGCAACCTGGCGCGCAACCCCAACTTGGGCGGCGAAGCACTGGTCATCAGCCTGGGCTGCGAAAAACTGCAGGCCGGCCAGGTCATGCACGACAACGACCCGTCGGTGGACCTCAGCGACCCGTGGCTGTACCGCCTGCAGGACGCCAGCCTGGGCTTCGTGGAAATGATCGAGCAGATCATGGCACTGGCCGAAACCCGGCTGAAGAAGCTCGACCAGCGCCGCCGCGTCAGCGTGCCGGCCAGCGAACTGATCCTCGGCATGCAGTGTGGCGGCAGCGACGCATTCTCGGGCATCACCGCCAACCCGGCGCTGGGCTATGCCGCCGACCTGTTGGTCCGTGCCGGCGCCACCGTACTGTTTTCGGAAGTGACCGAGGTGCGCGACGCCATCTACATGCTGACTTCGCGTGCCGAAAACCAGGACGTCGCCGAGGCGCTGGTCCGCGAGATGGACTGGTACGACCGTTACCTGCAGCAAGGCGCCGCTGACCGCAGCGCCAACACCACACCGGGCAACAAGAAAGGCGGCCTGTCGAATATCGTCGAAAAATCACTGGGCTCGATCGTCAAGTCTGGCAGCGGTGCCATCCAGGGCGTACTCGGCCCGGGCGAGCGCGTCAACCGCAAGGGCCTGATCTTCTGCGCCACCCCTGCCAGCGACTTTGTCTGTGGCACCCTGCAACTGGCTGCCGGCATGAACCTGCACGTCTTCACCACTGGCCGCGGCACCCCCTATGGCCTGGCCATGGCACCGGTCGTCAAGGTGTGTACCCGCACCGAGCTGGCCCAACGCTGGCCTGACCTGATCGACATCGACGCCGGGCGCATCGCCAGTGGCCGCTCGTCCATCGAGGAACTGGGTTGGGAGCTGTTCCACTACTACCTGGACGTCGCCAGCGGTCGCAAGCAGACCTGGGCCGAACAGCACCGCCTGCACAACGACATTACGCTGTTCAACCCGGCGCCGATCACCTGATGAGTCAGGATGCCTGAATAGCCTTCTTCCTTCCGCTACTTCTACAGGAGCACCCCTATGCCTGAAATCCTCGGCCACAACTTTATCGCCGGCCAGCGCAGCGCCGCTGGCGCCCAGCGCCTGCAAAGCCTGGACGCAAGCACAGGCGAAGCCCTGCCTTACAGCTTCGCCCAGGCCACCGAAAATGAAGTGGACCAGGCCGCCAAGGCCGCTGCCGCCGCCTTCGCCGAATTCCGTCAACTGGCCCCGGTTCGTCGCGCCGAATTCCTCGACGCCATCGCCGCCGAACTCGACGAACTGGACGACGCCTTCGTCGCCATCGTCTGCCGCGAAACTGCCCTGCCTGCCGCCCGTATCCAGGGCGAGCGCGGTCGTACCAGCGGCCAGATGCGCCTGTTCGCCCAGGTGTTGCGCCGGGGCGACTACCTCGGTGCACGCATCGACCTCGCCCTGCCCGAGCGCCAGCCGCTGCCACGCGTAGACCTGCGCCAGATGCGCATTGGCGTCGGCCCGGTCGCGGTGTTCGGTGCCAGTAACTTCCCCCTGGCCTTCTCCACCGCAGGCGGCGATACGGCCGCAGCACTGGCCGCCGGTTGCCCTGTGGTGTTCAAGGCCCACAGCGGCCACATGGCCACCGCCGACCTGGTAGGCTGCGCCATCGTGCGTGCCGCGCAGCGTACCGGCATGCCCAAGGGTGTGTTCAATATGGTGTTCGGTGGCGGTGTGGGCGAGTGGCTGGTCAAACACCCGGACATCCAGGCCGTTGGCTTCACCGGCTCGCTGAAGGGCGGCGATGCCCTGTGTCGCATGGCCGCCGAGCGCCCACAGCCGATTCCGGTGTTCGCCGAAATGTCCAGCATCAACCCGGTGATCATCCTGCCAGGCGCTCTGGCCAAGCGTGGCGAAGCCATTGCCCAGGAGTTGGCCGGCTCCGTGTGCATGGGGGCCGGGCAGTTCTGCACCAACCCGGGCCTGGTGATCGGCCTGCAATCGCCACAGTACAGCCAGCTGCTGGCCGACCTGGGCCAGCACTTGGGCCAGCAGGCCGGGCAGACCATGCTCAACGCCGGTGGCCTGCGCAGCTATGTCGGTGGCCTGGCGCACCTGCATGCCCATGCCGGTATCGAGCACCTGGCCGGCCAGGCACAAGAAGGCAACCAGGCCCGTGCCCAGCTGTTCAAGGCCGATGCCCGTTTGCTGGTCGAGTCTGATCCACTGCTGCAGGAAGAAGTCTTCGGCCCCACTACAGTGGCCGTGGAAGCACAGGACAACGACCAGTTGCGCGCCGCCCTGCTCGGCCTGCGTGGCCAACTGACCGCTACCCTGATCGGCGAGCCAGAGGACCTTGAGACCTTTGCCTGGCTGGTGCCGCTGCTGGAAGAAAAAGTCGGGCGGATCCTGATCAATGGGTACCCGACCGGTGTCGAGGTGTGCGATGCCATGGTCCACGGTGGCCCCTACCCGGCCACCTCCGACGCGCGTGGCACCTCGGTCGGCACCCTGGCCATCGACCGCTTCCTGCGCCCAGTGTGCTACCAAAACTACCCGCAGGCACTGCTGCCTGAGGCACTGCGCGACGGCAACCCGCTGGGGCTGCGGCGGTTGGTGAATGGGCAGTGGACTGACGGAGCGATCTGAATTCACTCCACTTGAAAACAGGAAAGCCCCGTATCAACGGGGCTTTTTCATGTGCCTGTACCGGGCTTCAGGCGCCTTGCGCCTCTGCCTCCTCATGCGCTTGACGCAAGCGCTCGCGGCTGTTGCTCAGGTGCATGCGCATGGCCATCTTCGCCCCTTCGCTGTCACGCCTGGCAATGGCTTCGTAGATGGCTTCATGCTCATGCCTCAAGCGGCTCATGTAATGGGCCTGGTCATCATGCGCCAACCGCGCCGAATTCAGCCGGGTGCGCGGGATAATGCTGGTACCCAGGTGGTTGATGATGTCGGCGAAATAATGGTTGCCACTGGCTTGGGCGATGCGCAGGTGAAACTGGAAGTCCGCCGACACTGCATCGGTGGCGTGCGCTGCCCCTTCGTTCAACTCGTCCAGCGCCGCACGCATGCCGGCCAGCTCTTCATCGCTGCGCCGTTGTGCCGCCAGGCCAGCCGATTCGATTTCCAGGGCTATGCGCAATTCCAGCACCGCCAGCACTTCACGCAGGGTGACCACAGTCGCCGGGTCGATGCGAAAGCCCCCGGTCGCCGGGGCATCCAGCACGAATGTGCCGATGCCATGACGCGTCTCGACCTGCCCGGCGGCCTGCAGCCGCGAGATCGCCTCGCGCACCACTGTGCGGCTGACGCCCTCTTCGGCCATAATCTGCGACTCGGTCGGCAGCTTGTCGCCGCGCTTGAGCTGGCCGCTGCGAATGCGCTCGGTCAGCACCGTGACCAGTTCCTGGGCCAGACTGCGCGGCTTGCGCCGGGTCCTTGCCTGTACCTGCTGCTCTGTCATTGCCCTGTATTTCACCTTGAAAGACAGCGCTCATCATAGCGCAAGCGGTTGTACGATCACATACACCTGGTGCGGTATTTATCACCCAGTTTTCCCGCGGGGTACCCCGAAAAAACGGCGGAAATACTGGCCTGGAGCCTGCGCAAGCCTGTACCGTGCAGGTTCACGCTCACCTATCCATGGAAGGAAACCGCAGCATGAAAACCCTCGACCGCCTGTTGCTCGGCAGCGGCTTGCTGATTCCCCTCTGGCTGCTGGCGGGGGTATGGCTCACCGCCCAGGCCTACCCCGGCTACGACCACCTGCAACAGGCGATGAGCCAGCTCGGCGCTGTAGGTTCGCCAACTCACGACTGGTCCCCACGGGTCAACAACTTCCCCCTCGCGGCGTTGTTCATCCTGTTTGCCTGGGGCCTGGCGCGACGCTGGCAGGGTTCTAAGCTGGCGTTGCTCAGCGCAGGCCTGGTGTTGCTGCATGGCCTTGGCAGCCTGGGCGCAGGCTGGTTTCCTTGCGACCAAGGTTGCGCCCCGGCCCAGCCGTCCACCTCACAGCAACTGCACAACCTGTCAGGCTTGCTGATGTTCCTCTCGCTGACACTGGCTAGCGCCCTGTGGGCCTGGCTGGGCAACCGTATCGCCGGCAGCCGGCCACTGGCGCTGTTTTCCCTCGCCTGCGTGATCCTGGCCATCGTCACCGTCGCGCTCATGGGCCAGGCGGCCCAAAGCGGGCAGCTATTCGGCCTGTACCAGCGCCTTAACTATGGGGTAGCGGTACTGTGGGTCGCCGGCCTGGCCTGGGCCAGCCTGCGCAGGCCAGCGGTCAGCCCGCTGCGCATGGCCGCGATCTGAGGGCAAATTGCTGGCCCCCAGCCTGTCAAAGCGAAGGCAAACTTCGTTCTCCTTCAGATGCTTAGGACAGCAACATGCGAGTACTTCTAGCAACGATGGCCGGCTGCCTGCTGGCCACGCTCGCCTTCGGCGCCCAGGCACGGGCGCTAAGCCAGAATGATCGCCACACGTGCGGCTGGGGTGCACAGATAGCGGGTGAAGCCCAACAGGCCAAACTATCCGGGGTAACCTTGTATGCCACGCGCAAGAAGCTTCAGGTGCGTAAATTCCCCAAGCCTTGGATGCGCATGACAGCATTCGGCATTACCGAGCAAACCTACAACAGCCGTTCAAGGCTGAAACCTGCGGCGATAAAGCAGACGTATTACGAGCAGTGTGTGCAGCATGCTGTAGCAAAACGATAACGTATTATTTTCATAGTGTTACGAATGAAAGTTAACGTTTTGCAACAGCACCGCTTGCAGCGGTTTTACAGCCATGCTGCGATACCGTCTCAGCAGCCGTTCAGCACCGCCGGGCGGCGTTCACCGGCAAAGAACAGCGGGCGCAAGCGCACGCCGATCAGGTTGCCCGTGTACGCCGCCACCAGCCACAGCCAGCCGTGCAGGCTGCCCGAGGCAATGCCGCTGAAGTACGCACCGATGTTGCAGCCATAGGCCAGGCGCGAGCCGTAGCCCAGCAACAGGCCGCCAATCACCGCAGCCACCAGCGACGGCAGCGGGATTTTCAGGCTGGGTGCAAAGCGCCCGGCCAGCCCCGCAGCCAGCAGGGCCCCCAGCACGATGCCCAGGTCCATGACCGTGGTGATGTCCTGCCACAGTGGCGAGGCCAATGCCTTGGCGTTAGCCGGTGCCTGCCAGAACACCCAGCTACCGACATCCACACCCAGGCCGTTGAGGGTTTTGGCACCCCACAAGGCGAAGGCCGAGGTAATACCCCACGGCCGCCCTGCCAGCGCCAGCGTTGCGTAATTGAGCAAGGCCAGGGCGACCGCGCCCCACAGCAGCGGCCATGGCCCCCGCAGGAAGCGGCGCAGGCCTTGGTGCTCACTGGCGACCGGCGCTTCAAGCCCGCCATGGCGGCGCTTTTCCAGCACCACCGTGGCCCAGGCGATCAACCCGAACACTGCCAGGCTCACCAGCAGCGCCGGCGCTACGCCCCAGGCTTGCACGATCGAGGTGGCCGGGAACGACGGCAAGGCGAACCACCAGTCGGCATGGTGGGTGGCCGTGACCGACCCGATGATGAAGAACAACAGGGTCACCAGCATGCGCGCATTACCGCCGCCCACGGTGAACAGTGTTCCCGATGCGCAACCGCCTCCCAGTTGCATGCCGATGCCGAAAATGAACGCACCGAACACTACCGAAACTCCTGCCGGGGCCACCAGACCAGTGACCGGATTGCCGAACAGGCTGCCCGCCGACAGCGCCGGGAAGAACAGCAGCACAGCCAGGGCCAGCATGACCATTTGCGCACGCAGGCCCGCCCCCCGGCGTTCGTTGATGAACACCCGCCACGCCGAGGTGAAGCCGAAGGCGGCGTGGTACAGCGTCAGGCCCAGCGCGGCGCCGACCAGCAGCAGCAAAACCTGCTTGAAGCCGGCATTGAGGTTGAGGAACCAGGCACCGGCCAGCAGCAGGCCCAAGGCGATCAGAGGGGCGCCGAGGCGACGCGGTTCGGGTGTGGCAGTTGCGGAAAGACCCATCGGATTACTCGGATATCAATGAAACGGATGCGGAGTATACCCCCAACAGCTGACGCGGTCCCTGTAGGGGGGGGGGGCCTCGAGAGGTCAAGGTATTTGTTAAGCTAATCGGCAGTGCCAGAACTGACCAAGAGCATTCACCTCATGGATGAACTGCGCAAGATCGACCTCAACCTGCTACTCGCCCTGCACGCCCTGCTCAGCGAAAAGCACGTGACCCGTGCCGCCCTGCGTCTGCACCGCAGTCAGCCGGCGGTCAGCCACGCCCTGGCACAGCTGCGCAAGCACTTCGACGACCCCTTGCTGGTCCGCCAAGGTGGCAGCATGACCCTGACCGCCCGGGCCCAGGCGCTGGCGCAGCCGCTGCAGGACGCACTGGGCAATCTGAACGGCCTGCTGGCCACGCCGCAGTTCGAGCCGGCCAACGCCCGGCGTCGGTTCCGGCTGTCGCTGTCCGACTACTCTTCGCGCATCGTCCTGCCACCGCTGATGCGTCACCTGCGCCAAGTCGCCCCTGGGATAGACCTGGCGATCAGCCAGGCCAGCCGTGAAACCATGCTGGCCCAGTTGCTCGACGGCGAACTGGACCTGGCCCTGGGGCTGTTCCCCGACCTGCCCCACGACATTACTGCCCAGCCGCTGTTCGCCGACAGCTTCGTCAGCGTGGCCGATCGCCAGGTGCTGCCCGCCAGCGGCGTCCTGGCCCTGGAGGACTGGCTGGCACGCCCGCATGTATTGATGGCCATGCGCCCTGATGCTTTCGATGAAATAGAACGTGCGCTGGCTGCCCAAGGTTTGCAGCGCCGTATAGCCCTGGCCCTGCCACACTGGAGCGCAGCCCTGGAGGTGTTGGCCGGTACCGACCTGATCCTGACGGTGGCCAGGCGCGCTGTAGGCTCGTTGCGCCAGCACAAGACGTTGCGTCAGTTCACCCCGCCGCTGGTCATCCCCGCGTTCGATTACCAGCAAGCCTGGCACAGCCGCAAGGACCGCGACCCCGGGCACCGCTGGTTGCGCGAAACCGTGTGGGCCTGTAGCCAGCCAGGGCGCTGATCACCCTTCAGGTTGTTTCACGGCAGCTGTGCTGCTGGCAGCAGGCCCAGCGCCCCAGTTGCCCTGTACCAACAGCATGCCGCACAGGATCAGCACAACGCCCGCCAGCCTGGCCAGGCTGAGCGGCTTGCCGCCCAGCCCCATTACCCCGAAGTGGTCGGCGAGCACTGCCGTGATGATCTGCCCCGCCACTACCAGCACCAGAAACCCGGCTGCACCCAACTTATGGGTAAGCGCCGCCGCGGCGGCCACGTACATCGCCCCCAGCACACCACCGATCCATAGCCACCAGGGCCCCTGCAGTGCCTTGCCCATGTCCGGCGCCGGTACTCTCAGGACCAGTAACGCGGCAATCACCACCAGCGAACTGACCGTCAACGATGCGAACGCCCCCCATAACCAGTGCCCCAGCGTCCGGCCCACGGCAGCGTTGGCCGCAGCCTGAAATGGCAGCACCGCGCCGGCAAGCAGCGCCATGGCCACCGGTAGAACCAGTACAAGCATTGTCTTACTGAACATGGCTAACGGCTTCCCACCTGTCGATGCCGTTCATGATCGCCAATCAGCGTTGCTGATGGAAATCAAAACCCTGCACCCAGGGCATTCGCAACATGCATGATTGAGCAGCTTCACAGGTGGCCAGCTGCTCGCTTGCCCTTCAACCCTCAGCGCGAGGTTTCGATGCGCAGCACTTCGGTATAGATCGCGTCCACTGTCTGCCCTACCTTGAGATTCTTCATGCGCGCCTGCAGGTCAGGGTTCTCGACCTTGACTACCTGCAGCTTGCCTTCCGGGGGCAGCAGGCTTACCTCATGCTTGTCGAGGTCGATCTTCTTGATCTGCGAGGTCACCCTGACCTGGCGGAATGCCTCGCCGCCAGGGTTGGGGTTTGCCGCTGTAGCACGAATGGTTCCGGACTCTTCAGTTGCCTTGGGTGCCCCGCCCACCTCGGTGTTCAGCACGTACGCCACCGCGCGCGTCACGTAGATGTCGACTTGGTCACCTACCTTGAGGTTGGGCAGCGCCTTGGCCTTTTCGGTCAGCTGGAACGTTACATCCTGCTTGTCATTCGGGCCCTTCACCGTGACCTGGCGGTTGGCCAGGTCAATCGCGGTGACTTGGGTGGTGACATGGCTTTCCAGCGCCTCGCTACCGATGGGGACATCGGCAGCCTGCACTGCGAAGCTGGCAACAGAGGCCAGGGTGGCAAGGGCTACAGCACGAGCGAGAGTGCGAATCGGGTTCATAGGCCTGCATCCGTGTAATCAAGTCCAAGGGCGCGTGAAACGTTCACGCGCCAACAAGCATAGCCATCCCCGGCAAGGTTGCCGGGGATGGCCTGGCTCAGCGGTTACGCGTGACTCGCCACAGGGTGTTGGCCAAATCATCGGCAATGATCAACGCCCCACGCGGGTCCACCGTCACCCCCACCGGCCGGCCACGGGTCTTACCGTCCTCACCGCGAAAGCCTGTCGCAAAATCGATCGGGTCACCCGCCGGCTTGCCATTGCTGAATGGCACGAACACCACCTTGTAGCCCACCGGGTTGGGCCGGTTCCAGCTGCCGTGCTCACCCACGAACACACCGTCGGCAAAGCGCTCGCCCATGGCCGGGATGGAGAAGTCGACACCCAATGCCGCCACGTGCGAACCCAGGCTATAGTCCGGCTTGATCGCTGCCGCTACCTTGTCCGGATTCTGCGGCCGCACCCGCTCGTCCACATGCTGCCCCCAGTAGCTATAGGGCCAACCATAGAAACCACCTTCGCGTACCGAAGTCAGGTAATCAGGCACCAGATCGGGGCCCAATTCATCCCGCTCGTTGACCACCGTCCACAACTGCCCGGTCTGCGGCTGGATGGTCAATGCCGTCGGGTTGCGCAGGCCAGTGGCGTAAGGGCGGTGCGCGCCGGTTTCGGCATCCACCTGCCAAACCATGGCGCGGTCGATCTCCACTTCCAGGCCACGCTCGGTGATGTTGCTGTTCGAGCCGATACCCACGTACAGATAGCGACCATCCGGGCTGACTGTCAGCGCCTTGGTCCAGTGGTGGTTGATCTCGGCCGGCAGGTCGGTGACCTTGGTTGGCGGGCCGTCGGCCTGCGTCTGGCCTGCCTGGTAATCAAAGCGCACCAGCGCGTCCTGGTTGGCGACATACAGCTTGCCATTGGCGTAGGCCAAGCCGTACGGTGCGTTGAGGTTCTGCGCGAATACCGTCTGCATCTCGTAGCTGCCATCACCATCGGCATCGCGCAGCAGCGTCAGGCGGTTACCGCCCTTGACCTGGGTATTGCCCTTGGCCTTGATCTGGCTGGCGATCACATCCTTGGGCTTGAGCTTGGCCGCGCTACCGCCCCGGCCTTCGGCCACCAGGATGTCGCCATTGGGCAACACCAGGCTCTGCCGCGGGATTTTCAGGTCGGTGGCGATGGCCGTTACGCTAAAGCCCTCAGGCACGGTCGGTTTCTGGTCACCCCAGGAAACCGGCTGAGCAATCTTCATGCTCGGCAGCAAGCCACGTTGCGGCTCCGGTAACTTCGGGTCGGGGCCATGTGCCTGGGTCGGCTCGCCGTCGCCACCACAGGCAGTCAGCAATACCGCCACGCCCAACAGACCAAGTGCGTGAACTGGCTTCATGCCACACCTCCCGAACGCAGGTTGCTCAAACCGGTCCACGCGGCCACCACCGCGAGCACGGTCACGATCACCGACAACACCAACCCGGCAGGCATCACCGCCCAGGCGTCCTTGGCATGTTCAAACGCATTGATCAGCCCAAGCACCCAGGTCACCAGCAGCAACACGAAGTACAGCGTAGGGCGCCCGCCCTTGGGCTGGGCACGGATCAGGTTGGCCAGCGCGAACAACAGTGCCAGCCCACAGAACACCAGGCCACCGGCAATCAGCCAGGCGGCGAAGTTACTCCACTGGATCTGGTAGCTGTTGTAGTAGGCGACATCGCTCAGCAGCGCGCCCAGGAACAACGGCACACTGCCTGCCAACAGCAGGGCGTGCAGCGGGCTGGGCGTACAGCGGTAGAGGGTTTGGTCAGATACGGTCACGGTGCCTCCCTTTCATTCAGTGACCCAGGGCTGATGGGCTTGTGCCATCAGGCGAGCGCAACGTGCGCTTAGCAAGGGAGCCCCTTGACGACGCGATAGTTCACCGCTTCGCTCGAATGGAATAGGGTGGAGGGGCAGGTTCACCCGTAAAGGTCGCAACACGGTGCATGGCACCGGCGTTGCCCTTGACCGCGAGTGAACACACGCCTACAGACGACAGCGCCCCTGCTGACACCGAGGAGACAACGCATGAGCAGCAAACCGATTGGCCCGTGCCCACCCTGGGTGCTGACCACCCTGCTCGCCCTCAGCCTGGTGCTCACGGCTGGATGCTCCAGCAAAGCCCGCTATGCCACACCTGCGGTGGGCTCCAACTGCTTCGCCAAAGCCGTGCCCACGACCGGTGAAGGGGGTCTG
Organism: Pseudomonas sp. LB-090624; assembly: GCF_003205205.1. GTDB lineage: Bacteria > Pseudomonadota > Gammaproteobacteria > Pseudomonadales > Pseudomonadaceae > Aquipseudomonas. The sequence goes on from NZ_QJRL01000006.1 coordinate 81,979, forward strand.
GCCTGGGGCAATACCCTGAGCATTGCCCGGCAGAAATCAATGAACAATTGCATACGCTATGCCAGCCGCTCGGGGGGCGCGCCGAGGACTTGCCAGGTGGTGATGGCCAAGTGCAAGAACTGAACAGCCGGCCAACTGCTACCTCCGGGTGAGCACCACCTCAAGGTATTCACTGGGTACCACCAACGACGAGGGGCCGGCGATGTTGCGCTCATCCAGCAACTGGGTCAGGTCCCTCTCCAACTCCCTGGCCGCCTCCTGCTCCAGCGAAGCGAACGCTTTGTGCACCGGCCCATACCAGGTACGGAACACCTCGATGAAATGCGCTGGCGAGCGGTAACGGAAGTTGAACTGCTGCCGGCTGACCTGCACATCACCCAGCGCCCCTTCGAACAGCACCCGCAACTGCTCCTCATCGCCCCAGCGTGACGGCGGCAGTGCGCCGGCTGGCGGCGGGACGTGGCGCCCGAGAACCTTGAACATCTGCCCGACAAAGCCTTGTGGGGTCCAGTTGGCCAAGCCGATGCGCCCACCAGGCCGACATACCCGCGCCAACTCACGGGCGGCCTGCGCCTGGTCTGGGGCGAACATCACGCCGAAAGTGGAAAGCACCGCATCGAAGGCACCCTCGGCAAACGGAAGCGCTTCGGCATCGGCAACCTGGAACAGTACATTCAGGTGTTCGGCCTGGGCCCGCTCCTCACCACGCTTGAGCAATTCGGGCACATAGTCGGTGGAGGTGACGCGGCAACCGCGACGGGCAGCCGCCAGGGTGGCATTGCCATTACCGGCGGCAACATCCAGCACCTGCTCGTCCCAGCGCAGGTCACAGGCTTCGGCCAAGCGTTCGCCGACCAGTTGCAGGGTGGTGCCGATCACCGCGTAATCGCCGCTGGCCCAGGCGGTTTGCTGGCGGGCTTTGAGGGCATTGGTATCCAAAGGGGTGCTCATGGTCTGCGCCTTCTAGTCGTGCGCGGCCGAGGTCCTTCTGGCGGTGTACGCGCCGTGGATCGAGGAGTGGGGGCAAAAACAGTACGCGCTTGGCAGGCGAAGCAGCAAGACCAAATGGGGATAAAGGCAAGATTCAAGCGATATATGAAGGCGGCTGCCCGTATCGCCGGCAGGCCAGCGCCCGCAGAATTGCAACAGGGCTGAGGCCTGCGCGACACCTGTGGGTGCTGGCTTGCTGGGGACGAGGCCGGTAACACCGGCCCCTACCGAGCGAACAGCGGTCGTCAGGCGAGCTTGGCCCGGGCGGCATGCAGTTTCTTGTAGCTCTCGATCAGGCGCAGGTGGCGATCGAGGCCTTCGAGTTTCATGCTGGTCGGGGTCAGGCCATGGAAACGCACGCTGCCATCCACCGAGCCCAGCACCGCGTCCATGCGCGCATTGCCGAACATGCGGCGGAAGTTGGCTTCGTAATCTTCCAGCGCCAGTTCGTCATCCAGCTGCACTTCCAGCACCACGTTCAACGCCTGGTAGAACAGGCCGCGCTCGACGGTGTTGTCGTTGAACTGCAGGAACGCTTCGACCAGTTCCTTGGCATCTTCAAAGCGCTGGACTGCCAGGCAGATCAGCAGCTTCAGTTCAAGAATGGTCAACTGGCCCCATACCGTGTTCTCGTCGAACTCCACGCCAATCAACGTGGTGATGGTGGTGTAATCGTCCACATCGCAGTTGTCCAGACGCTTGAGCAACAGTTTCAGCGAGCGGTTGTCGAGGCTGTGCAGGTTGAGGATGTCGGCGCGGAACGACAAGGCGCGGTTGGTGTTGTCCCAGATCAGGTCCTCGACCGGGTAGATTTCCGAGTAGCCCGGTACCAGGATGCGGCAAGCGGTGGCGCCAAGGTTGTCGTACACCGCCATGTACACTTCCTTGCCCAGGTCTTCGAGGATGCCGAACAGGGTCGCGGCCTCCTGCTGGTTGGAATCCTCACCGTGCCCGGAGAAGTCCCACTCGACGAATTCGAAATCCGCCTTGGCGCTGAAGAAGCGCCACGACACCACGCCGCTCGAGTCGATAAAGTGCTCGACGAAGTTGTTCGGCTCGGTCAATGCGTGGCTTTCGAACGTGGGTTGCGGCAGGTCGTTCAGGCCTTCGAAGCTGCGGCCCTGCAGCAGTTCGGTGAGGCTGCGCTCCAACGCCACTTCCAGGCTCGGGTGGGCACCGAACGAGGCGAACACGCCGCCGGTACGCGGGTTCATCAGGGTCACGCACATCACCGGGAATTCACCACCCAGCGAGGCGTCCTTGACCAGTACCGGGAAACCCTGCTCTTCCAGGCCCTGGATGCCGGCGACGATCGCCGGGTACTTGGCCAGGACTTCGTGTGGCACATCCGGCAGGCACAGCTCACCTTCGAGGATTTCGCGTTTCACCGCACGCTCGAAAATTTCCGACAGGCACTGCACCTGTGCCTCGGCCAGGGTGTTGCCGGCGCTCATGCCGTTGCTCAGGAACAGGTTCTCGATCAGGTTGGACGGGAAGTACACCACCTGCTGGTCGGACTGGCGCACGAACGGCAGCGAGCAAATACCGCGCGCGGTGTTGCCCGAGTTGGTGTCGTACAGGTGCGAACCACGCAACTCGCCGTCCGGGTTGTAGATCTCCAGGCAGTGCTCGTCGAGGATCTCGGCCGGCAGCGCGTCGCGCGGGCCCGGTTTGAACCACTGCTCGTTCGGGTAATGCACGAACGGCGCGTTGGCCAGGTCCTCGCCCCAGAACTGATCGTTGTAGAAGAAATTGCAGTTGAGGCGCTCGATGAACTCACCCAGCGCCGAGGCCAGCGCGGCTTCCTTGGTGGCGCCCTTGCCGTTGGTGAAGCACATCGGCGACTGCGCGTCACGCACGTGCAGCGACCACACGTTAGGCACGATGTTGCGCCACGAGGCGATCTCGATCTTCATCCCCAGCCCGGCGAGGATGCCCGACATGTTGGCGATGGTCTGCTCCAGCGGCAGGTCCTTGCCGGGGATGTAGGTGCTGGTGTCCGACACCGGCATCAGCAGGCCCTGGGCATCGGCGTCGAGGTTGTCGACCACTTCGATGACGAACTCGGGGCCGGTCTGCACCACTTTCTTGACAGTACAGCGGTCGATGGAACGCAGGATGCCCTGGCGGTCTTTATCGGAAATGTCCTCGGGCAGTTCGACCTGGATCTTGAAGATCTGGTTGTAGCGGTTTTCCGGGTCGACGATGTTGTTCTGCGAGAGGCGGATGTTTTCCGTAGGGATATCGCGGGTCTGGCAGTACAGCTTGACGAAGTAAGCCGCGCACAAGGCCGAAGACGCCAGGAAATAGTCGAATGGGCCTGGGGCCGAACCATCGCCTTTGTAGCGGATGGGTTGGTCGGCGATCACCGTGAAGTCGTCGAATTTAGCTTCGAGACGGAGATTGTCGAGAAAGTTGACCTTGATTTCCATGCGGGATTACCGTGATTTAAGCGTGCAAAACGAAATTGCCGGCATTATCCGGGTTTTCACAGCGGAAGTCCTGTTTGACTGCCACGCTTGCGCATTCCACCGGATTGCTTGCCCGATCCTCTGAACCTGCATCCGCGACCAGACCAGCAGTCATTCCCCTGTGCTAGCGTTTCCCGATTGGGAACAACGTATTCCCCACTCGAAAATTACACAGCGACAACAACCGATGACTGGCAGGTGAACCATGGAACTACGCATCAACCAGAAGACCTACCAGGTCGAGGCAGACGCCGACACGCCCCTGCTGTGGGTGATTCGCGATGATCTGGGGCTGACCGGTACCAAGTATGGCTGCGGCCTGGCCCAGTGCGGCGCCTGTTCGGTACTGGTCGACGGCAACGTGGTACGCGCCTGCGTCACCCCGGTGGCCGGCGTGGTCGGCCGCGAGGTCACCACCATCGAGGCAATCGAGGCCGATGCCGTCGGCAAACGGGTGGTCGCGGCCTGGGTCGAGCACCAGGTGGCGCAGTGCGGCTACTGCCAGTCCGGCCAGGTGATGGCGGCCACGGCGCTGCTCAAGCACACGCCCAAGCCGAGTGATGCACAGATCGACGCCGCCATGGTCAACCTGTGCCGCTGCGGTACCTACAACGCCATCCATGCCGCCGTGCATGACCTGGCCCAAGGGGAGGAGGCCTGATGAACACGCCCGTCGATACCCCCGCCGAACTGCTCAGACTGCAGCTCGGCGAAACGGTCAACCTCTCACGCCGGCGCTTTCTGGCCGGCACTGCGGTCGGCGCCCTGGTGCTGGGTTTTGGCCTGCCCATGGGCGCGGCGCGCGTGCAGGCAGCAGCTGCGTCAACTGCAGAACGCGGTACCCAGGTGCCGGCGTTTCTGGAAATTCGCCCGGATGGCACGGTGCGCCTGCTCAGCCCGTTCGTGGAGGGCGGGCAAGGTCCGTTCACTGCCATGGCGCAGATCGTCGGTGAAGAACTGGACGTCGACCCGGCCCAATTCGTGGTCGACAGCGCGCCCCCCGGCGAAGCCTATGTGGTGATGGAAAACGGCATGCGCATCACCGGTGGCAGTATGTCAGTACGCATGAGCTACCCGACCATGCGCCGCCTGGGTGCCCTCGCCCGGGCCATGTTGTTGCAGGCAGGCGCCGCGCAACTGGGCGTGCCGGTCGAAGAGCTCTCCACCACCCCGGGTAACGTGGTACATACCACGACTGGCCGTTCGCTGCCCTATGGCGAACTCGCTGGGCGCGCCATGGACCTGCCGGTGCCCGACCCGGCTAGCGTCAAGCTGCGTGACCCCAGCCAGTTCCGCTGGATCGGCAAGCCCGTGCGCCGCCTGGATGCCTACGACAAGTCCACCGGCAAGGCCCAGTACTGCATCGACATCAAGGTAGATGACATGCTCCATGCCGCCGTGCAGCACGCACCGCGCCTGGGCATGACCGTGGGCAGCCTGCGCAACGAAGCACAGGTCAAGGCCATGACAGGCGTGCATTCGGTGCATCAATTGCCAGGCGCCGTGGCGGTGGTCGCCGAACGCTGGTGGCACGCCAAGCGTGCCGTAGAAGCCCTTCAGGTGGACTGGAAAGAGCCAGCCGCCGACAGCAAGTTACGGCCGATGCCGGCCGACTTCTCCAGCGACGGCTGGCGCGAGCACCTGGCCTCGGTCGACGGCCCCGCCCGGGATGAAGAGAACGAGGGTGATATCGCCGGCGCCCTGGCCAATGCCAAGACCAAGGTCGAGGCCAGCTACCACAACCAGTACCTCAACCATGCCCAGCTGGAACCACCGTCCGCCCTCGCCCGCTTCAACGCCGATGGCACCCTCGACGTGTGGTTGCCCAATCAGGCACCGGATATGTTCCGTGACGACATTGCCAAACGCACCGGCCTGGAAACCGGGCAGATCAACCTGCATTCGCCATTGCTGGGCGGCTTCTTCGGCCGCCACTTCCTGTACGACTCGGCCAATCCCTACCCGCAGGCCATAACCTTGGCCAAGGCGGTGGGCCGGCCGGTGAAACTGATCTGGAGCCGCGAAGAGGAGTTCCTGCGCGATGTGCTGCGCCCGGTCGCCGTGGTGAAATTCCGCGCCGGGCTGGATGCCGATGGCATGCCGGTGGCGATCGAAGCGGTAAGCGCCACCGAAGGCCCGACGGAGGCCCTCGCTGGCAAGCAAGGTGACAAGATCGACCCGACCGCGCTTGAAGGGCTGTCGGGCAAGGCCTACGCCATTGCCAACAAACGCATCGCCCAGATCTACGTCAAAGGCCCGGCCATGCTCGGTTACTGGCGCTCGGTCGGTAACTCGCTGAACGACTTCTTCTACGAATCATTCCTGGACGAACTGGCTGACAAAGGCGGCAAGGACCCATTTGAACTGCGCCTGCACCTGCTGCGCGACAACCCGCGCCTGACCAACCTGTTGAATGCAGTGGCCGACTTGTCCGGTGGCTGGAAGCGCGGGCCTTTCACTGCCGAGGATGGCAGCAAGCGGGCACGTGGCGTGGCCATGGCCTCACCGTTCGGCTCGGAGGCTGCAGTCATCGCGGAGGTGTCGATAGAGAACGGCCAGGTCAGGGTGCACGATATCTGGCAAGCCATCGACCCGGGCAGCATCGTCAACCCGGCGATCATCGAGCACCAGGTCAACGGCGCTGTCGCCCTGGGCCTTTCGCAGACGCTGGTGGAAGAAGCGGTGTATGTCGACGGCAAGCCGCGCGCGCGCAATTATGACCTGTACCCGATCCTGCCACCTTCGCGCATGGCCCGGGTGCATGTACGCATTGTCGAAAGCGGGGCGAAGATGGGCGGTATCGGTGAGCCACCGCTGCCCGCAGTGGCGCCAGCGGTAGCCAATGCGGTCGCGCAGCTTACCGGCCAGCGCGTACGCAGCCTGCCAATGAGCCGTCACACCTTCAGCTAGCGCACAAGGAATGCCCCATGACCCACCGTTTCGCAAGAACCGCTGGCTGGCTGGCGCTGCCGTGCCTGGTCGCGGCAGGCCTGCTGGCCTGGTATGTCACCCGCGAGCCCGCCTCGCCGTTTACCGATGCACAGGCCAGCAGTGCCGACCCGGCGCTGGTCAGCCGGGGCGAGTATGTAGCCCGGCTGAGCGATTGCGTGGCCTGCCACAGCGTGCCAGGCGGCAAGCCGTTTGCAGGCGGGCTGCAAATGGCCACGCCGCTGGGGGCCATTCATGCCACCAACATCACCCCCGACCAGGGCACGGGTATCGGCAACTACAGCCTGGCCGACTTCGACCGCGCCGTGCGCCACGGTGTCGCCCCCGCAGGTCGGCGACTTTACCCGGCCATGCCCTACCCGTCCTATGCCAAGCTCAGCGATGACGATGTGAAGGCGCTTTACGCGTTCTTCATGCACGGCGTACAGCCAGTGAAGCAGGCCAACCTGGCCAGCGACATCCCCTGGCCGCTGAACCTGCGCTGGCCCATCGCGCTGTGGAATGGGCTGTACGCCGCCAACACGCCGTACGCCGCCAAGGCCGGTCAGGACGCACAATGGAACCGTGGCGCCTATCTCGTCCAGGGGCCCGGCCACTGCGGCAGCTGCCACACACCACGCGGCCTGGCCTTCAACGAAAAAGCGCTGGATGACAGCGGCGAATCGTTCCTCGCCGGCGCACTGCTCGATGGCTGGTACGCACCCAGCCTGCGCACTGACCACAACACCGGGCTGGGGCGCTGGAGCGAGGCGGAAATCGCCCAGTTCCTGAAAACTGGCCGCAACCGGCATGCGGTGGTGTTCGGCTCGATGACCGAGGCGTTCAACAACTCCACGCAGTTCATGAGTGACGGCGACCTGGGTGCCATTGCCCACTACCTCAAGTCGCTGCCTGGCGACCCGCAGCGTGATGGCGCACCGTGGCAGTATCAGGCAGAATCGGCAGCCGTGCGGCTCGACACGCCGGGGGCACACACCTATGTAACCCGCTGCGCCTCGTGCCATGGCCTGGATGGCAAAGGCCAGGCCGAATGGATGCCGCCGTTGGCCGGGGCCACGTCGGCACTGGCGCAGGAGGACGCCTCGGCGATCAATATCACCCTGAACGGGTCGCAGCGGGTGGTGACTGCCGGGGTGCCGGATGCCTACCGCATGCCGGCTTTCCGCGAACAGCTGGGGGATCAGGAGATTGCCGAGGTGCTGAGCTTTGTGCGTTCAGCCTGGGGTAACCATGGTGGCGCGGTGAATGCGCAGGCGGTGGGCAAACTGCGCGGGCATACCGACCCGGCCAGCAGCAGTCCCATCATCTTGCATATGCGCTGACGCCGGGTGCCTGTGCCGGCCTTTGAATATCAGGGTTAATGGAGCCTCAATGGAAAGCATCGACCTGCTGGTCCTACGCACCACCCGAGACTGGCTCGCCGCCGGCCACCGCGCCCTGCTCGCCACCGTCGCCCGCACCTGGGGCTCCTCGCCCCGCCCGGTCGGCTCGATGATGGCCTTGCGCAGCGATGGGCGGGTGGTCGGCAGTGTGTCCGGCGGCTGCATCGAGGACGATCTCATCCACCGCTACACCCGTGCCTACGGCGGCCCGGGCATGCCCACCAGCCTGCCCCAGGTGGTGCGCTATGGCGTCAGCGCCGATGAAGCCCACCGCTTCGGGCTGCCCTGCGGCGGCACGCTCGAACTGGTGCTGGAGTTCGCCCCTTCATTACCGCACCTGGAGCAGCTGCTGGCCTGCCTGGATAGCGGGAGCCTGGTACGCCGCGACCTCGACCTGCGCAGCGGCGCAGCCAACCTCACCGCCACTGCCACACCTGAACTGTTCAGTTTCGATGGCCAGCGCCTGCTCAGCACCCTCGGCCCCGGTTACCGCCTGCTGCTGATCGGTGCCGGGGCACTGGCCGAGTATCTGGCCACCATGGCCTTGTTCAATGGCTTCAGCGTTTCGTTGTGCGACCCGCGCCCGGAGTACACGGCGGGTTGGAGCATCGCCGGGGTCACCTTGCTGCCCGGCATGCCGGACGATGTGGTCCGCGCCTTCAGCGCAGATGTGCGCAGTGCCATCGTCGCCGTCAGCCACGACCCCAAGTTGGACGACCTGGCGCTGCTCGAGGCCTTGCACAGCCCGGCGTTCTACATCGGCGCCATTGGCTCGCGACGCAACAGCCAGCTGCGCCGGGAGCGGCTGATCGAGCACTTTGGGGAAAGCGAAGCATCGCTGCAGCGCCTGCACGGTCCAATCGGCATTTATATCGGCAGCAAGACCCCGGCGGAAATCGCCGTCAGCGTCATGGCCGAGATTCTTGCGGCCAAGAATGATGTCAGTTTGCCCAGCGCCGTCGACGTGACCAAGGCCAAGGAAGCCAGACAGCTGGCGCAGTCCCTGTAGGCGCGTGCCCAGGCAGTCATTGCCAGCGCTCCAGGTTCTGCTTCACAAGCTGCTCGGGCAAGTCTCCACCCACGATCTTGGCCATCTCGCGTGCCAGTGCCTCGCGCAGCTGCGGCTGGTTACAGGGCGAATCGTGCGAAATTGCCAGGTACAACCCTTCGCTGGACACAGGGGGCTGCAGCACCTGCACAGCGCCTGCAATACCCAAGGTGCGCGCCAGCGCCATGCCGGGGTACTGCTCGTACACCACATAATCGCTGCGCTTGTGCATCAACTTCTCGAACGCCTGCCGGGCGCCGGGCACCGCTTCGAGGGTGAGGTTGGCGTGGGCGTACTCATCGAACTGCTGCCCGTGGCTGTTATTGACCAAAGTACCGCCCTTGCGCCCCTTGAGGTCGGACCATTGCCGGTAGGCGAAGGCATTGTCCTGACGCACCCAGATCACGCTGGGGGTGTACAGGAACGGCGGGGCGATGAAGTCCATCTGCTGACGGCGGGCGTCGGTCTGGAAATAACCGGCGAGCAAGTCGATACGCCCGGTGCGAACTTCTTCCTGGGCACGCGACCACGGCCCTCCGTAGACCACCTCGACTTCGAGCCCCAATTGCTTGCCCAGGTACTTGAGCAGGTCGGCATTGGCACCAATCAATTGCTGAGGGTTTAGCGGGTCACGCCACAGGTAGGGCGGGTATTCAGGGTTACCAGTAGCGGTCAGCCGTCGACAGGCATCGTCCGCTACCGCCGCGAGGGGCAGCAGCGACAGGCACAACAGGAGCAGGGCGTGGCGAAAGCAACGCTCGATCATCTACGACCCTCGGCACATGTAACATCCGGCGACCCGGCGCGGTGGCCAAAGGCTGCCACCTCCTGTGGTCGACTGCAGCAATCATCGATGCGTGCCAGAGACAGTCTGGACCATCAGCGGCGAGGAGGACAGCCTTTCATCGGCCAGAAGCACTGTGTGGGGGGGGCGTTCGCGAGCCTGCGCGCTCAGTCGGCATTCTGCCGCTTGGCCGCTTTCTTGGTGATGGCCTTCATACGCGTCGCCGCGCGTTGCACGGTGGCCATCTTCTCGGGGCGCTTCATGCCCCGCCATTTGCGGATTTCTTCTCGGGTACGGCCGCAGCTCACGCACAGCTCGCTATTGAGCTGGCATAACGAAACACAGGGGTTGTCGATGTCTTTGGCCATGCCACCACTCAGCCAGGCAATTCTGCCCGCGCATGCTCGCCGGCGTTATTGAATACCTGGCGCACTTCCTCGGCCTTGCCCTTGCTCACCGAGTGGGCAGCCACGAGTTCGTCGACAACACGCAGCCCCTGATCCACTGCAGTGGCCAGTTGCTCGGCATCGGAGGCGTCAGCGATATCACCCAGATAAGGAGCGATGAGGTACACGTAACGGTCCTGCAGCTTGAGCGTTTCCAGCGCGTCGAGGGCTTTCTGGAACCGATCGGCAGCGGCAGGGCTCATGCTCAATTTATCGAAATGAATCAGGCTCACACGGTCAGTGGCCATGTTGACGAATCTCCGTTTCCTGGTACGGCCAGGCCCACAGGCAGCAGCGCTTCTACGCGGCTCGAATGTGCGGGCCGGGGTAATGCCCATCAGGGTACCAGAAGCCGAGGCAGAATGGGCCACTGCCCCCAGAACTAAAAGTATTTGCCAAGTCGCGCAATGGACGCCCCAGGGCGTTATCGGGACAGGTGCCGCCGTTGACCGCGCAGGATAATCGCGCCAGCACTTCACCCCGCCGAGGCCATCAGCGCCCTCGGTAGCCCACACAACAACAAGCCTGCCCGCGCAGGTAAGCCACTCAGGGGCCTCATCATTCATGGCAAAGGAACACATCAACGAAACACTCGACCTTGGCGTGACCGACCCCTCGAAAACCGCAGAAGCCCGCCAAGACCGGCATTTCGAGGGCAAGCTGGACTGGATCGTCTTCGGTTTCACCAGCCTTTTGGCCATCGCCTTCGTGCTCTGGGGCCTGTTCAACCAGGCCAGCCTGGCCAACAGCGCCTCAGGTGCACAATCCTGGGTCATCCTGAATTTCGGCTGGTTCTTCGTGCTCACCTCCACGCTGTTCGTGGTGTTCGTGCTGTGGCTGGCGGCCAGCCGCTATGGCCGGGTACCGCTGGGCCGTGATGGCGAACAGCCAGAATTTCGTACGGTGTCGTGGGTGGCAATGATGTTCAGCGCCGGCATGGGCATTGGCCTGATGTTCTTCGGCGTGGCCGAGCCCCTGTCGCACTACGTGTCACCACCGCCAGGTTCGGCCAGCGGGCAGACCAGCGAAGCGATGCAGGTGGCGATGGCCACGACACTGTTCCACTGGACCCTGCACCCTTGGGCGATGTACGCCATCGTCGGCCTGGTGATCGCCTATGGCACCTTCCGCCGGGGCCGCTCACAGTTGATTTCTGCCGCGTTCCGGCCATTGATCGGCAAGCACGCCAACGGCCCGCTCGGCCGCCTGATCGACATGATGGCGATCTTCGCCACCCTGTTCGGTTCAGCCGCCTCGCTGGGCCTGGGTGCCCTGCAGATTGCCGGTGGCCTGGAATACAACGGCTGGGTCGAAAGCCCTGGCAAGCTGTTCTACATCTCGATCATCACCCTGCTGACCGTTGCCTTTGTGTCCTCGGCGGTGTCGGGCATCGGCAAGGGTATCCAGTGGCTGTCCAACATCAACATGGTGCTGGCGCTGGTGCTGGCGGTGTTCGTGTTCATGGTCGGGCCGACCCTGCTGATGCTCAACCTGCTGCCGACCTCGCTCGGCATCTATATCAAGATGCTCCCGGAAATGATGGCCCGCACCAACGCCAGCGGCGGTGAACAGATGGACAGCTGGCTGGCCGGCTGGACCGTGTTCTACTGGGCTTGGTGGATATCCTGGACGCCATTCGTGGGCATGTTCATCGCCCGCATCAGCCGCGGCCGCACCATCCGCCAGTTCGTTACCGGGGTACTGCTGGTACCGAGCCTGGTCAGCCTGGTGTGGTTCACCGTGTTCGGCGGCGCCGCCATCGATGCACTGCGCGAAGGCGCGTTCCAGCTGGCCAACGGCGCGGTCAACAGCAACCATGCGCTGTACCAGTTGCTTGACAGCTACCCGCTGGCTTCGGCGACCTCGGTGCTGGTAATGGTGCTGGTGGGTATCTTCTTCGTCTCCGGTGCCGACGCGGCCTCGCTGGTGATGGGCACGCTGTCGGAACATGGCACCACCACGCCCTCCCGGCGCACGGTGATTTTCTGGGGCGCGCTGACCGGCACGGTGGCGGCGATCATGCTGGCGATCGGCGACCCGCGTGACCCCGGAAAGGCGCTGACCGGGCTGCAGAACCTGACCATCGTCGTGGCCCTGCCGTTCGTGGTGGTGATGGTGCTGCTGTGCCTGGCGCTGTACCGCGACCTGCGCAAGGACCCGATGATGCTGCGTCACCTGCGTGGCAACGAGCTGATCGAAAAGGCCGTGCTGTACGGCGCCGTGAAACATGGCGAGGAGTTCTACATCGTGGTGCAGGAAAAGAAGGCTTCGCTGAAACCGGCGGCAGCAAGCGAAATGTCCGAAACCTGACCCTTGAGGCCTGCGCGGTCCCCTGCAGGACCGCGCAAGCTTTCACACGGGTTATTCGAACTCCAGGCTATACCCCACCCCATACACCGAGCGGATCGGGTCATGCGCCGGGGTAATCGCGGTCAACTTGCGCCGCAGGTTCTTCACATGGCTGTCCACCGTGCGGTCAGCCACCACCCGGTGGTCCTGGTAGATGTGGTTCATCAACTGGTCGCGCGACAGCACCTGCCCCGGGCGCACCGCCAGCGCCGCCAGCATGCGGAACTCCACGGGCGTGAGTTCCAGTGCCACACCGCGATAGCGTGCCTGGAACGCCCGAGCATCCAGCTCCAGGCCGAGGCTGCCAGGCTGCTCGCCACTGCGGCGCAGCACCGCCTTGACCCGCGCCACCAGCTCTCGCGGCGAAAACGGCTTGCAGATATAGTCGTCCGCGCCCAGTTCCAGGCCCAGCAGGCGGTCGATCTCGTCGACACGGGCAGTCATCATGATCAACGGCACGCGGCTGAAACCGCGGAGCTCGCGGCAAATATCCAGGCCGTCACGGCCCGGCAGCATCAGGTCAAGCAGGACCAGCGCGTACTGGCCCTGGCGAATGGCCGGAATCACCCCCAGGCCGTCGGCCAGGTGCTCGACGCTATAGCCGCCCGCGCGCAGGTAATCGCCCACCAATGCCGCAAGCTTGGGCTCATCTTCCACCAGCAGAATCCGGCTCATGCCTGCTCTCCCGCGACCGGCAAGGTCACCGCCAGCAACAGCCCACCCATGGCCGAGGCTTGAGCCGTCAACCGGCCGCCATGCACCTCGGCGATACCACGGCAGATCGCCAGGCCCAGCCCGGTGCCGCCACTGGCGCGGTTACGCGAGCGCTCAGCCCGGTAAAAACGCTCGAACAGGCGCGCCAGCGAGGCGCTGTCGACACCGGGGGCGGTATCTTCACACTGCACCAGCACCTGATCCCTCTCCTGGAATGCCCGCAACACCGTGTGGCCACCGGCATCGGTGTAGCGGCGACTGTTCTCCAGCAAATTGTGCAACAACTGGCCCAGGCGTGCCTCGTCGCCCAGTACCCACAACGGCTCGCCGGGTATTTCCACACGCAGTTCCAGGCCACGCTCGGTGAAACCGGCCTGAAAGGCTTGGGCAACAACCGACAACAGCACGCACAGGTCGATGCGTTCACGGCGATAGGTCGGGCCACCCACCTCGGCCAGTGACAGCTCGAACAGGTCGTCGACCAGTTTGCTCAGGGCCCCCACCTCGCCTTGCAACGAACGCAAAGCATTGCCATCGAGCGGGCGAATGCCGTCCTCCATGGCCTCCAGTTCGGCGCGCATCACCGCCAGCGGCGTGCGCAGTTCGTGGGAAATATCGGCCATGAAGTCGCGCCGCAGGCGCTCGTTGCTGGCCAACGTGGCGGCCATGCGGTTGAAGTCGCCGGCCAACTGCCCGGCTTCGTCTGCCGAGCGCACCGGTAGCTGAATGGCGTAATCACCCGCCGCCAGGCGATGGGTGGCGCGGGCCACTTCCCGAATCGGCCGCAGCAAGGCGCGGCTCAGCCACCAGGCGATCACGGCCGTGGCCAGCAGGCAGGCCAGGCCGATCAGCAGGCTTGAGCGCAGTTGGTTGAGCTGGAAGCGCTGGTCGCCAATGCTGGTCACCGACTGCAGCGGCGCCAGTGCCATCCAGCCGACCACCTGGCCCTGATGGCGAATGGGCCGCAGCAGCATGTCGGCGGGCGCCGCCTGGTAGCCAATGATCGGCTGGCGCTGGGCGTCGAGCAAGGCAAAGCGCACGAATGCCCCGGTGAGGTCCGAAACGGTCAACAGCCTGGGGTCGAAGGTCTTGTCTGGCTGGGCATCGTCTGGGCGCAGCAGCTCGAACCACTGGTCCTTGTCGCGGCGGATGAAATCCCAGCTGCCATGGCGCGCATAAGCCTGCTCGACCCGCGGCACGACACGCTCCATGCGTTCTTCCGCCTGCTGGTTGAGGTAGCCGAGAAAACCGTATTTCAGGCTCAGGTAGGCGGCAAACACCATGCCCAGCACGGCGAATGCGCACACCGCGAGCATGGCGAAGAAGAACTTGCGCGATAGGCTGACTTTCATGGCACCGCCGGCACATTGGAATGGCCCGTATTGAAGCGCGCAGGCCGGGGTGCCGCAAGGTATGCCGGGCAATCTCCTTGCTTTCTGCACATTGCCTGCACAATTGCCGCGCACGCTGGTGGCATCGAAACCCCTGGCTCGGAGCCTGCGATGCCTACGTTATTCCACTCCTTGATGTTCGCCCGTTCGCCGCTGGCGCGTGCCCTGCTGCTGGGGGCCGGCCTGCTGGTCATCGGCGGTTGCCGCGAGGCCGAAAGCCCTGCCGCGCAACCACCGCTGCAAGAGGTCGCGGTGTATGAAGTGACCAGCGCCGCCCAGGCCCTGACCACTACCCTGCCCGGCCGTGCCAGCGCCCACCTGATTGCCGAGATCCGTCCGCAAGTCGGCGGCATCATCCAGAAACGCCTGTTCAACGAAGGCGACAGGGTCAAGGCCGGCCAAGCGCTGTACCAGATCGACCCGCAAACCTACCAGGCCGCCCTGGCCCAGGCTGAAGCCACTGTCAGTTCCGCGCGCGCTACGCTCAAGGCTGCGCAGCTCAAGGCCAGGCGCGATGCACAACTGGTGAAGCTCGACGCCATCAGCGCCGAAGACAACGAAAGCGCACAGGCCGCCCTGCTAGAAGCCCGCGCCAGCCTGCAATCGGCCCAGGCTGCGCAGCGCACCGCGCGGATCAACCTCGACTACACCCGCATCAATGCGCCGATCGAAGGCCGCACCGGCACCTCGTCGGTCACCCCTGGCGCGCTGGTCACCGCCGAACAGACCACGGCGCTGACCACCGTGCAGCAGCTGGACCCGATCTACGTCGATTTCACCCAGCCCAGCAGCACCCTGCTGCGCCTGAAACGCGAGCTGGCCGAGGGCAAGCTGGCACCGAGCCCACAGCAGGACGCCACGCGCATCAGCCTGGAGCTGGAGGACGGCAGCACTTACGCGCATGCCGGCACCCTCACCTTCAACGGCGTGAGCGTGGATGAAAGCACAGGCAGCGTGACCTTTCGCGCCGTGGTGCCGAACCCCGACGGCCTGCTGATGCCCGGCATGTACCTGAAAGCCACGGTGCAGGAGGGCGTGCAGGCCGACGCGGTCCTGGTGCCGCAGCAAGGCGTGAGCCGCGATGAACGTGGCGACGCTACCGCACTGGTGGTGGTCGACGGCAAGGTGCAGCAACGCGAGCTGACCCTGGCCCGCGCCGTTGGCAACCGCTGGTGGGTCAGCCAGGGGCTGGCGCCCGGTGACCAGTTGATCGTACAGGGCCTGCAGAAGGTTCGCGTCGGCCAGCAAGTGCAGGTGCAAGTGCAGGACAGCAGCCTGACGGCCCGCAACGACAGCCAGCGAGGCGAATGAGATGGCACGATTCTTCATTGACCGGCCGATCTTCGCCTGGGTCATCGCCATTCTGGTGATGCTCGGTGGCGGCCTGGCGATCTTCCAGCTGCCGCTCGCGCAGTACCCCAACATCGCTCCGCCACAGATCAGCCTCAAGGCCAGCTATACCGGTGCATCGGCCAAGACGATGGAAGATTCGGTAACCCAGGTGATCGAGCAACAGATGACCGGCCTCGACGGCCTCACGTACATGTCCTCCAGCAGCAGCTCGGCGGGCAGTGCCTCGATCACCCTCACCTTCGAGGCCGGCACCGACATCAACACCGCGCAAATGCTGGTGCAGACCAAGCTGGAGCAGGCCAAGGCGCGGCTGCCCGAAGCCGTGCAGCAGCAAGGCATCGAAATCCACAACTCGGCCAGCGACTTCCTGATCATCCTGTCGCTGGTGTCGGACAACCCGGACGTCAGCGCCACCGATATCAGCGACTTCATTTCCAGCACCTTGTACGACCAGATCAGCCGGGTCAGCGGCGTCGGGCAGGTGACCACGCTGGGGTCGAGCTACGCCATGCGCATTTGGCTCGACCCGGACAAGCTCAAGCAGTATGCGCTGATGCCGTCGGACGTGAGCAGTGCCCTGGAGGCGCAGAACGTCGACACCTCCGCAGGCCAGTTGGGTGCCCTGCCCGCGCGTGCCGGCCAGCAACTGAATGCCACCATCAACGCCCGCAGCAAACTGCAGACCGCTGCACAATTCCGCGAACTGGTGCTCAAGCACAACAGCGCCGGTGCCGTGGTGACCCTGGCCGACGTGGCCCGGGTAGAGCTGGGCAGTGAAAGCTATGACGTGGTCGCCGAACACAATGGGCGGCCCTCCGGCGGCCTGGCGGTAAGCCTGGCTACGGGCGCCAATGCCCTGGACGTATCCGAAGCGGTGCAGGCGAAGCTGGCCGAGCTTGAGCAGTTCTTCCCCGGCAAGCTGCAATTGCGCAGCGAGGTGGCCTACAACACCGCGCCGTTCGTGAAGATTTCCATCGAGGAAGTGGTCAAGACCCTGTTCGAAGCCATCGCTTTGGTAGTGCTGATCATGTACTTGTTCATGCAGAACCTGCGCGCCACGCTGATCCCCGCCATCGCCGTGCCGGTGGTGCTGCTGGGTACCTTCGGCGTGCTGGCCATGCTTGGCTACTCGATCAACACCCTGACCATGTTCGGTATGGTGCTGGCCATCGGCCTGCTGGTCGACGATGCCATCGTGGTGGTGGAGAACGTCGAGCGCATCATGGCGGAAAAAGGCCTGTCGCCGCGCGAAGCAACGCGCCAGTCGATGAGCGAGATCAGCGCCGCATTGGTCGGCATTGCCGTGGTGCTGTCGGCCGTGTTCGTGCCGATGGCGTTCTTCGGCGGCTCAACCGGGGTGATCTACCGGCAGTTCTCGGTCACCCTGGTGGCAGCCATGGCGCTGTCGGTGCTGGTGGCCATGACCCTGACCCCGGCCTTGTGCGCCACCCTACTCAAGCCAGTAACCGCCCACGGCGAGCCGCGCCGGGGCTTCTTCGGCTGGTTCAACCGCACCTTCGAGCGCAATGCCCTGCGCTACCAGCAGGGGGTTGCCAAGGTGCTGGCGCGGCCGCTGCGTGGCCTGCTGGTCTACGCCTTGGTGCTCGGTGGCGTGGTGCTGATGTTGCAGAAGCTGCCCACCGCGTTCCTCCCCGAGGAAGACCAGGGCATGCTGATGATGCAGATGACCTTGCCAGTGGGTGGCACCGACCAGCGCCTGCAGGAAGTCAGCCGCCAGGTGCAGGACTACATGCTGCAGCAACCTGAAGTGGCTTCACTGCTGACCGTGCGCGGCCTGGGCAATGGCGGCAACGCACAGAACTCCGGGCGTGGCTTCGTCAAGCTGAAGGACTGGAGCGAACGCCAGGGCGAACAGCACAGTGCTGCCGCCGTGGCGCAGCGGGCCAACAGGGCGCTGTCGAAGATCCTCGACGCCAATGTCTTCGTCATCGCCCCGCCGGCCATCCAGGGCCTGGGCCAGAGTGCCGGCTTCGACGTGCAACTGCAGGACCTGGCCGGCCTCGGCCACGCCCAGCTGCTCAAGGCGCGTGACCAGTTCATCGCCTTGGCTGCCAAGGACCCCCGCCTGGCCAATGTGCGCGCCCAGGGCCTGGAAGACACGCCGCAACTGAACGTCAGCATCGATGACCGCAAGGCCGGCGCCATGGGCGTGGCGGCCAGCGACATCAACGACACCCTGAGCACGGTCATGGGCGGCAGCTACGTCAACGACTTCGTCGATGCCGGCCGGGTGAAAAAAGTCTACCTGCAGGGCGAAGCCGACAAGCGCATGCTGGCCGAAGACATCGGTGCCTGGTACGTGCGCAACGACAGCGATGCCATGGTGCCGCTGTCGGCGTTCACCCGCACCTCGTGGAGCACGGCTTCGCCGCTGCTGGAGCGCTTCAATGGCTTTGGTTCGTACGAACTGGTTGGCGAGCCGGCCACGGGCGTCAGCTCTGGCGACGCCATGGCGGCAGTCGAAGAGATCATGGCACAACTGCCTGAAGGTATCGGCTATGCCTGGGCCGGCCAGTCATACCAGGAACGCTTGGCCGGCAACCAGGCCCCGCTGCTGTATGCGATTTCGATCCTGTTCGTATTCCTGTGCCTGGCGGCACTGTACGAAAGCTGGTCGGTGCCGTTCGCGGTGATGCTGGTGGTGCCAGTGGGCATCCTGGGCGCGGTGTTGCTGACCGGGGTGCGCGGGCTGGCTAATGACGTGTACTTCCAGGTCGGGCTACTGACCACGGTGGGCCTGGCGGCGAAGAACGCGATCCTGATCGTGGAGTTCGCCAAGGAACGCTACGAGCGTGGCCAGGACCTGTTGACCGCCACCCTGGAAGCCGTGCGTGTTCGCCTTCGACCGGTGCTGATGACCTCGCTGGCGTTCATCCTTGGCGTGTTGCCACTGGCCCTGAGCAGCGGCGCCGGTGCCGGCGGGCGCCAGGCCATCGGTACCGGCGTGCTCGGTGGCATGCTCGCCGCTACCTTGCTCGGCCTGTTCTTCATCCCCTTGTTCTACGTGCTGGTGCAGCGCCTGGCCACGCGCAGCAACGCCCCACGCCGCAACGTTGTCGCAGGAGAAGCCTGATGCGCATGCCCCCTCTGTTGATGTTGGTGCTGGCCCTTGGCGGCTGCGTCAACCTGGCCCCTGACTACCAGCGCCCGGCGGCGCCCGTGGCCGAGCAGTGGCCAACCCCCACCGCCAGTAGCAGCACCAGTGCCGAGATCGGCTGGCAGTCGTTGTTCGTCGATACGCGCCTGCGCGACACCGTCGCCCTGGCTTTGGCCAACAACCGCGACCTTCGGGTAGCGGCGCTCAACGTCGAGTACCAGCGCGCGCAGTACCGTATCCAGCGGGCGGCACTGTTCCCGGCGGTGTCCGTCACCGCTGACGGCACCCGCCAGCGTAGCGTCAGCAATGGCAGCAACGCGGTCAGCAGCCAGTACAGCGTTGGCCTGGGGGTGAGCAGTTACGAGCTGGACCTGTTCGGCCGCCTGGGCAACCTCAAGGACGCCGCGCTGGAGGACTACCTGGCGCTGGAGCAGACCCGGCGCAGTATGCGGATCAGCCTGGTGGCGGAAGTCGCCAGCGCCTGGATGACCTTGGCCGCCGACCAGCAGTTGCTGGCGCTGGCCCGCGAGACCTATGCCAGCCAGCAGAAGACCCTCGACCTGGTGCAGCAGAGCCACGCGCTGGGTGGCGAGTCCGGCCTCAGCCTGGCACAGGCATTGAGTACCGTGGAGTCGGCGCGGGCGGATGTAGCCAACTACCAGAGCCTGGTTGAGCAGGACCGCAATGCCCTGGAACTGCTGGCAGGGTGCCGCGTGGATGACACGCTGTTGCCCAGAGGTGCCCGCCTCGATGCAGCGCTGCTGGTCGGCGTACCGGCGGGCCTGCCTTCGAGCCTGCTGCAACAGCGCCCGGACGTGCTGGCCGCCGAGCACACATTGAAGGCAGCCAATGCCGACATTGGCGCGGCGCGAGCGGCGTTCTTCCCCAGCGTCACCCTGACCGCCAGCGGTGGTACTGCCAGCAGCGAGCTGTCGGGGTTATTCGCTGGCGGCAGCCGTGCCTGGAGCTTTGCGCCGTCGATCAACCTGCCGATCTTCAATGCCGGCAGCAACCGTGCAGCGCTGGATGCGGCCAAGGTCAGCCGGGATATCGAGCTTGCCACTTATGAAAAGACCTTGCAGACCGCGTTCAGTGAGGTGGCGGATGCCTTGGCCGTGCGCGGGCATGTCAATGAGCGGCTGGACGCCCAGCGCAGCCTGACCAGCGCCACCGAGAAGAGCTACGACCTGTCGCTGGCGCTGTACAAACAAGGGTCGGAAAGTTTTCTGGAGGTGCTGGATGCGCAGCGTTCATTGTATTCGGCACAGCAGACGCTGATCAGCCTGGAACTGGTCGAACAACAGAACCGGGTGACTTTGTACAAGGTATTGGGGGGTGGCTGGCAGGGTTGAGCGAAAACCTGCCAGAGCCGCGACCTGGAGTAGCGTAGGCGCATCATTGGCGCCTGCGTCAGCCCGCCAGCGCCGCCTGGATAGCAGCCACATCAATCTTGCCCATCTGCAGCATGGCGTCGAACGCGCGCTTGGCCGCCGCAGGGTCGGGGTGGGCGAAGGCCTCGATGAGGGCCCGCGGCGTGATCTGCCACGAAATCCCCCACCTGTCCTTGCACCAGCCGCACACGCTGGCCTCGCCACCGTTGTTGACGATGGCATCCCACAAGCGGTCGGTCTCGGCCTGGTCCTCGGTACACACCTGGAACGAAAACGCTTCGCAGTGGCTGAACGCCTTGCCGCCATTGAGCCCTATGCAGGGAATCCCCATCACGGTGAACGCCACGGTAATCACATCACCTTGCTTGCCCGAGGGGTAGTCACCCGGTGCCTTGTGCACCGCACCCACCTGGCTATCGGGGAAAACGCTGGCGTAGAAATGTGCCGCTTGCTCTGCGTCGTGGTCATACCAGAGGCAGATGGTGTTCTTGGCAGTCATGGCCCTGCTCCATGAACGTGTATGAGCGTTTGAGTCTAGCCCTGCCATTGGCCATAGGGGCTTACGGCTATCCGGTATTGCGGGATACCCAGGGGGCTAAAGGGCGGGTGCTGCAACATTCTGCAGACATTTCCGACCTCCGGTGATGAACCTGCTGACAAAAATAAGGTCTTTCGCTGACGGTCAACCCACCGACCGGTTCACCGGCCCAGTCACCGGGCCTACTTTTGTCCTGTTTCAGCGAAGACCAACATGCCCGATTCCCGCCCAACTGCCTCCGCCCTCACTGCCCTGCGCGGCGGCCTGATCGCCACACTCGTGGCCCTGGCCGCACCGGTACACGCCGAAGAGCCTGCCAGCGATGCACGCTGGGTCAGCGACAGCCTGAGCACCTACGTGCGCAGCGGCCCGACCGACGGCCACCGCATCGTCGGCACGCTCAAGTCCGGCCAGAAGCTCACCTTGATCGGCAGCCAGGGCAACTACAGCCAGGTACGCGGGCAGAATGGCGACGTGGTATGGATCCTCAGCAACGATTTGCAGACGGTGCCCGGGCAGAACGAGCGGCTGCCGGAGCTCGAAGCCAAGGTCGCGGAACTCACCGGGCAGTTGAATACTATCGACGACAGCTGGAAGCGCCGCGTGCAAGGCACGCAGGAAACGCTCGACTCGCGCAAACAGCTGATCGACGAACTGGAGACCCGCAACAAAGCCCTGAACGAGCAGCTCGACCAAAGCCAGTCGGCGTTGCGCGATACCCAGGCACGCCTGGGGGACGAGAACAAGCAGGTGATGATGCGCTACATGGTCTATGGCGGCAGCATTGCCGGCGCGGGCTTGCTCGCGGGGCTGATCCTGCCGGCGCTCACCCGCGGGCGCAAGAAGAACGATCGCTGGTTCTGAGCCACCGGGTTGCGTAACCCTGCCGGGGGCGGGCGATGCAGAGCGGGCCTTAGAACTTCGCCAGCTCTTCCCGGCAGAACTCCACGAACAACTGCGCCGGTTTGGTCAACTGCACCCGCTTCAACCACGCAGCGGCCAGCCCCGACAGCGCTACCGGTTCGGTGATATCCAGCATGACCAGGCGTTGGCCGTCGTAGGTGTATTCCGAATGCGGGCGAGTCACCAGCAGCGAAAACCCGAAGCCTTGCCCCACCATGCCACGCACCATCTCGATCGAGGGTGAGCTGAAGACAATGTTCGGTGTCAGCCCTAATTCGTTGAACAAGCTGACGAAGTAGGTGCGACTGGGGGCAACGTCCAGCAGGATCATCGGCTCGGGGCACAGGTCGCGCAGCGATACCTGGGCCTGGCCGGCAAAACGGTGGTGCTCCGGCAGCAGCACGTAGGGTTTCTGCGGCGGCATCAAGGGCTCGGCCTCGATGGTGCCGTCCAGGTCGTGGTCATAGAGAAATGCCAGGTCGAATGTGCCGGCGGTCAGGCCCTGGATCAAATCCTGCTGTTCACCGTCGCGCAGGCGAATGTCCACGCCTGGGTAGCGCTGGCGAAAGCCGGCGATCAGGCGCGGCAGGTACAGCGGGGCCACGGTTTCGAAACAGCCAATGTCGATTTGCCCGGCGACGGTATCGTTGTCGGCCAGGGCGTTCTGTTCGAACTCATGGGCCATCTGCAACAGGGACTTGGTCTTGGCATAGAAACGTTTGCCGCTGGGCGTCAATGACACGCCCTGGGCGTGGTGGCGGATGAACAGCTGTACACCGAAACTTTCCTCCAGGCTTTTGATGGCCGTGGAAATGGACGGCTGGGCGATGTACAGCTGGCGTGACGCTTCGGCCACACTGCCCGCTTCCACGGTGGTGACGAAGTACTTCAGTTGTCGCAAGGTATAGGCAGCCACAGGGGACCTCTCCGACGCTGGTCTGGGCAGACTGGGATCATGCCTCACACTGTACCCCCGACTAGCGGTGGGTGGGCGCTGGGAGCTGAAGGATTTACCTATGCCTTGAGCAGGTTTTTTGTATGGGCCGGGTTGCCCCGGCCCAGTGCATCACTCAAACCCGGGGTTCGCCCGAATGCAGTCGTCCCCAATCTGCTTGTACCCCGGCTCACAGGGCATTCCGACAACTGGAGCCGCACCGCGCTTGCGTCGGGACAGCGTTGCAGACGGCGCGGTGGTTTCCGCTTGATCCTCATCATGGGTATCCGGCAGGTCTTTCATCGATTCTTCTTGCATGTATTTCACTCCTTGGTGGGTTGGTAACGCCAGGCCAACGATAGGACGCGCGTCTGCTGCCACCCAGCTGGAAACAAGCCCAAGGGGCGATGCAGCCACTGGTCAAAAACGCCTGAACGTCTTTACTGATAGTCATCGGCCCCAGGTAAACGGTGTGCGCTTATGAAGATTGTGGTCACCAGCATCCTCGTCGACGACCAGGCCAAGGCCCTGGCTTTCTACCACTACGTACTCGGTTTCGAGCCCAAACATGACATCCCCATGGGCCGGCATCGCTGGCTGACACTGACCTCGCCCAACGACCCCAATGGTGTCGAACTGCTGCTCGAACCCGACGCGCACCCGGCGGCCAAGGTGTACAAGGCCGCGCTCAAACAAGATGGCATCCCCGCCAGCTCGTTCGGCGTGCGTGACATCGGGGCCGAGTACACCCGGCTGTGCGCTGCAGGCGTGCAGTTCACCCAACCGCCTACCCGTCTGGGGCCGGTCACCGTAGCGGTGTTCGACGACACGTGCGGCAACCTGATCCAGATTGCCCAGAAGCACTGAACGCCCATTGTCCCTCCCCCAATGCGCACCAATAAGGAAAACAGATGCGCCATGAATTCAGCGAAGTGCTCAACGACCTGGTCGACTACTTTCTGCTCGGCGATATCCAGTTGCTCGAGCGCTTCAAACAAGACCATCAACTGCCCGACGACCTGGCTCATGCGTTCACCCACGGTGACAGCGGCGACCAGGCGGTGCGCGAAGGCATCGTGCTGCCGCTGGCCGGTGTCGACAACCTGCCCTACCGCATCCTGTTCACCCTGGACAACCACACCCCGGCCTTGCGCGAGGCCGGCAGCCGCCTGAAACACCGGCGCAACGGTTATGTACTGCGGGTCGAGCACGGTGCCCTGATGCTGTACACCTGGCGCATCCTGCAGCATTTCACGCCCAAGACCCTGGGTGACCTGATGGCGCGTTACCAGGTGCCGGGGCGGCCGGTCATCGAACTGGAAAATGGCTGGTACGACGTCGAGGTGCTGGCGGGAGCGGTGGTGCGCGACGGGTTGTACGAGCCGGCGTTCGAGTTCGTGCTCAAGAAGCGCTGGAGCCGCGGTGAGGCGACCGCTGTGGACACTGGGTATGCCTTCGGGCTGCGCGGTTACTTTGATTGATGGGTTGCCTGTGCTGGCCCCTTCGCGGGCAAGGCCGCGAAGGGGCCAGCAC
Organism: Pseudomonas sp. LB-090624; assembly: GCF_003205205.1. Classification (GTDB taxonomy): domain Bacteria; phylum Pseudomonadota; class Gammaproteobacteria; order Pseudomonadales; family Pseudomonadaceae; genus Aquipseudomonas. Next base: position 106,273 of record NZ_QJRL01000006.1, read on the forward strand.
AGGCAAGCTCACCTTCAGGTGTGAGTGATGTCCCGGTCCTTGGTTTCCGGCAAGAAGAAGATCCCCAGCACCGCCGTCATCACGGCAATCACGATCGGGTACCACAACCCGTAATAGATATCCCCGGTCGCGGCCACCATGGCAAATGCCACGGTCGGCAGGAAGCCGCCGAACCAGCCGTTGCCAATGTGGTAAGGCAGCGACATGGAGGTGTAGCGGATGCGCGCCGGGAACAGTTCCACCAGCCATGCGGCGATCGGCCCGTAGACCATGGTGACGTAGATGACCAGGATGGTCAGCAGCAACAGGACCATCGGGTAGTGGATCTTCGCCGGGTCGGCTTTTTCCGGGTAGCCCGCCTCTTTCAATGCCCCACTCAAGGTTGCGGTAAACGCGTCGCTCTGCACCTTGAAGTCCGCCGCCGCCAGGCTGCTGCCCTCAAAACTCGGCAACACCCGTTCGCCAATGCGGATCTGCGCCACGCTGCCGGGCGCCGCCGCTTCATTGGTATACGGAATGGCGCGCTTGGCCAGCAGGCTCTTGGCGATGTCGCAGGAACTGGTGAATTTGGCCTTGCCTACCGGGTCGAACTGGAATGCGCATTGGCCTGGGTCGGCCACCACCACCACCGGGTTCTGCTCCTGGGCAACGAATACATCCGGGTTGCCGTACTCGGTCAGCGCCTTGAAGATCGGGAAGTAGGTCAGCGCGGCGATGATGCAGCCGGCCATGATGATCTTCTTGCGGCCGATGCGGTCAGACAGGCTGCCGAAGAAAATGAAGAAAGGTGTGCCGATCAACAGCGACCCGGCAATCAGCAGGTTGGCGGTTTGCGGTTCGATCTTGAGCATCTGCAACAGGAAGAACAACGCATAGAACTGCCCGGTGTACCACACCACGGCCTGGCCGGCGGTACCACCGAGCAGCGACATGATGACCACCTTGAGGTTGTCCCAGCGGGCGAACGATTCGGTCAGTGGCGCCTTGGATGCCTTGCCCTCGGCCTTCATCTTCATGAACACCGGCGACTCGTTGAGCTGCATGCGGATGTACACCGAAATCACCAGCAGCAGGATCGACAGCAGGAACGGTATCCGCCAGCCCCAGGCCTCGAACACCTCCGTCCCCATGGCCGTACGACAGGCCATGATCACCAGCAGTGACAGGAATAGCCCCAGGGTGGCGGTGGTCTGGATCCAGGCGGTGAAAAAGCCGCGTCGGCCCTTGGGCGCATGCTCGGCCACGTAAGTGGCAGCGCCCCCATACTCGCCGCCCAGCGCCAGCCCCTGCAGCAAGCGCAAGGTGATCAGGATGATCGGCGCGGCCACGCCGATGGTGGCGTAGCCCGGTAGCAGGCCCACCACCGCAGTGGACAGGCCCATGATGACAATGGTGATGAGGAAGGTGTACTTGCGCCCGATCATGTCGCCCAGGCGGCCGAACACGATGGCGCCGAACGGGCGCACGGCAAAGCCTGCGGCAAAGGCCAGCAAGGCGAAGATGAACGAGGTGGTTTCATTCACTCCGGCGAAGAAGTGCTTGGCGATGATCGCCGCCAGGGAGCCGTACAGGTAGAAGTCGTACCATTCGAATACCGTGCCCAGGGACGAGGCGAAGATGACCTTGCGCTCCTCCTTGGTGATACCGCGTTGGGGCGCGCTACTGCCCGTGGATGCGCTGTCGAGAACCGCCATGGGTTGCCTCCGTCATGTCATCATGCAGGCCGGAGCACCTCATACCCATTTCACCGTCGCACCCAGGCCCTAGGGCTTTCTTTGGTTGCGCGAAGCACGACGAGGCTGGCCGCCTCGGATCGCAGCAAGGTATCTGAAGCATAATCGGCTTTGGCGGGATATCCACCCCGCCTGGCCCTGAACAAAAAGGCGGCCTGGACTTCACGGCAGCACCGGGTGCTGGGCGATAGCGAGTTGGCTGACGATTCTGCGGGGGCGGTTTCACCCGCCAAGCACTACCGGCCCCTTCAACTCGACCTGATTACCATCCGGGTCGTAGCAGTAAAGGGAAAGCCCCTCGCCTTCGGCACCATAACGCTTCTCTGCAGGCTCCACCTTTACCCCGGCGGCTTCCAGATAGGCCGTCAACGCGGCCTCGTCGAACGGCTCGATGCGCAGGCAGAAATGGTGCAGGTTGCGCCCTTCCACGCCCGGGGCAGCTCCGCCTGGCCGCCCCAGCGGGCCATCCAGGGCCACCAGGTCGATCATCGCCGTGCCCGTGGCCAGGTGCACCATGCCCAGGTCTTCGCGCACGCGGCTGACGGTGCAGCCGAGCAGCTCGGTGTAAAAGGCAACACTGCGCGGCAGGTCGCTGACCCGCAACACAAGGTGGTCGATGTGCTTGATGGTGAAAGGCCGCATGCCGGGCTCCCTGTGGCGTGTTTGCGAATACGTTCGCCACCATAGCCCAGGTTCACGCGGCATGACCAGAATCAGCTACTCGTTCACCAAGCGTTGCAGAACGCCCCCTTCATGGCGCGTCAGGATACGCAGCAACTGGTCGACCAGCGCCCGGTCCGGCGCATCCAGGTGGAAGTGGTGCCCGCCCGGGTGCCACGAAACTTTCGCCTGGCCGGGCAGCGCCGCCTGGCGCCGGCTGAAGGCTTCGCCGGCAAATGCCCCCTGGCGGCCGAACATCAGGTATAACGGGCAGCGGATCTGGCTGAGCAAGTCGCACGCTTCGCGCTCGGTCAGCGGCATGGGCTCGGGCAGCACCAGGCGCGGGTCGTGGCGCCAGCAATAGCCATCGTCCAGCTGTAGCAGGTCGCGCAGTGCCAGCAGCCGAGCGGCACCCTCCGACAGTTCGGTGTCCAGCCGCTCGCGGCGTTGCGCCAGGGCGGTGCCCAGGTCGTCGAAGCGACCAACATCCGGCTCGGCAAAACCCGGCAACTGGCTACGCTGTACCATGCGCTTGAGCCGGTAAGCCCGCGCCAGGTGCTGCACGCGGTCATCCTCGGCCACCGTGAACGGTGCCCCCATGCCGTCGAGGAAGGTCATGCTGGCAATGCCACTGGTCATGGCCGCCAACAGCGACGCTATACCGGTACCCATTCCATGGGCCAGCACATGAAATTGCGCCAGGCCCAGACTGTCGGTCACCGCCAGCATGTCTTCGGCATGCTCCCACACGTAATAGCCGCTGTCGTGGCGACGATGCCCAGAACGGCCATGACCGATCAGGTCGGGGGCCACCACGAAGCAGCCGTCCAGCATCGGTGCCAGGCGCTCGAACGAGGCAGCGTTATCCAGCCAGCCATGCAAGGCCAATATGGGAATACCGTCTTCTGCTCCCCAGGTGCGAACCGCTATTTCAACGCCATCGAGGTCTAGCAGGTGGTCTTTCGGACTGCACAGCGAACGCATTGCAATTCTCCTTGGCTGAAGCCTGCACCATGACCTGCCTCACCCTCTCGCAGATCCTCCCTCGCTGCCAGCCCCCCACCGACCCGCGCATACGCAGGACCGACTGCTGCCAACAACTATCTACCGCACCCCGGCGCCTTGATCAGCGTGGACTATCTCCCCCCAAAAAAGAGATGGTGACCATGACAACCCCGACACCGTTGCATCAAAGCCAGATAACCCGATCGTTACCGAAATGGAGCAAGGCGCTCCAACCCACGCATACGCGCAAAGTGGTGCAGAGCCTGTACAAGGAGTACCTCGATGAAGATGGCACCCCTTACTCGTGGTATGCCACTGCCGATGGGCCAACGCGCGAGCAGTTGCACAACGCGTTGCAAACCCGCAACAAACAGCTGGCGCACGTCAAACAGGCGCTGGGCGAGTTCAAGGACATCATCGCGTTCTGCGGCCCTCTGTTGACCGAGCGGTTGAAGCTGAATGTGCCGGTAGACAGGGCGCAGTATGTCTTCCAGCCCTTTGAGTCAGAGGCCAACATCTGGGTTGGCGTTCCCGATGTGGAAACGCCTTTGGTCCCGGACGTGGAAGCGGACGTGCTGGCCACCCGCCCCGTAGGCCAGCCGCAAACACGCAGTTTGCTAGAGGCTGCCCTGCACAACTTCGAGGGGCTGGACGAAGTCGGCCCCTACAGCAGGCTCACCGATGCCGCTGGCAGCGACACGCCCCTGTCCGGCCTGACGATGGCGGACTTCGTCAGACATTGTCGGGCGCTGGACCTTGGCAAACGCTATCAAGACCATTTGCTTGCAACCCATGAAGGCGCCAATCGCGCTGAAATCCAGCGCCTGTCGATTGCAGCGAACCGTGAGGCCTTGAGGGTCCAGGCATTGATCGCCAAGCTCAAAGGCCTGCTGAGCGAGGCCGGGCTCGATGCGCTTGGGCAACTGTGCGACGGCAAGCCTCACCCCACCTATGAAAACGAGGCGTTGCATTGCTGGCACTTCAACCTGTTCGATATCCCCGTCCACGAAATACTGTTCATCGGGCCAGACAACCCTTACCGCAAGAACCCCTGCATTTTGTATGCCCCTGGCGACAGCGAGCACCCGGTAAGGGAGTTCGCTTCTCGTCAGGAAGCGGGCAAGCACCTGCGCAGCCGGCTATTGCAAAGCGAGTTTCGCCGCGCTTTGGTGCATTTAGCCTACAAGGACAGGCAAAAAGAACTCGCCGTAAAGCTGGAAATCGCGCTGTTCGAAGAGGATGAAGCGGGTAGACGCAAACCCCGAATCATGCCAGTGATCCCTTTCACGCTCTCGCCAATCAGGACCGACCCTTGGACGTCCTTGTACAACGCACACCTTGCGCGCATGAAGGCCGACGCAAAAACCATCGCTGTGCCTACCGCCGAAGTCGACGCCAACGCCCGCAACGAGCGTCTGAAATACTGGTTCGACCTGGGGATGAACGTGCTGAATGTCGCCGCGTTTTTCGTGCCGGGTTTGAACACGGTCATGCTAGGCGTTTTTGCTTACGACCTGATGAGCTCTGTTTTCACCGGGTTCGAGGCCTGGGAAGAAGGTGATACCCGGCAGGCACTGGCGCAGTTGGAATCGCTGGCCATCAACGCGGGCGTGATCGCCGGCTTTGCAGTGGGCACCAGGATCGTCCAGGCGTCTGGCTTTGTCGATGCACTGAAAAGTGTATGGCATGAAGACAAGGAGGTGCTCTGGCACCCCGACATGAAACCCTATGCGAGCACGGCGGCTATTCCTGAGGAGGCTCAACCCGATTCGCTCGGCCATGTACACGTCGATGGGAAGACCTACCTGAAGCTGGATGGGACCCTGTACGAGGTGTTTCAGGGCGCTGATCAGCAATGGCGCGTGCGCCACCCCGATGACGCTCAGGCCTATGCCCCACGCTTGCTGCATCATGGTCACGCCCGCTGGCAACTGGCCCATGAACAGCCTCTGGAATGGGACCGCGAACAGCTCGCGCGCCGCCTCGGCAGCCATAGTGCAGGCCTGGACGACAGCGAGCTGGACCATGCCATGCGCACTACCGGTACCGATCCAGACGTGCTGCGCCGTGCCCAGGCAGCGGGCCTGCCTACACCCGCTTTGTTGATCGACACGCTGCAGCGGTTGCAACTGGACAATCAGACACAACAGATCATCAACTGCGTACGCCATGGGTTGCCGCTGGCTGCGTACAAGAACTTTGCCTTGCCTGAGTTGCTGCGCCTGCCGGGGTGGCCCGAGGGGAACGTGCTGAAGGTTTACCAAGAGCCAGAACCCTGGGGCGAATCGGTGCGCTACGGCCCACCTCACACGCTGGGCCAGACAGAAATCGAAATTACCCGTACCGACCTGGACAATGGCCAGTTGAGCCAGACCGTGCTGGATCAGATGGATGAAGAAGCCATTGAGCAGTTGCTCGGTGACACACCCACTGAGCACCGATCGTCCGCACTGAACAACAAGCTCGCGCAACACCTGGAACAGCATCGCGAGGCGCTGTTCGAGAGCCTGCAACAACGACGCCGTCCCACACACGCACCCACTGCACAAACCCTCGCCCGGCAGTTTCCCGGGCTGCCGGAGAGCGCGCTTGAAGCATTGCTTGGCAATATCAGCAACGCCGAACGGGAACGCCTGACCAACGGCCGGGTGCCGCTTCGCATTGCCGAGGAAGCGCGCCTTTTGCAAGCTCGAGCGCGGCTTGACCGCGCCCTCCTCGGCCTGTTCAGGCCCAGCCTGGCCAACGACGACAGTCTACGCATCAAACAGGCGCTGCAAGCCGCGCACCCGCAGGCTGACCCGGCCCGGTTGCTGCAACTTGCCCTTGACGATCGCCAGCACTGCGCCTCACTGATCGGCCAGCAACCTATCAACCCCAGGTTCCGCTCCCCTTTGCGGTTGGCCAACGGCCAGCTGGGGTATCCTCTGAGCGGCCGTGGCCTGCAAGGACGAGCCTTGCCGGCTGCACGTCGACTCCGGGCGCTCTACCCCGAACTCAACAGCGAGCAAATCAGTGGGCTACAAGCCGAACTGGCTCGAGGAGGTGACCTGGGTAGCGCCATCAACCGGCTGGAGGTCGAGCAGCGTACCCTCAACCGAGATCTCAACCGCTGGGTAAGCACCGCCCGCACCCTTGAAGAGCGCTTTGATCGCCAGCAATGCACCGAGCGATTGATGAGTGCTTCCCGCCGTGAAGGCGGCGCGCACGCCAAAACACTGGTACTGGACCGTATGCAGCTCGAAGCGCTACCCGCTTTCACTGCACCCATGCCGCATATCCGCAATCTCAGGCTCGAGGGGTTACAGATGCGGCGCCTGGAGGGCAGCTTCCTGGCAAACTTCCCTAACCTGGAAACCCTGGAAATCATCGGTAACCCGGACATCGATGCCGAAACATTGTTCGAGGCGCTCAGGTCGGCACCACGGCTACGCGAGCTGGGCCTGACAGACAATGGCTTGACCACCCTTTCACCCACCGCCCAACAGGCCATCGGGGCTATGCCCGGCCTGCGGCTACTCTGGCTCAGCCGCAACCGGCTGCAACTCGACACCAACAGTTTAGGCTTCCTGACGCGCTTGCCCCTGGATGCCCTCGGCCTGGGCCACAATCGAATCACACTTGACGCAAGCCTTGCCGCCCAGTTCCAGGACATGATCCACCCCACTGTACTGCACCTGTCAGGCAACCCACTGCAACTGGCGCCCGACCTGCGCTTCATGGCCCGTCTTGTCCACCTGGAGCTTGAGCGTTGCGAACTGCAGCAGTGGCCCGACAGCCTGACCGTCCTGATGAGCCAGCCCCAGTACCAACTGCGCTATCTAAACCTGTCGTCCAACCGCATTCGTACCCTGCCGGACTTGCCTGGTGTGCTGCGTACCCCGTTTGCCCGCGATGTCGCCGCGCACTTGCCGGAGCGCCGCTGGCTGTTCAATTACAACACCCTGGAAGCCCAGACACGAGCACGCCTGGGCAGTAGCGGCGTCAACGTATTCGAGCACGCAGAAGACGTGCCACTGTGGCAAGGCATTTTCCGTGGCGAGGCGAGCATTGCCGAGGAGCAACTGTGGAGCGACCTGTTCGACCAAGGTGAAAACGCAGCGCTGCTGGGCGTACTCGAACGTCTTGCCCAGTCGGCAGAAGCGCAGCGTGATGGCGAGGCCCTGAGGGCACGCGTCTGGAAGCTGTTGGATGACGCGGCCCGCGACACCGCGCTGCGTGAACGCCTCGCCACCGTGGCCGGCGACTTCCCGCCAACCTGTGGCGACGCAGGTGCCGACGCGTTCAGTGCCTTGGAAATAGAAGTGCTGGCCCACGAAGCGGCAGCCGTCGCCGGTAGTCGACCCGCTGATCTACTGAGCCTGTATGGCAAGTTGTATCGACGCAGTCAGGTCAATCAACTGGCCGATCGCATCAGCTGGAGAAGGTCCTTGCGCAAACAGGCGCTGCTCGACGGGGCCTTCGATGAAAACCTCCCCCCCTACGATGAGCTGGACGACCCCTCAGCCTTTCCAGACAGCGAACTTCAAACGGGGCTGGTGGACGATGTCGAGGTACGTTTGGCCTTGCGCCAGTCGTTGGCCAGCGCGCTGGACTACCCTGAGCCGAGCCGAGGCATGCTGTACCGCAATACGGCCAGAATCAACGACACAATCATCGAAATGGTGAAAGCTGCGGTCCGTTCCCTGGACAGGGATGCCATCGCTCGGGAGCAATGGTTGACCCAGCAGCCGGGCTGGGTTGAGTACCTGAAGCGAGAGCATGCAGCGCAATTCAGCGCGATAACCGACTTTTGGCGGCCAGGGCTGGACTACCTGTATTACTGCCTGGATGAAACCGCAGACCCGGTGACGTCCCTGAACAAATCTTTGCTACAAGCCCTGGCCAGCGTCATGCCTGAAAGCCCACTGGATGCCAGCGGCATTCTGCGACGCGTGGCGATCAACGAGCAGCAGTATCGCCAGGGCGTGGACATGCTGACCGCCGAGCAGCAACAGGTTGAAACCGATCTGTTGATCAGCTTCACTCGCCAACTGCAGACACTCGGCAGTTAAACCGGACTCAGTCGCCGCGCAGGTCTTCGAAGAAGGCCTGCCTGCCATCCACCTGGCTCGACGCCCTTGGGGCAGCGGCCGCATCACCATTGGCGGGCTCGACATGCCAGTAGCAGTGCTGCACCGCGCGGGTCACCGCCACGTAGGCCAGGCGCTGCACTTCTTCCTTCTGCGCCGTATCGAACGGTTGGGCATCCCCGGCCTTGCCCAGACCGGCCTGGCGATACACCTGGTTCTTGTAGGGTGAGCTGGTCATGTACTGGCAGTCACCCAGCATGAACACCGCATCGGCCTGCAAACCCTTGGCACTGTGATAGGTCAGCTGGCGCAGCCGGCGCTGTTCGGCCGGTAGCGCCGCCTCGGCGTGCAGCACGCTTTGCAGGTGCTCGTTCATCAACGCTCGGTCACTGCCCTTGCGGTACAGCATCATGACCGTCTCACCCCGCTGGTAATGCTCGACAAGCGTTTCGCCCAACGCAGCCTCGTCACGGTCGAACACCTTGACCGGCGAGCCGGGCAACTCGGCCGCCGGGCCACTGGCGCGGGCTTTCTTGCCGGCAATCGCCGGGGTGCCCTTGACCAGGTGCTCGGCCGCATCGATCACCTGTTGCTGGCAGCGGTAGTTGTCGACCAGCATCACCCGCGTGTTGGCCGGCGACGGGAACGCCTTGGTGAACTCCATGAAATACCTGGGCGAACTGCCACGCCAACCGTAGATCGATTGCCAGTCGTCACCCACGCACAGCAACGACGAATGCTGCGCATGGCGCCCGGTGTGCATGGCCGGGCCGCGGCGCCGTATTTCAGCGAGGCTGGCACGCAACCAGCTGACGATCTGCGGCGACACGTCCTGAAACTCGTCGATCAGCAGGTGCGCCAGCGGCCGCAGCAACGGATCGGGCAGCAGGTGCAGGTTTTCCGGGTTGTTCTCGCCAAACAGGGCGAACATGCGGTTGTAGCTCATCACCGGCGGCGACTGGTCCAGCAGGTGCGCCTCCAGGGCTTTCCAGTACAGGGCCAGGGCCTCGAAGAACAGCGCGTCGCTATCGCCGGCCGGGAAGCTCATCGCCGCCACTGCCGTGTTCACATCCAGCCCGAGGTTTTCGATGAAACTGGCCGCGGCGACGAATGCATCCAGCAGCGGCGCCGCCGCCAGCTCGCCCTTGACCTTGTATTCGAAACCCGGCCCCGCCACCGCATCACCGGCCAGCGATGCCGCCAGCCGCCGGGCCATGGCGTAGTTGTCGAGCCAGATCAGCGGCCTGTCGCAAAACGCCTGCAGCAAGGTGCGCTTGACCGCCCACTCGCCGCGTACCGCCAGCTTGGCGCCAGGGCGCTGATACTGCGCGCTTTCTGCCGGGTCGAAACCCAACACCACCCATGGCCCACCATTGGCCAGGCGCCCGTGCACATGGAAGCGGCTGCCACGGATCTCGACAGTTTCGCGGCACGGCTCGATGCCCTTGATCGGCCAGGCGCCAGCGGCAAACCACAGGTCCTCGATCACGTCGCACAGTTCTTCGTCGCGCTGGGCGGCAAGCTGGGTTACCTGGGCGCGCTTCTGCACATCAGGGTTGTTCGGGTCCAGTGGCTTGAGTTGCAAGGCTTCACTGCGCAACAGACCGATCAGCTCGGCAAACCGCGGGCTCTCGCCCAACACCTGGCTGTAACATTGGTTCAGCTGCTGACGCTGGGCATCGTTCAGGCGCAGGTCGAACGGGTTGCTGTCGGCCTCGGCCTCGCGCCCGGCAGGCATTTCGGCGCCCAGCGTCTCGAAGGCGCGCACCTGGTCGAAACCCGGCAGGCTGCGTACCAGTGGCAGAATGCGCGAATGAAAGGTACGTACCAGCTCGCGGGCTTGTGGCGGTTGCAGGTTGATCTGCCACAGGGCGAAGACCTGGAGCAGGCGCTTGATGAAATCCTTGCGCGATTCGCGGGTGAAGGTGACCACGGTCATCGCATCCAGCTCGTAGCCCAGATAATGACGCAGCAGCAGGATCCGCAGCACCAGCGAGGTGGACTTGCCCGCCCCGGCCCCGGCCACCACGCAGGTGGACGGCGTGTCGCTGAAAATCAGTTTCCATTGCGCGGCGCTGGGCTGCGCCTCGGCGGGCAGGCGCTGGGCGACATCGGCCTTGAAGCGCTTTTTTAGCTCGGCAGTCAGCGGCAGGCGCCAGTCATCGAACAGCTTGTCATCCTGGCCCGGTACAGCGGCAGTGTCGGGGCGGGTGTCGCGAATCACCAGCACCTGGCGCCCAGCCTCGTACCCCTCCTCCCGCCCACGCTCGAAGCCGTCACGCAAACCTTCGGCGTGGCCATTGCGCTGGCCGGTGGCGTGGCCAAGAAACCAGGATTCGCGGTGCTGCGCTTGCAGGCGGGTCAAGCCACGCCCCAGCAAGCGGGCGACCAGGCGGCGAAACCAGGGCAACTGGGCAGGTGGGGTAAGGTTGGCGGGGGCCTGGGGTTGCTCGTGGGCCACGGTCACTCCGTTGTAAAACCAAATCAGCGGGCATGTTCGCCGCATCGAGAAAAAATCGCCAGCGAATGCTTGCAGATCAGTGGATTAGGCGATGAAACGGGTAAAAACCCGCAGCAAAACACATCGATCATATAGATAGTTTTAAGCCGATATTTACGCTTATTTTCGATCTATCATTGGCGCATCATGGCGTCATTCCACTGATTGAAGGAGCACGACCATGCTGCAACTGCGACCGTTCGACAGCCTCGGCCACGCCAACCACGGCTGGCTCGACGCCCACCACCATTTTTCGTTCGCCGAGTACTACGACCCGGCGCGCATGCACTGGGGCAACCTGCGGGTCTGGAACGATGACCTGATCGCGGCCGGCAGCGGTTTCCCGCCGCACCCGCACCGCGACATGGAAATCATCACCTATGTACGGGAAGGTGCCATCAGTCACCAGGACAGCCTGGGTAACAAAGGCCGTACCGAGGCCGGTGATGTGCAGGTCATGAGTGCCGGTACCGGCATCGTGCACAGCGAGTACAACCTGGAAGACGTCGATACCCGCATCTTCCAGATCTGGATCGTGCCGGAGCGCACCGGTGAAGCGCCGCAGTGGGGTAGCCGGCCGTTTCCCAAAGGTGAGCGTGGCGAAGGCTTCGTGACCCTGGCCAGCGGCCGTGCCGGCGACCAGGACAGCTTGCAGATTCGCACCGATGCGCGCCTGGTGGCTGCCACCCTGAAGGCGGGTGAAACCGCCGAGTACCGCTTCGATAGCGCACGCCGGGGTTACCTGGTGCCGGCCAAGGGCCTGGTGGACGTCAACGGGCTGCGGGCCAATGCACGTGATGGTGTGGCGATCGAACAGGAGGAAGTGCTGCGGGTGACCGCCCTTGAAGACAGCGAGATCGTGCTGGTGGATGTGGCCTGATCGATCGGCCAACGCAGGCCACCTCGTCCGGCTTGCACCGATCTCATCGCCGGCACGCCAGCGCCCACAGTGTCCCGTGCAGGCCAAGATCGACATAAAGCCTGCGCGGCCCCTGTGGGGGCCGCATTACCGGCGATGAGCTGCACAGCAGCCCCATTCCGAACCCGTCTGAGAAACCAGGTGCCTACCCCGGCCATCGCACGGCCAGCATTCTTGTTGGCGCCTGCGCGCTCCCTGCACTAGCGTTGTGCTACCAGCCAGCCCAAACGTTCATGCGGAGCCCCCACCCATCATGCCGGACCTGCGCCCGAACCCCACGCTGCGCCTGGAATACCGTACCGGGCAACCGATTTACCAGGCCTTTCTGGAACACGCCAGCCGCTGCCCCGATGGCACCGCGATCATTGCCGCGCACACCACTTGCAGCTACGCCCAGTTAGAGCAGGTAAGCCGGGGTATTGCCGCCTTCCTGCTTCAGAATATAGATAACACCTCCGATCGCGTGTTGATCGTCGCCGACCGTTGCGCCGCCCTGGTCTACGCCATGCTCGGGTGCCTGCGCGCCGGGCTGGCGTTCAGCGTGGCAGACGCCGCGTACCCTGCCACCCGCATCCAGCAACTCGTCAACACCCTGGCGCCTGCCGTCATCCTGCGCTGTGGCAAGGCCACCGTCGACGCCACGCAGCGCCTCGTCGTACCGGTGCCGGAAGCCCCCGCCGAGGCACTGCACGCGTTCCCCCAAGCGATCGCACTGCCAGCTGTCAGCCCCGAACAACCGGCCTACATCACCTTCACCTCGGGCAGCACCGGCGAGCCCAAGGGCATCATCACTCACCATGCGCCGTTGGTGCACTTTATCGACTGGCATGTGCAGCAGCACGGTTTCACCCAGGCCGACACCTTCTCGCTGCTTTCCGGCCTGGGCCATGACCCGGTGTACCGCGACGTGTTCACCCCCCTGTCGCTAGGCGCAACCATCGCCTGCCCGGCCCCGTCGACCCTGACCGATCCGGCGCAACTGGCCAACTGGATTCACCAACATGCCGTTAGCGTGATTCATCTCACGCCGCCACTGGGCAAGCTGATCCAAACCGGTGCGCAAGCGAATGGCCAGGTATTCGAACAACTGCGCTACCTGTTCTGGGGCGGCGACGCGCTCAACCCGGCGCTTTACCAGCAGATCAGGGTCATCGCGCCGAATGCCGTTAACGTCAATTTCTACGGCACCACCGAAACCCCGCAAGCCATGGCTTTCCATACCCTCGACCCGGCCATGGACACTGCCCGGGTGCCGTTGGGCAAAGGCATCGCCGAGGCACAGTTGCTGGTGGTCAACCCTGCCAATCAGCTGGTCAGCACGGGCGAAACCGGCGAAATCCTGATTCGCAGCCCGTACCTGTCGCTGGGCTACTGGGGCGACCCGGCGCTGACCGAGGCCAAGTTCATCGCCAACCCGTTCAACGGCCTGGCTAGCGACCGTTGCTACCGCACCGGCGACCTGGGCACCTACCTGGCCGATGGCAGCGCCAGCTTCCTGGGCCGTGCGGACAGCCAGGTAAAAATCCGTGGCCATCGGATCGAACTGGCGGAAATCGAGAACACGCTGAACCGCCACCCGCATATCGAGCAATGTGCAGTGCTGGCCAATCACGACAGTGCATCGACCCGCCTGGTGGCCTATTGCGTCGCACGTCAGGCCACCTCCGCTGATGAACTGCGCCAGGCCCTCGCCGGACAACTGCCGGACTACATGGTGCCGGCGCTGTTCATAATGCTCGATGCCCTGCCACTTACCCCTAATGGCAAGCTCGACAAACGCGCCCTTCCCGCGCCATTTGACGACAGCACGGGCCAAACCTTGTCACCGCTGGCGGAAAAACTGAGCTCAGCCTGGGCACGCATCCTTCAGGTACCGCACCTGGATGCAAGGTTGAGTTTTGTCGAGCTTGGCGGCGACTCTTTGTCGTTCGTCCAGGCTTCGCGCGTGCTGGAGGAGCTGATCGGCCACCTTCCGGGCCGTTGGGAAACCCTGCCGGTGTACCAGCTGGCCGAGCTGAGCGCGCCAGCCAAGAGCGCCTGGCGGGTGATGGAAATGCCGGTGTTCATCCGCATGCTCGCCATCATCCTGATCGTGGTCGGCCACCTGAGCGAGCTCGACCACTGGCTGATCGTCGGCGAAACCTCGGTACTGTTCCTGGTCTCTGGCATCAGCCTGGCGCGCTTCCAGCTCAAGGCCATCGAAGAACGCGGCGATGCACGTACGCTGATCAGGTCGCTGGCGGCGATCGTCGTGCCGACGCTGTTGTACACCGCGCTGCTGCAACTGGTGTTCGACCAGCTGCACTGGCAATCACTGCTGCTGGTGGCCAACTGGTTCCCGGTCAACCAGGTTGGCCTGTTCAACTACTGGTACATCGAAGTGCTGGTGCAGATGATCGTGATCATTGGCCTGGTACTGTCGATCAGGCGCGTGCGCCAGCGCGTCAGCGCCGACCCGTTCCGTTGCCTGACCATCGCCGCCTGTGCATTGGTGGCGCTGGATGTGCTGCTCAACCGCTTCGTGTTCGATGCCGGCCCCCTGCTCAACCGGGTACCGCAACATTTCCTGGCGGTCATGGTATTGGGGATGGCCGTTCACCACGCCGATACCATGGCGCGCAAATGGATAGCCAGTGCGGTGGCCGTGCTGGTGGTGGGTGAGCTGGACCTGATGGCGGTGGCCGGTGTTGGCTGGGAGGCCTTCACACGCTATGTCGACATTGCCCTGCCGGCGATGCTGGCGCTTATCTGGTTCCGTTCGCTACCCGTACCCGCGCTGGTGGCCCGGGCGGGTGCGGTGATCGCGTCGTCAACCCTGTATATCTACCTGACACACTTCCAGTTCCAGTCGCTGGCGGACCATTTTTTCCATCACCCGCTGTTCGAGGTCGCCGTGGCCATAACCGGTGGCGTGGCCGTCAGCTATGCCTGGACCACAGCGACGCGCTGGCTGCTCGCACGCATCAATACCGGCAACAAGCCACGCGGCGGTGATGATCCCGTGCAGCGTGCGGCCTGAACCCACCCGTACCGCCGCTAGGAGCGCCCGGCCAATTCAGCCAGCACTTCCGCCGAGGTGGTGACCTGGCGGAAATGGTGCTGCCACAGCTGAATGCCCAATTTGCCCGAGCGGTCCAGCGAAGAACCGACCGTCATATCGGTGACCAGGGTTGGCGTCAGCCCGGCATCGAACAGGGCGAAGCCGGCGGCCAGCACGCAGGTTTCGGTCTGCAGGCCACACACCAGCACACGCTCGACACCCAACTGGCGGATGTACTCGAGCGCTTCGGCGCTCTGCCCGTAGCCATGCTTGACGAACACCTGGTCAGCCTCGACCAGGCTCTCATCCTCGGCTGCCGGGTGCCAGCCGAGCTGCCGATCGAACGGCGTGGCCTGCTCGTCGTGCAACTCGACCGAGGCGATGGTGGGGATGTTCGCCGATAACCGGCGCAGGCCATCGACCAGCCACTCGGGAGGGCTGAAGGTGGACTGGACATCGACGATGAGCAAAACCTGGCGCATGGGCGGATTCCGGCACGGGCAAAAAGCGCGGAGTATAGCGCGCAGCCGCTGCGCGGGTCGCTAGGCACGCCAGGGTAGAATTTCGGCGACTCCTTTCGCGGCAAAAGGGGCTGCTGCGCAGCCCCCCTGCAGTACCCGCAACAGCTAACCCCTGCGCCCCTCAACCGGCCAGGATGAAGTCTGCGGCAGTCACCGTGGTTGCATCCGCCACCCCCACCAAGCGTATGGAGTCGGCAGCACCGATGCTTACCAAGGTGTCCGCCCCCACATCGGCGATGGTCACGCTGGCGCCAAAGGTGGCTGCGGTGATGTTGAGGGCGGTGATATCCAGCCGGTCCTGGCCACCCGCGACAATGGCATCGAAGTTGATGATCAGGTCGTTGCCAAAGCCTGCAGCGAACTGGAACACATCGTTGCCATCGATGGCCATCATGGTGTCGTTACCGGCACCGCCCACCACCGTATCGTTACCCGCCGCACCGTTGAGGAAGTCACTGCCGGCTCCCCCGATCAGGGTGTCGGTACCCACGTCGCCGAACAGGGTGTCGTTACCATCGCCGCCCTGCAGGGTGTCATTGCCGTTGCCGCCATCCAGGCTGTCATCGCCAGTACCCCCCGTCAGGTTATCGTTACCGGCCTCCCCGAGCACCGTGTCGTTGCCGTCACCGGCATCGAGGCTGTCGTCACCCCCGCCTCCGCTCAGTCGGTCAGCACCCAGGCCACCGAACAGCTGATCGTTCCCGGCATCGCCATTGAGGGTATCGTTGCCGGCATTGCCGTTGAGCACATCGTTACCGCCGTCACCGCTGAGCGTGTCATTACCTGCCCCGCCGTTGATGATGTTGGCCAGCCCGTTACCCGTGCCGGCGAAGTTGCTCGCCCCGGTATAGGTCAGGTTGTCGACGTTGGCGGCCATGGTGTGGCTGGCCAGCGTGGTAAGTACAAGGTCCGTACCGGCCCCCGTAGCCTCGACCACCACATCCCCGGCGTCATCCACCACATAGGTGTCGTTGCCCACGCCACCCACCAAGCGGTCGGCACCCACACCGCCGTTCAGGAGGTCGTTGCCCGCCCCACCCGTGAGGGTGTTGGCCAGCGCGTTACCGGTACCGGTAAAGGCGCTGCTGCCGGTATAGGTCAGGTTCTCGACGTTGGCGCCGAGGGTGTAGCTGGCCAGGCTGGTCTGCACCTGGTCGGTGCCGCCGTTGAGAGCCTCGGTGACCGTATCCCCGGCGTTGTCGACCACGAAGGTATCGTTGCCGGCACCGCCGTTCATGGCATCTGCGCCAAGCCCGCCGCTGAGGGTGTCGTTGCCGTCCTCGCCATTGAGGAAGTCGGGGTCGTCACCGCCATTGAGGATGTCGTTGCCAATACCACCGAACAGCTGGTCGCTGCCGCCCAGGCCGTTGAGCGTATCGTTGCCGCCCAAGCCCGAGATCACGTCATTGCCTGCACCACCGGTCAGGGTGTTGGCCGCATTGGTACCGACCAGTACTACACCCGGTGGCACGGTGACTGCGGCGGTCGCCGCCGAGGTCAGCGACTCCAGGGTGCCGAAGCCGTCGGTGTAACGCACGATCACCCGCAGCTGCTGGTTACCCTGGGCGAAGCCGGGGGTGAAGGTGGCCGCCGTAGCCCCGGCAATATTGGCGAAGGTGCCGCCGGTACCTTGCTGCCACTGGAAGCTGAAGGCCCCCAGGCCGTCGATATCGGCAATTGCGCCGGTGAGCGCGGTCAACGTCTGGCCCTGGTCAGGTGTGGTGTCGCTGATCAGCAACGCACCGGTCGGCGCATCGTTGACGTTGGCCACCGGGTCCAGAATGTCGGAGGCGACGCTTTCCTGCACGCCAAAGTCATCCACGTAGCTGACCACCACCCGCATGTTCTGCCCCACTTGCGCCTGGGTCAGGACGAACGTGCTGCTGATGGCGCCGGCGATGTTGACCCATCCGACACCCCGGTTGGACTGCCACTGGAAGGTGAACTGAGGGTTGCTCAGGCCGTCGGCGTCGACGATGGTTGCCGGGTTGGCGGTGAGCGTTTGATTCTGCACCAGCAGCCCGGTCACGGTAGGCCCGGCGCTCGGCGCGCTGTTCGGCGTCGAATCGACGATTTCCAGCGTGCCCTTGGCATCCTGGTACACCGCACGCACGCGGATGTTCAGGCCGGCGACGTCGTCCGTGACGCGGTAGGTCGTACCGGTGACCCGTGTCGCTTCACCAGCGGCCACTACCGTGATGTCTTCATAAACCCCGGAACCCGGCAGCGCCTCCACCTGCCAGTAGTAGGCCACAGGGCCGTTCACCGCACCGGTCGCATTGGTTGCACTGACATTGTCTGCGTCATGCACAGCGAGGTTGCTTACCCTCAGCAGCTGGCCACTGACCGGTGTATCGTCGCGTAGCCCGGTGCTAGCGTCGAGAATCGCCAGGTGGCCGGTGGGGCCGGCGTTGACTGCCGTACCCACGCCAGAGGCCTGCGAACTGTCAGAGAACTGCAGGCGCTCGATGCCGGTCAGGTGGTCGACGCCATCACGCCCGGCCACCAGGTCGGTGACGGTCACCGAGTTGCCATCGACCACCACGCTGTAGTCAGTGGACACCCCAGAGTACACCGCCGTGTCGTAGTGGTCGGTGCCGCTGAGGATCTCTCGCACGATCACCAGCTGGCCCGGCTTGTAGGTGCCATTGAGCATATACGGCACCATCGGCTCCATGCTGTTGAAGCTGGCGATTTCCGGGCCGGTGCCATCAGGGTTGGCGCGTACGCTGATGCGCACGTTCAGCCACTTGTCGCCGTCGAGGATATCGTCGCCACCCCGGCCTTCGAGCAGATCGCTGCCGCTGCCGCCGAGGATGATGTTGCCGCCGTCATAGAAGGTCGCCCCGGCCGCCAGCAGGCCGGCCAGGCCGTCGATCAGGCTGATGTTGGTCAGCACGCTGCCGTTGGCACCTGCAGTAGGCAACGAGGTGGCGTCTTCGCTGTCGCCGCGCAGGAAGTCGCCATGCGCCGAGCCCGACAGGCCTTCCATGATGTCGAAGCGCACCAGCGTCGAAGCGCCCGAACCCGGTACCAGTGGCACATCGAAGAAGCGGTCGCTCATGTCGATGGACACGCCCTGGGCCAAGTCCTTGAAGGTGGCCCAGTCGTAGCCTGAGCCACCAATGTAGCGGTCACCAAACCCCAGGCTGCCGACCATGATGTCGTCGCCGCCTTCACCGTTGAACTTGTCGTTCTCGTTGCCGCCGATGTATACGTCATTACCGATGATCGGGTCGTTGCCGAGCGGGTCGAAGTTGTCGCCAGGCGCGCCGTCCGAGGTGCCCTTCTCGATCCAGTCGTCACCTTCGTTGCCCATGTCCTGCTCGTTGGCCTTGCTGCCGAGGATGAAGTCATTGCCCTGGCCGCCAATGGCTTCGGAGGCATCCTCACCGGTGACGATGAAGTCATTGCCGAAACCGCCGATGATCAGGTTGATGCCATTACCGCCGTGCAACACATCGTTGCCGTCGCCGCCCTGGATGTTGTCGTCACCGCCCATGTCGCTGATGATGTCGTCCCCGGCGCCACCGCGCAGCTGGTCGTTGCCGTCACCCCCCTCGATGCGGTCGTTGCCGGCATCACCCCAGACCGTGTCGTCGCCTTCGCTGGAGACCAGAATATCGTCCCCGTTGGTGCCGCCCAGCACGATGTGCTCGGCACCGGCATAGCGGATGTAGTTAGTGTCTGGCCCAGCCGTCAGCGGGCTGTCGCGGAACACCACCTGCTCGCCGTTTTCGCCCAGCGGGTCGGCGCTGCCAAGGCCCTCGTTGTACTGCTTGGTCTGGTCCAGTTCCAGGTAGAAGCCAGGGTCGGAGAACACCAGGCCTGGCAGGTGGGTAGCTGAGCTGTTGGCCATGATCAGCTTGGCGAACGAGTTGCTTTCCAGCTCGGCGTTCATCGACAGGCCCGCGGTGCGCTCCAGATAGTAGAAGCGGTCGCCGTCCTGCAGTTTCTCCATCTGGTTCTCGAACACAAAGTTGAAGGTGCTGCCGAGCATGCCGCCAAATGGCGCTTTTGCTTCCGCCAGGCCGCCGATCCACAGGTCGATGGCATCGACACCGGTCACGGTAACTGCCTTCAGGTCATCGGCAGTACCCGGTACACCGTCCTTGCCGGGCAGGGTCACGTTGGCCCAGGCGCCGCTGCTGTTGAGGAAGTCCATGCGGTCGGCGGGTGCGCCATCGCCGCCGAATACCAAGGCCATGGCCGCGGCGCGTTTTTCCAGCAGGGTGGTGGCAGCGGTAATGGTGCTGTGGGTGCCGTAGGCCGCGATGAAGTTGATCAGCGACTCTGGATGCTTCAGGTGTTGCACCAGGTCGACCCAGCTGCTGTACGGTTTGAGCTGGGTATCGCCGGTTTGCCCGTAGATTTCCCGGCGCACAGCGTTCAGCGAAGGGATACCGACGTCGCGGCCACGGGCGATGTTGATCGCTGGCAGGTCCAGTGGCAGGCCGAGCAGGTTGTTGCGCAGCGCCTCGGTGACGAACTCGTCGATTTCGTTACCGGCCTGGCGGGTGACCCCGCGCACGATGGCGCTGGTGGCGTCCTCGGGGGTTACGCCACTGGCGGCATAAGCCAGCGGGTTGAGGAAGGCCGCGATCAGCCCCAGTTGCTGGTCGGGGTTGGCGCTGGCCGGGTCCTGGATGACATTGAAGTCGATGTCGAAGCGGTCGACAGTCTCGGTCAGCATCGAGTGGCCAAAGCGGTACACGGTGTGGGCGAACTCGGCCACGATCGAGGCATCGAGGTCGACGTCGTACACCTGGGTCGGGGCAAAGAACAGGTCGACCCGAGGTTGCACGGTGCGGGCGAACTCCTCGAACACCAGGTGCTGGTACTGCATTTCGGTGCCGAACTTGGCCGCCTGGAACAGCCGCTCGCCATTCCACACCAGGGCATCGATCTCGGCCGGGGTGACCGGCAAGGCGCTGACCGGGTTGAGCAGCCACTCGTTGAGGAAGGCCAGGTCACCCGAGTCGAGCACGGTGTCCATGGTCTGCGCCACCAGCCGGTTGTGCTCGGAGTGGAAAATCGCATGCACGGCGGTGAGGCCGATGTTCTCGTTGACCCGGCCGTCACCGGCGATGTAGTGCGCGTCCAGCAGCTCGTTGTCGTAGGCCAGGTTGGCACCGGTCTGCGGGTTGACCGGCACGGCATTGCCGGCAACGTTGTCGGCATCCGGCGCCAGCACGCCGCCACTGAACACCGGCACGGCATTGTGGGCGATGTCGGCAAGGAACTGGTGCCCGGTACGCACGGCGTTGGTCAGGTCGAGCGGTGCCAGCGGGTTGCCTTCGACTTCCTGGTCATCAGCGGTGCCGGCAATACCGTCGAGCCCCTTCATCACCACCATCGGGTAGCCGTTGGGCCCTTTGATGAAGTTGCCGTAGGCGTCGGTGGCCAGCAGCGGCACGTTGTCGACGTCGGCATCGGTCAGGTTGATGCCGAGCAGGTCGCGGGCCTGGGCCTTGACCACCTTCCAGGTGGCCATGCCGCCGATCTCGGTGTCGTCGGCCGTGCCGAACCTGCCATCAGCGCCCAGGTCGCGATTGGTGATCAACCGGCCCGTGGCGACCGGGCCGTCGTCAGTCATTACATACGCGCGCAGGAACACCTGGTGCGAGGGATGCGAGCTGTAGGTCTGGTTCTGGTCGACGAACGGCGTGGTGGTGTTGGTGTGTTCGCGGATGTCGTCGGCGTTGCCAAGGATGCCGTCCGGCCCAGGCAGGTTGGTGGCACGGGTTACCACCATGAAGTTGGTGAAGCCACCCTCCACGTACAGCGGGTCATCCGGTTGCAGCGGGATGTAGATGGTACCGGAGCCGCCCTTGGTGACCAGGTCCAGGCCATGGTCGAAGAACTGCCCGAAGAAGGTCATCCACGCGTTGAACGGCGCAGACAGCCCGGCATCGGCAGCAGTGTTCTCGAACAGGTACACGTCATGGTCGTCGGTGGTGCCGAACTGGCCGTCCATACCTGGGCTGGCGACGATGCGCACGCCATCCTTGAGCACGTCGTCGTTGCCTGCGGCGCCGAAGTTGAGCACGCCATCGGCACCCGGGTCATACGCGGTGGCATAGGCTGCCGGGTTGTTGGAGGTCTGGTCGACGATCAGGTTGCTGATGGTACGTGGCTGCGAATCGAACACCGGCCCGCTGGTCTGCTGGTACGACGAACCCGGGATCGCGGGGGAACCTGGGCCGAAGAACCCGGCTGGCGCACCTTCAGCCGGGTTGAATACCGGGTCGGTCACGCGCGGGAAGACGTTGTCGGCGGCACCGTATTGGGTGTTGTTGTTGCCGTTCAGGTTCATCAGGTTGTTGTTCGAGCCATCCACCGCACGCAGGCCCATGGCTGCGCGGACGTTGGGGATCAGCGAGAGGATGTCCTGCCCGGCGGCATCGGCCTCGGCAATCTTGATTTGCGCGAGGATGAAGTTCAGGTCGGAGCGCACCATGTGCAGGCCGGCACCGCCGTCACTGGCATCCACCACCGGGGTGGCCGCTGTCGGCACCACGGGTGCGCCAGGTTGCACCACGGTGGTAGGCTGCGAGTACAGCACTTCGGTGGTGCCATGGGCATCCTGATAGATCGCCTTGACCCGCAGGCTCAGCCCGGCCAGGTCTGGCGACACCTTGAACGAAGTGCCATCGGCGCTCTGGAAGGCCAGGTCACCGGCCGGCAGCAGGATGATGTCCTGGAACACACCGCTGCCCGGGTCGGCCTCGAACTGCCAGTAGTAAGACACCGACCGGTCGGCGAGCGAGCCAGTCGGGTTGCCCGCACTGATATTGTCGGCGTCGAGCACGGCGGCCACGCTCACCGTCAGCATGTCACCCACGGTAATCGTCCCGCCGTTGCCGTCGAGCAGGGTCGGGCTGCCGGTGGGTTGTGCGTTCACCCCCTCCACCAGTACGCGCTGGCTATCGGCAAACTGCAGACGCTCGATGTGCAACAGGGTATCGACGCCATCGCGGCCGGCCACGGTGTCGGTGACAGTCCAGACGTCATCGGCAACATCGGCGGTGCCCTTGGTGTTCTGGGTCACCACGTACTCGTTCTGTAGCCCAGAGAATGTCGCCGTGTCGAAGGCGGCCCCGCCGGTCGAAGTCCCGGGCAGGATTTCGCGCACAGCCTTGAGTTGGCCGGGGTTGTAAGTGCGGTCAAGCATGAACGGAATCATGTCGGCCATGCTGTCGAAGCTGGCGATTTCCGGGCCGGTGTGGTCGACGTCGCCAGGGGCATACACGGCGATGCGCACGTTGAGCCACTTGTCACCATCGATCAGGTCATCGCCACCCCGGCCTTCGATCAGGTCACTGCCATTGCCGCCGAGCATGATGTTGCCGGTGGCAAAGCCGGTGGTGGGCAGGCCGGCATCGGCCAGGAACTGCTGCAGCCCCCGTATCAGCGCCACGTTGGTCAGCGCACTGCCGGTGGCGCCGCCATGGTTGAGAATGGTCACGGCGTCGACGTCGTCACCCTTGAGCACATCGGCGTAGGCCGAACCGGACACCCCTTCGACCTCGGCGAACCGGTCCAGAATCGATGCAGGCGAAGCGCCCACCGGGTTGAACACGCCAGCGTTCTGGTTAGGTGCGTTGCCATGGGGCTGAGCCAAGGCGGCCAGGCTGAGGTCCACGGTGACACCTACGCGGTCATTCTTGTTGGTGACCCAGTCGAAACCGGACATACCGTCCATTTTGTCTTGGGCATCGCTGCCGACGAAGATATCGTCGCCGCCCTCACCGATCATTTCGTCGAAGCCGCCGCCCCCGACGAAAATGTCGTTGCCAATGACTTCGTCACCCAGCAAGGGCGCGAAGTTGTCGCCAGGTGCGCCGTCCTGGGTACCCTTCTCGATCCAGTCGTCACCTTCGTTCCCGGTAGGTGGCAGGTTGGTCTTGGCGCCGAGGATGAAGTCGTCGCCCAGGCCGCCGAAGGTGGTGCTGATGTCCTCGGTGGTGATGATGAAATCCTGGCCATCGCCACCCAGGATCAGGTTACCGGCAACCCCCATGCTGCCAGCGACGATCACATCGTTGCCGGCGTTGCCTTCCAGGCGGTTGTCGCCGAACGAATCGGTGATGATGTCGTCGCCCGCGCCACCCAGTACCGCGTCGTTGCCGGCGCCGCCTTCGAGCACGTCATCACCGGCATCGCCATAGAGGGTGTCGTCGCCTTCGCTGGAGAGGATGATGTCGTTGCCCGCGGTGCCACCCAGCACCACATGGTCTTCACCGGTGTAATGCAGGAAGTTGCTGTCTGGCCCGACGGTATCGGGGTTGTCGCGGATCACCAATGGGACGATTTCAACCCCGTTGATCTCGATACCCCCAGTGGGGTCGGCCTTGCCGTCGGCGCCCAGCCCGGTGAACTGGTTGGCCTGGTTAACCTCCAGCGTGAACGTGGGAGTGAGGAACACGGTGTTGGACAGGTGGGTGACGTCGGAGTTGGCCATGATCAGCTTGGCGAAGGAGTTGTTTTCCAGCTCCGTACCAAAATTCATGCCCGCCGTGCGCGACAGGTAATAGAAGCGATCACCGTTCTGCAGTGCTTCCAGCTGGGTTTCGAAGACGAAGTTGAAGCTGGAACCGAGCATGCCGCCAAACGGCATTTTCTTCTCGGCCAGGCCGCCGACCCAGAAGTCGATGGCGTCGACCCCGGTCACGGTCACCCCGGCAATGTCGTCGGCGGTGCCGGCGATGCCGTCCGCGCCCGCCAGCGTCACGTTGGCATAGGCACCGGTGCCGTTGAGGAAGTCGAGGCGGTCGAGGGGGGCGCCGTCACCGCCAAGTACCAGTGCCACGGCGGCGGCGCGTTTGGCGGCTTCGGTGGTGGCCCCGGTAATGCTGCTGTGGGTGCCATAGGCGGCAATGAAGTTGATCAGCGACGCCGGGTGCTTGAGGTGGTCGGCAAAGTCGACCCAACTGATGTAGGGCTTGAGCTGGCTGTCGCCGGTGGCGGCATAGAACTCGCGGCGGGCCTCGTTCAGGCTGGGGATGCCGGTATCACGACCGCGGGCGATGTTCAGCGCAGGCAGGTCAAGTGGCAGGCCGAGCAGGTTGTTGCGCAGGGCTTCGGTGACGAACTCGTCGATCTCGTTGCCCACCTGGCGGGTAACGCCGCGGATGATTGCGCCCGCCGCTTCATCGGCCGTGGCGCCACTACCGGCGAACGCCAGCGGGTTGAGAAACGCGGCAATCAGGCCCAACTGCTGGTCGGGGTTGGCCGGGTCGGCAGAAACCGGGTTGAACGCCGGGTCGTAGCGGTCGACGGTTTCGGTCAGCATCGAGTGGCCGAAGCGGTACACCACATGGGCGAACTCGGCGAGGATGGCCGGGTTGATCGAGGTGTCGTAGCCGTTGGGGGCGAGGAACTCATCGATCTGCGGTTGGATGGTGCGGGCGAACTCTTCGAACACCAGGTGCTGGTACTGCATCTCGGTGCCGAACTTGGCGGCCTGGAACAGCCGCTCGCCATCCCAGACCAGCGCGGCGATGCCGGCAGGCGTGGTGGGGATGGCGGTGACGTCGTCGATCAACCACTCATTGAGGAACGCCAGGTCGCCCGCGGCCAGCAGGGTGTCCTTGGTCTGCTGCACCAGGCGGTTGTGCTCGGAGTGGAACACATGGTGCACGGCAGTCAGGCCGATGTTCTCGTTCACCCGGCCGTCACCGGCGATGTAGTGCGCATCGAGCAATTCGTTGTCGTAGGTGAGGTTGTTGCCACCCTGCCCGACCGGCTGTGCGTTGCCCACCAGGGTGTCGGCGTCAGCCTGCAGCACACCCCCAACCACCACGGGCGCGGCATTGTGGGCGATGTCGTCAAGGAAGCCATGCCCGGTGCTCACGGCATTGGCTAGGCTGATCGGCGCATTGCGGTCGCCCTCGACCAGCTGGGTCACATCATCGGCGGTGCCTGCGATGCCATCGGCGCCGTTGTTCACGCGCATGACCACCTGCGGCATGCCGTTGGGTCCACGCAGGAAGTTGCCGTAGGCATCGGTGGCCAGCAGCGGCACGCTGTGCACGTCGGCATCGGTCAGGTTGATACCCAGCAAGTCACGGGCCTGGGCCTTGACCACTGCCCAGGTGGCCATGCCACCGCTTTCGCCGTTGCCATCGTCGGCGGTACCGAACTTGCCATCGGCGCCCAGATCACGGTTGGTGATCAGGCGCCCGGTAGCCACCGGCTCACCTGCCGCGTTGACCGTGTATTCGCGCAGGAACACCTGGTGCGACGGGTGCGAGCTGTAGGTCTGGCTCTGGTCGACAAAGGGCGAGGTGGTGTTGGGCTGGCTATCGTCGGCGGTACCCACCACGCCATCGGCGCCAGCGGTGCGCACGGCGCGGGACAGCACCATGAAGTTGGTCGGGCTGCCAGCCACGAACAGGGGGTCGTCCGGGCGCAGCGGGATGAACACGACGTCGGTGCTGCTCTTGCTGACCAGGTCCAGGCCGTGGTCGAAGAACTGGCCAAAGAAGGTCATCCAGGCGTTGAAGCCGGCGGTCAGCCCGGCGTCTGGCGACACGTTGGGGATGAAGAACACAGGCTTGTCGTCAGCGGTGCCGAACACGCCGTCGATACCAGGGCTCATCACCGGCGCGGCACCGCCGTTGGCCTCGACTGCGGCCGGGTTGTTGGCTGTCTGGTCGACGATCAGGTTGCTGATGGTGCGCGGTTGCGAATCGACGACATTGCCGGTGCCAACATAGTTGGCGCGGTAAGAAGCTTCGAGCAGGCGCAGGAACGAGTTGTCGGCTGCGCCGAACTCGCTCTGTCCGGCGACCAGGTTGTTGTAGCTGCCGTCGACCGTGCGCAGGCCAAAAGGCACCTGGCTGTTGGGCAACAGGTCGCTCAGGCTGGCGCCATCGGCGTGCGCCTCAGCGATGAAGATCTGTTTGAGGATGAATTCAAGGTCCGACTTGCTGAAATTGGCCATTGCAGTTGCCCTCGATCTGTCCGGAGATGACACAGGGCAACAGGGTCCTTCCCGCGCCCAGTCAGTGTTGACGTGCGCAGAATCTGGTTGGGTGTACCGGGCTCAGTAGCCCAGCACTCGTGTGCTGAAACCTCTGGCCTCTTCTTGGCAAGCTGGCACCCCCGTTGCGGGAGGGGCCCTGTAAACCGTGCGCAACAGGTGTAACGCACGTGAATCGATCCCAGCTCGCACAGGGCCCGAATACTTCAGACTAAAGTCGTAGGCCAAAAGCTTGTCAATATTTCGTCAAAAAAATCTCGGCAGATGATAATGCGATGCAACTCACTGTTTTCCTGTGACTTATAAAAAGTTCAAAGTATTTATAGAGCAAAATGATATTACCGAATGTTTCGTTGCAACCTACGCTGCTGCATGTGGGAGCAACGCAGCGTTTTGGCCAATATCGCCATCAGAGCGACCCGCCTGCGAGCCGACCAAGAAGCCACAACTACCGTTTTACGGGGCGCCGCAAGGGCTTCCCGCTTTGTGATGAAGGGAGGCCCCCCGATGGCTAAGCCACCACGCACCCGCTCCGAGCTGGCCGACGTGCTGTTTCGCTTGCGCCGCAGCTTCTACGCCCTAGCCGCCTTCAGCGGCGTGATAAACGTCATGATGTTGACGCCAGCCATCTATATGTTGCAGGTGTACGACCGCGCCCTGGTCAGCCGCAACGTCACGACGTTGGGCATGCTCACCTTGCTGGTGGTCGGGCTGTTCCTGCTGATGTCGGCGCTGGAGATGGTTCGCACCCGGGTGTTGATAAGGGTGGGCAACGGCCTGGACATGAGCCTGAACCGGCGCCTCTTCAGCGCTGCCTTCGAACGCAACCTGAGCCGTGCCGGCGGTAACCCGGCCCAGGCCCTGCAGGACTTGGCGCAGGTTCGGCAGTTTCTCACCGGCAACGGCCTGTTCGCGTTCTTCGACGCCCCCTGGACACCGATCTACCTGCTGGTTTGTTACCTGATCCACCCCTGGCTCGGGCTGGTCACCACGATTGGCTCGCTGATCCTCGTCGGGCTGGCCTACCTCACTGAAAAGGCTACGCAAAAGCCCTTGGCCGAAGCCAACCAGGCAGCCATGTCGTCAGCCAGCTACGCCAACAACAACCTGCGCAACGCCGAAGTGATCGAAGCCATGGGCATGCTGCCGTCAATCGGCAAGCGCTGGTACCAGGGCCACTTGCGCATCCTGCAGATGCAGACCCTGGCCTCCGACCGCGCGGCGCTGATCAGCAGCACCGGGCGCTTCGTGCGCATCACCCTGCAGTCGCTGATCCTCGGCACCGGCGCGCTGCTGGCGATCGAGGGCACGATCACCCCCGGCATGATGATCGCCTGCTCGATCCTGACCGGCCGAGCCCTGGGCCCGGTGGAACAGGTAATCGCCGCGTGGAAGCAACTGCTGGGCTGCCGCCTGGCCTGGGGCAGGCTCAATGACCTGCTGCAGGACTATCCGCAACGGCCACCGAGCATGTCGCTGCAGCGGCCAATGGGCATGCTGGCCGTGGAGAACGTGATCGCCGGCGCCCCTGGCAGCAGCACCAGCATCGTACGCGGGGTGAGCTTCAGCCTGGCCCCGGGTGACAGCCTGGGTGTCATCGGCCCTTCGGCCTCGGGCAAGTCCACCCTCGCCCGCCTGCTGGTAGGTGTGTGGCCGGCCCAGGCCGGCAAGGTGCGCCTGGACGGCGCCGATATCTTCACCTGGAACAAGGCTGAACTGGGCCCGTGGCTGGGCTACCTGCCGCAGGACGTGGAGCTGTTCGAAGGCACCATTGCCGAAAACATCGCCCGCTTTGCCGAGGTGGACAGCGACGCGGTGATCCGTGCCGCCCGCAGCAGCGGTGTACACGACATGATCCTGCGCTTCCCGCAGGGTTACGACACCCGCCTGGCCGCCGATGGCAGCCCATTGTCTGGCGGCCAGAAGCAACGCATCGCGCTGGCCCGCGCCCTGTATGGCGAACCCAACCTGGTGGTGCTGGACGAGCCCAACGCCAACCTCGATGACGTGGGTGAAAAAGCCCTGGTCGATGCCCTGGCCGAGCTCAAGGCACGCGGCGCCACGGTGGTGCTGATTTCCCACCGGCCCAATGTGCTGTGCGCAGTCGACCAGATACTGATGCTGCGCGACGGCGGTGTGCACATGCTTGGCAGCCGCGACGAAGTGTTCGCCGCGCTGCGCAAGGCCGCGGTGATTCCGACAACGGCTGCGGCACCGCTGGCTTCGGTCAAGGTACGGGAGTAACCAACCATGCAGATGACTCAACATGCCGAACTGATCCCCGCCGAGCCCAGCCACCTGATCGACCTGGACGCGGGCCGACCGGTACGCTGGGGCGTATGGCTGGTCATCGCCGGCTTCGGCGGCTTCCTGCTGTGGTCCTGCCTGGCGCCACTGGACGCCGGCGTGGTCGCCACCGGTACGGTCAAGGTCACCAGCAACCGCAAGGCGGTCCAGCACCTGAGCGGGGGCACCGTTGAAGCGATCATGGTGCGCGAAGGTGATGTGGTGAAGAAAGGCCAGGAAGTGGTGCGCCTCGATGCCCTGCGCGCGGTGGCCGAACAAGGCGCTCTCAGCGCCCAGTACATCGTCAGCAAGACCGTGGAAAACCGCCTGGAAGCCGAACGCGATGGCCGCGATACCGTTACGTTCGACCCTGCCCTGCTGGAACACTACGCCAATGACCCACGCTTGCTGGCCGCCATGGACCTGCAACAGCGCCTGCTCGACACCCGCCGCGCGGGCCTGGCCGGCGAACTGAGCATCCTTGAAGAAAACCTCACGGCCTCGGCAGTGCAACTGAAGGGCTTGCAGCAGGTATACGGCGCCCGCGCCTCGCAGATCGGCTTCCTCAATCAGGAACTGCAAGGCACCCGGGTACTGGCCGCCGAAGGTTATGTACCCCGCAACCGCCTGCTGGAGCTGGAGCGCAGCAATGCTGACCTGTCCGCCGGCCAGGCCGAAAACCTCAATAACATTGCCCGGGCGCGCAGCCAGGCGACCGAGATCAAGCTGCGCATCCTGCAGCGCCAGCACGATTACCTGAAGGAGGTGGAGTCGCAACTGACCGATACCGCCAAGGAAAACACCACCTTGGCCGATCGCTTGCGCGCACTGGACTATGAAGTGACCCACACGGTGATCCGCTCGCCGATCGACGGCATGGTCCAGGGCCTGAGCATCGCCACGGTCGGCGGCATCATCCAGCCCGGGGCTAAAATCATGGAAGTGGTGCCCCTCGACCAGCCGCTGCAGGTCGATGCGATGATCCCGGTGCAGGCGATCGACAAGATGGTCCCAGGCCTTGACGTGGACATCGCCTTCCCGGCCTTCAACCATGCGCAGACGCCGAACATTCCCGGCCGGGTAAAGACCATTTCTGCCGACCGGCTGCTCGACGAAGAAAGCAAGCAGCCGTTCTACCTGGCCCAGGTGGAAGTGACGCCGGCCGGCATGGGTTTGCTGGGCAGCAACCACATCCGCCCCGGCATGCCTGCCACCGTCACCATCAAGACCGGCGAGCGCAACCTGCTCAGCTACCTGCTCAAACCAATGCTCGAACGCGTGGACGCCGCGTTCAAGGAGCAATGACATGAAACGCCCGTGCCTGCTGTTGTGCCTGCTGGGAGTTGCCGTACAGGCCAGTGCCATGGACCTGAAGCAAGCCTGGGACCTGTTGCAGTACCAAGGCCCGATCTACCGCGCTGCCGTGCATGAAAAACAAGCCGGTGGCGAAAACCGCGCCATCGGCGAGGCCGGCCTGCTGCCGCAGATCAACGCCGCCGCCTACTTCAACCGGGTCGATGGCAGCCAGCGCCAGAATGGCCAGGACAACGACCTCGACTATGACTCCAAGGGCGCCAACGTGCGCCTGCGCCAGCCGCTGTTCAACAAGCAGAAGATGGCCGAGTACCGCCAGGGCCAGCAACGCGCCGACTACAGCGTGGCAGTGTTCGACGCCAAGAGCCAGGACGCTGCGGTGCGCTTGGCCGACGCTTACTTCGACGTGCTGCTGGCCAGCGAAACCATCACCTTGGCCAAGGCCAAGCTGAACGCTTTCGAAGAACAACTGGCATCGGCGAAGCGGCGCAAGGAGCTGGGCGCCGGCACCATCACCGACGTCGACGAGTCGGTGGCGCGCCGCGACCTGGCCGAGGCCGACCTGATCGACGCCCAGGACAACCTGGTCAACGCCCGGCGCAAGCTGGAGGAATACATAGGGGAAACGCCGCAGGCGTTGACCACCCTGCAGCCGGGCTTCACCACCCCGCCGCTGATGCCGGGCAACCTGCAGGAGTGGCTGGTCAAGGCCCAGGCCGACAGCCCACTGATTCATGCGCGTCGGCACAGCTACGCGCTGGCCGAGGAAGAAGTCAAGCGCGCCCGCGCCGGGCATTACCCCACGCTGGATTTCGTGGCGGGCTACACCGCTGGCAGCAGCCAGTCGATATCCGAGCTGAACCAGCGCAACCACTACAGCTCGATCGGGCTGGAGCTGAACATCCCGCTGTACAGCGGTGGCAGCACCAGCGCCCTGACCCGCCAGGCCAGCGCCAACAGCTCCAAGGCCCTGGACGAACTGGACGCCACCCGTCAGGAGGTGATTTCCGACACTACCCGCGAGTACCGTGGCGTGCAAAGTGGCGCCCTGCGCATTCAGGCACTGGAAAAGGCGGTGGCCTCCAACGAGCGTTCGCTGACCTCGACCCGCAAGGGCTTCAAGGAAGGTGGCACCAGCACCAACTCGGATGTGCTCAATGCCGAGGAGTTGCTGTATGACGCCCGCCATGACCTGTTCGAGGCCAAGCTCAACTACCTGATGTCGCGCCTGCGGCTGGCCTCGTCGGTGGGCAGCCTGGGGGATGATGATATCGAGCAGATCAATGGTTACCTGGGGCCGGAGCTGGTCGTGAGCAACTGATGCCACGCGGGAGGAAGGTGGCTTCCTATACACGGCCGCCCACAGCCACTGCCCAATCAATACGTCAGGTTGTGGTCTATGAGAGCGGCGCGCGGCGCTTACCCCATTTTGTCCTGTTTCAGGCTATGATCGGTCACCCCGCCGCGGACACCCATGCACCATGCCCGTAGACCTCCACGCGCTGTACCCAAGGCTGATCCACCTGATGCTGGACACGGTATTCGTGGTCGACAGGGACAACCAGATCGTCTTCGTCAGTGATGCCTGCGAAGCATTGCTGGGCTACCAGGCCAGCGAGCTGGTCGGCACGCCGATCACCGACTACATGCACCCCGACGACCTCGCCGCCACCCGCGCCTCGATCGTGCGAGTGATGAATGGTCAGCCACACTACGACTTCCGCAACCGCTACATCCGCAAGGATGGCGGCGTGGTGCATATCCTCTGGGCAGCCGGCTGGTCCGATGAGGCCCAGGCGCGTATCGGCGTGGCGCGCGACATCACCGCCCAATACCACGCCGAGGAAGAACTGCGCTTCCTCGCCCATCACGACCCGCTGACCCGGCTGGCCAACCGGGCCATGTTCCATCAGCGGCTGGATACAGCCCTGGCCGCGGCGCGGCGCCACAACCACGCGCTGGCGTTGCTGTTCCTCGATATCAATGACTTCAAGCAGATCAACGACAACTACGGGCACAGCGTGGGCGACCAGGTGCTGTGCACACTGGCCCGGCGCCTGGAAAGCTGCATCGGCGCAGCCGGCACGGTGGCTCGGATGGGTGGCGACGAGTTCACCGTGCTGCTACCCGACTGCCCGTCGCCGGACGCCATCGCCACGCAGGTGCAGCACATTCTGGCGGTCATGGCCGAGCCGCTCGACGCCGAGTTTTCCGGTATCGATGCGCCGACCTGCAGCATTGGCGTAGCGCGCTTCCCTGAAGACGGCAGCGATGCCGACACGCTGCTGCGCCATGCGGACGGGCACATGTACCGGGTCAAGAAGCAGCGCGCTGTGGCAGGCTGAAAGGAGAGGTGCATGCGCAACCCTGAAGACGCTTTGCTCGACAGCTGGCAGCACAACGCCCAAGCCTGGATTGACGCCGTGCGTAGCGGTGCGATCGAGAGCCGGCGGCAAGTTACCGACCAGGCCATCCTGCTGGCGGTCCTTGGCCGCCAGCCTGAACGGGTGCTGGATCTTGGTTGTGGTGAGGGCTGGTTGCTGCGCGCGCTGGGCGCACGGGGAATCGAGGCGGTTGGCGTAGATGGTGACCGCGCATTGGTGGAGGCCGCCCGTGTTGCCGGGTCCGCCAAGGTGTACCTGGCCAGTTATGCGCAATTGGCGGATGCGCAGGTTGATGTCGAAACAGGCTATGACCTGATCTGCGCCAACTTTGCCCTGTTGCAGCAAGACATCATTGCCCTGCTGGCGGCAATGAATGCGTTGCTGGTGCCGGGTGGCGCGCTGGTGATCCAGACCCTCCATCCGTGGGGTGTCGCTGACGGGGATTACCAGGATGGCTGGCGGGAGGAGTCATTCGCCGGGCTGGCCGGGGACTGGCAGGTGATGCCGTGGTACTTCCGCACGCTGAGCAGTTGGCTGACCGCGCTGGACATGGCGGGTTTTCGGTTGGCTGGCTTGCAAGAACCGCAGCACCCGCAAAGTGGGGTGCCGCAGTCGTTGTTACTGGTGGCCGAACGCTCTTGAGCTTACGCAGTCAGAGGACTGGCTTGCGCGCCGCACCACTGCGGGCCTTGGCCATGGCCGCCAGGCGCACCGCGACGTTGGCCGCGCCGTAGCCGGCGTAGCCGCCCTTGCGCTGGATGATCTCGAAGAAGAAACGCTCCTCGAACGGCTCGGTGTACACGTGGAACAGCTCGCCACCTTGGGCATCGCGGTCATAAAGCACGTTGTAGTAAGCCAGCTCGCTGAGGAACTCGTCGTCGAAGTCGAAGCGCGCCGCCAGGTCGTCGTAGTAGTTCAGCGGGATTTCCAGCAGCGGCACACCGGCCAGCTTGGCTCGTGCCACTTCACGGAAGATGTCGTCACAATCGAAGGCGATGTGGTGCACCCCTGAACCGCGATAGCTGGACAACGCATGGGCGATGGCGGTGTTGCGGTTTTCCGAGATATTCAGCGGCAGGCGCAAGGTGCCGCACTGGCTGCGCAAAGCGCGGCTCTTGACCAGGCCATACGGGTCGGGCAGCACCACTTCGTCGTCGGCGGCGAAGTCGAACAAACTCTTGTAGAACAGTACCCAGCTGTCCAGCGATTCGGCCGGCAGCGCCAGGGCCATGTGGTCGATGCGGCGCAGGCCGCCAGTGGCGGTGGCGTTCGAGTCCAGGCTGAAGTCGGTGTCGTACAAGGTATGGCCGGCGGTGCCCTGCTCCACCAGATACAGCAGGCTGCCATCCGGTGCACGTACCGCCGGAACTTCGCACTCGTTAGGGCCAACCAGGCCACGGAATGGTTGGCCACGGTAGGCAGTGGCACGCTTCAGGGCCGCCTGCTGGTCCTTGACCCGCAGGGCGGTGGCGCACAGAGACGGGCCGTGGGCCTCGAAGAAGTTGTGGCCAAACGAATACGGCTCGGCGTTCAGTACGATGTTGATGTCGCCCTGGCGCAGCAGTTGCACTTCTTTGCTGCGGTGTTTCCCCGCTTCGGCAAAGCCCAGGCGCTTCAACCAGCTGCCCAGACGGGCGCCGACGGCCTCGTCGACGGCAAATTCAAGGAACTCGACGCCATCATAGGTGCTGGCCGGTGGCGGAGTGAACAGCACGCCAGGTTCGATCGGGGTGTTTTCCTGTTCCAGGCGCAGGCGAGTTTGTTCCTCAAGGTACAGCAGCGAACGCAGGCCATCGGCGGCGTTCTGCCGCGGCGGCGCGGCGCGGAAGCCGTCGTTGAAGATTTCCAGCGACAGCGGGCCACGGTAGCCAGTGGCGAGGATCGGCGCGAGGAAGCCGGCCATGTCCATTTCACCCTGGCCCGGGAAGCAGCGGAAGTGGCGGCTCCACTCCAGCACATCCATGGCCAGGATCGGCGCGTCGGCCATTTGCACGAAGAAGATCTTGTCGCCGGGGATGTCGCGGATCGCGCTCGGGTCGCCCTTCAACGACAGGGTATGGAAGCTGTCGAGAATCACCCCGAGCGCCGGATGGTCGGCCTGGCGCACCAGGTTCCACACTTGCTGGTAGGTGTTGACGTGGCGGCCCCAGGCCAGCGCTTCGTAACCAATGCGCAGCCCGCGCTTGCCTGCATGCTCGCCGAGCAGGCGCAGGTCGTCGACCAGCAGCTGTTCATCGCCAAGGGCATCGGCCTGGACGTTGCTGCACACCAGCACCAGGTCAGTACCCAGTTCCTGCATCAGGTCGAACTTGCGCTCGGCGCGGTCGAGGTTTTTCTGCAAGCGGTCGCGGCGGCAGCCTTCAAAGTCGCGGAACGGCTGGAACAGGGTGATGGCAATGCCCAGGTCGGCGCACATCTGGCGAACCTGGCGCGGGCTGCCCGCGTAGTAAAGCAGATCGTTTTCGAAGATCTCGACGCCGTCAAAACCGGCGGCGGCGATGGCTTCGAGCTTTTCCGGCAGTGTGCCGCTCAAGGACACGGTAGCGATCGAACGCTGCATGGCGGGAGTTCCTTGTTGTTAGTGAAATACGGTGCCTGACAAGTAAAAACACCTGTCACAGTTTATGGCACGATCGATTATTCGCAGGTAAAGTCGTCGCTTCAATCTCTTTGTACGGAATGGTTAGTTTTGCGTTCGATTATCGCACACAACCCGTTTTAGCGAATTGCCAGTCTACTGGCCCGTGGTCAACATGAACCACAGACGCAGGCACACCGACCGCTGCCTCCTGCCTTGGCAAATACCCCCTGGCGGAACCTGCGCAAACAACAATAACAACGGAGACAACGATGGCTCACTCCAGCTCGCAAGCGAAAAAAGCGACCGCCAGTGGATGGATAGGCTCGGCACTCGAGTACTACGACTTCTTCATCTACGCCCAGGCCGCTGCACTTATTTTCCCGCAGATCTTCTTCCCCAATACCGACCCGAAAATGGCCATCATCGCCTCGCTGGCCACCTATGGGGTGGGCTACCTGGCGCGGCCGGTTGGCGCTTTCGTGCTGGGCCACTGGGGTGACACCCGCGGCCGCAAGAACGTGCTGCTGCTGTGCATGTTCCTGATGGGCCTGTCGACCATGGCCGTCGGCCTGCTGCCGACCTACCACGACATCGGCTTCCTCGCACCGGCCTTGCTGGTGGTGCTGCGCCTGATCCAAGGCTTTGCCGTGGCCGGTGAAATTTCCGGGGCCAGCTCGATGATCATGGAGCATGCGCCATTCGGCCGCAGAGGCTACTACGCCAGCTTTACCCTGCAGGGCGTACAGGCCGGCCAGGTGATGGCAGCCGCGGTATTCCTGCCGCTGGCCTACTTCATGCCAACCGAAGCCTTCAACGACTGGGGCTGGCGCATCCCCTTCCTGATGAGCGCCATCGTGCTGATTGCCGGTTTCATCATCCGCAAGGAAGTGCACGAAACCCCGGCGTTCGTGAAGGAAGAGAAACAGGACAAAGTCGCCAAGTCGCCGATCAGCGAAGCCTTCCGCCACAGCTGGAAGCACATGGTGCTGGTGATGTTCATGGCACTGATGAACGTGATCCCGGTCGTGGCCACCATATTCGGTGCGGCCTACGCGGTGCAGCCTGCCTACGGCATCGGCTTCGACAAGAGCGTGTACCTGTGGATCCCGGTGGTCGGCAACATCGTCGCGGTGCTGGTGATTCCGTTTGTCGGCAACCTGTCGGACAAGATCGGCCGTCGCCCGACCATGATCGCCGGTTGCCTGGGCTCGGGCCTGCTGGCCTTCGTCTACCTGTATGCGATCAGCATCCAGAACGTACCGCTGGCGTTCACCGCCTCGATCGTGATGTGGGGCATGGTCTACCAGGGCTATAACGCGGTGTTCCCAAGCTTCTACCCAGAGCTGTTCCAAACCCGCTACCGGGTTTCGGCCATGGCCATTGCACAGAACATCGGCACCATGCTGACTGCCATGCTGCCGGCGCTGTTCGCCCTGGTTGCACCACCTGGCTCGGAAAACATCCCGCTGGTAATCGGTGGGCTGGCCTTCTTCATCACCTGCGTGTGCGCCCTGGCGGCCTACATTGCTCCGGAAACCCACCGCCTGGCGATGGAAGACCTGGGTAACCCGCAGGCCAAGCCGATGGACAAGGAAGCGTATGAGGCTAGCCGTAAAGGCAGCTTTCAGGCGGTGAGCCACTGATAGATCGCTGGGGCTGCACTGCAGCCCCAGCAACTTCAGCCTTTGGCCACATCCTGCAGACGCGCCCACAACCGCTCGACATCCCCCCGCTCAGTCGGCAAGGCCCCGATCGACACCCGTACCATCCACCGCCCATCCAGCGTCGCCGGTGTCACGTAGGCATCCCCGGACGCATTCAGCCGCTCAGCCCACCCCTTGGTATGCGCATCCAACGCCTCCCCTGCCAGCCCCGCCGGCCGATGGCGAAGGCACAGGGTCTGCAACGGTACCGGCGCCAACACCTCCCACTCCGCCGCAGCCCCGACCTGCTCCGCCAGCCATTGGGCATTCTCCAGGTCACGCCGCAGCCGCGCCTGCAACGCCTCGACGCCCTCGCTACGCAACATGAACCAGAGCTTCAACGCACGGAACCGGCGCCCCAGCGGGATACCCCAGTCACGCAGGTTCTTCACCTCGCCATCCACCGCCGACTGCAGATAGCTGGGGTTGGTGCTCATCACCCGGATCAAGTGCTCTGGGTCACGCACGTAGTAGATCGAGCAGTCGAAGGCCACGCCCAGCCACTTGTGCGCGTTGACCACCACCGAATCGGCCAGTTCGATGCCCTCCCACATCCAGCGGCACTCGGGCAGGATCATTGCCGAACCGGCCATGGCCGAGTCCACATGCAGCCACAGGCCATGGGCCTGGGCGATTTCGCCAATGGGGCGCAGCGGGTCCAGGGCGGTGGTGGTGGTGGTGCCGGTGGTCGCCACCACGGCACATGGCTGATTGCCGGCAGCCAGGTCTTGCTCGATCGCCGCCTGCAAGGCTTCAGGGCGCAGCGCGTAGCGTTCATCGGTTGCAATCAGGCGAATGTTGTCACGACCAAAACCGGCCAGCAGCGCGGCCTTGTCCACCGAGCTATGGGCGTGGGCGCTGACATACACAATCAACGGTTTGGCTTCGGCCTGCAGGCCGCCGCGCACCAGGGCATAGCCGGTGGCGCGCTCACGGGCGCTGATCAGCGCTACCAAGGTGCTGGTCGAGGCGGTGTCCTGGATCACCCCGCTCCATTGGCCAGACAAGCCCAGCAGCTGGCGCAGCCAGTCGAGCGTGGTTTCTTCCAGTTCGCTCAGGGCCGGGCTGGACTGCCACGACAGGCCCAGCACACCCAGGCCTGTGCTGAGGAAGTCCCCCAGCACCGAGGACAGGGTGCCGTTGGAGGGGAAGTAGCCGTAGAAGTCCGGGTGCTGCCAATGGGACAGGCCGGGCATGACCAGGTTGTTGACGTCGTCGAGAATGGCCGCGAAGGGTTCGCCTTGTTGAGGCGCGGTTGCGGGCAAGGCGGCCTTGAGATAGCCAGGTTCGACCTGGGCCATGACCGGGCGTTCGCCCACGGTCTGTCGGTAGTCGGCAATCAGGTCGATCAGCTGGTGGCCATACTGGCGGAATTGTTCGGGGGTCACGCTCGCTCTCCTGTGGGGTACGCATCGCCCCAGTCTAGGCACCTATCCCCAACCGAATAACCCCGCTTCCCGCATAGCTGCTATGGCAAACCCGCATGCCCGCCCTGCACACCAAACTGCGACTGGCGCCACAACTCGAATACCCGGTTACGCAACCAGCGGTGCTCGGCCGAGGCCTGCAGGCGCTGGTGCCACACAACCCAGTACCGCTGGCTGTGGTCGATGAAGCCCAGTGGTCGCCAGGCCAGGTCGTGCAAACGGCTCAGCTGCCGGGCGATGTGCTCGGGGACCGTGGCCACGGCCTGAGTGCTGGCAATCACGTTGACCGTGGCAGAGAAAAACGGCACTTCCAGGCTGACCCGCCGCTGCAGGCCCTGCGCGCGCAGATGGCGGTCGATGAAGCTGTCCTTGTCCCCGCCGCCGGAGATACGCACGTGCTTGTGCGCCAGGTAGTCGGCCTGGCTGAGCGCGGCATGTGCAGTCAGCGGGTGATCGCGGCGCATCAGGCACACGGCGCGGTCCTCGCCCAGCAGGCGCCCGTGCAGGTTGGGCGGTGACTCGTCGAACAACGTGGTCGCCAGGTCGATTTCGCCACTGGCCAGCAAGGCATACTGGCCGGCCTGCCAGGTGCGGTACTCCAGCGATACGCCGGGCGCTTCGTGCTCCAGCGCAGCGACCAGCAACGGCAGCATGTGCTCGGCCACATAGTCCGAGGCCGCCAGGCAGAAGCGCCGCTCGCAGCGGGCCGGGTCGAACACGGCGGGTTGGCGCAGCGCGTGCAGTTCTTCGAGCACTTGCCGCAGCGGCTCGACCAAGGCTTCGGCATGTTCGCTGAGCACGTAGCCACGGCCTTGGCGCACCAGCAAGGGGTCGTCGAAGGCTTCACGCAAGTGCGCCAGCTGGCGGCTCAGGGCCGACTGGCTTACGCCCAGGCGTTCGGCGGCGTGGCTGAGGTTTTTCAGCTGCAGCAGGTGGTCGAGGGTGCGCAGGTGGGCAAGGCTGAGGGAGGCGAAGGTGGGGTTCATGCAGGCTCCCTGCGGTGGAGTTCAAGGGCCTATTCGCGGGCAAGCCCGCTCCCACAGGGTTTTCACCAAGTTCAGCACCGTGAAAACCTGTGGGAGCGGGCTTGCCCACGCATAGGCCGCCAAGCGGCCCCAGCTTTTTAGGCGGTCAGACCCACGTAGACGTTCTGCACGTCATCGTTCTCGTCGATCGCTTCGAGGAACGCTTCCACCTCAGCCAGTGCTTCAGCACTCAGGCTGGCCGCGCTCACCGGATTTTTCGGGGTGTAGCCGATCTTCGCCGAGGTCACGGTGAAGCCGTGCTCCGGCAGGGCCTTCTGCACTGCGTCGAGGTCGGTGGTGTCGGTGATGAACAGAGTCGAGCCCTCTTCTTCACCTTCTTCGAAGTCCTGGGCACCGGCTTCGATGGCAGCCATTTCCGGGTCGGCGTCGCCTTCCGGGGTGGCTTCGATCAGGCCGACATGGTTGAAGTCCCAGGTCACCGAGCCGCTGGCACCCAGCTGGCCCTTGCGGAACAGCACGCGGATTTGCGCGACGGTGCGGTTGACGTTGTCGGTCAGGCACTCGACGATCAGCGGCACTTGGTGCGGCGCGAAGCCTTCATAGCTGACGGCATGGTACTGCACGGCTTCGCCGTCCAGGCCCGCGCCTTTCTTGATCGCACGCTCCAGGGTTTCACGGGTCATCGACGCTTTCTTGGCCTGGACGATGGCCAGGCGCAGGCGCGGGTTCATGTCCGGGTCGGCGCCCGACTTGGCAGCAATCTGAATTTCCTTGGCCAGCTTGCCCATGACCTTGCCCTTGGCGTTGGCAGCTGTTTCTCTATGCTTGGCTTTCCACTGTGCGCCCATGTCGACTCTCTTTGTTTCAGCGGCCGGTTCAGGAAGCGACCGGCCAAAAGTGGGTGCAGTTTATACGCCCTCGGGCATGGGATCGACAAGAAATCTCATCAGCCTTTATCGGCTTTGCCTGCCGCCGCAGCGAAGCGTGCCAAGCGCACATCCAGTCGGCGCGGGCGCAACCCGTGGTCCTCGGCGCGCTCCTTGCGGCGGATGGCATTGCGCACCATCAGCGAACCCAGGTAACGGATCGGCTCTGGCGGGAACAGCCCCAGCGGCCCCTTGACCAGCGGCGAGCGGGTCCACGGGTTGTCCAGCCCCAGTGCCAGCGACGAGAGAATCTGCCCGCCCATGTGGCACGGCCCGACACCGCTGCCGGAGTAGCCAAAGCCGTAGAACACGTTGCCCTGCCCGTCCAGCCGGCCAAAAAAAGGCAGGCCGGTCACCGAGCGGTCCGACGGCCCGTTCCAGCTGGCCGCCAGCGGCACCTCGGCCAGCGCCGGGAAGAACTCGCCCAGGGTTTCGCGCAGCAATGGCCGGTACGGCGAGGGCTGGTCGAATACCGGCAGCATGCGCCCGCCATAGGCAAAGGTGTTGCCGCCCTTGCCCAGCATCAGCCGGCCATCGGAGGTGTTGTGGTAGTAATGCACGAAAATCCGCGAGTCGAGCACGCTGACCCCACTGTCCAGACCGATCTCACGCAGCAGTTCGGGGCACGGTTCGGTGATCACCATGTCGCTGGAAACAATTGCCACGCTGCGCTCGAACTGCGGGAAGGCCCGCGCCATCCACGCATTGAGGCCCAGCACCACGCGGTCGGCGCGCACGCTACCATTGGCCGTGCGCACCTGCACCGGGGCGCCATGCTCCAGCCCGGTCATGGCGGTGCCCTCGAAGATGCGCACGCCACGCTGCAAGGCCACCCGGCGCAGACCGCGCACCAGCTTGCCGGGTTGCACGGTGGCGGCGGCCGGCGAGAACCAGCCTTCCAGGTGCCGCGCCGAACCGGCCAGGCGCTGCACCTGCCCCAGCGGCAGGCGACGGAACGAGTTGATGCCCTTTTGCTCCAGCGCGGCGATCACCGCGTCGGTGCCACCGACCTGGGCGGCATTGGTGGCGGTGTACAACGTGCCGTCCAGGCGGTAATCGCAGTCGATGCCGTTGGCCGCACAGAACGCGCCGATTTCACCGATGCTGCGCTCCGACTCACGTACCAGGCGCACCGCCTCGGCTGCCCCGAACAGCCGTTCGAGGGTGAAGTACTTGGCCGACCAGGACAATGCACAACCACCATTGCGGCCGCTGGCACCGGCACCGCAGATATCGGCCTCGATCAGCACGACATCCAGCGCCGGTACCGCCTCCTTGAGCATCAACGCCGTCCACAGGCCGGTATACCCACCGCCGACGATGCACACATCGCAACGGGCATCGCCTTGCAGCGGCGGGCACACCGCGTCCTCGGTCGATTCCAGGGCCTGTTGTAGCCAGAAGGGTCTCATTCGCTCGCTTTCCTCAGGTACGCAGTGGCTTGATTGCCATGCTGGTGTTCGGCGCCACATCGGTGCTCTGCGGGCTGCTGGCCGGGCGGCTGTTCCAGTGCGGCAGCAGCACCAACGCCGAGAACAGCGCGCAGCCGGCAAACACGATGAACACCGTGACGCCATCGAAATAACCCGGCAGCAGCCCGCCCAGCACCGCCCCCACCGAGCCGCAACCGTTGACGAACCCGGCCGCGGTAGCACCGGCCTTGGCGGTGCCGAAGTCGATGGCGGCGGCGCCGCTGATCATCGAGTCCGGCCCGTAGAGGGTCAGGCCCATGACGAACAGCAGGCATACCACCAGCATGACACTGCCGGTGTGCATGGCCGCCATGAACGCCGCCAGCGTCACGGTCAGCAACACCAGGCTGATCACGCAGGCCGGCATGCGCCGCGCGCCGAACAATTTGTCGGAGGCCAGGCCGATCATGATCGGGCCCAGCAGCCCGGCCAGTTCGAAGGCGGTCGGGATGATCGCGGCGCCCACCTTGCCCACCGAGGGCATCTGCTCGAAGACGATCACCGGGCCCCACAGCAGAATGGCGTAGCGCGCAGGCTTGAGCAGGAAGTACGCCAGGCCCAGGGTCAGGACGGTGCGGTTGCGCAAGATTTCCTTCAACGGCGCCCAAACACTGCACAGGCTGTCGGCCGGTGCCATGCTCTGCGGCTCAGGCTCTACCGCCGGCAGGCCGACGTCTTCAGGCTTGTTGCGCTGCAGGAAGAAGAACAGCACCGCCACCAGCGCAACCACGGCCGCACTGGAGAAGAACGCGGCATGCCAGCTGCCCACCAGGGTGTAGGCCCACCAGCCGGCGAACGGCGAGGCCACCAGGCCGCCGAAGGCATAGCAGGAGCTCCACAGGCCCAGCACCCGCCCACGCTGCGAAGCCGGGAAGAAGCTGCCGATGTTCTTGCACAACCCGGCCCAGCCGGTGGATTGCGCCAGGCCCTGCACCAGCATGCAGGTAGCGAAGATCGGGAAGGTGGCGTAGCTGCCCATCACCACCGCCGCCACTGCCGAAATCAGCAACCCGCCCAGCACCACCACACGCGGGCCGAAACGGTCGGCCAGCATGCCCCAGGTGAACTGGCCCACCGCGTAGGCAGCCAGGTAGATGGCGTCGAGGTTGGCCATGGCGGCCTTGTCGAGCATGAAACCGGGGTCTTCGGCGATGCCCAGTTTGGCCACCGAGAAGGCCTTGCGGGTGAAGTAGAAGGCGGCGTAGGCCAGCCAGGTGATGGCGAAAATCTGCATGCGCCAACGCTTGAACGTGGCTAGGGAATGATTCATGTAAGTCTGACCTCTTGCTTGAGTGTGCCGGCAGAATGTGAAGAAACGCCTGTCTTGTTCTTGTGTTACGCACAGCGATGACGAGGCTGTCATCGGGTCAGGTGGCGCCGGGTGAGCGCCATGGCCCTGGCGGCACTCGTAGTGCCAGCGTCGGGCTGAAATACATGGAAACAGCTGCTGCAAGATAAATAAAATCGATTTATCGTATTTCACACATAAGCCCAGCTTGTTACTGAGGTCGTCATGTCGGTTTCTCACGCTCAACTCAAGGCTTTCCACGCGGTGGCTGTGCACGGCAGCTTTACCCGCGCCGCAGAAAAGCTGTTTCTTACCCAACCTGCGGTGTCCGACCAGGTGCGCAAACTGGAGGAGCGCTTCGGGGTATTGCTGTTCCACCGCAACAAGCGCTCGGTGCAGCTCACCGATCTCGGCGAGCGGCTGCTGGGCATCAGCCAGCGCCTGTTCGCCTGCGAGGCCGAGGCACAGGAGCTGCTGCACGACTCGCGGGCGCTGCACACCGGCAGCCTGGTGCTGGCAGTGGATGCGCCGGTGCATGTGCTGCCGCAGATCGCCCGGTTTTGCCAGCGCTACCCGGGCATCCAGGTGAAGATCGAAACCGGTAACACCGATGAATCACTGGCCCGGCTGTTCAGCTACCAGGCCGACCTGGCCCTGCTGGGGCGGGATGTCGACGATGAGCGCCTGCATTGCCTGCCACTGCGTCGTGACCCGATGGTGGCATTCGTTTCCCACCACCACCCATGGGCCAGCCGCGGCTCGATCAGCCTGGCCGACTTGGACGACACACCACTGGTGCTGCGCGAGCCCGGCTCGGTCACGCGGCAAACGCTGGAAGAAGAGATGCAACGTGCCGGCCTGCGGATCCGCGCAGCGATCCAGGTGGAGGGCCGCGAAGCAGCGCGAGAAGCGGTGGTGGTAGGGATTGGCGTCGGCGTGGTATCGGCGGCCGAGTTCGGTGCCGATGCGCGGGTGTGTGCGTTGCCGATCGTCGATTGCCAGCGGCACTTGACCGAGACCCTGGTGTGCCTGAGTGAGCAGCGTACGCGGCGGGTGGTGGCGACTTTCCTGCAGATGGTCGAGGAAGGGGTGTAGGCCCGATCAAACACCCAA
Organism: Pseudomonas sp. LB-090624; assembly: GCF_003205205.1. GTDB lineage: Bacteria > Pseudomonadota > Gammaproteobacteria > Pseudomonadales > Pseudomonadaceae > Aquipseudomonas. The sequence goes on from NZ_QJRL01000006.1 coordinate 150,187, forward strand.
CTATGCTGGGATAATCCCAGTCCCCCCGGCACCCAAACCATGCTGTACCGCCTTCTTGCCGACACCCTGGTGCTGTTGCACCTGGCCTTCATCCTGCTGGTGCTGTTCGGCGGCCTGCTGGTGCTGCGCTGGCGCCCTGCCCTGTGGCTGCACCTGCCGGCCCTGGCCTGGGGCCTGGCGGTAGAGTGCCTGCACCTGGGCTGCCCACTGACCACGTGGGAAAATCGCATGCGCAGCGCCGCCGGGGATGCGGGCTACGACGGCGGCTTCGTCGAGCACTACATCTGGCCGTTGATCTACCCCGCCGGCCTGACACCGCCTATCCAGCTCCTGCTGGGCAGCTTCGTGCTCGTGCTCAACCTGGCCATCTACAGCTACGTGGCCTGGCGCTGGCGCCGTCCTAGCGGGTAGCGATCACGAACAGGCGCGGGAACGGCAACAGCACCTTGCCATCGGTGGCCGGCGGGTAGTCGCGCTGCATCGCCTGCAGGTACATCTGCAGGAAGTCGGCCTGCTCCTGCGCGTCCAGCCGGCCCAGGTAAGGGCGCAACGCCGAGCCCTTGAACCATTCCACCACCGCTTCGGCGCCACCCGGCAATGGGTGGTGATAGGTGGTGCGCCACACATCGACCCGGGCACACAGTGGGCTGAGCAGGTCGTAATAGAATGCTGCACCGTGCCGGGGCGGCAGCTGGAAGTCGGCGAATTTTGCCGCCCAAGGCCCTTGGCTGGCAATCTCGCGCAACTGCCGGTGGGCGGGTTCGTCGAGGTTGTCCGGGGTCTGCACGGCCAGGCTGGCGCCTTCGCTGAGCTGGCGCACCAGGTGCGGGTACAGCGAGGCATGGTCAGGTACCCATTGCAGCGAGGCATTGGCCAGGATCAGGTCCTGCGACTCGGGCGCGGACCAGCCGCCGATGTCGCCAATGACCGTGCGTACCCGGGGGATGCACAGGCGTTTGCGTTCGCGGGCTTTGGCGATCATGTCGGGGTCGCTGTCCAGCGCTGTTACCTGGGCATCGGGATAACGTTGCAGCAGCACCTCGGTTGAATTGCCGGGGCCGCAACCCAGGTCGGTGGCGTGGCGTACCGGCCGTGGCGGGATGGCGGCAATCAGGTCGCGTACGGCGCGCGTGCGTTCGTCTTCGAACAGGGAATACTGGTTGGCGGACCAGGCCATGTGCGGCTCCTTTGGACGGGCTATGTGCCTAGCATATGCCATCTGTCGCCCGCTGGGAGGGCTGCGCAAGGGTTACGCCGGAACTGATCACCTCTGCTTGAAGTCAGTCCTTGCATGCGCACATCCCTGAAAACCTACATCGCAATCGCCATCCTGGCCCTGATCGGCGCGGCCGCCCTGCTCGGTTCACCGTGGATGAACCAGCGTTTCCATATGCCCGCAGAAAAAGCCCAGGCCCAACAACGCGAAACGGCCGGGTCCCCGAGGGAGCCGGCCGTTTCCAGACGCGAATGACGCTTAGTGCTGCTTGCTACCAGAGCGAATCTGGTGCACCACACCCATCGCCACCACGACCGCCGCAGCGATGCCGGTGGAGATCACCAGGATCTGGTAGTCAGGCATGAAGGCCATGGTTACCAGCGCCGCCACGATGAAGGCGATCACCAGGTAGGTCAGCCAGGGGAACAGCCACATTTTCAGGCGTACTTCCTTGCCCTCGGCGATCAGCTTGCGGCGCATGCGCAGCTGCGAGAAGGCAATGACCAGGTACACCAGCAGGGCGATCATGCCGGTGGTGTTCATCAGGGTGTCCAGCACGTCTTTCGGGCGCAGGGTTTCGCTGAAGTTGATCAACGCACAGACCACGGCCACGGCGCACGAACCCATGATCGCGTACACCGGCACACCGGTACCGGCGCGGGTGATCTTGAAGAACGACGGCGCGTCGCCACGCTGGGCCAGCGAGAACAGCATGCGCGAGGCAGTGTAGTGGCCGGAGATCAGGCAGCTGCTCACCGAAGTCAGCACCACGAAGTTCATCAGCAGCTCGGCATACGGCACGCCCAGCAGTTCCAGGGTACGGCGGTAGGCGCCATAGCCAGAAACACCCAGGTGCGGGTCGTTCCACGGTACCAGGCAAACGATCAGGAAGATCGAACCGACGTAGAACAGGCACACACGCCAGACCACCGAGTTGGTCGCCTTGACGATCTGCGCGGCCGGGTCCTTGGCTTCGGACGCGGCGATGGTCACGATTTCCGCGCCGAGGAAGGCGAACATCACCCCGAGCAAGGCACCGATCACCGTGGTGATGCCATTGGGCATGAAGCCTTCGGCGGTGAGGTGGCTGATGCCACGCACTTCACCGAATTGCCAGATGTTCATCACGGCAGCAGTACACACGATCAGGAAGCAGACGATCGCGATGACCTTGATCAAGGCGAACCAGAACTCGAACTCACCGTAGTGCTTGACGTTGAAGAAGTTGACGGTGATCAGCAACAGGGTCGTGGCCAGCACGAATACGTTGACGCTCACATCGGGGAAGAAACCATGCAGGATCTTACCCGCCACGTAGGCTTCCCAGGCCATCAGGATGACCCAGTACCACCAGTACAGCCAGCCGATGGTGAAACCGGCCCAACGGCCAATGGCGCGATCGGCGTAAGTGGAGAACGAGCCGGTGTCTGGCGAGGAAGTCGCCATTTCACCCAGCATGCGCATGATCAGCACCACCAGGATGCCGCCCGCCAGGTAGGCCAGGACAGCGGCTGGGCCGGCGCTGTGGATCACGCTGCCGGAACCGACGAACAAGGCGCCGCCAATAACCCCGGCGATCGACATCATCGTCAGGTGGCGCGACTTCAGCGAGGCACTGAGCTTGCTCTCGTGCCCGCTTTTCGCGGTGGTGGTTGTGGATGTTGCGTCCATCAGTTGTGTACCCCGTGCTTCTTTTTATCCAAGGAAAACCGTGAAACCCCGATGGCTGGCGGTTTCACCTGTACATCAGTGCTAATGCGGGCAGGATGGTGTGTGCGAACACACGCAGGCCTTCCATGGCGGCCTGCTGACGCGCCCCAGGGCGACTGCCTGGAGCGAACTGAACATGCTTTATGTGGCGATATCCGACACCTAATGTAAAAATGTCCGACGCAGAGAGCCATGCACAGTGGCATGAAACTCGCACTGCACTGTACAGGTCGCCCATGCAGTACACCCTGCAAACGCCAGGCGATACGCACCCTGAAGGCCCCGAATGTTCGAATTACACCCAGACTCCTCGACCCCGTTGGTGAACCAGATCATCGACGGGTTGCGCGAGGCCATCGACAACCAGACCCTCAAGCCAGGCGCCAAGGTTCCGTCGATCCGCGCCTTTGCCGCGAGCTATTCGGTAAGTACCTTCACCGTGGTCGAGGCCTACGACCGCCTGGTCGCTCAGGGCCTGTTGGTGAGCCGTGGCAATGCCGGGTTCTTCGTCAACCGCGCGGCGGGCGAACTGCTGGAACAGCACAACGCCGAGGCCGACACCACTCGACCAACGTTCAACTCCGAGTGGTACCTGCAACAAATCTTCGAGATCCGCCAGTTGCCCTTCAAACCAGGGTGCGGCTGGCTGCCCAACGACTGGATGTACGAAGACGGCCTGCGCCGCGGCCTGCGCCAGGTGGCTGGCAGCCCGCTGGAACTGTCTGGCTATGGCGACCCCATGGGCCTGCCTGAGCTACGTGCGCTGACCGCGCAGAACCTGCAGCAGGAACTGTCGATCGTCGCCAACCCGGCGCAGTTGATGCTGACCCACGGCGCCAGCCAAGCGCTGGACCTGGCCGCACGCACGCTGGTACGCCCGGGCGACGTGGTGCTGGTGGACGACCCCGGCTACCCCAACCTGATGAGCATTCTGCGTACCCAGGGCGCGACCTTGGTCGGCGTGCCGCGCACCCCGGCCGGCTACGACCTGAACCAGCTGGAACAGTTGCTGACACACCACCGCCCGACCGCGTTTTTCACCCAGCCACACCTGCACAGCCCGACCTGCTCGCGCACCCCGCTGCCGCAGTTGCACCGCTTGCTGCAACTGGCCAGCCAGCACGGCTTCCGCCTGGTAGAGAACAACCTGTACGCCGACATGGTTGCCGAGCCGCAACCGTGCCTGGCCAGCCTCGATCACCTGCAGCAGGTGGTGTACGTGGGCAGCTACTCGAAGAGCATCTCGCCCAACGTGCGGGTCGGCTACATGCTGGCCAACCCTGAATTGATGCAGAAACTGCTGCACCTGAAAATGCGTTCGGGCCTGACCACTTCACAGGTGATGGAGCGTGTGGTGTACGCCGCGATCATCGACGGCCGCTGGCGTAAGCACCTCAAGCGCCTGCGCCAGCGCCTGGCCGAAGCACACCAGGAAGTTGGTCGGCATCTGCATCGATTAGGGTTCGAATTGTTCATCGAATCAGACGAAGGCATGTACATATGGACCCGTCATCCAGCCATCCCCGACAGCGCTGCATTGCTGGACGATGCGCTGGAGAAAGGCATCATGCTTGGGCCTGGGCAGTTGTTCATGGTCGATGCCAAAGCGACCGGGTGGATGCGCTTCAACGTGGCCTTCAGCACCGACCCGGCGATGTGGGAGTTGCTGGAGAAGGTGCTGGTGAAGCATGTGCGACGCGCCGCTCCCTGATGCCGGCCAGCTCGCCCACCCGGCAGCTAACGTCTGCCAGGTAGCGGCCGGCCTGGGCGAGGATGCCGCGCAGAGCGCTATTAGGCATTGCCGATGTGGATATTCACCTGCTGTGGAACAGGGAGCAGCGCTTCAGTCGAGCCGAAGCGGTGTTCATCGAGGCACTACAGGCGCGCGTGGATCAAGCGCCATCAATGCGCCACCCGTCATTTCTGCCAGTAGCCACTTCAACATGACGTAGCCCACTATCGGGCCAGGTAATCAAGAGGCTCCCATCAATGGACTGGCTGATCTTGTTGCATCTGGCAAGCTATGGCACCGCACTGCTCATCATCGCCGCTTTTGCGCTTATCTATGCGACCCGCTCGCAAATCATGCCCTACCACGCGGCGGCCATCGAACGCCCCTGGCACACCTTGGATGCCCGCTTGCAACTGCTGTTGTTAGCCCTGGTACGCCTGGTCGGCTGGGGTTGGCTGGCCATTGCCTGCGCGGGGCTGCTGCTGCTTCACCAAGTGGTTGTGCTACGCGTTCCGCTGCAATTACTGGTGTTGTTACAGGGGTACTGCCTGCTGGCGATCACGCCGATCATCGCGGTGGCTGGCCAGGTAAAACGCCGTAGCAACGGATCACCACCGGTCATGGCCAGCTGGCTAGCCATGATGCTTTGTTGGCTGGGTTTCCTGTTCGGGCTGTTGGCCCGGGCTGGTGCCTGACACGGGAGTGAAGCACATGAAAGACAACCTCTTCTGGCAGATCGTCGCGGGTTTGGTGCCACGGCCTAACGCCGCACGCTTGCTCGGCTGGAACTTCATCAGCCATGAACTGGCAACGCGCGAAGTCAAAGTACAGTTCGATGCATCGGAATCGTTGACCAACCCATTGGGCAAAATCCAGGGCGGGATGCTGACAGCGATGCTCGATGACTGCCTTGGCCCTGCTGTCTATGCAACGTTGGACACCCACGAAATTGCACTGACGGTGAAACTGGCAACCACCTTTGTTCGCCCCGCCTCACCTGGGAACATCATGGGCATTGCCAGGATGTACAGGCGTCGTGGCGCTTATTGCTACGCCAAAGGTGAGCTCAGGGACGGCAATGATCAAACCCTGGTCACGGCGTCGGCCTGTTACAAAGTGGTCAGCCTGGCCAGCACCGGTTACAGGGCGACCTGATACGAAACCTTGGATCCCATTCGCTGGCAAGGTATGCTGGGCGATAGCTAAACGCCATCACTCAGGCAGGCCCGGTGCCTGCCTTCAAGGACGAAGCCTTTGCCCAGCCACCCTACCCGCCATACCATCGCCCGCCAGTGGCAGTTGCTCAAACTGCTGCCGGGTCGCCACCCAGGCATGAGCTCTACCCAGTTGCAGGCGGCGCTGACAACCGTAGGTCATACCACCAGCAAGCGGACTGTCGAACGCGACTTGGTCGAGCTCGCTGCACTGTTCCCACTGCAATGCAACACCAAAGGCATGCCTTACGGCTGGTACTGGCAGCCGGGCCTGAGCCTGGGCGACGCGCAGCAGCTGCAGCCGGACGTGCTGACGCCACCGGCACCGGTTGAACTGCACGCCTGGGTCGATGACGCCCTTGCCAGCCGCCTGAAACAAGCGCCATTGTCCGCAGACATGCAACTCACGCCGCACGCCAGCGGTGGCGCCGCCCTGGTAGCTACCGTCGATGACAACCGGGCGCTGATGGGCTGGCTGCTATCGCATGCCGGCTCGATCCGCGTGCAGGCGCCACAGGCGCTACGTGTGGCGCTGCTCGAACAACTGCGTCGGAGCCTGGCACTGCAAGAGGCGCGCGGCATGTAGGCACGGCCTCGTGTTGCGATGAGAGCGGCTTTTAGCGTGGGTTACGCCGTGCCAGGCAGGCATAGCTCAAGCCAAGCACGCTGAAAGCCAGCACGCCCAGCAGCACCATCAGTTCTCGACTGTAGCGGGCGACCGTGGCCGGAAAACCGATGACCTCGTGGTACACCTGCACATCGGCCACCCCATCGGCATGGCTGATGCCGACCCCGCCCTGGCGGATCTGCGAATAGTCGGCATCGAAGTACACCCACACTTTGCACCTGCCCCCCGGCTCGATCGCCGGAATATCGATCTGCGCGGTGGCGTTCTCCAGCAGCGTGTCGTTGCCGGCAGCATCGCGCACCTGCACCAGGCCTTTGGCCGGCAGGCGGATTTTTACCTCGCGTACCTGCGCGTCACCCGTGTTGTGCAGTTCGACGAGCAAGCCGGTACGGTGGTCGACCAGCCCGGCCTCGAACGGCTTGGCGAACAACTGGGCATAGGGTGCCTGGGCCATCTCGATCAACCGTTCGACCTGGTCGGAGCTCAGCGCGCCCTGGCCGATACTGTTGATTCTCCCCTGCAACTGCTCGTACTTGAGCTGCTCGCTCGCCTTGCTGATACGCTCGCTGAACTGGCTGGGGTAGGTGAGATAGGCATAGGTCAGTGACGCCTCCAGGCGCGGGTTGCCCCTGAATAACGCGTAGGCGGCCAACAGGACCATCAGGCCGATCAGCACGGCGACCAGAAGCTTCCCCACCTTGTCCCAGCTCAATGCGTACTTCCTTCTGTCGTGTTGCAGACGATTAAACCTGCCCAAGGGTGCCAAGTTCGAGGCCCCCAGGCAAGCATGGCCAACTGCGGACGCATTTACACCGGTTCGACATCGGGGTTGCCAAAACGGCTGGCGGGGCGGACGATCAATCACCCCACTTCAGGACGGACACCATGCTACGGATTCTGGGCAGAGCCTCTTCCATCAACGTGCGTAAAGTCCTGTGGGCCTGCGCGGAATTCGAGGTAGCGTTCGAGCGTGAAGACTGGGGCGCAGGCTTCCAGCCGACCGACAGCGCCGAATTCCTGGCGCTGAACCCCAACGCCATGATCCCCGTGATTCAGGATGGCGACTTTACCCTGTGGGAGTCCAACAGCATCATCCGCTACCTGGCCAACCGCTATGGCGCCACGGCTTTTTACCCCGAGGAGGCGCAGGCGCGGGCGAGGATCGACCAGTGGATCGACTGGCAGGCCACGGACCTGAACCGTTCCTGGAGCTACGCCTTCATGTCCCTGGTCAGGCACTCGCCCGCTCACCAAGACCCGCAGGCACTGGCCGCCGGTTGCGCGGACTGGTCGCACTACATGCACATCCTTGACCGCCAGCTAGCCCGCACCGGTGCCTACGTGGCCGGAAGCCAGTTCACCCTGGCCGACATCCCGATCGGCCTGTCGGTAAACCGCTGGTTCGAAACGCCTTTCGAGCACCCGCAGTTGCCGGCCGTGCGGGATTACTACGAACGCCTGAGCGAGCGCCCGGCCTATCACCTGCATGGCCGCAACGGTACGCCGTAACACCTGGACGTGTGACGCAAAGCCGATCGCTTACCCTGTGCGAGCGGCCTTGCGTCGCGATGGCGGGCAAAACTACCACGGCCATGCCGTTCCGTTACGCCGCCACTTGGCCCGGCGCCGCGCCTACCCGCCCGCGCCAGGCAAATAGCAGTACCATCAGTAACCCGACCCCCGCCATCGCCGCCCCTGCCAGGGAAATCGCCGGGTAGCCCAACCCTGCATTGATCACCGCGCCCCCGAGTGCCGCGCCAATTGCATTACCCAGGTTGAACGCGCCAATGTTCACCGCCGATGCCAGGTTGGGTGCGTCCTTGGCCGCTTCCATCACCCGCATCTGCAACGGCGGAACCAGAGCGAAGCTGGCGGCGCCCCAAACCAGGATCGCCAACGCCGTCGGCAGCGACCAGTTCAATACCAGCGGGAACACGAGCAGCACGGCAATCAGCACCGCCAAGGACAGGATCAAGGTGCGATCGATCGAGCGGTCTGCCGCCTTGCCGCCCCACACGTTGCCCAAGGTCAGCCCGACACCGAACAACACCAGCATGGCTGTGACGAAGGTGGTGGAAGCAGCCGCCTCGCTCTGCAGGATCGGCGCAATATAGGTGAACACTGTGAACATCGCGCTCGACCCCACCACGGTCAGTGACAACGCCGCCAGCACTGGCCCACGGCCGAGCACGCGGATTTCGGCCATGGCCCCGTCGCCTTTGGGCGACGGCACATTGGGCAGTGCGTACCAGAGCGTGGTCATCGCTATCAGGCCAAGCCCGGCAATGCCCCAGAACGCCGTGCGCCAGCCCAGCATTTCCCCAAACCAGGTCGCCAGCGGTACGCCGCCGATGGTGGCCAGAGTCAGGCCCATGAACATCGCCGCCACCGCCCCGGCGCGCTTTTCGGGCGGAACCACACTGGCCGCAACGATCGAACCGATGCCAAAGAAGGCGCCGTGGTTCAGCGAAGTGACCACGCGCGCCACCAGCAGGCTGGTGTAGTCGCTGGCCAGGGCAGACATCAGGTTACCCAAGGTGAAGATGGCCATCAGCCCGATCAGCAGGTAACGCCGCGGGATTTTCACCGTGGCCAAGGTCATCAGCGGTGCGCCGATCAGCACGCCGAGGGCATAGGCACTGACCAGCAGCCCGGCAGCAGGGATGGATACGCCAAGGTCGGTGGCGATACTGGGCAACATGCCCATGGGGGCGAACTCGGTGACACCGATGCCGAAGGCACCGATGGCGAGTGCGACCAGGGGTGGATTGATACGCATGGCAAGCTCCTTATCTATGCCGTGAATGCTACGATCTGCGTCGCAGGCGCACTAGAGTGCCTTTTTGCCAATCACCTTTGCTCACGAGGCACAAATGGACGTCAGTGGACGATCTGGAGAGATGGAGGTTTTTGCCAGGGTGGCGCAGGAGGGCAGCCTGTCTGCCGCCGCTCGGGCGCTGGGCCTTACACCCTCGGCAGTCAGCCGTATCCTCGCGCGCACCGAACAGCGCCTGGGCACCCGCCTGCTGTTGCGGACTACCCGGGCGATCACGCTCACGCCCGAAGGTGAGGCGTACCTACTCGGGGCGCGGCGGGTGCTGGCGGACATGCAGGAAGTGGAACAGGCCGTCACCGACCAGGGCGTACCCCGCGGGCGCTTGCGGGTCAGTGCGGCGCTAGGCCATGCCAGGCAGACCGTGGTGCCACTGCTGGCCGCGTTCAGCGCCCGTTACCCGCAGGTGCTCGTCGACCTTAGCCTCAGCGACGAAGTGGCCGACATTCTCGGCGGCCAGGCCGACGTGGCGTTGCGCTTCGGCCGGCTGCCAGACAGCTCGCTGAGTGCCCGCGCCATTGGCGAAACCGGCCAGGTGGTAGTGGCCTCGCCTGAGTACCTGCAGCGCTGTGGTACGCCCCAGGTGCCGGAGGACCTGGCCAGCCACAACTGCTTGCGCTTCAACTTTCGCCGGGCAGCGCCCGACTGGCCATTCCGTCGCGACGGGCAGGTGTTTTGGTTGAAGGTGACCGGCAACATCGAATGCAGCAGCGGCGAAGCCCTGGCGCAGTTGGCCAGGCTGGGTGCCGGCGTGGCGCGCATCGGCACTTTTACCGTCGCGGACGACCTGGCCAGCGGGCGGCTGGTGCCGTTACTGGACGCGTACAACCCTGACGACCGCGAACCGATCCATGCGGTGTTCGTCGGCGGCCCGGCGATGCCGGCTCGGGTACGGGTGTTCGTGGATTTTCTGGTGGAGCAACTGACGGGCCATCAGCGCACTGCTGGGTAGGGGCGGCCAACGTTGCGCAGCAACGTCATGCAGGCCGATGTCGATAAAGGCTTGTTGGGTTATCTTGCCTACTTCACCGTACCGCCAAGGCCAGAACACCATGCGCATTGTCATCCCGGACGATTATCAGGACGTGATTCGTACGCTCGATTGCTTCAGCCGTTTGCACGGGCACGAGGTCAGCGTGCTTCATGAGTGCCAGCCTGCCTCGCTGGACGAACTTGCCCAGCGCTTTGCCGAGGCCGACGCACTGGTGCTCACCCGCGAGCGCACGCGTATCGACGCGGCTTTGCTCGACCGCCTGCCCAGGCTCAAGCTGATCAGCCAGACCGGCAAGGTGTCCAGCCACCTCGACCTGGCCGCCTGCACGGCTCGCGGCATTGCCGTGACAGAGGGGCGCGGCTCGCCGGTGGCGCCTGCGGAACTGGCCTGGACGCTGATCCTCAATGCCCGCCGGCAACTGGTGCCAGCCATCGATGCCTTCCGCCAGGGCCACTGGCAGGTCAACCTGGGCCAGGCGCTGGCAGGCCAGGTACTGGGTATATGGGGTTATGGCAAGATCGGCCAACGCCTGGCGCGGTATGCTCACGCGTTCGACATGCCGGTGCTGGTGTGGGGCAGCGACAGCAGCCGCGCCGCAGCCGAAGCCGATGGCCACCGTGCAGCCCCTTCACGCCAGGCATTTTTTGCCGACGCGGATATCGTCAGCCTGAATCTGCGCCTGTCGGAACAGACGCGGCACGGCGTCACTTTCGATGACCTGTCCTTGATGAAGCCCGACGCCCTGCTGGTGAATGTCAGCCGCGCCGAACTGCTAGCCCCTGGGGCCTTGCTGCAGGCCCTGGACGCAGGGCGCCCAGGCTACGCGGCGGTGGATGTGTACGAGCAGGAGCCGGTGCTCGACCCGGGTCACCCACTACTGCGCCACCCCCGTGTGCTCGCTACGCCGCACCTGGGGTATGTAGAGAAGAACGGCTACGAGCTGTACTTTGGCGATGCCTTCGACAACGTACTGGCATTTTTCGAGGGTGTACCGAAAAACGTTGCCAACCCCGAAGCGCTGGCTCGCAGCTGAACTGACGGACCGACAGGCCTGAGGGCGTTCGTCGTGACGCACGCGTACACTTGCCTTCAGCACAGCTTCAGGAGTTGTTCAATGCCCTACCCTATCGAACAGAAACTGGTCATCGGCGTTGCCTCGAGCGCGCTGTTCGACCTTACCGTCCCCGACGACATCTACCAGACCCAGGGCGTTGAGGCTTACCGTCAGCACCAGCAGCAGAACCTGGATGTGCCATTTCCCAAAGGCGTGGCGTTCCCATTCATTCGCCGCTTCCTGAGCATCAACCAGGCCTTCCCCGACCAGCTGCCCGTGGAGGTGGTGCTGCTCTCGCGCAACTCGCCGGAAACCGGCCTGCGGGTGTTCCGCTCGATCGATCATTACCAGCTGGACATCACCCGCGCAGCGTTCATGTCGGGCCGCTCGCCCTACGAATACATCCCGGCGTTCAATGCTTCACTGTTCCTCAGTGCCAACGAACAGGATGTGCAGAAGGCCATCGACGCCAACTACCCAGCCGGGCGTGTACTGCCCACGCGCATCTACGATGACGAGATCGACACCGAACTGCGCGTGGCATTCGACTTCGATGGCGTGATTGCCGACGATGAAGCGGAGAGTGTGTTCAAGCGCGACAACAACCTGGATGAATTTCAGGAGCACGAACGGGCGCGCAAGGGCATCCCCCACTCGCCCGGGCCATTGGCAGACCTGTATCGCAAGCTCTCGCTCATCCGCATGCTGGAGGACCGTAAGCTGGCCGAGGATCCGGCGTACAAACGGATCCTGCGGATTGCCATTGTCACCGCGCGCAACGCGCCATCGCATGAACGCGTGGTGACCACGCTGAAGGATTGGGGCGTGTCGCCGGACGAATGCTTCTTTCTCGGCGGGATGGAAAAGCCCAGGGTGCTGTCGATCCTGAAGCCGCATGTGTTTTTCGATGACCAGCGCAGCCACCTGCAGTCCCCTGCGGGGGATCTGCCGATGGTGCATGTGCCGTTCGGGGTGGCGAACAGAGGGTGTTCACCTGAGCCAGAACTGCTGCAAGACGACGCATCATCGCCCGCGTCATGAACCGTGGCGCACGCTGTGTGGGCCTGGCGCACGCCGCCAGCGCTACCACCGCCAGCCCAGGTGACGCTGCCAGCAGCAAGCCCCCCCCGCCCGCCGCCAGAATCCGCCCGGCGGCCAACATCCCGGTATAGGCAATGAAGACCGCGCGCCCCGCGTAACCTTTGTCCATCATGCGCCCGGTCAGGAACGAGCCTGCCGCGCCGCCCAGGTTGAACAGGATCTGCACCGCGCCTGCCTGCGGCCGGCTATAGCCCTGCCCGATCAACAACGATGGCAACCAGTTCAGCAGCATGTACAACACGGTGAGCGTGAAGAAGCAGGCCATCTCGGCTGCCTTGGGGCAAACCAAGTCAGCCAATTTGTTATCTCAATTAACTATCATGAAAATTACCTTTCCTTTATCCGGCACAGTTCTCGGCACTGGCGGTGATCGAGCGAAACCCGGGGTTGATGCAAGCAGACCTGGCCCGCTCGCTCTCTTATGGGATATTTCTCAGCAAGGCCGGGGAAGCCTTGCTCAAGGAGCTGAAGCAAATTGCCAGCGACAGCGACCGCGAGGCGACAGCGGCGCTGGATGATGAGGAACGCGGGCAGTTGTTGCGGTTGTTGACGAAGATCTATCAGGATTGAAGTGCCAACCCGCATTGCAACCAAGACGCCAACACTGAGGAGCCAGCGCATGAGCCTGATCCCCAACCTTGCAGACAAGGCCGATGTATTGATTTGCGGTGCCAGCCAGGGCATTGGCCTGGCGCTGTGCAGCGCACTGCTGGCCCGGCGTGATGTTCGCCAGGTGTGGGCGGTATCACGCCACGCCAGCACCAATGAGGCACTACTGGCGCTGGCCAGGGCACATGGCGAACGCATGCGGTTGACGGACTGCGATGCCCGCGATGAAGCAGCGCTCGCAGGCCTGGCACGTGAGGTGGGCCGTGCCTGCGAGCACCTGCACCTGGTCATCAGCACCTTGGGCATACTGCATCAGGACGGCGCCAAAGCCGAAAAGTCGTTGGCCCAGCTGGACCTGGCGGGGTTGCAGGCCGGTTTCGCCACCAATACCTTCGCGCCGATCCTGCTGCTCAAGCATTTGCTGCCCCTGTTGCGCAAACAGCCCGCCACATTCGCCGCACTGTCGGCCAGGGTCGGTTCGATCGGCGACAATCGCCTGGGGGGCTGGTACAGCTATCGTGCGAGCAAGGCGGCGCTGAACCAGTTGCTGCACACGGCGAGCATCGAACTGAAACGCCTCAACCCTGGCGCTACTGTACTGGCGCTGCATCCGGGCACCACCGACACCGCGCTGTCGCGCCCCTTCCAGGGCAACGTACCGGAGGGGAAACTGTTTGACCCGGCGTTTGCCGCGCAGTGCGTGATAGAGCAGGTAGCACGGCTAGGGCCGGCGGAGAGTGGCAGTTTCTGGGGGTGGGACGGCAAGCGGATAACGTGGTGAAGATCAGAACCCTCGGCCGGGCGTGCTGTTGCCACCCGGCCGAGGCAGTGCGTTCCATCGCGGGGGCAGCTTAGCGCGGGCCGCCGCCCTGATGGCCGCCATAGCCACCGCCACCACCACCGTGGCCCCCACCGTGACCACCGCCACCACCCGGCGGCATGAACATCCAGCAACCCGACAAGGCGGATACCAGCGCCGCAACCAGGGCTGCGCGGAAAAGGTGTTTCGACTTCATTGGAACGCTCCACAAGGCTAGATCTGCTGCCCGCCGTTGACCGGTGCGGCAGCGGGCGGATTCTAGAGGTGCGGGATGATGGCACGGGGAAACTTTGCATATCTTTACAGTCACCGCGGCGACCGGGCGACGGGCCGGGCCCCTGGGGGCCATCCTGATCAGAACACCCGGTGCTAGTAACCGGTCATCTCCAGATACCCGCGCCCACCCGAACTCCCGCTCAAGCGCACCGGCCCCTCCCAATACGGGAACCGTGTCTGCATCCACGCCTGCGGCTCCACGGCCTCGGCCTGCACATCCACCCCATGCCCCGGCACCTGCACCCGCCAGCGCACCGGTACGCGCTTACCGTTGCCCTGCCTTGCCCAGGCCAGCGCCTGCAGCTGGATCTGTGCGCCGTGCAACGCAACCACCTCACCCAGCGGCCCAACCCAGGTCCCGGCGCGATAGGCCTCCCCCTGCGCCTCACGCACCTGAAACAGCATCAGCTTGGCGCCACTGTCCAGGTGCAGCGAGAACCAGTCCCAGCCTGCCTGACCGGCTGCCAACGGCTGGCTGCTCCATTCCCGGTCCAGCCAGGCCTGGCCGCTGACCGCGATACACTGGCTGCCGCGCTGAACATCACCCTGCACCTGATAGAAAGGCTGGCTGTAATAATACGAAGCCTGCCCCTTGCCAGACTTCTCGCTGTAGCCCTGCGCCCCATGCAGCACCAGCGGCCGCTCGCTGTGGAGGTGGAGGCGGTAGCGGAAACCCTCACCATCCGCGGTCATTTGCAGGTTGTCGACAGTGTCCGCGCCCTGCAGCGACCAGCCATTGATCCACGCCCGAAAGGGCTCGGCCTGCACCCCGGCCTGGCCGATACCGCCACGCGCCAGGGTTTCAGCCGATTGATGGCCGCCCGGGCCAGTCAACGCCGCGTGCCCCATCCACAGGTTCGGGCTGTTCCAGTCGCCGGTTTCCGGACCGGGGCGCAAGGCTGAGCGAAACAGCGTCCACTGCACGCCCCAGTCACGCCCTTGGGCGTCCTTGAGGTTGGCAGTGATGTACCACCACTCGATGCGAAAGCCATCGTGGGCGCCGTGGTCGCGAGGGAATACCAGGCGATGCTCGCGGCTCACCTGGCTGAACCCGCTCGCCTGCTGCCCAAGCCCGGCATAGCTCTGCGGTGCCGGCTGATCACACCCGCACAGTATCCCGCAGAGCAACAGCCAGGCATTAGGTTTCATCGGCAAACGGCCTCAAGAGTTCGCGCGGCTGGCGACGCGCCAATTGCCACAGCGGCCAGGCACTGGCCAGCAGGCTGGTGAGCAGGCCCAGCAGGGCCAATTGCAGCAATTGCGAGGGGAACACGTAGAGCGGCAAGCGCCAGCCAAATGCCTGCACGTTCACCACCGCGACCAGGCACCAGGCCAGCAGCAGCCCCAACGGGATCGCCAGCAGCACGGTGAGGCCACTGAGCATGAGTGCCTGGCCCAGGCTCAGCCAGACCAGCCGTGCGCGCCGCACGCCCAATGCCCACAGCGGCGCCAACTGGCTCAGCCGGGCCTGGCCAAGGGTCAGCAGGTTGATGAACAGCGCCACACCGGCCACGCCCAGGGTCAGGCTGTTGAGCGCGGCAGTGGCGGCAAACGTACGGTTGAACACATCGGTCGACCAGCGTTTCAGCCGTGCCTGCTCGACCACGCGGCTGTCGTCCAGGTTGAAGCGCCGTTGCAACTCGGCCTTGATGGCTTGCCCATCGTCAGTAAGCAGGTCCACGCTCAACCCTGCCAGGGTTGCGCCTGGCCAATGCTCACGCAGCCAGCGGGCATTGACCAGCACATGCCCTTTGGGGTTGCCGTAGTCGGCGTAGATACCCACGACAGTCAGGGCTGGCGAATGGGGTGCTGGCAATGCAAGGCTGTCGCCCAGTCGCAGTTTCAATCGCCTGGCCAGTTGCTCACTGAGCATCACCGCGTGCCCGCTGGCCAATAGTGCCCAGGCGCGAGGCTGTTGTTCCAGCAACGGCCAGCGGGTTCGATAGACCGGGTTATCGACGATGCCCTGGGCCTGCACCGGCCAGCCTTGCAGCTGCATTTCGCCACGCCAGCCAGGCAGCACCACGCTGACCGCAGGTTGCTGCCCAAGCCACTCGGCCATCTGCAAACCCTGGTCAGTATCGCGTGGAGTCAGGTACAGGTCGGCGGACAGGCGCTGGTCAAGCCAGCCAACAAAGGTCTTGCGAAAACCCTCGGTCATGCTGCCCACGCCAACGCTGGCGGCCAATGCCAGCAACAAGGCCATCAGCGCCAGGCTCAGCGCGGGTAGCTGCTGACGGCTGTCGGCGACGAACCATTGCGCCAATGGCCGACGGCAAAGGCGCGCCAGCCCGGCCAGTACCCGGTCGAGCAACGCTGGCAACAACAGCGCCGCCGCCAACAACAGCGCAGCCAGCATGGCGAAGGCGTTTGGCAGGCTGTCGCCGAGCACGCCACAGCCCAAGGCCAGCAGCAGCAACAGGCCCGCAGCTGATGCCTGACGTTTCAGCCATGGCCCCTGCGCCGCTCGCCAGGCCTGAGGTTGTGCCAGCGCCAGTAACGGTAAACGGGCCGCACGCAATACGCTGCCTACCCCGGCCAGCAATGCCCCCGTCACGCTCACCAGCAACCCCGCCAGCCACCACCCCACGGGCAGGCTCAAGGTGCCCGCGACCTGCGCGCCGTAAAGGCCGCGCAAGCTGGCGGACACATCGGGCAGCAACCAGGCCGCCAGGGCGTAGCCACTGGCCACCCCGGCCAATCCGCCCAGCACGGCGAACAGCCCAAGCTCCAGCGCCAAGGCACACAGCAGGGTGTTCAAGCTCACACCGCAGGCGCGCAGGTTGCGAATCAGCCCCCGCCGCTGCTCCAGCGCCAGGCCGATCGCGGCATGGGTGATGAACAGGCCGACGACGAACGCCAACAGGCCAAGGGCAGTCAGGTTGAGGTGAAAGCTGTCGGTCAGGCGCTGCAAACCGCCGTCGTCTTGCCGGGGTTGCAGTTCAAGGTAAGGCGCGATATTGGCAGGCAACGGCCCTGCGTTGCCTGCCAATAAAAGACGCGACAACTGCCGAGGTGCCTGCAGCAACGCCTGCGCGTGGCCGATATCGACCACGATCACTCCGGGCGCCAGTTCAGGTTGCAGGATCAACGGTGGCAGCGAGTGCCCTTCGCTGTCGTGTGCCACCTGCCCAGCGTTCATGTTCAACTGCCGCAAGGTGTCTGGCCCAACCCAGGCTTGCCCGGGCATGCCGATGAACGCCAGCAGGTCGAATGCCTGTGGCTGCACGCCGGCAACGCTGCTGGCCGGTGGCAGGCTCAACGGCTCGATGCCGATCAATCGCACACTGCGAGTGGGCTCACCAGGCAGGCGCAACCGCCCTTCCAGCACCGGCGTCACCGCCCAGCCCTGACTGCGCAGTTGCACGTACAGCGCCTGGTCAAAGCGCTCGCCATGGCGCGGCAGCAATTGCGCCTGCAGCGGCCCTGCCAGCACCGCGCTGGCCCGAGCGTAGTCGCTGCGTGCCTGGCTGTTCAGTGCCTGCACACCGCTCCACAGCGCCGTGGCCAACCACAGGCCGGTAAAAATGCTGAAGCACTGCACACGATGCCGCCGCCAGTGGCTGAGCAGCGCCAACACCGCCAGCGACAACAGCCTCATCAGCCCTTCCCGGCTTGCACACGGCCGGCGCGCAGATAGCAACGCTGCTGCAAGCGCGCCGCCAGCCGAGGGCTGTGAGTCACCATCAGCACACCGCTGCCGGCTTCGTCGACCAGTTGCAGCAACAGGCTCAACACTTCATCACTGCTGGCTTCATCGAGGCTGCCGGTGGGTTCGTCGGCCAGTAACCAGGCCGGGCGCCCGGCCAATGCCCGGCCGATGGCGACACGTTGCTGCTGGCCACCTGACAGTTGCTCCGGGTAATGCGCGAGCAGCTGCGCCAGGCCCAGGCGGTGCGCCAGGTGAGCGACCCAGGCGGGGTCGTGCCGGTCGGCCAGCCTGGCCTGAAATGCCAGGTTGCTCCCCACGTCCAGGCTGCTGATCAGGTTGTACTGCTGAAACACCAGGCCAATGCCCTGCCGCCGCCACTGTGCCAGCGACGCCTCCGCGCGGCTGTCGAGGGCAACCCCGTCGACCATGATGCGGCCGCTGTCGGCACGGTCCAGCCCCGCTATCAGGTGCAGCAGGGTGCTTTTGCCACTGCCCGACTCGCCCATCAGGGCCAGGCTGCTGCCGCGCGGCAAGCACAGGTCGACGCCTTGCAACACCGGCAGCGGGCCTTGGGGGGTGGGGAAGGATTTGTGGAGGTTTTCGATGGCCAGCATCAAGGGGCCTTGGTGGGTTGGGGATCCCTTAAGCAATAGCAGGTCAGGGCAAGCACACCTGAACGTTTATCTGATTTTGCTCATGCGCACATGATCGCCTTGGGCGCTGGCGTTCTGCGGACAGTCGTTGCCGGGCACGCAGCGTAGTGGCAGGCACAGCCGAAGCGCTACGGGGTTGACCTCAAGGCAATGGATCCATAGCAGTTCCGATAATCGCACAAAGATCTCATAACACGAACAAATGATGTTGACCCGGTCTATTTGTCATGGCTCTAATGGATCCATTAAATAAAAACAAAACCCCGGAGAGCCTCCCCATGTACCCCAAAAATACCTGGTATGTCGCTTGCACCCCCGACGAGATCGCCACCAAGCCTCTGGGCCGACAGATCTGCGGCGAAAAGATCGTGTTCTTCCGCAGCCACGATAATCGCGTAGCGGCCGTGGAGGACTTCTGCCCACACCGTGGCGCGCCGTTGTCGCTGGGCTATGTCGAAGACGGCAACCTGGTCTGTGGCTACCACGGTCTGGTCATGGGTTGCGATGGCAAGACGGTGTCGATGCCGGGCCAGCGGGTACGGGGCTTTCCTTGCAACAAGACCTTCGCTGCGGTCGAGCGCTATGGCTTCATCTGGGTGTGGCCCGGCGACGAGGCCCAGGCCGACCCGGCGTTGATCCCGCACCTGGCATGGGCGGTGAATGATGAGTGGGCCTACAGCGGCGGGCTGTTCCACATCGGTTGCGACTATCGCCTGATGATCGACAACCTGATGGACCTGACCCACGAAACCTATGTGCACGCGTCCAGCATTGGCCAGAAGGAAATCGACGAAGCACCGCCAGTCACCACCGTTACCGGCGACGAAGTAGTTACCGCCCGGTACATGGAGAACATCATGGCCCCGCCGTTCTGGCGCATGGCGTTGCGTGGCAACGGTCTGGCCGATGATGTGCCGGTGGACCGCTGGCAGATATGCCGCTTCACCCCACCCAGCCATGTGCTGATCGAAGTGGGCGTGGCGCATGCGGGCAAGGGTGGCTACCACGCCGACGCGCAGCACAAGGCGTCGAGCATCGTGGTCGACTTCATCACCCCGGAAAGCGACACCTCGATCTGGTACTTCTGGGGCATGGCGCGCAATTTTGCAGCACACGACCAGACCCTCACCGACAACATCCGCGAGGGCCAGGGCAAGATTTTCAGCGAAGACCTGGAGATGCTCGAGCGCCAGCAACAGAACCTGCTGGCCAACCCCGAGCGCAACCTGCTGAAGCTGAACATCGATGCCGGCGGCGTGCAATCGCGCAAGGTGCTGGAGCGGATCATCGCCAAAGAGCGCGCACCGCAGCCACAACTGATCGCCACCAGCGCCACCCCTGCCTGAGGAACTGCCAACATGATCGATGCCGTAGTGGTATCCCGAAACGATGAAGCGCAGGGCATCTGCAGTTTCGAGCTGGCGGCAGCGGACGGCAGCCAGCTACCGGCGTTCAGCGCTGGCGCACACATCGACGTGCACCTGCCCAACGGGCTGGTGCGCCAGTATTCGCTGTGCAACCCCCCTGAAGAACGCCACCGCTACCTGATCGGCGTACTCAACGACCCGGCGTCGCGTGGCGGCTCACGCAGCCTGCACGAGCGGGTGCAGGCCGGCGCGCGGCTGCGCATCAGTGCACCGCGCAACCTGTTCCCGCTGGCCGAGGCCGCGCGGCGCAGCGTGCTGTTTGCCGGGGGCATCGGCATTACCCCGATCCTGTGCATGGCTGAACAGCTGAGCCACGGCGGCCATGACTTCGAGCTGCACTACTGCGCCCGCTCCAGCGAGCGTGCGGCGTTTGTCGAGCGGATGCGCAGCGCGCCGTTTGCCGATCGGCTGTTCGTGCATTTTGACGAGCAGCCGGAAACCGCGCTGGACATCGCCCAGGTACTGGGCAGCCCGCACGGTGATGTGCACCTGTATGTATGCGGGCCAGCCGGGTTCATGCAGCATGTGCTGGGCAGCGCCAAGGAGCTGGGTTGGCAAGAGGCCAACCTGCACCGCGAGTACTTTGCTGCGGCGCCAGTGGATGCACGCAACGACGGTAGCTTCTCGGTGCAGGTCAGCAGTACCGGGCAGGTATTCGAGGTGGGGGCCGACCAGACCGTGGTTCAGGTGCTGGAACAGAACGGTATCGAGATCGCCATGTCGTGCGAGCAAGGCATATGCGGCACCTGCCTGACCGGCGTGTTGCAGGGTACGCCAGACCATCGCGACCTGTTTCTTACCGAGGAGGAGCAAGCCCTGAACGATCAGTTCACGCCCTGCTGCTCACGGTCGAAAACGCCGTTACTGGTGCTCGATATCTGAGCCGGCTTACGAAGCCGGCAGGATGACCTTCATGCCCGCGTCTGGCACTGCGCCGCCGAAGGTTTCGGCGTAACGCAGGGTGGCATTGGCGTGCTCGCGCATGATCGCTTCGGCGCGGGCACCCTGGCGGTTGATCAGGGCATCGAACACCGCGTGGTGCTGCATATGGGCGAAGTTGAAGCGCCGGTATTCACGGACCAGGTCATGGCGGTCCACCGCCAGTGCAGTGACCGAAGCGAATGGCAGGTGATCGTTGCGCGCCAGCGCTACGGCGATGGCCGGGTTGTGGCTGGCTTCGATGATCACGTGGTGAAAGCGCATGTTGAGGTCGTGGTAGGCCTGCAGGTCTTCTTCGGTGACGAAGCCCTTGTCGAACAGTTCGTCGCCATCGACCAGGCACTGTTGCAGCGCCGTGCGTGCCTGTGCGGACAAACCACGTTCCGCAGCCTGGCGTGCAGCCAGGCCTTCCAGTACGCCGCGCACTTCGACCGCACCCGCGATGTCATCGGCGCTGACCGAACGCACCTGAAACCCCCTGCCACCAAAACGCACCAGCAGGCCTTCCTGCTCGAGGGTACGAAACGCCATTCGCACGGGCATGCGCGAGACCCCGAACAGCTCGGCGGTGGGAACTTCCATCAGGCGCTCGCCGGCCGCCAGTTCGCCCGAGGCGATCATCTTGCGCAACGCGACCAACACCATTTGACCGGGCTTGCTCATCCAGGCAGTTTCCAGAAACAGGAGCGGGCATCTTAGCGCAAGCCGGGGCGTTGCTGCTGATCTGTTGGGGTTGGCCAATGGAAGTTGCATGGCTTGTAAGTTGGCGAATGCGAAGACGCCCCTCTCGGCTCAGGCTAGCGACCCAGGCACTTTCAGCGCCCGGCCATGAACAAATCTTCATGATCCACCACAGCGCCCTGATCACGGGGTGCACAGCCCATGCCAGGCCACCACCACTGGGCGCTCGGCTTGAGGCTGCGGGATGTGTTGCGTAGCATCCCCCGCCCGTTCGCGCGCCCGCACGGTCATCGCGAAACCCGTCGAAAAGAGCCCCTGATGCCGCAACCTATCCCTCTCAAGGACCACGAAAAGGAAAAACACCTGGTCAACCGCCGGCTTCTGGCCTGCGCCGCCCTGGTGTTCAGCCTGTGTGCCGTGCTGGTGGGCCGGCTCTATGTGCTGCAAGTGCTGCAGCACGACCAGCAGACCGCCGTGTCGGAAAACAACCGCGTGCACGTGCTACCCATCGCCCCGGAACGCGGGCTGATCTACGACCGCAACGGCGTGGTGCTGGCCGACAACAAGCCCAGCTTCGACCTGACCATGACCCGGGAACGGGCCGGCGGCGACTCGGCCAAGGTACTCGACACCCTGACGCAAGTACTTGGCCTGAGCGAGGACGACCGCAAGCAGTTCGACAAGGACCTGCGCCGTGGTCGCAAGCCGTTCGAGCCGGTGACCCTGATGGTGGGCCTGACTGAAGAGCAAATCGCCTTGGTGGCGGTCAACCAGTTCCGCCTGCCGGGCCTGGAGGTGGAGCCGCAGTTCATCCGCGAGTACCCGCTGGCCGAGCATTTCGCCCACTCGGTGGGTTACGTAGGGCGCATCAACGAGAAAGAAGCCAAGGTCCTCGACAGCACCGAATACCGGGGCACGCAGTCAATCGGCAAGACCGGTATCGAACACTTCTACGAAAGCCAGCTGCATGGTCATGTGGGCTACGAAGAAGTCGAAACCAACGCCCAGGGCCGGGTGATGCGCGTGCTCAACCACAAGGACCCGACCCCAGGGCAGGACATTGTCCTGACCCTGGACGCCCACCTGCAGGTGGCTGCAGAGAAGGCCCTGGGCGACCGCCGCGGCTCGGTAGTGGTGCTGGACCCGGCCAATGGCGACGTCCTGGCGATGGTCAGCAACCCCAGCTTCGACCCGAACCTGTTCGTCAAGGGCATCAGCTTCAAGCAGTACGCCGCGCTGCGCGACTCCATCGACCGCCCGCTGTTCAACCGCGTACTGCGCGGCCTGTACGCGCCCGGCTCGACGGTAAAACCGGAAGTGGCCATCGCCGGGCTCGACAGTGGCGTGATCACCCCGGGTAGCCGGGTATTCGACCCGGGCTACTACGAACTGCCCAACTATGCGCACAAATACCGTAACTGGAACCGTAGCGGCGACGGCTGGGTGGACATGTACACGGCCATCATGCGCTCCAACGACACCTACTTCTACGACTTGGCGCACAAGCTGGGCATCGACCGCCTGCATGACTACATGGCCGAGTTCGGCCTCGGCCAGAAGGTGTCACTGGACATGTTCGAAGAGGCTTCCGGGCTGATGCCTTCGGCCGAGTGGAAGCGTGCCACCCGGCGCCAGGCGTGGTTCCCGGGCGAGACGCTGATCCTTGGCATTGGCCAGGGTTACATGCAGGTCACCCCCCTGCAGCTGGCACAGGCCACCAGCCTGCTGGCGAGCAAAGGCGTGTGGCACCGCCCGCACCTCGCCATGACCGTAGGTGGCGCTGCGCCGATCGACCCCCACCCGATGCCCGATATCGTGCTGCACGACAAGCATGCGTGGGACCAGGTCAGCCAGGGCATGCAGATGGTCATGCACGACCCGCGCGGCATTGCCCGTGCGGCGGCGGCCGGTGCGCAATACCGGATTGCCGGAAAGAGCGGCACCGCGCAGGTGGTGGCGATCAAGCAGGGTGAGCGTTACAACCGCGACAAGACGCTGGAACGCCACCGTGACAACGCCTTGTTCGTCGGCTTTGCCCCAGCGGACCACCCGAGCGTGGTGGTGGCGGTGATGATCGAAAACGGTGAGGCCGGCGGCCGAGTGGCCGGACCGGTGGTGCGTGAGGTGATGGATGCGTACCTGCTGGATGCGCAGGGGCATCTGAAGCCGGAGTATGCGGGCGGGGCAGCGCCTCACAGCGTGCCGCACACTTGAAATTGCCAGGGCTGCGCAGCAGCCCCAGACTCTCTTGTCATTGAGAATGGATCATTCGCCCAGGTAGGCCTTCTTCACCTGATCGTCATGCAGCAGGGCTTTGGCACACCCTTCCAGGCTGATGCGACCGCCGTCGATCACATAGGCACGCTGGCAGGTCTGCAACGCTAGCCGGGCATTCTGCTCGACCAGCAGCAGCGTCACCCCGCCCTTGACCACCTCGACGATGGTTTCGAAAATTTTCTGCACGATGATCGGTGCCAGGCCCATGGACGGTTCGTCCAGCAGCAGCAGCTTGGGCCGCCCCATCAGCGCACGGGAGATGGCCAGCATCTGCTGCTCGCCGCCCGACATGGTGCCGGCCAGCTGGAAGGCGCGTTCTTTCAGGCGCGGGAAGATGCCGTACATGTGCTCGATGTCAGCGGCAATGGCGTCCTTGCCGTCGCGTCGGCTGAAAGCGCCCATCTCGAGGTTTTCGTGCACCGTCAGCTTGGGGAAGATGCCGCGTCCTTCCGGCACCAGCGCCAACCCTTCACGGATCAGGTCATGCCCCTTGATCGCCGCGTGCGCCTTGCCGTCGAAGGTGATGCTGCCGGCGCTGGGCTTCAGCAACCCGGCCAGGGTTTTCAAGGTGGTGGTCTTACCCGCGCCATTGGCGCCGATCAGCGCTACCATCTCGCCCTCGCCCACTGTCAGGTCGATGCCCTTGATAGCCTGGATGGCGCCATAGCTGACCTGAAGGTCGCTCACTTGCAGAATGTTCTTCATGCCACTGCCTCCGCGCCGAGATAAGCCTCGATCACTCGTGGGTCCTTGCGCACGTCGGCCGGTAGGCCGTCGGCGATCTTGCGGCCAAACTCCAGCACGGTGATGTGGTCGCACAGCCCCATCACCAGCTTTACATCGTGCTCGATCAACAACACCGTTTTGCCATCCGCCTGCATCTTGCACATCAACTGGCGCAAGCCTTCGGTTTCCGAAGCGTTCATGCCAGCCGCCGGCTCGTCGAGGGCGATCAGCTTGGGTTCGGTAGCCAGCGCCCGGGCGATTTCCAGGCGGCGCTGGTCGCCATAGGACAGGCTTTTGGCCAGCTCGCCGGCCAGGTGCCCGATACCGACGTAGTTCAGCCAGTAGCGCGCGGCCTGACGGATCTCCCGTTCTTCACGTACACAGGCCGGCGTGCGCAAAATCGCGCCAAACACGCCGCTGCGGGTGCGCACATGGCGGCCGATCATCACGTTTTCCAAGGCGGTCATGTTGTGGAACAGGCGGATGTTCTGGAAGGTGCGGGAAATGCCCGCCTCCACCACCTTGTGCGGTTTGCTGATGCGCAGTGGCTTGCCGTCGAACATCACCCGCCCCTGCTCGGCCCGGTACAGGCCGGTGAGCACGTTGAACAGGGTGGTCTTGCCGGCGCCGTTGGGGCCCAGCAGACCACGGATCTCACCACGGCGGATGCTCAGGTCGATGCCGTGCAGGGCCTGCAGGCCACCGAAGAACTTACTGACCTGATGCAGTTCGAGAAGGATGTCGCTCATGCCTTGTCCGCCTCTTTTATCGGGAGTTCGAAGGATGCTTCGCTGGCTGGAGCATGCACTGCGGTGGTGAGCGCTGCAGGCGCCGCCTCCAGCTCGGGGTCGCCATCGTGCAACTCGGCACGACGGCGGTCGGACGGCCACAGGCCTTCAGGACGGAAACGCATGACCAGGATCAGCGCCAGGCCGAACACCAGCATGCGCAGCGTCGAAGCGTCCAGCACGTTGCGCAGGATGTCGCGGCTGATGAAAGTGACGTTGTCCATCACCCACGGCTGGACCCAGTTGACCAGGTCGCGGAACAGTTCGGGCATGACCGAGAGGATCAACGCGCCCAACACCACGCCACGGATCGAGCCCATGCCACCGAGTACCACCATGGCCAGGACCATGATCGACTCCATCAGGGTGAACGATTCGGGGCTGACAAAGCCCTGGTAGCTGGAGAACAGCACACCGGACACGCCACCGAAGGTGGCACCCATGGCAAAGGCCAGCAGCTTGAGGTTGCGCTTGTTCAAGCCCATGGCCTCGGCGGCCACTTCGTCTTCGCGCAGGGCCATCCAGGCGCGACCGATGCGCGAGACCTCCAGACGCTTGGACAGGACGATGCAGAGGATGACGATGAACAGGAAAAACAGGTAGTAGCTGATCACGGGCGACACTTGCAGGCCGAACAGGCTCCAGCCTTGCTGCAACGACACCACTGGCGTTGTACCTGCCCCGGACGCATGCGCCCATGGCCCGAAGTCGACGTGCAGGGGGGCGATGTTGCTGATGCCCTGCGGGCCGTTGGTGAGGTTCACCGGCTGGTCCAGGTTGTTCATGAAGATGCGGATGATCTCGCCGAAGCCCAGGGTGACGATCGCCAGGTAATCACCGCGCAGCTTGAGCACCGGTGCACCGATCAGCACTCCGCAAATAGCCGCGGCGACCGCCGCCAGCGGGATGATGACCCACACCGGCCAGTCCAGCACACCGTCGACCAGGCCGGCCATGTGCAGGTGCGGCGAGGCAAGCAAGGCGTACAGGTAGGCGCCGATGGCGTAGAAGCCGATGTAGCCCATGTCGAGCAGGCCGGCGTAGCCGATGACGATATTCAGGCCCAGCGCCAACAGCACGTAGAGCATGGCAAAGCCCAGGATGCGTACCCAGGTCGGCCCGAGCATGGGGATGGCCTCGACCAGGAACGGCAAGGCGATGAAGCCGAGGATCAGCAGCAGGTACTGGCTCTTGAGGTTTTTCATGGCTGCCTCCTTACGCCCGGTCGGCCTGGCGTTCGCCAAGCAGGCCGTTGGGGCGGAACAACAGCACCAGGATCAGCACCGCAAAGGCAAAGATGTCTTGGTAGTTGGCACCCAGGAAACCGCCTGTTATCTGCCCGGTGTAACCCGCGGCCAACGATTCGATCAGCCCCAGCAGCAAGCCGCCAGCCATGGCCCCGAACAGGTTGCCGATACCGCCGAGCACTGCCGCCGAGAAGGCCTTCAGCCCCAGCAGCAGGCCCATGTAGGCGTCAGCCTGGCCGTAGTTGACCGCACGCATTACCCCGGCAATCGCGCCCAGGCTGGCACCGATCAGGAACGTGGCGCTGATCACCCGGTTGATGTTGATGCCCATCAGCCCGGCCACTTCCTGGTTCTGCGCGGTGGCACGCATGGCCTTGCCCAGGCGAGTCTTGTCCACCAGCAGCCACAGGCCAAGCATGATTACCACCGCGATCAGCATGATCGACAGCTGCACGTTGGTGATGGTGGCGCCAAAAACGTCCACCGGCTGGGTCTCGACCACTTCGGGGAAGGTCTTGTAGCCACGCCCCCAGATCATCATTGCCAGGTTCTGCAAGGCGATGGAAATGCCGATGGCAAGAATCAGCGGGGTCAGCCGCGGGGCCTTGCGCAAGGGCCGGTAGGCGTACTTTTCCATGCCCTGGGCCAGCAGCATGCACACCACCACAGCAGCCATGATCGCCAGCAGCAAGGTGATGATGCCGGGGGCAAAGCCTGCGCCGGCAAGCATCGTCAGTACCGAAATGGTCACCATGGCGCCAACCATCACCACTTCGCCATGGGCGAAATTGATCAGGCCAATGATGCCGTAGACCATGGTGTAGCCCAGCGCTACCAGGGCATAGATGCTGCCCAGCACCAGGCCGTTGAGCACCTGTTGCAACAAAATATCGAAGTTACCGTCCACGAGCTGAATCCTCGAAGCTGCATTGATGTCGTCGCGCGGCAGCACACCGCCGCGCGACCGACAGGCCTGGCAGGTAGGAAATGTCTTCTTGTTATACGGCGGGCAGGCGCCCGCTTGTTATTGGCGGTACAGCTCAGTCACGCTCGACCGACAGGGTCTTCCAGCCGCCGTCAGCGAACTGGAATACGGTTGCCGCAGGGTTTTTGAGGTTGCCCTTGTCATCGAAGGCGATGGTGCCGGTGACGCCGTCATAGCTCTGGCTCTTGAGCACAGGCAGGTACACCTTGGGGTCGTCGGAGCCGGCTTTGACCATGGCATTGATCGCAGCCCAGGTCGCGTCGTAGGCTGCTGGTGACGACTGCACCACACCCACGCCGAACTTGTCCTTGAGCTTCTGCTCGAAGGCTGCCCCTTTGGGCATCTCCAGCAGCGGCATGCCGTAGTTCCAG
Organism: Pseudomonas sp. LB-090624; assembly: GCF_003205205.1. GTDB lineage: Bacteria > Pseudomonadota > Gammaproteobacteria > Pseudomonadales > Pseudomonadaceae > Aquipseudomonas. The sequence goes on from NZ_QJRL01000006.1 coordinate 178,120, forward strand.
GCATAGGTGCCCTCGGCAGCGCTGCCGGCCATCTGCTTGAACGAGTCGTTGGGCAGGTTGCCGATGTTCATGAAGCGGGCCTTCAGGCCCAGGTTCTTCATCTGCCTGGCCATGGGCGCAGCCTGGTAGTCGAGTGCGGCGAAGAACACCGCATCGGCCTTCTGCGCCTTGGCCGTGGTGAGAATGGCGTTGAAGTCGGTGGACTTGTCGTTGGTGTACTCGCGCACGACCACGTTGCCGCCCGCCGCCTTGACCGCCTTGGTTACCTCGTCGGCCAGGCCCTGGCCATAGGCGGTACGGTCATCGAAGATGGCGATGCGCTGGGCCTTGAGCTGACTGACCAGGTAGTTGCCGGCGTAGCGGCCAAGGGTCGCATCGTCGTTCACAGTACGGAACACCGAAGGAATACCCTGCTGGGTCAAGGTGGGGTTGGTGGCCGACGGCGAGATTTGCGGGATGCCAGCGGCCGCGTAGATCTTCGAGGCGGGGATGCTGGTACCGGAGTTGTAATGCCCGATCACTACAGCCACTTTCGAGTCCACCAAGCGCTGCGCCACCGCAGTGCCGGTGCGCGGGTCGGCAACGTCGTCTTCGGAAACCAGCTTGAAGTTGGCGACCTTGTCACCAAGTTTCAACTGCTGCTGATTGGCCTCCTCGATGGCAATCTGAATGCCATGTTCGACGTCCTGTCCCTGGTGCGCCGAAGGGCCTGTCAGGGGGCCGGCGAAGCCGATCCTGACGGTTTCAGTGTCTGCTGCGTTTGCCGTCCCCATGGCCATCAGCAATGTTACCGCGGTCGCGAGGGCTGCACGCCCTCCCTTGTTGTTATTCATGCTCAGCTCCCAGTAGTGATTGGACGAACCTCGACATCGCTTACCGCATGCGAATTGGCCGGAACGCCATCGCACTTGTAAGATAACAGTCAGCAGGCAACTGTCAATGGGTGTATGCTGAAGCCGTGGTCAAATATTTTTACCGGCACATGTGCAGGGCGGTTCAAGGGGTAAGCCCGCTCCTACAGATCAGATGTTTGATAACATATGCCTACAACATCACCGCTGGTTGGCTACGGATCCCGCCGCAAGGGGCATCAGGGCTGCGCGCAACCTGCCGGAGAACCCACCGTGATGAGCCAACCAGTTTCAGGAGCAACTTTTCTATGAATGCGTCGTTAGGCACGCGCCGCGCCAATCTGGCGGAAACCGTAATCCAGGAACTTTCCAGCCGGATCGACAACGGCACCTACGGCCCGGGCGACAAGCTGCCGTCCGAACAGGAGCTGTGCAAGGAGTTCAACGTCAGCCGCCCGGTCATTCGTGAGGCGGTGGCCTCGCTACGCCTTGGCGGGCGCCTCATCGCTCGCCAGGGCGTGGGTGTGTTCGTGGTCGAGCAGGATGTGAAACGCATCGGTTTTGCCATCGACAGCGTGGTTGATGACGTGCGCGCCGCCGCACAAATACTTGAACTGCGCCTGGGCATCGAAGCCGAATCGGTGGCCCGTGCCGCCGAGCGCCGCAGCCCGGCCAGCATGGCGGCGATTACCGAAGCATTCGACCGCTTCAACTCACTGGACGGCGCAACGCAGGAGGAAGAAGCCAAGGCCGACTTCGAATTCCACCTGGCGATTGCGCGCGCCACCAACAACCCCCACTTCACGCAACTGCTGGAAGCGCTTGGGCCGGACATCATCCTCGACCTCAACCTCAAGCATGGCCAGGTCACTGGCAAGAACCGCCAGGCACACATCAAGAAGATCGCTCGCGAGCACGGCGCGATCCTGTCGGCGATCAGCATGGGGGATGTCGCCAGTGCGCGCACAGCACTGCGCAAGCACCTTGAAGAGAGCCTGTCGCGGTATCAGCGGTTGCTCGACAGCAAGGCCTGAGTGATAGACCGGTCTCTTTGCGGGCGAGCCCGCGAAGAGACCGGTGCAGGTCACATCAGGGGTTCAGCAGGGCCTCACAACCCCAGGCACACATACTTGATTTCAAGGTAATCCTCGATCCCGTAGCGTGCCCCTTCCCTGCCCAGCCCTGATGCCTTCACCCCGCCAAACGGGGCCACCTCGGTCGCCACCACGCCGACGTTGACCCCGACCATGCCATACTCCAGCGCCTCGGATACCCGCCAGATCCGCCCGACATCCCGTGCATACAGGTAGCAGGCCAGCCCGAACTCGGTATCGTTGGCATGGGCAATAACCTCCTCTTCACTGCTGAAGCGGAAGATCGGCGCCACCGGGCCGAAGATTTCCTCGCGTGCCACGCGCATGTCCGGCGTCACATCGGCGAGCAAGGTCGGCTCGAAGAAGGCCTCGCCCAGCGCATGCCTGCGCCCACCGACTACCACCCGCGCCCCCGCCTCCACCGCGTCGCCCACCAGGCGCTCGACGCCACTGGCAGCACGCCCGTCGATCATCGGCCCTACCTGGGTGCCAGGCGCATCGCCCTGCCCCACCACCAGTTCGCGCACGCGCTCGGCAAAGCGCGCGACAAAGCGCTCATAGATACCTTCCTGGATATAGAAACGGTTGGCGCAGACGCAGGTCTGGCCGCTGTTACGGAACTTGGCGATCAACGCGCCCTCCACGGCCTTTTCCAGGTCGGCATCGTCGAACACGATGAAAGGCGCATTGCCACCGAGCTCCATGGTCACTTTTTTCACCGTCGCCGCTGACTGTTGCAACAGCTGGATACCAATCGGCGTGGAGCCGGTGAACGACAATTTGCGCACCACCGGGCTGGCCGTCAGCTCACCGCCAATCGCCGCCGAATCGCCGGTTACCACGCTGAGCACGCCGGCAGGGATACCGGCGCGCTCAGCCAGCACACAGAGTGCCAACGCGCTGAAGGGGGTTTGCGAAGCAGGCTTGAGTACCAGCGTACAGCCTGCGGCCAAGGCCGGCGCTGCCTTGCGGGTAATCATCGCCGCAGGGAAATTCCAGGGTGTGATCGCCGCGCACACTCCGATCGGCTCCTTGGTCACGATCAGCCGGCGATCAGCGCTCGGCGAAGGAATGACATCGCCGTAGATACGCTTGCCCTCCTCGGCGTAAAACTCCACATAGGCTGCCGCAAAGGCAATCTCGCCACGGGACTCGGCCAATGGCTTGCCCTGCTCGGCCGTCATGATGCGTGCCAGGTCTTCCTGATGGGTGAGGATTTCGCGGAACCACGCCTGCAGCCGGGCGGCGCGCTCCTTGGCGGTGAGGGCACGCCAGGCCGGCAAGGCGCGTTCGGCAGCGGCGATGGCGCGGCGGGTTTCATCGGCGCCCATGCGGGGCACATGGCCGATGACCTCGCCGCTGGCCGGGTTGGTCACCGCAATGCGCTGGCCACTGTCGGCAGCCAGCCATTTTCCGTCGATATAGCAAACTTCACGCAGCAGATCACGATCGGCAAGGTTCATGTCGATTGGCTCGTTCGAAGAAAGAAAAAGGTGGGGCCAGACGGCGCCCCACCTGAGGCGAATCAGCGCTGGGCCTGCAAGGCCTTGTCGCGGATCTGGCTGAGGGTCATGCGCGGCGTCAGGGCCTCGGGGTCGACCTGGATCTCGATCAGCGCCGGCTTGCCCGAGGCCTGGCAGCGCTCGAAGGCGGCGGCGAAGTCTTCGGTGCGGGTAACCGTCTCACCGTGCAGCCCGTAGGCGCGTGCAAGTGCCGCGAAGTCCGGGTTGTGCAGTTCGGTGCCGGAAACCCGCCCTGGGTAGCTGCGCTCCTGGTGCATGCGGATGGTGCCGTACATGCCGTTGTTGACGACGATGGTGATCAGCCGAGCGTCGTAGTGCACCGCTGTGGCCAGCTCCTGGCCGTTCATCAGGAAGCAGCCGTCACCGGCGAAGGCCACCACGGTGCGTTGCGGGCAGGTCAGTTTGGCGGCCACCGCTGCGGGCACTCCATAGCCCATCGAGCCGTTGGTTGGGCCCAGCAGCGTACGGAACACCTGGTGCTGGTAACCACGGTGCACCCAGCCGGTGTAGTTGCCAGCCCCGCAGGTGAGAATGCTGTCGGCTGGCAGGGTTTTGTTCAGCCAAGCAATCACTTCGCTCATCTGCACGTCGCCCGGCGAACGCGGGGTTTCGAAGTTACCCCGGTAGCCACTGTTGAGGCTGGCGACCCAGTCGGCGAACGCGTCCGGGCGCACCGGCCCGAGGATATTGGCCTGACGCAGGAAGCTGCCCGGGCCTGCATTGATGCCCAGGGTCGGCTGGTAGACGCGGCCAATTTCCTCAGCGCTGGCATGCACGTGCACCAAGGCCTGCTTGGGTGTGGGGATGTCAACCAAGGCGTAGCCGCCGGTCGTCATCTCGCCCAGCCGGGCACCGACCACGATCAGCAGGTCGGACTGCTTGACCGCCTCTACCAGCACCGGGCCGGCCGCCAGACCCAGGTCACCGGCGTAGTGCGAGTCGGTGTTGTCGAACAGATCCTGGCAACGGAATGAGGCCGCCAGCGGCAGGTTCTGGGTGTGCACGAACCGTTTCAGGTCGGCCACTGCCTCGGCCGTCCAGCCCCCGCCGCCAGCCACCACCAAGGGCCGCTCGGCCTTGGCCAGCAACTGCTGCAGCTCCCCCAAGGCTTCGGGTGCCGGCGCTGCCTCGACGCGCTTGGCCGGGCGAGCATCGGCCACCTGCACCAGGTCGGTCAGCATGTCTTCCGGCAAGGCGATCACCACCGGGCCGGGGCGGCCACTGATGGCACGCTGGAAAGCCTGATTGACCAGTTCGGGGATGCGTGTGGCGTCGTCGATCTGCACCACCCACTTGGCCATCTGGCCGAACATGCGGCGGTAGTCCACCTCCTGGAAAGCCTCGCGCTCGATCTGGTCGCGAGCCACCTGGCCGATGAACAGCAGCATTGGCGTGGAGTCCTGGAACGCTGTGTGCACGCCCACCGAGGCGTTGGTCGCACCCGGGCCACGGGTGACGAAGCAGATACCCGGCTTGCCGGTCAGCTTGCCATAGGCCTCGGCCATGTAGGCGGCGCCACCTTCCTGGCGGCAGACGATCAGGTCGATTTCATCCTGTACGTCATGCAGCGCATCGAGCACCGCCAGGTAGCTTTCGCCAGGCACGCAGAAGGCGCGCTCGACACCATTCACGCGCAAGGCATCGACCAGCACCTGGCCGCCACTGCGCTTTACTTCGGAGTTGCTCATTGTTGTTCTCCCTCAGGCGCTGCGATCAGATGACCGAATCTTCCAGGAACGGCTTGTTGTCGATTACCCGCTGGTAGCTCAGCGCGCCCAGGTCGAGCGAGCGGTAGGCACCATAGGTGATCAGCTCGGACAGCCCGCGGCCGATGGCCGGTGCCTGCTGCAGGCCGTGGCCGCTGAAGCCGTTGCAGAACAGGAAGTTGCCGACCTCGTTGTGCGGACCGACGATGGCGTTGTGGTCGAGCACGCAGAAGTCGTAATGCCCGGCCCAGTAGTTGACGACCTTGATGCCTTCGAATGCCGGCACGCGCTCGGCGAGGATCGGCCAGACTTCTTCGTCGAACTCGGCGTGCAGCACCTCGAAGTCCTCGAAGTCCACTTCCGGGTCGTTTTTTGGATACGTGCCGCCCAGATAGAACTTGCCCTCCGGGCGGAAGAACACCCCGGTCGGGTCGATGGTCAGCGGCACGGTACCTTCCAGCGGCGTACGGCAATCGAACACGAACAGCGAACGACGGCGTGGCTCGACCGGAATGTCCAGGCCGGCCATGCGCGCGACCTGGGTGCCGCGGGTACCGGCACAGTTGACCAACAGGCCGCAGCCAATGCGCTCGCCGCTGGCCAATTGCACGCCAGTGATGCGATCGCCTTCACGCCGGATGCCGACCACTTGGTTCTCGATGTACTCGATACCCATCGAACGCGCCTTGCGACGGAAGCCGTTGAGCATGCCCAGGCTGTCGAACCAGCCTTCGCCGCTCTGGCCGTAGCTGGCGCCTGCGAGGCTGTCGATATTCACCCAGGGGAATTTGCGCTTGAGCTGTTCGGGGTCGAGCAGATGGACATCGGCGCCGTGGGATACCTGGGTATCGTGCAGGCGGCGAAGCACTTCATAACCCTTGTCGTCACCGAGGAACAGGTAGCCGTTTTCGTGAAAGGCCAGGTCCGGGCGATCGCCTTCCACTTCCATCACATCCGGGAAGCTGCGCACGAACTCGGCGCCGAATTTGGAGATTTCGATGTTGATCGGATTGGAGAACTGCTGGCGAATCGAACTGCTCGACAGTGCGGTGGCCGATTTGTTGTAGGTCCAGTCGCGCTCGATGACCAGTACCGAACCTTTGAAGTCCGGGTTGTTGGCCAGGAAGTAGGCGGTAGCGCTGCCGTTGACTGCGCCGCCGACGATCACCACATCATAATTCTGTTGTTTAGCGGTGGAAGCCATGGAGTGAGCTCTCTTCTGATGTTGCGCTGATCACAATGCAGATGGCCCTGTTCCGGCCCCCTCGCCGGCAAGCCAGCGAGAGGGCCGAAACAAGTCATTTCGGATCTTCGAAATGCCCGGCACCGGCGAAGTTGCCGCCGTGGTAGCGCGCGGCTGGCTCGTCAGGCTTGAGCGGCGGATGCTCGGCAAGCACCTTCTCGCGATAGTCATCGGCGCTGTCTTTCGGCACGTAGCCGATGGACGAGGCCAGACGGTTGTCCCACAGGCTTTCGCGGTTGTTCGACATGCCGTACACGATCATGTGGCCAACCCGCGGCGCCAGCAGTGAGCGCTCGGTGAGCTGGGCGAAGTCGTCGAACGACAGCCAGGTGGCGAGCATGCGCCGGTCCAGCGGCTCGAGGAACGACGAGCCGATGCGCAGGTTGACCGACTCGATGGCGAACTTGTCCCAGTAATAGCGGCCCAGGTCCTCGGCAAAACATTTGCTGAGGCCATAAAGACTGTCGGGGCGATGCGCGGCGGTAGCGTCAATGGTCTCGGTGCGATCGTAGAAGCCGATGGCGTGGTTGGAACTGGCGTACACCACGCGCTTGACGCCGTTGCGCCGGGCGGCTTCATAGATGTTGTAGGTGCCGACGATGTTGCCGTTGAGGATCTTGTCGAAGGTGTCCTCCACCGGCACGCCACCGGCATGCACGATGGCATCGACACCCTCGGTCAGCGGCAGCACGTCGTCGAAATTGCCCAGGTCGCAGCGCACCAGTTGTTCATGGGGCGCAGCATGGCCCAGGTCGGCGATGTCGGTCAGGCGCAGCTCGTCAGCGAATTGCGCCAGGTGCTTGCGCAGCACGCTACCCAGGCGCCCGGCGGCGCCGGTGATCAGCAGGCGTTTGAATGGCTTGCTCATGATTTACCTCTGTGTAGATCGATTGATCAGACCAGCGCCGCAAACGCGTCGCGCAGCTGGCCCAGTGCCTGTTCCAGTTCCTGACGGGACGTGGCGAAAGACAGGCGGACATAAGGCTCCACGCCGAACGCCGAGCCTGGTACGGTCGCCACCTTGCCTACACGCAACAGGTACGCCGACAGCTCGGTATCGTTGCTGATCACGTGGCCGTCCGGGGTGCGCTTGCCGATGAAGGCACTAACCTCGGGGAAGGCATAGAACGCACCCTGCGGCATCTGCAGCTTGAGGCCGGGGATCTGCGCCAGGCCGTCGACCACCAGGGCGCCACGCGCCTGGTACTCACGGTTGGCGTCACGCACGAACGTCTGCGGGCCGTTCAGTGCCGCCACCGCAGCCAACTGCGAAATGCTCGACGGGCAGGTGGTGGTCTGCGATTGGGTTTTGTTCATGGCCACGATCAGGTCTTTGGAACCTGCCGCATAACCCAGACGGTAGCCGGTCATGGCGTAGGCCTTCGACACACCATTGATCAGCAAGGTGCGCTCGCGCAGTTGCGGGCACGCCGTGACGAACGACACGAAAGGCTGGTCGCCGAGCACGATGTGCTCATAGATTTCGTCCGAGATGATCAGCACCTTCGGGTGGCGCTCCAGCACCTTGCCCAGGGCGGCAAACTCCTCGCGGGTGAAGATCGCCCCGCTCGGGTTGTTCGGCGAGTTGAGCATCACCCAGCGCGTACGCGGGGTGATCGCAGCCTCCAACTGCTGCGCAGTGACCTTGAAGCCCTGTTCGGCACCGCAAGGGATAACCACCGGGACACCGCCGTTGAGCATCGCCATGTCGGTGTACGACACCCAGTATGGTGCCGGGGTGATCACCTCGTCGCCTTCTTCCAGGGTGGCCAGGAAGGCGTTGAACAGCAATTGCTTGGCACCATTGCCCACACAGATTTCGTCCAGGCCATAGACCAGGTCGTTTTCCCGGGCGAACTTGTCGACGATAGCCTGGCGCAGCACTTCCAGGCCGTTGGGCCCGGTGTAGTGGTTGTTGCCGGCGAGCATCGCCTGATAGGCCGCCTCGATCACGTGGGCCGGCACGTTGTAGTCTGGCTCGCCCAGCGCGAGGTTGATGACCGGTTCGCCCTTGGCCAGCATCTGCTTGGCCAGCACCGACACGGCCATGCTCGGCGAGCTTTTAACTGCCTTGACGCGGCTGCTTTGCACGTCCATCGCTCAATGCTCCTTGGCGGCTTCGAAGCCGTAGTCGTGACGCGCCTGCTCGGCGCTGATGTAGCCGAAGCGCAAGTCACGCTCGACTTGCTGGCGGTCGCGTAGGCGGGGGTCGCCGTAGCCACCGCCGCCGGGCAGTCGCAATACCAGCCGACGGTCTGCCGGCACGAATTGCTGGCCCTTGCCGCGCAGCAGGGTGCCGTCATCCAGGCCGACGAAGCCTTCGGCGCCCTGCTGGCCACCCTCAAGGCCGCGAGCAGCATGCTGGATACGGTCGAACATGGCGCTGAAGCGGAAGCTGTAGCCCTCGGCCGCAGACACTTCGATTTCCTGGCCCAGACCGCCGCGCAGCTGGCCGGCACCGCCGGAGCCTTCACGCAGCTCCTTGCGCCACACCACCACGGGGCCAGCGTGCTCGGTAGCTTCCACCGGCATGGTGTGCACGCCACTGGGGAAGGCCGTGGCGCTGAGGCCATCCATCGCCGAACGGGCGCCCATGCCGCCACTGTTGAACATCAGCATCTCGGCGTTGCGGCCGTGCGGGTTGTTTTCCAGCGGGCGTACGCTCAAGTGCAGGTTCCACAGGGCACTGGCACCTTCGGCCGGCACCTTGCCCGGCAGACACTTGTGCAGCGCACCCAGCACCAGGTCGGGGACGAAGTGGCCGAGCACATGGCGCACCGACACTGGCGCCGGGTGCTTGGCATTGAGGATGCAACCCTCTGGTGCAGTGACTTCGAACGGCTCCAGTGATGCGCTGTTGTTAGGAATTTCAGGTGCAACGATGCACTTCAGGCCATAGCAGGCATAGGCCTTGGCGTAACCCAGCGGCACGTTGATGCCAAACTGGCTCATGCCCGAGGTGCCGGTGAAGTCGCTTTTGATCCCATCGGGACCGACCGTGATGGTGACCGCCAGGGTCACCGGCACGTCGTAGCCGTCAAGGGTCATGCTGTTGCTGTAGGTGCCATGCGGCAGCGACTTGAAGCACTCCAGCGTGGCACGGCGGCTGTGCTCGAGGATGAAGCCGCCGATGTGTTCCAGGTCGTCCAGCCTGAACTCTTCGAGCATGTCGAGCAGGCGCTTGTGGCCAGTCTCGTTGCACGCCGACAATGCGTAGAAGTCACCCACCACGCGGTCGTTCTCACGTACGTTGTTGCGCAGGATGTTGATCAGGTCACGGTTGACCTGGCCGCGCTCGAACAGCTTCATGATCGGGATGAACAGGCCTTCTTCGTACACCTCGCGGGCATCAGGACCAAAGCCGCGGCCGCCGATGTCGACCACATGCGCGGTGCTGGCGAAGTAGCCGATCAGCTTGCCCTTGTAGAAGGACGGGGAAACGATGGTGATATCGTGCAGGTGACCGGTACCCTTCCACGGGTCGTTGGTCACGTATACATCACCTTCGAAGATGTTGTTTTCACCGATGTCGTTGATGAAGTGCACCACCGCCTCGGCCATGGTGTTGACATGGCCAGGGGTGCCGGTGACGGCCTGGGCGAGCATGTTGCCAGCCCGGTCGAAGACGCCGGCCGACAGGTCGCCGGCCTCGCGCACACTGGTGGAAAACGCCGTGCGGATCAGGGTCAGGGCCTGTTCTTCGACCACCGAGACCAGGCGGTTCCACATCACCTGCATTTGAATGTCGATCAAAGTATCGCTCATGGTTCTGGCTTCCGGATTCAGGCGTTAGCGGCGCACGACCAGCAGGCAGCCGTCTGGCTGGACCGTGGCGGTGAAGTTGGAGGTGACGAACGTCGAGGTCTCGCGCTCGACGATGATCGCCGGGCCTTCGACGCGGGCACCTACCTGCAGCTCTTCGCGCGGGTGGATGCCAGCCTCGACGAACCCACCGGCAGCCACGTCGAATACCTGGCGACGGGCGACTTCGTGAGCGCGATAGGCGGCGCCCACTTCGTCGATCTGCTGTACCGGCGGTAGCGGCGAACTGGCCTTGACCGACCAGCTGACGATTTCGATATCCGGGCCTTCGATGGGGCGGCCAAAGAAGCGGGTGTAGGCCTCTTCGAAGCGAGCCTTGAACTCCACCGTATCGGCGGCACTGAAAGCCTTGAATGGCAAGGCCACCGGGATTTCCCAACCCTGGCCGACATAGCGCATGAACGCCGTGCATTCCATTTCCGGCTCACCGACCGGCATGCCCTGGCGCAGGAAGCCCAGCGACTCGGCCTTCATTTCTTCGATCAGCGCATTGACCACTGCTGCATCGAACTCGGACAAGCGCACGAAGGCGCTGCGCACGGCTTCGTAGCCGAACGGCGCACGCAGGAAGCCGATGGCCGAGCCCACGCCCGCACCAGCCGGCACGATAAAGCGCGCCACGCCCATCTTCTCGCACAGCCGAGCGGCATGCAGCGGGCCGCCGCCACCGAAGGTGATCATGGTGTAGTCGGCGATGTCCTTGCCGCTTTCCACCGCATGTACGCGGCCAGCGTTGGCCATGTTCTCGTCGACCACCTCGCACACGCCAAACGCAGCGGTATCGGCCTGCATGCCCAACGGCTGGCCGATGACCCGGGCCATGGCGTTGGCGGCGCTGTCAGCGGACAGGCGCAAGGCGCCACCGGCGAAGTTCTCGGCATCCAGGCGGCCAAGCAGCAGGTTGGCGTCGGTAATGGTGGGCTCCAGGCCGCCACGCCCGTAGCAGGCCGGGCCTGGCTCGGACGCGGCGCTGTGCGGGCCAACGCGGATCTGGCGCATGCTGTCGATGCTGGCGATGGAGCCGCCGCCGGCGCCGATTTCGACCATTTCCACCACCGGGATGGAAATCGGCATGCCGCTGCCTTTCTTGAAGCGATAGGTGCGCGCTACCTCAAAGGTCTTTGCGGTTTTCGGCACCTGGTCTTCGATCAGGCAGATTTTTGCCGTGGTACCGCCCATGTCGAACGACAGCACGTTTTCCAGCTGGTAACGGCGGGCAATGTCAGCGGCGAATATCGCACCACCGGCCGGGCCGGATTCAACCAGCCGTACCGGGAACTCGGCGGCACTCTGCACGGAGATGATGCCGCCACCGGAATGGATCATGAACACCGGACAGTGGGCGCCCGCTTCCTTGAGGGTGACCACCAGACGGTCCAGGTAGGACTTGATCAGCGGCTTGACATAGGCGTTGGCGCATACGGTGTTGAAGCGTTCGAACTCACGCATCTGCGGCGAGACTTCGCTGGAGATGGAGATCGACAACTGCGGCAGGCGCGCTTGCAGGGCATCGCGCAACTGGCGCTCGTGGGCGCCATTGACATAGCTGTGGATGAAGCCGATGGCCACGCTCTGGTAGTTGCCTTCGGCGATGCGCTCGACCAGCGCCTCAATGTCGGCCTGCACCGGGGCGATCAGCACCTTGCCCTTGACGTCCAGGCGCTCGCGCAGGGTATAGCGGTGTTCGCGATCAATCAGCGGCGGTGGCAGGACGATGTTGATGTCGTACTGCTCAAAGCGGTTTTCAGTGCGCATTTCCAGGGTGTCCCGGAAGCCTTCAGTGGTGATGAAGGCTGTGCGGGCGCCACGGCGCTCGATCAGCGCGTTGGTGGCCAGGGTGGTGCCATGGATCAATTGATCGATGTCCGACAGCGCCAGGCCCGCCTGCTCCACCACCTGGCGTACGCCGGTGAGGATGGCCCGCTCGGGGAGCTCGTAGTCGGTCAGGATCTTGGTCGAATGCAGCACGCCGTTCACATCCAGCGCGATATCGGTGAAGGTGCCGCCTATGTCCACGCCGACCCGGCATGATGTCGCAGTCATCGTCATATCCCCTGCAATGCTCTGTAGTTGTCTCGACCGGTTAAGGCGGTCTTCATGTAAGTTATATGTTGTCTTACAGGTGGTCAAGCACCTATTTACTGAAATCTGTTGTGTTGGCACCGACCTCTTCGCCGATGGACCCACGCCTACAGGCTCGCCGCAAACCCTGAGGGCAGCGCCCTGAGCTGCGGGGGCGGGCGCTCCCGCGTAAAGGCCAGTGCCACCACCCCTCAACCTGCCGTCTTGACCATTCTCCCCCCGCCCACCGCCTGCGCTGTGGGGAACACTTCCATCCGGGACACATCCACTTGCCGCGGCATCTTCAGCGCAGCCAGCAAAAGCTCGGCAATGTCTTCCGGCTGGATCGACTCATACCCGTCATACAGTTCGCTACCTGCCGCCTGCATGCCCATGGCGGTTTTGTACAACTGAGTCTGCACCCGGCCCGGGGCAATCTCGGTCACTCGCACCCCGCTGCCCAGCAGATCACAGCGCAAGGCATCGCAGAACAGGCTCACCCCGGCCTTGGACGCCCCATACACCGCCGCTCCCGGATGCGCTGCGCGGCCGGCACTCGACCCAATGAAGAACAGATGCCCCCTACCCCGCCCGACCATGCCGGGCAACACCTGGCGCGCCAGGTGCAGCGGCGCCTTGAGGTTGATATCGAGCATGTTGTCGATCTCGGCTTCGTCCATGTCCTGGAACGCCGCACGGGTAGACAGAATGCCCGCGTTGTTGACCAGTACATCTAGTGCCTGCCCTTCCAGTGCGGCCGTCAGCGAACGGTAGTCGCGCACATCCGCCTGCAAGGTACTCACCCCGGGCTCGCCGGCAAGCTCTGCCAGCGCCTCAGGGCTGCGGCCCACGGCGATCACCTGCAAACCAGCGTCACGTAGCGCCAGCACGATGGCCCTGCCGATACCACTGGTGGCCCCGGTTACCAGCGCCCGCTGGTAGCCCTTGGGGAATGCGACTTCAGGCATAGATGTAACCCCCGCTGACAATCACGTTTTCGCCGGTGGCGTAGCTGTTGCGGCTGCTGCCCATCATCACGATCCACTCAGCAATTTCTGCGGGTTCTGCGGCGCGGCCCAGCGGGTTGGCCGCTGCCAGTTCGCCAAGGAAGCCCAGCTGCCTGGCGCGCTCGGTGGCGAAACCGGCCGGGGCCACCGAGTTGACCAGGATCTGGTCCTTGGCGCAGGCCTGGGCAAAGGATTTGGTCAGGCTCACCACCGCTGCCTTGGTCGCCGCGTAATGGGCGTTTTGCGGGTGGGCCTTGAAGGCATCGACCGAAGTGACGTTGACGATACGCCCCGTAACCGCCGGGGCCGCCACGTACTGCTGCATGTGGCGCACCGCAGCGACCATCATGTGGTAGGTGCCCTTGATGTTGACGGCGTTTTCCAGGTCCCACTCATCGTCGCTGATCTCGAAGATGTCCTGGCGCGGGTAGATTGCCGCGCTGTTGACCAAGCAATGCACCCGCCCCAGGCCCTCGACAATCTGGCCAAAGGCAGCGTGGGCGGTATCCTTGCGGGCAATATCACCCACCGCGATCGCCACCTGCACACCTTGCCCGCGCAGCTCTTCTGCAGCTTGTACCAGCAATTGCTCATTCCGGTCGATCAGGCCGATCTTGTCGGCGCCACGCTTGACCATCAGACGGGCTGTTTCCAGGCCCAGACCCGCGGCACCACCTACGATCACCACCGTTTGCTTGTCCACGAAACACCTCCACGATTGAGTCTTTACGTAAGATGCCTGTTGTCTTACATTTGGTCAAACATCAATTCGCCGACAGGTGCAGCCATGCCCGCTTACAGCCGCTCGTCCGTCCCCGCCCCGCATGCCCGGGACCGCCTGCTGGATGCGGCCAGCGCGCTGTTCGCCAACCACGGCTACCAGGCCATCGGCTTGCGCGACCTGGCCAGCCACCTGGGCCTACGGGCGGGGTCGCTGTATCACCATATCGAAAGCAAGCAGGGACTGCTGTTCGAGCTGATCGAATCGAGCCTGATCGATCTGCTGTATGAAACCCGACAATGCCTCAAAGGCGCCCGTACCAACAGTGAACGCTTACCGTGCTTCGTCCGGGCATTCGTCGCTTACAGCCAGGCCAACCCTGACAAACTGGTGCTTTTGACCCGCGAGGCAATGAACCTCAGCGAAGAGCAACTGTTGCAGGTCGAACAGCTGAAGGCGGAGTACAGCGGGCTGCTGAGTGACATCGTTGCTGCCGAATGCGGGCTTACGGCATCGCGGGCGCGTTCGATTGCCCACGCGGTACTGGGATTGTTGTGTGGCCAGGCGCAATGGGGAACTTTGCTGAACGCCCGGGAGCAGTTGGTGACCTTCGTCCAGGGCATTGTCGGCACCGGCAAGCCCCCTCAACTGATTGTGCGTTAAGGCGCTGCTGCAAGTTGTGGGGCCGGGCTTGCCCGCGAACGGGCCGGCACATCGGTACAAGGCAATCAGGCCACCGGCATGCTTCAATACACCGCCACCCCCTTTACTCCGGAACCTGAGCCCTCATGAACCGCAACGACCTGCGCCGCGTCGACATGAACCTGCTGGTGCTGTTCGAAGCCCTGATGATCGAACGCAACCTGACCCGCGTCGGCGAAAAGCTGTTCATTACCCAGTCCACCGTCAGCGCCGCCCTCGCCCGCCTGCGCGAGCTGTTCGACGACCCGCTGCTGATCCGTAGCGGCCGGGCCATGGAGCCCACGCCGAGGGCCATGCAGATCTTCGCCGAGCTGGGCCCGGCCATGGACGTGATTTCCGCGGCCATCAGCCGCGCCCGCGCGTTCGACCCGGCCAACAGCTGCAACGTGTTCCGCCTGGGCCTGTCGGACGACGCCGAGTTCGGTCTGTTCCCGGCCCTGCTGCAAGCCCTGCGCGAAGAGGCCCCGGACATCAGCGTGGTGGTCCGGCGGGCCAACTTCCTGCTGATGCCGGGCCTGCTGGCCAGCGGCGAGATTTCGGTGGGCGTGAGCTATACCACCGACCTGCCAGCCACCGCCAAGCGCCGCAAGCTGCGCGATATCGGGGTACGGGTGCTGCGCGCCGACGACCGCCCGGGGCCGCTGACTCTCGACGAATACTGCGCGCGCCCACATGTGATGGTGTCGTTTTCGGGTGACATGAGCGGCAACATCGACCTCGACCTGGCGCGCATCGGCCGTTGCCGCAAGGTAGTACTGGCCGTACCGCAGTTCGGCAGCCTACGCGCCCTGCTGCGCAACACCGAGCTGATCGCGACGGTGCCGGACTACGCCGCCTGCGCCTTGGCCGACGACGGTAGCCTGCGCGCCGACCCGGCGCCGTTCGAGATCACCGAGGCCGAACTGTCGATGGTGTGGAGCGGCGCACAGGACAACGACCCGGCCGAGCGTTGGCTGCGCGAACGCATCCTGCAATTCATGGCCACACAGTGACGCAGCGACCTCATCGATAGCCGCAATGGACGACTCGTCACTGGCTGTCATTCGGCCGAGCATGGCAGTGACTGGGCCGGTGCAGGTTTCTACTTGCCCCGCTGCATCCACGCCGCCCCCAACCCGCTGAGGCATATCACCGAGATGCCCACCAGGCTCAGGGTATCCGGGACCTGGCTGTACACCACGAACCCAAGCAAGCCGGCAAACACGATCTGGCAATAGCTGAAGGGCGCCAGCATCGCCGGGGCCGCATGACGGAAGGCCTGGGTCAGCAGCAGGTGCGCGGTCATGCCAAAGCCGCCCAGCGCCAGCATCAGCAGCGCATGGTCCCAACGCGGTACCTCCCAGAAGAACGGCACCAGCGCACTCATCGCCAATGTGTTGCACAGCCCCGCATAGAAGTTACTGGTGGTCGGGCTGTCATGCGCAGCGAGTATGCGCGTCAGCAACTGATAGAAGCAAAAGCCCAATGCTGAACCGAACGGGTAAAGGATCGCCGGGGTAAACATAGCCCCGCCCGGGTGCACCACCACCAGCACGCCGATGAAGCCCAGCACCACTGCCACCCACTGTCCCACCGTCACCCGCTCTTTCAACAGCGGCGCCGACAGCGCAGTGACCAGCACCGGGGCAAGGAAGTTGACCGCGGTGGCCTCGGCCAGCGGCAGGTATTGCAAGCCGGCGGTGAATAGCAGGCTGGTGCTCAGCAGGCTCAAGGCGCGCAAGGTTTGCAACAGCGGGCGGCGGGTACGCAGTACATTGAGGCCGGCCTTGGGCAGGAAAATGCCGGCCATCAGCAGGGTATGCACCACATAACGCGCCCACACCACCATGACAATCGGGTACAGGCCGCCAAGGAACTTGGACAAGGCATCGTGGCTGGCGAAGAGGAACGTCGCCACCACCACCAGGGCAATACCGCGCAGGGGTTGGTTGACGCCGGACAGCGGTGTGCTGGAACTCATGGCTCTCTCGATGACGGCGCGGCCCGATGCCGCGCCCAGGAAAGGCCGCACAGGCATACACCTGGCGGGTGTAACAGCTCGAATTCTAGAAGAGATGCAGCAGGATAAGGAAGTTGATTCACCGTTTGTCCAGCACGGGAGC
The DNA here is from genome assembly GCF_003205205.1 of Pseudomonas sp. LB-090624. GTDB lineage: Bacteria > Pseudomonadota > Gammaproteobacteria > Pseudomonadales > Pseudomonadaceae > Aquipseudomonas. Next base: position 194,952 of record NZ_QJRL01000006.1, read on the forward strand.
AATTTGTGTTCGCTGATCGACCACTTTATGCCTCGCACGCATGGCCCGGGGGCTGCTGATCACCGACCATCGAACACGACCCCTGCCCACCCTACAAGGAATTTACATGCAAAGGCTCACCACCCGTAACGGCCTGGACCTCCCCGCAATCGGCCTGGGCACCTGGCCGATGACTGGCAGCGAGTGCACGGCCGCCGTGCACCAAGCCCTGGACGTGGGTTACCGGCACATCGACACCGCCACCGCCTACGACAACGAGGCGGCTGTCGGCCAGGCGCTGCGCGACAGCGATGTGCCTCGCGAGCAGATCCACCTCACCACCAAGGTCTGGTGGGACCGCCTTGAGCCAAAAGCCATGCGCCAGTCGCTGGAAGACAGCCTGCGCGCCCTGGGGACCGAACAGGTCGACCTGTTCCACATCCACTGGCCCGGCAAGGACTGGGACCTGGCGCACAGTATCGACACGTTGGTGGCCTTGCGTGACGAGGGCAAGGCGCGCCATATCGGCGTGGCCAACTTCCCGCTGGGGCTGCTGCGCCAGGTGATCGAGACCCTGGGCGCGCCGTTGTCGGCGATCCAGGTGGAATACCACGTGCTACTTGGCCAGCAACCGCTGCTCGACTACGCCCGCAGCCACGACCTGCTGCTGACCGCTTATACCCCACTGGCCCGCGGCCAGGCAGCGGCGCAACCGGTCATTCAGGAAATCGCCCGCAAGCACGGCGTGCTGCCCAGCCAGGTGGCACTGAAGTGGCTGCTGGACCAGGACGGGGTGGCAGCGATACCCAAGGCCAGCAGCCGGGAAAACCAGTTGGCCAACCTGGCAGCATTGAACGTGCGCCTGGATGATGAAGACCGCGCAGCGATTGCCCGGCTGCCGAAGGACCAGCGCGTGGTCAGCCCGGCGTTTGCGCCGGACTGGAATAGCTGAGTTGCGCGCAGACCGCCCCTTCAAACCCGGGTAATGATCTGCTTCAAACGCTCGCTGGCCGGCGCCGGCCGCCCGTACAGGTAGCCCTGGAAGTGCGAACAGCCCTCCGCGGCCAGCCGGCGCATCTGTTCCTCCGACTCCACGCCCTCGGCGGTGGTCTTGATCATCAGGCTGTTGGACAAATCGGTGATCGCACGGATGATCGACATCGCCTCGCGGCTGTCGCACATGTCGTGCACGAACGACTTGTCGATCTTGATCCGGTCGAACGGGAACGACCGCAGGTAGCCCAGCGACGAATACCCGGTGCCAAAGTCGTCCAGCGAAATCGACACCCCCAGGTCTTTTAGCGCGCGCAAAGTACGCACATTGTCTTCGCTGTTGCCCAGCAGCACCGACTCGGTAATTTCCAGCTCCAACCGCTGCGGCGCCAGGCCAGAGTCGGCCAGCGCCAGGGCGACGATGTGCACCAGGTTGCCGTTCTTGAACTGCACCGCCGACAGGTTGACCGAAACGGTCTGCTCACTGTCCCAGCTGGCCGCCTCCTGGCAGGCCAGGTTCAGCGCGCGGGTACCGAGTTCGTGGATCAGGCCGGTTTCTTCGGCGATGGGGATGAAGTCCATCGGCATGACCATACCGCGGGTCGGGTGCTCCCAGCGCAACAGCGCCTCATAACCGGTGACGCTGCTGGTCTGATGGTCGACCACCGGCTGGTAGTGCAGTTGCAACTGGCCCAGGTGCAGCGCCGTGCGCAAGTCGGTTTCCACCAGACGACGCTGGCGGGCAGCAACGTCCAGCTCGACGTCGAAGCACTCATAGCGGTTGCGACCGTTGCGCTTGGCTTCATACAGCGCCATGTCGGCATAGCCCAGCAGTTGCTCAGCCTGGTCGTTGTCATCCGGTGCGATGGCAATGCCGATACTGACGCCCACGCTGAACTGGTGCCCTTCTATCTGGAACGGCGGGTAAATGGCATTGATCAGTCGCTGTGCGGTATTGCAGGCCGCCTCGCGGTTTTCCAGGCCGGTGAGCACCACGGCGAACTCGTCGCCGCCCAGCCGGGCCAGGGTGTCGTGTTCACGCAGTTCGCGGCGCAGGCGCTTGCCAAGGGCACGCAGCAGCTTGTCGCCAAAGGCATGGCCGAGCGAGTCGTTGATGTTCTTGAAATTGTCCAGGTCCAGGCACAAGGCGGCGGTCAGCTTGTCGTGCTCGCTGCCGCGCACCAAGGCCTGGCGCAGGCGTTCGTTGAACAGTGTGCGGTTGGGCAGCCCGGTAAGCGCATCGTGGTGCGCCATGTGGTGGATCTGCGCGTGGGCGGCCAATTCTTCGGTAGCGTCCTCGGCCACGAACAGCACGTAGTCGGCCTGGCCCTCGCGGTTCTGGCTGAGCAAGGTACGGCTGCGCAGGGTGCGCGGGCCACGGGCGGTATCGACGCGGGTTTCGGCGGCATGGCCCTTGGTGCTGCGGGCACCGCGCACCAGTTGCTGCTGCAGGAATTCGGCCGCCGCCGGTGCCAGGCAGTCGCTGGGCAGTTGGCCGATCATGGTGCGCTGCGGCCCGCCGAACAGGCGCTCGGCCTGCTGGTTGGCCAACAAAATCCGCTGGCTTTCCAGGTCCTGGACGATGACGCTGGCGGGAATGTTGGCAATCACCGAATCAAGAAACTGTGACAACTTGGCCATTTCCTGGCTGTACTGTTCGGCCAGCTCCTTGGCCCGCAGCAGTTCCTGTTCCTGCTGGTAGCGTTCGGAAATGTCACGGGTGACCTTGGCGAAACCCACCAGTTGCCCAGCGTCGTCGTACACCGCGTCGATCACCACATGGGCATGGAAAGCTGAGCCGTCCTTGCGCAGGCGTGAGCCGATTTCCTCGAAGCGGCCGGTGTTGCGCGCCTGCTCCAGGTTGAGCGCAGGCAACCCGGCAGCACGTTCGGCATCGCTGTAGAACAGCGAATAGTGCTGGCCAACGATTTCTTCGGCCTTGTAGCCCTTGGCGCGCTGCGCACCGGGGTTCCAGTTGGCAACGATACCTTCGGGCGTGAGCAGGTAGATGGCATAGTCCACCACACTCTGGATCAACAGCCGGTACATGATGTCGGGGCTGGCAACTAGCGACATGAACTTTACCTGAGCCTTTGCAGGGCATGAAAAGAGACCGGCAAGCGGGTGCCGGGCTTGAGTGAGCATTGATGGCATTATGCCGCCCATGACAATTTTGTGAAGTGGCTCACAAAAATGTCGCCATCCCTTCATCAAGGACGAACCAAGGCGAGGAACACCTCAGTGGCGAGCGCCGGTCACCAGGAAATTGAGCAAATCAGGATCATCATCCACGGCGATGGCCTGCGCCGGGCGGGACAGCTTGGCCAGCACGGCCTTGCAGAAGGCCACCGCGGGCGGGTCTTGCGCGTAGCAACGCAGCAGCCAGTCGCCTTCACCACCCAGCAGCTGCAATGCCACTGCCTGGCCGATGCCCTGGCGGCGGTACTTCTTCAGGATGAACAGGTCGGCCAGTTCCAGCGCATCGATGCCCGGCAGTTCGCTGCGCTCGACCAGCACGAAGCCGGCAATGAAGCCGTCCGCCAACACCAGGCAGGCGCGCCAGCCGTCATCCTGCCAATAGCGCTGCAGGTGCTCGTCGTGGATGTAGAAGCGGCCGTCCACCTCGACATCTTCCTGTTCCCAGTCGGAGGACTCATAGGCATAAAACTGGTACAGGTTGCGGATCAGCGGGGCCTGGTCCGCGGTGGTGGGCAACAGCGCGATGGGCAGCATGGTGCGGGGCTCGGTTAAATTGCCGATTCTAGATCACCCGCCTGCGGCAGTAAAAAGCCCGGGCCCTCCCCGCACGGAAAGGCCCAGGCAAGAATCACAGCAGATGATGGCTAGAGGTCTGCGGGGCGTGGGCGTTGTGCAGACCTTATGGTCGCGGCCTTGGGGCAGACCTCAAGCCGAAACTCAGCCCTCCTGCAACGCCCGCGGGCGGTGACTGCGCGCCTCGGCCTCTGGCGCCTTGGCCGCCTGCAGGTGGAAGTCGAACGCCAGCTCGGCAAAGCGCTCGCCTTGCACGCCGCGGTCATGCGCCGCCGCCGCATCCTCGACAAAGCGCAGGTCGCCGATCAGCCCGTCACGGGTGGCGTAGGCAAAGTCATCCCACAGGTACTGGTCACCGGCAAAGTTGATCTGCGTGGTCAGGTGCCGGTGCCCCGGTGCCGAGATGAAGAAGTGCACATGCGCCGGGCGCTGGCCGTGGCGGCCGAGCAGGTCGAGGCATTCCTGGGTCGGCCCCTGCGGGTCGCAGCCGTAACCCGACGGCACGATCGAGCGCGCACGGTAGCGGCCTTCGGCATCGGTGATGATACGGCGGCGCAGGTTGTACTCGGACTGGCTCGAGTCGAAGTACGAATAGGTGCCTTGGGTATTGGCGTGCCACAGGTCGACGGTAGCCCCGGCCAGCGGCTTGCCATCGGCATCGAACACCTGGCCCTGGAGGAACATCACCACGCCAGGATCGGTGCCATCGTCCATGCGCACTTCACCTTGCGCCAGTGGAGCGCCGGCAACGTAAAGCGGCCCTTCGATGGTGCGCGGGGTGCCACCGGCCAGGCCGGCTTCGGCGTCCTTGGCGTCCTGCAACAGGTCGAGGAAGTGCTCGATGCCAAGGCCGGCAGCCAGCAAGCCGGCCTCGTTACGGCCGCCCAGGCGGTTGAGGTAGTCAATGGCGTGCCAGAACTCGTCCTCGGTGACTTCCAGGTCTTCGACCAGGCGTGCGGTGTCTTGCAGTACGCGGCGGATGATCTGCTTGAAGCGCGGGTTGCCCTCGGCATGGTCCAGGCCAGCGACCTGGTTGAAGAAGGCTTGAATGTCGGCAGTGTGGGAAATTTTCACGGTCATCGTGCTCACCTCATATTGTTCTTGTCAGGTAGACAGGTGCGGATCAGCGGTCGTCGCTGTGGATCGACGAGGGGTGCCGGCACAGGCCGTCGACCTCGATGTCCATGTACGGAAACAACGGTAACTGCATCAACGTGTCGTGCAGCGCCTCGACGCTGGGCACATCGAACACGCTGTAGTTGGCATAGTGCCCGGCGATGCGCCACAGGTGGCGCCAGGTGCCTTCGCGCTGCAGGCGTTGGGCCAGTTCCTTTTCGTCGGCCTTCAGCTGGGCGGCCTTGGCCGGGTCCATGTCGACCGGCAATTTCACGGTCATCTTCACGTGGAACAACATGGTTCATCTCCTTGCTTGCTATGCAATCAGCGACGGGCGAAGCGCGCCAGGCGCTGTTCGTCCAGGGTCAGGCCCAGGCCTGGTGTACGGGGGATGTGCAACTGGAAGTCACGGTACTGCGGCGGCTCGTTGACGATTTCTTCGGTCAGCAGCAATGGCCCGAACAGCTCAGTGCCCCAGGTCAGCTGGCGCAGGGTCAGGAAGGCATGGGCCGAAGCCAAGGTACCGATCGAGCCTTCGAGCATGGTGCCGCCGTACAGGGCAATACCCGCGGCCTCGGCGATTTGCGCGGTGCGCAGCACGGCACGTGGGCCACCGTTCTTGGCGATTTTCAGGGCGAAGATGCTGGCGGCGCCGTCGGCGGCCAGGCTGAAGGCGTCTTCGACGCTTTCGATCGACTCATCGGCCATGATCGGTGCCGGGCTGCGCTGGTTAAGGCGCACCTGACCACCGCGGTTGACACGCGAAATCGGTTGTTCAATCAGGTCGATGCCGTTATCGCCGAGCACCTGGCAGGCTCGCAAAGCCTGGGACTCATCCCAGTACTGGTTGACATCGACACGCACGCTGGCGCTGTCGCCCAGCTCGCGCTTGATCGCCACTACGTGCCTTAGGTCCTGCTCAACCGGGTTGGCGCCGATCTTCAGCTTGAACACCCGGTGCCGGCGGATTTCCAGCATGTGCTGGGCTTCGCCGATGTCGCGCGCGGTATCGCCGCTGGCCAGGGTCCAGGCCACTTCCAGGCTGTCACGCACACGGCCACCCAGCAGTTCGCTGACCGGCAGGCCCAGGCGCTTGCCCTGGGCGTCGAGCAAGGCACTTTCGATACCCGACTTGGCAAAGGTGTTGCCCTTGGCCAGCTTGTCCAGTTTGAGCATGGCGGCGTTGATGTTGTCTGCCGGCAGGCCGATCAGCGCCGGGGCCAGGTGCGCGTCGATATTGGCCTTGATGCCCTCGGGGCTTTCGTAGCCATAGGCCAGGCCACCAATGGTGGTGGCCTCGCCGATACCTTCCACACCATCGCTGCAGCGGATGCGCAATACCACCAAGGTCTGCTGCTGCATGGTATGCATGGCCAGCTTGTGCGGGCGAATGGTCGGCAGGTCGACGATCACTGCCTCGATACGTTCAATCAGCGCGCTTGTCATTGTTGCCAGGTCTCGTCAGGTCGGGCAGCCAGTTGCAGGCCCGAATGGTGCATTAACTTGATTGTTCAAGGATTGCGCGAGACCCTGACCAGCGTCCAATATCAAATGAATCTCCCACCATACCCTGGAGGTCTGATGGAGCTGCGCCACCTGCGTTATTTCAAGGTTCTGGCCGAGACCCTGAACTTCACCCGCGCCGCCGAGCTGCTGCACATTGCCCAGCCACCGCTGAGCCGGCAGATCAGCCAGCTGGAAGATCAGCTCGGCACCCTGCTGGTGGTGCGCGAACGCCCGCTGCGGCTGACCGAGGCCGGCCGGTTCTTCTACGAGCAGACGTGCACCGTGCTGCAGCAGTTGCAGAACATCAGCGACAACACCCTGCGTATTGGCCAGGGCCAGCGCCAGTGGCTGGGTATCGGCTTTGCGCCGTCCACGCTGTACACCGTGCTGCCGGAGCTGATCCGCGAACTGCGCCAGGACAGCGAGCTGGAGCTGGGCCTGAGCGAGATGACCACGCTGCAGCAGGTGGAAGCCTTGAAAAGCGGGCGCATCGATATTGCATTTGGGCGCATCCGCATCGACGACCCGGCCATTCACCAGCAGGTACTGTGCGAGGACCCGCTGGTGGCCGTGCTGCCCAAGGGCCACCCGCTGGCGGGCCAGCCCCTGAGCCTGTCGCAGCTCGCGGGGGAAGCGTTCATCCTCTACCCAGCCAATCCCCGCCCCAGTTACGCCGACCATATATTGGCGCTTTTCGCCCACCACGGCATGAGCATCCGGGTCAGCCAATGGGCCAATGAGCTGCAGACAGCGATTGGCCTGGTGGCCGTTGGCGTGGGCATTACCCTGGTGCCGGCGTCGGTGCAGCAGCAGCACCGTACCGATATCGAATACGTCGGCCTGCTGGACAGTGGCGCTGTCAGCCCGATCATCCTCAGCCGGCGCAAAGGTGATGTAAGCCCGATCGTGCAGCGTTGCCTGGCATTGATCGAGCAGCAGGCCCGATGAACAGGCTGCCCCATTTGCGCTGCCTGTGTGTTCGCCACCCTCGGGCAGCAGCGGTCGGGCAGTAGAAAGGCCGCCCCGCTTACGCCACAATCGACCGCCAGGTTCAAACCGGACACCCCGCATGCTCACCACCCTCGCCATCGGCAATTACCGCTCGATCAATCACCTCGTACTGCCCTTGGGCCAGCTCAACCTGGTGACCGGTGCCAACGGCAGCGGCAAGTCCAACTTGTACAAGGCCCTGCGGCTGCTCGCCGAAACCGCCCAAGGCGGTGTGATCGAAGCCCTTGCCAGGGAAGGCGGGCTGGATTCGACCTGGTGGGCCGGGCCAGAGATGAGTGCGCGCATGAAGCGCGGTGAGGTACCGATCCAAGGGCAGCATCCGAGCGAGGCCAGGCGCCTGCGCCTGGGCTTTGCCACCGAGGACTTCGGCTTCGCCATCTCCCTCGGCTTGCCGATCCCGCTGCCTTATCCCACCGCCTTCATGCTTGACCCCGAAATCAAGACTGAAGTCATCTGGGCTGCCGGGGCCTATCGGCCTTCGTCGTCGCTGGTAGAACGCAAGAATGCCCTGGTACGGGCCCGCGAGGGCAATGCCTGGACGGTGCTCGACCAGCATGCCGACAGCTGCGAGAGCTTCTTCAGTATCGTTGGCCGGCCAAGGCAGGCCCCGGAAATTGGCGAGCTGCGGGCATTCATCAACAGCTGGCGGTTCTACGACCACTTTCGCATCGACCGTGATGCGCCGTGCCGTCAGCCACAACTGGGGACTCGCTCACCGGTGCTGCATCACGACGGGCGCAACCTGGCCTCGGCGTTGCAGACCATTGTCGAGATTGGTGAGGTTGAAGACCTGGAAGAGGCACTCGAGGACGCGTTCCCCGGTAGCCGTCTGGAGATCAATGCGCCACCGGGCGGGCTGTTCAGTGTGCGGCTGCACCAGCATGGGCTTTTGCGGCCGCTTGAAGGTGCTGAATTGTCGGACGGCACGCTGCGCTATCTGTTGCTGATGGCTGCGCTGCTGACGCCGCGGCCACCATCGTTGATGGTGCTGAACGAACCGGAAACCAGCCTGCACGCCGACCTGCTGCCGGCCCTGGCGCGGCTGATTATCCGGGCGTCTGGCCGTAGCCAGGTCTGGGTGGTATCGCACAGTGCGCCATTGATTGCAGCGCTGTCGGCGTGTGACGGGTGCAATGTGCTAGAGCTGGAAAAGGTACAAGGGCAAACCCAACTACGCGGGGTGGGGATGTTGGATGAGCCGCTGTGGCGGTGGGTTGATTGAGCCCGGCGACAATGATAGCCCGGGGACCGTCTTGGTTATTGCGGTGCCTGGGAGATCGAGCGCCGCCCGCGCGGCGCATCGCGAGCTGCGCTCGCTCCTACATTTGTTTCGGGCCAGTATCCCTGTGGCAGACGCGCGCGACCGCCTGGTTTGTACGACGCGATATCGCGCCATGCACCAAGGCGTTCGCGCGCAAATTCCACAGGCATAATTGGCCTGAAACAAACGTAGGAGCGAGCGCAGCTCGCGATGCGCCGCGCGGGCGGCGCTCGATCTCCCACGCGCTGCAATAACCAAGGCAAACCTCGATCAGGCTGAAATCCCCTGCGCCCCCGGCCAGATGACTGCCTGAGCTACGATCACATTCTTGCCATTGAACGTCAGCGCAGGCCCGCCATGGAGTTGATAGCCCAGCTCCAAGGCATCACTCACCCGATGGCAAAAAGACGCGTCATCGGGGCCGGTCAATACACGGTAAATCGGCAGGCCATCGGGTGGTTGGGTCATGTATTCGGTCCTTGCAGCAGTAGGTGTGTCTTCCAAGAATACTGTTTTCTGCCGGATCACGGCTGGATTGTTCCATGCGGTGTCTACGACATCGCTTTTCATGCAGAGCCTAGGCTGTGTGGGCTGACCCTAGAGGGGCGGTGAGAACCTCCCGAAGGCGCTGAAGGGCTGGCAAGTTACGATTTGACTCACTATAAGCCAATACGATGTTTCGGCTGTAACGGGTATCCTGACTGACGGGAATATAGTGAGCATTGAACGACCCTGTCGTGAGCCACTGAGGTACAAGTGATACTCCCTGACCATAGGAGACCAGCAAATCAATGGCCTCCAGTGAGTCGATATCGCACCCCACCCTCACATCAATGTCACGATCATCAAGGTACCGCTGAGCCAATGATCCGCCCCATGAGTTAACGTCGTAGCGTATGAAGGGCTGAGTTTCCAGGGCGGATAAAACTGCGTCTGCAGTGACCGGCGTACCGCTTAGCAGCCCAAGCGGCTCGGCGCGGAGCAAACATAACCTTACAGACTTAGGTGGTTTGAACGGTGGCTCGACGAGAATGGCCGCGTCCAGCTCGCCGCCGACAAGTTTATCGTACAGGAGCTTTGAATCGCCTGGGGTAATCTTCAGCTTCACGTCAGGTGCGCATACCGAAAACTGTTCGATAGCTGACGGTATGATTCCCGTTAATGCGGTAGATATCGCGCCAAGATTAAGATCCCCCCGCAAGTCATCCAGTTGCAGATCGAATTTCAATTCATTGGCTTGTAGTATGATGTCACGGATTTTTTGTGTAACAGCAATTAGCCTCTGATTAGGCCTTATCGAATGAGCATCTCGGTTGAAAAGCTCGCACTCCAGTTCTTTCTCGAGGCTTTGAATTCGCAAGCTGATGGCCGTCGATGACACATTCGACTTTTTTGCAGCGCTGGCGATTGACCCATTGTCAATGACAGATATAACGGCCTCCAGCGTTCTGATGTCCATACCGATTCCTTATGCTCAGACCAAGCGTGGGTGGGTGTACATGCGTCGCGCGTTCTGAAAAGCTTTTCTCCCCTGCTGAGGAGAGTCGCCATGTTTAATCCTTTCCATATCGCCTACCATGTTACCAGCCTTGAAGACGCCCGAAAATTCTATAAAGATTACCTGGGATGTATCGAGGGGCGAAGCACTGATACCTGGGTAGACTTTGACTTTTTCGGGCATCAGATTTCCCTGCATCTTGGTGAGCCATTCAAGACTACCCGCACAGGCAAAGTGGGCCAGCATAGGGTGCTGATGCCCCATATTGGCGTGGTACTGCCGCTTGATCGCTGGCTGGAGCTTGCTCAGCGGTTAGAGGCCAAAGACATGGTGTTTGAGATCCCCCCAGTCATTCGTTTCAGGGGGGAGCCCGGGGAGCAATGTACGATGTTCTTCCTTGACCCGAGCGGCAACCCAATCGAAATCAAAGGCTTTAAAAATCTCTCCGCCGTCTTCGCTTCTTGATTCATCCCAATAATAACAAGAGACCCAACACCATGGCTGCGAAAAAAAAGATCAGCTTGATCACCCAGATTGCAATCGGCTTGTTTTCAGGGGTTATTGTCGGGTTACTGCTCAACTACTTTCCCGATCAAAAAGGCTGGTGGGTAGCGCAGGTCCTTCAGCCCGCGGGCGATGCCTTCATCAAGCTGATGAAAATGATCATCGTCCCGCTGGTGTTCTCCTGCATGGTAGTGGGGATTGCCGGATCTGGGGGCCGCTCTCTCGGGCGAGTGGGAACAAAGGCGTTGGTTTACTTCTTCTCGGTGACCGGCGTGGCAATTGTTTTCGGATTATTAGTGGGTAATATTTTCCAGCCTGGCGTTGGCGCCGACTTTTCCAGCACAGCAACTAGCACGGTGCAAGCCCCGATGCAGGGCGCATCACAGGGGTTAGGCAATGTGCTGCTGGGAATCATCCCGGATAACATCATCGCGGCGATGGCTGAAGCCAAGCTACTTTCCGTACTGTTTTTTGCGATAATTTTTGGGGTGGCGCTTTCTACTCTGGAACCGCAAAAGCGACTTCCCTTGGTCGGTGCGTTACAAGCCGTTGCCGATACGATGTTCAAAGTAACCCACATGGTGATGGCGTATTCTCCGATCGGCATTTTTGCCCTGATTGCAGTAACGGTATCCAGCTTTGGCATTCACGCCCTGCTGCCGCTGGCGAAGCTGATCGGCGTGACATACCTGGCGGTACTATTCTTTGCTATCGTGGTGCTGGGCTTCATTGCAAAGCTGGTCGACGAAAACATTTTTGAAATCATCAAGGCTTTCAAGGATGAATTAGTGCTGGCATTCAGTAGTGCCAGCTCCGCGACGGTCATGCCTCAACTGATGGCCAAGAGCGAAGTGAGAGGCGTACCACGCAACATCACCACGCTGGTCATACCGCTGGGATATTCGTTCAACCTTGATGGTGCCTCTTTGTTTGCAGGGTTAGGGACACTCTTTATTGCCCAGGTTTACAATATTGAGCTCGCCCTGGCAGACCAGATCATGCTTGTTTTCATCATGGTACTCACCTCCAAGGGCGCTGCTGGCGTACCGGGGTTCATGTTTGTCATCCTCACTGCCACACTCACCGCCGCCGGGTTGCCGTTGGAGGGCGTTGCCTTGATTGCTGGGGTTTACAGGCTAATGGATATGCCGGTTACTGCACTGAATGTGCTAGGCAACGCGCTGGCCCCCTTGGTAGTGGCAAAATGGGAAAGTCGATCCCTGAACCGTGATGAACCTGTGAAGGGTAATGCTGAAGCCAGAGCACTCCCTCAAGAACAATGATTCGGCCAGTATCACTGCGTTTTGCCAAGCTGAAGGAAGCGCAGTAGTCAGTCGATCAGGTTCACAGGACGAAATGGAAGATAGGGTAAACGCCATGCTCTTCCATTTCCGGTTTCTGCACGACCCACCTTTGATCGACCACGGGCTGCGAGGATCTGCTCCATTTTTTTTTAACACGTCATCGCTGTATCCAGCCATGTCGGAGGCACAAGGCGCACACGGATTCAGTCGAAGGCACCGTTCAGCACTTCATAAATCAGGCCTGTCGCCACAGCAACCAGGATCAGATCGGCGCCGGCCTGCATCCACTCGTAGCCGTCATAGTGCGGCAACTGGCCGAGCAGGCGACCGTCCAGTTTCTTGGCGATTCCTGGAGGAAGCGGCTTGCCACGAGCGAGATTCTTTTGGATACCGGGTGGTAGCGAGGGGCCCGGACTCCAGTAGTCCCGGTGGCCGCTCAAGATGCCGAGGACATCACCACGGTCTATAGACGGGCCACCGTGTCGGCCACCATGATCGCCCCCCTTCTTGCCGCCACCTGACTGGCCAGGTCCTTGGGAGTGTGGAGGCTGGCCCTTCCCGTTCCCCTGCCCTTTGCCATTGCCAGGATCAGCCGATGAAACGCAGGGCGCTAATGCCATTACCATCGATGTAATGCATGCAACGAAAATCCGGGGTCTGGCCATGGCTGCTTCCTTTTGCGATGGTGGATTCTATGCAATGTAGACGACGCCAGGGGCACAAGCCGCGTCTAGCTTTCACAACAGCCTGTCATGCCTCCCCACAGAGTGCGTTCTTTCCCGCCTGGGAAAATGACGTTTTCTAGCCACTGACGGATTCTATCGGCACGGGGTACTGAATACGTACCAGCTCGATCAGGGCCTCAACCAGAGGATGATGCCGGGCGGAGTTCCACGCCAAAGCACTGGTGACCAAGCGAAACTCCTGCAACAAGGGGCGTATCACGACATTGGCGGGCGCTAGTCGTTGAAGCTCGTACGGCACCAGTGCGATACCCTGCCCACAGCTGACAAACGAAATCTGGGAACCGATCGACCTGACCTCATGCATGATCTTCGGCCGGAAACCGCACTGTTGGCAGCAATTAACGATGTAGTCGAAAAAGACCGGGCTACCGCTGCGTGCGAACATGATCTGGACATCATCGACCAAGGCTCGTAGATCTACAGACGCTTGATTGGCCAGCGGATGGTTTATTGATAATGCGACGGCCAGCCGATCCTGCACCAGCGGGATCGAGCGGATGGGGTCGTGATATCCGCCCTCGATGCGGGCGAATGCGACGTCGATATCCCCCGTCTCCAGCGAGGGCACCGCCTCACCACTGTCGATCTCACGGATGAACACCGATGCCTGCGGGAAACGCGCCTTCAACTGCTCGATGAGCCCAGGAAGCACTTCGACCAGCGCGGCATTGATGGCGCCAATCGTAAGCACCGCTGTCTGGCCAGCAACAGCCTCGTGCACAGCAAGCTCCAGTCGTTCAAGCTGCTCGGCGAACTTGCGCACTGCCGGCATGATCGCCAAGCCGGCCGGCGTCAGAAACGCACCTTTGCTTGTGCGCTCGAACAGCTTCACCCGCAATGAGGCTTCGAGCACTTTGATCTGCTCGGTCAAAGGCGGTTGCGACATGCCCAGCCGCTTGGCTGCGCGTCCAAAATGCTGCTCCTCGGCGACAGCCAAGAACAGCCAGAGATGGCGTATCAGGCGAAAGTTGATCATGAAATTCCTGGTTCAGGACTCGCTGAGGGGGACTCTACCTTAAGGGGCGATGACAAACGCGGTGATGCGTGCAAATGGCCTGGGCCGATACGCCCAGCGTATCGAGCAATTAGCATATTCGAAATATACCTTCGGCTCAGAGCCCGAAATACTAGGGCATCGCAACCGCAGGTGTCCGTCATGAGCCAACAATACCGACTGCCTGGACACTCGCCCACCGTGCACCTGATCACAGTTTGCCGCGTCAATACGACTGACATGTGCCCTACCCCTCTTTTTAGCTGAGGTCCCGCTGTGTTGAATTTTGATCTCGCACTGATTGCCAAAGCCCGAAGCGCTCTTCAGGGCCAGGTTGTGCGCACCCCCCTGCTCAGCTCGCCCATGCTCAATGAGCTGGTGGGGGCAAATGTATATGTGAAAGCTGAATGTCTACAAAAAACCGGAGCGTTCAAGTTCCGCGGTGCGATGTTCAAGCTGTCGCAGATGACATCAGAGGAACGCGACAAGGGTGTCATCACCTACTCGGCAGGCAACCATGGGCAAGCGGTTGCTGCGGCGGCCCGTCATTGGGGATGCCCATGCGTCGTTGTGATGCCAGAGCATGCACCGCGCATCAAGCAGGACAACTGCCGCTGGTGGGGTACGGAGGTCGTGCTTTACAACAAAGACCGGGAAGATCGCGAGGATGTCGCGCGACGTTTGATCAACAGTCGTGGCATGACGTTCGTATCGCCGTTCGATGATCCGCACATCATGGCAGGCCAGGGCACCATCGGGCTGGAGGTGATCGATCAACTGGCCGAAGCGGATGCGGGACTCGACTCGGTCTGGTTGGGCTGCAGCGGAGGCGGTATGGCTGCAGGCACGCTGACGGCGCTGCAGTCGAAATTCGGTGAATTCGAAAGCGTTCTGGTAGAGGCCGACGGCTACACCAAATGGGCAACTGCGCTGAAGCAAGGCAAGCCGGTGAAACTTGAGAAGCTCCCCAACACACTTATTGACGGTATTGCGGGGCCTGCAGTTGGGCTTCTGCCCTTCGAAGCGTTGAGGCCCCTCCGCCCGCGCGCAGAGGTGGCGTATCTGGACGATGCGTTTTCTGGCATGCGCGCCGCGTTTCAATTTCTGAAACTGGTTGTAGAACCGGGCGGTGCCGCGGCACTGGGTGCACTCATCAGGGAACGAGCGCGCTATCGAGATAAAACCATCGTTGTGGTGTGCTCCGGCGGTAATGTCGACCCTGATGTTTTCCAACAAGCATGGGCAAGGTAGTCGCGCTCGGTATCCGCCCCCCAGCTCGCATTCACGCATGACTGAAAACAGTGGAGACAAACATGAACAAGGTGCTGGAAAAGCTGACAGCCATGGGCCTTGAGCTGCCGGCGTTCAATACGCGAGGCGGTAACTATGTGCTGTACACGCGGTTTGGCAATCTGATCTATACAGCAGGTCAGGTGAGCCTGAAGGACGATGTCCTGCAGTACAAAGGGACGGTCGGCGTCGACATCGACCTCGAGACGGCACAGGCTGCCTCTCGCGTGTGTGCGCTCAACCTCTTGGCGATCGCCAACCATGCGAGTGAGGGCCGACTTGATCGACTCCGCGTGCTCAAGGTCAACGGCTTTGTCAAATGTCTACCCAGCTTCGAGCAGCAGGCAAAAGTCGTTGACGGCGCGTCGGATTTGTTTGTGGAACTCTTCGGTGCTGAACGTGGAGGGCATGCGCGGGCTGCTGTGGGTGTGGCCGCACTTCCTAGAGGCGCTCCGGTAGAGATCGAGGCCGTCTTCGCCATCGAATGAAGGGGGTAAGCCGGCAGCGCAGGTACTCGATGGCGATACCCTGCTGGAGGGGAATCAAACGGCACCGCAGCGCCATACGATGAAGCTATCAAGGTATTCGTTGAAAAGGAATGTCACTGCTCAGAAACCTGCGCAATAGTAATCACAGCAACATGCTCCAACAGATGAACTGCAGGACCAGGCGGTCGGCGCCATGAGCGCGCACCGTGATAAAAACAACAAACAAGTCAGTTTCATATCGAAACTTTCAGTTCTAGAAAACTGCCGTTGACCACAACAAATAGAACATCATGCAGTGGCCACTCAGCGTCCAGCTCGGGCCAAATTTCTGGAGATTTTATGAACACTCGCGTCTTCACCACTACCCTCGCTATGTCGTTCACACTCCTGTCCCAAGGCGGGATGGCGACAGAACTCACAGGCACCCTCAAGAAAATTCAGGAAAGCGAAACCATTACCTTAGCGTTCCGCGATGCGGCAATCCCTTTCTCCTACCTCGCCGACGCGTCAGGCGTCCCTGTCGGCTATTCACAAGATATCCAGCTTAAAATCGTAGACGCGCTCAAGCATCAACTCGACTTGCCGAACCTTCACATCAAATACAACCTGGTTACCTCGCAGACACGCATTCCGTTAATTCAGAATGGCACGGTGGATCTTGAGTGCGGATCCACGACTAACAACTTGGAGCGCCAGCAACAAGTCAGCTTCTCGGTCGGCATTTTTGAAATAGGCACTCGCCTGCTCACCCTCCGTGACTCACCCTATAAGGAATTATCTGACCTGCAGGGCCGTAATGTCGTTACCACCGCCGGTACCACCGCGGAGCGGTTGCTGCGGTCTACCAATGCTGACCAGCAGCTCGGGATGAACATCATTTCAGCGAAAGATCATGGCGAGTCATTCCAGATTCTGGAAACCGGCCGCGCTGTTGCCTGGCTTCAGGATGATGCTTTGCTCGCAGGTGAACGGGCAAAATCACGCACACCGGAAAAATGGGTAATCGCAGGCAAAGCCCAGTCGCATGAAATATACGGCTGCATGTTGCGCAAGCATGATGCCCCCTTCAAGCAAGCGGTGGACAACGCCGTGAAAGCGCTCTATGCATCTGGCGAAATTGAAACGATCTATCATAAATGGTTTCAACAACCCATACCGCCCAAAGGTCTGAGCCTCGACTACCCGCTGCCCGAAGAAGTCAAAGCGCTTTATACCAACCCCACTGACCAGCCGGCGCCACTGTAAGGCAAGCTTCCCGTATACCGGGCCCTGTTACCCATTACGAATTGTGCAGCACGCCTTCAGCAACTCCGGAGCGGTTAATCGAATGAACTACAATTGGGATTGGGCTATTTTTTTCAAGCCCACGGGTATTGGTACGCAAATCTACCTGGACTGGTATATATCCGGGCTGGCATGGACGCTCGCCATTGCGATACTTGCCTGGATGATCGCGCTCGTGCTTGGTTCGCTCCTTGGTATTATGCGATCGCTGCCAGGGCGATGGCTGTCGGGTATAGCAACCTGCTACGTTGAGGTGTTTCGCAATGTCCCATTACTTGTGCAGCTGTTCATTTGGTATTTCTTGATACCTGACCTTTTACCTCCTTCGTGGCAGGTCGGGTTCAAGCAGGACCTGGATCCAACAACATCGTCGCTCATCAGTGTAGTCATGTGCCTGGGCTTGTTCACCGCTGCGCGGGTCTGCGAGCAGGTACGTACCGGTATCGAAGCGCTTCCGGCAGGTCAGGCCGCAGCCGGCAAGGCCATGGGTTTCAGCGTAGGGTGCGTGTACCGTTATGTGCTACTGCCGCAAGCTTACCGGATCATCATTCCGCCGCTGACCACTGAATTTCTCGCTGTATTCAAAAACTCTGCAGTCGCCTCGCTGATTGGGTTGCTCGAGCTTCTCGCGCAGACCAAACAGACGGCTGAGTTTTCCGCCCATCTCTTTGAAGCCTTCAGCTTGGCAACCCTGATCTACTTCACCTTGAACATGGGGCTCATGGGCATCATGAAACGCATCGAGCGCAAGTCCCGCGTGCCGGGCCTTATTACAATGAGCGCAAAATAATGGACTTCACCGAAGTTATCCCCGCTCTTCCAGCCCTCGCGAGCGGCATGTGGCTGACGCTTAAGTTGTTAGCGATCGGTGTTCTCGGCGGCACCGTTCTAGGTACATTGTTGGCATTGATGCGCCTTTCGACCAACCGTTGGATGTCCAGCGCCGCCGGCCTGTATGTCAATTACGTTCGGTCGGTGCCGCTGCTGCTGGTCATTACCTGGTTCTACCTCGCAGTGCCCTTCATGCTTCAATGGCTCGTGGGGCGCCCCATGCCGGTGGGCGCGTTTGCCTCATGCGTCGTCGCCTTCATATTGTTTGAGGCCGCTTATTTCTGCGAGATCGTACGGGCAGGCGTGCAAGCGGTAGCGAAGGGGCAAATGGCGGCTTCCTTGGCACTTGGCATGAGCAGCGCCCAGGCCATGCGCATGATCATATTGCCCCAGGCGTTCAGAAAGATGACGCCGCTGTTGCTTCAGCAAAGCATCATTTTCTTTCAAGACACCTCACTGGTATACACCGTTGGGCTCGTGGATTTCCTGAATGCTGCCCGCGGCAATGGCGATATTATCGGCCGTGTCAACGAGTTCCTCATCGTCGCCGGCCTCACTTACTTCATCATCAGCTTCGGCGCTTCGAGACTGGTAAAACGCTTGGCACAACGGTGGGCAGTATGATTGAGATCAAAAACGTCAATAAGTGGTATGGCAACTTCCAAGTGCTCACAGACTGCACCACCCAGGTGAAGCAAGGTGAAGTGGTCGTGGTGTGCGGGCCTTCGGGATCCGGCAAGTCCACGCTGATCAAATGCGTCAACGCACTGGAACCCTTCCAGAAGGGCGACATCCAGGTCCAGGGCACCCCCGTCGGAAGTGCAAAGACTGACCTGCCAAAATTGCGCTCCCGCGTCGGCATGGTGTTTCAACACTTTGAACTGTTTCCCCACCTGTCAATCATCGAAAACCTGACCCTTGCCCAAATCAAAGTCCTTGGCCGCCACAAAGAGGCCGCTGTCGAAAAGGCCAAGGTCTTGCTCAATCGTGTCGGCTTGTTGGCGCATGCACACAAACACCCGGGCCAACTTTCCGGCGGGCAACAGCAACGCGTTGCCATCGCTCGTGCTTTGGCAATGGACCCTGTCGTGATGCTATTTGACGAGCCCACGTCTGCCTTAGACCCCGAAATGGTCAATGAGGTACTGGACGTCATGGTCGAGCTCGCGCAGGAAGGCATGACCATGATGTGCGTCACCCACGAGATGGGATTTGCGCGAAAAGTTGCCGACCGGGTTATCTTCATGGACAAAGGTTGCATCATCGAGGACTGCAAGAAGGATGAGTTCTTCGGCTATCCCGAGCAACGATCTGAGCGCGCCCGTCAATTTCTTTCGAAGATCCTTCAGCACTGATCAGCGCATTCCCCTGAGATTGTATGCTGTATCATCGATGCGGCGCAGTGGGGCCAGTAAGCGCAGGCCTGTCGGTTTTGACGGTGGTTGATGGCTGCGATTCAGTCGTCAATCATGGTTGATACCTTGACCCTGGGAGGGAAATTTTTGAGCGCGGTGCCTGAAGTCGAGCGACTGGGACTCTTGAAAATTGGTCTGCTAGGTATCTTGCAGATCCTCTCCTGGGGCGGATCGTTTTACCTGCTTGGCGTGTTGGCCGATCCTATTTCCAAAGATACCGGTTGGTCGCACCAGTGGGTAATCTCCGGGGCATCCGTTGGCCTCCTGACTGCAAGCCTGCTGACGCCCTTTTGCGCCAGGATGATCAATGCATACGGAGGTCGTCGCGTGCTGGCCGTCCACAGCGTGCTATTGGCTGTCGGGCTGCTAGCCCTGGCGACCTCGGTAAATATCTACCTGTATTTGGGGGCGTGGGTCATTCTCGGCGCCGCAATGGCAGCCGGCCTTTATGGTGCGTTGTTCACATCGCTGGGCGCCATCTACGGCATGAACGCAAAGCCTGTCATTGTCGGGATCACCCTCATATCAGGATTCTGCACCACAGTGATTTGGCCGCTTCTCGCCTTCCTCGACCATCTCATCGGCTGGCGCCTCACGTGTGGCATTTTTTCTTTGTTCGCGGTGGCCGCACTGCTGCCCCTGTACCGCTACGCGTTGCCCACTTGCAGGGTGAAAGGCGCAACAGCAACCAACACTGATTATGCTGCAGCCAACCTCGACCCAATCACGTTCTGGATCATGACGAGCGTTTTCGCGATCGCCGCAGCTCTGATGACTTGTATATCCATCGTGCTGATCACCGTGCTGCAGGCTCGAGGCTTCAGCCTGGCATCGTCAATTGCACTGGCGGCCTTGATAGGCCCTGCTCAAGTATTGTGCCGCGTAGCGGATTTGTTATGGAAGCGACAAGCCCCCGTGATGACCGCTCTGCTGGCCAGTGGAATGACTGCGGTGGGGTTGTTCATGGTTGATTTCGCACCGAGCCTGGTGGCACTGGGGCTTGCGTGCTACGGCGCGGGTAATGGAATGCGGGCGATTGTCAAAACGACGCTGCCGATGGTGGTCGTGCGGCCAGAGCATTACGTCACCGTCTCAGGGCGTCTAAACAGGCCCGCGCTATTAGCCCAGGCGCTTGCCCCGATTGCTTGCGGCTATGTGATATCCAATCTTGGTAGCGACGCCATGATTCATCTTCTCAGTGCCTTGGCGCTGTTGGCATTTGGCTTGACTGTCGCGCTTTCGCATCGGATCGAACAAACGACGAGGTAGAGCAGACGACTCGCATGAGCTACAAGCTGGCTTGATACGCTAGGATGGTGCCTAACAAGCACACTAACCTGATGGGCCGACATGTTTGACTGGGATAGCCTTCGATATTTCAACGCGTTCGTTCGCGAGGGGTCACTCGCCGCAGCGGCTCGGTCGCTAGGCGTCGAGCACGCCACTATTGCACGCAGAATCTCTGCACTTGAAGCCGCATTGAACCTGAAGCTGGTTGATCGCAGAGGCCGCCTTTACGAACTCACCCAAGATGGCTTGCGGGTCGGCGAGTACGCGGCGCTCATGGAGTCGGCGTCGTTTGCCTTGGAGCGCTTCGTCGAGGGTGAGGAAAGCCGCGTCGAGGGTGAACTCACGCTTTCTGCTCCTCCGGCGTATCTAGGCACTCTGGTCGCGCGCAGGCTCGGGGCGCTACGCGCACGCCACCCCCTTCTGCAACTCAGGTTAGTAGGCGCGAAATCCACAGCCTCGCTGGCTCGAAAGGAAACCGATATCGCGATCACCTTCACCCGCCCACAAGAGCAAAGCGTGATCGCCAAGAAATTAGGCACGCTGCGCTTTTTCCCCTACGCCACCGAGGACTATCTGGCGAAGAATGTTACGGCTGATCATGAATTCATCGGCTATGACCGCAGCATGGGTCAATCTATCCAGCAGCGCTGGTTGCTGGATCACCTCAAAGGCAGGCGCGTCTCGGTGACCAGCAATGATCTTCGAATCCAGGCACTCGCTGCAGCAGGGGGAGCCGGCGTGGTTTACTTGCCAGACTTCCTTGCGGCTGAGCATGCACTGGTTAACGCGGATACTGAATGTCCCCCTCTGGAGCTGCCGATCTGGCTCGCTTTCCATGAGGACCTGCGCAGCTCCATCAAAATTCGGGTGGTTGTCGAATTCCTCATGCAGGGATTGGAAACCACTCAGATCATGTGAATTTTTTCACATACCACTTGCATCCTCTGGGAGTGGGCTCACAGGTAACCTCTGATTAAGCTGGCAAAACCACTTGTCAGAGAGAACCCATCATGAGCAATACTTCACCCATTCAGGGGGCGCTCGCGGTGTATCGAACAGCCTGGATTGTCACCGCAATCTTCATTCTGTCCAATGCCGCTACGCCCCTCTACAGCCTTTGGCAACGAAGCCTGGGATTCAATTCAGGCACGCTGACGGTAATTTTTGCGTGTTACATCGCAGGCTTGCTGCTCACGTTGACGCTAGCCGGCCAACTGTCTGACCATTTTGGGCGCAAAGCGCTGTTGCTCCCGTGCATCGGTCTGGCAATCATCGCAGCCTTCCTGTTCGACCAAGCGGCAAGCATTGGGACGCTGATGCTCGCGCGTTTCTTGACCGGGATATCAGTCGGACTGGTGGTATCAGGGGGTATGGCCAACGTCATCGAACACGCCGAGCCGCACCAGAAGCATTTCGCTTCGCTGATGGCTTCGATAGCCATGGTGTTTGGCGCCGGTACCGGGCCGCTGCTGGCGGGCGTTGTGGCGCAATACCTCACAATGCCCATTCACATCGTATTTCGGTTCGAGATAGCGCTGCTCTGCCTGGCCTTGCTCGCACTGATGCTGCAGAAGAACCGTAAACTGGGCACGGGTTCGTTCAAGCCGCGCCTGCCTAGAGTACCGAAAGAAAGCGTCGGTATCGTCCTGTTAGGTATCGCGTTCTTCGGCCCTGGTATCACATCAACATCGTTCATCCTGGCGCTTGGCCCCAAGTTGATCGCCACGTTCCTGGGCGTGAACAGCCCGCTGATAACCGGCTGCATGGCCTTCTCGATGTTCGTTGTAGCCGTAGGTGTGCAATTGGCCGCGAAGCGACTTGGCCACCGCACAGTCTTCTCGCTTAGCGGGGTTGCCACGATGGCTTCGATGGTCAGCGTATGGATTGCGCTGCAAGCGGGGTCGGTGATCTGCTTGATCATCTCGGCACTGCTGGCCGGTGCAGGCCAGGGCCTGGGACAACTGGGAGGTTTGACGCTGATCGCTGACAACGTTCAGAGTGAACGCAGGGCTGAGGCAAACGCAGTGTTCAATATGGGCGGCTATCTACCGGCCGGCGCTATACCCGTTCTGATCGGCTACCTGATTGACTACTGCGGGCTGAACATGGGCGTCACCTCCTTGGCCGCGATCATCGGTTGCCTGGGATTCATCGCCTTAACCCAGCTAAGCGCTGCGCCTGCCGGGCCAGTTCGCACGGGTCTATGACCCGGCGCAGTTGTCATGCCGCGGCAGGTTTTGGCGAGCCTCGCCGAGGGCGCTACCCTGCTGCTGGGCTGCACACACCATCGCATGGGCAAATTCCACGGAGCATCCTACAAGACACGCCTACATTCTTTAGAGCGAGTGTTCTAGAATGGACACACCCCTCCTGTTACCCCATAGGATCGGATACCGACGTTTTCTCGACTGGAAACCCTATGCTCACGCCTATTGCTGCAAACGCTCCACAGCAAGATCGAAGTCGCGCCTCTCTTGAGCGCCTGATGCTCGCCACCCGGGAGATACTCAGTGAGGGAACATTCGAGCAGCTTACCATCGCGGGTATCAGCAAACGCTCCAAGGTTTCCGTGGGCTCTATCTACGCGCGTTTCAAAGGCAAGGACGAACTCTTCCTGGCAGTCATGATCGATGTGATGACTGAAATGGAGGGAGAGTGGGCACAGGAGATAGAAGCCCTCAAGACCCGAAAGTTATCTTTGAGCGAACTCGTACCGGCCCTCATCGACCGCTTGGCCGAGCATCTGCACAGACATGCCAGCATCCTGAAGCCATTCATGACGAAGGCGAGCGATCCGCGGGTAGCGGCCTGCGGAAAGGCTGCGCATTTGAAGACCGAGCAAACATTCCAAGATTTGCTCCTTGAGCAGCGCGACTCTATCAGTCATCCCGAGCCAGAACGCGCCGTGCTGAATAGTTTTGTGATCGCCTACTCTGCACTTGCTCGATTCTTGGGGCTAGGCTCGGCACCTGATGCTGCCGGTGAAGGCAGCTGGGACCACCTGAAAAATGACCTCGGGCAAATGTGCCTTGGTTTTCTCAAGCAATCCCACGCCTAATTCCATCCATCGGTTTGCTAGGCTGGTAGCAGCGCCACGGCACGCACGAAACCGGCCGATGCAGCCCGTATCTTGTAAGGGAAGCAACTCACCCAAAAACCCGATGTGGGCAGTACATGCAAGTTGGACAACTTTTCCATTTGGCCGTAGCCGATATCGCGTCCCGCCTTGTGTCCTTCCCAGATGATCGAGGCATCTCCGGTCTGCGCGAAGCGGGCTCGGGTGTGACTGAACGGTGCATCCCAGCTCCAGGCATCAGTGCCCACGACCCGAACGCCCTGGGCGAGCAACCACAGCGTGGCATCGCGGCCAATGCCAACGCCTGCATCCAGGTAACCGGGCTCTCCGAACAGCTCACCCGCGCGGGTGTTGATCAGAACGATGTCCAGCGGCGCTAGCGTGTAGCCTATTTGACTGAATTCTGCGGCAAGCTCTTGGGCAGTCACAACATGACCGTCCGGCAAATGCCTCAGGTCGAGCTTCACACCAGGGCGAAGGCACCACTCCAAGGGGAGCTCGTCTATGCCAAAGGCAGGCTTTCCAGCAGGGTCCAAGGCATGGTCAGTCGTCGACGCATAGTGCCAGGGAGCATCCATATGCGTGCCGCTGTGCGTTGTGATATGCAACCGCTCGGCGGCCCAAGACTCGTTACCCGGGAGGTCATCCTTATCCAAACCTGGAAACAGCGCGGCCATTTCTGGCCAGCCTTGTTGATGGTCCATGTAGTCGATCCGGGGCAGCAATGGGGGCGGATCGGTATATGGGTTATTGTCTAACGTGACAGAAATGTCCACGAGACGACACTGACTGAAATCCATAGATTCAAACTCCAATGAGATAACCAGGAGCCCTCGCGCCTGGAGATCGGGATGAGTGACTCAGCGAGCAGGACGCACGACCCGCTGTTCGATAACCCCAAAAGGCGCTGCGCCCCGCTCGTCCGTCGCCTGCATACGGACCACATCTCCCCATTGCATGAAGTCTGTGAGAGCCCGCCCTTCGAGGCGTTCGATAGCGCGACGCTCCGAAATGCACGTACACCCCCTTTCCCCACCGGCATTCGAAACTGTTCCAGAGCCGATCAATGTCCCAGCGCTTAATCTGCGGGTCATCGCAGCGTGAGCGATCAACTGCGCGAAATCGAAATGCATGTGGCTCGACGAGGGATTACCGAACCACTCGCCATTCCAGTCCACCTCAAGGTTCAGGTGGATACGCCACTCATGCCAGCAAGCCCCCAGCTCATCAGGGGTGATGGCCACCGGAGCGAAACTGCTTGAAGGCTTGGCCTGAACAAACCCGAACCCCGTCTTCATTTCACGAGGCGCCAAGGTGCGCAAGCTGACATCGTTCAATTGCAGCAACAACTTGATGTGCCGACCTGCGTCGCTGGCAGGACATCCCATCGGCACGCTGTCGAGCAACACTGCAAACTCGCCCTCGAAATCCACACCGTGCGCAACGTCAGCGGCCTGAATATCATCATGCGGCCCGAGGAAATCATCCGACCCACCTTGGTACATCAATGGAATTCGGTCCACATCTTCAATGGGCGGCAGGCCGAATGCTTGTTGCATCAGGTGTCCGTGGTTGAGAAATGCAGAACCATCGAGCCATTGGTAGGCGCGCGGGAGCGGTGCCATCGCGTTTCTGGCATCGAAACAGAATGAGGACTCAGCGTTTTCTTCATTGAGCGCCTGATAAAGTGCGTTCAACCTGGGCTCTACCGTTTCCCATTGCTCGATGGCTTGCTGGAGCGTCTGGGCGATGGGCGATGCATAGCACGCGCGACTTAAGTCACGCGCCACCACCACCAGAACGCCATCACGCGTCCCGTCCTTGAGGGTTGCAAGCTTCATTCAAGCGGACCCGATGATTGATTTGGCTTGCCAGCGCCTGGTGGCGGCCCGCCCGGTGCCCACTTTTCCTGCCGGGAAAACAGGAAAATTTGGGAACCGTCCGCACCTGCGGGGGTTTCGCGTGCCAACCAGTGGTCGTCATGCAGGTCCATATCAGCGTCGTATTCCACATGGCAGCCCAGAGGACTGTTGAAATACCAGAACCAGTTGGAGCCCATTTTGTGCCGTCCAGGCCCCCAGAAAGAGCTGTAGCCTTTTTCGACGAAACGAGTACCGGCCACCATCACGTCAGTAGGCCCGCCCATGTGGAACGTGAAATGCTCGATGCCCTTGAGGAAAGGCGGAGTCTGGATCAGGAACAAGGTGTGGTGATCCTGCGTACCCGCTGGGCGCAGGAACGGTCCGACATCGGTAAAACGATCAGTGCATACGAAACCCAGGCGTTCGTAGAACGCTTCAGCCCGCGCAGCGTCCGGTACAAAGTAGACAACATGCGACAGGCTGCGCGGCAATGCGGGCATATCGGCGGTCACTGCTAACACATTCACCGCTCGGTGAACTTGGTCGCCCGGGGCATTGACCGCTTCAGCAGGCAACGAGATGGCCCGTCGGCATGTGATCTGGAAACCCAACGCAAAGCCCATATCGTCCACACAGCGCAACACACCATCATCGCCCCAGACGACGTGTCGGTCTTTCTCAAGCTCGGCAGCGATCGCCTGGAGGTCAGACTCTCCCATCACCCCATAGACGGTTTCGCGCAGTTGGGTTGCAGTCTCCAGCGGCGCTGGAAGGCGCTGATCGGAATGACGCCGCAGCACAATGCCTGTGCCGTCGAGTGCTTCCAAAAGCCCACCGTTTTCGTCCAAATCGACCGGTTTGAGTCCGTAATCGATGAGGTATTGAATGCACGCGTCCAGGTCGTTCACACCAAATACAAGGTAATCAGGTCCGATGATATTCATGGCAATTGTCTCTATTTTTGTATGGTTCAGGCCGTATGCCCGCCAAGAGTTTCAGCCACCCAATCAGCGATGAATTGGCCAGCGTTGATCGAATTGTCGAAGCTTGAATGCTGCACCCCACCTTCGCGCTCCGTGAAAATCTTCAGTTCACGTCGGGGGCTGTTGATCAGTTGTTCGTAAGTGCGGTGGGCCCACTTGACTGGGATCTGGGAGTCTTTTTCCCCATGAGTCACGAGGAAGGGCACCTGGATACGGTCGAGAATGCCTTCCAGGTGAACCTGTTCGGCAATGGCCATGAAGCTCTCGATGTCGTCACCGCCCCACACCCAGCGAACGTGGTCCCAGTAATGCGGCACCGGGAAATCACCTTCACGCTCGAGGCGCTTACGTTGCACATCACGCCAGTCGTGGTTCGCGCCCCAGACAACTCCACAGGCGAAACGTGGTTCGAAAGCCACCGCACGCGGGCAGTAGTAGCCCCCCAGGGAAACGCCCTCCATGCCAATGCGCTTGGGATCGACATCGTCACGGGTTTGCAGGTAGTCAACTATCACGCTGGCCCAGTGTTCGCTGTCATGGCGCGCCTTCAGGCCGTGCAAGCGAATCGCCTCGCCGGTGCCTGGCTGATCGACGATCAGCGAGGACACCCCGCGACGCGCTAGCCAGGCCGGCAAGCCGACCCGGTATTTGAGTTCCTTGCTGGAGTCCAGACCGTTGACCTGAACCAGCACCGGCAGCCGACTGTTGTTACCCGGGGCCTTTACGTACAGGGCGGACAACACCGTGCCCTCATAAGGGATCTCGATGCGTTCGCATGGCTCACCTGACAAAGCGATACCCTTTGCAAACACCTCCAGAAAGCGTTTGTACAACTGAAGCCGCCCGGGTGTGCCATGGCCCTGCAGTCGCTCGCAGGTCATGTAGTAAATGGCCGCGCGGTTGTACTTCTCGCCCGCAGAGAGCAAGCGCCCGCAGGCTTCGTCCTCCTGGGCCAACGCACACAACTTATCGGCCATGTCCGCCCAGCTTTGCCGAAATGCCTGACTGCCCGCAGCGTCCGGTTTCTCCGAAGCCTCCAGCAAGGGCGCGCACATTTGCTGTATTTCGCCAATACGCGCCCCCATTTCGATAGCGAGGTCTACGGCAAGATTCCAGGGATAATTGTTTGGAAAAAAGCGAAACATCGTCAGGGTCCTGTGTAATTGATATGGCGTGACCTGATGCACGAATGAGCGCCGACAATAATAGAACTATAATTCTAGTTCAGCAATAACTGAATGCTTTCCCAACTTCGATTTCTGCACGGCGTATAGCCAGGCTGTGCAGCCGGCACTGAGCATCCCGCCCACGAGCACCGTCAGGGCCAGATTCAACCCACTGCTGGCGAGCACTGGCGCCAGCCAGGCCGTCACAGCCGCGAACACCAAGGTTTGCTCGAATGAAAACAGTGAGTGGGCAAGCCCCCGATTGGCTGCGTGTCGCTCTGTTGCCATCAGCATCAAGCAAGGGTTGATCAGCGCCAGTCCGAATGTGGTCAAGCCAAGTGGTAAAACCGACCATGGCAGGACGGGTGATGCGCAAGCCCAGTAACCCACATTGCAAACGCCCGCGCCTAAAAGCAGTGCATAACCGATGATCAATTGACGTATTCGGGGCACCCTGCCGGCCAGCCGTCCCGCCACAGCGGAGCCCACCACCATGCCTGCCACTAGCGGAATGAAGAGCCAGCCAAAGGCGGTCACCGGCAAGGCGAGTACTTCAGTCACAAAAGTTGCGGCAGCCCCGATGTAGACAGAAAACACCAAAAAGGCCAGGCTGCTAGCGATCACCGCCAGCTGAAAGGCGAGATCACTGGCAGTGGTTTTGTAGGCACTGCTCACGGTCCGAAGCAGCAGGTCATTACGCCTTCGGATTGGTAAGCTTTCCGGCAGACCGACCAAACTCCAAACCCACATCAACGCTGCAAAAGCAGCCTGCAAGAAGAAGATCGAACGCCAGCCATAGCCTTGAAGTACCCAACCGCCAACCATTGGTGCAACGGCCGGGGCCAGGCGCAAAAGGCTTTCTGGGCGCGCGCTGGGGCGATCTACAACACCAGTCCCTATTCGGACTATCGCAACGGTGGCAACACGGACAACAACTACGG
>NZ_QJRL01000070.1 GCF_003205205.1 Pseudomonas sp. LB-090624
CTGCCGACGTATACGTTGTCCGGAGCAGTGACAGTAATGCTGCCAGTAGTGCCGTTGGCCGGCACGGTGATGACAGTTTTACCGTCGCTCAGCGTGAAGGTCAGAGCCGAGTGGTTGTTGATCGGCAAGCCGTCTTTGTTAGTCAGGGTCACGGTGTAGGTGATCTGGCCACCTTCACTGGCGGACTCGGTTGCGGTCAGTTTTGCCACAACTTCGTTGGTGGTGTCCTTGACCTTGACCGACGCATCCCCACCCAGTTGCAGGTTCTCGAAGTCGCGACCGTCGACATCCACAGCCGACTTGATGCCCAAGGTGATTGTGCCGGCATCTTTGTAGACGTCCTCACCTTGTGATGCATGAGTGTACGGCGCGCTGGTTTCACCGGCCTTGATGGTGACCTTGGCATCGTTGCTCAGGGTCACGACCAGGTCGTGATCCAGCACGGTGTTGATCTTGACGGTGAAGGTCGGTTCTTTGTTTTCGTAGACCGACTTCTGGTCGGCCACGATTGTAACCTTGACCAGATCACCCTCGTTACCGGCGCCCGGAGTACCCGAGCCAGGCTCGTCGGTGACCTCGGTGCTGACCTTGGTTTCGTCCAGCGTCAGCTGCTCAAACTTCCAGGCATCAGCGCCGCTGACGTATTTCAGGCTCTGCTCGATCGCAGCGTTCGCACCAGTATAAACATCATCCGGAGCGGTAACGGTGATCGAGCCAGTAGTGCTGTTGGCTGGGACGGTGATGGTCGTCTTGCCGTCGCTCAGGGTGAAGGTCAGTGCCGAGTGATTGTTGATCGGCAAGCCGTCTTTATTGGTCAGGGTCACGGTGTAAGTGATCTGGCCACCTTCGCTGACAGACTCGGTTGCAGTCAGTTTGGCAACAACTTCGTTGATCGTGTCAGTAACCTTGACCGAAGCGTCGTGGCCGAGCTGCAGGTTCTCGAAGGTGCGACCATCGATATCAGCCGCCGACTTGATGCCGAGAGTTATTTCGCCGCTGTCCAGGTAGACGTCTTCGCCCTGTGCCGCATGGACATAAGGGTCACTCGAAGTCTGACCAGCTTTGATGGTGACCTGCGCATCGTTGCTCAGCGTCACGACCAGGTCATGATCCAGTGCCGTATTGATGTGCACTGTGAAGCTCGGTT
This sequence comes from Pseudomonas sp. LB-090624, assembly GCF_003205205.1. Classification (GTDB taxonomy): domain Bacteria; phylum Pseudomonadota; class Gammaproteobacteria; order Pseudomonadales; family Pseudomonadaceae; genus Aquipseudomonas. The sequence goes on from NZ_QJRL01000070.1 coordinate 1,148, forward strand.
TGACGTTTTCGGCGACCGAGACTTGATCGGCGGTAATAGTGACCTTGACGATATCGCCCTGATTGTTGTCGCCCGGGACACCCGAGCCTGGCTCGTCAGTGACTTCGGTGCTGACCTTGGTTTCATCCAGCGTCAGCTGCTCAAACTTCCAGGCATCAGCGCCGCTGACGTACTTCAGGCTTTGCTCGACCGGTGCATTCTCGCCGGTATAGACGTTGTCCGGGGCAATAACGGTAACCGAGCCCGTGGTGCCATTGGCCGGCACGGTGATGCTGGTCTTGCCATCGCTCAGGGTAAAGGTCAGTGCCGAGTGATTGTTGATCGGCAAGCCGTCTTTGTTGGTCAGCGTCACGGTGTAGGTGATCTGGCCACCTTCGCTGACAGACTCAGTCGCAGTCAATGTCGCCACGACTTCGCTGACCGTATCGGTAACATCGACCGAGGCGGCACCGCCGAGCTCCAGGTTCTCGAACGGACGCCCGTCAACATCAACTGCCGACTTGATGCCGAGGCTGATTTCGCCGGCATCTTGGTAAACGTCGTCACCCTGCGCTGCATGTTCGTACGGCGCGCTGGTATCGCCGGCCTTGATGGTCACCTTGGCATCGTTGCTCAAGGTCACGACCAGGTCGTGGTCCAGCGGCTGGTTGATGTGCACGGTGAAGGTTGGTTTGACGTTCTCGGCTACCGAGGTCTGGTCGGCCGTGATGGTGACCTTGACCAGGTCACCTTCGTTGCCGCCGCCTGGGTTGCTCGGGGTACCTGGAGTACCCGGCTCGTCGGTGACAGTGGTGCTGACCTGGGTTTTGTCCAGGGTCAGGTTTTCGAACTTGCCGACATCAGCACCATCGACGCTGGCGATCGACTTCACGACTGGGTCGTTCGCACCAGCGTAAACGTTGTCCGGGGCGGTGACGGTGATCGAACCAGTAGTGCCGTTGGCCGGCACGGTGATGACAGTTTTACCGTCGCTCAGCGTGAAGGTCAGGGCCGAGTGGTTGTTGATCGGCAGGCCATCTTTGTTGGTCAGGGTGATGGTGTAAGTGATCTCACCACCTTCGGTCACCGAAGGTGTTGCAGTCAGCTTCGCCACCACTTCGTCAGTGGTATCGGTGACTTCCACCTTCGCCGCGCCGCCAAGCTCCAGGTTCTCGAAGGTACGACCATCGATATCCACAGCGGACTTGATACCCAGGCTGACTTCACCGGCATCTTTATAGACGTCGTCGCCCTGGGCAGCGTGCTCGTACGGCGCACTGGTGTCGCCGGCCTTGATAGTCACCTTGGCATCGTTGCTCAGGGTCACGACCAGGTCGTGATCCAGTGGCTGGTTGATGTGCACGGTGAAGGTCGGTTTGACGTTCTCGGCTACCGAGGTCTGGTCGGCCGTGATGGTGACCTTGACCAGGTCGCCTTCGTTGCCGCCGCCTGGGTTGCTCGGGGTACCTGGGGTGCCCGGCTCGTCGGTGACAGTGGTGCTGACCTGGGTTTTGTCCA
>NZ_QJRL01000071.1 GCF_003205205.1 Pseudomonas sp. LB-090624
CATCTCTACCGCCGTACCCTTACGAAGCCACCCCGCATGGCATGCGGTTGCGCAATGGCCGGGTGTGTTTGGCGTGGGTTTAGGGTGTGGCAGAAATCGAGCGCCGCCCGCGCGGCGCATCGCGAGCTGCGCTCGCTCCTACATTTGTTTCGGGCCAGTCACGCCTGTGACAGGCGCGCGCGACCGCCTTGTTTGTACGACGCAATATCGCGACATGCGCCAAGGCGTACGCGCGCAAATCCCCCAGGAATAACTGGCCAGAAACAACCGTAGGAGCGAGCGCAGCTCGCGATGCGCCGCGCGGGCGGCGCTCGATCTCACAGGCGCCACACCTCGCAAGGCATGCACCCTCAAACCCACCCCCCAATCAAACCTTCAACACCAACTTGCCAAAGTTCTCCCCACTGAACAGCTTCAACAACGTCTCGGGGAACGTCTCCAGCCCGTCCACCACATCCTCCTTGCTCTTCACCTGCCCGCTGGCCAGCCAGCCGGCAATTTCCAGCGCGGCCTTGCCGTAGTCCTTGGTGTAATCCATCACCACAAAGCCTTCCATGCGCGCGCGGTTAACCAGCAGCGACAGGTAGTTGGCGGGGCCTTTCACCGCTTCCTTGTTGTTGTACTGGCTGATTGCGCCGCAAATCACAATGCGTGCCTTGAAGTTGATGCGGGTCAGCACCGCATCGAGGATGTCGCCGCCGACGTTGTCGAAGTACACGTCCACGCCTTTTGGGCATTCGCGCTTCAAGCCGGCCAGCACGTCTTCGGCCTTGTAGTCGATCACCCCGTCAAAGCCCAGTTCGTCCACCAGGTACTGGCATTTTTCGGCCCCGCCGGCAATGCCGACCACGCGGCAGCCCTTGAGCTTGGCAATCTGCCCGACAATGCTGCCCACCGCGCCGGCCGCGCCGGAAACCACCACGGTGTCGCCGGCCTTGGGCTGGCCGACGTCAAGCAGGGCGAAGTAGGCAGTCATGCCGGTCATGCCCAGCGCCGACAGGTAGCGCGGCAGCGGTGCCAGCTTGGGGTCGATCTTGTGCAGGCCCTGGGGCTCGCCAGTGAAGTAGTCCTGCACCCCAAGGGCGCCGCTGACATGGTCGCCCGGCGTGTAGGCGGGGTGGTTGGAGGCAACCACTTCGCCCACCCCAAGGGCACGCATCACCTGGCCCAGGGCTACGGGCGGGATGTACGACTTGCCTTCGTTCATCCAGCCGCGCATGGCCGGATCCAGCGACAGGTACAGGTTGCGCACTAGCACCTGGCCTTCGCCGGGCTGTTCGGCAGGTACGCGCTCGAACGTGAAGTCGTCACGGCGCACGGCGCCGACGGGGCGCTTGGCCAGCAGGAAGCGGCGGTTGGTCTGGGTCATGGCGGGTCCTTGTGGGCAGTGGAGGGAGTCAGGCGTTCAATCTACCTTGTTGATGTAGGCAGGTCCTTAACATCACTGACAAGCATGGTAGCCCAACCGTTGGTGTGATGATGCTGCCCGGCCAGGCGGCGGCTGACTATGCTCAGCACCCCACCCTACCGTCACTGGAGCACGCGATGAGCATGACCTTTTCTGGCCAGGTAGCCCTGGTTACCGGTGCTGCCGCCGGCATTGGCCGGGCGACCGCCTTGGCTTTCGCCCGCGAGGGCTTGAACGTGGTGGTGGCCGACCTTGACCCGGTGGGTGGCGAGGCGACCGTGGAGCAGATCCAGGCCGCGGGCGGTGAAGCGTCGTTCATTGCCTGTGATGTTACCCGCGACGCTGAGGTGCGCCAGCTGCACGAGCGGCTGATTGCGGCGTATGGCCGGCTGGACTACGCCTACAACAACGCGGGTATCGAGATAGAGCAGAGTCGCCTGGCCGAAGGCAGTGAGGCCGAGTTCGATGCGATCATGGGCGTGAACGTGAAGGGTGTCTGGCTGTGCATGAAGTACCAGTTGCCGTTGCTGATGGCCCGGGGGGGCGGGGCAATCGTCAATACCGCGTCGGTAGCGGGG
>NZ_QJRL01000072.1 GCF_003205205.1 Pseudomonas sp. LB-090624
GGCAAAGGCTTGCGCCGGGGTGAATGACCAGCCGCCGCTGCTGAGCGGTACGGCCAGGCCGAACGAGGAGCACACCGGGCAGTCGAGCTGGGCCATGTGCTGGTCGCCGCCGGCGCCGTCGAGGTCGATGGCAACGCCATGCTCGCTGTTGATCGAGCAAAAGCCACCTTCCAGGCCGGCCAGGCGCAGGCCGCCCATCTGGCCGTGATGCAGGCCACACAGCAGCAGGCTGAACAGGACGCTGGCGTAAAGCGTCCAGGCCGTCAGCGTGCGGGTGTGCCGGGAAATGTTCATGGCGGCGAATCTACCATTCGGCTAAAGGGCCGGGTAGCCTTTTCGCCGCGGATTTTTCGGCTGCTGTGCAGCCCGCTCGATCGGTCCCGAGGGGGCGCGGTTTCCTGGGGTAATCAGGCAGCGCGCTCGAGCACATCCAGCAAATCGACGAACTCCAACGCCAGCCTGTGCCGCGGCGCCAGGTGCACCAGTGGTACCGAGGCCTGGTGCGACTCACGCATCTTGATGGAATTGCTCAGGTACACCGGCAACACCGGCAGGCCTTCGCTGCGTAACTGCTCGACCAGGGTATGGTGCAGCGCGGTGCGCCCGGCGAACTGGTTGACCACCACCCCCTCCACTTGCAAGGCCGTGTTGTGGTCCTGACGCAGCTCTTCGACCTCGGCCATGACGCTGTGCAGTGCCTGGCGCGAGAAGCTGTCGCAGTCGAACGGGATCAGCAGGCGCTCCGCTGCCACCAGTGCGCTGAAGGTGTAGAAGTTCAGTGCCGGCGGGGTGTCGATATAGATCCGCTCGTAGTCCTCGCCAAGCTCCACCAGCAGCTTGCGCAGCTTGTTGATCTTGAACTTGCTCTCCAGCTTGCCTTGCAGGTCGCTGAGGTCGGGGCTGGCGGTGACCAGGTGCAGGTTGCTGTAGCGGGTTTCGGTGATCGCCACGCGGTGCTTTTTGCCGGCAGCGGCGACCGGCGACAAGGTCTGCCGGAAGAAGTCGGCGATGCCGGCGGGAATGGCGTCATTGACCAGGCCGGTCAGGTAATAGGTGGCATTGGCTTGCGGGTCGAGGTCGACCAGTAACGTCCGGTAGCCCTCGGCGGCACTGGCCGCGGCGAGGTTGCAGGCGATGCTGGATTTACCGACGCCACCTTTCTGATTGAAAACCACACGACGCATGAGACGCTCATCCATGAAATGAAAATGTCAGGTTGGGGTCAATCCTATGACTGAAAGGCGACAGTTTTATGACAAGGATTGTTACAACCCACACTTTCATCTGCGTCTGGACCGGCCCTTGCGGCGGACGGCGGAAACACGCGGTTCAGGAAGTGACCACCCGATTACGCCCCTCCTGCTTGGCCCGGTAGAGGGCCTGGTCAGCCTTACCCAGTGCCTCCGCCGGCTCGCTCCCGGCCTCGCCATCCCAGTACGCCACCCCCAGCGACAACGTCACCGCGCCCACCGGCTCCACCGGCGTACCCTGCACCGACACCCGGAGGCGCTCGGCCACCACCGCTGCCACTTCCAGGCTGGCCCCTGGCAGCAGCATCAGGAACTCCTCACCCCCGGTACGGCACAGCAGGTCGCCCTCGCGGCAACCACGCCGCATCA
>NZ_QJRL01000073.1 GCF_003205205.1 Pseudomonas sp. LB-090624
GATCGTGTCCCGGGAAGTGGTGTAACTGAACCAGCCGAAGGCGCCCTGCAGGCGAAAGAGGATGGTCATCGTGGTTCTTGGCTAACGTTGAGTTTGCGAAGACCAAACACTCACCAGAGAAACCACGATGACCAAGCCCACTATCGCATTGACCGAGTTGGTTGAGAAAGGGGCAGACGCTGATCTGCTCAAGCAAATGATCCAGTTCGTTGCCCAGCGCATGATGGAATTCGATGTCGAAGGCCTGTGCGGTGCGGGCTTCGATGTCAAAAGCCCTGACCGGACAAACAGCCGCAATGGCTACCGTGATCGCTTGTGGCAGACCCGCGCCGGCGACGTCGACCTGAAGATTCCCAAGCTGCGCCAGGGCAGCTACTTTCCTGGCTTCCTCGAACCTCGACGCACCGCCGAAAAGGCCATGGCGGCGGTGATTCAGGAGGCTTATATCCAAGGCGTTTCAACACGCTCGGTGGACGAGCTGGTGAAGGCCATGGGCATGACTGGTATTTCTAAAAGCCAGGTGTCACGGCTAGCTGGTGAGATCGATGAGCGCGTTCACGCTTTCCTTGATCGCCCGCTTGAAGGTGACTGGCCCTATCTCTGGATCGATGCCACCTACGTCAAGGTGCGGGAGGCCGGGCGCATCGTCTCGGTCGCCGTAATAATCGCCGTGGCCGTGAACACCGACGGTGGCCGCGAAGTCCTGGGCATGCGGGTTGGGCCGTCAGAGGCTGAGCCGTTCTGGACAGACTTCCTGCGCAGCCTCATGCGACGTGGCTTGCGGGGCGTGAAGCTGGTCATCTCCGACGCCCACGAAGGGCTCAAGGCGGCTGTTTCCAAGGTATTCAACGCGACTTGGCAGCGCTGCCGTGTGCATTTCATGCGCAATGCCATGGCCCACGTCGGCAAAGGCCAGCGCACCATGGTAGCGGCGCTGCTGCGCACGGTCTTCGCCCAGGACAGCCGTGCCGAATGCCATCAGCAATGGCGGTTGGTCGCCGATCAACTGCGCGAAAAGTACCCGAAGATCGCGACGCTCATGGACGGCTGCGAGGATGAAGTGCTGGCTCACATGGCGTTTCCCAAGGCGCACCGGCAGCAGTTACACAGCACCAACCCGCTTGAACGGCTCAACGCTGAAATCAAACGCCGCACCGATGTCGTGGGGATTTTCCCCAACGATCCGGCCATCACACGGCTGGTAGGCGCGATGCTGCTGGAGCAGAACGACGAGTGGTGCCTGCAAAGACGTTACATGCAGTTGGAGGCCTTCGAAGCGGTCAGCGATAATCCACAAGCCAAGCTGTCAGCTGTGATCAACTAAACGGCGAACTCAATGGCAAGAGCCATGATGAGTTACACCACTTCCCGGGACACGATC
>NZ_QJRL01000074.1 GCF_003205205.1 Pseudomonas sp. LB-090624
TGGCCCGAAACAAACGTAGATACTCTGTTGGAGGTCAAGCTTTTTTGAGGTGCTCAGCGCTGAACAGCTTGGCCGTATCAAAGGGCTCATCGCCACGCATGCATGCCCAGGCACCTGTCAGGTATTTACGCATGACGGCGGCGATAGCCTGCATTTTCTTCTTCCCTCTGCTGAGCAACGATTCGTAAAAACCCTTCGCGTAGGGGTCATAGCGGATCGCCGTCAACGCTGGCATATACATCGCTGCTCGCAGGTAGGCATTTCCACTTTTTCCGAGTCGACCAGGCTTATCAATGCTTGTACCTGACTGCGTCTGTCGAACGTCGAGACCGGCATGGCGGCTTACCTGCGAAGACTTGAGCATTTCAGGTAATGTCGTGAGCTCAGCCAAAATGGCTAGTACAGACACCTCTCCCATGCCAGGAGCGGCAATTAGTTGTTGGTACTGCCGACTAAGCATTTGGCATTGAGCAATCAAGTCATGGCCAGCCTTACGAAATCGCTCAATACGCTTGTCCAATGAGGCTATCGCCTCTTCTTCGTCTTCGATCAGCATGGCGATGGTCGTGTTGGTCGCCCGCAACGCATGCAACTCATTTTTCGCCCTTGTTCGGTGGCCAACCAGACGATTGATATGCCGCCCGATAGCCCGGAGCTCAAGCTGGGCAGGGCTTGGAGGGGTCCATAAGCGTGGCGTCATTCGCTCGGCATACTCGGAAAGCAGCTGGGCATCAATCGCATCAGTTTTGCTGTTCACCAGCATTAGCTTGGCGAAATTGTGAAAGCTCTTTGGGTTGATTACCGAGACAGGGAGGTCAGCGGCGTGCAGGTCGATGGCCAAATCCAGGTAATAGATACCGGTCGCTTCCATCACGATGGCTTTGGGCTTGAGCGATTGGAGCTTCTTAACCGCAGCTTTACGTCCGGCTGGTGTCTGGGCGAGCTCCCACTGACCAGCAGGGCGCCCATCTTTGCGCACCCCGGCGATTGAAGTGCGCGAACCGATATCCAGGCCAACGAAGACACTCATCCTTCCCACTCCCCAGCAACATAGGTAACAATGGCCCCCGGTTCCCCGACCTCGAACTTCATGCCGCTGCAACCTTGTAATGCGAAGTCCGACTTGTCGGCTTCTCGATACTCTTCGTGGTGGGCAATGAGGCGGGGGACCTCTCTACGTACAAGGTCAGGGCAATCCCTGCCTTCAGGAGCGATCGGTCTCCCCGGAAGTGCTTCTTGAACCTGACGAGAATAACCTCTCTGGCCAGGTCAGACACAACATACAAGGAGCGAGCGCAGCTCGCGATGCGCCGCGCGGGCGGCGCTCGA
>NZ_QJRL01000075.1 GCF_003205205.1 Pseudomonas sp. LB-090624
TGTCTAGTCCTGAAATAGGTTTACACCTGTTCAGGTAGCCCGATAGACCTCAAAACGCCCGATGCACCGCATCGGGCGTTTTGTTTTTCAGGGCCATGTGAGGCCGCTCTGTGTTGTAGATCTGCACGGCCTCATCAACCATCTTCCTTGCCTGCTCCAGACTTTCAGGGTTACTCAGCAGCAGCTCTGTTTTGAGGATTCCGTTGATGCGTTCGGCCAGCGCGTTCTGGTAGCAGTCGTACCCGTCAGTCATCGAGCAACGGACTCCGTGCCGCGCATGCAGTGACTGGTACAGCGCCGAGCAATATTGAATACCGCGGTCTGAGTGATGGACTAACGGCTGGCGACGCCGCCGCCTGCGCAGGGCCTGTCTAAAGGCTTGTGCAACCGACTCGGCATGTAGGCTTTCGTGTACATGATGGCCAACAATCTTTCTGGAATATGCATCCGTTACCAGACTTAGGTACAGCGGGCCGCTTCTGGAGGGCAGGTAAGTAATATCCGCCACCCAAACGTGCTCCGGCCCTGACGGGACAACCTGATTTGGGCCTGCTTTGAGGAGGTTGGGATGACGGTAGAAGCGATGATAGCTTTGTGTTGTCTTGTGATACGCCCGCTTGGGCAGCACCAGCAAGCGGCGCTCTCCCAAGACCTCAAACAGCCGGTCTCGGCCAACTTGGAACCGCTTATCAGGCTGGCAATGCAGCAAATAATGCAGTTTCCGTGTACCCAGTCGCGGCTGACGCATCCGGACTTTTTGAACAAATTCGACAACTCGATCTGCCTGGCGCGCTTTGCTGTCGGCAGCTCGATTGCGCTTGTAGTAAGCCTGTCGGCTAATGCCTAGAAACTGACAAGCCCTGGCAATGCTCAGTCCTGCGACTTGACCTTGCGAGAGGACTTGCCGGATCGCTTTTTTACGACCGATACACCGTAGTCATTTTTCAGGACATCAACGACCGTCTCAAAGAACTGAGCCTTCTGGCTCATCAGCTCAAGCTGCTGCTCAAGCTCTTTGATTCGCTGCTCTGGAGTGAGCGTTTTGGAGTCGGACATCGCGCAGCTCCTCTCGGCCCGGATCGACGCCCCTTGGCTCCAATCCTGCCGACCATGCTTACGCAACCATACCAGAACCGTAGATTTACCTTGGATACCGTACCGCTCTTGGGCCTGACTGCAGGTCAACTCACCTTTTTCGACCTGATCCACTACGGCCAATTTAAAAGTCAGCGAGTAATCACGCTGTGTTCGCTTCACACCATGCACCATCGAGCTCTCCAGATTCTCGGGGGAAAGGTGTAAACCTTATTCAGGACGGGACA
>NZ_QJRL01000076.1 GCF_003205205.1 Pseudomonas sp. LB-090624
GGTTGATGTGCACGGTGAAGGTCGGTTTGACGTTCTCGGCCACCGAGGTCTGGTCGGCCGTAATGGTGACCTTGACCAGGTCGCCTTCGTTGCCGCCACCTGGGTTGCTCGGGGTACCTGGGGTGCCTGGCTCGTCGGTGACAGTGGTGCTGACCTGGGTTTTGTCCAGGGTCAGGTTTTCGAACTTGCCAACATCCGCGCCAGCAACGGTGGCGATCGAGTTGACCACGGCAGGGTTGCTGCCGACGTAGACGTTGTCCGGAGCAGTGACAGTGATGCTGCCAGTAGTGCCGTTCGCCGGTACGGTGATGACAGTTTTACCGTCGCTCAGCGTGAAGGTCAGAGCCGAGTGGTTGTTGATCGGCAGGCCATCTTTGTTGGTCAGGGTGATGGTGTAGGTGATTTCGCCACCTTCCGTCACCGACTCAGAGGCCGTCAGTTTGGCCACGACTTCGTCGGTGGTGTCAGTGACTTCCACCTTCGCAGCGCCGCCCAGCTCCAGGTTCTCGAAGGTACGGCCATCGATATCCACAGCCGATTTGACGCCCAGGCTGATTTCACCCGAGTCCTTGTAGACGTCGTCACCCTGCGCTACGTGCTCATACGGCGCGCTGGTGTCACCGGCTTTGATGGTCACCTTGGCATCGTTGCTCAGGGTCACGACCAAGTCGTGATCCAGCGGCTGGTTGATGTGCACGGTGAAGGTCGGTTTGACGTTCTCGGCCACCGAGGTCTGGTCGGCCGTGATGGTGACCTTGACCAGGTCGCCTTCGTTGCCGCCACCTGGGTTGCTCGGGGTACCTGGGGTGCCCGGCTCGTCGGTGACAGTGGTGCTGACCTGGGTTTTGTCCAGGGTCAGGTTTTCGAACTTGCCAACATCAGCCCCATCGACGCTGGCGATCGACTTCACGACTGGGTCGTTCGCGCCAGCGTAAACGTTGTCCGGCGCGGTGACGGTGATCGAACCAGTAGTGCCGTTCGCCGGCACGGTGATGACAGTTTTACCGTCGCTCAGCGTGAAGGTCAGAGCCGAGTGGTTGTTGATCGGCAGGCCATCTTTGTTGGTCAGGGTGATGGTGTAGGTGATCTCACCACCTTCGGTCACCGAAGGTGTTGCAGTCAGCTTCGCCACGACTTCGTCAGTGGTGTCAGTGACTTCCACCTTCGCCGCGCCGCCCAGCTGCAGGTTCTCGAAGGTACGACCATCGATATCCACAGCGGACTTGATACCCAGGCTGACTTCACCGGCATCTTTATAGACGTCGTCGCCCTGGGCAGCGTGCTCGTACGGCGCACTGGTGTCGCCGGCC
>NZ_QJRL01000077.1 GCF_003205205.1 Pseudomonas sp. LB-090624
GGCGGCAACGAAGGCGACCTGGTCAAGGTCACCATCACGGCCGACCAGACCTCGGTAGCCGAGAACGTCAAACCGACCTTCACCGTGCACATCAACCAGGCACTGGCCAACGACTTGGTCGTGACCCTGAGCAACAACGCCCAGGTCACCATCAAGGCCGGCCAGACCAGCGCGCCGTACGAGCACGCAGCACAGGGCGACGACGTCTACAAAGACGCCGGTGAAATCAGCCTGGGTATCAAGTCGGCGGCCGACATCGGCAACCGCACCTTCGAGAACCTGCAGCTGGGCGACGCGGCCAAGGTCACGGTGACCGACACCACCGACGAAGTGGTAGCCAAGCTGACGGCCACCCCTTCGGTAACCGAAGGTGGCGCGATCACCTACACCGTGACCCTGACCAACAAAGACGGCCTGCCGATCGACAAGCATGCGGCGCTGACCTTCACCTTGAGCGACGGCACCACCGTCATCACCGTGCCGGCCAATAGCACCGTAGGGACTGCTACCGTCACCGCTCCGGACAACGTCTACGTCGGCAGTAACCCGGCGGTGATCAAGTCGATCGCCTCGGTGAGCGGCGATGACGTCGGCAAGTTCGAGAAACTGACCCTGGACAAAACCCAGGTCAGCACCACTGTCACCGACGAGCCGGGCACCCCAGGTACCCCGAGCAACCCAGGTGGCGGCAACGAAGGCGACCTGGTCAAGGTCACCATTACGGCCGACCAGACCTCGGTGGCCGAGAACGTCAAACCGACCTTCACCGTGCACATCAACCAGGCACTGGCCAACGACTTGGTCGTGACCCTGAGCAACAACGCCCAGGTCACCATCAAGGCCGGCCAGACCAGCGCGCCGTACGAGCACGCAGCACAGGGCGACGACGTCTACAAAGACGCCGGTGAAATCAGCCTGGGTATCAAGTCGGCGGCCGACATCGGCAACCGCACCTTCGAGAACCTGCAGCTGGGCGACGCGGCCAAGGTCACGGTGACCGACACCACCGACGAAGTGGTAGCCAAGCTGACGGCCACCCCTTCGGTAACCGAAGGTGGCGCGATCACCTACACCGTGACCCTGACCAACAAAGACGGCCTGCCGATCGACAAGCATGCGGCGCTGACCTTCACCTTGAGCGACGGCACCACCGTCATCACCGTGCCGGCCAACAGCACCGTAGGGACTGCTACCGTCACCGCTCCGGACAACGTCTACGTCGGCAGTAACCCGGCGGTGATCAAGTCGATCGCCTCGGT
>NZ_QJRL01000078.1 GCF_003205205.1 Pseudomonas sp. LB-090624
ATTCGCGTCAACGGCCTGCAGCGGGTTTCCGCCGGCAGCGTGTTCGGGGCCTTGCCGCTGAACGTCGGTGACCAGGCCGATGACCGCCGTCTGGTGGACTCGACCCGTTCCCTGTTCAAGACCGGGTTCTTCCAGGACATCCAGTTGAACCGCGATGGCAATGTGCTGATCATCAACGTGGTCGAGCGCCCGTCGGTGTCGAGCATTGAGATCGAAGGCAACAAGGCGATCAGCACCGAAGACCTGATGAAGGGCCTGAAGCAATCGGGCCTGGCCGAAGGCGAGATCTTCCAGCGTGCCACCCTGGAAGGCGTGCGTAACGAACTGCAGCGCCAGTACGTGGCCCAGGGCCGCTATTCGGCCGAGGTCGACGCCGAGGTGGTGCCGCAGCCGCGCAACCGTGTGGCGCTGAAGATCAAGATCAACGAAGGCACCGTTGCTGCCATCCAGCACATCAACATCGTCGGCAACAACGTGTTCGACGATGAAACCCTGGGCCAGCTGTTCGAGCTGAAGACCACCAACTGGCTGTCGTTCTTCAAGAACGACGACAAGTACGCCCGCGAAAAACTCTCCGGTGACCTGGAGCGCCTGCGTTCCTACTACCTGGACCGCGGCTACATCAACATGGACATCGCCTCCACCCAGGTGTCGATCACCCCGGACAAGAAGCACGTCTACATCACCGTCAACATCAACGAAGGCGAGAAGTACACCGTTCGCGACGTGAAGCTCTCCGGTGACCTGAAGGTGCCGGAAGACCAGGTCAAGTCGTTGCTGCTGGTGCAGCCGGGCCAGGTGTTCTCGCGCAAGGTGATGACCACCACGTCCGAGCTGATCACCCGTCGCCTGGGTAACGAAGGCTACACCTTCGCCAACGTCAACGGCGTGCCCCAGCCGAACGACGAGGACCACACGGTAGACATCATGTTCGTGGTCGACCCGGGCAAGCGTGCCTACGTCAACCGCATCAACTACCGCGGCAACACCAAGACTGAAGACGAAGTGCTGCGTCGCGAGATGCGCCAGATGGAAGGCGGGTGGGCTTCGACCTACCTGATCGACCAGTCCAAGACTCGCCTGGAGCGCCTGGGCTTCTTCAAGGAAGTCAACGTCGAGACCCCACCGGTGCCCGGCACCGACGACCAGGTCGACGTCAACTACAGCGTCGAAGAGCAGGCTTCCGGTTCGATCACCGCCAGCGTCGGCTTCGCCCAGAGTGCGGGCCTGATCCT
>NZ_QJRL01000079.1 GCF_003205205.1 Pseudomonas sp. LB-090624
GCCCTTCTTGGCCAAAGCGAGACGAAACCTGCTGCTCGCGTACTGGCGCCCTTGGTCGGAATGGAAAATCACTCCGTAGACGCCCAAACATGCGTTCCAAGCGTTCATGAAAGCGCGCTCGACCAAGTCGTCAGGCATCCTGTCCGCCAGGCTGTAACCCAGCACTTGGCGGGTTTGGATGCTCAGTACCACTGCCAGATAAAGCCAGCCCTCTTTCGTAGCGATGTAAGTGATATCACTGACCCAGGCTGGGGTGGAGCTTTGAACGGAGAACTGACGACCCAATAAATTGCTCGCCACTGGCAGCGCATGGTGACTGTCGGTGGTGCACGGTCTGAAACCGCCCTTGGATCGGCCTTGTATGTGCTCTTCATGCATCAGCCGGTCAACGCGCTTATGACCTACCGCATAGGCCTGCTGCCGTAGCGCCTCGACTAGCCGTGGTCGGCCATAGGTCTTGCGGCTAGCCGCGTAAACCTTGTGGAGATCGATGCGAATTTGTGCATCCGGATCTGGGCGGCCTTGGCGATGCTGATAGTCGTAAAACCCTGAAACCGAGACACCCATTACCCGGCACAACAGACGCACCGGGAACTGAGCCCGTTCTTCAGCGACGAAGGCGTATCTCACCTGGACTCTTTGGCAAAGAATACCGCCGCCTTTTTTAGGATTTCACGCTCCAGTTTCAGCTCGGCGTTCTCGGCTCGCAATCGTGCTAACTCGCTGTCCTCTCTGGTGATTGCGCGACGGTCAGGAGAGCTCAACGGCTGGCCGTTGCGGGAAGCGTTGACCCAGTTGTCCAACGTCTTCACAGACATCTCCAGCTGGCGAGCAGCTTCCGTCCTGCCAAGCGTTTCAGCCAGCGCAACGGCCTGAATCTTGAACTCATCGGTGTAATTGCGGCGAGTGGTTGGGTACATGACAACCTCCAAGATAGCGATGTAAGTATCGCTTCTTGGCGTCCGTTGTCACGGGGCAG
>NZ_QJRL01000007.1 GCF_003205205.1 Pseudomonas sp. LB-090624
TCAACGTCGAGACCCCACCGGTGCCCGGCACCGACGACCAGGTCGACGTCAACTACAGCGTCGAAGAGCAGGCTTCCGGTTCGATCACCGCCAGCGTCGGCTTCGCCCAGAGTGCGGGCCTGATCCTCGGTGGTTCGATCAGCCAGAGCAACTTCCTCGGTACCGGTAACAAGGTGTCCATCGGGCTGACCCGTTCGGAATACCAGACCAAGTACAACTTCGGCTTCGTCAACCCCTACTTCACCGCAGACGGCGTCAGCCTGGGTTACAACCTGTTCTACAACACCACCGACTACAGCGATTACTACGACGATGGGGTTTCGTACTATGCAATCAACAGCTACGGTGCCGGGGTCAACTTCGGCTACCCGATCAACGAAACCTCACGCCTGACCTACGGCCTGACCCTGCAGCACGACGACATTTCGCCCGGCACCTACAGCGCCGACGAGATTTACGACTTCATTTCCCGCGAAGGCGAGCGCTTCAACAACCTCAAGGCATCGATCGGTTGGTCCGAGTCGACCCTGAACAAGGGCGTACTGGCCACCCGGGGCCACTCGCAGAGCCTGACGCTGATGGCTACCACCCCTGGTAGCGACCTGTCGTTCTACAAACTCGACTACAACGGCCAGGCTTTCCTGCCAGTCACCAGCAACACCACACTGCGCCTGCACACCAACCTGGGCTACGGCAACGGCTATGGTTCAACCGACGGCTTGCCATTCTATGAAAGCTACACCGCCGGTGGGCAAGGCTCGGTACGCGGGTTCAAGGACGGCACCCTCGGCCCGCGCAGCACACCAGCTACCGGGACCTATTCCAGCGCTGGCCAGGCTTACTATTCCGACCGCGACACCGATGTGCTGGGGGGAAATATCCTGATTACCGGCGGTGCCGAGTATCTGTTCCCACTGCCCTTCGTGAAGGACCAAAGCCAGCTGCGCAGCTCGGTATTCGTCGATGCCGGCAACGTGTATGCCGACACCTGCTACCTCTCCACCACCCAGGGCTGCGGCAGCGTCGACCTGACGCAACTGGCCGTATCGCTGGGGGTTGGCGTGACCTGGTACAGCCCGATGGGGCCGCTGAGCTTTAGCCTGGCGGCACCGCTGAAGAAGCCGGATAACGCCGAAACCCAGATCTTCCAGTTCTCCCTGGGGCAGACGTTCTGATGCCTGCAATCGACGCCTGAGCGGAAGTGCCCCCTGCAGGACCACCCTTCGACTGCGAAGCGCCCAGTCAAGCCGATGCATGTTCATCGCTTTGGCGGGGTGCTTCGCAGCACAACGCCACGCCGGTAAGGACCTTACCAAGTCGGCTGTGAGTATTACCCGCTTTTACCCCCGCTTAACCCAAGTTGACAGTCACCTTGCCTAAGCTGGCCAGCACTCGTACCCCGCCCAGCAGGACTCGCTCATGCCCCCGTTCACGCCATGCTTCCCCACCACGTTGCGCTCCGATGAAGTACCCCTCGCACTATTGGACCTTGTCCAGCAGCGCCTGGCCAACCTGCTCGGCCCTCAGTTCACCGTGACACTGGGTGGCAGCGGTAACGGCGAAGGCGTCAGCCACTACCACCTGGCTATCGAGCACAACCAGAGCGGCGTTTCCATGGTAGACACCGGCGACGTCGGCAGCGGCTTTATCGAATACCTGCTACGCCTGGCAGGCCAGGTGCGGAAAATGCTCGACTCAGCCACTTTCACCCGCATGGGCAGTAATGATCCGAACCGACCACTGGTGTGGCTGAGTGAGCTGGCCAGCCCCGGGGAAAGCATTACAATGCACGCCCCAATCTGAAATATGTTTTCCTCATGAAATCACTGCTTTACGCCGTAAGCTTACTGTTTTGCTTTAATCTGCCAGCCTTGGCCAACCCTCCAGCGACCTTCACCGAGGCCAAGGTGGTGGCCAAGCAGAAGGTGTACCTGGACCAGGCCAGCAGCGCCATGGGCGACCTGTACTGCGGGTGCAAATGGACCTGGGTGGGCAAGTCCGGCGGGCGTATCGATGCCGCTTCGTGCGGTTACCAGACGCGCAAGCAACAGAACCGCGCCGAGCGCACCGAGTGGGAACACATCGTGCCCGCCTACACCTTTGGCAACCAGCGCCAGTGCTGGAAAAACGGCGGCCGCGAGCACTGCGTGGACAACGACCCGGTGTTCCGCGCCATGGAGGCCGACCTGTTCAACCTGTACCCGGCCGTGGGTGAGGTCAACGGCGACCGCAGCAACTTCAACTACGGCATGGTCGCTGGCAATACCGGCGAATACGGCCAGTGCACCACCAAGGTGGATTTCGTCCAGCGCGCCGCCGAGCCGCGTGACGAGGTGAAAGGCCTGGTAGCACGTACCACGTTCTACATGTTCGACCGCTACCAGCTGAGCATGTCGCGCCAGCAGCAACAGTTGCTGATGGCTTGGGACAAGCAGCACCCGGTGTCTGCCTGGGAGAAAGAGCGCGACCGGCGCATCGCCGCGATCATGGGCCATGCCAACCCGTTCGTGAGCGGTGAGCGCAAGTGGACCGCTGGTTACAAGCCGACAGGCAGTGGCATCGTGCAAGCGCTGCCAACCAAGCCTGCCAAGGCAGAGGCCAAGCCGAGCCTGGCCAGTTCCGCGTCGGTGGGGGCGGTGCTTGGCAACCGTAATAGCCATGTGTATCACCTGTCGGTAGGCTGCCCGGGCTACAACCAGGTGGCGGCGAAAAACCAGGTCAGCTTTGCCACCGAAGGTGAGGCGCAGGCAGCGGGCTATCGCAAGGCCGGTAACTGCCGCTGACGCTACAGCACCACGGGGCCGCTCAGCGGCCCTTGGTGCTCAAGGCCTGCACACCTCATTCACCAGATTCGCCGGCCGCTCCCCGGCCAGCGCGCTGAGCAGATTGTCTACTGCACACCGCGCCATGGCCTGGCGGGTTTCTTCGGTCGCCGAGCCGATATGCGGGGTCGCCACTACATTGCTGAGCTGCAGCAGTGGCGAGTCCACCGGCAACGGCTCCTGCACGAACACATCCAGCCCCGCACCGCGTATGCGCTTGGCCCGCAATGCTTCAATCAACGCCGGCTCATCCACCACGCGCCCGCGCGCGATGTTCACCAGGATTGCCTCGGGTTTCATCAACCCCAGTTCCCGTGCGCCAATCAGGCCTTCAGTGCTGGCACTCAGCGGCACCGTCAGGCAAACGAAATCGGCCTGCTGCAACAACCCGTCCAGGTCGCACTGCCGTGCACCATAGCGCGCCTCCACCTCGGGCTTGGCGCGCGGGCTGTGGTAGAGCACGCGCATGCCGAAACCAGCCACCGCGCGGCGGGCCAGTGCCTCGCCTATCCGCCCCATGCCAACGATCCCCAGCGTCTTGCCATGTACATCACAGCCAAAATGCGCCGCCCCCAGGTTGGCCTGCCAGTGGCCGTCACGCACCCAGTTCGCCAGCTCCACCACCCGCCTGGCGGTGGCCAGGATCAAGGCAAAGCCGGTGTCGGCGGTGGTTTCGGTCAATACGTCCGGGGTGTTGGTCAGCATCACGCCACGCCGGCTGAGTTCAGCAATGTCGTAGTTGTCCACGCCCACTGAAACGCTGGACACGACTTGCAGCTGCGGCGCCAGCTCGAGCAAGCCGGCATCCAGGCGCAGGCTGGCCCCCAGCAACCCGTGGGCCCCTGGCAAGGCATCGCGCAGGCGGGCCAGGCCATCAGGCTGGGCAGTATCCACCCACGTCACATCAACCTGCGCTTGCAGGCGGGCCATCAAGTCGTCGGACAGACGCTTGTACAGGACGATTCGTTTTTTCATCGCAGGTTTTCCTAAGGGTTCATCGCCAGGCGCGAGCCATTACGCTTGGCCCGGCCAGAGGTCTGGGAAGTATTGAGCGCGGCCGTGAGTGCCACGGCGGTCAGCAGCGCGCCGCACATGAACAGGTAAGAGGCACCAGGCCCGCCCGTGGCGCCATTGAGATAACCCACCAACCACGAGCCGCCGAACGAACCCAGCGCGCCCATGCTGTTGATCAGTGCCATGGCCCCACCGGCAACGTTGGCCGGCAAGATCTCGGGCACGATGGCAAAGAACGGGCCGTAGGGCGCGTACATGCAAGCGCCAGCAAGCACCAGCAGCGCATACGACAGCCAGAAATGTTCGCTGCCCAAGGCATAAGAGCCATAGAACGCCACGGCTGCGATCAACAAAGGCGGCCAGACGAAGCGCTTGCGCTTTTGCAGGCGGTCGGAGGCCCAGGACACGCCCACCATGCCCAGCACAGCCGCCAGGTACGGCACCGAGGCCAGCCAGCCAGCCTGGACGATATCGACATTCGCTGCTTGTTTGAGGATCGACGGCAACCACAGCACAAAGCCATACACCCCGATACTCCAGCAGAAGTACTGCAGCGCCAGGATGATCACCTGCGGCGAGCGGAATGCCTCGCGGTAGTTCTTCACCGGCTTGATGCCCTGCTGCTCAGCGGCCAATGCCTCCTGCAGGTCGGCTTTTTCCTGCGCACTAAGCCAGCTGACCTGGGCCGGGCGGTCGTCTACCAGGCGCCACCAGAAGAACGCCCAGATCACCGCCGGCAAGCCTTCGATGATGAACATCCAGCGCCAGTCGTAGTGCTTGATCAGGTACCCCGACACCACCGACATCCACAGGATGGTCACCGGGTTGCCGAGCATCAGGAATGTATTGGCACGCGAGCGCTCGGCGCGGGTGAACCAGTGGCACAGGTACACCAGCATGGCGGGCATCACTGCGGCCTCGACCACACCGAGCAGAAAGCGGATACCGATCAGCATGTAGACATTGCTGACCATGCCGGTGAGCGTGGCAAGGCCGCCCCAGAGAATCAGACAGACGAAGATCAGCTTCTTCACACTGCGCTTTTCGGCGTAAATGGCCCCAGGTACCTGGAAGAAGAAGTAGCCGAGGAAGAACAACGCCCCCAGCAATGACGAAAGCACGGGGGTGATGTGCAGGTCTTCGGCCATGCCGGAGGCGGCGGCGAAGCCGTAATTGGCGCGGTCCAGGTAGGCCAGGCTGTAGGTGAAGAACACGATCGGGATGATGTACCACCAGCGGCGCGGTGCCAGGCGTGGGCTTTGCATGGTTTGTTGCTCCTGAGCTTGTTTTTTTTGTTGCAACAGGTGATTGGGGTTGGGGCCTTCACGCGCTTCTGCGCAGGTCGTAGGCCTCCAGTTCATGGCGCAGCGGCAGCCCTTCCATGTCGCCTCGCGACTGCACGGCACGGCTGCCGCACCAGTTGCCGCGCGCCACCGCTTGGGCCACCGGGCACCCCTCCAGCAATGCGCTGAGCACGCCAACGGCAAAGGCATCACCGGCGCCGACGGTGTCCACCACACGGCTGACGGGCACAGGGTCGACCTGGCCCTCGCCTTTGGCACTGCGGAAATAGGCGCCGGCCTCGCCCAGCTTGATCACCACCAGCTCTACGCCCTGGTCGAGGTAAAACGCAGCGATGTCAGCCGGGCTATGCTGGCCCGTCAGCAGCCGGCCCTCTTCCAGACCGGGTAGCACCCAGTCGGCCTTGAACGCCAGCGCATTGATTTCGCGCACCATGCTGCCTTGGTCAGGCCATAGCGATGGGCGCAAGTTAGGGTCGAACGAAATGCTGCGCCCAGCGGCGCGCATGGCGTCGAGCAGTTCATGCGACAGCGCCCGGCAACCCTGCGAAAGTGCGGGCGGAATGCCCGTGGCGTGCAGGTGGCGGGACTGCAGCAAACCTGGCTGGATCATCGTTGGCGACAGCCAGCTGGCTGCCGACCCACGGCGAAAGTACTCCACAGTGGGGTCGCTGCCGTCATCGCAGCGGGCCTTGAGCTGAAAGCCTGTGGGGAAATTGCAATCCACTTCGACAGCGGAACAGTCCAGGCCCTCGCGGCGCAGGCTGTCGAGAACGAAACGGCCCAGCGAGTCGTCACCCACCCGGCTCAGCCAGCGCACCTTGAAACCCAGGCGCGCCAGGCCTATGGCCACGTTGCTGTCCGCGCCGGCGATGCGTTTGGCAAATTGGCCGACACTGGCCAGGTCGCCAACATGCTCGGCGACGAACATGGCCATGGTTTCGCCAAAGCACAGCACGTCATGGTCATGCATGGGCCACCTCCTCGCCCGCGCCCAGCACAGAAAGGCTGCGCACCTGGGCTCGGGTCAGCATCAGCAAGTCTTCCCCGACCAAGGGGTACTCGACGGCGCGCACCACCCCGGGGACGAATTCGGCCATCAGCCCAGCCCACGCTTCCAGGTCCGACGCTTGTGGCGGTATCGCCACCAGGCGCCCATCGGCCCTGCGCTGCACCGCCTTGCAATGCACATAGCGCACCCAGCGGCCGAGTTGCCGTGCCGCTTGCGATGCAGGCTCCCCCTGCCACTGCCAGTTACCCACATCGAAGGTCATCCCCAGGTTCAGCCCCAGCCGGTCAGCATCCTGGAAGAACTGCAACAGCGGCTGGATTCTGCCGCCTTGCAGGGTCTGGTCGTTTTCCACCAGCAGCAGCGGGCCGTCGGCAGGCAGCAGCGTCTTCAAAGCCGCCACATCGCAGCGTTCATTGAAGTGCCCCAAGGAAACTTTTAGCGCAACCGCGCCAAGCG
Source organism: Pseudomonas sp. LB-090624 (assembly GCF_003205205.1). GTDB lineage: Bacteria > Pseudomonadota > Gammaproteobacteria > Pseudomonadales > Pseudomonadaceae > Aquipseudomonas. The sequence continues at coordinate 6,606 of NZ_QJRL01000007.1, forward strand.
CACGGGCGATTTCCAGCTTTTGCGCCAGCAACGGGTCGGGCACGCCTTGCGCCGTCCACAGTTCCAGGGGAGTCGAATACAGGCATTCCATGCCGAGCACCGCAATGAGCGACCCCAGCGCAGCGGCGTCGGGAGCACTGGCAAACAATTCTTCGCGCAATTCCACCCAGCTGACACCCGCGGCGGCTAACAGATCAAGAAACTGCTCCTGGCCACGTTGCCGGACAAAGTCGGCGCCATAACTGGAGAGGCTGATGGAAACGGGGTTCGGGCACATTGTTTTTATCCTCATGAAACCGGTTTCATTTTCAGTCAGCAGCGACAGGCACACGCCTGCCGTCGCTTACTGGGGTTGGGTTGAACCGCGGATGACCAAGTTGGCCTTGAAGTCGATGCGCCGCGCTGCACTGCTGTCGCCACGCAGGCGACCGAGCAGGCTCTCGAATGCCGCCACACCGATGCGCTCGGTGGGCTGCGCCAGCGCGGTAATGCCATTGCCGACCAGCGGATACCAGTCGAGGTCGTCGAGGGCGATCAGGCCGACTTCGGCGAACAGGTTGCGCCCGGCATCGTGCAGCGCCCGGCTGACCGCCAGGGTGGCGACGCCGTTGAAGGTGAAGATGGCTTGCGGGCCGTGGCCCCGGCTGGCCAGGAACGCGTCCAGCTGGCCCGCCAGGCCGGCGCTGGTTTCCAGTACCTGCTGGCGCATGCCAGGGCGCCGGCTGATCGATGCGCCAAATGCCTGCACCCGCTCCAGGCGCGAGCTGGTGCCATCGAGCGGTTCGCAGACTGCGAGCACGTCGCGGTAGCCTTGGGCCTGCAGGTGGTCCAGGGCCTGCTCCACGGCGTCGGCATTGTCCAGGCCGACCAGGTCGGCATTCAGCTCTGGCAATTGGCGGTCGACCAGCACCATGGGGATGTCACGCTGCAGGTTGAGCAGTTCGCGTGGGTGGTGGCCGAGGGTGTTCACGATCAGGCCTTCGACGTTGTAGCTTTGCAGGGCCACCAGGTGGTGGCGTTCCTGTTCGTCGTCACGGTTGGTGTTGCACACCACCAGGCTGTAGCCATGCTGGCGGCAGGCGGTTTCAACACCCTGCATCACGGCGACTGAATAGGGGTTGAGAATATCGGCCACCAGCATGCCGATCAGCCGTGTCTGGCCGCGTTTGAGGCCGCGGGCCATCTGGTTGGGGCGGTAGCCGAGGCGTTGGATGACCTCCTCCAGGCGCTTGGCCGTGGCTTCGGCCAACAACTGGCGCTCACCACCGATATAACGGGAGACGGTGGCCTTGGAAACGCCAGCGACACGCGCTACTTCGCTGATGGTGACCCGTTCGCGGGCATGGGCAGGCGCGTCGGTCATGGGGTGTCCTTATGATTGTTGTGATGACGATGAAACCGGTTTCAATACAGCAGAACCAAGGCCATTCGTCAACAGCTGTCAAGCGGGAGGTGGCTAGCGCGGGGTTTCCGTCGAGCCATGGTTCGAGCGCCGCGGGCGCGGCGCTCGAACGCACAGGGGCCAGAAACCTCAAGGCATACGCCAGGTGACGCGGGTCAGCGCAGGGCTTTCACATCAGCCGCAGTGACCGCGTCACCGTGGTTACCCCAACTGCTCCTGACGAAGTTCACCACTTCGGCAACTTCCTGGTCACTCAGGCGCCAGCCGAACGCTGGCATGGTGAAGTTCGACGGCGCTGTATGCGTCGCGGGTACCGTACCCCCCGCCAGTACCACGTGGATCAGCGAGGTGGCGTCCGCCGTCTGCACCACCGGGTTACCGGCAAGCGCCGGAAATACACGGGTGTAGCCCTGGCCATCGGTACGGTGGCAGGCTGCGCAATTGTCGATGTACACGGCGGCGCCAGGCTTGCTGTCGTCGCCCTTCCACAGCGCATCCGCCACCTGTTTGTCGTAGACATGTGGCTGGTCATCCGGGTTGCTCGGCGGCAGGGTCTTCAGGTAGCGGGCAATCGCGGTCAGGTCGGCATCGGTCATGTGCTGCATGCTGTGCTCGACCACATCGCTCATGCCACCAAAAACGGCACTGCGATCGCTACGTCCGGTCTTCAGGAACTGCACCAGCTGCGCTTCGCTCCAGCTACCCAGGCCATCCTTGTGGTCGCCACGCAGGTTCTTGGCAATCCAGCCTTCCAGCGGTGCACTGCCGGCCAGGAACTGCTCACCGTCCGCCGGGCTCAGGGCCTTTTCCTGCATGGTCAATGCCCGCGGCGTATGGCAGGCGCCACAATGCCCCAAGCCTTCGACCAGATACGCACCACGGTTCACCACCGGGTCGGCTGCCGCCGAAGCCTGCCAGGGTTTGGCCTCTGGTGCGAAAAGGCCACGCCAGATCGAGAGCGGCCAGCGCATGCTCAGCGGCCAGGGAATGTCGGTGGCCTTGTTGGCCTGCTCCACCGGTTCCACCCCCTTCATGAAGTAGGCGTACAGCGCCTGCATGTCCGGCTCGCTTACCCGCGCGTACGAGGGGTATGGCATAGCCGGGTACAGGGTGCTGCCGTTCTTGCCGATGCCTTCGCGCACGGCCCGGTCGAAGTCTTCGAAACTGTAATGACCGATGCCGCTGGCAGCCGGGGTGATATTGGTGGAGTACACCGTGCCGATGGGGGTCTCCATCGGCAGTCCACCAGCAAAGGGCTTGCCGCCCTTGGCGGTATGGCAGGCCACACAGTCGCCGGCGCGGGCCAGGTACTGGCCCTGGCGCACCTGCGCGTCATCATTGACAGCCGCCTGTGCAGCCCCGCCGGCACCCAGCAGGAGGGTCGCGATCAACATTTTCTTCATGCGCATCGCTCCTCAAGCCTGGACCAGCGGGCCGGGGTTTTTCAGGTACTGCTCGCGGATGGCGCGGGCCGACCAGTAGGTCAGCGCCGCCACCAGCCCGGTCGGGTTGTAACCCAGGCCCTGCGGGAACGCCGAAGCGCCAGGGACAAACACATTGTGCACATCCCAGCTTTGCAGGTAGCGGTTCAGCGCACTGGTCTTCGGGTCGGTGCCCATGACCGCACCGCCGTTCAGGTGGGTGGTCTGGTAGCTGGCAGTGTTGAAGTGGTCCTTGACCTGCTTGCCCAGCACGGCAATGGCTTTGGGGTTCATCGCCTGGGCAATCTTGCTCAGCTTGGCGACCATGAACTGGTTCATCTTGATGTCGTTTTCCTGCCAGTCGAAGGTCATGCGCAACAGCGGCTGGCCGTAGGCGTCACGGTAGGTGGGGTCGAGGTCCAGATAGTTGCCACGGTAGGACTGGTGGGCGCCGTGGGCATCCATCGACACCTGATGGGTGTAGTAGTCGGCCGTGGCCTTCTTCCACGCGCTGCCCCAGGCCGGCGTGCCCGGCGGGTTGGCGGTGCCAGCAATCGGCCGACTGCCGGCCTGGTTCACCCACATGGGCGAGCCACCGACGAAGCCGTGGGGGCCGTGGTCGAAGTTGTCGGCATTGAAGTCGTCGATGGCAATACCGTTGCCACCGGCGCCGATGAAGTTGTTGGTGTAGGTGTCCTTGTCGAAGAAGGCCTTGACCGTGCCCATGTTCTGGTAGGCGAAGTTACGCCCGACCACACCCTCGTTGCTCACCGGGTCGTAGGGCTTGCCAATGCCTGAAAGCAGCATCAGGCGCACATTGTTGAACTGGAATGCCGCCAGGATCACCAGCTCTGCCGGCTGCTCTACCTCGCGCCCCTGGGCATCGATATAGGTGACGCCAGTGGCTTTGCGCTTGCTGTCGTCCAGGTTCACCCGCAGTACATGGGCGTTGGGCCGCAACTCGAAGTTGGGCACCTGACGCAGCGCGGGCAGGATGTTTACGTTGGGCGACGCCTTGGAGTACATGTAGCACACGTAGCCGCTGCAGAAACCACAGAAGTTGCACGGCCCCATCTGCGCCCCGTAGGGGTTGGTGTAAGGCCCCGAGGTGTTGGCCGAAGGCAAATTGTAAGGCTTGTAGCCCAGGCTGCTGGCGGCCTTTTCGAATAACCTGGCCGATACAACGTTCTTCTGCGCGGGTAGCGGGAACGGGTTGGAACGGTCTGGTGCGTAGGGGTTGCCACCCTGCCCTTCACCGACCAGCTGGCCGTTGACGGTCCAGGCCTGGCCCGAGGTGCCAAAGACTTTCTCGGCAAAGTCGAAGTGCGGTTCCAGCTCTTCGTAACTGACGCCGAAATCCTGGATGGTCATGCCTTCGGGGATGAACTTGCGCCCGTAGCGCTCCTCGTAGTGGCTGCGCAAGCGCAACTCGACGGGGTCGACCCGAAAGTGCACCCCCGACCAGTGCAGGCCAGCGCCGCCCACGCCTTTGCCCGGCAGAAAGGCGCCCAGCTGGCGGTTGGGCAGTGCCACGTCATGCATGCTGTGGCGGATAGTGACGGTTTCTTTTGACACGTCGACGAACAGCTTCTTGCGCACGCTGTAGGTCAGTTCGTCGATCACCTGCGGGTAGCTGCCTTCGGGGTACGTGTCCTGCATCGGTCCACGTTCCAGCGCCACCACATGCAGGCCGGCTTCAGTCAGCTCCTTGGCCATGATCGCGCCGGCCCAACCGAAGCCGACGATGACTGCATCCACTTTGTTCAACACAGTCGCCATGCCTCAGGCCCTCTCGCCGCGGATCGATACAGCCGGGAACGGGTAAGGCTCGTTACGTTCGACCCAATCCATGAAATCGGCGCGGGCGCCGGGGAAGCCGATCTGGGTCCACCCGACCATGCCTCTGTTGCCACCATGGATCGGGTCGCAGAAGAAGCCTTCGCGCGTGTTCTGCACCAGCAAACTGAAGAACACCTTGGCCGGGACCGTGTCGAAAACCAGCTCCCCTGCCTCTACTTTGCTGAGGATACGGTCTCGGGTAGCGCTATCTTGCGCAGCAAAAACCTGCCCGCTGTTGGCTTTGCACCACCCGTCCACGGCGGCGATACCCAGGCGGTAGATCTGTTGCGGCGAGAGCTGCAACTGGTAGCCCAGCTCGGGCGCGGCGTCAGCGTTGAACGGGCCTTGCATGTACCACTGGGCACCTGTTGCGTAGGGGGTGTTCATTTGCCGGTCGATGAATTCGGCGGCACCAGCTTCAAGCGCACCAGGCCCGAGCTCGTCGGCCGGGATAATGCGAGACACAGCGGCCTGGACGAAAGCCCACTCCTCGGCACTGAAGAACGTTGGCTGATAGTCGCTCGCTGGGGGTGTGGACGGAACCTTGGGCTCATGTACCGGGACCGGGGCTGCCAACAGTTGGCTGGCACCCGCGCCGAGGCCGGTGCTGGCCACGGTGACCACGGGGATCAAGGTCAGGGTCTTGCGCAAAAAATCCCTGCGCGGGTTATCTGGAGCGTGCTCAGGCATTGTGAATCCTCATCGGCTGTGCGGTGGCCTCGATATGCGCCATCTGCTTTTCAAAGGGTGATCTTGATAGGTCATCAAGAAGACAGCCGGATAATCTAGCGTGTTCAGAAATGTTTTGAAACCGGTTTCATACCTAGGTTTACTCCCATTCGAGGATGCCCCGCGCCGTCCTGGGACGGCCGTCCGGCCATGACTTTTTTCACATTCTGGGCGCGGCCTTGCTTTTGCCGCGCCACGGGCATAGCGTTCGGGTGATTTCTTTTCTGTGCCCAGGAGCAACACCATGTACACCGGCATCGTCCAGGCCGTTCGCCCACTGCTTGATGTGACCCGCTACCCGGGCCACAACCAGTTCACCATCGACCTGACCCCGGACCTGCTCGACGAGCTGAAGATCGGCGCCAGCGTCAGTGTCGAGGGCACCTGCCTGTCGGTCACCGAGATCAACGGCAGCCAGGTCAGGTTCGACGCCATGACCGCCACCCTCGAACGCACCAACCTGCGCCATTTCAAGGCCGGCCAAGGCGTGAACATCGAACGCTCGGCGAAGATGAACGCCGAAATCGGCGGCCACCTGATGGCCGGCCACATCGCCACCACTGCCGAAATCGTTGAGCTGTCGATCAAGGACACCGGCGCCTTCATCACCTTCCGCATGCCGCCGGAATGGGGCAAGTACGTGTTCCCGCGTGGTTTCATCGGGGTCAATGGCTGCAGCCTGACCGTCGCTGACGTGGAGGACAACCTCGTCACCATCAACCTGATCCCGGAAACCCTGCGCCAGACCACCTTCGCCAGCTACAAAGCCGGCGAGCTGCTGAATATCGAGGTCGACCACCAGACCATGGTGCTCGTGGATGTGGTGGAGCGTACCCTCATGGGCACGCTGGCCCGTGTAAAGCTGGCCTGAGGCCTGCAGAGGCAGCCCATGGCCAGCTGGCACGTTGATCACTCGATGCGCGGATGCTGCTGCACCAACAGCTTGCGCTTGGCCTCCAGCTCGGCGATCTGCTCATCGATGTCTTCGATCTTCTGCTCGATATTGTCGTGGTGCTCCTGCAGCAGCTCGCGTGCTTCCTCGATGTCCGACGCAGCCGGTGCAGCACCGCGCAACGGTTTGTTGGCAGTTTCCTTCATGGTAAGGCCGGTGATCAGGCCTACTGCGGCGATCACCATCAGGTAATAAGCCGGCATGTAGAGGTTGCCGCTGCTTTCAACCAGCCAGGCGGCGATCGTTGGGGTGAGGCCAGCGATCAGCACCGAAATGTTGAAGGCACTGGCCAGCGCACTGTAGCGGATATGGGTGGGGAACATCGCCGGCAAGGTCGAAGCCATGACCCCGATGAAGAAGTTCAGCAGCACGGCAATGATCAGCAGCCCGGAGAAGATCAGCCCAAGCGCACCGCTGTTGATCAGCATGAACGCCGGAATCGCCAGTGCGAACAGGCCAACGCTGCCGACCACGATGAACGGGCGACGGCCATACTTGTCGCTCAACATCCCGATGACAGGTTGCACGAACAGCATGCCGACCATGATCGCGATGATGATCAGCACGCCATGGTCTTCGCTGTAGTGCAAGTTATGCGACAGGTAGCTGGGCATGTAGGTGAGCAGCATGTAGTAGGTGACGTTGGTGGCGATCACCACGCCGATGCAAGTCACCAGGCTGCGCCAGTGCTGGGTGGCCACTTCTTTGAACGACACTTTGGGCCCCGAGGCCAGGCCTTCTCGGTCACCCTGCTCCATCTTGTCGACATGCTGCTGGAACGCGGGGGTTTCTTCCAGCGCGTTGCGCAGGTAGAGGCCAATGATGCCCAAGGGCAAGGCCAGGAAGAACGGCAGGCGCCAGCCCCACTCAAGGAACTTTTCTTCACCGAGAATGGTGGAAATCAACACCACCACGCCCGCGCCAAGCACAAAGCCTGCGATCGAACCGAAGTCCAACCAGCTGCCGAGAAAGCCCCGCTTGCGGTCGGGAGCGTATTCGGCGACGAAGATCGATGCACCGGTGTACTCGCCACCGACTGAGAAGCCCTGTGCCATTTTCGCCAGCAGCAACAGGATCGGTGCCCAGATGCCGATGCTGGCGTAGGACGGTATCAGGCCGATGGCGAAAGTGCTCAGCGACATGATGACGATGGTTGCGGCGAGGATCTTCTGCCGGCCGAACCTGTCGCCCAGGGCACCAAAGAACAGCCCGCCCAGCGGGCGGATCAGGAACGGTACCGAGAACGTGGCCAGCGCGGCGATCATCTGCACGCTGGGGTCGGCATTGGGGAAGAACACCTTGCCCAATGCATAGGCGACGAAGCCATAGACACCAAAGTCGAACCACTCCATGGCGTTACCCAAGGCGGCGGCGGTGATCGCCTTTTTCATCTTGGCGTCGTCGACGATGGTGATGTCTTTGAGGCCGATTGGCTTGACGCTTTTCTTGCGAGATTTCATGCCCGTATCCCTGTCGCTGAATGCTCTAAGGGATCAGATACAACGGGACACTAAATAATTCAGCGCTTACGGAATTTTTGTGTCGTGGTGGCTGACTGTGTTACGGGGGCTAGCGCCGCAGAGCAGGTCGATGAGCCTGCAGGCAGCGCCGCCTCGATGAGATGCGCCGCTAACGCGGCGCGCTTTGAATCAGATGCCTTCGCGGGCCAGGTCCATGGCGAAGTACGTCAGGATCAGGTCGGCACCGGCACGCTTGATTGCACCAATGCTTTCGCGCACCACTCGGCCTTCATCAATGGCGCCCGCCAGGCCGCCGAACTTGATCATCGCGTACTCGCCGCTGACCTGATACGCCGCCAATGGCAGGCGTGAGGCGGCGCGGATGTCCGCGATCACGTCCAGGTACGCACCGGCCGGCTTGACCATCAGCACGTCCGCCCCTTCCTGCTCGTCGAGCAGCGACTCGCGCACCGCTTCGCGGCGGTTCATCGGGTTCATCTGGTAACTCTTGCGGTCGCCCTTCAGCGCGGTGCCACCGGCCTCACGGAACGGGCCATACAGCGAGGAGGCGAACTTGGTGGAGTACGCCATGATCGCGGTGTCGTGGAAGCCCGCACCGTCCAACGCACTGCGGATCGCCTGGACCTGGCCGTCCATCGCTGCCGACGGGGCGATGAAGTCGGCGCCGGCAGCGGCCGCGATCACTGCCTGCTTGCCGAGGTTGGCCAGGGTGGCGTCGTTGTCCACGCCGTGGTCATGCAGCACGCCGCAGTGGCCGTGGCTGGTGTACTCGCAGAAGCAGGTATCGGACATCACCACCATTTCCGGCACGGTGTCCTTGCAGATGCGCGACATGCGCGCCACCAGGCCGTTTTCGTTCCAGGTGTCGCTGCCGGTGGCGTCCAGGTTGTGCGACACGCCAAAGGTCATGACCGACTTGATACCGGCGCGTGCATAGCGCTCGATTTCCTGGGCCAGCAGTTTTTCCGGAATACGGTTGACCCCGGGCATACTGGTGATGGGCACGAAATCATCAATGCCTTCTTCGACGAAAATCGGCAGGATCAGGTCTTCAAGGCGGAACTCGGTTTCCTGGAAGATCGTGCGCAGGGAATCGTTCTGGCGCAGGCGGCGGGGACGAACGGACGGGAATTGGTTGGACATGACAGCTCCAGGGAATTTGAACGGCGTATACCTTATGCCTGTCACGGGCCAGTGAAAAGGCCAAATGACGAGATAGTGTCTTGCGTCAATAGCAATGAGCCTGCACGGCTCTGCCGCGGGCAGTGCCCGCGCAGACAGGATATTACTGCAGCCAGGGCGGCGTCGGTTCCTCAGCCCGGGCCGGGCCGTGCTCGGCGTCGGCTCGCGCAGCGCGACGGCGGGCGTCATCCAGCCGGGCGGCATCGATCTCGCGCATCACCCCGCTTACGTCAGCTTCATGCTCGTCGTCCTCGAACACCCCGGTCAATGCGGTGTCAGGGAGCAATTTGCCAGCCTCGTACAACGCCCACATTTCCTGCGCATACCGGGTGCCGTTCAGCTCTGGTGCAAAGCGACCGAAATAGTGGGCCATGTTGTCCACGTCGCGCTGCAACATGCTGAAAGCATGGTTGTTGGCGGCTGCATCAACCGCCTGCGGCAAATCGATGATCACCGGCCCGTCCGGACCTAGCAGCACGTTGAACTCGGACAGGTCGCCGTGAACCAGCCCGGCGCATAGCATCAGCACGATCTGGCGAATGACGAATGCATGATAATCCCGGGCCTCCCCGGCTTCGAGGTGCACATCGTTCAGGCGCGGGGCGGCATCGCCATCGGCATCTGTCACCAGCTCCATCAGCAGCACGCCATCCTGGAAGTCGTAGGGCTTCGGCACTCGGACACCAGCGGCGGCCAGACGGAACAACGCCGCCACTTCGGCGTTCTGCCAGGCATCTTCGGCTTCTTTCCGGCCGTACTTGCTGCCCTTGGCCATGGCCCTGGCCTGGCGGCTATTACGCACCTTGCGGCCTTCCTGGTACTCGGCGGCCTGGCGGAAACTGCGCTTGTTGGCCTCTTTATAGACTTTGGCGCAGCGCACTTGGCTGCCGCAACGCACCACATACACGGCGGCTTCCTTGCCACTCATCAATGGCCGCAGTACTTCGTCGACCAGGCCGTCTTCGATCAGGGGTTCGATTCTTTTGGGTGTCTTCATCAGGCTGTGTTCAGGGTCCTGGCTGGGGTGGTGGACATCCTCTCACAGCCTGATGCGACTTGCTCGTCTGTCTTCGCTGGTACGCGATGGCGCTATCAGGGCTGACGAACAGGCCGGGGTGTCATGCCCGCTGCCTGGCGGGACGATCAGCTTTGGGGAAATGGCCCCCTTGCAGGCTGACCTGCTCACACACCTTGTCGACGATATAGGCGCCGATCGGAATGGCCGAGGTGGCAGCGGGTGAAGGCGCGTTGCACACGTTGACGCTGCGGGCGGTGTTGACGAACAGGAAGTCGTCGATCAGCTTGCCGTCGCGCGATACCGCCTGGGCACGTACGCCCGCCGGGTATGGCATCAGGTCGGCCTTGCTGATGCTCGGGCAGTACTTCTGCACCTGTTTGAGGTAGCCGCCCTTGAACAATGAGTTCTTCATCTCTATCAGGCCCGGGCGGAAGTTTTTCGCCAGTACCTTGAGGATCCCGGGGGTGGTCAGGGTCTGGAACAGGTCGCTGGGGCTGACATCGGTCTTGCGGTAGCCCTCGCGCTTCATCGCCAGCACGGCGTTAGGGCCGACGGTGACAGTGCCATCGATCATGCGGGTCAGGTGCACGCCCAGAAACGGCATCGACGGGTCTGGGATCGGGTAGATCAGGTGATTGACGATCTGATTGTGCTGTTTGGGCAGCAGATAGTACTCGCCACGGAACGGGCAGATGACGAACTCGGTGCGCAGGCCCAGCATGCTCACCACACGGTCGGCCATCAGCCCCGAGCAGGTGACCAGGAAACGGCTGTGGAACTCGTCACGCTGCGTGCGCACAATGACCTCGCTGGGCTGCTCCTGCAGGCCGACCACCTCGGCACCATAGCGAATCTCGCCACCGGCACGCTGGAATTCGGCAGCCATGGCTGTGGTCACCTGCGCGTAATTGACGATACCGCTGGACGGCACGAAGATGCCGCCCATGCCAACGATGTTGGGCTCGCGCTCGCGCAGTTCGTCTGCCGACAACCAGTAGCGCTCCAGGCCATTGGCCTCGGTGCGCTCCCACAACGCCTTCATGCGCTGCATTTCCAGATCGTTGGTGGCCACCAGCAGCTTGCCGCACTCATCGAAGCGGATGCCGTGCTCGGTGCAGAAGGCCTTGGTGGCCTTGTTGCCTTCCAGGCAGAAGCGGGCCTTGAGGCTGCCGGGGGTGTAATACACGCCGGCGTGAATCACGCCGCTGTTGTGGCCCGTCTGGTGGCGAGCCGGGCCGGGCTCCTTCTCCAGCAGGAGAATCTTTGCGTCCGGGTAAACCTTGATCAGGTGCATGGCCGTGGACATGCCCACAATGCCACCGCCAATAATGATGAAATCGTACACAGCCTTACCTCACACGCAGGCATTGCCTGGCAAGCGCACCAAGGCCCGCGCGGGCCCTGGTGGCATCGTTTTGTGCAAAGACGCATGGGCGGGCGCCCGCCGCGCGTCCTGTCATTATTGCCCGCGCTGATACAAGGGTTTGGGGAAGGCGACGTAACCACGCTGGCGCATCAGCTCGCGACGCAGGCCCGCGTGCGGGGTGAAGCGGTCACGGCCATGCAGCCAGAACAGGTTGTTGATCAGCAGGAAGCTGCCGACAGCGACCGGCACAGAAACCTTCTTCCCGCTGCCCTCCAGCGACTCGGACAGCGCGTTCAGCCAGATACCTTCCTCGTAGTTTTCCGGCTGCACGAACTGGTCAATGTAGCGCATGGTCGGCCGGCCTTCGCCATCGGTATCGAAGACCGAGTGGAAGACATCCTCGGCAACCTTCTTGCTCGGCGGTGCGGTCCAGCGCATTTCCCGACGCGCCATCGGATGACGGAAGAACGCCTCGCACTCCTCCCAGTCATCCAGGTGCAACAGCAGTGAGTTGCCGCCTTCCATGTTCTTTTCGTCGATTTTCAGCATCAGCACGTAGTCGGTGATCTGGTTGACGAAGGTGCCATCGTTGTGCAGTTCCATGACCCGATGCGGCTGGCGCAGGTAGCTGTCGGAGTTGTCGCTGTTAACCACCACGAAACGCGCATAGAACTGGCCACTCATGGCGTCATAGTTGGAGCGACCGATCAGGTGCGCGCAAGCCGTGGTGAACTTGACCATGTCTTCGGCCTGACTCACGTCGTCCAGGCCCACCGGGGTAATAAGCATGCCACCGCTGGCGCGGTCCAGGATGGTGTTGAGCAGCACCGGGCGCAGGGTGCCCTGGCACAGCTCATCCAGAATTTCGCCTACGCGAAAACGCAGGAACGACTTGTACTCCAGCGCCTGAACCGGCCACTGGGCAACCGCCTGGACGAACGCCTCGACGGTCTCGCGGGCAAAGGTCAGCTCCAGCAGGCGCGGTGACTGCGCCGAGGGGGCGATGGTGTAACCACGCGGCTCGAGCGGCAGCGGCATCACAAGTTCGTCGATCTGCGTAAAGGCGTTCATGGCAGTGTCCTGGGTAGAAATCTGGGTAGCACTGTCCAGTAGTGACCTGGGGGCAGTGCGGGCGAAACAAAAATATCGCCACGAATGAATAATGTCTACATTTTTATTTTTCGGCGACATTAACCAGATTTATCCATTGTTTTTCGGATGCCGAGGGTTTCGGTATGATCGGCTAAACGTTTTGAGGAACAGGATCTTGGAAGCGCTCGCCCCCCGACAAAACTCAGCATTCAGCGGGTATGAGAGGCTCAAGAAGGACATCATCCGCGGCGTGTTCAAGCCCGGCGAAAAGCTGCTGATGAGTGCCCTGAAGGAACGCTATGACCTCGGCGTGGGTCCGCTGCGCGAGGCCCTGTCGCAACTGGTGGCCGAACATCTGGTCAATGCGATCAGCCAGAAAGGTTATCGGGTAGCGCCGATGTCGCTGGACGAGATGAACGACATCTACGATGCCCGGGCCAACCTGGAAGCCATGATCATCGCTTTGGCCATCGAACGCGGGGACGACGCCTGGGAGGCCTCGGTACTGGCCCATTCGCACACCTTGGCCAAGGTAGTGGAAGTGAAAACCCGCGAGCAGCGCCTGGATGTTTGGGACGAGCGGCACAAGGCGTTCCATACCGCGATTGCCTCGGGCTGCGGCTCCAAGCACCTGCTGCAGGCGCGCACCTACCTGTTCGACCAGGCCGAGCGCTACCGCCATCTATGGCTGACGCAAACGGTGTTTTCCGAACAGGCGCTAGAGCTCAAGCGCCAGGAGCATGCGGCGCTGGTCGAAGTGATCCTCGCACGCGACGCCAAGCGTGCCAGTGCGATGATGCGCTCGCACCTGATGACCCCCGTGCCGATCATTGCGCAGATCATGCATGCCGGCGGCTGAGTCGGGGCAAGGCAGCTAGATGAATTTTTCTTAAATCGCCGGTTGTCTATTCTTTGGCACAATCAAATCTCTATTTAGATGCCCGGGAACCAGCATGCCTCGCGTACTGACCATCGAAGACGACGCCGTCACCGGCCAGGAAATCGTCGCCGAACTCTCCAGCCACGGCCTGGAGGTGGATTGGGCCGACAATGGCCGTGAAGGCCTGGCCAAAGCCATTGCCGGCGGTTACGACCTGATTACCCTCGACCGCATGCTGCCCGAGGTCGATGGCCTGACCATCGTCACCACCCTACGCAGCCTCAAGATCGCCACGCCGATCCTGATGATCAGCGCCCTCTCCGATGTCGACGAGCGGGTGCGTGGTCTGCGGGCCGGCGGTGACGACTACCTGACCAAACCGTTCGCCTCGGACGAGATGGCCGCCCGCGTCGAGGTCCTGCTGCGGCGCAACAGCGTGCCCATGACCCAGACCCGCCTGCAGGTCGCCGACTTGCAACTGGACCTGATCAGCCACGAGGCGCGCCGCGGTGACAATACCCTCAACCTGCTGCCCACCGAGTACAAACTGCTGGAGTACCTGATGCGCCACAGCGGCCAGGTCATCACACGGATGATGATCTTCGAGGAAGTCTGGGGCTACCACTTCGACCCAGGTACCAACCTGATCGACGTGCACATCGGCCGCCTGCGCAAGAAAATCGACTCCCCCGGCCAGTCGCCGTTGATCCGTACGGTACGGGGCTCCGGCTATGCCATTGCTGAACCCGTCTAAAGGCTGGAGCTCCTCGACCAGCCGCTTGCTGGCGCTGTACAGCTTTCTGTTCGTAGCCTGGAGCAGCATCCTCATGGGGGTGCTGTACTTCGAGGTGTCCAGCTACCTGAACAAGCTCACGCGCCATTCCATGCTGCAGCGCCAGCACCTGTTCGCGCACATGAGCGGCAAGCAGCTGGACGATGCCCTGATCGCCAGCCAGGCCTTCGAAGAACGCAGCTTCGACGCCTATGGCCTGTTTGACGCTCAGCTCAATCCGCTTGGCGGCAGCGTGCGCACCCTGCCCCCGGAGCTGGGGCTGGACGGCAAAATTCATGAACTGAAGCGCTGCCTGGATGCCGACGACCCACGCATGCCGCGCGACAGCTGCGATGCGGTGGCCATCAAGGTGCAGGATGGCCGCTGGCTGGTGCTGTTCCGCGATAACGGCTCCCTGTTCGTGGTGACCCGGATCATTCTCGACGCCCTGCTCTGGGGTATCTCCTTGACGCTGATTCCTGGGTTTGCCGGCTGGTACATGCTGCGCCGCCGACCGCTCAAGCGGATCCGCGCCATCCAGGCACAGGCCGAACTGATCGTCGCCGGCGATCTTACTCATCGCCTGCCGCTGTCGGCCAGACGCGACGAACTGGACATGCTGGCCGCCATCGTCAATGCCATGCTCGACCGCATAGAGCGGCTGATGCACGAGGTTAAAGGGGTGTGCGACAACATCGCCCACGACCTGCGCACGCCGCTGACCCGCCTGCGCGCCCAGCTGTATCGCATTCGCCAGCAAAGCGAAGCCGATTCTGCGCAAGCCGAAGCGCTGGACCAGGCCATCGGTGAAACCGACACCCTGATGGCGCGTTTTCGTGGTCTGTTAAGAATCAGCGAGCTGGAGGACCGCCAACGACGGGCCGGCTTCGTCCAGCTTGACCCGCATGACCTGCTGGTCGAACTGCACGACTTCTATCTGCCGTTGGCCGAAGATGGCGGTATCCACCTGGAACTGCACCAACCCGGGCAATTGCCGGCCTTGCACGGTGATCGTGAACTGCTGTTCGAGGCGCTGGCCAACCTGGTAGGCAACGCGATCAAGTTCACGCCCGAGGGCGGGCAGGTGCGCGTTACAGCCACCCAAAACGACAACGGCGTGCATGTGGCCATCGAGGACAGTGGGCCGGGTATTCCGGAAGAAGAACGCACGGCGGTGCTGAAGCGGTTCTATCGCAGCGATGAAGGCCACCGCCATGCCGGGTTCGGGCTGGGGCTGTCGATCGTTGCGGCGATCGTTGACCTGCATGGGTTCGTGCTGGAGATTGGCGAGAGCGAGTTGGGTGGGGCCAGGCTGGTACTGCACTGCCCATTTGCGGGTCTGCCTAAATAAAAATTGGGGCCGCTTTGCGGCCCCAATTGCTTTAGTCAGCCAGACGCCAGGTCGTCGTGCCCTTGCTGTCCTCCAGCACCACGCCCATGGCAGTCAGCTGGTCGCGAATGCGGTCCGACTCGGCCCAGTTCTTGTCCGCACGCGCCTGCAGGCGCGCCTGGATCAAGCCTTCGACTTCCGCCGCATCGACCTTGCCTTCGGCACCGGCACGCAGGAAGTCATCGGCTTCCAGTTGCAGCACACCCAGCACGTCACCCAGCTCACGCAGACGACCGGCCAGGCCGGCAGCAGCCTCCACGTCGCTGTCGCGCAGGCGGTTGATCTCCCGCACCAGATCGAACAGCACGGCGCAGGCTTCGGGGGTGCCGAAGTCGTCGTTCATCGCCACGCTGAAACGCTCGACAAACGCCTCGCCACCCTTGGCCGCCACCCGTGGCAAGCCGCGCAGGGCGTGGTAGAAGCGCTCCAGAGCACCCTTGGCATCGCGCAGGCTGTCTTCCGAGTAGTTGATAGCACTGCGGTAATGGCTGGCGACCAGCAGGTAACGCACCACTTCCGGGTGATACTTCTCGAGCACGTCGCGGATGGTGAAGAAGTTGTTCAACGACTTGGACATCTTCTCGCCATTGATACGGATCATGCCGCAATGCATCCAGGCGTTGGCGTACTGCTTGCCGGTGGCCGCCTCGCTCTGGGCAATCTCGTTCTCGTGGTGCGGGAATTCCAGGTCGCTGCCGCCGCCGTGAATGTCGAAGCTGTCACCCAGGCAGCAGGTGGACATCACCGAGCACTCGATGTGCCAGCCCGGGCGACCCGGGCCCCATGGCGATTCCCAGCTTGGCTCACCCGGCTTGACGCCTTTCCATAGCACGAAGTCCAACGGGTCCTGCTTGGCTTCGTCGACCTCGATGCGGGCACCGATACGCAGGTCTTCGATCTTCTTGCGCGACAGCTTGCCATAGCCGACAAACTTGCCGACACGGTAGTACACGTCGCCATTGCCCGGAGCGTAGGCATAGCCTTTGTCGATCAGGGTCTGGATCATCGCGTGCATACCGGCGATATGGTCGGTGGCACGCGGCTCCTGGTCCGGCGGCAGGATGTTCAGACGGCGCTCGTCTTCGTGCATCGCGTCGATCATGCGGGCAGTGAGGGCGTCGAAGGTTTCGCCGTTCTCGTTGGCCCGATTGATGATTTTGTCATCGATGTCGGTGATGTTGCGCACATAGGTCAACGCGTAGCCGCTCTTGCGCAGCCAGCGGGTGACCAGGTCGAACGCCACCATGCTGCGGCCATGACCAAGGTGGCAGTAGTCGTACACGGTCATGCCGCACACGTACATGCGCACCTTGTTGCCATCCAGCGGCTTGAAGGCTTCCTTGGTTTTGCTCAGCGTGTTGTAGATGGTAAGCACGGCGGTTCCTCAGCTGCCCCAGGAGTCACGCAGGGTGACAGTGCGGTTGAACACCGGGCGGCCCGGCTGGCTGTCTTTCAGGTCGGCGCAGAAGTAACCTTCGCGCTCGAACTGGAAGCGATCTTCGGGCTGCGCCTGGGCCAGCGACGGCTCGGCGCGGCAACCCGTGAGCACTTGCAGCGAACCCGGGTTGATGTTGTCGAGGAAGCTACCGCCCTCCTCGGTCTTTTCCGGGTTCGGCGAGCGGAACAGCCGGTCGTACAGGCGCACTTCGCACTCGACGCTGCCTTCAGCCGGAACCCAGTGGATCACGCCTTTGACCTTGCGGCCTTCCGGGTTCTTGCCGAGGGTGTCCGGGTCGTACGAGCAGCGCAGCTCGACGATATTGCCGTCAGCGTCCTTGATCGCCTCATCGGCGCGGATCACATAGCTGCCACGCAGACGCACTTCACCGGCCGGTTCCAGGCGCTTGTAGCCCTTCGGCGGCTCTTCCATGAAATCGTCGCGGTCGATGTACAGCTCGCGGGAGAACGGCAGCACGCGCACGCCCATGTCTTCTTTAGGGTGACGCGGCAGCTCCAGCTGCTCGACCTGCCCTTCCGGGTAGTTGGTGATGACCACCTTGAGCGGGCGCAGCACGCACATGGCGCGCGGTGCAGTACGGTCCAGGTCGTCACGGATGCTGAACTCCAGCATCGACATGTCCACCACGCCGTCGGAACGGTTGGTGCCGATCATTTCGCAGAAGTTGCGGATAGACGCGGGGGTGTAGCCGCGGCGACGGAAGCCGGACAGGGTCGACATGCGTGGGTCGTCCCAGGCGTCGACGTGCTTTTCGTCCACCAGCTGCTTGAGCTTGCGCTTGGAGGTGATGGTGTAGTTCAGGTTCAGGCGGCTGAACTCATACTGGCGCGGGTGGGCCGGCACTGGCAGGTGGTCGAGGAACCAGTCGTACAGCGGACGATGCCCTTCAAATTCCAGGGTGCAGATCGAGTGGGTAATACCCTCGATGGCATCCGACTGGCCGTGGGTGAAGTCGTAGTTGGGGTAGATGCACCACTTGTCACCGGTCTGGTGGTGGTGGGCATGACGGATGCGATACAGGATCGGATCGCGCAGGTTCATGTTCGGCGAAGCCATGTCGATCTTGGCCCGCAGCACACGCTCGCCGTCCTGGAATTCGCCAGCCTTCATGCGTGCGAACAGGTCGAGGTTTTCTTCCACGCTGCGCTCGCGGAACGGGCTGTTCTTGCCCGGCTCCTTGAGGTTGCCGCGGTATTCCTTGGCCTGCTCGGGGGTGAGGTCGCAGACGTAGGCCTTGCCGCGCTTGATCAGCTCGACCGCCCAGTCGTGCAACTGGTCGAAATAGTCGGAGGCATAGCGCACGTCGCCGGCCCAGTCGAAGCCCAGCCACTTCACATCGCTCTGGATGGCGTCGATGTACTCCTGGTCTTCCTTGGCCGGGTTGGTGTCGTCGAAGCGCAGGTGGCAGACGCCGCCGAATTCCTTGGCCAGGCCGAAGTTGACGCAGATCGACTTGGCGTGGCCGATGTGCAGATAACCATTGGGCTCCGGCGGGAAACGGGTGACGATACTGCTGTGCTTGCCCGAGTCCAGGTCGGCCTGGATGATCGGCCGCAGGAAGTTCGCAGGGACAGCGGGGGCGCCTTTGGCAGCGGCGTTGGGCGCGTTGTCGGCAGTGGGCTTGCTCATAGGATCCTTGAATGCACGTGTCCGGCCTGGGTAGGCCGATTGAATCAAAGGGCCTATCATAGCCGAAGCAGTCAAGCTGCTGACAGTCGGGCCCGGACAAACTGGCGTGATTTATCACGCTTTTTGCCGCGGCCTGGCAAAATGGCCGGTGCGCGCCATGTGTCGTGATCGCCTGATCCTGCGTCAGGTGGTAACCCGCGTCCTGCGCACCCTAATTTCTGATTGCCTTGAAAGAGCGAGTTTCAGCATGTCCAAAGTCAAACTGAGCACCAACCACGGCGCTATCGTCCTGCAACTGAACGCCGAAAAAGCTCCGCAAACTGTTGAGAACTTCGTTCAATACGTCAAAGACGGCCACTTCGACAACACGGTGTTCCACCGTGTGATCAAGGGCTTCATGATCCAGGGCGGCGGCTTCGAGCCAGGCATGAACCAGAAGAAAACCCGCGCCAGCATCCAGAATGAAGCTGACAACGGCCTGAAGAACACCAAGTACAGCATCGCCATGGCTCGCACCATGGAGCCGCACTCTGCTTCGGCACAGTTCTTCATCAATGCCTCCGACAACGACTTCCTCAACCACAGCGGCAAGAACGTCCAGGGCTGGGGCTACGCGGTGTTTGGTGAAGTGATCGAAGGCCGTGAAGTGGTTGACGCCATCGAAAAAGTGGCTACCGGCTCCAAGGCTGGCCACCAGGACGTACCGAAGGACGACGTGGTCATCGAGAAAGCCGAGATCATTGAGTGATACTGCTGATCTCCGATCTGCATTTGCAAGAAGAGCGCCCGGACATTTCCCGGGCGTTTCTTGATCTGCTAGACGGCCGTGCCCGCCACGCCAAGGCGCTGTACATCCTTGGCGATTTCTTCGAAGCGTGGATTGGCGACGACGCCATGACGCCCTTCCAGCAGTCGATCTGCCAGGCCATGCGCCGGCTGAGCGACAGTGGCACGGCCATCTACCTGATGCATGGCAACCGTGACTTCCTGATAGGCCAGGCGTTCTGCGATGCCGCTGGCTGCACATTGTTGAGCGACCCCAGCGTGATCGAGCTGGGTGGTGAGCAGGTGCTGCTGATGCATGGCGACACCCTGTGCACCCGCGACCTGGGCTACATGAAGATGCGCCGCCTGCTGCGCAACCCGCTGAGCTTGTGGATCCTCCGCCACCTGCCGCTGTCGGCCCGCTACAAGCTGGCACGCAAGCTGCGCAGCGAAAGCCGCACGCAAGTGCGGATGAAGTCCACTGAAATCGTCGACGTCACGCCAGAGGAAGTACCCAAGGTGATGGCGGCGCATGGCGTGCGCACGTTGGTGCACGGCCATACCCACCGGCCAGCGATTCACAAGCTGGTGGTCGATGGCCAGCCGGCACGGCGCATCGTACTGGGCGACTGGGACCGCCGCGGCTGGGCGTTGCAGGTAGATGAACAAGGGTTTCAGCTGGCGCCGTTCGAGTTTTCCTGACATTACAGGGTTGGGAGGGCCGACCTCTTCGCAGGCTTGCCCGCGAAGAGGCCAGCAGGCCTCACTGCTGAACCACCGCCCCTTTGTCCCGCTCACTGATCACCACTTCCCGATACGCCGGGTCTGCCTTGATCTGCGCCTCTGTAAACGGAATCACCGCCAGCTGCTTGGCCGCAAAGGCCTTGGTCTGGTCACTGGCATGCGCAGAAGCCGCTTCGCTCGACTGGGAGAACGCCACCAGCCCACGCGCCTCCGGCCCCTTGTCGGTAAAGCTGACCAGTTGCAGGTAGCTGGTACCACTGACCACCAGCCGCTTGCCCTGCCCACGCGGCACGCTGTAGATCGCGTTGTAAACTCCTAGCGCCTGCGGGCCGCCTGGAACCGGCGTGCCATCCAGGGCCTGTTGCACCTGCCCCCAGCGTGCCTCCCCGGCCACGCCACTTTCACTGACTTGCTTGAGCGACGCCAGGGCTGCCTGATGTACCAGCTTGCTCACGGCCGCCTGCTCGACAGCCAGGCCGCGCGGCGTATGCTGCGGGTCAGCCGGGTTGAATGCCACTCGCCAGCTTTCCGGGTGCTCGGCCAAGGCATCGAACAGATTCTGGAAATGCACCAGGCCAATGCCGCTGTCGAGGTCGGCCTTGCCGTTCCAGGCGGCCAGGCTGCTGCACACAGCCTGCACGTCGGCCCCGGCGCCTTTGCACCATTGCAACAGGTCTGGCAGCACCAGGCTGGCCAGGTAGACCTCGTCATCGGTCACCATTCGCTGCAGGTCATCGATACCCAACCGCGCCGAGCCCTGCAGGCGCTGCAGGGCAAATCGACCACGCATGCCCAGCGGTTGGTCATTGCGGCTGATCAGCGGCGAGTAGCCAGTCAGCGGCTGTGCCGGGTTGGCCATCCAGGCTGGGTCGTTGGAGTTCTGCACGAAGTCATCCCGTTCAAGGCTTGGTAGCAGCCGCGCCGGGAAGATGCCCGGTTGCGCCGCCTGGGCATCGACTTTCCATTGACAGGCGCTGCGCGAACCATCCAGCACCACCAGACGCCCTTGCACCTGCGGGTTGCTGCAGGTTTCCAGCAACTGCTGATCCACATACGGCACCACCGACTGGTTCAGGTACAACGCGCGGCCAGCCTGGTCCACGGCCAGCGTGTTGACCCAAGGGATGCCCTGCAACTGCTCGACCGACCCCTTCAATGTCGCCAGGCTGTCGGCACGGTTGATCTGGTACCACTGCTGCAGCACCCGCGTATTCTCAAGGTTGGCGTCACGCACGCTGTAGGCCGCCTGCGCATCCCAGTCCAGGCGCCCTGGCCATTGCACCACTGGGCCGAACTGCGAGCTGTAGACCTGCCGCTCGACCTGGCTCAGGCTGCCATCCTCGGCCCTGACCGTCACGCTGAGGGTTTGCCGGGCCAGCGGCAGCGACTTGCCATCGAGCAGGTAACGGGTCGGGTCCTTGGGGTCGAGCTGCAGACGGTAGAGGGTGAAATGCTTCGAGGTGTCGACGGTGTGGGTCCAGGCCAGGTGCTGGTTGAAACCAATATTGATCATCGGCAGGCCCGGCAACGCTGCGCCCATCACATCGAGATGGCCCGGAATGGTCAGCTGCATCTGGTAGAAGCGCATGCCGCCCATCCACGGGAAGTGCGGGTTGGCCAGCAACAGGCCGCGACCATTGGCCGAGCGCTGCGCACCCACGGCCACGGCATTGCTGCCCCGCTCCGAGGCAAACCGCTCTTGCCGGGCCAGCGCAGCTGCAAAGCCAGCCGCCGTCTGCTCGCGGCTCTGCCCGGGCGGGTGCGCCCCTACCAGTGCCTCGACGAATTGCCCGGCGCCACCCTCCGCCAGCAAACGACGGGTCAGCTTGACCAGGTCTTTGCTGGTGATGGGCCGCACCCACTCGCCGTTGCCGCACTCGGCGGGCAGGCCCTGGCTGCGGCGCTCCGCCAGCGCCCGGTTGTAGCCACTGGCATAACCGGCCAGCAATGCCTGTACCGGCGCCGGCTGCGCCTGCAAAAACGCATCGACCGCCGCCGGGCTGTTGAGCCAGGTGAAGAACAGGTCGCTGGCGAGGTTGTCGCGCTGCTCAAGCGTTTTGCCCTTGGCACCGAAATGACGTGAGCGCTCACCGCTCACGGTCAGCACTTCATTGGCCAGCAAGCACAGGTTGTCTTGCGCGTAGGCATAGCCGACGCCATAGCCCAGGCCACGCTCATCCTTGGCCACGATATGCGGCACGCCGTAACTGGTGCGGCGAATCTGCGCACTGGCATCCGCGGCGGCGTGCGCCTGCGTGCCGATGCCAAGGGCCACCAGGACGGCAGCCAGGCCGGCGCAACTCATCGGACGGGAAAGTGGGAACACGGGCACTCCTCAGGTTCAGGGGGGTCATCCCGATCAGACGAATGGCCAGATGAAAATTTTACGCTTTACCGGGCGATGGAACGTCTTGATGAGAAACAGGCATTTTTTTTCCGAGTGGGTTGCAGTTTTCGCGTTCTCATTCGTCCTATTAAGTGAGGCACCCATATTTCGGGTTCGTCCACGAAAAGGAGCATTCACATGTACAACCCGCAACCCTCGATCCAGGCCGGGCGCGTCCCAGGCAAAGCGCCCAAAGGACAGGACGCTTTCGCTGACGAACGCATCGGCAACGAGCAGATACGTGAGCTGCTGCGCACCTTCGGCCTGCGTACCAGCCTGATTCGCCTCAAGGTGATCGACGCCTTGCACGCAGCCGATCGCAATGGCCGCAGTATTGGCGTGCGGGGCGTGCATGCACAATTGGAACAGCTGGACATTCCCCTGTCGTTTCTCAGCGTTCGCGAAGTACTCAAGCGGCTATGCGCCGAAGGCGTCATCCAGCTAGGTAGCGACAAGTGTTACAGCCTGGATCCGCAGGCACGTGCCGTCCTGGAACAGGCACCCTCGCGCTAAGCGCATGGCCTGCCCTAGGTTCTCATACCGGTCTGATTTTTCAGCCAGACTTGAGGTGGGTCAGATGGCGTGCTGGCGAATCGCCGGACATGCGGGACGAATACCGGCTTTGGGTTGTACCCACTACCCACTGCCCCTTGCTTAAAGCAAAGAATGCTTCGCTTCAAGGAAGGGGCAGCCACGCTGTAGTCATACTTAACTAGAACGCCCCCGAAAATACTCACTGAGAAACTCCACGGTCACTTTCACCTTCGCCGAATTGAGCAAAGGCGATGTATGCACTGCCCAGATATCCGCGGCCTGCCAGTACTCACCGAGCACCTGCACCAACCGTGCTGACTGTAAGTCATCTTTGATGTCCCACATCGAACGCAGCAATATGCCACGCCCATCCAAGCACCACTGACGAGCGATTTCACCGTTGTTGGTCGATAAACTGCCGGTTACCTTCACCGTCTCCGGGCCTCTGGGGCCCGCCAGGTTCCATACGCCAAAAGGGTGATCGCGCTCCTTGATCACCAGGCAATCGTGGTGCCCAAGGTCGCTCAACGAAGCCGGTGTACCATGGGCGCGCAGGTAGTGCGGGCTGGCACACAGCACCCGGTGATTTTGCGCCAGCGGCTTGGCGATGACATCGGGGGGGAGGTCGTTACCCACACGAATGTCCAGGTCAACGCCCTCCTCTACCAAATCGACCAGGCGATCCTGAACATCAAGACGAATATCCAGGCCTGGGTAGCGCGCAGCCAGCTCCGCCAAAGCCGGGGCAACCATCCGCCGCCCAAGACCGGGGCTACTCACCACTCGCAACAAACCCTTGGGCTCGCCGTGTAGGGCATCGATCTCATCGCCCAGTTGACTCACCTGATACAGCAACTGCTGTGCCCAGCGGCTGACCCGCTCACCCTCGTCGGTCAGCGTCACGCTACGGGTTGAGCGGTGCAGCAGACGCAGGCTCAGGTCTTGCTCCAGCGCTCTGATGCGCTTGCTGACGAACGCAGGAGACATCCCCAGTTCATCTGCGGCGGCCGTGAAGCTGAAGCGGCGTGCGACCAGCAGAAATACCTTGAGATCGTGCAGGCTAGGCAAATTATTCACGAATCAGAAACCAAGTTTCAACAGAGAAGCTGATTGTGTCCGAAACGAATAGGATTAGCCTAGTGCTTCCTTCATCGAACAGAGCAACTGCCATGCCTGCACATTCTTTCCGCATCGCTGCCATCCCTGGGGACGGTATCGGCCTCGAAGTCATGCCAGAAGGCATCCGTGTATTGCAAGCCGCCGCGCTCAAGCATGGCCTGGCGCTGGAGTTCGACACCTTCGAATGGGCCAGCTGCGACTACTACTTGCAACACGGCAAGATGATGCCGGATGACTGGGCCGAACAACTCAAGCAATACGACGCCATCTACTTCGGCGCCGTGGGTTGGCCTGACAAGGTACCTGACCACATTTCCCTGTGGGGCTCTCTGCTCAAGTTCCGCCGCGAGTTCGACCAGTACGTGAACATCCGCCCGGTGCGCCTGTTCCCAGGGGTGCCGTGCGCCTTGGCCAACCGCAAGGTCGGCGACATCGATTTCGTGGTGGTGCGGGAAAACACCGAAGGCGAATACTCGTCGCTCGGTGGCATCATGTTCGAGAACACTGAAAACGAAATCGTCATTCAGGAATCGATCTTCACCCGCCGTGGCGTCGATCGTATCCTCAAGTACGCGTTCGACCTCGCCGAGAAACGCGAGCGCAAGCACGTGACTTCGGCCACCAAGTCCAACGGTATGGCCATCAGCATGCCGTACTGGGACAAGCGCACCGAAGCAATGGCGGCTCACTATCCGCACGTCAGCTGGGACAAGCAGCATATCGACATCCTCTGTGCGCGTTTCGTGTTGCAGCCAGAGCGCTTCGATGTCGTGGTGGCGTCCAACCTGTTCGGCGACATATTGTCGGACCTGGGGCCGGCCTGCGCGGGTACCATTGGCATTGCGCCGTCGGCCAACCTAAACCCTGAACGCAACTTCCCGTCACTGTTCGAACCTGTGCATGGTTCTGCACCGGACATCTTCGGCAAGAACATCGCCAACCCGATCGCGATGATCTGGTCAGGTGCGCTGATGCTGGAATTCCTGGGCCAGGGAGATGAGCGTTACCAGCGCGCCCACGACGACATGCTCAAGGCCATCGAACGGGTAATTGCCGACGGTTCGGTCACACCTGACATGGGCGGCACACTTTCCACCCAGCAGGTGGGCGCCGCCATCAGCGACACCCTGGCCCGGCTCGGGCCTTCAAACCGGCATGACTGAGCCCTCTGCGCACGATATGCCGTCAACCCCTCGGTTTTTGCAATAAAGCACTCTCGCAGCGCCCATTTGTGCGCCCTTGCGCCTGGGCCCTGCCGGTACATTACACCGAGGGGTCAACCACACAGCGGCCCGATAAGACCGCGCCCCGCTCGCATCCTGCACCTGCCCACATCCGAATGGGAGTTTTGCACATGACAATGTCTACGCTACGCACCTGGCAGCTTTGCACCCTCACCCTGCTGATCGGCAGCGCATCGCTTGCCCAGGCTGCAGACTCGATCACCTTCGTCTCACAGGGCGGCGCCTACCAGGAAGCACAAAGCAAGGCGATCCTGGAGCCAGCGGCCAAGAAGCTCGGCTTGACCCTTAAGCAGGACAGCTCACCCAAGGCCTATCCGATCATCAAGACGCAGGTGCAAAGCGGCAATGTGAGCTGGGATGTGGTCGACCTCCCCACCGGCGACTGCATCCGCGGCGAAGAAGAAGGCCTGTTCGAGAAGCTCGACCTCGCCATGATTCCAAATGCCGCCCAGCTGCCGGACGCACTCAAGGATGACTACAGCGTCGGCTACATCAGCTACTCCACCGTGCTGGCCTACCGCACCGATGCCTTCGGCAAGGGCGACGCGCCAAAAACCTGGGCTGACTTCTGGAATACAGACAAGTATCCAGGCGAACGGTCGTTGCGCAACCTGCCACGCCCTACCCTGGAGATCGCCCTGTTGGCAGACGGCGTAGCGCCCGACAAACTTTACCCGCTGGACGTCGACCGCGCATTCAAGAAGCTCGAGCAAATCAAACCGCACATCGCCACTTGGTGGACCTCCGGCGGGCAATCGGCGCAGCTGATCAGCGACGGCGAAGTCGACATGATCCAGGCTTGGAACGGCCGTATCAGCGCCGTGCAGGCGGACGGTGCTCCGGTGACGTTCACCTACGACCAGGGCATCCTCGAAACCAATTCGTTGTGCGTGCTCAAAGGCACCAAGCACCGTGATGCAGCGATGAAGTTCGTCAACGAATTGATTGATGCCCGCCTCCAGGCCGCCTTGCCGATGATCATCGACTACGGCCCGCTGAACCCCAAAGCCTTCGAGGCCGGCATCATCCCGGCCAAACGCGCCACCGAACTGCCCTCCTCGCCCGACAACATGCAGCGCCAGGCCCTGTTATCAGCCCAATGGTGGGCGTCAGCCGAAGGGGTCAAGGCAGAAGAGCGCTGGTTGTCATTCGTGCAGAAGCAGTGACCGGAGGCCGACATGACACAGGCTTATCTCGCACAGTCGATGCCCCACGCAGGCCCAGCCCTCATGACCACGCCCGAGGCACTGCGACGTGAAGAACGCAAGGAGCACACGAGCATGCTGCTCTTGCTGCTGCCGGCGTTGCTGATGGTCGTGGTGTTGCTGATACTGCCCTTGGGCTGGCTGGCCCTGCAGTCGGTGCAGGGTGACGATGGCTTCACCTTGGCCAATTACCTGCGTATCTTCGAAGAGCGCATCTACTGGGACACCTTCGCCCTGACCTTCAAGATCAGCCTGATCGTTACCCTACTTTCGATCTTGCTGGGCTTCCCCATCGCCTACGCCGCAGCGCGGCTCCAGGGGGTGTGGGGCAACTTGATTCTGGTCTGCGTGATCATCCCCTTCTGGACCAGCGTACTGGTGCGCTCCTACGCCTGGCTGGTGCTGTTGCAGCGACGCGGCCTGGTCAACCAGACCCTGCTCGACCTGGGCCTGATCGACAAGCCATTGAACTTGATGCACAACACCACCGGCACCGTGATAGGTACCTTGCATGTGATGTTGCCGTTCATGGTGCTGCCTTTGTACGCGGTGATGCGCAAGATCCCCCAGGACCTGCTGCAAGCCTCCAGCAGCCTGGGCGCCTCGCCGTTCTATTCGTTCCGTCGAGTGTTCCTGCCGATGGCTGCCCCCGGCGTCATGGCAGGCTCCATCCTGGTGTTCGTAATCTGCCTGGGCTTCTTCATCACCCCCGAGCTGCTGGGTGGCGGGCGCACCATCCTGGTGTCGATGCTGGTGCAACGCAATGTCGAGCTGTATCACGCCTGGGGCGCTGCAAGTGCCGTAGGCCTGGT
The DNA here is from genome assembly GCF_003205205.1 of Pseudomonas sp. LB-090624. Classification (GTDB taxonomy): domain Bacteria; phylum Pseudomonadota; class Gammaproteobacteria; order Pseudomonadales; family Pseudomonadaceae; genus Aquipseudomonas. The sequence continues at coordinate 34,027 of NZ_QJRL01000007.1, forward strand.
CCTTCTGTTGGTGGTGTTCCTGATTTTCTGGGGCATCAACCGCTTCATCCCGATCGAACGTGTTCTGGGAGCGCGCTGACATGAAAGCCTTGTTCTCCAACCTGCGCATCTCGAACGTTATGTTCGGGCTGCTGGTGGCGATGATCCTCGCCTATCTGATCGTGCCGGTGCTTATCGTGGTACCGATGTCATTCTCCGAAGCCCGCTTCCTGCAGTTTCCGCCCAAGGAGTGGTCGCTGAACTGGTATGCGGCATTCTTCCAGAGCATCGAATGGATGAGCGCCGCCAAGGTCAGCCTGATCACCGCCCTGGCCACGACCCTGATCTCGCTGCCGGTGGGGATGGCGGCGGCCTACGCGATCAACAACTCGACGCTCAAGATCATACGCACCCTGCAGATCATCCTGCTGTTACCGATGATGGTGCCAATCATCCTGATCGCGGCCGGCGTGTTTTTCGTTTATGCCCGGGTCGGACTGGTCAGTTCGCTGATCGGCCTCGTGCTGGCGCATATCATGCTGGCCCTGCCCTACGTGATCATCGCCTTGCTGGCAGGTCTGCGCAATTTCGACATGTCCCAGGAAATGGTGGCACGCAGCCTTGGCATGAATCGCTTTCGCGCATTCATGGCCGTAACCCTGCCGCAGATCAAACCGAGCGTGGTGTCGGCAACGTTGTTCGCCTTCATCACCTCGCTGGATGAAACCGTGGTGGCCCTGTTCATCTCCGGCGGCGACAACCAGACCCTCACCAAGCGCATGTTCACCGCACTGCGCGACGAGATCGACCCGACCATCGCCGCCATCAGCTCCATGCTGATCCTCGCCTCGCTGCTGCTGGTCGTCATCGCCGGGCGCAACAAGCAGGCTTGAAGCCCCTGCCGCGGCGCCTCGAAGCATCGCGGCAGGTCCTGTTGTAACCCCCCTCAATTCAGCATCTCTGACTGCCCGCCCGGTGCAATTTGGCATCGGGCGCTGGCGCCGGCTTCTTACAATTTGCTCGTCACGGCAACCAAGCTAAAGGTATTCCCATGTTGAAAGAGCAATTACGCGACCCGTCCCTGCTGGTTGAGAAATCCTATGCCAATGGTGCATGGATCCACGCCGACGACGGCGCCACCCTGGCCGTCATCAACCCCGCCAACGGCCAGACCCTGGCCCAGGTACCGGCCCTGGGCGCCAGCGAAACACGCCGTGCCATCGCCGCCGCTGAAGCCAGCTTTCAGGCCTGGCGCGAAGTGCCGCCCGCTGAGCGGGCCCGAGTACTGGAAGCCTGGCACCAGGCGATCCTGGCCAACCAGGACGATCTGGCAGTAATCATGAGTGCCGAGCAAGGCAAGCCATTGGCCGAAGCCAAAGGCGAAATCGGCTACGGCGCCAGCTTCGTCAAATGGTTTGCCGAGGAAGCACGGCGTGTTTATGGCGACACGATTCCCGCCCCCACCAGCGACCGGCGCATCCTGGTGCTCAAGCAACCGGTCGGCGTGGTGGCCGCCATCACGCCGTGGAACTTCCCCAATGCCATGATCACTCGCAAGTGCGCACCGGCCTTGGCGGCAGGCTGCACCATCGTGGTCAAACCGTCGGAACTGACTCCGCTGTCGGCCTTGGCGTTGGCGGTGCTGGCTGAACGAGTAGGCATTCCAGCCGGGGTGTTCAACGTGCTGACCGGGCTGCCCGCCGGCGTCGGCAGCGAACTGACGGCCAACCCCAGTGTACGCAAGCTGTCATTCACTGGCTCGACCAAGGTCGGCCAGCTGCTGATGAGCCAGTGCGCGGCCACCATCAAGCGGCTGAGCCTAGAATTGGGCGGCAACGCGCCCTTCATCGTGTTTGATGATGCTGACCTTGAACTGGCAATCCAGGGCGTGATGCTGAGCAAGTTCCGCAATGCCGGTCAAACCTGCGTATGTGCCAACCGGATTCTGGTGCAGGACGGCATCTATGACCGCTTCGCCGAACGCCTCAGCGCCGAGGTGGCCAAGCTCAAGGTCGGCGATGCCTTCAGCCCAGGCGTCACTCTCGGCCCGCTGATCAACGAGGCCGCCGTGGACAAAGTGCACCGACACATCGACGACGCCCTGGCCAAAGGCGCCTCGGTGATCACGGGTGGCCTGCCTCAGCGCGATGGGCTGTTCGTGCAACCAACCGTGCTGCGTGACGCCAGTCCCGACATGCTGTTGGCCAGCGAAGAAACGTTCGGCCCGGTGGCGCCGCTGTTCCGCTTCACTGAAGAGTCCGAGGCGCTGGAAATCGCCAACGCCACGCCCTACGGCCTGGGCGCCTACTACTTTACCCAGGACATGCGCCGCGCCTGGCGCGTCGGCGAGCGCCTGGAGTTCGGCATGGTCGGCCTCAACACCGGGATCATCTCTATGGAGGTGGCGCCATTCGGCGGCATGAAACAGTCGGGCACCGGGCGCGAAGGCTCCAAATACGGGCTGGACGAGTTCCTCGAGATCAAAGCTTGGCACATGGGTGGCCTGGGCTGAGCCCGACGTAGCAGATCTGACTTTTGAACCGGAGCAAAACAGCACGAACCGGCTGACCGGCTGTGCTCAGATGAACATAGCCCTCTGGCCCCGTTGCCCTGCGCAGGAGAATTCGCGATGCATTTCACTGATGGTTTCGAATCGGTCACCGTTCACCAGGTAAGCAAGCACTATGGCAACCTCAAGGCGCTGGATCAGGTCGATCTGAAAGTAGAGGCTGGGGAGTTCATGTCGCTGCTGGGGCCTTCCGGCTCGGGCAAGACAACACTGCTGAGCATTCTCGGCGGCTTTTTGCGGGTGAGTTCGGGCAGCATTCTGTTCGGCGAACGTGACGTCACCTTGATGCCGCCCAACAAACGCGACATCGGTGTGGTATTCCAGAACTACGCATTGTTCCCGCACATGACCGTGGGGCAAAACGTCGCGTTTGCGCTGCGCGCCCGCGGCGTCAGTGCCAACAACAGCCGCGAGCGGGTAGCCAAGGCCCTGGCCACAGTTGAACTGGCCGGCTATGAAGACCGTGCGATCAGCGCCTTGTCCGGTGGCCAACGCCAGCGTGTGGCGCTGGCCCGGGCAATCGTCTTCGAACCCAAACTGATCCTGATGGACGAGCCGCTATCTGCACTGGACAAGCAACTGCGCGAAACCATGCAGATCGAACTGCGCGCCCTGCACAAGCGCCTGGGTGCGACCATGATCTACGTCACCCACGACCAACGCGAAGCCCTGACCATGAGCGACCGCATCGCGATCATGCGCGGCGGCAAACTGGTGCAGGTGGACACCCCACGCAGGCTTCACGATCACCCGGCCAACGACTTCGTTGCCAGCTTCATCGGTGAAAGCACGCTGGTGCCCCTGCAGCGCAGCTCCGCGGGTCTGTGCCTGGGCTCGACCACCCTGCGTACCAGCCGTGAGGTACCGGCCAGCGGTGCGCTGTTCCTCGCGCTGCAATCGGAGAAACTGCTACTCGACAACGGCAGCGCAGGCCCGGAATGGAACCGCCTGCACGGCCGGGTTTCGGACATCGTGTTCCAAGGCGAGAGCCTGAAGGTGTTCGTCGTCCTCGATGGCGGCCCGACGGTCAGCCTGCGCCAGCCCAGCCACCATGAAGGTAACCTGAGCCTGCCGCAGATCGGCGCACCATTGTGGATGCGCCTGCATCCACAAGACACCATCGTGGTTCCCCAGGCACGCTGAACGCGCGTGGCGTGGTCCTCGCCATCCGGCCAGGACCACTGCCCAGCGTAATATTTCGCAACACCCCCGCAAATCAACCGATCTCGCCACCGGCCGCCCCAACTTCAGCGCTTGTCACCACGGCCAGTCTTTATCCTGAAACTCACCCTCACTCCCTTGACTTGCCTTGGAGATTACGATGAATCCACCCCTGAGCGAAAACCAACGCCTGCTCGCCTGGCGCGACGAAAACGTGCCACGCGGTATCGCCACCGCCCACCCCCTGGTAGCGGCCCGTGCCAGCGGGGCCGAGTTGTGGGATGTCGATGGGCGCCGCTACCTGGATTTCGTTGGCGGCATTGGCGTACTCAACACCGGCCACAACCACCCCAACGTTGTCGAGGCCGTGCAACGCCAGGTTCAGCAACTGTCCCATGCCAGCTTTCAGGTCGTGGCTTACGAGCCCTACATTGCCGTCGCCGCACGCCTGAACGCTTTAGTGGGCAACGGCGAGCACTACAAGACGGCGCTGTTCACCTCCGGGGCCGAAGCGGTAGAAAACGCCATCAAGATCGCCCGTGGCCACACCAACCGGCCCGCCGTAGTTTCCTTCACTGGCGGCTTCCATGGCCGGACCCTGCTGGGCGTGACGCTCACCGGCATGAGCCAGCCCTACAAACAGAACTTTGGCCCATTCCCGGCCGAGATCTACCACGCCTGCTACCCCAACCCTTATCGCGGCATCGACAGTGATGAAGCCCTGGCACGGCTCGATGAGCTGTTCGCCACAGACGTCGCGCCCGACCGGGTCGCAGCCATCCTGATTGAGCCCGTGCAAGGTGACGGCGGCTTCATTGCCGCACCTAAGGTGTTTCTGCAGGGCCTGCGCGAGCGTTGTGATCGCCATGGCATCGTCTTGATCCTGGACGAGATCCAGGCCGGTTTCGGCCGCACCGGCAAAATGTTCGGCTACCAGCATGCCGGCATCCAGCCGGACCTGGTCACGGTTGCCAAAAGCCTGGCCGGCGGCATGCCGCTGTCGGGTGTGGTTGGCCGTGCGGCGATCATGGATGCCCCGTCGCCGGGCGGACTGGGCGGCACCTATGGCGGTAACGGCGTGGCCTGCGCCGCCGCACTGGCGGTTCTGGATCTGTTCGAGAGCCAAGATCTGCTGGCCCAGGGGGAAGCCTTGGCGCACCAACTGCACCAAGGCTTGCTGGCCCTGCAACAAGCCCACCCTCGTATCGGCGAGGTACGCGGCTTGGGCTTCATGCAAGCGATCGAGATGGTCGCCGGGGATGCCAGCAACAGCCCGGACGCGGCCTTGGCCCAACGGGTGATTGACGAAGCCCGTCAGGCCGGCCTGTTGGTGATCAAGTGTGGCGTGCACCGCAATGTGGTGCGCTTCCTGGCGCCCCTGGTCACCACCTCGGCGCAGCTGGCCGAGGCCTTGGAGATGCTTAGCCAGGCGCTGGATGCCGCAGGTGCCTGAGTGATCGTCAAGGCCGCTGACGCGGCCCTTGGCACAGCCCTGGATGGACCCGCTGAATCACCACAGGAGCTACTTCCCATGAAAATCACGCATTACCAGGCACTGGGTTTGTCGTACGCCACCCTGGTTGACCGCGAACGGGGCATTCTCGAAGGCCTGCGCCCCCTTGCGGCGCAATCTGCGCAACCGCTCGACGACCGGCAGCTGCTGGCGGCCTATCGCAACCTGACGCTGCAACTGGCCCATCAGGTGCCTAGCCCAACAGCATTGCACGGGCAACTCTACCAACGCCTGGCGCAACAATTGCGTATCGTTCCTGACTGGGATGCCACTGTGGCATTTGGTAGCGCTGCAGCGCAGTGGCCGATCTACGAGGACGCACCGGGCGCCGTGCAGTACCTGAGCAAGTTTTATCGCCTGGTCCTCATCGCTCCACGCCACGGCATAGATATCGAAAGCCTGACCCGGCGCCTGCCGGTCGCCTTCGATGCTATCGTTGAACCGGCTGATGACGACTGGCGGCCAGCCTTGGCACACGCACTGCAAGCGATTGACGTACCACGGATTGGGATGCTGCCTGTGCGCAGCAGCGAAGCGGACGACCCATGGAACAGCTTGGTCGATTTTCCGATTTGTACGCTGCAGCGCGAACAGGCTCAGCCCTGGAACCTGACGCAGTCGGCACTCGATGCCAAACGTTGTGAATACGCAAGCCTGGCCGACATGGCCCACGCCCATCAATGGGCATTACGCGCCTGAAGCAGGCAGACCGGACCGAAATCAACTGAGGAGTCAACGATGGACGCGGCAACCAAACTTGATCGCATCGACATCAACATCCTTGTCCAGTTGCAAAAGGACGGGCGCATGACCAACGTCAGCCTCGCCGAGGCTGTGGGGCTGTCACCCAGCCCCTGCCTGCAGCGCGTCAAGCGCCTGGAGGCCGCGGGTTATATCAGTGGCTACGAAGCCCACGTGAACCTGGCCAAATTCGCCAACTCGGTCACCGTGTTCACTGAGGTTACCCTGCAGGACCACAAGCGTGCGGACTTCGTGAAATTCGAATCGAGTATCCGCAACATTGATGAGGTGCTGGAGTGCCATCTGATCAGTGGCGGCTATGACTACCTGGTGCGTTTCCTGTGCAGCAGTATCCAGCATTACCAAGAGCTGATGGAGTCGATACTGGAGAAGGAAATCGGCATCGAAAAATACTTCAGCTACATCGTGATCAAGTCACCCGTGGTCAAGAGCACCGTTCCGCTGCGCAGCCTGGTCAGAGCGGTGTGAACCGCCCATTCCAAGCCTGTCTAACCGCAAAGACAATGCTGGCAAACAAACAGACAGCAGCGGTACATGGGCCTGAGCTCAGTACCCCCGCTGCCGCGGCACAACCCCCTCCATCGGTTCTCCCCGCTGGTGCCTGCGCAGGTTCTCCAGCAACACCCGAAACGCCGACTCAGGATGCGTCATCGCGCCAACATGAGGCGTCACCCATACATCCGGGTGACCCATCAACGGGTGGCCCCGCCCCGGCGGTTCACTGGCAAGCACGTCGACGATTGCCCGCCTGACCTGACCGCTATCCAAAGCAGCCAGCAGGTCGTCGTCCACCAGATGGCCGCCTCGTCCAAGGTTGATCAGGCAAGCGCCACGCGGCAAGGCCGACATCAGACTGGCGTCAAGAATGCCTGCAGTATCCGGTGTGAGTGGCAACAGGCAGATGAGAATCTCACAATCGGCCAGAAACGCCTGCAACCCCGCATCGCCGGCAAAGCAACGTACGCCTTCGATCTGCTTCTCCGAACGTGACCACCCCTGCAATTCAAATCCAAACCCTTGCAACAAGCGCAATACCGCCTGCCCAAGGTTTCCGAGCCCCATCACCCCTACACACCGCTGGTGCGCCGGCACGATTGGGTGGTCCTGCCACAGGCCCTGGCGCTGCTGCTCCAGGTAAAGAGGCAGGTCACGGTGCAGCGCCAGCACGGCCATGGTGGCGTACTCGACGATCCCTTGGACGATTCCCGGGTCAAGCATTCGAACCACCTGCACGCCGGCTGGCAGCGCAGCCGTATCGAACTGATCGACCCCTGCCGAGGTGGCGAACAGTACCTGAAGGTTTGGAAAGCGCTCGGCGATGCCATCAGGCGGCTGCCACGTCGCCAGATAACGTACATCCGAAGCCTCACCCACGTCAGGCCACAAGCGCACTTCGATATCCGGAGCCTGTTCGGCAAACAGGGCCCTCCAGGCGCGGCCGCGTGCCTGATCGACTTTGAACAACAGGGTCATGGTGCTTCGCTCCTGGGCTACTGACGAGTGACCCAGCTTGCCAGAGGTCTACGCAACATTTGCCTGGGAGTGAGGAAAAATACGGCAGGTTATGCCTGCCGCAAGCCGTGAAAACGGAACATTGGAGCAGGCTGGTGCGCCGATACTTTGTTCACACCGTCACCCACCCTTGCGGAGCGCACCATGTCCTTCAAGCCCTTCAAAGCCTTGACCTTCGATGTTGTCGGTACCTTGATCGATTTCGAGGCAGGCATCCTCAACCATATCCGTGGCGTAGTTGCCGAAGCCGCCAAAGCCTACAGCGATGACGATATCCTCAAGGCCTACCGCGAAGCCCGCGCCGAACCGGACGCCGGCTGGTGGCCTGACGACCTGGAGCGCTGCTACCACCGTATCGCCACTAAACTGAACCTGCCCGACAGCGCCGACAATGCGCGTGGCCTGGCCTTGTCGGTGGAAAATTTCCCGGCTTTCCCGGACTCGGTAGAAGCACTGCAGCGCTTGCGCAAGCACTTCAAACTGGTCGCCACCACCAACTCGCGCATCTGGGCACTCAACCACATGGCCCGTACCTTGGGCGAGCCCTTCGATGTGCGGGTCACCGTGGACGACGTGCGCTTCGAAAAACCTGACCCCCAGTTCTTCGCCTACACCCGCGGCGTGCTGGCTAGCCAGGGCATCGTCTTCGAGCAGATTCTCCATGTTGCACAAAGCCAGTATCACGACATCGGCGTGGCCAAGCGCTTGGGCTATCAAGTGTGCTGGATCGAGCGCCGCCATGCGCAGAAAGGCACCGGCGGCACCCTGGAGTCCGAGCGTACCGAGCCGCACTACCACTTTACCTCGCTGGCACAACTGGCCGACGCCGTAGAGAAGGAACTGGGCTGAGGTCAAACGGGGCCGCATTGCGGCCCTAACGCGAAGACATTGCGGAAGATTGCCCCATGAATATCCAGTCTCTCTGGGCTGCCACCGCCGAACCCGCCGTGCCATTCCCCTCGCTGCAAGGCGAACGGCAATGCGATGTGGTGATTATCGGTGGCGGCTACACTGGCCTCAGCGCCGCCCGCCATATCGCCGACAGTGGCCGTGAACCGCTGGTGCTGGAGGCCAACAGCCTGGCCTCGGGTGCCAGCGGGCGCAACGGCGGCGTGGTGTCGCCCAAATTCCGCGTCAGCTTCCAGAGCGTAATGCAGCGGTATGACCGCGACACCGCCCTACACCTTTATCGCACGGGTTACGCGGCGGTAGACAGCGTAATCGAAACCGTCGAATCCCTGGGCTTGAGCGAAGCGCGGCTAACGCTCAATGGCCACCTGGCAGCGGCCCACAACGACAAGGCCCTGGACAACCTGCGAGCGACAGCAGCGTGGATTGAACACGAAACGGGCGGCCGTAGTTCGGTGATGCTCAGTGCCGAGGAAGTGGCACACATGACCGGATCACAACGCTTCACCGGCGGCATGTTGACTGCGAAAGCGGGTGGCCTGCACCCCCTCAACTTTGCCCGAGGCATGGCACGACACCTGGCTGAGCGGGGCGTGACGGTGTTCGTCAACAGCCCGGCCCAGCGTGTGCAAAGCAGCCCCGGCGGCATCGTGGTGGACACCCCCCAAGGACGCATCCATGCCAAACAGCTGGTGTATGCCACCAACGCCTACTCAGACATCACGCCTGTCAGCGCCCCCATGCACCGGCGTATCGTACCCTTTTGCAGTGCGATCATCGCCACCGAGCCCCTGCCCCCAGCGCTGCTGGCCAGCCTGCTGCCAGGCGGCCAAGTCTGCGGCGATACCAAGCGCATGTTGCGTTGGTTCCGCGTCATCGGTGACCGGCTGATCTTTGGCGGTCGCGGGGCATTCGGCAATGATGGCAACGACGCCGCCTACCAAGCCCTGCGGGCGAACATGGCGGAAGTCTTCCCACAACTGCGTGACCAGGCCATCGCCTATCGCTGGTCGGGCCTGGTGGACATGACCCTGGACGGCCTGCCCCACGCAGGGCAACTGGACCCGCGGCGCTTCTACGCCATTGGCTACAACGGCGGCGGCGTGGCCATGTCGACTTACATGGGTGCCCGCCTGGCCGACCTGACCGCAGGTCGCCCGCTGGATTTGCGGCTGTTGGCCGGTGAGCGTCTGAACCCTATTCCACTGCATGCCTTCCGGGCGCCTGGCGTGCGCCTGGCCGCCGGTTGGCAGCAGTTTCTCGATGCCATTGGCCGTTGACCGGGAGGTTTCATGGCGCACGTCTTACATTACCGCCAAGGTGAAGCCTTGGCTGTCTCGGATGGGCCAGGGTATGAAGTCGGCTGCGGCGAAGGTGGCCAAGCCTGCCGATTCGACGCATTCGATGCGCTGCTACTGGGGGTGCTTGAAGCGGGTGAACTCAACTTGAGCGGCGACGGCTTCGAGGTGCACCTGGTGCCGGGCGATGTTTTCGTGGTGCCCAAAGGCGTGGCCTTGAGCTGGCTCCCCAAAGGCACACTGCGCTACGTATTCATGCGTTTTCCGGGGCTTCAAGGTGATGCCAGCCATCACCAGCCGTTCAAGCTCGACCTGCAGGGGCCGTTACAGCCCTGCAACCCGCCAGCGGCAGAGGTGCTGCTAAGCCCCACGCCGCTGGCCTGGAGCCGGGCAGGCTTTGAACAGGGCGCACTGCGCATCGGGGTCTGGGAATGCGAGCCCTATGAACGACGGCAGGTGCAACCCAAGTACAGCGAATTGATGCACATCATCGAAGGCCGGCTTGAGCTGACTGAAAACAATGGCTCCGTGCACACCGTTGCGGCTGGCGAGACCCTCGTGGTGCCAGCTGGCGCGACCAATGCCTGGACCAGTGAAGTGCCGGTGCGCAAGGTCTATTGCATGCTGGCTGTTATTTGACCACCTAGGCCGGCCATGCAGGCCGGCCCGCACAGATCAGGGCTTGACCTTGCGCCGCAGGATGCCGTTGATCACCACGACCACTACGGCGATGGCGATAGCCAGCATCTGGAAGGTCTGCTCACTGATCGTGCCCTGCTTCTGCAGGTGGGACAGGCCCAGCATCAGGCCCAGTACCACCAGGATGATCAAAAGGGAATATTTGAGGCGCTGCACGTGTGTCATCGAAGGTTCCTTGCAACATCAGGGGCAAATGGCTCGCAACGAGCCGCGGCAATGATACAACGGCCCTCGCCCCCGGCGCTGGATTTCCTGCTGGGTGGGGCGGCTTCAGCCTGAAAGCATGAGGCTCCCAAAGCACCCATGCCGGAGGCACCATGTACAAACCCCTGCTGTTCGCAACGCTGTTCCTCGCCCCCTTTTCCCTCCATGCCCTGGACACTCGGCACACACCCGCCGAAGACTTGCGCGAACTTGGCCGCGAGCTGGCGGCCCATGCGGGTGCCAGCCAGTGGCAGCAAATGTGGCAGCGCGTACGCCAGGCCGGTTACCTGCAGGCAGACGGGGCGCCGCTGCATTTCAGCGTGCCCACCGCCAGGCTACCGGAGCTGGCCCGCCAGACCCTGGCCCAGGCCGACCAGGTACAGGCGTTGCAGCATACCCACGCCCTGTACCGGCGCAGCTTTGCCGGGCAGGTCATCGGGCAGCGCGACGGCCAACCGCTGCATACGCTGTGCCTGCTGGTTGATTGGCGCACCTTACCCCAGAGCATGCGCGCCACGCCCCAGGCCTACCTGAGTAGCGCCAGCTTGCTGACCAGCTATCCATGCGACTGAGGGTTGCAGCACCCAACTGGTAATCAACGGGTATGACCAAATGGGAAACCGGCAGCTAGCAGGGTGTGCCAACGCTATTTCCTACAAACCCGGATATCGCTGCCTGCAAAACCTGTTCACCGAAGCTACAACCCCCGCGCCATATGCCGCCTAGCGACGCGCGGCGGCTGTCCCACAGAATCAGCTCACACCTTCGACATAACGCCGCGGGTGATCGGGTCGCACATTCCACCCATCCCGAAGGAGCGCCATATGCAATTGCCAGACTTGAGCCAGATAGATATCAGCCAGCTGCCTCACTCATTGCAGGCCCTGATCGACTGTATCGGCATCGAAAACGCTTACCAACTGACCTGTGCCTACGGCGGTAGGCCCAAGTACATCCCCAAGTACCGCGAGCGCACCAGGCTCGCCGACGTGCTCCCGGCCGAAGCGCTCGACGCACTGATCAAGCGCTTTGCCGGGGTCGCGCTGGAGATTCCCAAGGCGGACCACTTCCTGCGTCAACTGCGTAACCAACAGATTCAGAAAGAAAGCGCCGACGGCTTGTCCCGCAGCCTGCTGGCCAACAAGTACGGCCTGAGCCTGCGTCAGATCGGCAACATCCGGCGCCAGGAGCCGTGCGCTCGCTGACCCGCCGGCAACTCGGCCGCCACAGGCGGCCTAATTCCCCACTAGAGAGAGCAACCTAACATGTCGATAGACAACAGCCTCATTGGATCGGTCATCAATGCCCTGCCGATGGACCGGATGATCGCCGGTCCGCTGCAGGCCATGGTCCAGGCGCAGGTCACCGCCAGTAAGTCGTATGCCGACTTCCTGATGCAGGTCTGCGTACAGGACGGCAAGGCAGTGGCCATCCAGTTCGACTATGACGAAACCATCGTCGACGAACAGGGCGAATACAAAGGCGTGGTCAGCAAGACCATGAAAGTGCCGCTGCTGGCAGCGATCACCCACCCGAACATTTCGATCGACGAAGGCAACGTCGAGTTCGAGCTGGTCATCAACCAGATGTCCGAAGATGTCTCCAGCAAGGACATGAACGCAGAAGCGACTGGCTCGCTGGGCTGGGGTCCGTTCCGGCTGAACGTGAAAGGCAGTGTCAGCCACAAGTCCACGCAAACCCGTAAGACCGACACCCGCGCCCGTTATGCTTTCAATACAACCTTGCGCCGCCAGGAACCACCTGAAGCGATCATGCGGGTAATCGAGTTCCTGACCGACGCCGCAACAAAGCCTACTGTCGTCAACACTGCGACACTCGAGAGCCCGGACGAAATATCCCAGAAAGACACCTTGAAAGGCCCTGACGCCGGAATAACTCCACCCGCTGCTTGAGGTGCTATGCCTTCCCGAAACAGCCCCTCTGTCCAACGACAGGGGGCCCTTCCGGCCTGAGGAATCGAATCCATGGACAAGTCCCCCGCCCCGATGACCTCCATCGACCTGCGTGAGATCACCCGCGGACTGCAAGAAGCTGCCAGCGCCACCAACAGCCTGATCGCGCAGCAATACATCAACCTGTTCGACCAGTTCTTCGAGTGCGACACCCAAGCGCTGGGCGCGCCCATGAAAGCCAAGATGGTCGAGGTGGCCATGGACGGCCAACACATCATGCGCGTGCCGCTGTTCGCCCTGGTATCGCCCAAGGGCCTGGCCCTGGAGCGCATGCAGGTGGACCTGTCGGTGCGGGTCAAAGGCACCGAAGCACAGCAGGCACTGATCAGCGCAAGCGAGAGCAAGGCCGCCAGCTTCAAGGTCACCATCGGTGGCCACGGTCGCCAGGGTGATAGCCGTGACCCTGACGAGGTACAGATCCGTATGCAATTCCAGGCCAGTGACCCCCCCGAAGCCCTGAATCGGCTGATCGAGGAGTACACCAATCTGATCACCCCGGTGCGTGCCCCAGGCGCAACGCCCTCACCGGATACCAATGAGTTCATCGAGGCGGCCATGGTGCGTTGACGGCAGCCTCGCCAGCGGCCTAGAAGTCGCGCTCGTAGAAGATGTCCAGCGAGCTGGCCAGCCCGCTGGCTGCCTCCAGATAGACCTTTTTGCTCAGCTTGTAACGCAGCGCAATGGTGTTGGCCGGTTCGAATACCCCTACCCCGTAACGCAGGCTCAGCTTCTCGGTGAGGTTACCGCTGGCGACCACGCTGGTGGTGTTGCCCGAGCCCTCGGTATCCAGCTGGAAGTCGTCGATACCCAGGCTGGATGCCAGGCTGCCGGTAATACCGGCACTCCCCGCCAGCCCCAGGCCCAAGGCTGCCTCGGCAAGCATGTTGTTATCTTCGCCGGAAGTGCCCAGAGGACGACCCAGTACCAGGTAAGACAACGCCTGCTCCTGGCTCATCGCCGGCTCCGAGAACACTGTGCTGGTTGGCTGCTCGGCGCTGCCGCTCAGGCGGATACCGGCAATTACATCGTCAACCTTGCGGATTGCTTCGATGTCCAGGTAGGGCTGGTCGATCGGCCCGGCGAACAGCAGCCGCGCCCGGCGGATGGTCAGGCGCTGGCCGTAGGCACGGTAGCGGCCGTCAGCCAGGCTCAACTCGCCGCGGGTGTCGAGGTTATCACCGATATGCACATGGCCCAGCAAGTTGGCGGTGAGGCCAAAGCCACTGAACGACAGCTTGTCGCGGCCCACTTCGACGTCGATATCCATGGCCATCGCCATGGGCGGTTTGCCCTCTTCGGTCTGGTGGCCGACGATCACTGTGTCATCCGACACCTTGACGGTGGACGGCGGCAGTTCGCGCACGGTGATCTTGCCTTTGGGCACCTGCACCTTGCCGGTGACGGCCAGCTTGTCGTCGATCAGGCGCAAGGTCAGGTCCGGAGCAACTTCCAGGGTGGCATAGGGTTCGACTGTGACGGGAAGTTGCTGGCCTTGCAGGCGCACGTTCATGCCCAGCGCCTGGCCCCAGGTAAGGTTGCCGCTCAACTGCCCACGCCCTGCCTCGCCACTGCGCCAGTTACCGTCAAGTTGCACCTGCTCGCCGGCAATCTGCGCCTGCAACGACAAGTCCTCGAGGCTGGCCGGCAGCTCGGCACCGCTGACTTCACCGCCGCTCAGCCGCAGGTTGCCGTTGACCTGCGGTGCGAGCAAGCTGCCGGACAACTGGCCGCTGCCGTTGAGCTGCCCAACCAGGCGCTCGACCATCGGTACGAACGGCCGTGCCACCGACAGGTCCAGCCCGGCCAGGCGAAAATCACCCGACAACGGCTTGTTCTTGCCTAGCGGGTCGAGCCGGGTATTGACACTCAGCTCACCCAGCCGCTCACCACGGAACGCCAGGCGAGTGTCGATACGGCGTGGCGCCAGGGTGCTGTCCACGCGCAGGGCCTGGTACGGGAAATCGATCCAGCGACCTTTGTCGCGTACACGCAGGGTACCGCCACTGGCATCGATCACGACGGTACCCTTGGGGCCGCTGGCCGGGATGTCCAGGTTGATGTCGGCATTGAGCAGGCCTTGCCAGGCAAAGTCCTTCGGCAGCCATTGGGCCAGGCTTTCCAGCGGGAATTGCTTGAGGTGGTAACGCAGCCGCGGCTCGGGCGCAAGACGCTGCTCATCGCCACACAGGCTGGCTTGACCGGACCGCCAGCAATGGGCACCGAAATCCAGTTGCCCGCTGGCCAAGCGCTGCAGCCGCGCCGGCGCCTGCAACTGCCAATCCTGGCCGCCGGCCTGGATGCGCCCGCTCGCCAGGCGCCCGCGCCAGTCTCCTTTGTTCAACTGGCCATCCAGGCCGAGGTCGAGTTTGAGTTGCGGACCGTCCAGCGCCAGGGTCAGGCCCTGCTGGCGAATGTCACCCTTGCCGTTGGCCTGCAAAGTGCCCAATGCCGTGTCGCCCAGCCGGATCCCGCTCGCCTTGAGGTCAATCACGCCGCGCTGGGCGTTGTCCAGGCGGGCGTCCAGGTCCAGCTGCTGCAGGCGGTTTTCGGCCTGTGCCAGGCGCTGGCCCTGCAGGGTCAGGGTGCCTTGCGGGGCCTGCACGGTGCCGGCGACATCCAGCCGGCCCTTGACCTGGCCTTGCAGCCTTGGCCACAGCTGGCCCAGGCGTGGCAGGTCGAGGTCGATGCGCCCCGCCAGACGCTGTTGCAAACTGCCACTGCCGGTGATGCGGTTGTCACCCAGCTGGATCGCCAGTGCGCCCAGGGTCCAGTTCTGCCCTGCGCCCTGGGCCTCGGCCTTGAGCACCGCGGGCTGACCGCGCAGTCGGCCTTTGAGGTCTAGCTGGGCATCCAGCGTGAGCTGCTCGTCCTTCAGCTCGCCCTTGCTACGCAGCGGCCCAGCCAAGGTACCCGGCAGCTCGGCCAGCCAATAGGCCGGGTCAAGTGCGGAAAGTTGCAGGTCGACATCCCAGGCCAGGGTGTCGGCAAAACGGACTGCAACACTGCCCGCGGCCTTGCCTTGACCGGCGGTCAGCGCCAACTGCGGCAGCTTGACCTGGCTCAGGTCACCTTCGAACGGGCTGGCCAGGCTGAAAGCCCCCGCCGGGCCGTCGAAATCACCGTCGAAGGTGCCCCGGTAATTGCCATCGCGATAGTGCACCTCGGTTCTGAAACGCTTGAGGGTGACCTCGGGCGGCGTTTCCAGAGGGTACAGGCGCAGCCACGGAAAGTCCTGCCAGTCCAATTGTGCATCGGCAACCAGGCCTTGCTGCCAGTCAGCCGTAGCCTGCAGCTTGACCCGCTGGCTGTCGCTGGCTGTCAGGTCCAACGCGTCGAGCCTGGCGCCTTTGCTGTCGACCACCCCGGACAAGGCCAGGGCGATTGGTGACTGTTCAGCCGGCAGGCTGGCGGCCCCCGACAGCTGATAGCCCTTGAGCAGATCGCCAGTGGCATCGAGCGTGAGCTGGTTCAACTGCAAGGTATCAGGCAACGCACCCGCCGGTTTGAATGCTTCGGAGCGAACCTGCAAGGTCGCTGGCAGGTGCTCCGCCAATGCCTGCAACTGCCCGGTCAACGTGGCATCGAGATAACCGCTGCTAGTACCTGCGAGCTTCAGGGTCTTTTGCAATTCGCCGTCGGCAGTCAAGGCCAGTTGCCAGGGTTTGCCCTCTACCGCAGGCAGTTGCAGCTGCGCCTGGAGCTTTACCGGCCAGTCTCCTTCGGGCTGAACATCGCCTTGCAGGTTCAGTTGCAGGTCGTCGCGCTGCACATGCAGGCTGTCGATCCGCATCCCATTGCGGGCCCAATGCGCCGTCAATTGCACGTCTCCCAGCAGGTCGCTGCCATCCAGGCGCAACTGGCCAACCTTCACCTCACCCAGCTCGATCGCCAGCGGCAAGCGCAACGCCGGCAGTTGCAACGGGCCGCTGTCGGCAGGTTCGGTGCTCGTCGCAAAGGCCATGTCGATCCGCTGCGCCCGCAGCTGATCGATGCACAACGTGGCACGCAGCAGGCAGGCCGGCGACCAGGCCAGGTGCGGTGCTTGCACCTCTACCTTGCTGCCCGCGTCGACCCAGCTCAGCCGGCGGGCTTGCCAACTGCCGGCCAGTCGGCCCTGAAAGCCGGTTACCTCAAGCCCGGGTACCTTGGCCAGTACCCAGCGGCCGCCGGCTTCGGTCCCCAGCAGCAGGCCAAGTCCCAGGCCCAGGCCAGCAATTGCCCCCAGCAGGCCAAGCAGAATGTATTTGATCACGCGTTTCACAGCTCAGGCCCCATGGAAAAGTGCAGGCGAATGCCCCCTTCGTCATCCAGCGCCTTGGCCAGGTCCAGGCGCAGCGGCCCTACCGGCGACACCCAGCGCACACCGAAACCGACACCGGTCTTGAGGCTAGGCAGTTCCAGGTTGTTGAACGAGTTGCCCTGGTCGACGAAGGTTGCGATCCGCCACTTTTCGGTCAGCGAATACTGGTACTCGACACTGCCAGCCACCAGGTAACGGCCACCAATGCGGTCGCCGTCGCTGTTCTTCGGTGACAGCGTCTGGTAGTCGTAACCGCGAACGCTCTGGTCGCCCCCGGCGAAGAAACGCAGCGATGGTGGGATGTTGTTCTTGAAGCCATTGGTCGCGCTGCCCCCAAACTGTATGCGACCGAGCAAGCGGTGGTTGTGGCCAACCGTGGTCAGGCCCTTGAGCAGTACGTTGCCGTGCAACAGGTTGGTGTCGGAAACCAGACCTTCCTTGGCCACCTGGGCATCGAACTGCAAGCGGTAGCCATTGTGCGGGTCGATACGGTTGTCGCTGCGCAGGAAGGCATAGCTCACACCGGGCATCAGTAGGTTGCTCAAGCCAGAATCATCGCCCACGCGATACTCCTCGCGCTGGTACTTGAGCGAAATCACCCGCTGCCAGCCGCTCGGCAGTTTGCTGTGCCATTCGGGGCCAACCGTCAGCAGTTTACTGAGGGTATCGGTGCCGGCAATTTCCTCGTTCTGGTAGCCGCCGGCAAAGCGCAGTTTGTCGGTCAGTGGCGGGTCCAGGGGGATGTCGTACCACAGGCCAACGTTCTGCCGCGGCGCCGACAACTCGGTTTCCCAGCCGTAACTGTGACCCTGCGGGTTGACCCAGTGGCGGGTCCAGTTGGCCTTGCCGCGCGGCCCGACGTCGGTCGAGTAGCCCAGGCCCAAGCCCATCGTGCGGGGTTTGCGGGTTTCCAGTCGGACAGCTACGGGGACGTCTTCGCCAACGGCGGCGGTTGGCGCGGCATCCACGCGCACCCCGTCGAAGTAGCCACTCGACTGCAGGTCATTGTTCAGTTCGGCGATCAGCTCCGAGTCATA
Source organism: Pseudomonas sp. LB-090624 (assembly GCF_003205205.1). Classification (GTDB taxonomy): domain Bacteria; phylum Pseudomonadota; class Gammaproteobacteria; order Pseudomonadales; family Pseudomonadaceae; genus Aquipseudomonas. Next base: position 51,943 of record NZ_QJRL01000007.1, read on the forward strand.
AGGGGTACCCGGTTTGAACGACACCATGCGTTGCAGCAGGTCGTCGTCCAGCGGCGTGTCGCCACCGAAGGTGACCGCCCCCAGGCGATAGCGCGGGCCGCTCTGGTAGACCAGTTCGATATCAGCCACACCGGCCTGCGGGTCCACCGCCAGGCGCTGGCGACTGAAGCGGCCGCTGAAGAAACCGTAGCGCGAGGCCTGGTTCTGGATCAGCCGCTTGGCATCTTCGTAATGCCCGTGGTTGAGTTGTTCGCCTGCACGCAGCGCCTTGCTGTCGGGCACGCGAAAGGCCTTCATCTCGCTGGCCGGGCCTTCTATGCGCACCGTCACATTGCGCAGGCGAATCGGCTCGCCGGGGTTGATGGTGATGATCAGTTGGGGGGGATGGTCGGCATCGCTGCCGGGTTTGACCTCGGCATCGATCTGCGCCAGATAGTAGCCAAGTGCCTGCGCGGCTTTGCGCGCCTGCTCCTCTGCCCCGCGGCTGAAGCGCAAAAGTGCTTCTTCATCACGGTCGCCCAGCGTGCCTATATAGCCTTCGACATTGGCCTTGAGCGCCTTGTTGGCCGGTTTTACCTTCACCAGCAACTCGCTCTGACCCCATGCTGCGAAACTGGCGGCCCAGAAAACCAGGCCCCAGGTCAATCTTCCTGAATACGTCATGCGGCGAATGCTACCAGAGCCAGACGCTCAAGGGAGCCGTCTGGCGGCCTGTTCAGGCAAAAGCGGAATTTGAAGAGACCGGATTGGGATGGAAGAACACCCTTTCCCGGATAGGCCCTACAGCAACTTCGCCAATTTCCTCATAGCCCTGGCGCTGGTAAAAGGCCAGATAGTGCTCATTGCCAGTGTCCAGCACCACACCTTGGGTGCCTGGGTCGTCCGCACACCAGTCGTGCACGGCTTGTAACAATTGCTCGCCGTAGTGTTTGCCTTGGAATTGCGGGTGCACCCCCAGCAACGGCAGCACATGCACCTGGTCATTGGGCAGGCAGGTGGCCAGGGCGGCCTGGTAGTCCATGTAGCGCCGCGTGCAGCGCAACCCGGTACCGAGGATCATGCGCAGGCGCCAGGCCCAGCTGTCAGCCACACCGAGCCGACGCATGGGCGGCACGATCAAGGCCAGGGCGATCAGGCGGTCGTCGACCAGCAAGCCGATGGCGGGTAATTGCAGGTAGAAATGTTGCCGTACCCATTCCCGCACCATCACTCGCAAGCGCCGCTCATAGCCGGGGCGCTGGGCCTCGAAGATGTAGGCGAAGGTGGGCTCATGGCGGTAGGCATTGTACAGCAGCGAACGCGCCTCACGGCTGTAACCGTCATCAAGCAGGCAAACACGGGCCGGGGCGGCTGTGGTTTCGGGCATTGCGGGCAGACCTCCTGGAATGGGCGTACTGAGCCTTGGAGGTTACCCACCGCGCTTCGTTCACCTCCCACAGCACGTTAGCAGCAGGCTCGCAAACCCGCCATGCTGGTGATGAAGGGCGATGTCGGCTAGCATCGCGCCTTTTACCGGGATCATCTTTCCATGAAGATCGTCTGTTTCAACATCAACGGCCTGCGCGCTCGCCCGCACCAGTTGGCGGCGCTGATCGACAAGCACCAGCCAGACGTGATCGGCCTTCAGGAAACCAAGGTCAGCGACGATCAGTTCCCGCTGGCAGACGTGCAGGCACTGGGTTACCACGTGCACTACCACGGCCAGAAGGGGCATTACGGTGTGGCCCTGCTCTCGCGCCAGGCGCCGCTGAGCCTGCACAAGGGGTTTGCCAGTGATGAAGAAGACGCTCAGCGCCGCTTCATCTGGGGCACGTTCGCCGACGCCGCTGGTAACCCGATCACCATCATGAACGGCTATTTCCCCCAGGGCGAAAGCCGCGATCACCCGACCAAGTTCCCGGCCAAGCAGCGTTTCTACGGAGACCTGCAGGCACTGCTCGAGGGCGAGTTTCACAAAGACCAGCCCGTGCTGGTGATGGGGGACATGAATATCTCGCCCCAGGATTGCGACATCGGCATCGGCCCGGACAATGCCAAGCGCTGGCTGAAAACCGGCAAGTGCAGTTTCCTGCCGGAAGAACGTGAGTGGATGGAGCGTTTGAAAGGTTGGGGCCTGGTGGACAGCTTCCGTCACCTGTACCCGGACGTGACCGACCGCTTCAGCTGGTTCGACTACCGCAGCCGTGGCTTCGAAGACGAACCCAAGCGCGGCCTGCGCATCGACCTGATCATGGCCTCGCAGCACCTGGTGCCGCGGATCAAGGCCGCAGGTGTTGACTATGAACTGCGTGGCATGGAAAAGCCTTCGGACCATGCGCCAATCTGGCTGGAATTGAGCTGATCGACAGGGCCCACGGTGCACGCCTTGGGCCCCCACTCACAAGCCCAACCGCAACGCCTCCCCCACCCCGGCCCCACGCACATCGTCCGCCGCGCTGACCAGGGCAAAGTTGTACGCCCCATGCGACCAGTAACGCGCCTCCAGCTGGCCATCGACCCGCTGCCCGTTCGGCATGCGCTGGTACTGCTCACTCGGTGTGCGCAGGAACAGGCTGATGCGCTGGCCCTTGCCATCTTCAAATACCAGCAACGCCGCCGGCCCTTGCTCGTTGCTGAGCAGGCGTGCCCCCACTGGTTTGAAGCCATAGCCGCCCAAGTCCGGTAACTGGCCGACGCGGTTGAAGTGTCGGCCCAGCCAGTCGCGTAACTGCCCTGGGTCGCTGGCCTGGATATCCAGCGCCTGGCTGGCAGCAAACAGGCGGTGCGCCTGCACGGCATCGGCCATGGGCAGGTCGACACGCGCCAAGGTTGCGTCACGCACTTGCCAGCCGCCCAAGCCTCCCACGCCCAGCGCCAGCACCACAGCTGCCGCGGCGGCCCAGCGTCGCTGCCGCCGCTGGCGCAGTTGCCGGCGCAACTGGCCCAGTTCCAGCCGCGCGGCGCCGGGCATTTCGCCAAACCCGGCCAGTGCCGCACGCAAACGCCGCGCATCGGCACGCCAGCCCTCGACCCGGGCCGCTGCCTGCGGATTGGCCGCCAGCCAGGCCTGTACTTCGGCACGGCGCTCAGGCTGCAGGCGCTCGTCGACGTAAGCGTGCAATTCATCTTCGCTGGGGATCAGGCGCGTCATTTCAGTCTCCGCAAGGCCGGTGGCTGGGGGGTGCCCTCGGTCAGTTCACGCAAGGCATTGCGCGCGCGCGACAAGCGCGACATCACAGTGCCGATGGGGATGCCCATGGCCTGGGCCGCCTCCTTGTAGCTCAAGCCTTCGATGCTGACCAGCAGCAGCAAGGCACGCTGCTCGGCGGTCAGCCGGGCAAACGCCTGCAAGTCTGCCTGAGCGAGAACGATGGCTTCGAGGTTGTCACCGATCGGCTCGTCGTCACGCTCGGCCCGGCCGAACCAGGACAGCCAACGCGCATGCAGGCGATCTCGGCGCTTACCGTCGAGGAACAACCGATAAAGGATGGTGAACAACCAGGCGCGCAGCGCGTCGGCGTCACGTTGCTGGTCGCGCCGGCTCAGCGCCCGCTCCACCGTAGCCTGCACCAGGTCGTCGGCGCTACCCGGCTCGCGCGTCAGCCACACGGCAAAGCGGCGCAGGCGCGCAAGCAGCTCGCGCCACTGGTGGTCGTCCAGGTCATGCATGGCTAGGTCCCGGCCTCTGGGGTTGTCAGTGTAATGGGCAGACGCCTGTGAACATATTCTATTCCCGGTGAGGGAATAAGTTTTTCCCTGCTGCGTCGTACTGGCACCTTCACTGAACGGGACACCACCATGAACTCTCCCTTGCACGGCCCAGCCAAGGCCTTGCGCCTGGCCGCTATCGGCGCCGTGATGCTGGCGGCTGGTGCAGGCTTTGCCTATGCCGCAGGCTGGCTCGGCCAACCGCAGCTGACACCACAACGCATCATCGATACCTTCGAAGCCCAGGCCGGGCACTACCCAGGCTACCGTAAGAACCATGCCAAGGGGCTGTGCGTCAGCGGCTACTTCCAACCCAGCGGCCAGGCCGCCAGCCTGTCCACGGCGCGTGTTTTCAGCCAGCAACAGGTGCCGGTTATCGGCCGTTTCGCCATCGGTGGCGCCAACCCGTTCGCCCCGGACACCGGCATACCGGTACGCAGCCTGGCGATTCAGCTGAGCACCGACGATGGCCAGGTGTGGCGCACCGGCATGAACAACCCGCCGGTACTCGCGGTCAGCACGCCACAGGGGTTCTATGAGCAGGTGCTGGCAAGCGCGCCAGTACCGGCCACCGGCAAACCGGACCCGGCCAAGCTGCAGGCGTTTTTCGCCGCGCACCCTGAGAGCGCAGCGTTTCGCCAATGGGCGGCAAGTTACAAGCCCAGCGACAGCTTTGCCAGCACGCAGTACCACAGCATCAATGCCTTCCGCCTGATCGACGCCACCGGGGCGGCTCACCCGGTACGTTGGCAGCTCGAGCCCCAAACCGCATTCGCTGCGTTGCCTGCAAAGGTCGACGACAAACAGTTCCTCCAGCACGACCTGCAACAGCGCCTGGCCCAAGGCCCGTTGCGCTGGACCCTGCGCCTGGTACTGGCCGAGCCGGGCGATGCGGTGGATGACCCTGCCCGCCCTTGGCCAGCCGAGCGGCGTCGCGTAGACGCCGGCACCCTGGTGCTGCAGCAGGTCGACGGCCCCGAGCAAGGCGCCTGCCGCGATCTGAACTTCGACCCACTGATCCTGCCACGGGGCATCGAAGCATCTGGCGACCCAATCCTCGCCGCCCGTTCTGCTGCCTATTCGGAATCGTTCAACCGCCGCAGCCGTGAATCGCTCGGAACCGGAGCCCGCCCATGAAACCCGACGCTTTCCACCCCTTCGCCCGCCTGCTGCACTGGCTGATGGCTGTGCTGATCCTGGCCATGCTGTTCATCGGCGTGAGCATGGTTGTCGACTTGTCGCCTCGCCACCCTTTACTGATAAGCCTGCACAAAGCCACCGGCCTGGCCTTGCTGGTGCTGGTTCTGCTGCGCATCGGCGTGCGCCTGGCCGTGCCCCACCCGCCTTTGCCAGACGATCTGCCAGCAGTGCAGCGCTGGGCTGCCGGTGCCTCTCACTTGCTGCTCTACGGCCTGATGTTGGCCATGCCGCTGCTGGGCTGGGCGATGCTGTCGGCCGGCGACTACCCACGCCCGCTGGGCTTGCCCGCCATCGCCCCACACGACTTGCAGCTGTACGCCGTGCTGCGGCAGGCCCACGGCTGGGCCGGCTACCTGCTGTTCGCCACCGTATTGGTGCACGTGGGCGCGGCGTTGATGCACGCATGGGTGCGCCGCGACGGCGTGTTGCGTAGCATGTGGCCAGGCCCCCTGCGCCGCAATGAATGAGCTGACGTAGCCCAGGGTGCTCGACACACATCAATGCTTGCTTAACCAAATCGGCGCCTTATTGCCGAACTGCCCTGGACTGCCCAATGAATGTCGCAAAGGATCCTGCAACCCTTCTACCTGCCAGCACCCTGGACTTGCGCCCGCTGCTAGTGGCCAACATGGCCTGCACCATGTCGATGATGGCCTTCGTCGCTTTGATCGGCCCTATCGCCCGCCAGCTCGGCATGGCCACCTGGCAAGCAGGTGCCGCCGTTACCGTGGCTGGCGTGGTCTGGGTGCTGCTGGCCCGGCCCTGGGGCCGCGCAGCGGACCGCCTCGGCCGGCGGCGGATCCTGTTGCTGGGCAGCGCTGGCTTTACCCTGGCCTACTGGCTGATGTGTCTGTTCGTGGAAGGCGCACTGCGCTGGCTGCCGGGCGCGACCCTGGCGTTCATCGGCCTGATGGTCGCGCGCGGTTGCATCGGCGCCTTCTACGCTGCCATTCCGGTGGGCTGCAATGCGCTGATCGCCGATCATGTCGAACCGCAACGCCGGGCCCGGGCCATGGCCTCGCTGGGCGCGGCCAACGCCGTTGGCCTGGTCGCCGGCCCGGCGCTGGCGGCGCTGCTGGCGCGGCATAGCCTGAGCCTGCCCTTCCATATCATGTCGCTGCTGCCCGCCATTGCCTTCCTGGTGCTGCTGTTCACCCTGAAGCCACAGGCGCTGCAGCACAGCCACGCACCCAGCCCGGTGCGGCTGAACGACCCGCGCCTGCGCCGGCCCCTGCTGGTGGCGTTCAGCGCCATGCTCAGCGTGACCGTCTCGCAGATCATCGTCGGTTTCTTTGCCCTGGACCGCTTGCAACTCGGCCCGGCCGAGGCGGCCCAGGCTGCCGGTATCGCCCTGACCACAGTCGGCGTTGCGCTGATACTCGCACAGGTGATACTGCGGCAACTGGAATGGCCACCCCTGAGGATGATCCGGGTGGGTGCAACGGTGTCGGCCCTGGGCTTTGCCTGCGGCTCGCTGGCGACCACGGCACCTTGGCTGTGGGGCTGTTATTTTGTGGCGGCTGCGGGCATGGGCTTTGTCTTTCCGGCCTTTTCGGCCTTGGCAGCCAATGCCATGGAGGCTTCCGAGCAAGGCGCCACCGCCGGCTCCATTGGTGCTGCCCAAGGCATGGGCGCAGTCATCGGGCCATTGGCCGGCACCCTGATCTACGCCCTGGATCCGCGCTTGCCATTCCTGGCCGTAGCAGCGCTGTTGCTGCTGGTCGGGCTGTGGCCAATCCCGCGTCAACAGAGGGTTTGAGAAGCACAGCGCGCAAGCGCGCAGAGTGTGTTTTAATGCGCATCGCTCATTATTTTTAACACCTCTGATTACAAGGCGGCTATGGACACGGGGACGCGACTCAAACTGGTGCGTGAACGCAACAACCTCTCCCAACGGGAACTGGCCCGCCGCAGTGGGCTGACCAATTCGACGATCTCGCAGATCGAGCAGAACCGCGTCAGCCCTTCGGTCAGCTCCCTGAAAAAACTGCTCGAAGGCATTCCCATGAGCCTGGCGGAGTTTTTCAGCTTCGACGAGCCGGTGCGTGAAGAGCGCTACGTGTTCCGTGGCGGCGAACAGCCAGACCTGGGCCGCAACGGCTTGCGCATGCTGCTGGTGGGCGCCAGTGTCGAAGGGCGGCAGATGCGTATGCTGCGCGAACTGTATGCACCTGGCGCCGACTCGGGCGAGCCGATCGTGCATGCCGAGGGCGAAGAATGTGGCCTGGTGACCCGGGGCACGGTCGAGTTGTGGGTCGATGGCCAGGTCAGCGTGCTCAACTCGGGCGATGGCTACTACATCCCCACTACCCTGCCGCACAGTTTCAAGAACATCGGGCCGGACGAGGCCGAGATCATCAGCGCCAATACCCCGGCGAACTTCTGATCAGCGAGGCAGCCGTGCCCGTTGCAAGAGCAGCGTTATGCTGCTCCTTCGGGTACGTTGCCCCTGTTCACCGGCAATACCCGCACTCGCTGTCGGTGCGCACGCGACATTCAGCTGGGGAGGCTGCGCGCGCCCTGAAGCAGCGCAGCCTCGACAAAGTCGAGGCGATCCTGGCCGAAGAACATCTCGTCGCCGACAAAGCAGGTGGGCGCGCCAAATACCCCTCGCGCCACAGCCGCGTCGGTCGCCTGCCTGAGCGCGGCTTTTACTTCGTCATCCGCCGCCAGCGCGTGGAATACCTGCGGGTCAAAGCCACCCAGGCGTAGGGTTTCGTCAAGTACGCCCGCGTCGCTCAGGTTGCGCTGCTGCGCAAACAGCCCCGTGAACAGCACGTTCAGCAATGCCTCCAGACGCTCGGGTGAACGCATCTGCGTGCCCATCACGCCGCGCATCAGGGTCAAGGTATTGACCGGGAACCCCGGTGGCAGCCCATACGGCACGCCGTAGCGTGCAGCAAAGCGCGCCAGGTCGGTGAACAAGTAGCGCCCTTTGGCCGGGATCATCGCCGGCGAAGCGTTACCCGTGGCCTGGAACACACCGCCCAGCAGCATTGGCCTGTAGCGCAACGTGGCACCCAGGCGGGCGCACAGCGCGGGCAGCTGGGTCCAGGCCAGGTAACTGGCCGGGCTGCCCAGGTCAAAATGGAAATCGACAGTCTTGTGCATGATCATGGTCCTTGCGGGGGCGAGAGGGTTTACCAGCGTTCCATCCACGGGCGCAGGTCCAGTTCGAAGGTCCAGCTGTCGCGCGGCTGGGCGTGCAGGAACCAGTAGCTGTCGGCAATGTGTGCCGGGTCAAGAATCCCATCCTGGTCCTTGAGGGCATAGCGCTCCGGGAAGCTGTCGCGGATGAAGGCGGTGTCGATGGCACCATCCACCACCACATGGGCGACATGGATGTTGCGCGGCCCCAACTCCCGCGCCATGCTCTGGGCCAGGGCGCGCAGGCCATGCTTGGCTCCGGCGAAAGCGGCAAAACCAGCCGCCCCCCGGGTACCGGCCGTGGCGCCGGTAAACAGCAGCGTGCCGCGCTCGCGCTGAACCATGCGCCGGGCCACCGCCTGCGCAGTGAGGAAGCCGGCGAAGCAGGCCATCTCCCAGATCTTGAAGTACTTGCGCGGGGTCTCTTCAAGAATGCCGCATGGCACGTTGGCGCCGATATTGAAGACAAAAGCTTCGATCGGGCCAATATCGCGCTCGATGGTTTCGACCAGCTCGGCCACCTCTTCTTCCTTGCGTGCATCCGAAGCAAAACCATGGGCCTGGCCGCCAGCGGCGCGTATCTCTGCCAGCAACGGCTGCAGCTTGTCAGCCTGACGCCGGGTTACGCAGGCGATATAGCCCTCACGCGCAAAACGCTTGGCAATCTCGCCGCCAGTGGCATCGCCCGCGCCAATCACCAGCACTGCTTTTTGTTGTTCTGCCATGCCTGACTCCATTGATGAACGATCGTTTAGTTAACGAACGCTATGTTATGATCGCGGTCACCGTCAAGCCCGCGTCCAGAGGCCAGTGAATGCGCTACTCCACCGAACACAAGCAGCAAACCCGCGAGCGGTTGCTGGCCAGCAGCGGTGCGCTGGCCAAGCGCGGGGGCTTCGCCAGCACCGGCGTGGCAGGGCTGATGAAAGCGATCGGCCTGACCGGCGGTGCTTTCTACAACCACTTCCCCTCCAAGGACGACCTGTTCACCGAGGTAGTACGCCAGGAGCTGTGCAACAGCCCGCTGGCGCGTCTCGCCAACGAGGGTGCCAGCCGCGAGCGCCTGGCCCGCTGCCTGCAGCAGTACCTGAGCCTGGCCCACCTGCACAACGCCGAAGGTGGCTGCCCGCTGCCACCCCTGGGAGTTGAAATTGCCCGTGCCGAAGCACCGGTGCGTGAAGTGGCCGAGCACTGGTTGCTGCAACTGCACCAGGCCTGGAGCACTACCCTGGAGGATGAGCAACTGGCCTGGGTGCTGATCAGCCAGTGTGTCGGTGCATTGCTGGTCGGGCGCATGCTGGCCAGCGAAAGCGCGCAAGCACAGGTGCTGGGCGCTAGCCGCGCGTTTGTCGAACGGGCGCTGCATGAAGCGGATTAGTGCTCTGCTGGGGTTGCTGGTGGTACTGCCGGCATTTGCCGAACAAGCATGCCCGCCTGGGCAGTATCAAGTGTGTCTGATGGGCTGTTTTTGCGCCCCGATCGACCCTGGGCAGGCCGGGCAGATCCTCAAGGATGTCGAGGTCATGGCCTCTTCCAGCCTGAGCTACGCCCTGCGTCAGGCCCGCGACGAAGCCACGGCCAACGGCGTGCAGCCGATCCCGTTGCATATCCGCGCGCAGCTGGAACCCTGGTATGACTTTGCCGTACTCGATACGGCACGCTTTCGGGTGGGTGACGAGCAGCAGATGAGTGCCGCCAATGCACTGCTGCAAAACCCTGATGTGAATGCGGTGACATTGATCGACACCATCATCTTCCGCCGCGCCAGCGACGCCGAGGACAACGTGGCCTTGTGGGCGCACGAGCTCAAGCATGTCCAGCAGTATCAACAACTGGGGGTCGAGGAATTTGCCCGGCGCTATACCCGCAATTACGACGAGCTGGAGGGGCCGGCTTACAAAATCGAGGCCGAAGTGGCCAAGGTGTTGCGCGAACGTGGTTCGGGGCAGGCCAGGTAATCCCGGCCATGGCGCGGCCCCTGTGTCGGAGCGGCCGCGCCAGAGGCCGGGTGGCCATCAAGAGGCGGGCGAAGCCTCTTCGCTCACCTGCTCGCGGCTGGCATAACGCTGCGCCAGCACCGCGCAGACCATGAGCTGGATCTGGTGGAACAGCATCAACGGCAGGATCATCGCACCAATGCCACTGCCCACGAACAGAACCTGGGCCATTGGCACGCCCGTGGCCAGGCTCTTCTTGGAGCCGGCGAACAGGATGGTGATGCGGTCCTCAAGGTCGAAGCCCAGCGCTTTGCCCAGCAGGCGGGTCCCCCACAGCACCACCGCCAGCAGGATGCCGCACACCACGAACAACCCGGCCAGGTGCTGCGGCGAAACCGTGTGCCACAGCCCGGTAACCACTGCCTCGCTGAAGGCGGTATACACCACGAGCAAGATCGAACCCTGGTCCACCACCTTGAGCCAGCGGGCATTGCGCTTGACCCAGGCACCGATCCAGCGACGTGCGATCTGCCCTGCCACGAACGGTACCAGCAGTTGCAAGGTGATCTTCAGTACTGCATCCAGGCCCGAGCCTGTATCACCACTGGCCCCCAGCAACATCATCACCAGCAGAGGGGTGAGGAAAATGCCCAGCAGGCTGGACGCCGCCGCACTGCAGATGGCTGCCGGCACGTTACCGCGCGCCAGTGAAGTGAAGGCAATGGCCGACTGCACGGTGGCCGGCAAGGCACACAAGTACAGCACGCCGAGGTACAACTCGTTGCCCACCAGTGGCACGAACAAGGGTTTGAACGCCATGCCCAGTAGCGGGAACAGCACGAAGGTGCAAGAAAACACCAGCAGGTGCAGGCGCCAGTGACCGGCGCCGGCAATGATTGCCTCACGCGACAGCTTGGCACCATGCAGGAAGAACAGCAGGCCGATGGCGAGGTTGGTCAACCAGCCGAAATACACCGCGCCGTCGCCCGAGCAAGGCAGCACGGTCGCAATCAAGACCACCGCGAGCAAGGCCAGGGTGAAATTGTCGAATAACATGCGCAAATACTTCATCACAGTTTCCGTCTTGTCATTGTCCAGGCGCAGACGATAAGGTTTTCGGCTTTTCGGCGCTAACGCCGGAACCCCCTCGGGTATCGCTCAACGGACACGTTCCACACAAGGACCCCACCCATGCTCCGCCCTCGCCTGGCTGCAGTTGCAGCCGCCATCACGCTCACATTGGGCCCTGTCAACGCCCGCGCCGACGACCAATTGCAAGCCAAGGTCGACCAGATCATCCGCCCGCTGATGCAGAAACAGGGCATCACCGGCATGGCCGTGGCCATCTATGCCCACGATCACGCGCACTACTTCAGCTATGGCGTGGCCAGCAAGGCCGACAACGTGCCGGTAAGCCGTGACACGCTGTTCGAGATCGGTTCGCTGAGCAAGACGTACACCGCCACGCTGGCCGCACTGGCCAGCGCCGAAGGCAAGCTGGACCTTGCAGCCCCGGCCAAGCGCTATCACCCGGCACTGGCCGGCACGCCAATCGGCGATGCGACCGTACTGGAACTGGGCGCCTACAGCGCTGACTGCCTGCCGCTGCAGTTCCCGGATGAGGTACAGACCCCGCAGCAAGTGGTCGATTTCTTCCGCCACTGGCAACCGCGCGCCAAACCCGGCACCCAGCGCTGCTACTCCAACCCCAGCCTGGGGCTGTTCGGTGACTTGGCAGCCCGCGCTCAGCACCAACCGTTTTCCACGCTGATGGCTGAGCAGTTGCTGGCGCAAATGGGCCTTGAAAACACCTACCTGCAGGTCCCGGCCAGTGCCCAGGGGCTGTATGCCCAGGGCTACGACGCCGCCGACAAGCCTGTGCGTGTCGGCCCAGGCCCTTATGCCGACGAGGCCTACGGCATCAAGACCAGCGCCAGCGACCTGCTGCGCTACGTGCGCCTGCACATGCAACCGCACGGCCTGCCACCAACACTGGTGAAGGCCACGGCCATCACCCAGCAAGGCTATTTCCAGGTCGGCGCCATGACTCAAGGCCTGGGCTGGGAGCGCTACCCCTACCCGGTCGCGCTGAACACGCTGGTCGATGGCAACAGCGCGCGCCTGATCCGTGAGCCGCAGGCAACCACCCGCCTGCAACCTGCCCTGCCGCCGCAGGCAGCAGCCTGGTACAACAAGACTGGATCAACCAATGGCTTTGGCGTCTACGCCGCATTCGTGCCCGCTGAACAGCTGGCGGTAGTGCTGCTGGCCAATCGGAACTACCCCAACGAAGCCCGGGTGCGCGCGGCCTTCGACATCCTCTCCGGCCTGTAGTGCTCAGCCTGATTGTCGAACAAAACGACACGATGTAGTGCATCAAAATATTCACTACAAAATGGTTGACGCCATTCATCGCCCTTGTGCATGATGAAGCTGTCTCCCCGATCGGGAGCGGTGGCAAGGGTGTTCCAGACGGCCTGCGCGGTAACGCAGGCCGTCCGTGGAGAGGGAAACTGTCCAAAAGGCAGCGTGAGAAAGCCCCTGTTGCGATGCTGCTGTAGCAGCCTTGGTAGTGCGCTACACCGTGGTGGCGCCAACTGTGAAAATCACCTACGAATGGGTAATGGGGGCTTTATGATGAACTTGAACAACAATCCGACTATCGACCAATTGGCCCAGCTGTTCGCCGTACGCAAGGACAGCCTTGACGACCACCTGCTGTGGGTCAGCCAAACCGGTGAAGTGCGCCTCGACCGCCTGCCACCGAACACCGTCGAAGATGAATTCGAAGAGCACCTGCCAAGCATGCGTGCACGCTTCAAGGTCTACCGCCGTGGCCAGGGCTACGTCGGCAAGAAGGCCGCAGCCGACACCGAATTCGTTGGCCGCGTGCTGCAGACCCTGCAACAAGAATGGCCCGCTGCCCGTGAGCAGCAGGCAGTCAAGGTGATCGAACCGTTGAATTGAGGGTTCGCACCCTTAACAGAGCCCGGCCCGCATAGGCCGGGCTTTTTTATGCCTGGCGCCGCTGCGGGCGGCTTTCCGGCAGGGGCAATGCGCCCGTTGCCATCGCCCGGGCGCGGTCGACACCCCAGACCAGGGCACGGGTCATGGTCTCGCCAGGCCGAGCAGGGTAATACTCTTCCAGCAACGCCCGCCCATCCCCGGCATACAACCCCAGGAACAACTGCGTTGCCCCCAGGCGCGACAAGCGCACCTGCACATCGAGTGTGGTGCCATCGCTGAGGGCTTCATCGTGGCTGCGGCTGTGCAGCTGGGCATCAGCCCACTGCCAATAGGTCTCTTCCCTGACTCGCATGAGCGTTCAATCCTCCGTCGCTGGAATGCCGCATCAGAAAAGCACAGCCGTGACCATCCGGCGAGCGCTACCCGGCATTACCATGAGGCGGATCAACGAATGGCAATAAAAACCCCGCCATCGGGCGGGGTCAGGTTGGGGCGGGATTACTTCTTCAGCGGTACCCGCGGCATGAAGCGGCCTTTTTTACTGCGCTGCAGGTGTGCAGGCTGGAGCTGTTCGGAATCATCCAGCGTCATGTGGGCGAAACCCAGGCGGAATGCCGACTGGCCGCAACGCACCTGACTGTTGATCGGGAACGCGTCGTTCAGGTCTTCGAAAAAGGATTCGCTCATGCCCTGTCTCCCTCCAGTGGCGGTCGCGCCGACAACCAGAAAAGTTGCCCAGTGAACGCGGCCTGTGAAAGTGAGACTAGCTGGTCATTTGCGGACTGCCTGGACGATGATCCCGCAGCCGACCAGTGGCAGATGGCTCTATTTCAAGCGTACTGCCGTACCGGTAGCAAAAACCACGACCATGCCGCCCTGTACCGACGGCATGCTTATCTCGAAATCCACACCCACTACCGCATCGGCTTGCAACTGCCGTGCCCGCGCCTTGAGTTCTTCGGTTGCCTGCTCGCGGGCTTCGCGCAATGCGCTTTCCAGGGTTTGCGAACGGCCGCCGAAAACATCGCGAAACCGTGTGAAGAAATCGCGCACGAAGTTGATGCCCTGCACCGATTCGGAGCTGACCACACCCAGGTATTCGGCAATAGGGCGGCCTTCGAGCTGGCTGGTGGTGGAAATGATCATGGGTACGCTCCGTTTACCTGGCAAAAAAGGCTGATTCTAACAGAGCACATGACCGCGGCAGTCAAGCCACAGACGGGGGACAGTGCATGCCCGGGAAGCCAACACCGCACTGGCGGGCACAGGTTGTGCCCGCTGTCACGGTCATTGCATAGGCTCCAACTCAGGCGCTGGCCGCCCGCAACCGCTGGCCAATGCGCGCCCCGAACACGTTCACCAGCAACCCGGCCATCACCAGCAAGGCCCCCCAGCCCTGGGTCGCTGTCAGGCGTTCGCCCAGTAGCAAAGCCGACGAGCTCAAGCCAATCACCGGCACCAGCAGCGAGAATGGCGCCACCTTGCCCGCCGGGTGGCGCGACAGCAGCTTGCTCCACAGGCTGTAGCCCAGCATGGTCGCGACGAAGGCCAGGTACGCCAGGGCCAGCACGGAACTCCAGCTGATGTTGGCCAGCGCGTGGCCAATCCGCTCGGGCCCTTCCAGCCACCAGGACAACAGCAGAAACGGCAGTGGCGGAATCAGCCCGCCCCAGATCACCAGCGCCACCAGGTCGACCGAGCCGAAGCGCCGGGTAATGATGTTGCCCAGCCCCCACATGGCGCCCCCACACAGGGTCAGCAACAGCGCCAGCATCGGCACATGGCTACCGTCTTCACTGCCGATCAGCGCCAAGCCACTGGCCGCCACCAACAGCCCAAGCACGCTGGCCAGGCGCAACCGCTCACCAAGGAACAACGCGGCAAAACCAAGGGTGAAGAAGGCCTGCGACTGCAGGATCAGCGAGGCCAACCCCGGCGGCATGCCGCTGTACATGGCTTGAAACAGGAACGCGAACTGCCCCAGCGAGATGGTCGCACCGTAGGCGATCAGCCAGCGCCAGGGCAGCTTGGGCCGCTTGACCAGCAGGATGGCCGGAAACGCCACCAACAAGAAACGCAATGCCCCCAGCAGCATCGGCGGCAACCCATCGAGGCCAACCTTGATGACTACAAAGTTGACTCCCCAGGCGATAATCACCACCAGGGCGATAAGCAGGTCCTTGAGCGGCATTGCGACTTCCTTCTTCAGGCGTTTCTGGACATATTTCGTTACAGCATAAGGCTATTCCTTTCTTGGGGACCAGCACAGTTATGGCCAAGGGTTGCGCAACAGTGACTGTGCCGCCCTACCCCGCCGCTTACGCGCATCGCCAGCTTTAGGCCGCCGCAAACAGCTCGTTGGCAATCTGCGCCTGGGCAGCAACAATCGCCTGGGTGCGCTGCTCCGGGCCGTAGGCCAGACCATGGGCGCGGACGATTTCCAGCTCGGTTACGCCAATGAAACCCAGGAACACTTTCAGGAAGTCTTCATGCCCGGCGCCTGTCGGCTGGCCGGCGTGCAGGCCACCAGCGGTGGAAACCAGGACCACTTTCTTGTTGCCGCACAGGCCTTCCGGGCCGGCTTCGGTGTAGCGGAAGGTCTTGCCGGCGACGGCCACGCGGTCGATCCAGGCCTTGAGTTGGGTCGGCACGGTGAAGTTGTACATTGGCGCACCAATCACCACGGCATCAGCCGCCAGGAACTCTTCCAAGGTCTCGGCGCTCAGTTTGGCTTCGAAGGCCAGAGCGGCGTCACGCATGTCTTCTGGCGTACCTGCAGCTACCAGGGTGGCGGCAGAGAAGTGGGCGATGGCGTCGGCGGCCAGGTCACGGTACACCACCTCGACGCTTGAGTCGGCGGCTTTCCAAGCTTCAACCACTTCTCGGCTCAGCTGGCGGGAGGCGGAATTGTCGCCCAGGATGCTCGAATCGATGTGCAACAGTTTCATAGGACTCTCCTGTGATTGAAGACCGCATCTGTGGGCGATCACGTTGCAGAGAATCCTACCGGGATGATTAATAACTGATAAGGCAGTAAAAATGCGTTAGTTTGTCCCACAGATAGAACAGTGAGACATTCTCGTGCAAGACCTCAACGACCTTTTCTATTTTGCCCGCGTCGTCGAAGCCGGCGGTTTTGCCGCCGCCGGGCGCCAGTTGGGCATCCCCAAATCGCGCCTGTCGCGGCGTATCGCCGAACTGGAAGAGCGCCTGGGTGCCCGCCTGCTGCAGCGCACCACACGGCAGCTGAAGCTTACCGCGGTCGGCGAACGCTATCTGCATCACTGCCAGGCCATGCTGCTGGAGGCTGAAGCCGCCGATGAGACAGTGGCCAGCATGAGTAGCGAACCCCGCGGCCGTTTGCGGGTGTCCTGCCCGGTGGCGTTGGCGCACGCCTTCCTGCCGGATGTTATCAGCCGCTTCCTCGAACGTTACCCGCATGTGCAACTGGACATGGTGCTGCTCAACCGCCGGGTCGACTTGATTTCCGAGGGTATCGACGTGGCATTGCGTGTGCGTGACCTAGGCGATGAAGACCCTGCCCTGGTTACCCGCCGCCTGCGTCAGGCGCAAATGCAGCTCGTTGCTGCTCCCGGCTTTGCCGACCACATTCGCGCGCCGAGCGAGTTGGCATCGGTACCGGTCCTCGGCGCTGCCGAAGCCGACCGATTGGTACACTTCCGCCTGTTCGGCCCCAATGGTAAGCACCAGGAAATCGCACTGGAACCCCGTTTGGCGATTGATGATTTCGTAGTACGTAATGCAGCTGTACGGGCCGGCCTTGGGTTCACTGCGCTGCCCAGCATGTTCTGTGAGGAAGAGCTGGAGCGCGGCGAGCTGGTGCGCCTGCTGCCAGACTGGTCACTGCCGGGTGGCTATTTGCAAGCGGTGTACCCGCACCGCCGTGGCTTGCTCCCGGCAGTGCGGGCGTGGATCGATCACCTGGCGGCCTCGTTTGAAGCGTGTGGAGAACGGTATGTCTGAAAGGAAGATGAGCGAGGCTCAGGTGGCGGCGTTTTGCCTGGGCCTGCCGGGGGCGCGAGAAGACTACAAATGGGGCGGCATCCGGGTGTTCTCGGTAGCCGGCAACAAGATGTTCGCGGTGCTCGACCTGGCGGGTGCGGGGTTGTCGTTCAAGGTGGCCGATGAACTGTTTCTCGGCTATTGCGACCGCCCAGGGGTGCGGCCGGCGCCATATCTGGCGCGGGCGCGGTGGATCAGCATGGCGCTGCCCTACCCCATGGGCCGTGATGAGCTGTGCGATTTGCTACAGCGCTCACACCAGCTGGTGGTGCGGCGGCTGCCCAAGCGCGCGCAGGTGGGGTTGTTGATATGACGCCACCTGGACAAGCCTACGAAGGCGCCGGGGCAGCCACGCCTCAACCAACAGGCAGATAGCGCCCATCAAAAAACAGCCAGTCCGCCCAGAACACCTGATGCACCAGCACGATCACCCAGAACACCAGCTGGTACGAAACCTTGCGCGTCTTGTGCCGGAACAGTTGCTGTGCCAGCAACGCCCCTGGCCATCCGCCCAGCAGTTCACTGGCATGCAGCACTTTCTCGGGTGTCCGCCAGGCCTGGGTACGCGCCTGCTGCTTGTCCTGCCAATATAGCAACAGGCTGATCAGGCTCATGGCCGGGTACAGGGCCAGCGGCCACCAGGCCTGGTCATTCCAGGCCATGCGCGCCGCCCCCAGGCCCGGTAACAGGCACAACACAGCCAACACCAGCAGCTTCAGGCGCACATTCTGCACCCCAGCAACCCTTTGCCCCCGCAGCGCCTCAGCCATGTGCGGTCGACCAGTCAACCCAACCAAACTGCCAGGTCGCCAGGATCAACAGGCCGAACACGATGCGATACCAGGCAAACGCCGCATAGCTGTGGTTGGCAATGAACTTGAGCAGCGCCCGCACCGCGATCATGGCGAAGATGAACGAGGTCACGAAACCAATCGCGAACACTGGCAGGTCAGCAGGCTGGAACAGGTCACGGTACTTGTAGCCTGAATAGACCGCTGCACCGACCATGGTCGGCATCGCCAGAAAGAACGAGAACTCGGTCGCCGCCTTGCGCGACAGGCCAAACAGCAGGCCGCCGATGATGGTCGAACCGGAACGCGAAGTGCCCGGGATCATCGCCAGGCACTGGATGAAACCGATCTTCAGTGCATGGCTCCAGCGCATCTCGTCCACGTGGTCAACCTGCACGCGATGGTCGCGGCGCTCGGCCCAGAGCATGATCACACCGCCAACTACCAACGCAGCGGCGACGGTGATCGGGTTGAACAGGTACTCATGAATCAGGTCGGCGAACAGCACACCCAGCACCACGGCCGGCATGAACGCCAACAGCAGGTTGCCGGTGAAACGCCGCGCTGAGGGCTGGCTGGTCAGGCCGAAAACCACTTCGAGAATCTTGCTGCGGAACTCCCATACCACCGCCAGGATCGCCGCCAGCTGAATGATGATATTGAAAGCCATGGCCCGTTCGCCGCCAAAACCGATCAGGTCAGCGACAATGATCTGGTGGCCGGTACTGGATATCGGCAGAAACTCCGTCAACCCTTCCACCACGCCCAAGATGATTGCCTGGAAGGCAGTCCAAAAATCCATCATTCCCCCGATGGAGCGCTGCGCGTCGCAGGCCCCTTGTTCTTGATTTGCTTGTGATTGCCGCACGCGGCCCGGCTGTTTTACAGCGACTGTTGGGACCAATGCCAGTGGAAAAGTTCACGCCCGCTAAAGGTTTCATCCAGCGCGGCCGAAATGCTAACAGAGCGCCTTTGCAATCGGCTTGTTCGACCCTGTTGCAGACTGCCACGAAGATAGCACTTAGCCATTAGTCTGGTGGGCCCTGGGTGCAAAGCATGCTTGGATGCATCTGAATAACAAGAACAATGCGGGAGCTCCTGGATGAAGACTCTGAGATCAATGTCGATCAGCCGTCGCCTGTGGCTGATCCTTGTGGTGGCGGTAGCCATGCTGGTGGTGTTGGGGCTGCTGATGCTGCGCCAGATCCACGGTGACCTGTACCAGGCCAAGGCGGAAAAGACGCGCCACGTGGTACAGACCGCTGCGGGTGTGCTGGCCTACTACCAGGGCCTGGAGGCGGCCGGCACGCTCAGCCGCGAAGCCGCCCAGCAGCAGGCGCTGCAGGTAGTGCGCGCGCTGCGCTACGACCACGACGACTACTTCTGGATCAACGACCTGGGGCCGAGGATGATCATGCATCCGGCCAACCCCAAACTTGACGGCCAGGACCTGTCGGCCATCCGCGACCCCGACGGCTTTGCCGTTTTCAACGAAATGGTCGCCCTGGCCCGCCAGCAGGACGCCGGCCCGGTCAATTATCGCTGGCCCAAGCCCGGCGCCAGCGAACCGGTGGCGAAGACCTCCTATATACAGCTGTTCAAACCGTGGGGCTGGATCATCGGTTCGGGCGTATACGTCGATGATGTGCAGGCAGAATTCGCCCGCCAGCTGCGTGATGTCTCGCTGGTGGGCGTGGGCATTGCCCTGCTGATGGCGCTGGTGGTCATGCTGATTGCTCGCAGCATCGCCCGGCCCTTGCAGGAGGCGGTGCAAGCCATGGGCAACATCGCCAGTGGCGAAAGCGACCTGACCCGGCGCCTGGACACCCATGGCCATGACGAAATCAGCCAACTGGGCGAACACTTCAACCGCTTCAACGGCAAGCTTCAAGGCGTAGTTGGCCAGTTGCAGGCGGCCGCACACGCGTTGGCGCAGTCTGCCGGGCATGTCGGCGACAACGCCGGTGCCGCCCAACAGCACAGCGCCCGGCAATCACTGCAGATGGACCAGGTGGCCACGGCAGTGAATGAAGTGACCTATGCGGTGCAGGACGTGGCCAAGACGGCCGAACAGGCTGCCGGTGAAATGCGCACCGCACAGCAGCAAGTTACGCACGGCCAGCAAGCCATCCACGGCAGCCTGGCGCAGATCGACCGCCTTTCGTTGACCATCGACCAGGCGGTGCAGGTAATCCGCGACCTGGCCGGGCACAGTACCCGCATCGGCGGGGTACTGGACGTGATTCGCTCGATTGCCGAACAGACCAACCTGCTGGCATTGAATGCGGCCATCGAAGCCGCTCGGGCCGGCGAGCAAGGCCGTGGCTTTGCCGTGGTTGCCGATGAGGTGCGCCTGCTGGCCCAGCGCACAGCGCACTCCACGGCCGAGATCCATACCATGATCGAGCACCTGCAGAGCCAGTCGGATGCCGCTGTCCTGGCGATTGATACCAGCAGCGAGGCGTCGCGCCAGACCGTGGAGCAAGCCCGCGAGGCCGGCGCCAGCCTGGACGCCATCAACCAGGCGTTGAACAATCTCACCGCCCTGAATGCCTCCATCGCCAGCGCTACCTTGCAACAATCGCATGTGGTCGAGGAGATCAACCGTAATGTGCTGGACACCGCCGGGCTATCCCAGCAGACCGCCGATGCGGCGCGCCAATCCAGCGATGCCGGTGTAGCGCTGGGGCAGTTGAGCGAGGCATTGGAGCAGTTGCTGCGCCAGTTCCGCGTGTAGCTCCAGCACGTTCTCTGCATGCATTGAGAATCGCTGGCGCGCTACACCTTCACACAACGAACAGCTACAATCGCGCCCCTCCCCCGCAGCCGCCAAGGATCGCCGATGTCCGGCCTTGAACTCATCGCCGCCGTCCTCGGCGTCACCGCTGTCTGGCTCACGGTCAAGCAGAACGCCTGGTGCTGGCCAATCGGCCTGGTCATGGTGCTGATCTACGGCTGGCTGTTCTACGAAGTCAAACTGTACTCGGGCATGTTGCTGCAACTGGCCTACGCCATCCTGCAACTGTACGGCTGGTGGCAATGGAAGCGCCCAGGCCACGCACAAGACGCCCGTCAGGTCACCCGCCTGCAACGCCCGGCGCTCTACCGTGGCCTTGCTGCGGGGCTTTTGCTGAGCGTCACGCTGGGTACGGCCATGGCCAACTGGACCGATGCCGCCCTGCCTTGGCTCGATGCCAGCCTGACCGGCTTCAGCCTGGTGGCGCAATTGTGGATGGCGCAAAAACGCCTGCAATGCTGGCCGCTGTGGGTGGCAGTCGACGTCATCTACGTGGGCCAGTACCTGCACCAGCAGTTGTACTTCACTGCCGGCTTCTTTGCCGTGCTCACCCTGATCGCGGTGCGCGGCTGGCTGGAATGGCGCCGTGACCCGGCGCTGGTGCAGGCATGAGCATGCAACAGGCGATGAAAGTACTGGTGCTGTGCGGCCCGGAATCCAGCGGCAAAAGCTGGCTCAGTGGCGTGATCCAGGCGCATTTCGGTGGCGTGGTGGTGGCCGAGTACGTGCGCCATTTCATCGAGCAGGAGGGCCGCGACACCTGTTTTGCCGATATCCCAGCCATCGCCCGCGGCCAGCTGGCGTGGGAAGACCACGCCCGGGAGCAGGCCCCGCCGTTGCTGATTCTGGACACCCATCTGCTTAGCAATATGCTGTGGAGCAAAGCGCTGTTCGACGACTGCCCAGCCTGGATGGAGCAGGCATTGCTGGCACGGCGCTATGACTTGCACCTGTTGCTTAGCCCGCAAGGGGTGGAGTGGGTCGCCGATGGGCAGCGCTGCCAACCCGAGCCGGGCGACCGTCAGCGCTTTTTCGATGACAGCCTGCGCTGGCTCGAACAGAATGACAAAGCCTACAAAATCATTGATGGCAATTGGCCTCAGCGCCAGTTGCTGGCCCTGCAAACAGTGGCTAAGCTCATTGATAGCACTGCGCCACCCTGTCGCTAAGCGTGTTAAGCCGCTGACACACTCCGCTGGGGCAAAGCCCCCGAAAATGCGGGCCCTCCCCCCGATCCGGGGGCAGTGTCAAGCTGATGAAACACCCCTGCAAAAACCTTTCCAGTCAAGGCCACTGCTGGTTTCGCCGGCGACGCCTGCCGCTATCTGTTTCACGGCTGAAACAAAATGCGCCGCGATTTGTCAGCCTCTGGCGCTAACCAGTTGATCTGAAAACAATTCCCGAAAGCGGCACACCTTCTGCTCTCTTGTTCGCATCGCTGAACAGGGCCAGCGCTCAAAGAAGGAATTGCCGTCGTGAGGAAAACAGACAATCGCCTTTATCACGTCTTGCTGATTGGGTGTGTACTGGGGTCGCTGAGCCTGACGGCGCAGGCCGACAAGGGGATCATCATCATCACCCGCGATGTCCAGGTGCGAAACGCGACGATTCCGCCGCTGATACCTGACCCCAACCCTACCACCGTCAATGCCAACCCATCTGCCTATGTGCTCAAGCAAACCAACGAGCTCAGTGACGGCGACTTCGCCAGCATCAGCAGTGGCGCCGGCATCAGCAACCTGATCACCCAGCAGACCAACAACCTCGGTGGAAACCTCGGCAACCAGAACCAGCTACCCAACCTGTCAGGTGGCCGTGGCACGGGTGGCTCGGGTAACGGTATCGCCAACATGGTCAACTCAAGTGTGCAGCGCGGCCTGGCGCCGCTGCAGATCCTGACGGGCGGGGGCAAGTGAGATGAAGCTCACGCTGCTGATCCTGGCCACCCTGTGCACTGCACCGGCCTTCGCGCAGTCCCTCGTTCCCGTCATCAACAACGCCGATATCGACAGTTCCGGCAGCCGCTATCAGGGCAACCTCTCTGTCAACCAGGCCGCTGGCGACAAACAGCAGCAGGTCAATGCGCGTGCCATCGCTGTCGGCCCCGAAGCCAGCGCCAGCACGCAGATCCGCCAACGCCTGAATACCCCGGCTGACCCTGCAATGGACGCCCACGCGACCATTCGGGGCAACGCCTTCAGCAACGGCAGTGGTGCCCTGGGCGTGAACCAGAGCGCCGGCGCCAATACCCAGCAAGCCAACGCCCTCAGCATCAGCGTTGGCGCGCAACCGCAAAGCATCGACGACAGCGTACTCATGCAACAGAACGTGGCGCTGATCAACAACTCCGGAGCAACTGACATTCCAGCCGGCTATCGCCAGGTCACCACCAGTGACCAGGCCTTCACCGGTAGCCGTGGGGTGATCCAGTTGAACCAGAGTGCCGGGGTGGGAAACCGCATGGCCAACACCTTGAGCATCCGGGTCGCGGATTGACCCTTTCAGTCAAGAACGACACTTAACCTAATAGCGTACGGAGAATCACCATGAAACCCTCGATGGCAATCAAGCCTCTGGTTTTCGCAATTGCTGCGGTCATGGCTGTTGCTGTACAAGCTGGGCAAAACGATCGGCGCAATGACCACCATCACGGCCACCATAACAATGGTCAGCACACGCCTCCACCCACCAAGATCCCTGTGTATGCAACGGCCAACGCCTGGGATACCCAGTCCAGTACCGATAACCGCATCAGCAACCAAGGCACCATCAACGAAGCCGAGATGAGCGACTCGGGCACTGGCTCCAGCGGCAACGTCGGCATCAACGTGGCGGCCGGTAACGGCAACCAGCAGGACAATGCGGCTGCCATCGCCAACGCCGGCTCCGAATCGAGCCTGGACAACAGCTTCGTGTTCGGTATGGCCAGCGCTACTGCCGACGTACAGCAGACCAGCAGCGACAACCGCGTAGACAACTACTCGACGCAGTCTTCTGCTTTGATGAGTGGCTCGGCCAGCGGGGCTGAGGGCAACATCGGCATCAACATTGCCGGTGGCGACCTCAACCAGCAGAAAAACACCATGGCTATCGCCAACACCGGTGCCCCGCTGGGTAATGCGACCGCCACCGCCTCGGCAAACCAGGACGGCCCTGGCCTGACCGTGAACAACAGCGCCGACCGCACCTACCGGGTGGATACGATTACCATCACCAAGTCGGCCAGCGGCTCGAGCTCGCGTGACGGCACCTTCAACTCGACCGATGATCGCAACTCGTCGTCCAGCTTTAGCGTGGCCGGTTCGCAAAGCGCCAGCAACAGCGGCTCCAGTGGCTGGAACTCGGCCGGGTCGAAATCCAGCAATGCCAGTGGCTCCAGCAGCATGACTGCCAGCGGCTCCAATGGCTGGAGCGCCAGCGGCTCGGCCAGTGGCAGCGCCAGCTCGTCGAGCAGTGCCAGCCTCAACGCCAGCCTGGCCGCTGCAGCTGATGCCACCCGCACTGTCACCACGGACGACGGTCGTCGCGAACGCACCCGTAGCAGCAGCTTCGATGGCTCGCTGAACGCTTCGCTGGATGTCTCGGTCGACAAGTCGCGCGAAAGTGCATACGACTCGTCGTTCGAGAAGGCCTTCGACTCCAACTACGACAAGTCGCGCGAATCGTCGTATGACAAGTCTCGCGATTCTTCGTACACGAAGTCCCACGAGTCCTCGTACGAGAACGCTTCGGCGTCCGAATACGCCAAGTCTGGCGAGAAATCGCATCAGTCGTCCAACGACGTCTCGAAGAGCTACAGCGAAAGCAGTGCTTACGACTTGAGCAATACCGTGTCCTTCCAAGTGCTGACCCCGACCGGCTGGGCCAACCCTGTTACCAACACTGCAACCCTTAGCGGTTCGGTGAACGGTGGCAGCGGCAACCTGGGCGTGAACGTGGCTGCGGGTGTGGGCAACCAGCAAAGCAACTCGCTGGCCATCTCCAACACCTCGTTCTGATCGCTGCGCTTGAGGCCCCCTTCGGGGGGCCTTTCTTCCACAGAACAAGAAGGCATCCGATCATGCGCATTATTGCCCTGGCGTTTTTGCTGTGCCTGGCCAGCGTGAACGAAGCTGCACAAATGCCGCTGTCCGTGCTGCCGGGCGGCGCTGTCGTGTTCAAGCCTATCCAGAGCCTACGCGAACGCAAGTTCGCCGACCTGGTGCAACAGAAGACCGACTTCAGCTGCGGCGCCGCCGCGCTGGCGACCATCCTGCGCCAGGCCTACTGGCTGGACGTCGACGAACACCAGATCATCGAAGGCATGCTGGCCCACGCCGACCAGGACCTGGTGCGTACCCAGGGCTTCTCGATGCTCGACATGAAACGCTACGTCGAAAGCCTGGGCATGCGTGCCCGCGGCTACCGGGTAGCACCCGACACCTTGCACAGCGTGCGCATTCCGGTCGTGGTGCTGATGGACGTGCGTGGCTACAAACACTTTGTGGTCATGCAAAAAGTCGACAGGGGCTGGGTATATGTGGGTGATCCCGTGCTGGGCCACCGGCGCTACAAGGTCGACGATTTTCTCAAGGGCTGGAACGGCATCATCTTCGCCGTGATCGGCCAGGGTTACGACAAGAACAACATCCTGCTCGACCCGCCCCTGCCACTGACCGCCAAGGGCCGGGTGAACAACTTCACCCCTGTGCAGGACGCAGAGCTGCTGGACTTCGGCTTCATCAAAAGCGACTTCTTCTAACGACTGTTCTAATGACAAGGAGCATGAGGCTCCAGGGAGCATTTCATGAAGACTTCATTGTGGTTGGCCATCGCCTGCCTGGCAGCCAGCTTGCCCAGTCACGCAGAGGTGTTGAAACCCATCGAACTGAAGGACCAGGAGCTGGCGAACCTGCGGGGCCGCTATGTGATGCCCGGACGGATCGTGAGCTTCGGCATCGTCATGTCCAGCACCTGGCAAAATACAAAAGGGGATGTGATCGGGGCAACGTCAACGCTGCAAGTTCAGCAATCGACCATCAAACCCCAGTTCTATGTATCGATGATTGATAAAAAAGGCGCAGGTACGGCGCCGAGCAGCGCTTCTACTGCCGGGACTGGCGTGGTAACGGGCGGCAAAGGCCTGACCACCACCGAAGGTGTGACCCAAGTGGTCCGTGCCGCCGGTGACAACAACGCCGCTTACAACAACGTCGATATCAACGTGACCAAAGCGAACCAGGCCCCCGCCGTCCAACAGCAAGGCCAGGTACTGGCCGCCGGGCAGACCCTGGTCGGGGAAAATGGCGCCGGCGCGCTGAGTGTGTCCTCCAGTGGTGTGGGCGTGCAGGTCAACATCAATGCCAGCAACAACCAGGGCAGCAGCGTGCAACGCCTGGCCCAAGGTGGCCTGCTGCAGAACTCGACCCTGCTTGGCAACGGCAACCTGGTCAACAACGTCACCACCCTGAACGTTGTCATGCGCGAGAGCGTGCCGACAGCGGCTTCGCTCAACGGTAGCCTCGACCAGCTCAAAGGTCTTCGCACCTTCGGATACTGATCTACGCTCAGTCTCATCAAAAGTAGTTGGAAGGGACGGCAACTCCATGTACCGATCTTTTACGCTCAGAGCTTTTGTGTGCTTGACTACCTTGGCCCCCGCCACCGCACTTTACGCAGCCGCCGACCCACAAGTCGAAGCGCTGAAACAGGAACTGATTGAACTCAAACGCCGCTATGAGGCGCAGCAACAGGCGCTGATGGTGCTGGAGCAACGTGTGCGCCAGGTCGAGGAGGCCCCAGCGGCCGCGCAACCCAGACGCTTGGTCAAGTCTCCCGCCGAGGGCGTGAAAGGTGCACAGACCGTTGCCTCTGGCGCACCGGGCACCACAGGAAGCTCCTACGGCCAGGCGCTGACGGCCGATTCCGAGCCGGCGCAAAGTGTTTCCAACCTGTATGACGAAGCCAGCGGATTCTTTGGCGGGGGCAAGTTCAGCTTCGAAACCGGCGTCACCTATACCCATTACGATACCCGTGCGCTGACCCTTAACGGCTTTTTGGCCCTGGACTCGATCTTTCTCGGCAGCATCAACCTCGACCGCATCAAGGCCGATAACTGGACCCTGGACATGACCGCGCGCTACAACCTGGCGCAGCGCTGGCAGTTCGATATCAACGTGCCCGTGGTGTACCGCGAGTCGACTTACTCGTCGGGTGGCGCAGGTGGCGCCGGGGCCAGCACGTCTGACGCGTCGGTGACCCGCGACCCCGAGATTGGCGATGTCAACGTCGGCGTGGCCTACAAGTTCCTCGACGAGGACGAAACCTGGCCCGACGCGGTCGCAACCCTGCGCATCAAGGCGCCGACAGGCAAGGACCCGTACGGCATCAAGCTGCGCGAGGTCGATGGCAACAGCAACCTGTCGGTACCGGAAAGCCTCCCGACCGGCAACGGCGTGTGGTCGATCACCCCAGGCATATCGCTGGTGAAAACCTTCGACCCGGCCGTGCTGTTCGGCAGCCTGTCCTACACCTACAACATGGAGGACTCGTTCAGCGACATCAGCCCGCAGGTCAACAGCAAGGTCCCGGGTGACGTCAAGCTCGGCGACTCCTGGCAGATCGGCGGCGGTATCGCCTTTGCCCTCAACGAGAAGATGAGCATGTCGTTCTCGGTGTCGGACCAGTTCGCCCGCAAGAGCAAGATCAAACCGGACGGCGGCGACTGGCAGTCGATCTCCAACAGTGACTATAACGCCGCCAACTTCAACATCGGCTTGACCTTCGCCGCCACCGACAACCTGACCATCGTGCCCAACCTGTCCATTGGTCTGACCGATGATGCCCCGGACTTTTCCTTCAGCCTGAAATTCCCCTACTACTTCTGACAGTTACTCCTGGCCGGGCCCCGCCAGGCGGGCCCGGCAAATGGTTACCAGCCTTGTAGCCGACCGCGTTACCTGCCCTGGCCTGTTATCATCATGCACAGATGTATGACGATTTGATGGCAAAAGGGATGTTTTTGTGAAGAACCTGTCCGACCACCCACGTATCCGGCTTGCCGCCCTGGCAGGCCTGGTGCTGGTGATCCCACTGGGTACGCGCGCCATGCTGGGTTGGTCCAATCCGCTCGGTTACCTGTCCGACCTCGCACTCGGCAGCCTGCTGCTGTTGCTGCTGCACCGCCGGCCATGGTGGCTGGCCCTCCCCATACTGCTGGCCTGGGCGGCTCTTTGGGTCGCCTCTGCCGAACTTGTAAGCGCGGTGGGCCGCCTGCCCACCAGCGCCGACCTGACCTACTTGCTCGACCCGCAGTTCATGGAAAATTCGACCGGCGGCGGTCTGGCCCATGCCTGGCTGCCCTGGGTCATGGGCGGCGGCCTGCTGGCCTGGCTGGCCAGCGCCTGGCGCAGCCGCGCAAGGCTCAGCCAACCTCTGCCGCGCAAGGCCTGGGCCATACCGGTACTGCTGTTCGCCGCCCATTGGGGCAGCCAACACGTGCTGCCTTCGGACGCCGACCAGTGGCGGCAATACAACCTCACTCACCAGCTGATGTCTGCCGGTGTCGGCGACCTGCAACGCCAGGTCGAAGGCTGGATGGGCCAGACACAGCCCTTCACCCCGCTGCCCAGCGCCGGCCTGACCCAATCCGACCTGCATGGCCAACGCCTGCTTGCCGGCCCGGGCAGCGCGCGCAACCTGCTGGTCATCACCATGGAAGGCATCCCCGGCGCCTACCTGCGGCCCAACCGCCAGGCGCTGCACAGCCGTTTCGACGAAGACCTCATGCCCAAGCTCAGCAAGTGGGCCGAGCGCGGCATGAACACCCCTGACTACGTATTACACACTCATCAAACCATCCGCGGCCTGTACGCGATGTTGTGCGGTGACTACGACAAACTGGCCAACGGCACGCCCAAGGGCGTGGAACTGCTGACCCAGAACGAACGCAACCAGGCCTGCCTGCCGGCGCAACTGCGCCAGGCCGGCTTTACCACCCACTACCTACAGGGCGCAGGCCTGCGCTTCATGGCCAAGGACCGCATCATGCCGCACATCGGCTTCGACTCGGTGCACGGGCTGGAGTGGTTCCGCAACAAGAATTACCTGGATTTTCCCTGGGGCAAGGATGACCGCGCGTTCTTCGAAGGTGCCTTGGGCTACGTCGGCCAGTTGCAGAAGCAGGACAAGCCTTGGATGCTGACTTTGCTTACCGTGGGCACTCACCAGCCGTATTCGGCCCCGGCCGAATACCTTGAACGCTACGACACCCCGAAACAGGCGGCGGTGGCCTACCTAGATGACGCCGTCGGGGCATTTCTCGACGGCCTGGAACGTCAGGGCGTGCTCAAGGACACCCTGGTTGTGCTGACTTCCGACGAGTCCCACGGCATCGATGGTGTGCGCCTGGCTTCGTCGTGGGGCTTCAACCTTACCCTGGCACCGGAGCAGGCCCAGTTGCCGCACATCAAGCGTGGCACATACGGCCATGTCGACCTGGCGACATCGCTGCTCGACTACTTCTCACTGCCCATCCCCATCGCGCTGGGCGGTCGCTCGCTGTACCGCGACTATGACACTGGCCGTGAGATGATCGCCTACACCAACGGCATGCTGCGCTACCACAATGGCCAGGGCGTGTTCACCGAGTGCGACTTCCAGCAGCGCTGCAGGCGTTACGCCAGCGAAGGCTTCATCGCCGACCAGGCCCGCTACCTGGGGCCCGGCGACAGCTTGCTCGGTCAGCAGGTTGGCGCCTTGGCCGGGGTACTGGATCAGTCCCTGATGCAAACCCCGCTCAACCTGCGTTACCAGTTCGGCGGCCCTGCGCCGATCAAGTTGCGCAAGCGCATTCAGGATGACTGGGCCGACAACCTGATTGGCGCCCAGTACCTGGAAATGCCCGAGGGCTCGCATACTCGCGTGCGGGTCAAGGTACGCTCACTGGACCCCAAGCGTGCAGCCTACATCCAGCTCAAGGCCAAGCAGCTGGAGCAGGATGTGCCACTGGGCCTGCCGGAAGAAGTCAAAGTCACCGCCGACCAGCCGCTGGAGATGGAGTTCGGCTTCGACAACCCGACCGAGCGCAAGGCGTTCTCCTTCCACTTGCTGGGCTATGGCGGCGGCAAGGTGGAAATCAGCGACTTCAGCGTGATCACTGCATTGCCCGGCGAGGATGACGCGGCCGATGAACGGACCGAGGGGCATATCGCCCATTCGGGCTGAGGGGCTACCGCTCATCGCCCGGCCACCGGTGCCTGTCGATTCATCGAGCACGTGCTCGACTAGTGTGTGAATCCCCCAGCGTGGAGAGAAGCACCATGAGCACCAGCGAAAGCAGGCACCCGGTGGTTTCCCGCAGCCAGTGGCTGGCGGCCCGCCGGCAACTGTGGCTGCACGAAAAAGCCTTCACCCACCACCGCGACGCGCTGTCCGCAGCGCGTCGCGCGCTGCCTTGGGTCAAAGTTGAGCAGGACTATCGCTTCCACGGGCCAGGCGGCGAGTTGAGCCTGGGCGAGTTGTTCGCAGGCCGCAGCCAATTGCTGCTTTACCACTTCATGTTCGCCGAAGGCTGGAGCGAGGGTTGCCCCGGCTGCTCGTTCCTGGCCGACCACTTCGACGGCGCCAACCTGCACCTGACCCACCACGACGTGTCGCTGGTGGCCGTGTCACGCGCGCCCTATGCCGAATTCCAGGCATTCCGCCAGCGCATGGGCTGGCAGTTCCCTTGGTATTCGTCGCATGGCAGCGGCTTCAACGAGGACTTTGGCGTGAGTGTTGGCAGTGCAGGCGAGCGCCAGTACAACTATGAGCCTTATGACGGCAGTGAAAGCGAGCTGCCCGGTTTGAGTGCGTTCTACCGCGACACGGACGGCAGCGTGTACCACACCTACTCGACCTATGCCCGCGGGCTGGACATTCTGGTCAATACCTACAACTTCCTCGACATTGCGCCACTGGGGCGTAATGAAAGCGGCACCATGGACTGGGTACGCCACCATGACCGCTATGCAGGGCAGCCGGACAAGCCTCACTGCTGTCACAGCTGATGCAGGCAACACACACCTGCAGGAACGGGTTTACCCGCGAACACCGGGAGCGTCGGTGTTCGCGGCTATAGCCGCTCCCAAAGAGACCTCGTTCTGTCAGGCCCGCACACCCAGCATGCCGCGCTCGACGATGAAGTCGATCACCGCTTGCAGCCCCTCGCCCTTCTTCAGGTTACTGAAGGTCCAAGGCCGCTGGGGGCGCATGCGCTGGGTGTCGCGTTCCATCACTTCCAGCGAAGCCCCCACATAGGGCGCCAGGTCAGTTTTGTTGATCACCAGGAAATCCGATTTGGTAATGCCCGGGCCACCCTTGCGCGGAATTTTCTCGCCCTCGGCCACATCGATCACGTAGATGGTCAGGTCGGCCAGCTCCGGGCTGAAGGTGGCGCTGAGGTTGTCTCCACCGCTTTCCACGAAAATGACTTCGAGGTTGCCGAACTTGCGCGCCAGTGCTTCGACCGCCGCCAGGTTCATCGAAGCATCTTCGCGAATCGCCGTGTGCGGGCAGCCGCCGGTTTCGACGCCAACGATCCGTTCCGGCTCCAGGGCGCCGGCCTCGGTGAGGATGCGCTGGTCTTCCTTGGTGTAGATGTCGTTGGTGACCACGGCGATCTGGTAGTGATCGCGCATGGCCTTGCACAGCGCTTCCAGCAGTGCGGTCTTGCCAGAGCCGACCGGGCCGCCGACACCGACACGCAGGGGTTGTTGATAGCTTTGCATGCAGGCAGTCCTCAGGAACGGAACAAACGGGTGTATTGGGTTTCGTGACGCGATGAGGCGATGGCCAGCAACGGCAGGCCGCCGCCAAGCTGGCCATCGCCAAGAGCAAGGGCCGCGTCGAGGGCCCCAGGCAGGTCGGCGCCGAGGTCACGCAGCACGGTCTGGGCCGCCTGCTGACCGAACGGCACCAGCTTGACCCCGGCCATGACCGCACCTTCCAGCCAAGCGAAACCATGCCCCAACGCCAACTGGCGCAGCGGGATGCCCCAATGTGCGGCCAGCCAGGCCATGCCGCCCAACTGGGTCAGTTCCAGACTGGCCCGCCAGGCTGGCGCCTGGCCCAATTGCCAGCCGTCGAGCAGCCGCGCCAGGGCTGCGCCACGCTGCTGTTCTTCCAGGCGCAGCTCGGCGGTTTCGCGGTTGGCCAGCAGAAAGCGGCTCCAGTGGCCAAAAGCTTCGGCATCCTCGGCCTGGCAAGCTTGGTACAGGCGCGCCAGCACTGGCCAGTCGAGGCAGGCCAGGGTGTCATTGAGCTGCTCACGCTGCCAGGCAGCGAAGCCGTCAACGCCCCTTACCCAGCCCGCCTCGACCGCCCACTCCAGGCCTTGTGAATAGGTAAAGCCGCCCACCGGCAAGCCTGGGCTGGCCAGCTGCAGCAGGCGCAGCAACGCCAGGTCGCTGCTCATCAACCGGCCAGCACCAGTGCAGCGCCGGCCAGCAGGCCACCGCCGAAGGCTTTCTGCAAGCCACTGTGGCGGCGCAGCAGGCAACCGACCGCAAAGCCGGCCGCCAGCAGCAGGCCGCTGACCGTGACAAAGCCGAGGCTGAACTGCCAGAACGCGCTTGGCGTGGCTTCTACACCATGGGCCCAACCATGGAACAGGGCAAACACTGGCATGGCCATGGCCAGCAGCAGTTGCCGGCTTGGCAGCAGTACCGCCCCGGCAGCGACCAACAGCGACACGGCGATCAAGGTTTCCATGCCCAGCACGTCGCCGAACAGGTGACCACACACCGCACCACCAAACATGGCTGCCAGCGTGGCCAAGGGCAGCGTCAGGTTACGTCGGGTCAGTGCAGCGAGCACACCGGTACCCAGCAGCATCAGTAAGTGGTCGAGGCCCGTCAGCGGATGCAGCAGCCCGTCGTGCAGCGGGTTACTGTCATGGCCAGGGTGGGCGAAGGCTGGCAGCGCCAGCATCAGCAGAAACAGGGCGAAAGTCTTTTTCATGGGTTGCTCCAGGGCAGTTCAGGAATGGGCAGGCAGGCGCACGAACGGGTGATCGTGGCCATGGGCATGATTGTGGCTATGGCCGTGCGGGGCACTCTGGTAGGCGCCGGCTTCAGGCTCGAACGGGGCCTGTTCAGCCTCCACGGTCAGGCCCAAGCCACGCAGCATGTCGTCCAGTACATGGTCGTGCTGGAAACGCAGCAGGCCAGGCTCGATCTGCAACGGCACATGCCGGTTACCCAGATGGTAGGCGGCACGGGCCAGCAGGTGCGGATCAGCACAACGCACTGTGGATACTGCCTCCGGCGCTGCCAGCACACGGATCAGCTGGTTGCCTTCGGCATCGGCCAGCAATTCACCACCGCGCAACAGGTGGCCGCGCTCCAGCATCAGCCCGGCCTCGCGGCCATCGTCCAGCGTCAGCCGCAGACGGCTCTTGATACGGCTGTCCACGTCGAGGGTGACAGTGCCGGTTTCGGCGAGCGTGCCGGGGTCGGTGATACGGCGATTCAAGACAATCATCGGTGCTCCTTCAGAACAGGAAATAGCGCTGGGCCAGCGGCAGTTCGCTGGCCGGCTCGCAAACCAGCAGCTCGCCATCGGCACGCACCTGGTAGGTCTGCGCATCGACCTCGATCAGCGGCTGCAAGGTGTTGTGGACCATGTCCGGCTTGCGTACCCGGCGACAACCGTCAACCACACCAATCAGGCTGCGCAGGTTCAACGCCTCGGCCAGGCCACGGGCCATGGCTGCCTGCGGCAGGAAGGTCATGCGCGTGGCATGCCGCGCCGCGCCCAATGCGCCGAACATCGGCCGGTAATGCACCGGTTGTGGCGTGGGGATGGAGCCGTTGATGTCGCCCATGGGCGCGGTAACGATCATCCCGCCCTTGATCACCAGGGCCGGCTTGACGGCAAAGAACGCTGGCGCCCACAGCACCAGGTCGGCCAGCTTGCCGGGTTCAACCGAACCCACCTCGTGGCCGATACCATGGGTGAGCGCCGGGTTGATGGTGTATTTGGCGATGTAGCGCTTGACCCGGAAGTTGTCGCTGTAGCTGGTATCAGGTGCCAATGGGCCACGACGCAGCTTCATCTGGTGCGCCACCTGCCAGGTGCGCAGCACCACTTCGCCAACCCGGCCCATGGCTTGCGAGTCGGACGAGGTCATGGCAAAAGCGCCCATGTCGTGAAGGATGTCTTCGGCGGCGATGGTTTCACGGCGGATACGCGACTCGGCGAAGGCCACGTCTTCGGCGATGCTAGGGTCCAGGTGGTGGCAGACCATGAGCATGTCCAGGTGCTCGTCCACGGTGTTGACGGTGTACGGCAGGGTCGGGTTGGTCGAGGACGGCAGCACGTTGGCCTGCCCCGCCGCGCGAATGATGTCGGGCGCATGGCCACCACCGGCACCTTCGGTATGGAAGGTGTGGATGGTGCGGTCGCCGATCGCCGCCAGGGTGTCTTCGATACAGCCGGACTCGTTGAGGGTGTCGGTGTGGATCGCCACCTGGATGTCCATTTCTTCGGCCACGCCCAGGCAGCAGTCGATGGCCGCAGGTGTCGAGCCCCAGTCCTCATGCAGCTTGAGCCCTACCGCGCCCGCGGCAATCTGCTCGCGCAACGCTTCAGGGCGCGAGGCATTACCCTTGCCCAGCAGGCCGATGTTGATCGGCAGGCTGTCGGCGGCCTGCAGCATGCGCGCCAGGTACCAAGGGCCAGGCGTGCACGTGGTGGCATTGGTGCCAGTCGCCGGGCCGGTGCCGCCGCCGATGAAGGTGGTAACGCCACTGTTCAGTGCCTCATCCACCTGTTGCGGGCAGATGAAGTGGATATGCGAGTCGACCCCGCCGGCGGTGACGATCTTGCCTTCAGCCGCGATCACTTCGGTACCTGGCCCGACCGGCACGTTGACGCCCGGCTGCACATCGGGGTTGCCGGCCTTGCCGATCACGGCGATGCGCCCGTGCTTGATGCCGATATCAGCCTTGACGATACCCCAGTGGTCGATGATCAAGGCATTGGTCAGCACCAGGTCCATGGCTTCGGCAGCCAGCATCTGGCCCTGCCCCATGCCATCGCGGATGACCTTGCCACCGCCAAACTTCACCTCTTCGCCATAAATCGTGAAGTCTTTTTCGACTTCCACCCATAACGCGGTATCGGCCAGGCGCACACGGTCACCCACGGTGGGGCCGAACATGTCGGCATAGGCCTGCCGGGAAATACGGCTCATGCCCTGCCCTCCAGCGCGCCCATTACCTTGCCCTGGAAGCCATAGACCTCACGCTTGCCGGCGTAGGCCACCAGTTGCACGGTACGTGCCTGGCCAGGTTCAAAGCGCACCGCGGTGCCGGCCGGGATGTCCAGGCGAAAGCCCAAGGTCGGCGCACGGTCGAACACCAACGCCTCGTTGACTTCGTAAAAGTGGTAGTGCGAGCCAACCTGCACCGGTCGGTCGCCGTGGTTGGCCACGCTGACGCTGACCGTTGCGCGGCCGCTGTTCAGTTCGATGTCGCCAGCGGCGACCTGGATTTCACCTGGGATCATGCGGCGCTCCTTGGCGGGTTCAAACAATCGGGTCATGCACGGTCACCAGCTTGGTGCCGTCCGGGAAGGTCGCCTCGACCTGCACGTCGTGGAGCATTTCGGCGATGCCGGGCATCACCTGCTCGCGGGTCAGCACCTCGCGGCCAAGGCTCATCAGCTCAGCGACAGTACGGCCATCGCGGGCGCCCTCCAGCACCGCAGCGCTGATCAACGCCACGGCTTCCGGGTAATTGAGCTTCAGGCCACGGGCCAGGCGCCGCTCCGCCAGCAATGCGGCGGTGAACAGCAGCAGTTTGTCTTTCTCTCTCGGGGTCAGCTCCATGGCGCTCTCTCAGGTGGCCCAGATACGCGGCGGGCAGGCCGGCAAGCCGAGGACGGCCGGCCGTAGCACATGCCACAGGCGTTGCAGGGTGTGTTGCAGATGTTGGTTGTCATGGTCGAGCAGGCGGATCACCAGCAGCGACCCAAGCAGGGTCGCGCCAGCCGGGTTATCCAATTCGTCGAGTAACGGGCGCACCCGCTCCAGCACCGCCTGGTCGGCCGGTGCGGCGCAGAAGGTGGCGAGCAGTGGATGGCCGCCGAGCTTATCCAGCTGCCCGCCTTCGATACGCAGGCGCTCGTGGAGGCCAACCTCGTCGGGCAGCTCGATGTGCAGAAGGTTGTCGAGGGCACCGTGGTCGAAGCGCTCGTGCATGACTGGGCGGCCCAGGCACAGGGTTTCCCAGGCTAGCAGGCGTGCGCCTGGCTCAAGGATGAAGTGGCTGGCGAGGCTGGCGCGGGCACCCGAAAAGAAGATGCTGTCCTGTGGCAGCCACTCGAGGGTGCTTCCCGCGCCCAGCTGAAAGCGCTGGGCCAGCCGCGCGGTGGGGCCGACACTGCGGTAGAACTTGCTTGCCCCAGGCATGGTCAGCAGCGCATGGCTGCCGGGCTCCAGGTGGATGTCCAGCTCGAGGCGGTCGCCAGCGACGATGCCGCCCGGCGGGTGCAAGACATAGACGTGGCAGGGTGCACCTTCCGGATAGAACGGCCGCTGCACCAAAAGAGGTCCGAAATGCCTCCACGCACCAAGGCGGGTCACATCATCGCGCCTGACAAAGCGCAACTGCAGGTGGGCGCTCCAGCCTGCATCGTCTTGTTGTTGTTCGATCTGCTCCGCGAGCGACATCCTGCGGCCCCTGAAATCCGTGGCCTGCTGGCCGTTTAGAGGGCTCGGCACGGGCGGCTGCTAGCGCGCACGGCCTGACCACTCGATCAAATTCGCAGGCTGGATATAGCAGGTTGCGGGCCAACTCCGCAGGTGAAGGCAGATGAAACTTTTGCCCCCGCCGCTCTGGCATCGAGCATGGGGGCTAACGGCGCACAAAGCGGGGGCGCACCCTGGCCCTGTTTCGGTGCCAACCGGATGCGGGCTGCGGAACAGCCCTGGATCCCAAGGTCAGTAGTCGAAACGGTCCACCGCACGCCGACGTTCGTTGTCGTCGCGCCGGTCGTAGATGGCTGTG
This sequence comes from Pseudomonas sp. LB-090624, assembly GCF_003205205.1. Classification (GTDB taxonomy): domain Bacteria; phylum Pseudomonadota; class Gammaproteobacteria; order Pseudomonadales; family Pseudomonadaceae; genus Aquipseudomonas. The sequence continues at coordinate 88,523 of NZ_QJRL01000007.1, forward strand.
GTCTGGATGTTGACATGATGCGCCAGCTTTTGCGCAATCGACAGGTCGTGCTCTTCGATCACCCGGGTAATGAACGCCCGGCGGAAATCGTGCGGCATGATCTTTACCCCTACCTGGGCGCCGCGCTGGCGGGCGATGTAGTAGATCGCATGCTTGGTGATGCGCGCACGGGTGATGTGGCTGCCCCGGCGAATGCGATTGAACAGGAAGGGGTCGTCCTCGACGCCAGCCGGCAGGTCCTGCCGGCGCAGTGCGAGCCATGCCTGCAATTTTTCGAACGCCCATGGCGGTGCGTACTTGACCAGCTGGTGGTTGCCTTTGCCCACCACCTGCAGGCTGCGTGCCTCGAAATCGACCTGGTCCAGGTCAATATCCACCGATTCCGACTTGCGCATGCCGGTGCCATACAACAAGGCGATGATCGCCGCGTCGCGCACACCTTGCGGCCGGGGGTCGGCTGCGCACACATCCATCAACTCGCGGATCAGGCTGCGCCGCAGGTTGCGCCCGGGTGGCAGCCGGGTACCACTGGCCGGCTTGACCTCGCGAATGCGCAGCAACCGCTCATGGTCGATCAGGCCTTGGCGCCATGCCTCGTTCATCACGCCCCGGATGGCGTTCACGTACAGCGACGAGCTGTTGGGGGCGTACCCGTCGGCACGCAGGGCGGAGACCAGGGCAATCACGTGGCCGGGCTCGAGCCGATGCCAAGGCACGTCGACGATATTACAGTCGGCAAAGCCCAGCCGGTCGGCGGCGTCCTGAAGAATGTAGCGCATGGTTTGCTGGCTGGATGGGGCCAGGCGGGCCATGTACTGCAGCAGCGGATTTTTCGAGAGGTCGGTCAAAACGTGAATCCTGTAGCGAAGCGTTGGCCAGCAACCCAGCGGGCCAACCCTGAAGCAAATCAAAACGAGATACCGGTGAGTCTGGATGTCTACAAAATAGGTATGTCATTCGGTCGCGGTAAAGTGCCATCACCTTGATATTCCACGGTTTTACAATCGGCACAGGCCAGGATCTTACCCCAATTGAAGCCATCCAACGAATCAAGCCCTGTCTAGCCCCGTGCAACGCGTCGCAAGGCTCACTGGCATTCTTCGGCCGCTGGCCACCACCCCGGGAACATCTGCTGCACACGGGGTTCTGCAAACCGTTCATCGATCAGCACCAACACCCCGCGGTCCTGGTCGCCCCGGATCACCCGGCCCGCCGCCTGGATCACCTTGCGCACCCCAGGATAGAGATAGGCATAATCGAAACCTGCGCCAAACTGCCGCCCCAAACGTTGCTTGAACTGCTCATTGACCGGGTTGACCTGAGGCAGCCCGAGGGTGGCGACGAAGGCGCCGATCAACCGCGTGCCGGGTAAGTCCACCCCTTCGCCAAACGCACCACCCAATACCGCAAAGCCCACGCCGCGGCCATCAGCAACGAAGCGATCCAGAAACGCCTGGCGGGCTGCCTCGTCCATGCCCGGTTCCTGCATCCAGAGTGGAATCTGTGTATGCCGCTCGGCCAGCAGCCCAGCCACCTGCTGCAGATATTCAAAACTGCTGAAGAACGCCAGGTAGTTGCCCGGCATCTGCTCATACTGCCGGGCAATCAGATCGACGATCGGAGCCAGCGAGGCCTGGCGCTGCTGGTAACGGGTAGACACCTGGGTGGCAATGCGCACCTCTAGCTGTTCGGCGCGAAACGGCGCGGCCACCTCCAACCAGGCGGTGTCGGCAGGCATGCCCAGCAAGTCGCCGTAGAAATGCCGCGGGCTCAACGTGGCGGAAAACAGGGTTACACTGCGCGCCGCCTGCATGCGCGGCGCCAGCAGCCGCGCCGGGGTGACGTTGCGCAGGCACAGGGTCGCCAGCCGGCGTTTGCGCGGGCCCTGGCGCTGGCTGATATCGAACAGGAAGTGCTCGTCGAAAAGCTCGGCGACCCGGCTGAACTGCAGGGCCTGATAAAAGAACTGCAACACCGGCGGGTCCATGTGCGCGGGCGCCTGGTTCATTTGTTCCTGGATCACCCCGATGCACTGCTGCAGGGCACGCAACAGGCCGTCGGGCAGCGAATCACTGGTCTGGTATGGCGCACGCTGCGCCTTGTACAGCGCATTCCACTGGCGGTTCAGGCGGTCCAGGGCACCGGTCAGCCCTGGCGGTTTGCGCTGGCGCAGGGCCTGCAACTGGCCCTGGTCAAGGCTGGCGCTGTACATGCCGCGCCCGCGCTCGACCAGGTTGTGTGCTTCGTCCACCAGCACCGCGACCCGCCACTGGTTGAGTTGGGTCAGGCCGAACAGTAAGGCGTGGGCATCGAAGTAATAGTTGTAGTCGGCGACCAGCACGTCGACCCAGCGCGCCATTTCCTGGCCCAGGTAATACGGGCACACCTGATGCGCCAACGCCACTTCGCGCAGGGTGTCGCGGTCGAGCAAGGGTCGTGCTGCCGCGGCTTCACGCGCTGCCGGCAAGCGGTCGTAAAACCCCGCAGCCAATGGGCAGGCCTCACCATGGCAGGCCTTGTCAGGGTGTTCACAGGCTTTGTCGCGAGCGATCAGTTCCAGTGTGCGCAAGGCGGGCTGTGGCGTGGCAGCGCTGATCTGGCGCATGGCATCGAGGGCCAGCGCCCGGCCCGGGGTCTTGGCTGTGAGAAAGAACAGCTTGTCGAGTTGCTGCGGTACCATCGCCTTCAGCAGCGGGAACAAGGTGCCGAGGGTCTTGCCGATGCCGGTGCTGGCCTGGGCCATCAGGCAACGGCCAGTGCTCACTGCCTTGTAGAGGGTTTCGGCCAGTTGCCGCTGACCTTGGCGAAACTCCGGATAGGGGAAGTTCAGGGCCTGCAGGCCTTGGTCACGCTCGGCCAGGCGTTGTTGCTGAAACCGCGCCCACCCCAGAAACCGCTGACATTGGGTTTCAAAGAAGGCCTGCAATTCAGCCGCCGTGCAGTGCTCGGTGAATAACGTCTCGCCATCGCTGTCCACGTCCAGGTACACCAGAGCCACCTCGATAGCCGGCAGCTGTCGCGCCTGGCACAACAGCCAGCCGTAGACTTTGGCCTGCGCCCAGTGCAACTGGCGATGGTTGGGCGGCTGGCGCGCCAGGTCGCCACGGTGGGTCTTGATTTCTTCCAGCCGGTTGCTGGCAGGGTCATAACCGTCGGCTCGGCCGCGTACCCGCAGGGTTTCGAACTGGCCTTCGAGGGTGATTTCCGCCTCATAGCCAGCAGCACGCTGCGCCACTACACGCTGGTGGCCTGCAATGCCTTCCTGAGCGGTGGGTGAAGGTGTAAAGCGCAGGTCAAGGTCACCCACCTTGGCGCTGAATTCGCACAAGGCGCGCACCGCCACACTGTAGCTCAAGGCGTGTCACTCCAGCGCACATGGCACACCGCGACGGGCAGGCCGTGCTCCCGGCAGAACGCTAGCCAGCGCAGTTGGTTATCTTGCAGGCGATCGCCGGGCCCCTTGACCTCGACCATGCGATAACGGCCCTGTTCGGGCCAGAACTGGATCAGGTCGGGCATGCCCGCCCGGTTACTACGGATGTCCTGCAACAGGCGCTGAAAGCAGTGCTTCAGCTGGGCAGGAGGCAGGCACGCAAGGGCCTGTTCCAGCAGTTGTTCACTGAGCATGGGCCAGAATACGAACGGCGACTGCAGGCCCTGTTTGGCCACATAACAGTCCAGGATCGCCTGGCGATGGCTGCCATCGTCAAGCCGGCCCAGGCAGCGCTCGAACAGTGCAGCGCGGCGTTGCCGGAAATCACCGTCGTGCAGATCCTGCGGCCCAGCCTGAAACGGATTGAAGAAGGCGCCAGGCACCGGCGCGAATACTGCCTCCCAGCACAACAGGCCAAACAGGCTGTTGAACAGCGTGTTCTCCACGTAGTGCACCTGGCCTCCCTCTAGTGCCAGGTGCTGCCGCACGGCTTCTTCAACGCCCAGCGCTGCGTGCTCGGCAGGCAACTGCAGCTCGATCAGCTCAAGCGGCGCGACCCGCTGACGCCGCTGTGGCGGGCCACCAAGCTTGCGCGCCAGGCGCGGCAGCATGCGCTCCAGCGCCTGCACCTCCAGCGCATTGGCGGGTGCCGCAGCCATCTGCAACGCCATTGCGTGGGCCTCTGGCCACTGTTCGCTGCGCTCCAGCACACGTACTTGGCGAATACGGGCCTGGGCATGGTTGCACTGAGCGTATACCGCCATGGCCAGGTCCCAGTCCCCCCGCCGCTCGCATTGTTGGCCAAGCGCGAACTGCAACCGCGCGTGACGCCGGGCCAGCCAGGCGTTGTCACTGTGCAAACCCTCCATCACAGCGAGGATCGACCTGGGGTCGTCACCCTGCTCCAGGCGCTCGGCACATTGGTGCAAGGCCATGGCCAGGTCGACCTCGGCACGGTAGTGCAAGGCCCGGGAATCGGTACTGAATGGCACCTGCTCGTAGCGCAGCAGGCCAAGGTCGGCCAGAACGAAGTCTGACCAGTCCTGGTACAGGTTGCCGAAGAACAGCAGGCGCATGCGGTCGCACAGCGGTTGCAGGCACCACTGCAGGATGCGCACCTCGCAGCCGGGGAACCATTCAGCCAAGGACCGGGCTGCCAGCGCCAAGGGTTGTAGCTGTGCCATCAGCTCATGCTTGGCTGCACGCGGCCGGACCAGTTGCGTGGCAAAGCAGCGCGCCAGTTCGTCCTTGCGCAGCAGGGCAAACAGCTGGGCAAGGTCCAGTTCCTCAGGTTCGCGAACCCAGCCGAGGGCCTGCAGCGGTTGCAGCGCCAGCGCAGTGTCACCGATTTCGACATAGTCGAGCCGGTCGCTGCGAAACAGCTCGCCTTTGCGCATGACCATGCGCACCAACAAGGCCTGGGCGGGTGCTTGCAGTTGGCTGAAGGTTCGGATGAAGGCCAGCTCATGCTTGTCGAGCAGGTCTTCATAGCGATGTTCGACCCAAAGCAGCACCTGCCGGAAATTGTGCAGGTAATAGAACGGGTCGTCGACAGAATGGGCGATCACGGGTTGGAGTCAGATTGCGGGAACAGGCACTGGTTATACATACAGACCCGCATGCATGACAAGAGCCGTGGGTCGCATCGGGTGTGATGATCGGCACTGGGAGGCTTCCCAGCCCGATCGCGACAGGCGTGAGGCGGCCTTGTCGGGGAGAGCTCAACTCGGGACCCGGACATGTCGCCCGCAACGCTGCTCCAGCGCTTGCGCCAGCCGCTCCACCGCCTGTTGCAGCTCGCTGGGATTATCCCCCAGCCATACCAGTGCCATGTATTGCTTGAACCGCCCCTGCGAGCTGAACCGCTCGCCCGGCAACGCATGCAATGCGGAACCTGCCAATGCGGCGGCGATCACATCCCAGGCCAAAGGCTGGGCAAAACGCACCCATAGCATTTGCCCGCCCTGAGGTATTTCCACCACTGCCCGCTGGGCGAATTGTGACCCCAGCGCACTGGCCAGGCTTTGCATGCGTGCTTGCAGGTTCGTGCGCAGTTCGACCAACTGCGTCTCGATGTCCCCTTTGGCCAACATGTGCGCAAGCGCCTGCAGGCGCAGCGGCGCGAGCCTGAACCCACGCTCGGCGAATGCCTTGGGCAGCGCTGCATCAAGGCCCAGGACATAGGCATAGGGCGCCTCGGCCCCCACTGCTGCTTCAAGCGCCCCCATCACCAGCAGCCTGCGTGGGTCGACCCAATCGCGCAGGCGTGCAGGGGGCGGCCCGTTGTAGCAAAGCTCGCTGTCCAGATCGTTTTCCAGCAACCATACCGGGTGCAGTTCGAGCATCAGGGCCAATTGCTGCTGGTAGTGCGCGCAAATGAGGCGCCCCTCTGGCATACCCAGGCACGACGGCATGACCAGCATCCTTACCGGCTCGCTCCCCAATAGCCCGGCCAAGGCGCGCAGGTCCAGGTTGCCACGGGCATCCAGCGGCACCTCCAGCACAGACATGCCGGCACGTGCCAGGGCACGCAACACCTGCCAGCAACAAGGAGAGTGCACCAGTACCGTGCCACCTTGCATCGCCAGCGCCGCGAGCAGGGTATCGAGCAACGTCAGTACATCAGGGGCCAGTTGCACATCTTCAGCACGCCAATATTGGCTGGACGAGCGGGTGTATCGCTCAGCCAGGGCGTGACGTAAACGGGCACTGCCCAGCGCCTCCCAGGGCACAGCGCTGCGGTCACGCTGACGGGCCAGGCGTCGTTCGTGGCTGAGCAAAGCGCGCTCCAGCAGTGGTCGTGCTGGCACGGGAGCCTGCCAGCACGGGACCTGCTCACTGCCAGTGATCAGCACGTAATACCCCGACCGCGGCAGGCAGTGTACCCGGCCCTCCTCCTCCAGCAGGCTGTAGGCACTTTGCACCGTGGCCAACGAGACCCGCAGCCGTCGCGACAGTGCGCGCAGGGACGGTAACCGGCAAGGGCCGCCGCAGGCTGCCTGGCCAATCAATGCTTCGAGGTAGCGATAGACCTTTCGATAAGCGAACTCGCCGCGGCCCGCTCGCCCCTTCAAGGCGGGCCCTCGCAACCACGTTGCCGCCCACGCGCCTGCCGCGGCAACAACCGCAGGTGCACATCTCGGCGGGCCAGGCTGTTCAGCAGACGCCAGGTGGTCAGTGGTAACTGCCCGCCATAGATCGCTCGCAATTTCCCCAGCGGCAGACCGCTGGTGTTGACCAGCCAGGCTTTCACCGCATCGGGGCAAGGCTTGCCTTGCAACGCCCTGTGCAGGTAGGGCAGTGCCACCAGCATGTCAGCGTGCCGGCATTGCAGAAAACGCTCGAGGTTCTTCCCCTGCCTGGCAAAGGGGCTGAAAAGCAGGCACACCAGTTGGGTCTGGTTGATCCCGTAGGTTTTACCGAGCAATGATTGATGGCCCTCACGCGGTCCGCTGCCACCCGCCTGTCCCGCCAGCCGCAACGCCGGGCGACTGACCTGCGGCTCCAGGCTGCGTGCACGCAACTCGTGCAGTTGCGCGGTGACCAATGGGTCGAGAAATGCGGGCAGCGGCCAGGCATCCGGCGCGGCTTCGAAGCTGCAACCGAGCATGGCGTCAAGTGGCTGCTCGTCAAGCAAGTGCGGCAGCAGGTCATCAATAGCAAAAAGCCGCACCGGCACACCTTGTGGTGCATCGACATGCAATGGCCCGGCCAGGCACCCCGGCGCTACATCCACGGCGCCGGGCAAGCGGCCAAGACCGTGGGCCAGCATCGCCAGGCACTGATGCATCACATGCGGCCCCCGCTCGCCGGCCATGCGCAGGCTGCGCCGGGCCCACGCCAGGTAACGGCGCCGCTGCAACCCGGAAACGGCGGTGACCACTGCATCGGCGGGCGCCTGTACCAATAGAGCGAAACCTATGGCCCCCGCCAGGTCCAGGAACAGGCGGCTACCCAACAAGGCTTCGGGCCTGGCATCGACCAGGTGACCGAACTCCAGCATGGCGTCCCTTGCCAACAGCCAGCGTTCGGGGGCTACCGGGGGCCGGCAGTTGAAAGGCACCACTTCGCGCCCCTGAATCATCTGCAATTGCACCCGCGGGTCATCCTGCATGAACAGGGTACTGAAACTGCGCTCATGGGCTTGCAGCGTTCCGCTACACGCCATCGGCAAGCTGACCACCAACACCTGCAACTGGAAGGTTACCGGCGCACGCAGGGCGATGCTCAGTTGCGCCGCGCGCAGCATGGCCAACAGCCGGGTACTCTGACGATCGCTGCCGTGCAATACCTGCAAACGGAAAGTGCCAATGTACTCGGTGCCACCAGCTGAAATCAGCAGGCGCTGTATCAGCAATTGCAAAGAAGCGCGCTGCGCCTGGGACATATGGCTCAGCAAGCGTTCGAGCACTTGCTGGTAGATATATTGCATTGCCTGATCGTGAATAGCCGTCACGAAACCACCTCACCTACTACATGTAGCGAACGCAAGCCGTGCCAAGCACTTGAACTTCAACATGCGTCGAACTTATCCAGAAGAAATTTCCTACATCCAAGCGAAAGTAATCACGTAAAGCATCACTGTCGCCAAGCCATTGAGAGGAAACCACCCCTGCGACTGCCCGCTGCTGCCCCAAACTGCCCTGACTCAGGCATCGCCATGCTCATTCCACGCTCCTTGCGTAAACCATCACCGGGCCATTATCGAGGGATGCAAAGCGAATTGAAGATACAGATCGCGGTAAAAAAACCATTCAGCACGAGAGCAGGATCACATTGACCTCTGCAAGAAAACAGTTCAAGTCGGAATGCTTGGCGGAATATTTCCGACTCGCCCAAAGTATTCGTCCTGCCTGTAATCCCTGCCGCCTTTTAATGTAGGAATATTCCTATTTTGATGCCGACAATCATTTATTCGACGTATAAAAAACCCGGGACTCTGCCCGGGTTTCAAATTACGCAGACAACCGTCAGTGTTGCGCCATGTCCAGCACCACTCGCCCGCCACACGGACATTGATCCATGTAACGGTGGGCTTCCACCACCTGCTCGAAGGGGTACACCTTGATGATCTGCGGCGTCAGCAACTGGTCAGCAGTGAACTGGTTGATATCACGCAGGGCACGCTGCAAGGCCACCTGGTCCTGGCTGATGCCAAGCTCCGGCTTGCCGGTGAAATTACCGATGCAATGCACGTAGAACTGGATGTTCTTCTGGAATGCCGCACACGCCGGGAACGGCGTCTGGTTGCCGCCTTGCAGACCGTACAGCACCAGGCTGCCGCGAGGTGCCAGCACATCGCCCAGCAGCGACATCTGCGGCCCGCCCATGCCATCGAGCACCATGTCCACGCCGCGACCGTCGGTGTACTTGCCAATCTGCAGCAGCAGGTCCTGTTCTTCGGTGACGATCACCTTCTCGGCCCCCAGGCCCAACAGGTACTCACGCTGCTGTTCCTCCTTGGTGGCAGCAAACACCCTCAGCCCCAGCGCCTTGCCCAACTGCACGAAGGCGGGCCCGGCACAATGGCTTGCATCCGTTACCAACGCGGTCTGCCCAGCCTTGGCCCGCGCCAGGTCGACGTAGGCGAAATAGGCGATCAGCAGCGGCGTGTAGTGCACGCTGGCCTCGATCGGGGTGAGCACACCCGGGTAACGGGTGATGGCCGTCCGCGGCAGGACGATGACATCGCCATACACCGGATGGTCGTTGGCACTGGTAGCGGGAAAACTGGCGACGCGATCGCCTACGGCAATGTCGTCAACCCCTTCACCGACCGCAGTCACCACCCCGGCCATCTCGTGGCCGATTCCCGCGGGCAGACGCGCCTGGGACGGTGCCAGGTTCTGGCGCCAGAGCACGTCATACCAGCTGACACCAACCGCCTCGACGCGAACTTGCACTTCGCCGGCAGCCGGTGACGGTTCGGCCTGCTCCTCGCAACGGAGCACATCGGCAGCGCCGAACTTGTGGAAACGGATCATGCGGGACATCGCATACCTCGCCTTTGTGAACCTCTAATTACCCCTGACTCTATCCGGGCTTTGCCGGTTAGACCATCAGTGGTCATTAATAGTCGACATGCTTGTCATCGATTGGGCACCTGACTTTCCCTGCGATTGGTCCCCCTAAACCCGTGCAGGGTAACAGCCTTTGGCCTTAAGATTCACCCCTGCCCCACTTTAGGCGAAGCGCACCAATGAATCGAAACGACCTGCGTCGCGTAGACCTCAACCTGCTGATCGTGTTCGAAACGCTGATGCACGAGCGCAGCGTAACGCGGGCTGCAGAAAAACTGTTCCTCGGCCAACCGGCCATCAGCGCGGCCTTGTCGCGCCTGCGTAACCTGTTCGACGACCCACTGTTCGTGCGGACCGGCCGCAGCATGGAGCCCTCGGCGCGAGCCCACGAGATATTTGCCCTGCTGTCGCCAGCGCTGGACTCGATTTCCACTGCTGTCAGCCGCGCCGCCGAATTCGACCCGGCCACCAGCAATGCGGTGTTCCGCATCGGCCTGTCGGACGACGCCGAGTTCGCCTTGCTGCCGCAACTGCTCAAGCGCATTCGCGCCGAGGCCCCCGGTATCGTGTTGGTGGTGCGCCGAGTCAACTACCTACTGATGCCGACGCTGCTGGCTTCGGGGGAAATCTCGGTGGGGGTCAGCTACACCAGCGAACTGCCGGCCAACGCCAAGCGCAAAGTGCTGCGCCGCAGCATGCCGAAACTGCTGCGCGCCGACAGCGTGCCCGGCAGCATCACCCTCGACGATTTCTGCGCTCGGCCCCACGCATTGGTGTCCTTTGCCGGTGACTTGTCGGGTTTTATCGACGAGGCACTGGAAGAGATTGGCCGCAAGCGCCACGTCGTGCTGGCGGTGCCGCAATTCAACGGGTTGGGGAGTTTGCTGGCGGGCACCGACATCGTTGCAACGGTGCCGGACTACACGGCCGATGCGCTGACGGCTGCCGGTGGCCTGCGGGCGGAAGACCTGCCGATCCCCGTGCGCAGTTTCGAGCTTCACATGGCCTGGCGCGGAGCGCAGGACAACGACCCGGCGGAAAAATGGTTGCGGTCGCGGATACAGATGTTTTTTGGCGACCCTGACAGTCTTTGAGCCGCACGGTGCTGGGCGGACGGAGAGAGCTATGAACCTTCGGCCCTGCCCGTATCAACCCCCGGACCAAAGTCAGCGCACCACACGTCACGCTGGAGAATCTATCCAAATGTGAAAAATAGGGCGGCATCATGCCGACCTGGCTGGCAAACTCCACACGCTCTCAACGGATTTGAAGAATCGGTTTCGATCACATGGCCAGTGACGCTGAAACTCGCCAGCGCACCCAACCCTCTCAGCGTCGTGCAGCGTGACGCTTACTCCTTGGCAGACAACGTCACGGTCCAGGTCGGTATCGAAAACAGTCAGGTCAGCCTCACCGCCTTGCCCGTCAAAGCAACGCTGACACTTTCCCGGAACGCGTCCCCTGCCCCCAGAAGGAATTGCTCATGCTGTACGTAGTCATGCTCGGTGGCCGCCACCCCCGGGCCAGTATCGAGGTACACGACGTGCTGTTCGCGCAGGCAAACTCCCTGCAGCAGGCATACCCGCAACTGCGCGAAGGCTGGTTCGGCAGCCGTGCGGGCCTGCACATCGACTCGTGGCTGGAAGTCGACGGTATCGATCGCTACCGTGTCACATTCAGCCAGCTCGCGCCGGGCCCGGATGATCCGCGGCTGTTCTTCATCAACCTGGGCGGCTACGAGCCGCAGGTGTTTGGCGAGGCGCACCGCTACTTGCTGATAGTGGCCAGGGACAAGGCCCAGGCCAAGCAACTGGGCAAGCAACGCATGCAGGGAGGCTGGCTCAAGCCGCATACCGATGCAGTACTGGAGGTAGACGATTGCCTGCCAGTCGACCTGGTGGGCGGGCGTTATGTGCACTTGATCGAAGGTGCACATGGCGGGCTGCGTCAATACAGCGACTACATCCTGCTCTGAGGTTAAAACACCGTTCTACCGGCGGGAATCGGGTGGCCAGCGAGTGCGATGGGAAAACAAAAGCCGGGGCTGCATGCAGACCCGGCTTTTGCGTGGCCGGGGCTCAGCCCCGAGCGTTGGAGTACGCAGGGCCGCTGCGCAGGCCGGTGTGCTCCTCCACCGCGCCGGTGCCATCCAGGTAACCATGCTTGCGCAAGTCTGGCATGAGCACGGCTGCCAGCAGGGTAATGGCGCTCATGGCCGCCACGTAGTAATAGAAGTACGACTCCACCCCCGCCCCGCGCAACGATAGCGCCACGTACTCGGCCGTGCCGCCGCAAAGCGCATTGCCCAATGCATAAGGCAAGCCCACCCCCAGTGCGCGCACGGTGGCGGGATAGAGGTCAGCCTTGAGCACGCCGGTCACCGGCGTATAGAACGCTGCAATCAGCAGCCCGAGCATGACCAGCGCGAAGGCTTCGTACGGGTTACTGACGCTCTTCAGGCCCGTGAGCAACGGCACGATCAACAGGCTCGACAGCAGGCCGAAGGCAATCATGCTGTTACGCGAGCCGATCCGGTCGGCCATCATCCCGAACACCGGCTGCAGACACATGAACACCACCAGCGCGGCGGTCATGATGAAGCTGACCGTCGAGGGGTCGAAGCCGGCCGACACCACCAGGTACTTCTGCATGTAGGTAGAGAACGTGTAAAAGTGCAGCGAGCAACCAGCCGTGATGGCAATGGTCAGCAGCACGGCTTTCTTGTGCTTCATCAGGGCCTTGATCGAGCCGGCTTCCTTGTGTTTCGCGCCTTGGGCATGGGCTGTCTCCAGCATTGAGCGGCGCAGGTAGACCACCACCAGTGCACTGACCGCACCGATGAAGAACGGTATCCGCCAGCCCCAGGCCTTGAGATCTTCGAGCGGCAGCACATTCTGCAGCACCACCACCGTCAGCAGCGCCAGGAGTTGGCCGGCAATGATCGTGAAGTACTGGAACGAGCCAAAGAAGCAGCGCTTGCCCTTGCGGGAAATCTCGCTGATGTAGGTGGCCCCGGTGCCATATTCAGCACCCACCGAAAGCCCCTGCATCAGGCGAGCAACCAACAGCAGCACTGGAGCAGCCATGCCGATGGACTCGTAAGTGGGCAGCAGGGCGATCATCAGCGAGCCGCCGCACATCAGGAACACAGAGATGATCATGGAAAACTTACGACCACGGGTGTCGGCCAGGTATCCGAAGATCCAACCGCCCAGGGGGCGCATGAAGAAGCCCACGGCGAAGATCCCGGCGGTCGCCAGCAACTGTGTGGTCTGGTCGCCCTGGGGGAAGAACAGGGCTGCGAAGTAGATCGAAGTGTAGGCGTAGATGAAGAAGTCGTACCACTCCACCAGGTTGCCGGAACAAGCACCGAGTATGGCGCGTATCCGTTGGCGGTTGGTCAGGTTGCGGATATCAGGCGCAGCGGAATTGTTATTGTTGGCGTGCATGGGTAACTCCAGATCTTGGGCAAACGCAAGGCAGGAACGACAGCGTTGGTTTACGTTCTATGGATCGGCGTGGAGTCGTGGCGGGAGATAGCAAGCGGTGAAAGGCAGGGCGCTGGAACGCGGATCATGAGTGGCACCTTCTGGGATCTATTATTTTACAAGTCAGCGAAAGCGCACTGACTTTTATTCCTGAGCAAAACTACGCCCTCGTCTGGGGAGCGGCCAGACCCGCTGCCCTCTAGCAGCTATGCCGCGATTGAATAGCTGGCCAGCATCAGAGCATGTGCCCTGCCCAGATGCCTTCGGCCACCAATTCCGAGGCGATGTCGACGAAGGTCTGGCCGACATAGCGGGTTGCCGGGCTCACCTGGCGGTCGGCGGGCAGTACCAACACCAGTTTGCGCATGGGCGTGGGGTCGACCAACGGTGCGGCGCACAGCGTGCCGTCATTCAAGCGCGAGTAGATCGACGCCAAGGGCAATGCCGTGTAGCCAAAGCCATTCCGGACCAGGTCGATCATTGCGCCGAACGAATCCGCCTCGACGCTGGTGGTGATCTTGAATCCGCGCTCCAAGGCACATTGGTCCATGATCTTGCGCAGCCCATGGCGGGGGCTGGGCAAGACCATCGGTTCACTGGCCAACTGCGCGAAAGGGATCGCCGTGTCGAGGGTCAGCCCGGAATCGGGAGGGCCGACCAACACAAGGTTTTCCATCATCACCGGTTCGATGCGCAGGGTATGCAGCGGCTGTGGATCGTAGGAGATGGCCAACTCCAGCTCGCCGCGCTGCAACCAGTCGAGCAGGTAGCCGCTGAAGGCCGATGAGAAGCGAATGGAGAGGTCCGGGTGGGTATCGCAGATGCGCTTGACCAGCGGCACGGTGACGATCTCGGCGATGGTCGGCGTGGTACCGATGGCGACCATGCCGCGAAAGGCCGCGCGCCCGCCAGCGACCGAAGTACGAATGGACTCCAGCTCGTTCATGATGCGGGTGGCCCGCTCAAGCACCTCGAGCCCCGCCGCAGTGATTTCCATCCCACGGCCATGGCGCTCGAACAAGTAAACACCCAACTCCTTTTCCAACTGCCGTATTTGCCGGCTCAACGCCGGTTGAGCGACATGCAGCCGGTCCGACGCCTTGCTCAAGCTGCCCAGTTCAGCCACGTGGATCAGGGTTTTGAGTTGCGTTACGTCCATCGGTCAACCACTGGCAAGGAAAGAAGCGCCTCTGAAACGGCGTGTTTGACAGTCTAAAGACAGCCTCTGGCGCCAGCTATAGCATTTGAGCATAGCAGCTAGAACCCCATGCGAACCCCTCGGGCTGGCCACACACGTGTGGCCGCACGGATGAATGCCCTGTTCCACCCGCTGAAATCACCCGCAGGCCCCCAGTGCCCACCAAGCGCCGACCTCAAGCTGTTGAACGCTCTACTTCCGGGTCAGTGGCGCGTGAGTTAGCCGGCTGTGCGTCCGGTTCCTGCAGCTCCCCTTCCCACTTGGCCACTACCGCAGTGGCGATCGAGTTGCCGACGGCGTTGGTAGCCGAGCGTCCCATGTCGAGGAAGGTGTCGATCCCCAGGATCAACAGCAGCCCCGCTTCAGGAATATCGAACTGCACCAGGGTTGCGGCAATCACGACCAACGATGCCCGAGGCACCCCGGCGAGCCCCTTGGAGGTCAGCATCAAGGTAAGCAGCATGAGGATCTGGGTGCTGAGGGTCATCTCGATTCCGTACGCTTGGGCGATGAACAGCACGGCGAAGGTGCAGTACATCATCGAACCGTCCAGGTTGAAGGAGTAGCCCATGGGCATCACGAAACTGGAAATCTTGCGGCTGACCCCGAACCGATCCAGTGCCGAAAGCAGTTTTGGATACGCCGATTCGGAGCTGGCGGTGGCGAACGCCAGCAGGAACGCCTCCTTGATGAGTGCGAGCAAGGCGAACACCCGCCGGCCCAGGAACATCGCGCCGGCCAGCACCAGCAACACCCACAGCAAGAGCAAGCCCAGATAGAAGTCGCGCATGAATACCGCGAACGTAGCCAGGATCGACAAGCCGTTGACCGCCACCGTTGCGGCCATGGCCGCCATCACTGCCAAGGGCGCCAGCTTCATGACGTAGCCCGTGATCAGCAGCATGGCCTGCGCCAGCTCATCGGTCAGGCGCACCAGGCCCTTGGCTTTTTCGCCCAGCGCCGCCAGGGCGACCCCGAAGAACAGCGAGAACACCACGATCTGCAGGATTTCGTTGTTGGCCAGGGCCTCGGCGAAGGACCTGGGTACCAGATGGGTGACAAAGGCCTTGAGGGTAAAGGCCGAGGTCTGCAGCGAAGTGGTTTCGCTGGCGTCTGGCAGCGGCAGTGCCAGGTGCAGCCCCGGCTGCAAAATGTTGGCCATCATCAAGCCGACTGCCAGCGACAGCAGCGAGGCTGTCATGAACCACATCATGGCCTTGCCGAACACCCTGCCTACCGCACCAGCGTCGCCCATGTGGGCGATGCCAACCACCAGGGTGGAAAACACCAGCGGCCCGATCAGCATCTTGATCAGCCTGAGGAACACATCCGATATCACCGAGATGTAGCCCGCGGTATGGGCGGCGGCGGCCTTGTCCGGGCTGGTGAGAAAAATGACGTAGCCGATCACCACACCGAGAAACATGGCCAGCAGTATCCAGCCCGCCAACGGTAGTCTGCGTTTCATTGAGCACCTGTATTCAAGCAATAAGATCCGACACTGCCTGGGCAGTGCATTACGGAACGAAATAGGACAGTGCAAGGTGCCGGAACCGGCATGGTGAGGATGGCGTATCGGCCAATGGCGGCTCAGCAGTGAGCCACCCGGCAAGCGTGCGCAGGTAACGAAGCAACATCGACGACCCCCAATTTTATTGTTGTTTTGATTCGACAGCGGCTCGGCCGCGATCGAGTCGACAACCTAACGTCTTCGCCGACGCCCCATAAGCGCTGCTGGTGTCTATCAGCTATGCCCGCTTTCTATAACGCCAGCTTCCCCTGCCCGAGCCATGCCTGACCCGGCGCGGCAACCGGTCGCAGCGAGCGTCGACCTGCCGTTGCATGAGCCGACCTATGCCGCAACGGCATATCTCAAAGAAAAAAACGGTAGTCGTCGTGCACGGCAACTCCCCCCATGATGAGGAAAAACAAAAGCAGCACTGCCGGGAGAGACCCCATGTCATCGCAAGAAGCTGAACAGAACTGGCAAGAGGACGTGTTCCGCGTTCTCAAGGCCCACGACGTCAAGCACGTCGTGTTCGTCCCGGATGCCGGCCACTCGGCGGCCATCCGCATGTCCTACGCGGACCCCGATATCAAGGCCGTTGTGCTGACCACCGAAGAAGAAGGCATCGGCTACCTGGCCGGCGCCTGGTTGGGCGGCGAACGCGGCGCCCTGCTGATGCAGTCGAGCGGCGTCGGCAACTGCATCAACACCCTTGCCCTGCAGAACTGCGCCGGCTTCCCGCTGCTGATGGTGGTGACCATGCGTGGCGACTGGGCCGAGTTCAACGCCTGGCAGAACCCCATGGGCCAAGCCACCGAAGCCTCCCTCAACTTGATGAAGGTGATGACCTGGCGCGCCGACCAGCCAGAGGACGTAGCCCCCCTGCTGCACGGCGCTGCCACCATGGCCTTCAATGGCGATGCCGCCACCGCCCTGCTGCTTGGCCAGCGTCTGATCGGAGAAAAGAAATGGGTCAAGTAAGCGCTAACCACGTGCTGTGCCGCCGTGAAGTCGTCCGTACCTTGCTGGCCGATCGCAACGATGTGCTCGTGGTCACCGGCCTGGGCTCGGCCTCCTATGATGTGATGGCGGCAGGCGATCACGACAACAACTACTACCTCTGGGCCGCCATGGGCAGCGCCATCACCGTAGGCCTGGGCCTTGCCAATGCCCAGCCAGACAAAAGCGTGGTGGTGGTCACCGGTGACGGCGAACTGCTGATGGGTTTTGGTGCCCTGGCCACCGTTGCCCTGCAACAGCCGAAGAACCTGACCATCGTGGTACTGGACAACGGCCACTTCGGCGAGACAGGCATGCAGGTCAGCCACGCCGGTTTCGGCATTCAGCTGGACCAGGTTGCCAACACCTGCGGTTTCGCCTGGACTCAGGAAATTCGTGAGATGGACGGTGTGCACGCCTTGCGCGAGCGTTTCGCCAACCGTGACGGGGTCAAGCTGGCGACGGTGAAAATCAAGGCTGAGAACCCACCCCGCGTACTGCCGCCGCGCGATGGTCATTACATCAAGAACCGCTTCCGCGCCGCTCTGGGCTTTGCGCCTATCTGACCGTGTTACAGGGCCGGCCGGCCGCCGAACCACGATGACGCTGCCGGCCCGGCCCACCCAGGAGAATGATGATGCACGACAACAACAGCAATGAAGAACTCAACGCCATTCGCGAGGGTGTGCGTGCCCTGTGTGGCGACTTCCCGGCCGAGTACTGGCGCAAGATCGACGAGGAAAAGGGCTTCCCTGAAGCCTTCGTCAAGGCCATGACTGACGAGGGGTGGCTATCGGCGATGATTCCCGAAGATTTCGGCGGTTCCGGCCTGGGCCTGGCCGAGGCTTCGGTCATTCTCGAAGAGGTCAATGCCTGCGGCGGTAACTCTGGCACCATCCATGGCCAGATGTACAACATGTTCACCTTGCTGCGTAACGGCAGCGACGAGCAGAAGCGCTATTACCTGCCCAAACTGGCCAGCGGCGAACTGCGCCTGCAATCGATGGCCGTGACCGAGCCGTCCACCGGCACCGACACCACCAAGATCAAGACCACTGCGGTTCGCAAGGGCGACAAGTACGTGGTCAATGGCCAGAAGGTGTGGATCTCGCGGGTGCAGCATTCAGACCTGATGATCCTGCTGGCACGCACCACCCCGCTCGCCGAGGTGACGAAAAAGGTCGATGGCATGTCGATTTTCCTGGTCGACCTGCGCGAGGCCATCGGCAACGGCCTGACCGTGCAGCCGATCGCCAACCTGGTGAACCACGAGACCAACGAGCTGTTCTTCGACAACCTGGAAATCCCAGCCAGTAGTTTGATTGGTGAAGAAGGCAAGGGCTTTCGCTACATCCTCGACGGCCTCAACGCAGAGCGCACCCTGATTGCCGCCGAATGCATCGGCGATGGCCGCTGGTTTGTCGAGAAAGCCAGCCAGTACGCCCGTGACCGCGAGGTGTTCGGCCGGCCGATCGGCAAGAATCAGGGCGTGCAGTTCCCCATCGCGGAAGCCCACATCGAGATCGAAGCCGCCGACCTGATGCGCTGGCGCGCCTGTACTGAATACGACAGCGGGCGCAACGCCGGGGCGGCCGCCAACATGGCCAAGTACCTGGCCGCCAAGGCCAGCTGGGAGGCCGCCAACGCCTGCCTGCAGACCCACGGCGGCTTCGGCTTTGCCAATGAATATGACGTCGAGCGCAAGTTCCGCGAGACCCGCCTGTACCAGGTTGCGCCCATCTCGACCAACCTGATCCTGTCCTATGTGGCTGAACACCTGCTGGAACTGCCACGCTCGTTCTGATCCGGACTGCCCCCCGTTACCCACGAGGGCTTGCCATAACAAGAGAGACGACCACCATGAGCCAGTCCATCCGCCCCCTTGACGGGATCACAGTCATCAGCCTCGAGCACGCGATCGCGGCGCCCTTCTGCACGCGCCAGCTAGCCGACCTGGGCGCCCGGGTCATCAAGGTGGAGCGCCCTGGCAGTGGCGATTTCGCCCGGGGCTACGATCAGCGTGTCAACGGCCTGGCCTCGCATTTCGTGTGGACCAACCGCTCCAAAGAAAGCCTGGCCCTGGACCTCAAGCAGGAGATCGCCGGCGACATCCTTGATCAGTTGCTGGAGCAGGCTGATGTGCTTGTGCAGAACCTGGCACCGGGTGCAGCTGCGCGCCTGGGGTTGACCTTCGAGGCGCTGCACAC
Organism: Pseudomonas sp. LB-090624; assembly: GCF_003205205.1. GTDB lineage: Bacteria > Pseudomonadota > Gammaproteobacteria > Pseudomonadales > Pseudomonadaceae > Aquipseudomonas. The sequence continues at coordinate 107,375 of NZ_QJRL01000007.1, forward strand.
GCGCTTCCCCCGGTTGATTGTCTGCGATATCTCCGGCTACGGCGCAGGCGGCCCTTACGAACAAAAAAAGGCCTACGACCTGCTGATCCAGAGCGAGGGCGGCTTTTTGTCGGTGACTGGTGGGCCGGGCGAAGACGGGATGGCCAAGGCCGGTAACTCGATCGCAGACATCGCCGCTGGCATGTATGCCTACACCGGCATCCTCTCGGCGGTGCTCCTGCGCGAGAAAACCGGCATCGGCAGCCAGGTGGAAGTGTCGATGCTCGAGGCGTTGGTGGAATGGATGAACTACCCGCTCTACTACGCCTACGAGGGCGCCGCACCACCACCACGTGCGGGCGCGGCGCATGCGACCATCTACCCGTATGGCCCCTTCCCGGTCGGCGACGGCAGCACCGTCATGCTGGGGCTGCAGAACGAGCGCGAGTGGCAGCTGTTCTGCGAACAGGTGCTGCAGCAGCCAAAGCTGGCCGCAGACGAGCGCTTCAGCGCCAACTTCAAACGCGTAGCCAATCGCGATGCGCTGCGCGGGTTGATCGTCGAGGCCTTTGCTGCGCTGGACTTCGACACCGTGATCCGGCGCCTCGATGGGGCCAGCATCGCCAATGCCAAGGTCAATGACATGCAGGGTGTCTGGGCCCACCCGCAACTGCAAGCCCGGGACCGCTGGCGTCGCATCGACACCGCCGCCGGATCAGTGCCCAGCCTGCTGCCGCCGGCCACCAGCAACGCCTATGCACCGCGCATGGACCCGGTCCCCGCACTGGGCCAGCACAGCGAAGGCATCCTTGCCGAACTCGGCCTGCCCCAAGAACGTATTCAGCAACTGCGCAATTCAGGGGTCATCTGACGCCCTGTTCTTCATTCGTTGCCATTGCTCAAACACAGAGTATTCCTGCCTATGAAAGTGCTGGTCGCAATCAAACGAGTGGTCGACTACAACGTCAAGGTTCGCGTCAAGGCGGACAACTCCGGCGTCGACCTTGCTAACGTCAAGATGTCCATGAACCCCTTCTGCGAAATCGCCGTGGAAGAAGCCGTACGCCTGAAGGAAAAAGGCGTTGCGACCGAGATCGTCGTCGTTTCCGTCGGCCCGACCACTGCCCAGGAGCAACTGCGTACCGCCCTGGCCCTGGGTGCCGACCGTGCCATCCTGGTCGAAGCCGCTGACGAACTGAACGCCCTGGCCGTGGCCAAGGCGCTGAAGGCCGTTGTCGACAAGGAGCAGCCGCAGCTGGTGATCCTCGGCAAGCAGGCCATCGACAGTGACAACAACCAGACCGGCCAGATGCTGGCCGCGCTCACCGGCCTCGCTCAGGGCACCTTCGCCTCCAAGGTTGAAGTGGCTGGCGACAAGCTGAATGTCACCCGTGAAATCGACGGCGGCCTGCAAACCGTTGCGCTGAACCTGCCAGCCATCGTCACCACCGACCTGCGCCTGAACGAGCCGCGCTACGCGTCGCTGCCGAACATCATGAAGGCCAAGAAAAAGCCGCTGGAGACCGTCAAGCCAGGCGATCTGGGCGTGTCCCTCGCCTCCACCAACAAGACCTTGAAAGTCGAAGCCCCAGCCGCCCGCAGTGCAGGTATCAAGGTCAGGTCGGTGGCCGAATTGATTGAAAAGCTGAAAAACGAAGCGAAGGTGATCTGATGAGCATTCTGGTAGTTGCTGAACACGACAATCACTCCCTCGCTGGCCCTACCCTGCACACCCTGGCCGCCGCTCGCCAGATCGGCGCTGACATCGTGGTGCTCGTAGCCGGACACGACGTGGCCGGTGTGGCGTTCGCCGCCGCGCAGTGCGCTGGCGTGAGCAAAGTGCTGCTGGCAGACGATGCCGCCTACGCCCATCAGCTTCCGGAAAACGTGGCGCCCTTGGTGGCCAACCTGGGCCGCGACTTCAGCCATGTGCTGGCGCCGGCCACCAGCAACGGCAAGAACCTCCTGCCACGGGTAGCTGCGCTGCTGGATGTCGACCAGATCTCAGAGATCATTTCGGTCGAGTCCGCGGACACCTTCAAGCGTCCAATCTACGCCGGTAACGCCATTGCCACCGTCCAATCCAGCGCTGCGGTAAAAGTCATCACCGTGCGCTCCACCGGTTTTGACGCCGTGCCGGCAGAAGGCGGCGGCGCGCCAATCCAGGCACTGGCCGGTGCTGCAGATGCAGGCCTGTCGGCAGTTGTCTGCGAAGCGTTGGCCAAGTCCGACCGCCCCGAACTGACCGCCGCCAAGATCGTGGTATCCGGCGGCCGTGGCATGGGCAACGGTGACAACTTCAGCCACCTGTATAGCCTGGCCGACAAGCTCGGCGCTGCGGTTGGTGCTTCGCGCGCGGCGGTAGACGCAGGGTTCGTGCCCAACGACATGCAGGTCGGTCAGACTGGCAAGATCGTCGCGCCGCAGTTGTACATCGCCGTGGGTATCTCCGGCGCTATTCAGCACCTGGCCGGCATGAAGGACGCCAAGGTCATTGTCGCGATCAACAAGGATGAAGAAGCACCTATCTTCCAGGTAGCTGATTACGGTTTGGTCGGCGACCTGTTCGAGATCGTACCGGAACTGACTTCGACGCTGTAAAGGACAATAAAAAATGAGCACACCTGCACCCCAAACATGGATTGGCCGTAGCGAGACCGTCCATGACTGCATCAGCCATAACCTGGTCAAGCGTATTGCCGCCACCTTGAGCGAGCCGGCACCCGCGCCGGGTGATGCCCTGCCCGCACTCTGGCATTGGGCGTTTTTTCAGGAGCCAGTCGAAGCGGCCGGCCTGGGTGGCGATGGCCATCCGGCGCGGGGCGGTTTTCTGCCCCCGGCGGATAACCGCAACCGCATGTGGGCCGGAGGACGCCTGGAATTCATCCGCCCGCTGCGGATCGATGCCCAGGTGTCCCGCCGCTCGACCATCCTCAATGTCGAGGAGAAGCACGGGCGTACCGGCTCCTTGATGTTCGTCACCGTGCAGCATGAATATGTGCAGGACGGCCAGCGGGCACTGCTCGAAGAGCAGGACATCGTCTATCGCGAGCCTTCGCCGCCCAAGCTCGGCGGCACCGAGCCGATGCCCCAGGGCGATTGGAGCGAAAGCGTGCAACCAGATCCGACGCTACTGTTCCGCTACTCGGCAGTGACCTTCAACGGCCATCGCATCCATTACGACTGGCCATACGTCACTGAAACCGAGGGCTACCCGGGGCTGGTGGTCCACGGCCCGCTGATCGCTACCCTGAACCTGCGTGCCTTCGTGCGCGCGAACCCGCAACTGAACGTCCGCCGCTTCAGCTATCGCGGTGTGCGCCCGCTGATCTGCCCGGATGCGTTCCACGTCGGCGGGCGGTTGACCGGTGACGGTAAGGCGCAGGTCTGGGCAGGTAATCAGGCCGGTCAGGCGCAGGTTGGCGAAATCGAATTCGCCCAAGGGGCACTCCCATGAGCGCTGATATCGTACGCAGTGCGCTGTTCGTGCCGGCTACCCGCCCCGAGCGCATTCCCAAGGCCTTGGCGAGTGGCGCCGACCGAGTCATCGTTGACCTGGAGGACGCCGTTGAAGAGGCCCTCAAGGAACAGGCGCGCGATAACCTTGAGCAGTTTCTCAGTGATCAGCCCCAGGCCCAGGTACTTGTGCGTGTCAACGCGCCCGGTCACTGGGCCCACGATGCCGACCTGGCGCTGTGCCAGCGCCACCCCGGCGTCGTCGGCATTTTGCTGCCCAAGGCGGAAACCGTCGGCCAGATCGAACGCGCACATGCCACCGGCAAGGCGGTGTGGCCGATCATCGAAAGTGCCAAGGGCCTGGCTGCGCTGCCCCTCCTGGCGGCAGCGACAGGCGTCGACCGTCTGTCGTTCGGCAGCCTGGATCTGGGCCTGGACCTCGGGCTGAACGTCGGCAGTGCCGCCGCCGGGCAGGTACTGGACCATGCCCGCTATGCGGTGTTGCTGCACAGCCGCGTCGCCGGGCTGGCTGCGCCGCTGGACGGCGTCTTCCCTGCCATCCAGGACACCGACGGGCTGCAGCGTCAGGTGCGCTTCGCCCGGGACATGGGCTTTGCCGGCGCCCTGTGCATTCACCCTGGCCAGGTCAGCGTGATTCACGCCGCGCTCAAGCCTTCGGCTACCGAGCTGGACTGGGCGCAGCGGGTGGTCGAACACGCTGAAACTGGCGCTGGCGTGTTCACCCTCGATGGCCAGATGGTCGACGCTCCCGTCATCCTGCGCGCCCGCGCCATGCTGCTCCAGGCCGGCTGACGCTCCCGTTATCGCCCCCGGCACCGCATACTCCTTCTGTTCTGACGCGCAGCGGCCTGCGGTACCGGGGGCATCTACCCAGAGAGGTGCCCCATGTGTCTGCTCACTGGCACACCCCGGTCCCGGCGCCACTGCAAACGCCTGCTCTGCCGGCTGCTGGGCGCACTGTCGAGGATGCCGGCCTATGCTTGAAGCTGCCCGTCCCAGCCCCTCCCCCCTGACCCAGGCTGCAACCGAACTGATGGTCGAGATGGGCTACACCGCCATGACCATGAGGAAGCTGGCCCTGCGCGTCGGTATTCTCCCCGGCAGCCTTTACCATCACGTCGATTGCAAACAGGATCTGCTGCTCAATGTCGTGCTCGATATCGTCGAGCGCCGCAAGCAGGCCTGGGCAAACCGCGCCCAACCTCAAGATCTGCATGCTTATGTGCGTTTTGCGCTGGCACGGCAAGTTGCCCTTCCCCAGGAGGAGATGATCCTTCGTCACGAAACCAGGCACCTGCAAGGCCGCCACCGGCTCTGGCTGGAGCGGGCAATGAGGCAACTGGCCGAGCCACTGCACCAGGTCATCGAGCGGGGTTGCGCTATCGGTCAGTACTGCGTACGCGACACAGCCCGGGCCGCCGTTGCGCTCCTGGCGATCATCGAGAGCGCCAATAGTCTGCGGGTTGGCAATACGGCCTTCGAGGAAGGATGGATCGAGCAGCACATCTTGCGTATGTGCAATGCCTTGCTGCAGCCCGGGCAATGCCCCGGTTGACGAACTGCCTTCAAGGTGAGTGGGGAATACATGCTCTGGCGGATCAGCACCCGCCAGAGCGTACTGCAAGCGGCACTAGGTATCGCGATGGTCACTGGCCTTCAGCCGTTGCCGGAACACATCGAACGCCTGCGGGTTGACCATACGTGGCCCTGGCTCACCGCGCAGGATCTGCAGAATCTGCTCAGCCGCCCACGCTCCCATGCGCTTGCGGGCCTCGCGGGTGACGCCTGCGGTGTGATAAAGGCCGACTACGTTTTCAAGGCCGAGCAAGGGGTGATCCAATGCCGGCGGCTCCTGGTCCCAAACGTCGATTCCCGCAGCGCCAAGATGACCGCAAGCCAACGCGTCATACAAAGCGGCCTCGTCATGCAAGCCGCCACGTGCGGTATTGATGAACACAGCCCCTTTGCGCATCGCCCCGAAAGTCGACGCGTTCATGAGGTTCAAGGTCGAAGCCAGACGCGGGCAATGCAGCGAGACCACATCACTGTGCTGCAACAGGCTCGGCAACGTACAACTGGCTGCGCCCCGCTGGCCGATCTGTTCCGCGCTCAGCAGAGGATCATGAGCAAGCACCTGCATGCCCAACGCCTGGGCTATGCGTGCGACACGGCTACCGATTTCACCGATACCGACCAGCCCCAAGGTCTTACCGCACAGCTCACTACCCATCAAGTCTTCACGCGAAAACCCGCGTTCCCGGCGCAGGCGCCGGTCCGATTCACTGATACGCCGCGCACAATCGAGCATCAGCCCAACCGTGGCCTCGGCCACAGATTGGGCGTTGGCGCCAGACTGGTTGACGACCAACACACCTGCGCGGGTGCAGGCTTCGACATCCACCGTGTCGAAACCGGCGCCATTGGTCGAGACACACAGCAGGTCAGGCAACTGGCACAGCAGCGCCTCGGTCACACACCACGGTCGCGGGAGTTCGTCCCGCGCCGAAGGCACCTGGTATACCTGGCAGCTGCGCAGCGCCTGCAGGATGACGGCAGGCGGCTGGTCACGGCCAACGGTTTGCAGCACGACATCGGGCGAAGCTTCGAGGATCTGGGCCATCACCGGGTGATACCAGACGTCGAAGCGCACGATCTTCTTCCTTTCAGCAATCATGCTCGCCTTGCCTCAGTGGCTGGGGTGGGTGGGTAGCGTTTTACGGCCCATGAACTTGCGTACGCCGATGTTCGCTTCGACCTTGCCGTCGCCATCGAGATAACCGTGTTTGCCAAGGTCTGGCATCAGCAGCGCCGACACCAGGGTGATGGCGCCGATGACCGCCACGTACAGGTAAAAGTACTGCTCCATCCCCAAGGACCGGAAGGTCAGCGCCACGTACTCGGCCGATCCGCCGAACATTGCGGCCCCCACGGCGTACGGCAGCCCTACACCCAGGGCGCGCACGGTCGGCGGATAGAAGTCGGCCTTGAGTACACCGGTGACCGGGGTATAGAAGGCTGCGATCAGCAACCCGGCGAGCACGAGCCCAAACGCGGCAAGCGGGTCCTGCACTGTCTTGATCGCGGACAGCAACGGGATAACCAGGAAGGTGGACAGCAGGCCGAACAAGATCATGTTGCGGCGCACGCCGATTTTGTCTGCGAGCATGCCGAACACCGGCTGCACCAGCATGAAGATCACCAGTGCAGAAGCCATGATGATGCTCACGGTGGGGGCCGGGATACCGACACTCACTACCAGGAACTTCTGCATGTACGCGGTAAAGGTATAGAAGTACAGCGAGCAGCCGATGGTGATGGTAAAGGTCAGCAACACCGCGCGCCGGTGCTGCATCAGGCCTCGGAGCGAGCCGGACTCCTTGCTCTTCATGCCCGCTTCAGTGGCTGTCTCGCGCATGGTGCGGCGCAGAATGACCACCACGATCGAAGCCAGCGCGCCGATCAGGAACGGTACCCGCCAGCCCCAGGCCTTCAGGTCCTGTTCCGACAGCACCAGTTGCAGTACCGCAACCGTCAGCAGCGCCAGCAGTTGCCCGGCGATGATCGTCATGTACTGGAACGAGCCGTAGAACGAGCGCCGCCCGGCGCGGGATACCTCACTGATATAGGTGGCGCCGGTGCCGTACTCGGCGCCTACCGATAACCCTTGCATCAGCCGCGCGATCACCAGCAGCACCGGCGCTGCGACACCCACCGTGGCATACGTGGGCATGACCGCGATCATCAACGAGCCGCCGCACATCATGAACACTGAGATGATCATCGAGATCTTGCGCCCTCGGGTATCGGCGATGTAGCCGAAAATCCAGCCACCCAGTGGACGCATGAAGAAACCGACAGCGAAGATACCGGCCGTGGCCAGCAGCTGGCTGGTCTGGTCGCCAGCGGGGAAGAACAGTGATGCGAAGTAGATCGAGGTGTAGGCGTAGATGAAGAAGTCGTACCACTCCACCAGGTTGCCGGAGCATACACCCACAATTGCGGTGGTGCGCTCTTTGCGCGTCAACGGACGTGCCGTGCTCATGTCTGCATTCATGATCGCTACCCTTGTTGTTATTTTTTTTTGCCAACTCGGGTACAGCTTTGCATAGCGTCGTTTTGGGGGAAGAGGTGCCACTGGTCTAACAGCTATGCCTGGCAGGCATGGCCCTCTACGCCGGGCTTTCGGGCCGTTTGTGCTGCAGATAGCGGCAGACTTCTTCAGCGACCCGGCCAAGGCAGCCTTTGAAAAAGTGGTCGGCGCCGGCGTACACCGATACGCGGCGTTGTTCGCCAGCGGCCCACCCCAGCAGGCCCGGCAGAGGCGCCATCTGGTCGCACTCGCCGTGCACCAGCAGGCAATCGTCGGGCAAGGCCGGCGCGGGATAATGGCGGCCCCCGGGCACATCGCCGACCGGCAGCCCCAGCAGGGCCAAGGCATCGAACGCTCCAGGCGATGCGCTGGCCAACCTGGCGAACACATGGGCGCCGAAGGAGAACCCAACCAAGGCGATGGGCAGCCCAGGCATCGTTGCAGCCATGTGCTGGAGCACCGCCAGGCTGTCCTCAGTCTCGCCGATGCCGCCAGCATGACTGCCCTCGCTCAACCCCACCCCACGAAAGCTCGGCCGCACCACCAGCCAGCCGCTGGCACACAACTGCCGGGCAAGGGTCACTGGCACGATGTGCCGGGGGCTGCCACCCAGCAGGGGTTGCGGATGGCTGACGATCGCCACGCCCTTCGGCGGGGTGGGTGGATGATCGAGCAGCAGGTGGAGCTTGCCCACCCCGCCATCGATCAGCAGCTCTTCACGGTCCAGTCGTGACATTGCAATTGACTCCTCGAGGGTTGGCGCTCACGCGGCCCTGCCCGGCAGTGAGCGCATGACCAGCAGTACCAGCACGACATTGACAACGGCCAGGGCAGCGAGCGTTGCCAGCACCCCCATGGCGCCAAAGTGCTGAAGCAGGTAGCCGCCGACCAGCGGCGTCACCGCCTGACCGATCAGCGAAGGACGCGACATCTTGCCCATCAGCGCCACGTACTGCGCCGGCGGCATCAGCGCCAGGGGCAGCAAACCCCGGACGATGGCCCGCAAGCCATTGCCGCAGCCGTAGAGCAACAGCCCCAGTGCCGTAGCGCCAGGCGCCAGGGCAACCAGTGCCACGCCCACGGCCACCAGAACCGAAGAAACCAATGCGGTCCAGATCGGGTGTCGCTTGCGGGCGACAATCTGCAGCACGCGCGATGCCACTTGGCTGGGCCCCAACAGCGCACTCAGCGCGATTGCCGTGGTCAGGCTGTGGCCCAACCCCTGCAGCACTGCCACCAGTTGCACCGAAACCGCGGTCATGATGATCGCCCCGATCGCGAAGATCCACATCAGCAACAGGTACAGACGTCGGTCGACGCTGACATCGGTCGCCGCTAGCGCAGGCTTGCTTTTTGACCCGTGCGACCCCGCCGGCAGCACCCAGAGGTACAGCGGCGCGACCACGACAATGAGCATCAGCGCATAAGCGTTACAGGTGACCCGCCAGCCGAATTGCTCGATTGCGAACGCTACCAGCGGCCAGGTGATGGTCGTGGCAAAACCAGAGATCAAGGTGATACCCGTGATCGCCCTGCCCGCCCGCTCGGCGTACAAGGCGCCAAGCGTGGCAAACAGGGCTTCGTAGAGACCAATGGCCATGCCGGCGCCAATGACGACCCAGGCCAGCAAGAACACTTGCAGGCTGTGCGCGTTGGCGACGATCAGCAGCCCGCCCCCCACCACGACTCCGCTCGCGGCCATCTGCAGGCGACCACCGTAGCGAACCACCAGGCGGCTCGCCAGCGGCGCCAGCAGTGCGGACACCATCAAGCCCAGCGACAGCGCGCCATACACCCAATGGCCATCCCAGCCAGTCTCGCGCAGGATGGGCTCACCCATGACCGCCAGGATAAAGAAGGACCCACCCCAGACCATGATCTGGAGTAACCCCAGGCACAAGATGCCGATGGGTCCGGGGAGACGTAGAGCAGCGTTCACAAACGGCCTTCATGTACGGAGGAGATCGACGCCGGTGATTACCGTCGCCGATGGGTGTCGAGGGGGCGCTGTTGCGCGCGAAGCCTAGCGCGGCGGCTCAAGTCTACTGGGATGAGCGAAGGCCTGCTATTGAATCCCGGCATTTCAGCTATGCCGGGCGACGCGGTGATGATCCTGTGCGCCGTACCGCTTCCAACACGTTGAACACCAGCATCCCAGTGACCATTGCCGCGACGAACACCCAAGCCTGCCAATAGGCCCCGGCCAGCAGCACCAGCGCAGGGCCGGGGCACAGGCCGGCCAGCCCCCAACCGCCCCCAAAGAGCAGGCTACCGCCGACCAGCCGGCGGTCGACGTCACGCCGCGTTGGCAATTGCATTTTTCCCCCCAGCAATGCCAGGGTGTGCCGCCTTGCCCACGCCATGGGCAGCAAGGCCACGCCTATGGCACCGACCATGACCAGTGCCAGCGATGGGTCCCACTGCCCGGCAAGGTCGAGAAACCCGAGGACCTTGGCAGGGTTTGCCATGCCGGACAGCAACAAGCCCATGCCGAACAGGGCGCCGGACAGAAAACCAATGAATCGCTGCATGTTACGTACCTGCCACAACATGACGAAGGAAATAGACGGTAGCAAAACCGGCGGCCATGAAACACAGGGTTGCCACCGCCGAGCGTGGCGACAACCGAGATAGGCCGCACACGCCATGGCCACTGGTGCAGCCTGCGGCGTAACGCGTACCGATGCCCACCAGCAACCCGGCCGCAATGAGCGATAACGGTGAGGCGGTGATATGCACCGGAGGCAACGTGGAAAAGAAGCGCCATAGCAGCGGCGCGGCGATGATGCCGAGCAGAAATGACGCTTTCTCGCCACGCCCTTCTTCGCCACGCTGCAACAACGAGCCGATCAGGCCGCTGATACCCGCAATACGCCCATTGGCCACGGCGAACAGCCCCGCGGCCAGGCCGATCATGGCGCCGCCTGCCAGCGCCGACCATGGGGTGAAATCGGTCATACCCAACTCCGAGCCATCGGTGTGAGATAGCGGCTATTGACGCTTGGCTTGCTGCAACTGTTGCAGCTGGTCCAAAGCCAGGGTTGCACGGCGCAGGGCCTCATTGGCGGTCTGCTCGTCCAGGGCGATACGGTAGCACACCTGGTCGGCGCGCAACTGGGCGGTGGCATTGTCCTGTGCCGACTCCAGGCGTGCCCGAGCAGCAGATAGCGTTGCATGTGCATACCCTCTTGCGTCTCGAGACACCCTGAGTATCGGTAATGCCACCCGCTGCGACCTGACATTTGTCAACCGCGTCGGCGGGCCCAGGAGTAGAAAACGGGAAGGCGCTATAGTGCCTGGCAGTCGTTATTGCAGTGCTGGCTGCCGTGCAGTCGGCCTGTTCAACCCGCCCCGGCCCGAGTAATGACAATGCTCACTGTCACGCTAATCAACATGCTGATCGTGATTCTGGTGGTGATCATTCACTACGAATGCCTGCTGCGCATGAATGACTGGCTGCCGCGCCTCAGGCTGTGGAGCCGGTTCCGTATCGTCGCGGGGGTGTTCGGCGCGTTGTTGGCCCATGCCGTGGAGGTCTGGTGCTTCGCCCTGGCTTATTACCTGATGGCCCATGCCGAGGGCTGGGGGACACTCAGCGGTAATTTTGACGGCAGCTTTCTGGACTGCGTGTATTTTTCCTTCACCACCTACACCACCATTGGCTTCGGCGACATCGCGCCTACCGGCCACCTCAAATACCTCACCGGCTTGCAGGCGCTCACGGGCCTGGTGCTGATCAGCTGGACCGCCTCGTTCCTGTTTCTGGAAATGCAGAAGTACTGGAAAGCCAAATGAACATCGAGCGATCACGCCAAGGCCAAGGCACCGCGGCGCGCCTGCGCGGGTGCGCTCATCAGGCGGCTGCGGTCAGGGCGTGGCGGCACTGCCTTGCTCGGGTAACAGATCGAACTGGGCAAGGCAGCGCTGCTCATCAGCCGGGGTCAACGCCCGCAGGCCGCTCACTTCCTGCAGCGGGGTGTTGAACAACGCCAGGCGGATCACCCCATTGCGGGCCATGAAGGTTTGCGCCAGGCAGGTGCAGACAGGCTTGCCGATCAACGCCGCAAGCTGCTCGTTTTGCGGTGCTTGCACCTGTGCCTGCAGGTTGGCCGAACAGTTTTCCACGATCTGCTCCACGGAGCGCCCGGCCAACCATAGGGTGGCACCGCCCAGCACCGCCAGGAGCAACAGCGTACCCATCAGCACGTTCGATTCCCGGGTGATCGACCGCAGGAATGCCAGCCTGGCCTGCCAGCCCGTCTCCTGGCCATTGAAAATGGCTTTGCCGACCGTGCGTTTCACGCCCCGCTGAACGGCCCAACCCAGCGCCACGCTCAATGCCAGCAAGCTCAGGAGCACGGCCGGATCACGCATGGGCATGCGCCAACTCGAGCTCAAGGCCTGGTAGACAGAGGCCGCGACGAGTAACACGGCGATGGCCACGATCCAGCCCAGGCTACCCCTGGGCCGGTGCATCCAGGCCCGGAGTTTCGCTCGTGCTTGCATGTTCATGACTACCTCCTGCGCCGGGGTTCAGCGCCCAGGGTCGATGGCTACGGTTTCCTGATATTCCGGCACGCACACCTGCCAGCCCAGCTCCAGGCTGATGCGCCGTCGCAGGGTGTCGGCGGCGTGTGGCTCACCATGGATGACGTAGGTTTGCCGGGGTGGCCGGGTGAAGCCACGCAGCCACTCCATGATCTCGTCGGCGTCAGCGTGGGCAGAAAGGTTTTCCATGGCATGCACCTGTGCCCGGATCGGCACGTCTTCGCCCTGCAGGCGTACGCTGCTGGCGCCGGCGACGATATCGGCGCCGCGCGTGCCTCCCGCCTGAAAACCAGAGAACAGGATGCTGTTGCGCGGGTTGGGTGCCAGCGCCTTCAGGTGGTGCAGCACCCGCCCACCGGTGGCCATACCACTGGCGGCAATGATTACCGCCGGCTCGCGCAGCTGGTCCAGGTGGCGGGACTCATCGACCGTACGGATGATCCGTGTGCCCTTGCACATCGCGGCGCACTCCGCTGCCGGTAGCCGATGCTCGCTGCGAAACTGCTGATAAAGCGCGGTGGCATCGGTGGCCATCGGGCTATTGAGGTACACCGGGATGTCCGGGATCAGCCGGTCGCGCTTGAGCTTGTACAGGTAATACATCAGCAGCTGGGCGCGGCCGACAGCGAATGAAGGAACCAGGACGATCCCATGGCGCAAAAGGGTCTGGTTGATGACCTGGGCCAGATACTGCTCGGTCGCTTCTGCCGGGTGCTGGCGATCACCGTAGGTGGACTCCACCAGCAGCACATCCGCCGTGCGGATCAATTCCGGCGCGCGCATGATGGGGTCTTGCGGCCTGCCCAGGTCACCCGAAAAGACCAAGGTCTGCCCCTCGGCACTGATCTGCACGGTCGCCGCGCCCAGGATATGGCCAGCCGTGCGCAACAGCAGGTGCATGCCCTCGGCGATCAGCGTTGGCTGATGCAGCTCCACCGGGCGCAACAATGCCAGCGCCCGCTTCGCATCCTGCTCGGTATAGAGCGGCCGTGCCGGCGTATGTTTGGAGTAGCCATGGCGATTGGCATGCTCGGCCTGCTCTTCCTGCAGCCGCGCACTGTCGAGCAAGAGCACTTCAGCCAGGGCGCAGGTAGCCGGGGTGGCATAGATCGGTCCGCTATAGCCTTCCCTGACCAATACTGGCAGGTAACCGCTGTGGTCGAGATGGGCGTGTGTGAGCACCACCGCATCCAGCGCCTTCAGTGCCGGTGGCAAGGGCTCCCAGTTACGCAGGCGCAATTGCTTGTAGCCCTGGAACAGCCCGCAGTCGACCAGGAGCCGCGTGCGGTCGCGGGTCAACAGGAATTTGCTGCCGGTCACTGTCCCGGTGCCGCCGAGAAAGGTCAGTTGCATGGCCAAGGCTCCTGGTTTTCGAACACATGGGGATGAACGGTCAGCACGCTGCACGGTGGGTGGCCGATGACGCGTTCAGTGGTGTCGCCCAGCAGCTTGTCCAGCCCTTTGGGCTGCACCACGCCCATCACCAAGACGTCTATCTCAAGTGTCGCGACCTGTTCGCGGATCACCTGCACCGGCCCGCCCTCCATGAAGTGCCGGCGGTCCTGCGCCACCCCTTCGGCCTCGGCCAACGCATCGAACGGTTGCTGAAGCGCCTCGCGCATCTCCTCGATCCATGCCTGGGTGACCGTCATGTCTGCCGCGAACACCCCGGCCAGGTTGTAGGCCGACAGCAGGTGCAACGCAGCACCGCACTGCAGTGCCAGTGCCTCGGCCACGTGAATCAGCCCCCGGTTGAAGCGCTGCTGAGCGTCCGGCGTCTCGCTGAAACAGGTATCCACGGCGACCATAATGCGCCGCGGCAGTGAAACAGCCGCCTTCGGTACGAACAGGGTCTGCCCCTTGCTGCCACGCATCAATGCACAGTCCAGCGGGGTGCCGAACAGCCGCGCCAGGGCCGAGGCGGGTTCGCAGTCCTTGATGACCAGGTCAGGCTGCAGTTCGCTGATGTAGTCGATGGCTTCGCTGCATGTATCGTCGACGGCGAGGCTGTCCACCGTCAGCGCCACACCGCTGCCGCGGTGCCGCTCGACCAGCGCGCGTATTTGCAGGCAATAGTGGTCGTACTGGCGTTTGATATCCGCCTCGTTCAGGCGCTCTTCGCGCAGCAGGTGCTCCTCACTCGGTTCGAACAGGCCCAGCACGTGCACGCTGGCACCGCTGACATGCGCCAGCGCCAGCCCCCTGCGCAGCGCCGCCGAATGGGGGTTGACCTCGGTAAGCAGCACCAGCAGTTGTCGATATTGACCCATGGTGAACCTCCGGGCTTGCGCGGCTGGTAGGTGATGAAAAGGATTCTCCGGGTGCGGCTGTGCTGGCGTTTGATGCAGATCAGAAACACATGATCCGCCCCGAACTTGACCTGCGCGCTTGAAAACAAGGCCCTTGCGGGCCTTGTGCCCTACCCCCGGGAATGCTCGGGGGAAATCACCAGCACACTGCTGGACAAGCGATGCAATACCCGCTCGGCAGTGCTGCCAATGAACCAGCCGATGCCGTGGTGGTGATAACTGCCCATGACCAGTACGTCGATATCGTTGTTGTCCATGAACACTCCCAGGACCTTGGTCGGGTCACCTATGCGCATGTGCCGGTGCTCGACGGCTATGCCATTGCGCTCGGCAAGGGCCTGGAAGGCGTCGCTCTGGGCTTCGTGGAGCGTCCGGGCGAGGTTGGAATCGAAGAGGAACGAATGCTCCCGGCTGCCACCGGCGTCCAGGTACATGGAACCCAGGTCGTAGGCATACAGCAATTCGATCTGCGCGCTGCACTGCAAAGCCAGTTTCAGCGCCTCGCTGATGATCTGGTCATTGAAGCCTTCGAACTGATCCTCGGGCCGGGTCAGGTCCACGGCCGCCAGGATCCTGCGCGGTAATGCATGGCTGGCCTTGTGCACCAGATGCAGCGGGATGCGGGTTTCACGCAGCAGCTGGATATCCAGGGAGGTGAACATGGCGCGCATCCACCAAGGCTCATGCTCGAGTTCCTTGATCAGCAGGGCGAACGGCTGTTCGCGCAGGTGCACCAGAATCTCGTTCAAGGGATGCTGCACCCACACCACTTCGGTGGTGACCGTGACACCGTTACGCCGCATCGGCTGAGCCTGGCTTTCCAGCCACTCCCGATGTTGCAGCACGTAGCCGTCGCGCATCACCGCCAGTGCCTGGTCATTTACCAGGCCCGCCGTGGCAAGCCCTTCCACATAATCGAAAGCCACGATGTGCAGCGCCATGCCCTTGGCCTTGGCCAAGGCCGCGGCTCGGTCGTAGACGGGGGTTCGACGCATCAGGGGCGATGCGATCAACAGCAGTCTTTGCGGGGTTTCCATGGCACACCTCTACGATTGCGATAGGTATCCCAAGCATCGTTCACCCGTGCTCTGCAGACTTGACGTTTGTCAACTGACGCCCCACGGACCAACGGTCTCTCCCGCAGCACACAAACTTGACGTGGATCAACGATTCGCCCCTTGCAGGGCGCACGCTACTTCCATACCAACAACAATCTCCAGTCCCGGAGGCGTGCCATGGCGCTCGTAGGCAAATGCGGCGTGGATGTGGCGATCAGGCCTTGAGCCTCGTGCGTTGCCGGCAGGGATGCCTTTGTTTGCATTGTTGCGCAGTTTTTTGCCCATGCATGCTCCGGAGGCACCCATGAAGGTCTACGTCGAGAACAACACCGAACAGCACCGCTGCTGGGTCCGCATGGACAAGTGGCGGGTCAGTTTCAGCACGGCAGCTGAAGCCCAACAGTTTGTCGAGCGGCTCAACGCCCGCCTCAACGCCCCCCATTCGCTGGACATGCTGGCAGGTTGGTCGCCCCGTTCAGGCGTGACAACCCACGCGGATGTGCGATGTGCGAGGGGGGCTTGAACATGTCTGGCCAACTGAAAGTCACGCTGCTCGAGCAGCCAGCTACGTCGCGCACGTCCCCGCCGATTCACCTGAGGCCACTGGTCACGTTGTGTCGCGATTGTCGGGTCAGCGGCCTGTGCCTGCCCACCGGTCTGCCCCTGCATGACAACAGCTGCCTGGGCGCGCTGATCGGGCCACGCATGCGCATCCGCAAAGGCGCAGCGCTGTTCAACGCCAATGACCCCTTGACCACGCTGTACGCCGTGCGCTGTGGCAGTTTCAAGACCAGCATGAACAGCGCCGAAGGCCAGGGCGTTGTGATCAACTTCTGGATGCCGGGTGACGTGCTTGGCCTGGACGCCATCGCCACCGACCGCCACGTCTGCGACGCCATTGCCCTGGAAGACAGCGAAGTGTGCCCGGTCCCGTACCGTCGCCTGCAAGCGCTGGCGCGCGACTTTCCGGTATTGCAGCAAAGCCTGAACCGCTTGATGAGCCGGGAGATCGTGCGGGAGCACGAGCGCGTGCTGATGCTGTGCAACCTCACCGCCGAGCAGCGCCTGGCCAGTTTCATGATCGGGCTGTCCGGGCGCTTCGTCACCCGGGGCTACTCCGCCCATGGCTTCATGTTGCGCATGTCACGCGAGGATATCGCATCGTACCTGGGCCTGCGCCTGGAAACCGTATGCCGGTCGGTCGCCCGCTTGCGTGCGCAAGGTATCCTCGACCTGCGCGGCAGGCTGGTGGAAATACTCGACATGCCCGCATTGATAGCGCTTCAGCAGGGTGACCCGGGCAGTGAACGCAGGCAAACCTTGAACGCGCCCTGCTCGACAGGCTGAAGTTAGCCACGGCGTCGTGTCGCGGCGCAAGGATGACGCCCAACTGCACCGCTCGTCGTGCCATCAATGGATTGGAACCAACACCGTAGGGCCAGATCTTTCGAACCGGTATGAGCACTCTCAACTGCAGGAGCTTCTACCATGCGAGACTTCCCTACTCCCCCCTTCCCTTCACAGCCCCAGGAGGTACCCGGTTCGCAACGCAAGATGGAGCCCTACCCTGATTGCGGAGAGCAGTCGTATACCGGCCACAATCGTCTGGAGGGCAAAATAGCCTTGATCACGGGTGCTGACAGCGGGATTGGCAGGGCTGTAGCCATTGCCTATGCCCGCGAAGGGGCCGACGTGGCCATCGCCTACCTCGACGAGCACGAAGACGCGCAAGAAACCGCACGATGGGTCGAGTCCGCAGGCCGGCAATGTCTCCTGCTACCTGGCGACCTGGCGCAAAAACAGCACTGCTATGCCATCGTCGAAAAAACCGTCGAACAGTTCGGTCGTATCGACATCCTGGTCAACAACGCAGCCTTTCAGATGGCTCACGAGAACTTGGAAGACATCGACGATGAGGAATGGGTGAAAACTTTCGATACCAATATCACCGCCATCTTCCGGATCTGCCAGGCCGCCTTGCCATCGATGCCCAGGGGCAGCTCGATTATCAACACCAGCTCGGTGAACTCCGACGATCCTTCTCCCGCCCTGCTGGCCTATGCCGCCACCAAAGGCGCCATCGCCAACTTCACCGCTGGCCTGGCCCAATTGCTGGGCAAAAAGGGAATCCGGGTCAACAGCGTGGCCCCTGGCCCCATCTGGACGCCCTTGATCCCGTCAACCATGCCAGACGAGGCGGTGAAGAATTTCGGTTCCAGCTATCCCATGGGGCGACCAGGGCAACCCGTGGAAGTCGCGCCGATCTATGTACTGCTGGGTTCTGATGAGGCCAGCTATATCAGTGGGTCGCGTTACGGTGTCACTGGCGGTAAACCGATACTTTGACGGCCATGAGGCTCGCCAGACAGGCGAGCCCTTCCTCAGCTTCAGCACAACAACTGAGATTACCTGCCCACACAACCTGTGCGCTGGCGCTCCAGGTCTGGTCGATCACGCTGGGCGCGGTCCCAACATCGCATGAACATTGGCAACCAGTTCCTCGACAGCAAACGGCTTGGTCAGCACTGCCGACCCATCCCGCAGGAGGCCATCCTCGAACACCGAAGGGCGCGAATAACCGGTCATGAAGATAACGGGCAAGCCTTGGCGGGCCTTGCGCCCGGCGGCTGCCATCTCACGGCCATCGATGTCGCCGGGCAAGCCAATATCGGTCACCAGCAAATCGATGCGTGTGTCTGAAACCAGTACCTGCAGGCCAGCCTGGCTGTCAGCCGCCTCGATGACCGTGCACCCCAGACCGCTGAGCACATCACTGACAAACAAGCGCACGGACGGCTCGTCATCGACAATCAACACGGTGCGGTCTGGCCAGCTGCTGGAGAAATCAGAGTGATGCACTGCGCGACCGGCGGGCTCCGCTTGGCCCATGGCAGCGGGTAGCGAAAGCTCGACGCGCGTCCCCTCACCCTCTCGTGAAAAGATCCTGACTTGCCCCCCGGACTGTTTGGCAAAACCATAAACCATCGACAGCCCCAACCCCGTGCCTTCGCCGATGGATTTGGTGGTGAAGAACGGATCGCACGCTTTCGACAGCGTTTCGGCAGACATGCCCACGCCATTGTCAGTCACACTGATGGTCAGGTAATTACCGGGCTGGAGCTCGGTATCCAGCTCCGGGCCTGCCACGAGGGTATGGTTGGCGGTCACAATCGAAATCTTGCCGGCCCTTTTACCAATGGCATCGCGCGCGTTGATACAGAGGTTCAACAGCGAATTTTCGACCTGGACCGGGTCTACCAGACAGGTGGCCATTGGCGCATTCAAGTCGACCGTCAGGGAAATCGACGGGCCGACGGTGCGGCAGACAAGGTCCTGGAGCCCTCCAATCAACCCATTCACATCCATGCAGACTGGCTGCAACGGCTGACGGCGAGAGAATGCCAACAACCGATGCGTCAGCGCGGCCGCCTTTTGCGCCGCATGGTGCGCAACCGCGATGTAACGTTCGACATCCTCAGCGCGCCCTTGCTTGCCGCGCAAGCGGGCCAGGTCCAGGCTGCCGATGATTCCGGCCAGCAGATTGTTGAAGTCGTGGGCAATGCCCCCTGTGAGCTGGCCTATGGCCTCCATTTTTTGCGCATGACGCAGCGCCTCCTGTGCCGCCTCCCGCTGGGCCACCGCCTCACTGACCCGGTCCTCCAACGTGCGGTTCAGATTCAGGAGCGCCGCCTCGGCTCGTTTTCGGGCAGACACGTCAATGGAGGAACCGATCAGCCCTATGACCTGCCCGACCTCATCGACGAGCGGGGCTTTGACCGATAACCAAGTGGTCTCCGAGCCATCGGGCATGTCGACCCGCTCCTCGATCTGCACCGCCTTGCCGCCACGCATTACCTGCCGGTCTGTCTCCATCACCTGGCGTGCCTGGGCTTTGTCTTCGAGAAACTCGAGATCGGTCTTGCCCAGGTAAAATTCAGGGGGTTTGCCAATCAGCTGGGTCGCCCCATGGTTGGCAATGAGCATCCTGCCTTCAAGATCCTTTGCGTAGACCACACCTGGCACGGCAGCAGTGAACGTGCGCAACAGCGCCGACACTCGATCCCGCTCTGCCTCGGCAGCCCTGCGCGACTCGATGTCCATGAGCACGCCCGGAAAGCGAACGGCTTGCCCGGTTTCATCCAGTTCAGCATGACCGTTGGCTTCGATCCAGTGGTAGATACCGTCCGTGTTGCGCACCCGGTACTCACAGCGAAACGCACCGCCTCGTGCCATCGCATCCTGGATATCGCGATGAACACGCTCACGGTCTTCCGGGTAGATTGCGGTAAAAGCTTCGGCTATCGGAATGCCCGCCTCACACATCTGGGCAGGTATCCCGAACGAGCGGGAGAAGCGTTCGTCGGCTGTCACCCGATCATTGGGAATATCCCACACCCAGGTGCCCACGACAGCAGCGGCTTCCAGCACAAGCCGCAGTTTTTCCGAGGAATCATCTGCGACAGGGAGCATTTCAGAACCGGCATTCAGTGCCGGCTGTGCAGCAACCCCGTCTTTATCCATGATTCACCTCGAGTAGAGCTTCAAAATACTGGCAATGACGGCTGAGCGCCCCCGTCAAGCCCCACATGACGGGGGCTGCGGCCCAAGGACCAGGCTGTAGACGAATGTGTACACAGACTGAGACACGAGTGCAATGCATTCGACCACCAGGAGCGGAAAACAATTCAATTGCCTGGCGCTCACGGCTTCAGCGCCTCAACCCACACCAGTCGGCCCATCCAGCACCTGCCTGACCCGGCGCGCGAGGTCGTGGGGTTGGCAGGGCTTGGAAATGACTTCAAACTCCGAGCCGCCGATGTCGGTACGTTCGATCGAGTTTTCGGCATAGCCAGTCGTCAGCAGAACCTTTATCTGCGGTTGCAGGCGGCGCACCTCACGGGCCAGCATCACACCATTCATCCCGCCGGGCATGATCAGGTCGGTGAACAGTAGGTCGTAGCGTTCCCCGGCCTGCACAAGCTTTAACGCTTCACGCGCATTGAGCACCATATCGGCGGCGTAGCCGTAGTCTTCAAGCACCATCTTTGCCAGCTCGGCCACATCTGGCCGGTCTTCGACAATCAGGATGCGCTCGGTGCCCCCACTCCGTTCAACCACCTTTACCGGCTGCTGCTGTACAATATTGGCCTCGTCTACCGGGAAGTACAGGCGCAATGTCGTGCCCTCACCCTCTTCGGTATAGATGCGGGCAGCCCCACCGGACTGCTTGGCAAAGCCGTACACCATCGACAGGCCCAACCCTGAGCCTTTGCCTTCTTCCTTGGTAGTGAAGAATGGGTCCATCACCCGATCACGGATGCTGGCCGGCATGCCGATGCCATTGTCGGTGACCGACAGGCTCACATAGCTGCCTGGCAACAGGCCATCAAAGGAAAGGTTGATGTCGGTGACCATCACGTTGCGGGTTTCAATGAACACGTGCGGACGCTTGCGCCCTATGAGGGCATCCCGCGCATTCATGAAGATGTTGAGCAGCGCCACCTCCGCCTGCGTCGCGTCGATCCGGCAATTGCGCAGGTTGGCTTCGAAGTCGAATTCCACCCACACATCGCTGCCGAAGGTACGCTCCATCATGGGTCGCATATCCTCGACCAGATGATTCAGGTTGAGTACGCGTCCATGCAGTTTTTGCTTGCGCGCGAAAGCCAGCAGTTGCTTGGTCAAGGTGCTGGCGCGTTCCACTGCCGACTGGGCATGGCCGACGCTGCGCCGGATCCGGTTAAGATCCACCTGGGTCTTGTCTGCTTCGCTGGCGATCAACCCCAGGTACCCACCCATCACCTGCAGCAGGTTGTTGAAATCGTGGGCGATGCCGCCCGTCAGTTGCCCCAGCGCTTCCATTTTCTGCGCCTGGCGCAAGGCGTCTTCGGCGTCCCGCCGGCGGCTGACGTCCAACTGCGAGGCAAAGTAGTAGATCAGTTCGCCGCGCTCGTTGAAGATCGGGGAAATGAACAGTGCATTCCAGAAACTGGAACCATCCTTGCGGTAGTTGAGGATTTCAGTGGCGATGTCCACGCGCGCGTTGATGGAATCGCGCAGGGCGTCGATGACCGAACGGTCGGTTTCAGGGCCTTGCAGGAACCGACAATTACGCCCGATGATTTCCGCCAAGGCATAACCAGTCATTTCCAGAAAAGCCCGATTGGCGAAAATGATGGGGTTGTCGTCACGATTCGGGTCGGTGACGATCATTGGCATCCGGGTGGTTTCGACAGCTGCGAAGAACATGTCGTGCGGCAGCTGTGAGATGTCCCCTGATGCCTGGTTGCTGACGCGCGCCTTCGTGCTGCTCACGGGGAACTCCTCGATGATGGTTGATATCCGTCCCATCTGGACAGCCACCACGGGCAAGTTGCTCACCCATGTCAGCCGCGGTTGAAACCCGGACGGTTGCAGGCATGTCGACTCATTATCGCCTCGCTTAGTTTCCCGCCCGGCCATTTGCAGCGTGCAGGAGCAGCCGTGCCTGCGCTGATCAACCGCATTGAACCTTGCCAGTTGCAGCCAGCTCAACTGTTCGCAACCGTGACTTTCCCAGCCCACTGAGAGGTGTCGCATGAACGCTATCGAACTGCTGATCCAGGACCACCAACTGGTGAAAAAATTGCTCGAGGAACTGTCCTCAACCACCGAGCGCGCAGTCAAGAAACGCGCCGAACTGCTTGCGCGTATCAAGCAGGAGGTGAGCATTCACACGGCGCTGGAAGAAGAAATCCTGTACCCGGCGATCAAGCAGGCCGGGGGTAAGGAAGAAGCAAAGATGTACTACGAAGCCAAGGAAGAACACCGTACCGTGGACTCGTTGGTGATTCCCGACTTGCTGCATACCGAAACCGGGACCGTGGAATTCGCCGGTCGGGTCAAGGTAATGAAGGAACTGCTGGAGCATCATATCGAGGAGGAAGAAAACGAGCTGTTCCCGACGGCCCGCAAGTTGCTGGGCAAGCAGGAACTTGAAGAGATGGGGCATGCCATGGAAGCGCAGAAGAAACTGCTCAAGGGTGAGCAGCGGGCAGCATGAGCCTCACCTGCGCGCCCCACGGGCGCGCAGGCCCTGACCTATTCGGTAGGTGCTTCAGTGTTGATCATCGGGGGTACCTCGGCCAGCGCGAACGCACGGCGCTGCTCGCGCCGTCGGGCAAACGGCCGCGCCGCCAGGGGGGCCAGACGCTGGGGCTGGCCGGTTTCCAAGGCTCGCTGAATCGCCGCTATCACCCGCACGTCGCGCCAGCCTTCGTCGCCGTCAGGCTCAGGCGCCTCATTGCGTAGAATGCAGTCGGAAAAATAAGCAGTTTCTCCCGCAAACTGATCGACAACCGGGTTCACATGAATTCGGGTTTCGCCATCGATCGTGGCCCTGTAGCTGATGGCGACCCCCTCCCCGTAACCGAAACATGGCGACGCCTCGATTTCCCCTTGGGTGCCCAGCAGCTGGAACCGCTCGGTGTCCGGCAAGGTATAACTCACGGTGAACTGCGCCAGGCGCTCGTCAGCAAACCGTAGGCTGACGGTGACCGTGTCCCAGGTGTCGAGGGTGCTACCTGGCGAATGTACGCCGACGGCAGTGACCTCGATAGGCTCGGCATTGAAAAGCTGGCGGACCATATTCAGCGGGTACGGGCCCATGTCCGCAACCGGGCCGGCCGCAAAACCGCTTTGCGCGCGGTGATTGCTGGCCTTCACCCGTTGGGTGAACGTCGAGGTGAACAACCGCGGCTCACCAAAGTTGCCGGCATGCACCCGCTCGATCATGTCCAGCGTGCCTGGTTCGCAGTGCAACCGGTAGGCGATCATCAGCTTGGCCCCGGTGCGTTGCGCAGCCTCTATCATCGCTTGGCAGTCGGCCTCGCTGGTGCCCATTGGCTTCTCCAGCAGCACATGGATCCCAGCCTCCAGCGCCGGTATTACAAACTCACGGTGGCGGAAATTAGGCGTGGCGACATATACCGCATCGACCTCACCTGAGCTGAGCAGTGTCGGATAGTCCGCGTAGTCATACGCTTTGAGCCCGTATTGAGCGGCCAGGCGAGTGGCCTTCTGCGCATCGCCGGTCACCAGTGCGGTGATCACCGAATTATCGGTCTGGCCGATGCCGGGCATGAAGGCGCCTTGGGAGATCGAACCTCCGGCCACTACGCCATAACGAATCTTGCCTGCTGCGGTGGGCATGCAAATGCTCCTTTTCATCAGGATGATTGATCGCTTGAGTCATGGGAGTGGGCAAGCCGAGCGTGCGAGAGGTTCCATAAATCTGCCCGGGCATCGCGTAGTACGCCAGGGACACAGGCGATATAACAAGGGGCCGCGGCTACCGGCCCTCGAAAATGAGGGGCGTGCAATGTTCGCTCCACCCGTCGGTGCCAGCGCACGGATGGCGAGTTGCGCCGGCCCAAGAAGAGGAGATCAACCGGAAAGGAGATTCACCATGAAAAGCATCAAGCCCCATTCCCTCATGTTGGTGCTGTGCCTGGGTGCGACCGCGCCGCTGGTGCTGGCCGCCACCGACATGAACGACCAGCGCGCCCCCACTACGCAGCCGCACGACAGCGGGCAGATGAATGGCAACGGCGGCGCCACCGGTTCCGGTACCCCAGGGGATGGCATGGGTACTGGATCTGGCGGTACGAACAGCAATGGCACTGACAACACAGGTGGTGATGGCACCACCAATGGCTCGGGTAGCGGAGGCACGGGAGCGGGGACTGGCACGGGTAATGGCCAGGGTACCGGTTCAGGCTCGGGCACGGGTGGCTCAGGCGGTAGCGCAGGGGGCGGCAGCGGCGCTGGCAGCTGATGAGTGTATCGCTGTCCAGGGCGTGGGGGGGGTGACGAGCCTCGCCCCGCCGCCTCAGCGCCAAGACTTCATCAAGGCCCCATGACTGCCGCAGACCGGGTCCTGTTCTGGGCCCGGCACCCTGGCGATTCGGGCTAATGCCTGCTGATGCTGTGCAGCATCGGGCCGTTGAGTGGCGTAATTTTCCTGGCCCTGTGGATAGGCACCCACCACTAGAAAATCATCACTGCTCTCAATACATCGATGGCCTGTGCCGGCCGGCAGCACCAGCACATCGCCCGGAATCACGCCCAGGGTCTGCCCAGCTTCCCCACCAAGCATCACCTGGGCCCACCCACAGACGACACCCAATGCTTCGTGGGCATTGGGGTGAAAGTGATGGAAATCGTAGATGCCGGCGCGCCAGACCGGCGTCCAGCGGTGCGCCGCGAACAGCGCTTCGAACCCGCCGGCAACATCCTGCGTCGGTTCGATATGCACGTGGTACAGCAGGACCGGAAAACGGTTGTTCGGTGTAGCGCCGTCATCCTCGAAGTGCAAGGTCCGCACGGTGGCAGGGGCAGTGTCGATGGCCTTCATGGTCCGCTTCCTCGGCAAGTGGTCGGTTCTGTTGCGAACCCACTCCCGATTGAATGGTTCCACTCGGAAAACCTGCGCGAACATGCTTGAAACTTTCCTGGCGCCTACCCAGTCCAGACCCCTATCGATACGGCACGGGAGAGCATGATGAGCAGCACGGTAGGTGACTTTCTGATCGAGCGCTTGTACCAATGGGGTGTCCGGCGAATATTCGGCTACCCTGGCGATGGTATCAACGGGGTGTTTGGCGCGCTGAGCCGGGCCAAGGGCAAGATCCAGTTCGTGCAGGCACGCCATGAGGAAATGGCTGCATTCATGGCCAGTGCGCATGCCAAGTTCACAGGCGAACTGGGGGTCTGCATCGCCACCTCTGGCCCGGGTGCCTCGCACCTGTTGACGGGCCTGTACGACGCACGCATGGACCACCAACCGGTGCTGGCCATCGTCGGCC
Source organism: Pseudomonas sp. LB-090624 (assembly GCF_003205205.1). Lineage (GTDB taxonomy): Bacteria > Pseudomonadota > Gammaproteobacteria > Pseudomonadales > Pseudomonadaceae > Aquipseudomonas. Next base: position 132,681 of record NZ_QJRL01000007.1, read on the forward strand.
AGCAGGCGCGGGCTGCGCTGGGGGGGCACTATCAGCAGGAGCTGGACCTGCTGTCGATGTTCAAGGACGTTGCCGGGGCTTTCGTGCAGCAAGCGTCCGCTCCGGAACAGGTGCGCCATCTGCTCGACCGAGCAGTGCGTACTGCCGTCGGCGAACGGCGGGTCACCGCCATTATCCTGCCCAACGACCTGCAGGACCTGCCCTACCACGAGCCCGCGAGGGCCCACGGCACCGTGCATTCTGGCGTAGGTTACAGCAAGCCCAAGGTGGTGCCCTTCGAAGCGGACCTGCAGCGTGCCGCCGATGTGCTGAACGCTGGGCGCAAGGTTGCAATCCTGGTGGGAGCCGGCGCCCTGCAAGCCTCCGAGCAGGTGATGGCGGTGGCCGAGACGCTTGGTGCAGGCGTTGCCAAGGCGCTGCTGGGCAAAGCAGTCTTGCCCGATGACCTGCCCTGGGTCACTGGCGCCATAGGGCTACTCGGTACCGAGCCAAGTGCGCAGCTGATGAACGAGTGCGACACCTTGTTGATGATCGGCTCCGGCTTCCCCTATGCCGAGTTCATGCCCAAGGAGGGCCAGGCCCGCGGGGTGCAGATAGACCTGCAGCCGGACATGCTCAGCCTGCGCTATCCGATGGAGGTGAACCTGGTGGGCGATGCCAGCGAGACGCTGCAGGCCTTGCTGCCGTTACTCGAACACAAGCGCGAACGGCGCTGGCGGGACAAGATCGAACGCTGGCGCGCGAGCTGGGACAAGACGCTGGAGAAGCGAGCATTGGCAAAGGCCGATCCGATCAACCCGCAGCGCGTGGTCTACGAGCTTTCCGCTCGCCTGCCCGACCATGCGATCATCACCAGCGACTCGGGCTCCTGCGCCAACTGGTTTGCCCGTGATCTGCAGGTTCGCCAGGGCATGCAATGTTCGCTTTCCGGCGGGCTGGCCAGCATGGGCGCGGCGGTGCCCTATGCGATCTCCGCCAAGTTTGCCCACCCCCAACGCAGCGTGGTGGCGTTGGTGGGGGACGGCGCAATGCAAATGAGCAACCTGGCCGAGCTGATCACCGTGGCCAAGTACTGGCATCAATGGGACAACCCGCAGTGGATCTGCGCCGTCTTCAACAATGAAGACCTCAACCAGGTAACCTGGGAACAGCGGGTCATGGAAGGCGACCCTAAGTTCGAGGCCTCGCAGTCGATCCCCGATGTGCCCTACCACCTCTTCGCCATCTCCATTGGCCTGGAGGGCATCTACGTGGAACGGGAAGAAGAAATCGCCGGCGCTTGGGAGCGGGCGTTGGCGGCTGACCGGCCGGTGTTGATCGAATTCAAGACTGACCCGAACGTGGCGCCCCTGCCCCCACACATCAAGCTGGAACAGGCGAAAAAGTTCGCCAGCAGCTTGCTCAAGGGCGATCCGGACCAGGCAGGGGTCATCGTGCAAACGGCCAAACAAGTCCTGAGCTCGGTGCTGCCCGGCAAAAAATGACAAGATTGAGGCCGCCGGGGCAGGCGTACCCTGCCCGGCGGTATCTATCCGCGTTGGCAGTACGACACGCGCTAACTGCGGCGCCGCCGCCCGCCCAGCTCAACCCACACCGGAGCATGATCACTGGCCTTGGCCTCATTGCGCACCCAGGCATCCACGCCAGCACGTTTCAGGTAGGGGGCCAGTTCGCGGTTGAGCAGCAGGTGATCGATGCGCAAACCGGCGTTGCGTGCCCAGTGATTGCGGAAATAATCCCAGAAGGTGTAGATGCGCTCTTCCGGGTACAGGTCCCGAATGGCATCGGTCCAGCCTTGGGCCAACAACTGCTCGAAACACGCACGCGACTGCGGCTGCAGCAGCGCATCCTTAAGCCAGGAACGCGGGTCATAGATGTCCAGGTCCGTGGGTACGACATTGAAGTCACCCGCCAGCACCGTAGGGTGGCCGCTGTCATAGAGTGCTTGGGCATGTTTTATCAGGCACTCGAACCAGCGCAGCTTGTAGTCGAATTTCGGACCAGGCTGCGGATTACCGTTGGGCAGATAGAGGCACCCCACCAGGACCCCGTGCGCTGCGGCCTCGAGGTACCGGCTGTGGGTATCGTCCTGCATACCCGGCAGACCACGCCGGACCTCCAGCGGCTCGCTGCCCCGCGCCAGAATGGCCACGCCGTTCCACGCTGGCTGCCCCATGTAGATGCAGCCATACCCTGCCGCCTCGATGTCCTGACGCGGAAACTGCTGGTCAGCCGCCTTCAACTCTTGCAGGCAGGCGACATCGGGCTGCTCCCGCTGCAACCAGGCCAGCAACGCCGGCAAACGACTGCGGATCCCGTTGATGTTGAAGGTGGCGATCTTCAACGTTTTCATGCGTCAGGGTCGTTCACGTGAGCCTGCACAGCGTCCTCCAGTGCCCGCACATGGGCCTGATCGGCCAGTTGCTTGAGCGCCAGCCAGTCGTCCCAATCGATGGCGCCATCGTCGCGCAGGGCCTCGGCGGTGCGCACCAGCGCATGATGGTAGGCATCCGGCGACTCGCGCCGGTAACTGATGTCGTCGTACTGCGCGTACCAGGCTTCCAGTTCAGGAATGCTGCGTTCGATACTCATCGGGCCACCCTCGCTAAACCATTATGGGTGAGAGCACGGTGGGCGCGCAGTGTTCAACCGGGCTGCATTGGCGGTAGCGAGTCGCAAGGCGCCGCGCTGCCTTCATACGCCCGCACCGCTATCGGGTGTGTATCAGGCGCCACAACGTACCGACCGCTGATGCAGCGCGTTGGAACTTCACGCCGGGTCAAGAGCCTTCCTTCTCAGGCCTATCGAAAACGGAGACTCAACGATGAATGCGAAACTGGATGGCAAGCGCGTGGCATTTCTGGTCACCGATGGTTTTGAACAGGTCGAGTTGACCGGCCCGCGTGAAGCCCTGGAAAAGCACGGCGCAGTGGTCGACATACTGGGTGACAAGGAAGGTAAGGTTCGCGGCTGGAATCACGACAAGCCTGCTGATGAGTTTGCAGTGGACGCCACCTTCGACAACGCCCAACTGGATCTCTACGACGCCATCGTACTACCTGGCGGGGTACAGAATTCCGACACCATTCGCCTGATACCGGGCGCGCAGAAACTGGTGAAGAGCCACGACGCAGCCGGCAAGCCCCTGGCGGTGATCTGCCACGGCGCCTGGCTGCTGGTGTCGGCAGGCCTGGCCCAAGGCAAGCGGATGACCAGTTATCAGACCCTGCAGGACGACATTCGCAACGCTGGCGGCACCTGGGTGGATGAACAAGTGGTGGTAGACGGTAACCTGATCACCAGCCGCAAGCCGGACGATATCCCGGCCTTCAATGAACAGTTGATCAACACGCTGGCCCGCTGAGTACGCCCCCGGTGCGCACTGCCCAGACCATCGTTCCGGGCAGGCGCACCCGCGCATCGCGGAGGCTATCGACCAGGATTGACGCGGTGCGCTGCGGGGGACGGCTGTCAGCCGAGAAACAACTTGTACGCCGGGTTGTCGGTTTCATCCCAGTAGCGATAGCCCATCTCGGCCAGTGCCAATGGCAGGCCTTGCAACTCATCTTCCGGCACCTCCAATGCCGCGAACACCCGCGCTTCCGCCGCGCCATGGTTACGGTAATGGAACAGGCTGATGTTCCAGCGCTTGCCCAGCCGCTCGAGGAAGCCCAGCAACGCACCCGGTCGTTCCGGGAACTCGAAGCGCAGTACTCGCTCATCGGCCCCAGGCGCGGCATGACCGCCCACGGTATGGCGCACGTGCAGCTTGGCCAGCTCGTTGTCGGTCAGGTCCAGCACGCTGTACCCCTGCTCGCACAAATTGGCCAACAACCGCTCACGCGGGTCGTGCACCGGGTGGGTCTGCACGCCGACGAACAAGCGTGCCTCCTTGCCAGGGTAATAGCGGTAATTGAACTCGGTGATCTGGCGCTTGCCCAGTGCCTGGCAGAACGCGCGGAAGCTACCCGGCTGTTCCGGGATGGTCACGGCGATGATCGCCTCGCGCTGCTCGCCCAGTTCGGCACGCTCGGCGACATGGCGCAAACGGTCGAAGTTGACGTTGGCCCCGGAGTCGATGGCCACCAGTGTTCGCCCCTGCACCCCGTCACGCGCCACGTACCTCTTGATGCCGGCCACAGCCAGGGCGCCGGACGGCTCGGTGATCGAGCGAGTGTCATCGTAGATGTCCTTGATTGCGGCACACAGCTCGTCACTGCTCACCGTCACCACTTCGTCGACAAAATGCCGGCACAGCTCAAAACAATGGGCGCCAATCTGCGCCACTGCCACGCCATCGGCAAACGTGCCGACCTGCGGCAGGATCACCCGCTCGCCAGCGGCCATGGCCGCCTGCAGGCAGTTGGAGTCCTCCGGCTCGACGCCGATCACCTTCACCTCCGGGCGCAGGTACTTCACATAAGCGGCGATGCCGGCGATCAAGCCGCCACCACCCACCGGCACGAAGATGGCATCGAGCGCACCGGGGTGCTGACGAAGGATTTCCATCGCCACCGTACCCTGCCCGGCGATCACGTCCGGGTCATCGAAGGGGGGCACGAAGGTGGCACCCTCGCTGTCGGCCAGCTTCAGTGCATGGGCCAAGGCATGGGGGAAGCTTTCACCGTGCAGCACCACATGCCCACCGCGCGATCGCACCCCTTCCACCTTCAATGAAGGTGTGGTGGTCGGCATGACGATGGTGGCCTTCAGGCCCAGGTGCGATGCGGCCAGGGCCACACCCTGGGCATGGTTGCCTGCCGATGCAGTGATTACCCCGCGCTCACGCTGCGCGCTGGTCAGCCGCGACAGCCGGGTGTAGGCGCCGCGGATCTTGAACGAGAAGGTAGGCTGCAGGTCTTCACGCTTTAGCAACACCTGGTTGCCCAGGCTGGCCGACAAGGCGGGCGCGGCTTGCAGTGGGGTTTCGATGGCCAGGTCGTACACCGGGGCGGCAAGAATGCGCCGCACATGCTCCGACAGCAGTTGCTGGGGGGTGACGGCAGGGCGTGGGACGCTGAAGCTGGTCATCTGTGACTCCTTGGCTATTTTCACGTTGCCCAGGAGTCAGAGAGAAAAAACCCGCCTCCAGGGCGGGTTCGGTGCACGTACGCGCTAGCCCGCCAAGCTGATAATGGCGGTAATAATAATGGCGTTCATGTGCGGGAAAGTATTCATGGGCAGGAACTTAGCCTGCCGCGCAGTCACAAGTCAACACTTGGCTTGCTGCGCCGAGAGCGGCACATCGAACACCTTGTCGAAAGCCCACTGGAACACAAAGGCGTACACGAAGAAGAACACGAACAGCGCCAGATTGGTCAGCAGCGCCGCCCACAGGCTCACGCCCAGCCAGTAGGCCACCAGTGGCAGCAGGATCAACACCAACCCGCCCTCGAAGCCCAGGGCATGCAGCAGGCGCCGCAGGAAGGTGCGCTCACGCTGTTGTTGGCGAGCTTCCCAGCGTTCGAAGGCCCAGTTGAAGCCCATGTTCCAGCTCATGGCGATACCCGACATCAACACCGACAGCACGGCCGACTGCGCCATGCCGGCGCCGAACGCCAGCTCCAGCGCAGGTGCCACGCAGGCCACCGCGATGGCTTCGTAAAGAATGGCCTGGACGATCTTGCGTGCCTTGCCTTGCATGTTCAGCTCCCGGGTAAACGACCTGTAAAACTACAAGAACTGGCCCATAAGAAAAAGCCTGGCATTTGGACAAGCCAGCATTCGGCTGATCAGCTACGCGGTGCTTCTCTTCAGGTGCCTGCCCGCTGCCACAGGGACCCTACCGATGTCAGCCCCTGTCGAGGCATGCCTGCGAACAGGCAGGCAAGGTACAGCATCAACCCGCAGGCAAGCGAATCCTGAACTGTGCTCCGCCCAGTGCCGACTGCGCCACGGTCAAGGTGCCGCCCTGCCCCTCGATCGCTCGCCGGCTGATCGCCAGCCCCAGGCCAAACCCGCCGGTATTGCGATCCCGGCTGCGGTCCAGGCGATAGAAAGGCTGGAAAATCCGCTCGCGCTCCTGTGCCGGAATGCCAATTCCGTCATCCTCCACCGTCAACAGGCAGGCGCCGTCCGCCTCCAGGCGCAAGCGCAGCAGCAGGCTTTCATCGCAATAGCGCATGGCGTTGCGCACCAGGTTCTGCACGGCCCGCGCCGTCAGCCGTGGGTCCAGCACAAAGCGCGGTAACTCGCTTTCGGCCTGCACTTCCCACTGAATACCCCGGCCATCGAGCTCCTCGGCAAACCCGCCCAGCACACTGTCAACCAGCTCCAGCAACGACACCTCGACCCGCTCGCGGGCCTGGTCAGCGTTGTACAGGCGGCTGTAGGACAGCAACTCCAGCACCAGTTCATCCAGCTCGCGCACATGCCCGACCAGCTCCAGCAGGCGCTTGCGGCTGGCCGGCGGCACTTCGTCGAACAACAGGACCAGGCCGAAGTCCAGCCGGGTCAGTGGCGTACGCAGTTCGTGCGATACCGCATTGAGCAGCTCGCGCTGCTGGTTGACATGGCGCTCCAGGTCACTGGCCATGGTGTCGAATACCCCAGCCAGCTCCCCGATGTTGGAGTGTGGCGAAATGTGCGTACGCTCGGCCATCTGCCCCTGGCCCAGGCGCCGGGCAGTTTCCTTCAGGCGCTCAAGGTCACGCCAGTGCGGCCATACCCACAGCAGCAGGCAACCAAGCATGGCCGCACCGATCAGCACGGTCACGCCCCAGGACAGCACATTGATGTCCAGCGGGTCGGGGGGGGAATGCAGGCGCACCAGCCATTGCTTGTCCAGCGGCGCCAGGATCGTCTCGTAGTAGCCCCATTCGGCGATCCGCACCGCGTACAGGCCGTGCTCCAGGCGCGCCTGTTCTTCTTCGCTCAAGTCGGCCTGGTCCATGCGCAGCAGCTGCAATTGCAGCGGCGCGAAATCATCCGCCAGCTCCTGCTCTACTGCCGGCCAGTGCTCACGTGGCGCCTGGCGGAACTGGCGCACGATCAACGACTGCACACCCTTGGCCTGGTCCAGGTTGTAGGCCATGAAACGGTCATGGAACATCCCGACAATGGTGTCGGGGATGAACAGCAACGCACCGGCGTAGGCGACGATGATCACCAGGTACAGCCGCACCAGGATCTTGAGCATTGCAGGTCAGCACTCCCACTCGACGCGGCTGAACAGGTAGCCCTTGCCCCACACCGTCTTGATCTTTCGCGCTTCCCCGGCGTTATCGTCGAACTTGCGCCGCAGCTTGGAGATGGCCACGTCCACCGAGCGGTCGGTGCCGTTGAACTCGATGCCGCGCAGCTGCTGCAGGATGCGGTCGCGGTTCATCACCTCACCGGCATTGCGCGCCAGCACCACCAGGAGGTTGTACTCGCCACTGGACAGTTCCACTTCTTCGCCGCGCCAGCTGACCGTGCGCTCGGCCAGGTCGATCCGCAGGCCACCGATCAGAATCAGCTCGTTGTCCAGGCGTGGCTCGTTGACACTGCTGCGGCGCAGCAGGGTACGCACCCGGGCCAGCAATACCCTGGGCTCGCAGGGTTTGGTCACATAGTCATCAGCGCCCATTTCCAGGCCCAGTACCTGGTCATGGCTGTCATCGCGGGCAGTCAGCATCAGGATCGGCAAGCCCTGGGACTCCTGGCGCAGCAGGCGGCACAGTTGCAACCCGTCGATGCCCGGCAGCATCAGGTCGAGGATGACCAGGTCGGGCTTTTGCCGGCGGTACTCGTCCAGCACGTGATCGCCCCGAGCGATCACCTGGACATGGAAGTCGTTGCGTTGCAGGTAGCTGGCGATCAGCTCGGACAGGGCGCTGTCGTCTTCGACCAGGAAAATATTCGGCATAGGCGCTTGGGGATCTAGGTTGTGGTAGACCTGACAGAGCTGTTCGGGGCTTGCCCGCGATCAGTTCAGCACAGGAATACTCAGGATATAGAACACCACGGCAAGACAGGATTGTTCTTCACACTTTTTCACACTCGCCCTACAGGTATTAACAGCCGCTTGGGCAGCACCTGCCTTAGCATAGGCACGGTCATCATCGGAAGATCCGCATGCCTACTATCCCCTCCCCGCGCCTGCGCCATCTGGCGCTGTTGGCGTTGCTGAGCCTGGCCCTTGCCGGCTGCAACGACAGTGCCGAGCAAGACCAACAGCCCCCCACCCCGCAAGTTCGGGTTGAAACCCTGCAACTGCAGCCGCTGGCCATCAGCAGTGAACTCAGCGGCCGCATCCTGGCACCGCGCACCGCCGAAGTGCGTGCGCGGGTCGCCGGTGTGGTGCTCAAGCGGGTGTACCGCGAAGGCAGTGACGTCAAGCAGGGCGACGTGCTGTTTTTGATCGACCCGGCACCGTTCAAGGCCGACCACGACAGCGCTCGCGCCACCTTGGCCAAGGCCGAAGCCACCCGATACCAGGCACGTCTGCAGGAGCAGCGCTACCGCCAGCTGGTCGACGACAAGGCCGTCAGCCGCCAGGAATACGACAACGCCAAGGCCAGCTTCATGCAGGCCGATGCCGCAGTGGCCGAAGCCAGGGCGGCACTGGAGCGCGCCCGGCTGAACCTCGGCTACGCCACCGTCACCGCGCCGATCTCCGGCCGTATCGGCCGGGCCCAGGTTACCGAAGGCGCACTGGTCGGGCAAAACGAGACCACGCCGCTGGCGACCATCCAGCAGCTGGACCCGATCCATGCCGATGTCACCCAGTCGACCCGCGAGCTCAACGCCCTGCGCCGTGCCTTGCGTGCCGGCGAGCTGCAGCAGGTGGGCGATGGCCAGGCCCGCGCCACGCTGATCCAGGACGACGGCAGTGCCTACCCGCTACCCGGCACGCTGCTGTTCTCCGACATCAGTGTCGACCCCAGCACCAACCAGATCACCCTGCGCAGCGAGTTCCCCAACCCGGACCTCGATCTGTTGCCCGGCAGCTATGTGCGCGTGCGCCTGGAGCAGGCCGTGCAACCCAGCGGCCTGAGCGTGCCGCAGCGCGCCGTGCTGCGTGACAGCGCCGGCGTACCCAAGGTGCTGGTGGTCGACCAGCAGGCGCGAGTCAGCGAGCGCCAGGTGGTACTGGGCAGTGCCCAGGGCGATCGCTGGATTGTCAGCGAGGGCCTGGCCCCCGGCGAGCGCGTGGTGGTCGAGGGGCTGCAACACGTCAAGGCCGGTGACCAGGTGCAGGTCGACAACGCATCCGGGGCACCGCCCATCGCACAGCACACCGGCCAGTGAGGGCCTGATTCATGCCGCAATTCTTCATCGACCGCCCGGTATTCGCCTGGGTCGTCGCCCTGTTCATCCTGCTGGCTGGGGCGCTGGCCATACCCCAGCTGCCGGTGGCCCAGTATCCCAACGTGGCACCGCCGCAGGTGGAGATCTACGCCGTGTACCCAGGCGCCTCGGCCGCGACCATGGACGAGAGCGTGGTCAGCCTGATCGAGCAGGAGCTAAACGGCGCCGACAACCTGCTGTATTTCGAATCGCAGAGCAGCCTGGGCAGCGCCACCATCACCGCCACCTTCGCCCCGGGGACCCACCCGGACCTGGCCCAGGTCGACGTGCAGAACCGCCTGAAGGTGGTCGAGTCCCGCCTGCCGCGCCCGGTCACCCAGCAGGGCCTGCAAGTGGAAAAGGTGTCCACCGGCTTCCTGCTGCTGGGCACCCTCACCTCTGAAGACGGCAAGCTCGACGAAACCGCACTGTCGGACATTCTCGCGCGCAACGTGATGAACGAGATCCGCCGCCTCAAGGGCGTGGGCAAGGCCCAGCTGTACGGCTCGGAGCGCGCCATGCGCATCTGGATCGACCCGGGCAAGCTGATCGGCTTCAACCTAACGCCCAACGACGTCGCCGAGGCCATTGCCGCGCAGAATGCCCAGGTCGCGCCTGGCAGCATCGGCGACCTGCCCAGCCGCGACACCCAGGAAATCACCGCCAACGTGGTGGTCAAGGGCCAACTGAGCACCCCCGAGGAATTCGCCGCCATTGTCCTGCGCGCCAACCTGGAGGGCTCCACGGTCACCGTCGGTGATGTCGCCCGGGTCGAGATCGGCGCCCAGGAATACCAGTACGGCACGCGCCTGAACGGCAAGCCGGCCACCGCGTTCAGCGTGCAGCTGTCGCCGGGTGCCAATGCCATGGAAACCGCGACCCTGGTGCGGGCGAAAATGCAGGAACTGGCGCGTTACTTCCCGGAAGGTGTCAAGTACGACATCCCCTATGACACCTCGCCGTTCGTCAAGGTGTCCATCGAGCAGGTCATTACCACCCTGTTCGAAGCCATGTTGCTGGTGTTCGCGGTGATGTTCCTGTTCCTGCAGAACCTGCGCTATACCCTGATCCCTACCCTGGTGGTGCCGGTGGCGCTGATGGGTACCTTCGCGGTCATGCTGGCCATGGGCTTCTCGGTCAACGTGCTGACCCTGTTCGGCATGGTGCTGGCCATCGGCATTCTGGTCGACGATGCCATCGTGGTGGTGGAGAACGTCGAGCGCATCATGACCGAGGAAGGCCTGCCGCCCAAGGAAGCGACGCGCAAGGCCATGGGCCAGATCAGCGGTGCAATCGTCGGCATCACCCTGGTGCTGGTGGCGGTGTTCCTGCCCATGGCCTTCATGCAGGGCTCGGTGGGGGTGATCTATCAGCAGTTCTCGCTGTCGATGGCCGTGTCGATCCTGTTCTCGGCATTCCTGGCCCTCAGCCTCACCCCGGCACTGTGCGCCACCTTGCTCAAGCCGGTGGCCAAGGGCGAGCACCATGAACGCAAAGGCTTCTTCGGCTGGTTCAACCGGCGATTTGAAAGCATGAGCAACGGCTATGAGCGCTGGGTGGTGCAGGCGCTCAAGCGCAGCGGCCGCTATTTGCTGTTGTACGCGGTGCTGCTGGCGGTGCTGGGCTATGGCTTCAGCCAGTTGCCCACGGCGTTCCTGCCCACCGAAGACCAGGGCTACACCATCACCGACACCCAGCTGCCACCAGGGGCCAGCCGCATGCGCACCGAGCAGGTGGCCGCGCAAATCGAGGCACACAACGCCGAAGAACCCGGCGTGGGCAACACCACCGTGATCCTCGGCTTCAGCTTCTCTGGTAGCGGGCAAAACGCGGCGCTGACCTTCACCACCCTCAAGGACTGGTCCGAGCGTGGTGCCGACGACAGCGCCCAATCGATTGCCGACCGCGCCAGCGCGGCCTTCTCTCAGCTGAAGGACGCCGTGGCGTTTTCGGTGCTGCCGCCGCCAATCGACGGCCTGGGCGAGTCCACCGGCTTCGAGTTCCGCCTGCAGGACCGCGGTGGTATGGGCCACGCCGAGCTGATGGCCGCCCGCGATACGCTGCTGGCCACTGCCGGCAAAAGCAAGGTGCTGACCAACGTGCGCGAAGCCTCGCTGGCCGAAAGCCCGCAGGTGCAACTGGAGATCGACCGCCGCCAGGCCAATGCCCTGGGCGTGTCGTTTGCCGACATCGGCTCGGTACTGGATGTGGCGGTGGGCTCCAGCTACGTCAACGACTTCCCCAACCAGGGCCGCATGCAGCGGGTGGTGGTGCAGGCCGAAGGCGACCAGCGCAGCCAGGTCGAAGACCTGCTGAAAATCCACGTACGCAACAACAGCGGCAAGATGGTGCCACTGGGCGCATTCGTCCAGGCCAAGTGGGTCAGCGGCCCAGTGCAGTTGACCCGCTACAACGGCTACCCGGCGGTGTCGATTTCCGGTGAGCCGGCAGCCGGCCACAGTTCGGGCGAAGCCATGGCCGAAATCGAACGCCTGGTGGCGCAGCTGCCGCCCGGCGCTGGCCTGGAGTGGACCGGCCTGTCGCTGCAGGAGCGCTTGTCCGGCAGCCAGGCGCCGATGCTGATGGCATTGTCGTTGCTGATCGTGCTCCTGTGCCTGGCAGCGCTGTACGAGAGCTGGTCGATCCCGACCGCCGTGCTGCTGGTGGTACCGCTCGGTATCCTGGGTGCGGTGCTGGCCGTGACCCTGCGCGGCATGCCCAACGACGTGTTCTTCAAGGTTGGCCTGATTACCCTGATCGGCCTGTCGGCGAAGAACGCCATCCTGATCATCGAGTTTGCCAAGCACCTGGTCGACCAGGGTGTGGACGCCGTTGACGCCGCCGTGCAGGCCGCGCGCCTGCGCCTGCGGCCCATCGTGATGACCTCGCTGGCGTTCATCCTCGGCGTGGTACCGCTGGCCATCGCTACCGGCACGAGCTCGGCCAGCCAGCAGGCCATTGGAACCGGGGTGATCGGCGGCATGCTCAGCGCCACCCTGGCGGTGGTGTTCGTACCGGTATTCTTCGTGGTGGTGATGCGCCTTGCGGGACGGCGTCAGGCGCGTGACGCCAACGCACAAGCCGGGATCAGCGAAAGCTGACTGGACAAGCCCCGCGTGAAATGGGAGGGTTCCCGGCAATGACTGCCCGGAGCCCTTTTTCATGCCTGATGCACTGCCCCCCTGCTCCATCCTCATTCTCGCCGGCGGCCGTGGCCAACGCATGGGCGGCCGTGACAAAGGCCTGGTCGCGTGGCAGGGCGAACCGCTGGTTGCGCATCTACAGCGGGTGGTGCGGCCGCTAAGCGATGACCTGGTGATTTCCTGCAACCGTAACCAGGAGGCTTACCGTACGTACGCTGACCAGTTGGTGGGCGATACCGAAGCGGACTTCCCCGGGCCGTTGGCGGGGGTGGTTGCCGGGCTCAAGGTGGCACGGCATGAGTGGATGGTGGTACTGGCCTGCGATGCACCACTGGTTGACCGCGATTTGATCGAGGAGCTGCTAAGGCTGGCGGTGGTCAGTGACAGTGCGGCAATGGTACGTCAGGGTGGGTTTTGGCAGCCGATGTTCAGCGTGCTGCCACGCCGGATACTGCCAATGCTGGAGCAGGCCTGGGCGACGGGAGAGCGGAGTTTGCAGAAGGCCTTGCTGCGCGAGGCGGTGCAGGGGTTGGAGTGTGCCGATGATGATCGCCGGTTGAGCAACTTCAACAGCCCGGAACTCTTGCAGGACTGAGCACATGGCACGGTCATTGTAGAAGCGAGGTAATGATTAGCGGGCAGACAACTCCTCGACACTGATCTCGCGCATCCTGAACTTCTGCACCTTCCCGGTCACCGTCATCGGGAACTCGTCGACAAAGCGGAAGTACCGGGGCACCTTGAAGTGTGCGATCCGCGTCCTCGCCCACTCACGCAGCGCTTCTTCACTGGCGGTATGCCCCGGGTGCAGCCGCACCCAGGCCACGATCTCTTCACCGTACTTGCTGCACGGCACGCCAATCACTTGCACATCCGCCACCGCCGGGTGGGTGAAGAAGAACTCTTCCAGCTCGCGCGGGTAGATGTTCTCGCCGCCGCGAATGATCATGTCCTTGCTGCGCCCGACGATGCGCACGTAGCCCTGCTCGTCCATCACCGCCAGGTCACCGGTATGCATCCAGCCCTCTTCATCGATGCTTTCAGCCGTGGCCTTGGGGTTGTTCCAGTAGCCCAGCATCACGCTGTAGCCACGGGTGCAGAGCTCGCCGATCTCGCCGCGCGGCAGGGTGTTGCCGTCGACATCCGTCACCTTGCTCTCCAGCCGTGGCTGGGTGCGACCGACACTGGTCACGCGACGATCCAGGTCGTCTGTAGCGCCGGTCTGCAGCGACACCGGGCTGGTCTCGGTCATGCCATAGGCAATCTGCACCTCGGCCATGTGCATCTCGCCAATCACCCGGCGCATGACCTCGATCGGGCAGGTGGCGCCGGCCATGATCCCGGTACGCAGGCTCGACAGGTCGAATTCACGCCGCTGCGGGTGGTCCAGCTCGGCGATGAACATGGTTGGCACGCCATACAGCGCGGTGGCCTTTTCTTCGGCCACCGCGCGTAACGTGGCCAGTGGGTCGAAGGCGTCATTGGGGTAGATCAGCGCGCTGCCGTGGGTCATGCAGCCCAGGTTGGCCATGACCATGCCGAAGCAGTGGTAAAGCGGTACCGGCACTACCAAACGGTCGTGCTCGGTCAGGCCCAGGCTTTCGCCGACCATGTAGCCGTTGTTGAGGATGTTACTGTGGCTAAGTGTGGCGCCTTTGGGGAAACCCGTGGTGCCAGAGGTGTACTGGATGTTGATCGGGTCGTCGCAGCGCAGTTGGGCCTGGCGCTCGGCCAGGGCCTCGCGGCTGACGGATTCAGCGCGAGCTTGCAGATCGGGCCAGGCGAGAAAGCCCGATGGCGGCGTGGCAGCCAGGCTGACCACGCCGCGCAGCTCAGGGAAGCGCTCGCTTGTCAGCGCGCCCGGCTGGCCGTTTGCCAGCCCCGGAATGAGACCGAGCAGCATGGCGTGGTAATCGGAAGTCTTGAACGCGTCGGCGCAGATGATCCAGCGGCAGCCGGACTGGCCAAGCGCGTAGTCCAGCTCGCTGGAGCGATAGGCCGGGTTGATGTTGACCAGGATCGCGCCAACCTTGGCGCTGGCGAACTGGGTAATGCACCATTCGGCGCAGTTGGGTGCCCAGATGCCCAGGCGGTCACCCGGTTGCACGCCGAGGGCCATCAGCGCACGAGCGTGCTGATCGACGGCATCGGCCAGTTGCTGCCAGGTAAAGCGCAGGGCCTGGTGGCAGACCACCAAGGCTTCGCGCTCGGGGAAGCGGGCGACAGTGGTGTCGAAGGCGTCGCCGATGCATTGGGTAAGCAGGGGCTTGTCCTGGTTGCCCTGGGAGTGACTTGGCTGGGGCATGGGCGCTCTCTTGTTGTTCTTGTGTGTTCTGTGCCGGCTGCTTCGCGGGGTCACCGCGCGAAGCAGCACACACCGGTCTAGCGGACGAACACCTGCGGCGTGGTGGTGGACATGTCACCACCCGGTAACTTGATGTTCTTCACCTTCTCCAGCGTATCCGGGTTGAACACCGCAAGGTCATTGAAGGTGCCGCCCAGGTACAGCTTGTCACCCTTTTTGTCGAAGGTGACGCAATAATAGGTGTGCTCAAGATTAGCTGCCTTGATCAGCTTGCGCTGCTTGATGTCGTATTTGGCCAGGCGGTTGAGTACGCCGTAGATCTGGTTAGGGTCCTTGGGCGAGCGCAGGCCGGTGAAGTAAAGCTCGGTCAGGTCGGCGAATTCCTGGGTGTGGGTCTTGCCTGTCTTCAAGTCGACACTGAGGTAGCCGTACAGCAGCTCGGCTTCGTTCGGGTCCTGCTTCTCATCCTTGAACTTGGCAATGGTGTACAGCATCGAGAACTCGTGGCGGGGGTTCTGGTGCGGCCAGAAATACAGCACGTCCGGGGCGCTGTAGCCCTTGCGGTTCCAACTGCGAAGCGGCAAGGCCACGGTGTACTTGCCGGTCTTCACGTCCATCTTGTAGATATCCGGCCCGGCGAAATACAGTGTGCCATCGTCGGCGGTGCGCATCAGGTACACCTGGCGCGGCATGGGGTAGGTACGCACCGGCTTGGCCGCAAGGCCATCGGCGCTGTTGAACACTTCCAGCCGTGGCGGCTTTACCACATAGTGGTCGTTCAGGCGCTGGGTCGGGTTGACCGTGGCGTACACCTCCTTGCCGTCCGGGCTGACGGCGAACGAGTACATCGACCGGCCCACCTCGCCTGGCACGCTCGACAGGTTGGCGTGGAAGGTGTTCTTGCAGGTGTCCAGGTCGATGCCATAGATGTCGCCGTAGTGGTTGTTGAGCACGTAGGCGGTGCGGTTGTCTGGCGCCATCATTGCGGTGCCAGGGCCGAACTTGTCGGGCATGACGCAGCTCTTGTACACCCTGTCGCTGGCGACATCGACCACATGCAGGTTGTTCGGGTAGTTGGTCACGATCATGTATTCGTGGCCAGCCTTCAGTGCCGGCCCGGTGTCGTCGGCCTGTACCAGGCCGGCAAAGGCCGTGGCGGCGATGGTGAGCGCGAGTGGCGCGCAGCGTCCAGCTTTCATGCGGTTTCCCCTTGTCATTCTTGTTGGGCCGTCACTTGTCTTTCGGGAACACGGTGCCGAGGTTGCGCCAGTCCTCTGCCGAGTTGGTCGCCTGGGCGTTCCAGTCCTGGTAGGTGCTCATCATGTCCGGCACCTGGGCCGGCCACCAGCAAGGGTCGGAGCAGCCATACAGGTCGGCCTCCATCGGCTGGCACAGCGAACTCACGCCACCAAAGGCGTCCACTTCCCAGCCCGGGTCGGTAGTGGCCGTGCAGCCTGCCACCGCACTCATTGCCATCACTTCTTCGACACGGTCTTCGGCGGCAGCCTGCTCGAGGATGCGCGCCTTGTTGTTCAGGGGCTTCAAGTGCTTCATGTCAGTGCGCCTTCCGCGGGGTGATGTAGCGATCGATGAAGGCCGGGTTGGCGGCCATGATGCGGCTGTAGACTTCGATGCCGAAGTCCACCCAGTCGCGCATCAGTTCGCAGTAGTGGTAGGTCGGGTGCTGCGGATCGCCATAGCGCGCATAGCTTTCGTGGTAGCAGCCGCCCGAGCAGAGGTTGCGGATGCGGCAGCTTTCGCACCCTGTGTTGCTGCGGTCCAGGCGCTGCGACAGGAAGTCGTTGAGCTGAGCTTGCTTGACACCTTGGTGCACGTTGCCGAAGGTCGGCAGGTTGGAGCCGGTAAAGCGGTGGCACAGGTTCAACTCGCCCTTGTGGTCCACCGCCAGCATCTTCAGCCCGGCACCGCACGGCAGGGCCTTCTTGTGGCCCTCGTGGATATCGGTAATCAGCTGGTGCAGATTGGAGAACCCGATATTGCGGTGTTCCAGCGCCGCCTCCAGGTATTTGCGGCCCAGCGCCTTCATGTTGGCAAACACCTGCACCAGCTCTTCGCCAGTCAGGTTGAACTCGGCCATGTCGCCTGAGGTGACCGGGGCAAAGCCGACCTCGGCGAAACCCATTTCGTTGAACAGGTGGTTCCAGATGGTTTCGACATCGGTAATGCCACGCGTCAGCGTGACCCGCGCGCCTACCGGGCGGCTGGTATAGCGCGACAGCAACAGCTCGGCCTTGCGCCGCACCACGTCATAGGTGCCCTGCCCGCCCACGGTGATGCGGTTGCGGTCGTGCACGGTCTTGGGGCCGTCGATACTGATCGACAGGCCGAAGCGGTGGGCGTTGAGCCAATCGATGATTTCTTCGGTGAGCAAGGTGGCATTGGTGGTCATGATGAACTCCACCTGCTTGCCCGCCTCGGCAAAACGCCGCTCGCAGTAGGCCACCATGTGCTCAATCAACGGCCGGTTGGACAGCGGTTCGCCACCGAAGAACACCACGCTGTAGCGCGTCTCGTCGGGCGACTCCTTGAGCAGCATCTCTACCGAGGCTTCGGCGGTGTCAGTGCTCATCTTCTTACCGGCCGAAGGCTTGTCCAGGTCTTCCTTGTAGCAGTAGGTACAGCTGAGGTTGCAACCGGTGTTGACGTTGAGTACCACGGTATTCAGCGCGGTGCGCTCGACCTGCTTGAGTGCGATTTCCGGGGTCAGCGGCGAGCCGTCGCTGACCAGCTCCAGCGCGATCAGCTCGCGCAAGGTGTCCTGGATATCGTCGCCGGCAAACTGCTGGCCAAGGCGCTGCATCAGCTCCTCGGCCGAGCAGCCGTGCTGGCGCAAGGCGTCGATGATGCTGCCGGTCACCGCATCGGTGGCAAACAGCGAACTGCTGGGGATATGGAACAGCATGCGGTCGGCATCGACCTGCACTTCATGCAGGTTGCGTTCGACCAGGTTCAGTTGTGCGCCCATGGCGACCTCCCGATAATCGATCCGTTGGAAACCGTTGCGCCTTGCCGTTACGGCAGCGGCGGGTTGTTCCAGCGCTGAACGGTGACGATCAGGTGCCCTTCGCCGGTCTGGCCGCCGTCGGCCAGGGTGGCGATGACCTTCAGGTTACCGGCATTGTTGGTCATCATCTTGCGCTCGGGGTTGGGCCCCGCACCGCCTGGCACGAACACCCCGTCGGCCTGCATCTTGCCGGCGAACTTGAGGTCTTCGTCCTCTACCGCACGCTCGTTGAAGGGCTCGACCTTCCAGCTGGCCGGCAGGTAGCCGATGCGCAGCGGCTGGCCGTTGGCATCCTTACCCCAGGCTTCGGCCTCGAAACGGCCCTGCACCTTTGGCACCGAGGCGCCGTTCTCACCAATGCGGGCGATGGAGAAGGCCGGCACCACTTTCACTTCGTCGACCTTGTCGTAGACCGCCAGGTTGCCACCTTTGAGCGCCCCTACCGCGACCTCGCGCTGGCCAGGCTTGGCATCGGCCGCAGCGCGGGCCTTGACCCGTACCAGGGTCGGCGTCTGCTCCAGCACTTCGCTCACTTCCACCCCGGCGCCCAGGTCCGGCTTGCCGCTCAGGCCGCTGCCGACCAGGGTAATTTCGCTTTCAGCGCCAGCCTTGATGAACGCCGGCTGTACCGCCAGCAACCGCGCTTTGCCCTCTTTCACGGCGCTGAAGTCCAGGCCACGCTCATCGTGCTCGGTTTCGAACATACGGCCTTTCATCTCGCCGTCCAACGCTGCGAACACCTGACGCAAGCTGGCGTCGCCAACCTTGATGTTGCCGCGCCACTCGTAGCCGTTGTAAAGGATCGCCGAACCGCTGCCGTTGAACGGCGTGCCGTCGGCGTAAGCGCCCTTGACCTCGACCTTGAAGGTATCGCCCTCGTCGGCGGTCACGCTCATCACCCCACGGACATCGCCCTTGGCCAGCATGTGGCCGCTGAACGCCCACTGCCCCACCAGCACGTCGGCCTTCGGTTTTGCCTGCTGCCATTCAGCCCAGGCCGGGTTGTCCAGCGGATAGCGCTTGGCAAGTTCCGGCACCACCTGTTGCAGGGCAATTGGCAACCAGTCGCGGTCCCGCGCCTGGGCCTGGTATTCGAGGGACGGCCACTGGCCCAGGTGGAAGTTGACCAGGTGCTCCCACTCCTTGGCTGGGCGACGTTGCAAGGCGACGCGAGCACCGGAGTGGCAACGACCACAGGTTTCGCTGAGCTGGGTATCGAAGTGCTCGACAGTGTTGAGCCTGCGCTCCATGGCGTAGCGCACGCCATCGGTCTCGCTGGGCGCCAGGCCCTGCTTGTCGGCCAGGTACTTGACCAAGGTGCGGCGGTCGTCGTCGCTGATCTGCAAGCCGTGCATCACCTGCATGCGGGCGATGCTCATCAACCAGCCCTCCGGCGTTTTACGCTGGTGGCTGATACGGCTGTAGGTATCGTTGCCTTCTGGGATATGGCACCCCATGCATTTGTTCTGCAACAAGCTCGGGCCCTGCTCGGCCGCCATGGCCTGGGTGCTCAGCAGCGCGGCGGCGACCAGCGCCAGTTTGCCCGCATGCCGCCGGAGTCGAGTCGTCTTCAAGGTCAGACCTCCACGGTTGTTGTTCTTATCGTTTTTCGCACGCTTTGGTACAGCAGGTGTGCATGTGAAGGTTGCGATACAGGAACTGTGCCAGTTGCGGTAAAAGCGTTTCCTTTCAACCGTTTAAGCGGTTTTCAGTGTCTGGCCAGCAGCAAGGATGGCCACTTGCAGCGTGCCATTTCGCGACAGGGTGTTTCATCCTGAGACAGCGGCCTGCGATGCAGGCCTTGGCGGGCATGCCCCGCGAAGAGGGCCGTACAAAGCAGTGTTTCACCAACGTCTCACACCGTCTCAATGTGCAACAGCGCACCCGTGCAATCCGAACCTTGCATCCCGGCAAAACCCAATCAGCTCAATGCCTTGCTGCCAACTGCCCAGCTTGGCACGGCCATTGCGCCAGTGCCCGTCACATCCAATGACAAGAGGCACAGCCCCATGCTTTCCGACCTGCCCATCCTGCCCGCCACCCGCGCCTTTCTCGAACGCAAGCTGAAGATGCGCATTGGCGCCGACTGGCAGGACGCCGCCAGCGGTCGCACCCTGCAGTTCCGCAACCCGGCCACCGGCGAAGTGCTGGGTGAAGTGCCTGCCGCCGAGGCCGAAGATGTCGACCGCGCCGTGCGCGCTGCACGCCAGGCCTTCGACGACTCGCCCTGGAGCCGCCTGCGCCCACGTGAACGGCAGAACCTGCTGTGGCGCCTGGCCGACCTGATGGAGCGCGACGCCCGCCAGCTGGCCGAACTCGAGTGCCTGAACAACGGCAAGAGCGCGGCCGTGGCTCAGGTGATGGACGTGCAGCTGGCCATCGACTTCCTGCGCTACATGGCCGGCTGGGCCACCAAGATCGAGGGTAGCACCGTCGAAGCGTCCATGCCGTTGATGCCCAACGACCAATTTCACGGTTTCGTGCGCCGCGAGGCAGTTGGGGTGGTTGGCGCCATCGTCGCCTGGAACTTCCCCCTGTTGCTGGCCTGCTGGAAGCTCGGCCCGGCACTGGCCACCGGCTGCACCGTGGTGCTGAAGCCAGCCGACGAAACCCCGCTGAGCGTGCTCAAGCTTGCCGAACTGGTCGACGAAGCCGGCTACCCGGCCGGCGTGTTCAATGTGGTTACCGGTACCGGCCTGAACGCCGGCGCTGCGCTAAGCCGTCACCCCGGCGTAGACAAGCTGACCTTCACCGGCTCAACCGAAGTCGGCAAGCTGATCGGCAAGGCGGCCATGGACAACATGACCCGCGTCACCCTGGAACTGGGCGGCAAGTCGCCGACCATCGTCATGCCTGATGCCAACCTGCAGGAAGCCGCAGCCGGCGCAGCCACGGCGATCTTCTTCAACCAGGGCCAGGTGTGCTGCGCGGGCTCACGGCTGTACGTGCACCGCAAGCACTTCGACAACGTAGTGGCAGACATTGCCGGCATCGCCAATGGCATGAAGCTGGGCAGCGGGTTGGACCCTGCGGTGCAGATGGGCCCGCTGATCTCGGCCAAGCAGCAAGACCGTGTCACCGGCTACATCGAACTTGGCCGCGAACTGGGCGCCACCATCGCCTGCGGCGGTGAAAGTTTCGGGCCTGGCTACTTCGTCAAGCCGACCGTGATCGTGGATGTCGACCAGCGTCACCGGCTGGTGCAGGAAGAAATCTTCGGGCCGGTGCTGGTGGCGATGCCATTCGATGACATCGACGAAGTGATCGCCATGGCCAACGACAACCCCTATGGCCTGGGTGCAAGCATCTGGTCCAACGACCTGGCCGCCGTGCACCGCATGATCCCGCGCATCAAGTCCGGCTCGGTGTGGGTCAACTGCCACAGCGCGCTGGACCCGGCGCTGCCGTTTGGTGGCTACAAGATGTCCGGGGTTGGCCGTGAGATGGGCGCGGCTGCGATCGAGCATTACACCGAGCTGAAATCGGTGTTGATCAGGCTCTGATCCTCTACCAGTCCCGGCCTCTTCCCGATCTTGCCCGCGAAGAGGCCGGGACTGGCGACAAGCAAACAACAACAATAATAACCATGGAGCACACCCATGAGGCACCCACTCGCCTGCACACTGGCCCTGCTGTTGGCGGCACCCGCCACTCACGCCTACGAGCTGTACAACCAACATGGCACCACCCTCAACGCCGACCTCGAAGCCTTGTTCGGCGTCTTCCACAGCGACGAGAGCTTCAACCAGGCCGGCAACCGTCAACCCGGCAGCACCGCCTGGCAGGAAGGCTACGTAAAATACGGCCTCAGCGGCAGCCAGGCCATGGCCGACAGCGGCACCCTCTACGGCGCCGTCAACCTGCTAAGTTCTGCCACCTGGGGCGATGGCGACGCCGCCGGCCTGACGCTGGGGGACGAACACCGCACTGCTATCGAAGACCTGTACCTGGGCTGGCGCTCGGCCAGCCTGTTCCCCGCCTTCGGTGAAGACGGCGTGGACATTTCTGGCGGCCGTCAGGTTGTTAGCCTGGGCGACGGCTTCCTGATTCAGGGCGACCCGGTCAACCTGGGCAAGGTCGACCTGGGCGCCAACTTCGACCGCGGCGGCGCCTACTACCTGGCCGCACGCAAGGCCTTCGACCGCACCGCCGTGCTACGCCTGGGTGGCAACCAGGGCTGGCGCGGTGACCTGATGTGGTTGAAGTCCGACAACCATTACCAGGCCGACACGTCCCTGGCGGTCGCCAACCTGGAGCACGTCGCCGATACCGGTACCGTCGGCCTGAGCTGGATCCGCGGCCTCGACGTGGACCAGCGCTACGCGCAGATCATGGGCCTGGAACATCGCGACGGCATGGACACCGCCAGCCTGCGCGGGCGCGGCAACCTGGGCGTCAAAGACCTTGAGCTGGCCGCCGAGTACGTGAGCCAGGACAAGACCGGCGGGCGCGAGAATGCCTGGTACCTGGAGGGCAACTGGACCTTCTCCCAACTGCCTTGGTCACCCACCGCCACCTACCGCTACAGCCGCTTCTCCGAAGGCTTCGACCCGCTGTTCTATGGCCTGAGCCGAGGCTACGGCACCTGGTTCCAGGGTGAAGTGGCAGCCAACTATGCCGGGCCGTTCAACAAGAACAGCCAAGTGCACCATGTAGCGCTGAAAGGCAAACCACGGGACAACCTGACCGTCGGCGCGCTGTACTTCAACTTCGACACGCTGGACACCGACCAGGGCAACCTTGGCGGGCGCGAGTTGGACCTGTATGTGGAATGGATGGTCAACGACCACTTGCTGATCAGCCCGGTGGTGGGGTTCTACAAACCGGAGCGCAGTGCGGCCAATGGCGGTACGCAGCTGGGTGGGCGGGATACCGGGACTTACCTGCAATTGATTGTCGGGACCTTTTTCTGATCCGACATCCCGGGGCCGCCAAGCGGCCCCGACAATCTCAAGCCAACCCCAGCTCCCCCAGCCACCGCCGCACCATCCTTTGCTGCTCAGGCGCAAGCCCTGTCAACACCGCCTCAATTGGCCGTCCATCCTGTATTGCCCGGACCACAGGCGCCAACTCCACCCCCTGCAAATGCCACACTCCCAACGGCTGGTCTGCAGTCACCACAACCTCGGCCGCGTCCACCAGCCCTTCACGCAGAACAGGCCGCCGCTCGACCCGTACTGCGTGCCAATCCGCCGCCTGGTGCAATGGCTGAGCATCCGGCCAGCCCTGGCGCCGGCCCCAGAACGGTTGCCCCGCCCGTGCCTGCTCCTGCGCGTAGAAATCCCGCCCGATCCGGGCAAAACGCAAGAACAGCTGCTCGACGCGCTGTTGGTGAAACTGTCGCGCCAGCAAAGCCCGCTCGGGCCTGCG
The DNA here is from genome assembly GCF_003205205.1 of Pseudomonas sp. LB-090624. Lineage (GTDB taxonomy): Bacteria > Pseudomonadota > Gammaproteobacteria > Pseudomonadales > Pseudomonadaceae > Aquipseudomonas. Next base: position 155,794 of record NZ_QJRL01000007.1, read on the forward strand.
CAGCAAGGTATTGATTACCACCGGCGCCTGTAACGCCGAGGACAGCGACTGGAAGATCCCGTTGCCCGACAGCGGGTCAACGGCCATCGCCGCATCGCCCACCCGGATCCAGTCCTGCCCAACACATTCACCCGCCAGAATGGCGGTACTGCTGCGCGCATGCGCGGGTGCAGGCACCAGCGCCTGCTCATCGAACAGCCTGGCCACCAAAGCGCTGCCGGCACGCCGCGCAGCGCAGTAATCCGCCAATCGGGCCTTGCCCGGCAGCCCTGCAGCCTCAAGGGTGACCTGCCAATAGCAGCGGCCATCTTCCAGCCGAGCCATCCATGCCCAGCCATCCTCCAGGCTCTCCACCGCCGACGCTGGCGCCCCGGGGCTACCCTGCCAGGCATTCAGCAAGCTGACCGTTTCCGGCCCGCGCAGGCGGTCTGTGGCCAGCGGCGCCTGACGGCCCCGTGCCTCGACCAGGAAGCTGGCGGTCAGCTGCTGGCCATCTTCAAGGCGAATGAAATACTCACCGTGCTGGACAACCTCGCGCACACGGCCCTCGATCACGCTTACGCCTGCGCCTCGCAGGTCTTCACGCAACGCCCTGTCAAAGCGTTGCCGGTCGAGCAAAAACTCCTGGTTCATCTGCAAATGCTGGCCATTCCAGTGCACCTGCCGGCTGGCCGGCATCGCCGCGTGGCCCAAGGCGCCGCCAAGGCCTGCGTGACGCAAGCCTTCCAGCACCCGCTGGGAAACTCCTTCCACTGCCGCAAACCGGCGCCAATCCGAGACGACCGTGACGGCGTAGCCAAGCCGCCGTAAACCAATGGCCGTGGCAGCACCTGCAGGGCCTGCGCCCAGCACCACAATACGCGGTTCAGGCATGGCGGGGCCCTCGACGCTCGGGGCCTTTGAAAGCAGCATGCTCACGCAACCAGTCATGCACCTGCTGGCGATCCCGGCCCGGCTCATCACGCAACAACGCCGCCACCCGCCCACTCAAGGCCGCGCAGCCAAGGCTCGCACCCGCCCTGCCACCGGCGCCCACATAGCTGCCAAAGTCCGCCTGCTGCGTACCCAGCCACGACCACTGGCCCGGCGCACAGCGGGCATCACCGGTGACTCGGATGACGCCCGGATAGCTGGCGGGGTATACCGGCCCGCCTTGAGCCGGGCTGGCAGCACACAACAGTACCCCGGCGGCCAGCGCTTCGGCGCACGCCTGATGCAGTACCGGCCGATCCTGCTGCAGGCCAAGGCTGAGGTTGACCAGCGTAGCGCCCGCCTCTACCAGCCACAGCAAGGCGGCAGCCACCTGCAAGGCGCTGGTACTGGGCTGGGCGCTGAATACCTGAGCCATCAGCAGCCGAACCGGCCCGGCCTCACGTTGCAAACTGGCAAGCACCGCACTGCCGTGCCCCAGTTGGTCCGCATGCATTTCGCCATCACGTAACTGCCCGCCCTCCAGCCAGAAACGGCGGGCGTCGAGTAAATCGCCGGCCTGCTCAGGCGAGCAGCCACTGTCGATGACCCCAACGCGCAGTTCAGTGGCCATGTTCGGTGATCTCCTGCGGCCGCACCTGCAACTGGCCGTCATGCAGTTGCAGATGCAGGTCGGCATCGGCCAAGGTCGAGGCGCGGTGGCTGATCAAAATGCGCGTGCGCCCTGCGAACAACTGGTCGATGGCGGCGATCACTTCCCGCTCGGTGGTTTCATCCACCGCCGAAGTGGCCTCGTCCAGCACCAGGATCGCCGGGGCCTGCAACACTGCGCGGGCAATGGCGATACGTTGTTTCTGCCCCCCGGACAACTGCTGGCCGCGCTCGCCCAGCAAGCCATCCAAGCCCAGCGGCAGGCTGTCGACCAGGCTGTCCAGCCGCGCCAGGCGCACCACCCGTTCCAGTTGGTCACGGCTGGCCTCGGGCACGCCATAAGCCAGGTTCTGCGCCAGGGTGCCACGGAACAGCACGATGTCCTGGCTGACCACGGCGATTCGCCTGCGCAGTGCAACAAGGTCAAGGTCGCGCAGGTCGGTGCCGTCCAGCAGGATGCGTCCGGCGTCCGGGTCGTAGAAGCGCTGCAGCAGGTCGATCAGGGTTGACTTGCCCACCCCGGAGGCACCGCTGATGGCGACTTTCAGGCCGCCCGGGATGCTCACCTGCACGTTGTTCAGTACCGCACCCTGGCGCCCCTCATGGGCAAAGCTCAGCGCCTCCAGGCGCAACTCGCCGGGGCCATCGGGGATGGGCTGCGGGTTGGCGGCCTGATGTACCGCCACCGCTTCCTGCTTCAATTCCATCACCCTTCCCAGGCTCACAGCCATGCGCTGCACCGCCACGTACAAGCCCAACAGGCTCTGAACCGGCCCTACCGCCATGCCCATGTAAGTCGAAAAAGCGATCAGCGCGCCCAATTGCCAGGTGCCCTGGATAACCCACCACCCACCGACCAAAAACGCACAGGCGCGGCACCACGAGGTAAGCGTGCCGGGGATGGCCTGGGTGAAGAACTCGGTCACCTGCACCTTCAGCAGCTGGCGCATGTAGCCCTGGCCAAGCTGGTCCAGCCGCCCTGCTTCCCGGCTTTGCTGGCCGGCTGCCTGAATGAACTTCATCGCCGGCAGGGTCTCGACCAGGAACGACGACACATCCGCCGAACGCTCACGCAAGTTGCGCACTTCGCGCTCCACCTTGCGCCGCATCCAGCGCAGCCACAGCACCTCGATTGGCACCAGCAACGCCAGCAACAGGGACAACTGCCACGACAGCATCAGCATCAACGCAACCGCGCCCACCAGGCCGATCACCGCCGACACCGCCGAGAACAGGGAGTCCACCGCAAAGCGCTGGATCTCTGCCACATCGCCATCCAGCCGCGAAAGAATATCGCCAATACGCCGCCGCCCGTAGAAGGTCGGTGACAACTGCTGCAGATGGCGGTAAAGGTCGTCGCGCAGGGCGAACAGGATGCGCCCCGACAAACGCGTATGCAGGTAGCGGTTGACCCCAGCCAGCACAGTGCCCAGCAGGCCTGCGCCGATCATGATTGCCGCCATGTGCCAAAGCGTTTGGTAATTCTTGGCCAGCAGCCCCTCGTCGATCAGGGTTTTGACCAGCCAGGGTTGCGCCAGCGCCAACAGCGATGCACCCAGCGACAAGCCGAGCAACAGGCCGATGGCACCCCGGTGTGGGCGCACGAAACCATACAGCCAGGCCAACGCCTGGCGCATGAGTACAGGATCGCTGGAGTCCACCAGCCTTGCGAACAGGCCGCCCACGTCAGCCGCGCAACTGCTTGAGCTTGCGGTACAGCGTCGCCCGGCTGATGCCCAACGTCTCGGCGGCGGCCGACACATTGCCCTGGTGGCGGGCCAGGGCGCCGCGGATCTGTTCCAGTTCGTTGTCCTTCAGGCTGCCGGAGGGCGCTGTGCTGCTGGCCAGTTCGTCCAGCAGGCAATCGGTAAGGTGATCGAGGGTCAGCACCTGCTCGCCATCCTCGCGCATGGCCAGGGCGGTGCGCACCACCATTTCCAGCTGGCGGATGTTGCCTGGCCAGTCGAAGCCTTCGAGCAACGCGGTCAACGCCGGGTCGAGGGTTACGCCACGCGCATCGGCCTTGTCCAGGAGGCCCTGGATGATCGCCGCCAGGTCATCACGTTCGCGCAGGGCCGGCAGGCGCAGCGACACACCGTTTACCCGGTAGTACAGGTCTTCGCGAAAGTGCTGCTCCTGGACCAGGCGCTTGAGGTCGCGGTGGGTGGCGCAGATCAGCGCCACGTCAATGTCCTGCTCGTCGCCCGCCCCCAATGGTGCTACGCGGCGCTCCTGCAGTACCCGCAGCAGGCGTGCTTGCAGGGCCAGCGGCATGTCGCCGATTTCGTCGAGGAACAGCGTGCCGCCATGGGCCTGCATCAGCCGCCCGACCATGCCACCCCGGCGCGAACCGGTGAAGGCGCCCTCGCGATAGCCGAACAGCTCGGACTCGATGAGCCCTTCGGGAATGGCCGCGCAGTTGACTGCCACGAACGGTTTGTCGGCACGCGGGCTGGCCTGGTGCAAGGCGCGGGCGACCACTTCCTTGCCGGTCCCGGTTTCGCCCAGTAGCAGCACTGGCAAACCATTGCCAAGCCCCTGGCGAGCCATGCGCAGGTTGCGCGCCAGGCGTTGATCACCACCCGCCAGTGCATCGAGTGCAGGCGACTGTTTGCTCAAGGCCGGTTTGCTGGGTGGCGTGCTGGAGCTGACCCGGCCATGGCGCGGCAGCTGCAGGGCACGGAAATAGAACTCGCCCTTGGCGGTCTGCACGCTGCTCACCCCGCCTTGCCACAAGCGAGCGATAAAGGCCGGCGAACGCTCGCCCAGCAAGTCGGTGCTGCGCCGACCAAGCAGTTCGTGACGCGGCAACTGCAATAGCTGGCAGGCACTGTCGTTGGCAGCCAGCACTTCGCCATCCAGACTCAGGGCCAACAGGCCGTGCCAGGCACTGTTGAGGTACTGCGGCCGGCTGTGAAAGGCCAGCACCAAATGGTCCGGGTGGCAGAGGCCGAACAGACGGCTTTCGATATTGCCGGCGGCCAGCATCAGCGTCGTCAGGCTGTCCTGCGGCTGCGCCATCACCCCTTCGCGGGTGATGTCGAGCACGCCGATCACTTCGCCACGCGGGTCGCGCAGGGGCACGGAGGTGCAGGAGAACGGGCTGAGGCGGTCGAGGTAATGTTCGCCGCAGTTGATCAGCGTCGGCCGGCCTTCTACCACGGCGGTGCCGATGGCGTTGGTACCGCGCAACGATTCACTCCAGCAACTGCCCGGGTGCAGGTCGCGCAGGCCCTCGCGTTGCAGCACATGCTTCTGGCCTTCGATGGCCAGCACATTGGCCTGGGCATCGCCGAGGATGACGATGCCAGCCTTGCCCTGGCGCGCGACCAGGTAGTCGAGTTCGGGGGTAACGGCATCGATCAGCAGGCGGTTGCGCTCCAGCAGCAGGCGCAGGTCATGGCCCTGTTCCAGGCCCAGGCCCACCTGTTCGCCCTGCAGGCAGTCCAGGCCGTGGCCCAGGCTGCGGCGCCAGGAGGCGTCGATCTCGTCGCGCAGCATGCCCAGTGGTAGTTCGCCTTCGCTGGCCAGCTTCAGGCGGGCCTCGCGGGATTCGTGCAGCGGGTCTTGGGCGTTTGTTATTAGTTGTCGCGCCATTTTCTACTCCGGCTGTGCCCCGCAAGGTGGCGGGAGACGGGCTTGGGAATTTTGCGCAGTGTGCGGGAGAAATGGCTGGGCGTCATCAGGTAGCGGATGGATTGGGGTGTAGCTGGGCTGGTGACCTGAAGCTGGCGCAATCCCTGTGGGGGCTGGCTTGCCGGCGCCATCCCCGCGTCGCCTGCTTCGCGGGCTTGCCCGCTCCCACAGGGTTCGCACCAGGCCTGAGGTCTGCGCTGTACCTGTGGGAGCGGGCGAGCCCGCGAAGAGGCCCTCAAGATCCCCCACATACCGCGCATAAATCAAAAATGCCCAAACCAGCCTTTCAAACACCCCGCGCCTGTACAACCCTTTCCCGCCCCTTTCCGGTCTGCGCTTGGCCAAAAAACTAGTCATCCATCCGAGAAGTAATTGCCCACAAATGAAAAAACAGCAGTACAACGCAGAGAGTAGAAACCACCCACACTATGATAACACTGTCATCAGGTTTGTATGGCCCAAACAAACCGTCCCCGCCCATTGCATCTGTATAGACCCTCATCATAAGCACGAAATAGCAACCCGCAAGGCCCAATCGCCAATTACTTTTCAGCGATCTAAATACGGTTTTATTTAAGTACAACCTGAACACCACATCACACACTGCAAAAAAACAAACAGCAGCACTTTCATTTTTTTGACTCACTACTGAGCTGTTCCAATGTCGATGCCGACGAACCAAACTCGAACCACAACCCCCTCTTACCCAACTGTTTGAACTTCCTCTCCCTATCGGCTTCCAAATAGCGATATAAACGCCAGGCGCCTTTTTTGGGAACCCGCTGAGTTAAAGCCCGCCCAGAAAATACGAGATCTGCGCTGTAATAAGCCATGTTTCCCTCACGTTCACCATAACCCACCGACTTGGCAGCCTCCTGATATAGCTTCCGAACCGGCCCCACGACATCCGTGCGCCCTTCATAAAGCCTTCGGCCGTTCTCATAAAAGTTATTCCCACCATGGGCCATCAAGGGCACGCCATGAAACGCACATGTGGTACCTAAGCTAGCCATGCAGCTTGCCAAACCTGTAGCGGCCTGAGAGGCACCAATTGCTCTTGCGCCTGCTGATCGGCCATCAACACGGCATGGGTATATCCAGCTCCTGAGCTATGATCACCGCGCCTTCCAGCTTGATGGAAAAATATTTTTCCTGGTGACCTCCTGAGTGCGTGCGATAGAGGTCTATTTCACAGACGAGCGCCTCTTGGGAATCCACGGCCTGAGCCAGCAATGGACTGGCCTTGTCGACCAGTTTGATGATCGACACGGGATGGTGAGTCGCGCGTCGGGTGTTGTCGGTGTTGGACATTGCGTGGTTCAACGCCAGCACCAGGATCTCATCCTGATGAGAGAGCTGGCATCGGTCACCAATGGACGGCTGCGAGTTGCAGCCTGCGGAGATCAAGCCCTGTCGCTCACCGTTTATACGCATGTATCCGTTACTAGCCATGGCCAAATTTCCTTGTAGGTGGATGCCCAAGATTACGGAGCAAGGAAAGGCTGTATGTCGGCTGCGTCTGAAATGTTCTGGGCGTGCTTTAAACCTTTTGTTTATTCGGGCCTCTGTGAAGCTGCACGTGCCCGTGGGCAGGGTGCCATGAGCTCAGTTCTGCAGCCGACCTCTTCATGGTTAAAACCACAGGGACGGCATCGCACCTTGGGTCACGCGATCCCTGTGGGCGCGGGTTTACCCGCGAAGAGGCCCTCAAGGTCAACCACATACCGTGCATAAAATCAAAAATGCCAAAAACAGCCCACAAGCACCAGAAGCCTGCACAACCTTTTCCTGCCGCTCATGCGCATGGCCGAATAACTAGCTGTCCATCCGAGAAGTAACTGCCCACACATGAAAAAATAGCATAAAAACGCATACAGCAGGCACTACTGACACTGTAATAACATCACCAGACCGAAAGGAAAAACCGAACAAACCTCCACCTCCAACTATATCCAAATAAACCCTCATCATGAACGCAAAATAACAGAGCGCACAGATCAACATCCAATTGCTCCCCAGGGACCTGAAAACAGTCCTGTTCAAAAACAATCTAAATACAACATCACCCATTACAAAAATAATAAACAGAAAAAATTTCATTTTTTGAATTCATTATTTAACTGTATCAGCGTCGACGCCGACGAACCAAACTCAAACACTAGGCCAGTCCTACCTAGCTGCCTGTACTTTCTCTCCATATCACTATCCAAATAGCGATATAAACGCCAGGCACCCTTTTTAGGAACCCGCCGACTTAAAGCCCGCCCAGAGAAAACCAGATCTGCGCTGTAATAAGCCATGTTCCCCTCAAGCTCACCATAACCCACCGATTTGGCGGCCTCCTGATATAGTTTCCGAACCGGCCCTACCACATCCGTGCGCCCTTCATAAAGCCCACGGCCGTTCTCATAAAAGTTATTCCCACCATGGGCCATCAAGGGCACGCCATGAAACGCACACGTGGTACCCAGGCTAGCCATGCAGCTTGCCAAACCTGTAGCTGCCTGAGAGGCGCCAGCGGCCAGGCCGATAGCTTGCTGAATCACGCGCTGTATTTCCGAGCCCATGCTCTTAGCCTCAACTTCGATACGCCCCAGCCCCTCCTCCGGACTAATACGTCGCTGAACTACATCGTCCACCACTCGCTGCGCGTAATAGGCGAGCTCCCGATTGAACTGCATACGCAACCTGCGATCCTGCAGGTACCGCGCACTGACAGTACAACCGTGACTGATCAACCCGGCGGCTGCAGCATTCACTTCCCAGAACGCCTGGTCCGGGCGATCGCCAAATTCCTCTTGCCGGCTCATGGTATCTCCCCCCACGCCGCGTGCCCGGTTGTCCCGGCAGCATGGTGACTCCATCTGATCGAGCGGTAGCGAATTAGCAATTGCTCTTGCGCCTGCTGATCGGCCATCAACACGGCATGGGGTATATCCAGCTCCTGAGCTACGATCACCGCGCCTTCCAGCTTGATGGAAAAATATTTTTCCTGGTGACCTCCTGAGTGCGTGCGATAGAGGTCTATTTCACAGACGAGCGCCTCTTGGGAATCCACGGCCTGAGCCAGCAATGGACTGGCCTTGTCGACCAGTTTGGTGATCGACACGGGATGGTGAGTCGCGCGTCGGGTGTTGTCGGTGTTGGACATTGCGTGGTTCAACGCCAGCACCAGGATCTCATCCTGATGAGAGAGCTGGCATCGGTTACCAATGGACGGCTGCGAGTTGCAGCCTGCGGAGATCAAGCCCTGTCGCTCACCGTTTATCCGCATGTATCCGTTACTAGCCATGGCCAAATTTCCTTGTAGGTGGATGCCCAAGATTACGGAGCAAGGAAAAGGCTGTATGTCGGCTGCGTCTGAAATTTTCTGGGCGTGCTTTAAACCTTTTGTTTATTAGGGCCTCTGTGAAGCTGCACATGCCCGTGGACAGGGTGCCATGAGCTCAGTTCTGCACCGACCTCTTCATGGTTAAAACCACAGGGACGGCATCGCACCTTGGGTCACGCGATCCCTGTGGGAGCGGGCGAGTCCGCGAAGAGGCCCTCAAGGTCGATCAAGGCTGCTGATTCTGACTCAAGAACTTGTCCACCGTAGCCTTGCCCTCCCCCCCATCCCCAGCCACCTGCCACAGCCGCCGTTCAATCCCCTGCGCCAGCAAGTGCCCTACCGCCGCTTCGATAGCCGACAGCACGCACAGCTGCGCCGGTTCATTGGTGGTATACCCCACCTCGGCTTCCAGCAGCTTCTTGAACTCGATGAACTTGAACACCCCGGCACTGCGCCCGACCGAGTAGATGGTCTTGCTGGTCATCACGTTGGCCAGCACCTGCCCGGTGCGCACGTCCACGGCGCGCAGGTTGACGGTGACCTGGTCCACCCGGTACTCGCGGGAGATGTCGATGCCCAGATAGCGCGCGCCTTCGCCGCCGCTGCGCACGTTGGTGTCGTAGGCAATGATGCCGCCCTCCAGCATCAGGTTGGCGGCCTGCAGCGGGGGCAGTTCGCCCATGATGTTTTCCGCGACATCCGGCTTTTTCTGCGACGCGCGGATGATCTTGCGCTCGGTCAGCAGGTTCTGCAGCCCTTCACGCTCCAGCACCACGAACCAGCCGCTGGCACTCAGGGCATCCATCAGCATGCTCGCCGCACCCTGGGTGACGCTGGTGGAGAACGAGCTGGCCGGGGTCGGCTTGTACTGCCCGGTCTGGTCGCGGAACCCGTACACCACTGCCATCAAGCGCCCCTTGGGCCGGGGCATGTTGATCAGGTCGTAGTAGGTCGAGGCCCGAGGGGTCAGGGTCGGGGTTTCCGAGTCCTGTTCGGCCGACATGGGTTCGCGCAGGCTACAACCACTTTGCAGGCCCAGGGCGGTGAGGATCAGCAGCGTGCTCAGCAGACGTTTCATGGTGTTCTCTCCCCAACATAAAAGCCCTTCCCTCTCAGGGGTTCAGGCCGCTGACCTCAATGATCGAAATTTCTCCCGTGGCGCGATCGGTGACCTTGATGCTCAAGGCCCCGGAATCGTCGATGACGTCGATGAGAAACGCATCGGTCGCCATGCTGCCGGTACTGCCGTTACTGATGTTGTCGAGCAACTGCGACAACATCCGCGACTCCAGCTGGTTGCTGAAACGTTCCAGGGCCGTAGTGCCGGTAAAGGCCGAGGCGCGGTCCTCGAGGTCGGGGTCGTCGTGGTCGTTCTGCGCCTGGGCGTTGTTCAGCAGCCAGGTACCATTCAACGGGTTGCCGCCAAACGCCGGGTTCACCGGGGTGTACACCAGTTCCGTGGCCTGGGCCGCACAGGCGCTGGCCAGCAGGCAGGCGGCGATGCAACGGGGTATGCGGTGGTTCATAGCTCGTCCCTCTCCAAGTCGGTGGTGTCCTGCAGCAGGCGTTGCAGCTTGCGTTGAATGATTTGCTGCTTGACCAGGTCGGCAGCTGCAACGGCCTCGTCTTTGAGCTCGGTGGTGTTCGGTGGCAGGAAGCGCCGGTACATGACTTCGCGCTCGAACTCCACGGTCACCAGGCTGCCCCAGCGCGCATCGGGGCGTTCGCGTACCACCAGGTTGAAGTCCAGGCGGCTGGTGGCACGCAGGCGGTCGGCGAAGTAGTAGTAAAAGTCGTGGCCGATGTGCGAGATGGTGTTGTCGACGATAAACCCCTGCATCTCGTCCTCCACCCCGGCCTTGGCCGATGTGGCCAACGCCAGCAGCAGGCACAACGCAGCCAGGCGCTTCATGGCGTATCTCCCGGGCCACTGTGGGTCTGCCCGCCGGCGGCACTATCGGTAAACGCCTGTTCGGCGACGAACTGCCAGTCGCTGTAGTGCTCAAGCCCTTCGAAACCGCTCCACTCGGTGTTGAAACCACTGCGTTTGAACGGTGTGTCGGCCGAGCGGCTGTGCACGCCAGTGATACGGCCGTCGATCGAACGCAGCAGGCCCCAATCGTCGCTGTTGGTGATGGGGTCGGGGTACAGCCGGCGAATGTGCCGGCGGGCCTGCGGAAAGCGGTTGTCCTGCAGCAGGTCAGCCAGGTCCTGCGGGTACTGGGCCAGCCCGGGGGATGCGCGGTAGTAGCTGCGCAGGGCCTGGGCGTACTGGCCGCCTACCCACAGCAACTGCCGTTCGCGGTCGCGCTGGGCGGCACTGGCCCAAAGGGTGCCGGTGGCTGCCAGGGCGACGCTACTGACCGCTATCAGCAGCAGCACGCCCAGGTAGGTGAAGCCGCCGTTGGCTTTACCATTCAGCGAAAAGGCTGCCATCACGCGCCCTCCCTGTGGCACCGCTCTTGATATCGGCCACGCCGCCCGCCACACCTTCTGGCGGGGGTACCAACTGCCAGGCATCGCTGCGCTCGGTAATCGGGTCGACCGGGGTGTTGCGCAGGTAGCGTTGTTCCACCAGTTGCTCCAGCGAATCCGGGTAGTGGCCGGTGTCGCCGTAGTAGTGGTCCAGCGCCTCGCGCAGTACCGCCAGGCTTTGGCGCAGGGTGGCCTCGCGGGAGCTTTCCAGGCTGTTGAAATAGCGCGGCATGGCGATGGTCATCAGCGTGGCGATGATCGCCATCACCACCAGCAGTTCGATCAGGGTGAAGCCTTTGCTGCGTTTCATGGCTATCACCATTGCCCGTACGGGATGTTGTTGAGGCCTTTGCCGCGGGCCTTGGAGTACACGTCGAACACGTCTTCGCCTTCGCGCGGGTTGTCGGGGCTGCTCTCGTAGGCACGCAGGCCCCAACCGCCTTCATCTTCCGCCTTGGTCGCCAGCAGCGGGTCGTGCGGGATGCGCCGCAGGAAGTAGAACTTGGCGCCCTTGGCACTGCGCACGTCGCGCACCCCGTCCACCAGCACCTGCAGGTTCGGCGGGTAGCCGCTGGCATCCAGGCGCTTCTCGATGTAACCGGCGTCGAAGGCGCGCTTGTAGGCGTCGATGGCGTCGCGGATCTGGTACAGCGCCTCGCGCAACTGCTGCTCCTTGCCGCGGCGCACCACGGTCTCGGTCAGCGGCGCGGCCATGCTGGCGAGCAGCCCGAGCAGTGCCAGGGTCAGCACGACCTCGATCAGGCTGAAGCCACGCATGCGGCGCGAGGTTTTCATGGCCGCGGGCTCGCATTCACCGGGGCCACTGCCATCTGGCTGTCGACGACCGGGCTCTCGGAGGTGGGCGCATTGCTGGGCACGTCCACCGGTGGCAGCGGCGCCATCTGGCGTACCTGCATGGCCGACTCCGTGCCGGTGGAGAACTCCATGTCCGACGGGCTCTGGTACGGCAGGTTGCGCACGATGCGCGGGGTAATCGCCAGTACCAGCTCGGATTTGCTCATGTCGTCCTTGTTGCTGCCGAACAGCCGTCCCAAGCCCGGAATGTCGCCAAGGCCGGGGATCTTGTTACCACTGGCGTTGTGGTCGTTGCGTACCAGGCCGGCCAGCACCTGGGTTTCGCCATCATGCAGGCGCAGGCTGGTCTGCGCGTTGCGGGTGTCGACCTGAACCGGGATGGTGCCCTGGCGGGTAGCCTCCAGCGGGGTGGCGTTACTGACCTCGAGCGCCACCTTGATCGCCACTTCATTGTTCAGGTGGACCGTGGGCTGCACTTCCAGCTTCAGGCCGACGTCCAGGTAGGTGACGCTTTCGGTGATCACCGGGCCCTGGGTGGACGGCACCGAGGTGGCGCTGATGATCGGCACCCGCTGGCCGATGTGGATACGCGCCTGCTCGCGGTTGCTGACGCGGATCACCGGGCTGGCCAGGGTGTTGATGTCTTTGTCCTGGGCGTTGATCTTGGCCTGCGGCGCTGGCGCAATGCTGATACGGCTGGAATTGATGCCCTTGAGCTGGTCGAGCACGCTGACCGGGTTGCCATCGTCGCTCAGCACGCCGAAGGTATTGGGCCATTGCAGGCCAAGGTCGAGGATGCGCGAAGTGGCCACTTCCATCACCTCCACTTCCAGCACCACCTCGGGGTTGGACTGGTCCTGCGACTGCAGCAGCTTCTCGGCCATGCGTACCGCATCGGGGGTGTCGCGCATGGTCAGGGTGTTGAGGCGCTCGTCAACGAACACATCGCGGGTCTTGAGCATGGTCTTGACCATGTTCAGCGCGGTGTTGGCATCGATGCTGGTCAGGTAGAAAGTGCGCATGACCAGTTCCTGGTAGTCCTTGGCCTTCTGTGGCGAGTCGGGGTAGACCATGAGGGTGTTGTCGTTGACGATCTTCTGGCGCAGCTGGTTTTGCTCCAGCAGCAGCGCTATCGCGTCCTCGATGCGCACCTCGCGCACGAAGATGGTGGCCTTCATGTCCGGGCGCAGGTCCTTGTCGAAGATGAAGTTGATGCCGGCCACTTGCGACAGCACTTCGAAGATGGTTTTCAGGTTGGCATCGCGAAACTCCAGGGTCACCGGCCGCTCCAGCTTGCTGCGCAGCTGCGGGAACGGCTGCGCGGTACGCGCCTGGACGTTCTCGATGTCGGTGCGCAGCGCAATGCCCTTCTGGTTCTGCGGGTCCAGCCGCAGGACTTCGCGCATGTAGCGTTCGGCCCCGAACAGGTCGCCCTGGCGCAGCGCCGCCTGGCCCAGCGCTACACGTTCGTCGAGGGTGCGGATCAGCTCCAGCTGGCGGATGCCCTCCTGGGCACGGCGATTGTTCGGTTCCAGGGTCAGCACCCGGCCATAGCCCATGCGGGCGTTGACGAAGTCGTGGCGGACCCGGTCGCTGTCGGCCTGGGTAATCAGGGCCTCGACCGCCGCCTGGCGGCTGTGGGCCAGGGCGATGTTCAGCTCGGTGTCACGCGGGTCATCGCGCAAGGCCTCTTCCAGGCGGGCGATGCCGGCTTCGTACTGGCCCTCCTTCATCAACTGATCGCTGTCCTTGCGTACCGCGCTGGAGCCGCAGCCGGCAATGGCCACGCACAGCGCCAAAAGCAGGAACGGAGCAGGCTTGCACAGCTTTGACGATTTCATGGTGCGCTCCCGACAGACAAGGTCTGCGACTGGTGCAAAGGCAGGTAGACCAGGTTCAGCTCGCTGGCCGATACCCGATCGAGGCGATAGGTGTCTTCGATGACGTCGCCCTGGCGCACGACGTAGAGTTTTTCGCCGCTCTGCAGGAAAATCTGCAGGTCGTCGTCGTTGCCCATGCGGCCGATGAACTGGAACGGCAGCTCCGGAGCCGTCGGGGCCGCGGCGACGACAGGTGCGGTCATGACGGGTTGTTCGGTGACCGTGGCCAGGGCTTTGGGTTTGGTCCATTGCTGGGTTGGGAACAGGTTTCTGGAGGCCTGCTCCGGCCCTTTTGCGGCCAAAGCCGCTCCTACAGGCTCAGCGTTGCCCACAACCCCTATGGGAGCGGGCTTGCCCGCGAAGGCCGCGACGCTGCCTTCCTGGCCGAACCAGTGCCCTGGTGCCCAGGCGAGGACTGCGCTCACACCAAGGAAACTGGCCCAGATGACTGCACGTTGAGTGTTCATCACGACCTCGACAGGTAAAGGGTCATGCGCAGCCGGGCGTTCAGCTCGCCGTCGCCGATGCGTTTGCGTTGCAGTTCGAGGTCTTCCAGCACCAGGGTCGGCAGCTGCTTGAGCAGGCCTTTGATGAAGCCGCGAATCTGTGGGTAGCTGCCGCGCACCGGCAGCACGATCTGGTAACGCGCCAGCTGGGTCTTGGGGTCGATGCCCAAGGCGTATTCGCCACGTGCCAGGCTGATGTGCTCGGCACTGGCCAGGTGGTACAGGCGCTCGATCAGTTCGCTGGCCTGGGGTTGCCCTGGCAGTTGCTGGCGCAGGCTGTCCAGCGCTTCCTGCTCTGGCTTGACGGCAATTTTCAGCTCACCGCGCTTGACCCGCTGCACCTGTACGCTGGCGTCCGCTTCACTGGCACGCAGTTCGCGCACGTCCTGCCATTGCGGCAGCACCCCGGCACAGATCACGCCAATGGCCAGCACGCTGACCAGGACTGCGCCCAAGCCGACCGGGCCAATGCTGCGTAGGCGTTCCTGGAGGATCAAGCTGTTCAGTGCGTTAGGGGCGCGCATGGCCGGTCTCCCAGGTAGCGGTGAGGGTAAAGCGCACCGGGTGCTCAGGTTGCGCGGCCAGCACTTCGTGGTTGAGCAGCGACACGTCACTCAGCTCTGCACTGGCTTCCAGCCGTTGGTGGTACTGCAGCATCGCTTCCAGGTTGCGTGCTTCGGCAGCGATGCGTACCTGGCCTTTGCGCGCATCCGGGGTCAGGCCAAGCAGCGCCACATCTTCTTGTGGCATGGCTTCGAGCATGGCGAATAGCTGTTGCCAAGGACGTTGCAACTGCTGCGACACGCTGCGCATCTGTGCCAGGCGCTCGGCTTGTTCGCGGCTGGCGGCACTGTTCAAGGGCGCGGCAGTGGCCGGGCGGCGGCCCAGCTGCAATTCCAGGCTGTGCACGCTGGCCTCCAGGTCGACCTGCTCGGCCTGCAAGCCGTGTTGCAGCAGTACCAAGCCGGCGAGCACTGCGCTGGCCAGGATGAGCAGCGCCCAGGCCAACGGGCTGCTGCGCCGTGGCTGGAATTCCAGGTTGAGGCGGCGCATGTCAAGCCACCGCCCGCCACATGGCGCACAGCGGGTCGGCTTCGCTGGCCGGCTGGCACAGCTGTACCGCCGCCAGTTGCGGCACGTCGCCCCGCCCCGGTGCATGCAGGTAGACCCGTGGCAGGTGCTCGCCGTACAGCTCGCAGGTGCGCTCGATCAGCGCTTGCAGGGCCTGGTCGCTGTCGGCGCAACCTTGCGCCAGCACTTGCTGCCACGCCCCACCGGCCGCCAGCAGCAGCACGCTGCGGCGTGGTTCGGCCAGCACGAACAGGAAGTCGCCCTGCTCCAGCTGCGCCGAACAGCGGTTGTAGGCCGCCATCAGGTACGGCTGTACTGACCGCAGGTTCAGGCGGCTTTCCCGGCCCAGCGCCTGCAGCCGTTGCAGCAGCGCCTCGGGCAGTGCCGTCGCGATGCGGGCGGCACCGGCAGGCTCGGGTGACAGCACAATGCGCCAGTCGTCCAGCGGTTGCCCATAAAGGTTTTCGAAACAGGCCCGGGCATAGGCATCCAGCTCGCGCGGGTGGCCGATGGCGTCGCTCCAGGGCACCAGGCAGAAGCGGCTGTAGCGGGCCGACAGCAGCACCC
Source organism: Pseudomonas sp. LB-090624 (assembly GCF_003205205.1). Classification (GTDB taxonomy): domain Bacteria; phylum Pseudomonadota; class Gammaproteobacteria; order Pseudomonadales; family Pseudomonadaceae; genus Aquipseudomonas. The sequence goes on from NZ_QJRL01000007.1 coordinate 171,657, forward strand.
GCAACTGGGCGCCCCGCACCGCATGCTCGGCCAGCAGCGCAGCCAGCCCGTCGACGGCGGCATCCCAGGCCGGTTGGGTGGCGTCGCTGCTGAAGTCGCGGCTGCCCAGCCACTGGTGATGGTTCTTGTGCCAGCGACCCAGGCCGACACCCTCGGCGCCCAATACGGCGCAGTAACGGTCAGATGAATGTGACACGGTTGATCTCCTCAAGGGTGGTACGGCCATCGCGGACCAGGTCCAGGGCCGAAGCCCGCAGCAGGCGCAGGCCACGCTGGCAGGCGAGTGTCTTGATTTGCGCCAGGGGGCGGCGCTCGACGATCATCTGCCGCAGGTCGTCGTCCAGGTGCAGCAGCTCGGCGATGGCGCTGCGGCCGCGGTAGCCACTGCCGCGGCACTGGCCGCAGCCCTGGGCGCGAACGAAGCGCCAGCCGGCCACCCCGTCGCGGGTCAGGCCCGAGCCATGCAAGGTGTCGTCATCGTGGTCGCAGGGCGTGGCGCAGTGCGGGCAGGCCAGACGAATCAGGCGTTGGGCCAGCACCGCGTTCAGCGCGGACACGAAGCTGTAGGGGTCGACCTGCATCTGGCTGAAGCGGCCGATCACGTCGAATACGTTGTTGGCGTGAATGGTGGTGAACACCAGGTGGCCGGTGAGCGCCGATTGCACGGCGATCTGCGCGGTGTCCGGGTCGCGGATTTCACCCACCAGAATCTTGTCCGGGTCGTGGCGCAGGATCGAGCGCAAACCACGAGCGAAGGTCAGGCCCTTCTTTTCATTGACCGGAATCTGCAGCACGCCGGGCAGCTGGTATTCGACCGGGTCCTCGATGGTGATGATTTTGTCCACGCCGTGGTTGATTTCGCTGATCATGGCGTACAGGGTGGTGGTCTTGCCGCTGCCGGTGGGGCCAGTGACCAGGATCATGCCGTAGGGCTCGGCGGCCAGCCGGCGCAGGGCGCGCAGGGTTTCTTCGGCAAACCCCAAGGCCTGCAATTGCACACCACTGACCCGGTCGGACAAGTCCTGCTTGTCGAGCACCCGCAGCACCGCGTCTTCACCAAAGATGCTGGGCATGATCGATACACGGAAATCGATTTGCCTATCGCCAACGGCAACCTTGAAGCGGCCGTCCTGGGGCACGCGTTTTTCGCCGATATCCAGCTCGGCCATGACCTTGATACGCGAAATCACCTGGTCGGCGAAGGCGCTGCCGCTGGCTTTGCCGGCACCGTTAAGCACACCGTCGATGCGGTATTTGATGGTCAGGCCCTGGCCAGTCATGCCCAGGTGAATGTCGCTGGCATGCAGCTTCAGCGCGTCATACAGGGTGGAGTTGACCAGCTTGACCACCCGGCTCTGGTCTTCGCTGATGCTGGCCAGCGACAGGCGTTGCAGCGGGTCGCTTTCGCTGCTGGTCTCGGCATCGTGGTCCAGGGCATCGACGGCGTGGAAGCTTTCTTCATGGCGGGCAAGGAACGTGGCCAGCTCGGCAGGATGGGCCAGGTACAACGGCGCACCCTGCAGCACATCATCGATCCAGGCCAGGCGGGCAGGGTCGAAGGGGTCGGCGAATACGCCCAACAGTTGGCCGTCCTGCTCGATCAGCACGAATTCGCGCTTCAGGCACGCGGCCAGGCTGACCTTGTCGAAGCGTGGGGTACTGGCCAGCAAGGTGTGGCTGACCAGTACCGGGTAATGCAGGGTCAGGCCCAGGCGTTGAGTGAAGGTGGCCGGGGTATCGCCGGCCAGTTGCTCCAGGCAGTTGAGCAGGCGTTGGTCGGTGGCTTGCAGGCGAGCCTGGGCCAGGAGGTCGCGGGGGTAGGCTTGAAGTGGTTTTGGCTGTGCCGGCGACTGGGCCGCAACGGTTGCATCGAATGCTTCTGGCATGGCCTACGACTCCGCTCAGGGGCGCGTCGCAGGCTGGCTCGGCCAGGGGTGCGGGCGCCGCTATTCCCCTGTAAGCAGTTGGTCGTCGTCGGGCCCTGGTGGCTTGGCGCCGTTTCGGCGGCGGTCGGCCAACACCCAGCTTCCATCGTACAACTGCAGGGGGAAAGATTCGTTCCTGTTCTGGCGTCGTTCGACGAACCCTTCAGCCGGGTTGTCCGTGGCCCTGCGCCGGCGCTCGATGCCCATCAGGTCGAAGATTGCACGGGCCAGTTCCATCAACGGGAACGGCTTGAACAGGACATGGCTCACGCCCAGTTCGGCGGCCCGCTCACGCACCTCGACGGTGGGGTGGGCGGTAATCAGCACGAAGTGGCATTGCCTGTTCTTGCGTACAGCCTCCAGTACCTGAAAACCTTCCATATCGGGCAAGCGGTAATCCAGCACGACTACTTGCGGTGCCAGGCTTACAGCCTGTTCGATACCACTGGCACCGTCGTGGGCAACATGAACTTCCAGGCCTTGCGCCTGCAGGTACGCTTGCAGGTTCTGCGCAAGAGTCTGTTCGTCATCGACTACCAATACTCTGTTCACCAAGGTCGACTCCCAAGAACTGCCCGGTTACCCGGTCTGCGAAGTGCGCCCTTGTACAGGCTTGAGCAGGCTTCGTGCCAGGCGTGAATAGTCATGTTGCACCGCTGTAACTCATTGATTTGCCAATAGTGCCGGCCAGCACCGATATCGCGGCGGGCAGGCACACCCAGCTGGTTCCCCAGAAGCGGGGGAAATGATGGCACATTGCCAAGCCCTGATTCCCCAGCATTGGGGCAACGGCCATCAGGGTACTCAGTCGGCAATCTCCACTTTACCGGATTCCCGCAAACGTTGGCGCACCCAATGGCGCGCCTGCGCTTCTCTTTGACCGATGAGCGTGGCCCTGGCCAACACCAGGCCGTGTTCGCGTATGACCGAAGGATTATCACTTTGGTTCTGCGCTCCTTGCAGGGTTGCTTGGTTGGCATCATAGAATGCCTGCACATCGTCCTGGCTCGGCGCGTCGACTGCGCTGAGCCTGGCATAAACCAGCTGGGCCGCCATCTCTTGCCGGGTATATTCAGTGTAATGTGCCCGATCGAAGCCCGCCTCTGCCAGACGCCGCTCGAAAATGGCCGGGCTGCCAAATGCTGCCTCCACTTCGCCGACGTGTGCCGACACCTGTTCATCGCTGATGGCAATGCCCTGGCGTTGCGCCTCCTGCCACAGCAGTTCCTTGTCGATCAGCTCATCCAGCGCCTGGTCGCGCAGGCGCTTGTACAGGCCCGGGTTGCGGATGCTGGTCAGCGCACGGCCCTGGGCTTCCAGGTACTCGCTGAAATAGCGCTCCAGGCGCATTTGCCCGATCTCCACGCCGTTGACCCGCGCGGCGGGCATATCGGCCCAGACCGCCCGGCCCAACACCAGCAACAGGCACAGCAACATGATACGCATGGCAACCTCCGTTCAAGGCGTTACCGGCACCGGCCGGTACGGGGTGACCGCGGTGAAGTGCGGCCCAGGCAGGTCGACCGCTACCACATGGGCGCCGGCCATGCCCTGGCGACGCCCGGGGCCAAAGCCCAATGCCGGGGTCAGGCCGGTGGCCACATCGTGCAGGCCCTCCAGCGCGGTAATCAGCTGCTCGCGGCTGGCGTCACGGCCAATCTGTTTCAGCGCTTCGCTGAGCAACCGCAGCGCACACAGGGTGGAGACCTGCAGCGAAGCCTGGCGTGGGTCTAGGCCCTGACGCTGTTGCAGGCCGGCTAAAGTCGCCAGGCCCTGTTCGGTCCAGTCCCCAGGCACATAGGGATAGGCCAGGAACAGCCGTCGTGACCACTGCTCCGGCAAGCGCGCCACGGCCCCGGCTACCTGGCTGGAAGCGGCGAACAGGTACGGCTGGCGGCCCGCTGCCTGCAACGCTGCCGCCAGCTCGGCAAAGGCCTGAGCGCGGCCAAGGAAGATGATGCCCGGGCCATCCACGGCCTGGCCATCGAACACCTGGATGGCGGGCGTCGCCCAGCCCTGCTGCAGCAACCGCTCGCGCACCTGCTCGGCCAATGCGGCCTGTTCATTGCCAGCGTAAACCACGCGCAGTTCACCGGGCGCCAGGCCCAGCGCGGTCCGGGCGTGGCCTGCGAGGCTCAGCAATTGCTCCGGCAGGCCAGGCAGCGGGTCGAAGATCTGCGCACTACCGCCGCTGCGCGGGGTGCTGCCGATGAGGGGGACATTCTGTGCCCCCAGCAAGGTTGTCAGGCGCTGGTCGAGCATCGGCGCCAGCGGCGAAACCAAGGCAAATACCCGCTCTTGCCCCAGCAACCGCTGCAAGGCGCGTTCGGCGCTGGCCGGGTCGGCGCCCGGATCGAGCACCACCAGTTCCAGCCGTCGCCCGTGAATGCCGCCTTGCTGGTTGAGTTGCGCCACACCGTCCTGCAGTACCGCCCGAATCACGTGCCCGGCATCGGCCAACGGGCCGCTGGCAGGCAGCAAGGTGCCCAGGCGCAGCACGCCCTCCTCCACGCCGGGGTCGCGCTCCTGGGCCAGGCGCTTGAGATAGGCCGTGAGGTTGCGCTGGTCGGCCAACGTCAGCTCGAAACGGGGCATGGCCGGGTCCAGGCGGTTACCGGCCGGGTCCACACCCTGCTGGATGGCCCGGGCCAGGCTGCTGTCGGTATAGGCCGGGTAGGTGCGACCGTTGGCTTCGCGCGTGCCCTGCCCAAGTGCCAGGCGTCGCCAGTCCAGGCTGGGTGGGCGCACCCCACCTTCGGCACGGCCACGGCCGTCGCTGCCGTGGCAACTGGCGCAGGGCAGCACGCTGGCAGGGACGGCCATGTCGCTGGCTCCGACCCGGGCCTGCAGTTGCACATCACTGCTGGAAAGCCCTTCGCGGTAGAGGCGTTTACCGGCTTGTTCGTGGTCGGTAAGGTCGAGGGCCAAGGCCGAAAAAGAGGCCATGCCAAGCACGCATGTGAGCCATACCGCAAGCCCTGCGGGAGCAGCCGTGCGTCGCGAAAGCAGCTGCCCTAGAGGCAAACTCCCCAGCAGGCGCATGATGCTCACCGACCCGCCAGTGGCTGGGTCAGCAGCTGCATGCGCTGGGCAATCGCCGCGGGTGGTGCATCCGGGCGGATCTTGCTCCAACGCTTGCCGGCCACATCACCGGCAATCAACTGGGTCGAATGCTGCTCGGGGCTGGGCAGGAACTGCCCGATGCGGCCAAGCACCAGGTCGACACTGGCCTTGTCACCGGTCAGGAACAGCCAGTTCGGGCCGTCCACACCCTGCTTGGCGGCAAATGCCTTGAGTGCCTGTGGGGTATCGTTCAGCGGGTCGCTGCTGATCGACACGAAGGTGACCTGGCTGGCCAGCGCCGGCCCCATGGCTTCGCGCACCTCGCGCAGCTTGCGGGTAATCAGCGGGCAAGCGTCGGTGCAGTGGGTGAAGATCACGTTGAGCATCACCACCTTGTCCTTGAGCACGTCGCTGTAGAAACGCAGCTCGCGGCCGTTCTGGTCCTGCAACACGGTGTCGGTGAACCAGGTCTGGGCATCGCGGGTGCCGCCGCCACTGGTCATCGCCTGCGGCGCCGGTTGTGGCGCAGGCCCTTGCTGGCCATGGCCTTCATGGGCAAACGCCACCGAGGCCAGAATCCACAGGCAGCCACCCAGTACCAGCCAGTCGAAGCCGCGCATGCCAGCGCGGCGGGGGGTGACAGTGCTCATGGTTGCACCTCGTGATGGTCGGCGATGGCGGTGCTCTTGGCATGCACCCGGCGGGCGCTGAGCCGGTTGATCTCTGCGATCAGCACGGCCGGGTCGGTGAAGCCGTAGTAACGCGTCCAGTGCCCGCTGCGCCCGTCGCCGACCAGGATCAGCGGCGGGTGCTGGCTAAGGTCGGCACTGAAGCTGCCCAGGCCCTTGAGGGTTTCAGTGATGGCGTACGGGCTGCCGGTCAACCAGCTCCAGCCTGGCCCCTTCTGGAACGCCTTGGCATAGTCCTGCAAGCGCCTGGCGTCATCGCGCTGGGGGTCGACGCTGATCGATACCAGGTGAATCTCCTCGCCGACCCGGCCACCCAGTTGCTGCTGGACCTTGCCCATGATCGACGACACCACGGGGCATACCGTGGTGCAGCTGGTATAGATGAAGCCCATGACCACCAGGTGGTCGCCCACCAGGTCTTTTTCCAGGCGTACCGGCATGCCGTCCTGGTTCAGCAGCGAAACATCGGCAAAGCGCACGCTGGCCTTTTCCTGGTGCGCCGCTGGCGGCTGCTCGGCGGGGCCTTTGTGGTCGTGACCGGCGTGGGCCAGGGCCAGGTCGCTGGCAAGTGCCAGGCTCAGGGCCAACAGTGTGAAAGCATGCTTGGCGTTCATCGCACATTCCTCACGTCAGTCTGGGAAGCGTTGCTCGCTGCGGCCGGCAGGACGCGCAGGCTGGTGTAGTTTTCTTCGGCGAACTTGCGCCCCAGCGAGGGCGACTGCACATGCAGGTACCAGGCGCCGGCCTCAGGCAGTGTCAGCGCCGCCTGGTAGACGCCCTCGCCCACCTCTTGCAACTGCAGGTTGCGCGGCATCGACGACGGCGCCAGGAAGTAGCGCAGGCTCAGGTCGCTCAGGCCCCGCCGTGGCTGGCCGTCGTCGCCGACGATGCGTACTTTGGCGGTGAAGTTGCTGTGCTGCGGCAACGGCTGGTCCAGGCCGATGAACTCGGCATGTGCGGCCTTGGGCTTGCCGGCATTGGGCGCCTGGGCCACTTCGGTGCTGAAGCAGTGGATGATCTGTGGCTGGTTGAGCAGGAAGGCGACGTCGAACTTGCCGGCGGCGGGCAGTTTCACCGTCGAGCCGTACACCCCTGGCGCCACTTCACGCAGGCTGCGATCGATGACGATAGCGGCGCGGGCCTGGTGGCCGCGGTTGTTGTAGCCGGACATCGGCGCGTTCATGCCCTCGGCGTAGAAGTAGGTGGTGTTGTCCACCGGGTTGACCACGAACACCGAGTTGTCATCGCGCGACACCGACAGGCCTTGGGCCAGCGGCAGGTTACCGGCCTGGCGTGGCGCCGCCGGGCCAGCCTCGAAGCCCTGGACGATCGGCGTACGCCCGTCGCCCAGGCTGGCCAGGTTGATCATGCTCACCTTCGGCGAGGCCAGGCCACGCACATAGGCATAGCCCTTGGTGAAGGTCAGCTGGTAGGGCTCGGCCGCCACTGGGATCTTGTGGATCAGCCGGTCGGTGCTGGCATCGATCACCAGGGCCTGGTTTTCCAGGGTGTTGAGCACCACGCCGTAGCGGCCATCGCTGCTGAAGCGCATCGGCCCCAGGCCCTGTTCGGCCTTGACCGTGTGGCGCAGCTGGTGGTTACGCGCATCGAACACGCGCACGCTGCCCTCCTCGCCATCGACCACATAGACGGCCTGGGACAACGCCGAATAGCTGACCGACAACGGGTGCGGGCCCACCTTGATGGTCTTGGCCAGGCGCATTTCCGGGATATCGATGACACTCAGGGTACCGCTGTCGCGGTTGCTGACGTAGGCAAAGCGCGAATCGGCGCTGAAGGCGATCTCGTGGTGCCCGGTGCCAGTGTTGAAGCTTTTCAGGCTGGTGCGCCCCGGCACGTCGATCACCGTGACGCCGCCCTTGGCCGGGTCACTGCTGTTGTTGCCAACCCACAGCCGGTGCTGGTCGGGCTGCAAGGCCACGCGCAGTGGCTGCTCGCCAGCGTCCAGGTCGGCCACGCGGGTGAAGGTTTCGGTATCGATCACCGCCACCTTGCCGCTTTCGGGGATCGACACGAACACATGCTTGTCGTCGCTGGTGGCCACCCAGTCCATGGGCCGCCCGGGCAGATCGATGCGGGCCATGGTGCTGGTGACGCCGCCCACCGACACGGTCGGGTCGATCACCGTCAGGCTGGCGTCATTGTTCAGCATCAACAGGAAGTAGCTGTTCAGGTCGAGCAGTGGCCGGGCACCAATGCTGCTCTTGAGAAACAGCGCGACCCGTGACTTGCAGCTTTGGTTGCGATCCCCGACCGGGGCCGACTGCGCCGGGTCGATCCACGCCCCCGGGGCCATGCCTGACAACGGCTGGCCGCTGGTCTGGTCGCTGACCTTGAAACGGATGTTGGCGAAGCTGCCTTCCTGCAGCTCGCCCCCGGCCAGCGGCCGGGCCTCGAACTCCACGGTCACACCGTCCCGGCTGAGCCGGTGCAGGGCTTGCGTGTCGGCAGCTTCCTGCAACAGCTCGCGGGGATCGCACCAGAGCTTTTCGTACGCCACGCCCAGGCCGATCAGCGCCACCCCCAGTACAACCCCCAAGTAAGCAGGGCGAGTCTTCTTGTTCATGCTCGCGCTCCCTTATCCATCATTGCGCCGGGGCCGTTGCCGGCGGCGCTTCGTTGGTCACCCGCAAGATCCCCCACAGCCCCGAGAGGTTGCCGTAGGCGGCGTAGTCGCGGAACAGGTAGTCACCCGTCACCGCGTTGGCACCACCAGCACTGGGCAGCATGAAGCTGAAGTGCGCCGCTGGCAGTACGCTTTCCTGGGCCCCGATGTACATGGCCATCGGGTTGTAGCCGAAGCGCACCGAGCCGATACCTGGCAAGTTCATCGGGTAACCGTCCACATCGTTCTTTTCCGCCTGGTAGCTGTGCAGGGGCCACAGGTGGCCATCGAGCTGGTAGACCATGCCGCGGCTACCCCCGCTAGGCATCACGATGTGGTTGCGTACCGGCTGGCCAGGTTTGGCGTACAGCACAGGGGTTTGCGGGTCACCGCCGACCAGGGCGTTGGCGTAGGCCATGTGCGCATTGGGCACATCACCAAAGCCCAGGCCATCGGCACGGCCGAATGGCGAGTCTGGGGCCATGCCGAAGCGCAGCCACAGTGGCTCGGTCTTGTAATTGACCGCCATGTTCCCGTTGTCCTGCGGGTCGCCTGCGGCACCGTTGCCTTCGGTGTTGATGCCTTCGACAGGGCGGCCATCGGCCCAGCGCATGTTCAGCGCACGCTGCCACACCGTGACGAAGTCGCGGTAGTCGGGCTGGCCAGTCACCTTCACCGTAGCTTGGGCACGTGTAGCACCGTCCTCGGTCCAGGTGGCGGTTTGCGGCAGGATGCTCATGGCGCCCACCAGGCCTTTCTGCGGCTGCTTGATGAAGTCCGACGGGGTCAGGTTGAGGCCGCCGAACTCGATCGCGGTGGTGTTGATGTTGTCCACCGTGCGCCCCAGTTGCGACACCGGCTTGCCTTCACGCTCCAGGTGGCCGGCGTAGTACTGGTAGGTACGGGTCGGCCATGCACCACTGGTGCCAGCACGCGCAGGCACGGTTTGTACCGGGTTCAGGCCAACGTTGGCACCATCGGACCGGGTGATGTCGTAGGCCAGCAACTGCGCGTGCAGGCCGACGTGGCTGGATGGCCGCATCAGGTTGTTGGCAAAGGCGGTGGCGCCCTCGCTGTCGAAGCGGTCACGCTTGACCACGTTGTGCATCACTGCCGTACTCGGCAAGTCGGGCATTACCAGTGGCAGGCGGTTCTCCAAGGTAATGCTGATGCAGTCGCCAGCGTTGGCGCGCAGTACCAGAGGCTCAACCGGCACCCCCGCCTTGAGCTTGCCAGTGGTGGCGTCCAGGTCGGCCTTGCGCACGTACAGGATCGCGGTCGGGTCGTGCAGCGGGGCACTGTGGCCGCCAATGGTGAAGGGTTCACCGTCTTCGGGGTCTACCCCACTTACCAGCGGGATGGCGGTTTTACGGCTGTTGAACACCAATGTGCCGCCATTGGCCTTGAGCGGGCCACCCACATGCTGGCCGATACCGGCCGGGTCGTTGATGCTGACGCCGTTGCGGTTCTCGAGGATATCGTTGGCCAGCGCCGCGACGATCTCATAGCTGCGCTTGACGGTGGTGCGGGTACCGATGCCGTTAGGGTTGGCCGTGGTTTTCGGGCAGATACCGTCGAAGTTCACGGTGTTGCGCATGGCCACCGGCTGCGGGTTGTTGGGCAACGGGAACAGGTCGCTACGCTGCGCGGTGTAGTTACGCATGATGCCCCAGATACCGTTCCAGTAACCTTCCAGGGCGGCGTCCAGCGAATAAAGATAGTCGCCGTTGGTGGCCGCGGAACTGGAGATCATCGAGACCGGCGCCATGAAGCCAAGCTGCTCGGAAATGCCGATCATCTGCGACGACTTCCAGCCCGAGTTGGAGCTGTTGCCGAAGCCCGTGCCGTTCTGCAGCCATTTCACGCCGTGCAGGGTGACGTTGTGCTCTTCTTCATGGCCACCGGCGTGCATGCGCAGGCGCACGTTATCACCGGAGTAGGTGCGCAGCATCGGCGTGAACGGGTCGCCTGGTTCACTGCCGGCCTTGTTGATGTGCGGCGGGAACAACGTGGTCCCACCGGTTGGGCCAACCGCCGAGGTAATGGCTGAAGGCGCCAGGTTCATTGCCGGGATGGCGCGGTCGGTGCGGGTTTGCAGGGCATAGCTGAGGTCGCCGGCCAAGCCGTCTGCCTGCATGCCACGCTTGCCGTCCGGGCCGACCTTGTTCGGGTCGTAGACGCGCAGAGCCAGCGGTTCGTTGCGGTAGTTGACGACGAACATGCCAGGGTCATCCACCGAAATCGCCTGCGGGCATGGCCGGCTTGGGCAACCTGGGTTGATGCCGCCACGCGCCTCGACAATGGCTTCCAGCAGGTTCGATGCCTTGCCGCGCACCGGGGGGTTGATGGCGTAGCGGAAGCTGTCGGCGGTGGCCGGGTAAGACTGCGCATTCGGGATGCCGTCCGGACCTGCCCCCACGTATACGCCAGCTTCATAGGCATGCTGGAAGTCGCTGTACTCCAGGAAGAACTCACGGTAGCTGTCGTTCTTGCCATCGCCATCGTTATCGCCGGTCTGGATCACGGCCTGCCACGAGGTCGGCCCACCGTCCTGACGGGTGGCCGGGTTATACAGCTGCTCACCGGTTTCGGCGTGGTACCAACTGGAGCCGGCAGGCTCGGCCAGCACGGTGGCGTAGAGGCCTAGCTGCTGGTGGGTCGATGGGCCGAGGTGGTCGTGAGTGAAGATGGTGCCCAGGCCACGGTCGACGTTGAACACGTTCACCAGCGGGTCAGCGAACCAGCGTTGCATGGCCGTGCGAGCGCCGAGCCAGTCGGCACGGCCGAAGCGGCCGAAGTATGGGTGCTGCCTGGCTTTCGGGCAGGCAGCGCTGCCATCGCGGCTATCACCATCGGTGCAGCCGTTGTAGGCGCGAATGGCCTGCACGCGCTCGACAACGCTGCCGGGCGAGAGAATACCGTCTTCGTAGTTCCAGCCGTTGGCCGAACCGTCGGCGGCGGTCAGGTCCCACTTGGGCAGGTGAATATGCTGGCCGATCACGTCGGTCGGCGTGCGCACCTGGTAGTCGTCCATTTCATAGACGTTGGGGATCAGGTTGGTGTGCTGGTACATGGTGCAGTCAAAGGTGTTCATGCGCATCACCAGCGGCTCTGGTGGGCGCTGCTTGGTGATGACTGGCCAGGCGTCCTCCCACAGGGCGATGATGCGCGCCTGGGGGAAGTGGTAGCCGACCTTGTTGTACACCGCGTCAAACTGGATGTTGGCACCCTTGTAGATACGTGGGCGGTCAGCCGTGAAAGCGGAAGATCCGCGGAAGTTCACGCCGGTCAGGCTTTCGCCGCTGAAGAAATCGCCCACTCCTGAGGATTGGGTCAGGCGCTTGCCCCGGTCATCCATGCAGGGTTCGTAGAATGGCGCGCCGGCAGTCGGCAATGCGCCGTTGGTGCGGAACGCCTTGGCCACAGGCTGGCCGCCGGGGATCAGCGCGTAGCTGGGGTGCTCGGCCATGGCATGGAACTGCATGGCTGCCTGCTCGACATCGGTACCCTCTTCCGGCAGGTAGATGGGTTTGGCCTTGTGCACCACTTTGGTGAAGTCCAGTTTGGTGGTGGTGGTTTCGGCTTCGCCGCCAGCAGATACGCCGTCCAGAGCGTGTCGGCCAAGGCCACCGTCCCAGCCATCGACCTGGTTGGCATCCAGGTTGGCCCACAGGGCCTTGCCACTGTCCTTCAGCTGCCGTGCCAGGGCTGGGTCGAGCATGTCCAGCGGCGGGGTTGGCGGGCGGTTGCCGACGCTGCTTTCCATGCCGCCGATCCAGAACGGGTAGCCTGGGTTTTTCAGGGTACCGTCGGCGTTGCGGTTGGCGTCGGTGCGATCGACCAGGGCCAGCGAACCGATCGCCTTGCGCACGGGTGGCGGGTTGGCATGGTCGTCATCGCCCTCTTCTTCGTCATCGTCGTCATGGGCGGCGACCAGTTCTTCGGAGAGTTTCGGTACCACCACGACTTTGCCCGGCAGCGGTGCCATGGCCTTGCCGGGCAGTGGCACGATGGCCGGAATCGGCGTGCCGGCAACGATCTCGCCGTCCGGCAGGGCCCGGGCGCCTGCCGCTGGCTTGCCGCTACGCAGGGCGAACGGGGTGCTGTGGAAGCCGTTCTCGCCCTGCCCGCTCACCTCAAGGCGGGTGCCTTCCTCGAACACGTCATGTACGCGCCACATGGCCCACATGCCTTGGGCGAAGTGTGGGTAGAAGTGGCAGTGGTAAATGGCATCACCGGCCACCCGGTTGCGGTTGCCGGAACCGCCGTTGGCGATTTCGTAGGTGTAGCCGACCCCGGCACCGATGCCCTGCGCATCGATGTAGTCGGAGTTGTCATCATTGGGGTTGAACAACCACTGGTGGCCATGCAAATGGAAAATGTGCTGCTCGTGGCCGTTATGGGTGTTGCGGAACTTGGTGAAGTCGCCAATGTAGCTGTGGTGGACGTTGGCCGGTTCGGCCGGGAACAAGGCCATGCTCGCCTTGACACCAGTGGCACTGGCCGGCGGAACTTCGCCGGGGCGGATGTGCTCCAGGCCGACGTTAGCCGGCACATCCACTAGCGTACCGACGTCACCCACGGTGTGTGCACTGAGGAAAAACTCTTCATAGGCGCACGACAGGCAGTCGTGCATCGGGCCTACGCCCAGGCGGTTGGCAACCACTTCAGCGCCCATGCCACCCGAGCCGTAGTTGATCATGAACGAGTCGCGGGCCGGCTCCAGCACATGGCCCATGACCGGGTCGGCCCAGTAACCGGGGAAGGCCTGGGTACCGGCGACTTCGTCGGCGAACTGCGAAGCGAAATCACGGAACGCCTCCAGCCGGTTGGGCAGTGCCGGGTTGCGCTTGCCGATGTTTTCCAGCGGGTAGGTGGTTTTGGGGAAGCTGCCGTCCGGGTTGGGGCCCATGACGATAGCGTCGGTTTCGCTATTGATGATCTGGTTGCCATCGACCATGGCAATGATCGGCTTGCCGGCCTTGCCTTCGGCAATCCAAGGTTGCACTTGCGGGTAGCGGGCTTCGTAGTCGATCACCGGTTGGCCGGTGGCAGTACGGCCGGTGGTGGCCAGGCGCATTTCTTCTTCGGTGAGCGTGTTGCGGTAGGTGCGGCCCAACTTGGGCACCACGACCACCTGGCCGAACAAGCCGTTGGCGACGTTGCCCGCGGCGCCCTCGCCGCCAAACGTGGCGGCCTTGCTGGTGGCGGCAAAAGCCCCTTCCCGCTCGGCGTACAGGGTGTAGCTGCGGGTATTACCGGGGTTGACGAAGAAGTTGCCGTTACGCCCGGTGTAGGCGGAAATGTCGGCGATGCCGTTGACCGCTTGCATGCCATTGACCTGGAACCCGACCATGCGCTCGGCGACCTGTTCATCGGCAACGAAGCCCTCATCGGCCTCGTTTTCGACTTCCTCCCCTTCGGGGCCTTCGACCTCGATGCCGTGCTTGTTGGGGTTGGCCTGATAGGCCAGCAGGTTGGTCAGGTTGACCGTGAGGCAGTCGCCGGCAGCCACGCGCAGCACGATAGGCCGTGGGCGCTTGTCCGGGCGCAGGGTGACCTTGCCCGGCACGGCGGCCCCACCCATGCTCAGCGGGACGAGCTTGTCGTCCACCACATCCTCGCGCAGGGCGAACATCATGCCATTGGCGTTTTGCGCGCCAAGGCGGTTGAACATCAGCGGCTGGTCCAGGGCCACCACGTTGGCGACCAGGGTGCGCTGGCACTGCACGGCCGCCTCGCTGGTCGACTCCCAGCCGAGCAAGGCCAGAACGAGTGATGACAGGATGGGGCCTTTGCGTGGCGTCGACATGCTACACCTCCGGGGCACAGGAACTCTGCGGGGAGCTGGAGCAAGGTGTATGCCAGGTGCGAATTGCGTTTCTAATCAGTCAGTTACGCTGACAAACGAAGCAGATTGGGGAGGAATCCCCAGCGGTTTTCCCCGAATTGGGGGTGGGGTTGCAGGGCTCGGCCAAGTCAATGACCTAGCGGTTGTTCTCTGAGAGATGGCTTGCCGGGGATGGGCCGCAGAGCGGCCCCGGTGATGTTGCTGGGCGAAAAAAGCTTTAACCTACCAGCCCACGCACGCAGAAGTACAAGATCGACGGCCCCATCAAGCAACCCAATCCGGTATGGAATGTCGCGGTCAGCGCACCGTACGGCACCAACCGCCGATCGGTCGCCGCCAGCCCGGCAGTCACCCCCGAGACCGTCCCTGCCAACCCACCAAACACCATCGCCGAACGTGGGTTGTCCAATGCCAGCAGCCGCGCCGACACCGGGGTGAACACCATCACCAGGATCGCCTTGATCAGCCCGGTGGCAATCGACAGGGCCATCACATCGGAACTTGCCCCCAGTGCCGCCCCGGTCACCGGCCCGACGATATAGGTCACCGCACCGGCACCGATGGTGGTCATGCTCACCGCATCGCGGTAACCAAAGGCGTAGGCCACCGCAGCGCCGACGATGAACGGCAGCACCGTACCGAGCAGTAACGCCACCGCACCAATCATACCGGCCCGGCGTGCCTCGGTGGCCTGCACCTCGAACGCCGTGGCAACAATGGCAAAGTCCCGCAGCATGGCCCCACCCATCAGGCCGATGCCGGAAAACAGCGCCATGTCGGCCAGGCCCTTCTGGCCACCGGTAATGGTGCCACCCACCCAGGCGAGCGCCAGGCCGATGACGATGGCGATGGCCGAGCCGTGTACGCGGCCAAAGGTCAGGTACTTCGACAGCAGCACCGACAACCACATGATCCCGCCAACCACCGCAAAGGCGGTGATCAGGCCGTTGTGTTCCAGGGCATTGTCAATGATCGGCCACATGTTCAGCGCCCTCCTGCAGGGGCAGCCTGCACATTGGTCTCGGGGCCCGGCTCGGCCGCGGGCAGGGGTTCGCCGCGATGGCTGCGGCTGATCAGCGCAATGGTCGCACCGCATACCAGCACCGCGCCTACCGCGGCCAGCAGTGCCACCGGCCCGCCGTGGAGGGCGGTGACCACATTCTGCTGAGCCGCCATCGCCACCACCACCGGGATGTACATGGCACCCCAGAAGCCCACGCCGAATTCGCACTCCTTGCTCATGCCGCCATTGCGGTGCATGTACAGGCGAGCGCAGATCAGCAGGATCATGGCAATGCCCACCCCGCCCACATTGGATTTGACGCCCAGCAGCACGCCCAGGAAGTCGCCGACGATGACGCCGGCCAGCGTGCAGACCGCCAGCAGTGCCACACCATAGATGATCATTGTTGTTGTCCTCAGGTAGTGTCGAAGTTGCTTGTTGTTGTTCTTCGTAAACACACATTGATACGGCGTGCACGGTCATTGTGGGAGCAGGCGCCTCGGTGGATGACACGGGCTTGCCCGCTCCCACATGGGTCGCGCAAGCTTCCAGATTCCCAGAATGACAGCGTCTGCCGACTGACATCATCGGTCGTCAGCCACCTCCTGGCGCAACAGCGCATCCAGGCTGTCCCAGCGGGTACCGTCCACCGCCACCACCCTGCCCTGTTCGAACACCGGCCGCGCCAGCCCGCTGAGCACGCTACCGGGTGGCATTTCCAGGTGCAGGCGCACACCGCGTTCATAGGCGTTGCGCAACGTCGCGCGCCAGTCGACCACCCGCGCCATGTTGCCGGCCAGGTCGTCGCGCAAGCGCTGCGGGTCGAAGATCGGCCGCCCGCTGCTACCACTGAGGTAAGTGATACGTGGCCGTTGCAGTTCGACCCTGGCGAACGCATGGGCCAACTCCGCTGCCGGGCCGTCCAGCAGCGGGCAATGCGACGGCACGCTGACCGCCAGGCGGCGGGCCACGCCTCGTCCCAAGCTGCGAGCCTGGGCCGCGACCGCCGCCATTGCCCTGTCGCTACCGGCAATCACAATCTGGCTTTCGCTGTTGAGGTTGGCGACATACACCTCGCCACCCACCTCACCAAGCAACGCCTCGACACTGGCCAGGTCCAGGCCGCTGAGTGCAGTCATGCCATACCCTTGCGGATAGGCGCGCTGCATCAGTTCGCCGCGCAGGGCAACCAGGCGAACGGCATCGGCAAAGCCCAGGGCGCCAGCCACGACGGCCGCCGGATACGCGCCAATCGACAAACCCGCTACGTAGTCCGGCGCTGGGCTGCGCTGCATCAGCCAGCGCGCCCAGGCCACACCGCTCAGCAGCAGGCACAGCTGCACGGCACGGGTAGACTGCAGGGCTTGCTGGCTGTCCAGCGCCAGTGCTGGCTGACCCAGGGCATCACTGGCCTCGGCCAGCAATGGCCCGCAGCCCTCAGGCAGGCGCTGCAGCATGCCCACTTGCTGAGCACCCTGGCCGGGGAAAGCGAACAGGCTGCTCATGCCGCACGCTCCCCCGCTGCCCACGGGTCAGCGACCAAGCGCGGCCCATGGACCGACTTGAGCAGAACTCGACGGGCGAAGCCGGCCCACTCACGCAGGGCGACAGCACCTGCCGGGGTTTCCAGTTGCACGTCGATACGGCACGGTGCGCAGTCGAGGCTATCCAGCAACGCCCGTGCCTGCGCCCGCGCCAGCGGCTGGGGCGTACGCAGCAGCAAATCCAGGTCGCTGTCGGCATGCACCACGTCCATACCGGTAGCGATCTGGTACCCCACGCCCCCTGTCGGCCCCCAGGCCAGGCCACTGCCATTCAATACCGGGGCTATCGACGCCAGGGCCTGCAACGCCGGCCAGGGGCTTTGCATTTGCCAGCGCAGCGCTTCGGGGCCTTGCTGGCGCTGAACATCGGCCAGGTGCATCAACGCCGGCAAGCGCTGCGCCCGGCCCTGACCACGCAGCCCGACCGCCACCCAACCGGCCTCACAGACGCCGCGGCGGACCACCACCGGCTGACCGCTTGCCAACACATCCCGCGCCCACTGGGGGGCGTCAGCGGGCAAGCCCGATGCCGGCATCCCCCACAGCAGGTCGTGTGGCCGTGGCGCGTTCATTTCAGGCCCCCTGCCACTGGCGGCGCAGCTGTTCGCGTACCTGGCGCGAGGCGCTGCGGTGCTCACCCGCCAGCCGCGACGACAGGTCGGTCGAGCTACCGATATCGCGCACCGCCTCCGCCAGGCAGGCGCGTACCTGGGCGATATCTTCGGGGCTCGGCGCCTCGGCGTTGGCTACCGTCAAGCGGCGCCACAGCAGGCCGAGCGAGGCATAGCTGGCCAGGTCATACGCCATCGGGGGCACCTCGGCGGCCAAGGCCTCCAGTTGCTCGACGCTGCGCAGGGTAATCCGCGCCGCGGCTGCCTTGCCCATGGCGTGCACCATGACCCCGGCATCGTCCAGGGCGATCAGGCGCTGGGCCTGGTAGCCGTGGGCCAGAAAGGCACCCGACATGGCCTTGCCGACCAGCAGGCCGATCACCGGGTGCCCGGCCAGCCGCGCCTGGGCATAGGCCTGCACGGCAGCGGCCAACGCCTGGTGAATGCCCAACGCTTCCTCGCGTCGACCATAAGCCTGGCTGGGTACATCGATCACCGCGACAATCACACGCTTCTGGCCACTACGGTCAGCCTCCACCGCCTCACTGACGGCCTTGGCCAGCCCCCAGCCCTCCAGCAGGCCGACCTCCCCCGAGCGCGCCCGGGGGAACGGGTTATCGGCATCGGGGACCACCGCGATGAAGCGCGCCGGACGATTGTCGAGTTCACCGTCGATAACCCGCAACGACGCCGGGTAGCCTGGCAAGGCTTGCCCGCCGGCCAGGCCCGGCAGCCAGTTCATGGCACGGTTCATTTGGCTTCTCCTTGATAAAGGTCACGCACGGCAGCGGCGCCCAATTGCGGGCAGTCCGCCCCCAGCCGGGCCAGGCGTTCGAGGAACCAGGCGTGCTGGCTGGCGCGGTCGCTGGCAGGCGTGTCAAGCAACTGCAACAGGCGTTCGCGCAGCGCCTCGATATCGTCGGCCACATAGGCATCGACCAGCCCGCTGGCATGGCGCTGTTCGCCGCCGCTGAGGCTCCAGATGAAAGGGCGGTCCTTGGCGTCATACTCACCGACACCCGCTTCCTGTTCGATCACCTGCGGCCCGTTGAGGCCCAGGCGCGCTTCGCGAGTGACCAGCAAATGGCTGCACAAGCCAGCGGCGATGGACATGCCGCCGAAGCAGCCGACCGAACCGGCAATCAGCCCGATCACAGGCTGCCATACGCGCAGCTCGACTATCGCCGCCTGGATTTCGGCAATGGCCGCCAGGCCAAGGTTGGCTTCCTGCAGGCGCACGCCGCCGGTTTCCAACAGCAACACCGCGCAAGTAGGGATGCCGTTACGGTTGTCTTCAATGGCCAGCTCCAGCGCACCGGCAATCTTCGCGCCGCCTACTTCGCCCATGCTGCCGCCCTGAAAGCCGCCTTCGATCGCGGCGACCACGGCGTTGCGCCCCTTCAGCAGGCCCTTGGCGATGACCACGCCATCGTCAGCCTGCGGCACGATGCCCTGGCGCGGCAGCCATGGCGACATCAGCCGGTCAAACGGGCCGAGCAGTTCACGGAAGCTACCCGCGTCAAGCAGGGCACGGGCACGCTGGCGGGCGCCCAGTTCGACAAAGCTGCGGCTGCGCAGCAAGCGTGCGGTATCAGTCATGGGCGATCTCCTCGAAGCCTTGCTCCAGGCGCAGGCGGACCACGCCTGGGGTGGCGCCGAAATCATGGATGTCGATGTTCACGGCCGGCCAGGCGCGGCCCTCGAACAGGCGCTGGAACAGTTGCGCCCAGCGTGCGGCGCTGCCGTTGACCGAGGTCACCACCTGGATCTGCAGGCTGCCGGCTGTACCGGGTTCGATCAGCACTTCAAGGTCACCAGAGCTGACGCAACCCACCAGGGTACGGCCACGTCCCGGTTCGGCGGCGGGAAAGTTGAAGGTCAGGGTTTCCATGTCACAGGCTCCCGGCTTTGTCGAGGAACAGGCAGGCGGCCAGCAGATCGGCAGCGCCGCCCGGTGAGGCATTCAGGTGCAGCAGTTGCTGATCGAGCGCGCGCAGGTGCCGACGCCCGCCCAGGGTGGCGCTGCCGCCTGCGTCCAGCACGGCGCGCGCACCCTGCTGAACGGCCGCCAACCCGGCCGGGCCGCTGCGCCAGAGCACGCAGGTGTCGCTGAGCACGGCCATGATGGCCAGCAAGGCGTCAAGCCGGGCGTGAACTTCACTGGCCCCCTTGGCGCGACTGCGTAGAAGTTGTGGCAGGCCGTGACCGATCACGGCAGGGAACCCTTGTTGCGCCTGCTCGCGGGCGCCGACGTTGCCATAGCGCTGGCGTACCTGCAGGCCGTGGCTGAGCTGTTGGGGCATGGCCGGGTCGTCGAACAGGGCGATGCGCCCCGCCCGGGCGGCCACAGTGCTGGCGTCGGCATCAGGGTCAAGGGCCTTGGCGGCTACCAGCAAGCCCAGGGCCCAGATCGCGCCGCGGTGGGTATTCACCCCATGGGTCGCAGCCAGCATCGCGGCCTCGCCGTCGCGGCCGAGCAGGCCCAGGCTGGCGCGCAGGGGCTGGCTGATCGAGCCAATAGTTTGGGCGGCTGCGGCCATGTTGCGCAGGCATGGCCACAGGGCCAGGGCCGAAGCGTGCATCAGGCCCAGGGTCATGTCGCTGTGGGCGCCGTTGTTACGGCGATCGACCAGGCCGGGTTTGGGCGACAGGTCGGCCTCGTCGATCAAGGCTTCCACGGCCAGGTCGGCGAGGTGCTCAGGCAACGGGATCCGCTGTGCCTGGGCCTGCCCGTGAAGAGGCACAGGCGCTTGCAAGTCGAGTGCTTTCATCACCAGCTCCTGAACCGTGCAGGCGGGTTGTACAAGCCGCCGGACCATTCGACCAGGTCGGCAATGCTGCGCGCGGCCAGCAGTTCGCGGCTGGCATCGGTGCGGCGGATGCCGAGGTCTTCGGGCAAGGCGACCAGGCCTTGCTGACGCAGGCGCAAGGTGTCCTTGGGGTCATGCCGCAGGCCGATGGCGGTCACCCCGGCCACGGCGGCGATCATTTGCTGGCGTTCTTCCAGGCTACGAGCCTTGTACAGGTAGGCAATGCCTTCCTCGGTCAGCAGGTGGGTGACGTCGTCACCGTAGATCATCACCGGCGCCAGCGGCATGCCGGCCTTCCTGGCCACGTCCACGGCATCGAGGGTTTCCACGAAGGTCGGCTTGCCGCCTTCCTGGTAGGTCTCGACCATCTGCACCACCAGCTTGCGCCCCCGCTCCAGCAAGGTGTCCGGTACGGTCATGTCGAGCCAGGCTGGCGTCGCGTGGCGCCGGCCGCGCGGGTCGTGGCCCATGTTCGGTGCACCGCCGAAACCGGCCAGCCGGCCACGGGTCACGGTGGAGGAATGGCCATCGCCGTCCACCTGCAAGGTCGCGCCAATGAAAAGGTCGACGGCGTACTGCCCGGCCAACTGGCACATCATGCGGTTGGAGCGTAGCGAGCCATCGCGGCCAGTGAAGAACACGTCCGGGCGCTGGGCGATGTAGTCCTCCATGCCCAGTTCGGTGCCGAAGCAATGCACGCTCTGTACCCAGCCGGTTTCGATGGCCGGGATCAGTGTCGGGTGTGGGTTGAGCGTCCAGTTGCGACAGATCTTGCCCTTCAGGCCCAGCGACTCGCCGTAGGTGGGCAAGATCAGCTCGATGGCTGCGGTGTTGAAGCCAATGCCATGGTTCAGCGACTGCACCTGGTGTTTTTCATAGATGCCGCGAATGGCCATCATGGCCATCAGCACATGCACCGGCTTGATATGGCGCGGGTCGCGGGTGAACAGCGGTTCTATATAAAAGGGCTGGTCGGCGACCACCACAAAGTCGACCCACGATGCCGGGATGTCGACCCGAGGGAGGTCCTCGGTGCGGTCCACCAGCTGGTTGACCTGGGCGATGACGATACCGTCGCTGAACGCGGCCGGCTCGACCAGTGCCGGGGTGTCTTCGGTGCTGGGTCCGGTGAACAGGTTGCCCTGGCGGTCAGCCATGAACCCCGCCACCAGGGTGACGTTGGGGATCAGGTCGACCAGCAGCCGCGAATACAGCTCGATATAGGTGTGGATGGCACCGACTTCCAGCAAGCCGTCTTCCAGCAACTGGCCAATGCGCAGGCTTTGCGGGCCGGCGAAGGAAAAGTCGAGCTTGCGGGCGATGCCACGTTCGAACAGGTCCAGGTGCTCGGCACGGCTGACACTGGGCATGATCATGTGCAGGTCGTGCAGGCGGCCGGGGTCGACCTTGGCCAGCGAACGCGAGAGAAAGTCGGCCTGTTTCTGGTTGTTGCCTTCAAGCACCACCCGGTCGCCGGGGGCGATTAGCAGCTCCAGCGCTTCGACGATGCGCTCGGTGGGCAGCACCACGCCTTCGGCGAGGTGGCGGACGCGGTCCAGGCGGCGCTGCTTTTCGGCACGCCGCCGCGACCATTGCGGCGGTGGAATTTGTGTTGTTGTCATGGTGACTCCACGGGTTCGCTGTCGTGGGGTCACCATAGGGCTGGGGTACCCGGGTATCAATCAAGCTCAGTTGCCGATCGTTACGCCCAGGTTAATGATCAACCGGCTGTTGGTTGCCTGTTAGCCCTGCCAACCTGAAACCTTGCTAGAGTGGCAACAACGTCGCCCCAGGCAAAAATGCAGAATCCCCCTGCAGATTTGTCGATTGTGCAAGGTAAATTCGCATGCAAGGATCCGCAGATCCTCTAGCGAACTCCAGACTTCACTTGGAAAATCAATAACAAAGCAGGGAGAACGCAATGACTGCGCACGCTCATATCTCGGCAACCGACCCTGTGCTGGCCGAGGTCCGCAACCAGATCGGCCACCTGACCCTGAACCGCCCCACCGGCCTGAATGCCCTGACCCTGGACATGGTCCGCAGCCTGCGCCAGCACCTCGATCAATGGGCCGCAGACCCGCAAGTACGTGCGGTGGTGCTGCGCGGCGAAGGCCCCAAGGGCTTCTGCGCCGGGGGTGATATCCGCTCGCTGTACGACAGCTTCAAGGCCGGCGACACGCTGCACGAAACATTCTTCGTCGAGGAATACGCCCTCGACCTGGTCATCCATCGCTACCGCAAGCCGGTGCTGGTGCTGATGGACGGCTTCACCCTCGGCGGCGGCATGGGCCTGGCCCAGGGCTGCGACCTGCGGGTAGTCACCGAGCGCAGCCGCCTGGGCATGCCTGAAGTCGGCATCGGCTACTTCCCGGATGTCGGCGGCAGCTACTTCCTGTCGCGCATCCCCGGTGAACTGGGCACCTACCTGGGCGTCAGCGGCGCGCAGATCCAGGCAGCCGATGCGCTTTATTGCGGCCTCGCCGACTGGTACCTGGCCAGCGATCAGCGCGCCGCCTTCGACCACGGCCTGGACCACCTGAGCTTCGGCGACCATCCACTGAAAGACTTGCAGAACCTGCTGGCCAGGCTTGGTACCCAGGTGCTGGATGACGCGCCGCTGGAAAAACTGCGCCCGGTCATAGACCACTTCTTCGCCCTGCCCGACGTGCCGGCCATCGTCGAGCAGCTGCGTGCGGTCACCATTGGCGACAGCCACGCTTGGGCCATTGCTACCGCCGACCAGCTGGAAAGCCGCTCACCGCTGGCGATGGCGGTTACCCTGGAGATGCTGCGCCGCGGTCGCTATCTGGGCCTGGACGACTGCTTTGCGATGGAGTTGCACCTGGACCGCCAGTGGTTCCAGCATGGCGACATCATCGAGGGCGTGCGCGCGCTGATCATCGACAAGGACAAGCAACCGCGCTGGAACCCGCCGACCCTGGCCGCACTGCAGCGCCAGCGGGTCGACCAATTCTTCGAAGGCCTGTGAGCCCGGGAGTACACAGATGCAAGACCTGGAACTGAGCGAAGAACAGATCATGATCCGCGACATGGCTCGGGATTTTGCCCGGGGCGAGATCGCTCCGCATGCCCAGGCGTGGGAAAAGGCCGGCTGGATCGATGACGGCGTGGTGCGCAAGATGGGCGAACTGGGCCTGCTTGGCATGGTGGTGCCGGAAGACTTCGGCGGCAGCTACACCGACTACGTCGCCTATGCGCTGGCGGTGGAAGAAATTGCCGCCGGTTGCGGGGCCACCGGGGCGATGATGAGCATCCACAACTCGGTTGGCTGCGGGCCGCTGCTGGCCTATGGCACTGCCGAACAGCAACAGCAGTGGCTGCCACGCCTGGCCACGGGCGAAGTGATCGGCTGCTTCTGCCTCACCGAGCCGCAGGCCGGTTCCGAGGCGCACAATTTGCGCACCCGTGCCGAACAGGTGGACGGCCACTGGGTGATCAATGGCGCCAAGCAGTTCGTCAGCAACGCCCGGCGTGCCGGGTTGGCGATCGTCTTCGCGGTGACCGACCCGGAGCTGGGCAAAAAAGGCCTGTCGGCATTCCTGGTGCCCACCGACAACCCTGGCTTCAAGGTTGATCGCAGCGAGCACAAGATGGGCATCCGCGCCTCGGACACCTGCGCGGTCACGTTCGACAACTGCCGCATTCCGGCCGCCAACCTGCTTGGCGAGCGTGGCAAGGGCCTGGCCATTGCCTTGTCCAACCTCGAAGGCGGCCGCATCGGCATTGCCGCCCAAGCGTTGGGCATCGCGCGTGCCGCGTTCGAGGCGGCGCTGACCTACTCGCGTGACCGCGTGCAGTTCGGCAAGCCAATCAACGAACACCAGAGCATCGCCAACCTGCTGGCCGACATGCAGGTCCAGGTGAACGCCGCACGCTTGCTGATCCTGCATGCCGCACGCCTGCGCAGCGCCGGCAAACCCTGCCTGTCAGAGGCGTCGCAGGCCAAACTGTTCGCTTCGGAAATGGCCGAGCGCGTGTGTTCGATGGCGATCCAGGTGCATGGCGGCTATGGCTACCTGGAGGACTACCCGGTGGAACGGTATTACCGCGATGCGCGGATTACCCAGATCTATGAAGGGTCGAGCGAGATCCAGCGCATGCTGATTGCGCGGGAGCTGAAGCACTATCCCCTGTAATACCGACCTTGCAAAGCCTGCGGCCCCCGCGCGCACCGGCATAGCCGGTGCCATCCGCCGCGTCGCATGCTGCGCGGGAGTACCTGCCCTCACGATGCCCTAACGCCAATACCGCGCATCATCCACCACCCTGGCATGCCCCTCGAACAACGCAGGCAACTGCTCCTTGAGGTAGTCGATCCAGGTGCGCACTTTGGCATCCAGGTAATGGCGTGACGGGTACATCGCATACAGCGCACTCTCCCTTAGCCGATACGGGGCCAGCAGCCGGCACAAGCGCCCCTGCTCGATTGCCTGGCTGGCGGTGTAGAACGGCAGCAGGCCAATGCCCATGCCCAGCTCGCTGGCCACCAGCATGGCGTCGGCGACGTTGGTGGAGAAACTGTCGTTCGGCGTGATCACGCACTGGTCAACCCCTTGCGGGAACACCCAGTCGCCTTCGTACATGGGGTAAGCCATGCGCAGGCAGCGATGGTTGTGCAGGTCCTCGGGCTGCTCCGGTACGCCATGGGTGTCCAGGTAACCGGGGGCAGCGCAGGGGATGCTGAAAATATTGCCCAGCGGCACAGCGATCAACTGCGAGTCCGGCAGCGCGCCGTCGACGGTTATCACCACGTCGTGCCCTTCAGCCAGCGGGTCCGGGTTGCGCTGCGACAAGGTCAGTTCGATCACCACTTCCGGGCACAGGGCGTTGTAGCCGGCCACCAGCGGCATCAGCAGCAAGCCCAAGCCGTGCGGGCAATGCAAGCGCAAGCGCCCGCGTGGCGTCAGGTGCGCACCCCGGGCTTCGCCCACAGCTTCCTCGGTCAGCAGCATGATCTGCCGCGCCCGCTCCAGAAACCGCTCGCCCGCCTCGCTCATGCGCAAGCGGCGGGTGGTGCGGTGCAGCAGGCGAGTCTGCAGCTGGTTTTCCAGCTCGGCAACGATGCGCGACACCTGTGCCGCGGATATGTCCAGGGCATTGGCGGCCGCGGCGAAGCTGCCACATTCCACCACACGGGCGAAGGTACGCATTGCATGCAGCATGTCCATGAAGGTGTGCTCCTTTATCGGTCTTATTCTTACGCTACAGGCAGGAATCTATCACGGGTTAGCCCATTTATTGTGTGAGACCTTTGAATACATCATTAGTCACACATTGAAGAAGGAGCCTGTCATGAAACGTTCGATCGCTGTTCTTGCAGTTGCCGCTACCCTCGCCTCGTTCGGTGCCTTTGCCGACGCCGGTAGCAACCAGCCGGTCAGCAGCGGCAACTACGAATACGGCATGCCGCTGGACGTGGCCAAAGTCATCTCCATCACCCCGGCCAGCAACGCTGCCGACTGCCAAGTGGGGACCGCACACATGGTCTACGTCGATCATCAGGGTCAGAAGCGCGAAATCGACTACCGTGAAATGGGCAACTGCTCGCAGCAGTGAGTCAGGCCAATACCTGGGTGATCCAGCCCAACTGCTGGTTGAAGTCGTCGATCTTTGCCTGAGGCACCGCGTCACGGGCCCGCTGGAAATTGGCCAGGGTCTGCTGCTTCTGCCGCAGCATGCGCTGCCACTTGAACAGAAACGCCTCGCTTCTCTCCTGCATGAGCACCGGCCCGAAGTACAGCTGCTCAGCCGTGTACACCGCCCCATCACCCGGCTCGGCCACTATGATCTCGTAGTCGAAGCGGTTTTCCCGCAGCAGTTCTTCGCTGACGATCCGGTAACCGTTGCCTGCCAGCCATCGGCGCAGCTCGCGTTCCCCGCCATTGGGCTGCAGTACCAGGCGCGTTACCCCGTCCAGGCGCTGCTTGCCGGCCTCGAGGATCTCGCACATGGTCTCGCCACCCATGCCACACATGCTGACCACCGAAATGCGGTCTTGCGGCTCGACCGCGGCCAGGCCATCGGCCAAGCGCACGGTGATATCAGCCTCCAGGCCGTTCCTGCGTACCGTGCGCTGGGCTGAAGCGAACGGCGTCTGCGCCACCTCACCTGCCACACCAGCTTCGATCACACCCCGCAGCATCAAGGCCACCGGCAGAAAGCCGTGGTCCGAGCCAATGTCGGCCAGGCGCGCGCCCTGCGGCACATGGGCGGCCACGCGCTCAAGGCGCCTGGACAAAGTCTGTTCGTTCAACGTAAACCCCTGGTTTTGCAATCGGCCGCGATTCTGACCTTGAACGCCGCGCATTTCAAACACCGGGGCACCCTCGACCCGCCCCGTGCGCTCGCGTAGGCTTGCCGTTTTCCTTCCGTCGCAAGGCAAACGCACCATGGCAAATGCAGACATCATCTACACCCCGGACCCGGACGCCGAGTCGATTTCCTCTGACGTCGCCGAGTACAACGGCGTGTTGGTCACCACGCAAATCCCGACCCACGCCGACGGCAGCCTGGCGCTGGGCGACATCGTCGAGCAGAGCGAGTGCACCCTGCAGGCGTTGAAAGTGGCGCTGGAAAAGGCCGGCAGCGGCATGGACCGGGTGCTGCACCTGACCATCTACCTGACCGACATGGCTGACCGCGCAGCGTTCAACGCGGTGTACCAGCGCTTCTTCAGCAAGCCCTGGCCGGTGCGCGCCGCAGTGGGTGTGGCGTCCCTCGCATTTGAAGGCATGCGCGTAGAAGTGACAGCGATGGCTGCCAAGCGCTGAGCTGGGCTTGTCGGGGCCGCCCTGCGGCCCTTTCGCGACGCAAGGCCACGTTCACGATTCCGCATACTCGCAGCCAATCCCGCACCTCTCGGCACCCCAATGATGCCGCCAGCCCGTTTCGCCGCTACAATGCCCGCCTAAACCGTGACAGCCCGAAAATATAACGACATGTCCCTTCCAAAGAATCACCTGGAACTGCTCAGCCCTGCCCGTGACGTGGCCATCGCCCGTGAGGCGATCCTGCACGGCGCTGACGCCATCTACATCGGTGGCCCGAGCTTCGGCGCGCGCCATAACGCCTGCAACGAAGTCAGCGATATCGCCGAGCTGGTCGAATTCGCCCATCGCTACCATGCACGCGTGTTCACCACCATCAACACCATCCTCCACGACAACGAGCTGGAACCCGCGCGCAAGCTGATTCACCAGCTGTACGACGCCGGTGTCGATGCGCTGATCGTGCAGGACCTGGGGGTGATGGAGCTGGACATCCCGCCGATCGAGCTGCATGCCAGCACCCAGACCGACATCCGTACCCTGGAGCGCGCCAAGTTCCTCGACCAGGCTGGTTTCTCGCAGCTGGTACTGGCACGTGAACTGAACCTGCAGCAAATCCGCACCATCGCCGCCGAAACCGACGCCGCCATCGAGTTCTTCATCCATGGTGCGCTTTGCGTGGCATTCTCCGGCCAGTGCAACATTTCCCACGCGCAGACCGGCCGCAGCGCCAACCGGGGCGACTGCTCGCAGGCCTGCCGCCTGCCCTACACCCTGAAGGACGACCAGGGTCGCGTGGTGGCCTTCGAGAAGCACCTGCTGTCGATGAAGGACAACAACCAGACCGCCAACCTGGCCGACCTGGTCGATGCCGGTGTGCGCTCGTTCAAGATCGAAGGCCGCTACAAGGACATGGGCTATGTGAAGAACATCACCGCCCACTACCGCAAGGAACTCGACGCCATCCTTGAGGGCCGCCCGCAGTATGCCCGTGCCTCCAGCGGCCGTACCGAGCATTTCTTCCTGCCCGACCCGGACAAGACCTTCCACCGTGGCAGCACCGACTACTTTGTCACCGACCGCAAGGTCGATATCGGCGCCTTCGACTCGCCAACCTTCACCGGCCTGCCGGTGGGCGTGGTGGAAAAGGTCGGCAAGCGCGACATGCTGGTGGTCACCGACGTACCGCTGACCAACGGCGACGGCCTGAACGTGCTGGTCAAGCGTGAAGTGGTGGGCTTCCGGGCCAACATCGCCGAACCGCGTGGCGAGTTCGAGGAAGACGGCAGCAAGCGCTACCGCTACCGCGTCGAGCCCAACGAAATGCCCGAAGGCCTGTACAAACTGCGCCCCAACCACCCGCTGTCGCGCAACCTCGACCACAACTGGCAGCAGGCCCTGCAACGTACGTCTTCCGAGCGCCGGGTTGGCGTGGAGTGGCACGCGGTATTGCGCGAGCAACGCCTGATGCTGACCCTGAGCAGTGAAGAAGGCGTGAGCGTGCAGGTCGCCCTGGAAGGCCCGTTCGGCGCGGCCAACAAGCCGCAGCAGGCCCTAGAGCAGCTGCACGATCTGCTCGGCCAGCTGGGGACCACGATGTACCACGCCGACAGCATCGAGCTGGACGCCCCGCAGGCATATTTCATCCCCAACTCGCAGCTCAAGGCCCTGCGCCGCGAAGCCATCGAAGCGCTGACTGCCGCTCGCGTGCAGGCGCACCCACGGGGCGGGCGCAAGGCCGAGACCACGCCACCGCCGGTGTACCCCGAGTCGCACCTGTCGTTCCTGGCCAACGTTTACAACCAGAAGGCCCGCGACTTCTACCACCGCCATGGGGTGCAATTGATCGATGCAGCCTACGAGGCCCATGAAGAGCATGGCGAAGTGCCGGTGATGATCACCAAGCACTGCCTGCGCTTCTCCTTCAACCTGTGCCCCAAGCAGGCCAAGGGGGTGACCGGAGTGCGCACCAAGGTGGCACCGATGCAGCTGATTCAGGGCGACGAAGTGCTGACCTTGAAGTTCGACTGCAAGCCGTGCGAGATGCATGTGATCGGCAAAATGAAGAGCCACATCATCGACCTGCCAACGCCGGGTAGCGCGGTGGCGCAAGTGGTCGGGCATATCAGCCCGGAAGACCTGCTGAAGACCATTCCGCGCGGGCCGCATTGATCCTTCATAGCCTGTAAGGGCCCATTCGCAGCGCGAGGCTGCTACAGGTACCGCGCCGGGGGCTGCAAAAGCAGCCTCTCAGCGGATCTGGTGCTTGTGCAGCAACCGATAGAACGTCGGTCGCGAAATACCCAGCACCTTGGCCGCCACACTCAGGTTGTCACTGTGGCGGTTCAGCACATCGCACAGTGCCTGCCGTTCAGCGCGGTGCTTGTACTCCTCCAGCGTGCCCAGCGGCTGCTGCTCCTGATCGAGGGCATGCAGGCCCAGGTCCTGCGCCTCGATCTGCCGCCCTTCAGCCAGTACCAGGCCGCGCCGCACACGGTTGGCCAGCTCGCGCACATTGCCTGGCCAATCATGCCGGCCCATTGCCGCCAAGGCATGGTCGCTGAACGAGCGCGGTCGGCGCCCGGTTTCCAGGCTGTAGAAATGCGCAAAATGGCTGGCCAGCATCGACAGGTCACCATGCCGGTCGCGCAATGGTGCGGTCACCACCTGCAATACGTTCAGGCGGTAGTACAGGTCTTCGCGAAAACGCCCTTGCTCGATAGCCCGTTCCAGGTCCACATGCGTCGCCGCCAGCACCCGCACATCCACCGGGATCGGCTGGCTGCCACCGACCCGCTCGATATGCTTCTCCTGCAGGAACCGGAGCAGGTTGGCCTGCAGTTCCAGCGGCAGATCGCCAATTTCATCGAGGAACAACGTGCCACCATGGGCCGCCTCGATACGCCCGGCCTTGCGCTGATGAGCGCCGGTGAAGGCGCCCTTTTCATGGCCGAACAGCTCCGACTGGATAAGATGCTCGGGGATCGCCCCGCAATTGATGGCGATGAACGGCTGCTCGCTGCGCTGCGACTGGCGGTGCAGCGTGCGCGCCACCAGCTCCTTGCCGGTGCCACTTTCACCCCGGATCAGCACCGGTGACTCGGTGGGGGCCAGCTTGCCCAGCAACTTGCGCAGCTCCCGGATCGGCCGGCTTTCGCCAAGCAACTCGTGGGGCGCCTCGTCGACCTTGACCGCCCCCTTGCCCCGCAGGCGCGCCATGCCGAAGGCCCGGCCCAAGGTAACCTGCACCCGGGAGACGTCGAACGGCAAGGTATGGAAGTCGAAAAACCACTCACAGACAAAGTCGCCGAATGCCGGCATGCGCAGCTGTTCGGGGCTTAGCACGGCGATCCATTCGGTGTTACTGCGCTTGATCATGTCCTTGACCGCGTCCGGGTGCCTCAGGTGTGAAGCCTGCAAGCGCAGCAGGCCCACATCACAAGGATGGTCGAGCGCTGCGCCGAGCACACAACTGTCTACATCCCAGCCTGCGTTGCGTAAACCAGGCAACAAATCGTGGCAGTCGTCACAGGGGTCGACAATTAGCAAACGGCGTTGAGCGGCAGCCTGGTGCATGACCGATCCTTGGCGCCAGTTTTTGGTTTTTTGAAGTAAAACAGCAAGTTGTGGCGCCCGTTTAACAGTAGCAACGAAGTTGACGGTTCCCAGTACCGTCTGTCTGCCGACGCATTTTTTTACAATCCGCCACGGGAATTTTCGCACTTTAACGACATCACATGGCGGCGCAGGCAAGAACGGATGCAACCCTGACAAAAAAATTTACAACCATTGTGTGACTTGCCACCTGACAACGAGCATCAGTACACATAACCCCGCGCTGCACATCGCGATACATGAGGCGAGTTTCAAGCAACGCGGACTTGACGATGTTTGGGACCATAGAGAGACCGAACCATGAATGCCCCGCTCCGTGTCAACGAAGCACTGCTGATTGCCGACCACGCCTTCGAACCTTTCCAGTGCGTAGCCTGGGATGCACCCAACGGTACTGGTGAACTGAGCCTGGCAGTGATCGACCGGACCAGCACCCGTATCGGCGCCAAGCAAGTATCCTCGCGTATCTATTCCGACCCGGCCCAGTGGGCCAGCCTGATCGAGGAAGTGCGCGCCGAACTGTGCGAAAAAGGTTACGACCTGCAACCGTGGTCGATGCCGAAATAATAACGGCCGGCAACACAAGTGCGTGTAACATCACGCACTTGTACAACTTCCTTCACCCTGCCCTGGCAACTTTTCTTATTGCGACATAATGTCGCGCAGCCACTTTTCATTCCGCCAGATTGAACTGCTGCACGTGCTGATAATCGGCCTGCAATTGTTCAGCCAGCCGCTGTGCACGGCCCAGACGTACTGGCGCCAGTTCCATGTCCACCAACAACGTGGCACAGGGCATCGGCTGCACAGTATTGCAGTGCTGCAGTCGACCATCGGTAAATACCAGGCAGCGCATGGCTTCTTGTGGATGAGCCCGTTGCCGCGCCTGTAGCCAGTGCCGGGCCTGCTCAAGGGCCGCGATCAGTGGTGTTCCGCCTCCTGCCCCCAATGCCTGCAACCAAGGCTGCAACGCGGCCGAAGCCTTGAGGCCGTGGCGCTGCCACTGCGGCGCGCGCCCACTGGCAGTCAGCAACGCCAGGCGGGCACGTTGACGGTAGGCCTGGTCGAACAAGGACGCCAGCAACCCTTTGGTTTGCGCAAGCGCCTGATGGCGACGGGTCGAGGCTGAAGCATCGACGATCACCAGCCACAGCTCCGCCGGTTTGCCTTGACGCTGCTGCCAGCACAAGTCCTGGCGCTGACGTGGGCGCCCCTTGAGCAAAGTCGGCAGCCAGGCCACCCGGCCGGCGGACGCATTAAGTACGCGGCCGCGGTTGGCGCCGTACTGCTTGCCTGCGCCTGCTTTGGCATCCGCCCCTGTGGCAGGTGGCTGGGGGATGCTCAGGGCTTTTTTGCCCAGTTCGGCACCTCACGGCGGGCACCGCTGGCCACCGGCTGCGCCGGCATGGCACCCCAGTCACCCTGCCCGCCTTGCTCGCCGGGGTTGCCGACACCCTGCTGGCCCGGCTGCGGCTCAGGCTGCGCGGGTGGGTTGGCCTGGGGAGCAGCCCGGCGGCGGTGGCGCAAGGCGAATTCGGCCACCGCCTCGACATCCACTTCTTCGATAGCGGCATTACCGCGCCAGGCGCAATGGGCTCGCGCGGCACGCAGCCACACCAGGTCGGCGCGCAGGCCATCGACGCCAGCGGCGTAGCAGCGCTCGGTGATCCAGGCCAGCGCCTGGTCGTCCAGGGCGATGCCGGCCAGGGCCTGACGCGCCGCTTGGCAGCGCTCGCGCAGTTGTGCCTGGGCCACAGCCCATTGCGCGCAAAAAGCCTGTGGGTCACTGTCAAAGGCCAGGCGGCGGCGAATGATCTGCTGCCGCGCTGCGGGCTCGGGCAAGCCTTCCAGTACCACGTTCAGGCCAAAGCGGTCGAGCAACTGCGGGCGCAGCTCGCCTTCTTCCGGGTTCATGGTCCCGATCAGCACGAAGCGGGCACTGTGCCGGTGCGAGATGCCGTCGCGCTCGATGCGGTTGGTGCCGCTGGCCGCCACGTCGAGCAACAGATCGACCAGGGTGTCGGGCAACAGGTTGACCTCGTCGACATACAGCACGCCGCCGTCGGCCTGGGCCAGCACCCCCGGCGAGAACTGCGCCTTGCCCTGCCCCAGCGCGGCGTCCAGGTCGAGGGTGCCGACCAGCCGTTCCTCGCTGGCGCCCAGTGGCAAGGTGACGAACGGGCCTTCACCGAGCAGGTCGGCCAGGCCACGCGCCAAGGTGCTCTTGGCCATGCCGCGCGGCCCTTCGATCAGCACGCCGCCGATCTTCGGGTCGATGGCGGTCAGGCACAGTGCCAGCTTCAGCGCGTCGGCACCGACCACGGCGGCCAGCGGAAATTGTACGGGTTCACTCATTTCAAGCCTGTTCCTCGCCGTCGAGCAGCTGTTCCTCAAGGGCTTCGCGGTAGTCGCCCGGCGCCTGCCACAGGCCGCGTTGCTGGGCCTCCAGCAAGCGCTCGGTGAGGTCGCGCAGGGCCTCGGGGTTGTGCTCGCGCATGAAGTCGCGGGTGGCCGGGTCGAGCACGTAGGCATCGGCCAGCCCCTGGTAATGGTGGTCGTCGATCAGGTGCGTGGTGGCGTCGAAGGCAAACAGGTTGTCGACCGTCGCCGCCATCTCGAATGCACCCTTGTAGCCATGGCGCTTCACCCCGTCGATCCACTTCGGGTTGAGCGCGCGGGCGCGGACCACCCGGTTAAGCTCTTCCTTCAGGGTGCGGATGCGCGGCCGGTCGGCCTGGCTGTGGTCGCCGTGGTAGCTGGCCACGCCGGCCCCGCTCAGGGTTTCCGACGCCGCCAGCATACCGCCCTGGAACTGGTAATAATCGTTGGAATCGAGCAGGTCGTGCTCGTGGTTGTCCTGGTTTTGCAGCACCGCCTGTACCTTGGCCAGGCGCTGGGCGAACTGGGCGCGGGCCGGGGTACCGTCGTCGCTACCCCCGTAGGCGTAGCCGCCGTGGTTGAGGTAAACCTCTGCCAGGTCGTCGCGGCTATGCCACAGCCGGCCGTCGATGGCGTTCTGCACCCCGGCCCCGTAGGCACCTGGTTTGGCACCGAACACCCGCCAGCCGGCCTGGCGCGCGGCCTGTTCAGCGTCAACGCCCTGTTCAAGCAGGGCAGCACGCTCGCCGCGCACGCGGGCGGCCAGGGGGTTGAGGCTGTCGGGCTCGTCCAGCGCGGCCACGGCCTGCACTGCAGCATCGAACAGGCGGATCAGGTTGCCGAAGGCATCGCGGAAAAACCCGGAAACGCGCAAGGTCACGTCCACCCGTGGGCGGTCGAGCAGGCTCAGGGGCAGGATCTCGAAATCATCGACACGCTGGCTGCCGGTGGCCCACACCGGCCGCACGCCCATCAGCGCCATGGCCTGGGCGATGTCGTCGCCACCGGTGCGCATGGTCGCCGTGCCCCACACCGACAGGCCCAACTGGCGCAAGTGGTCGCCGTGGTCCTGCAAGTGGCGCTCGAGGATCAGGTTGGCCGAGGCGAAGCCCAGGCGCCAGGCGGTGGTGGTGGGCAGGTTGCGCACGTCCACGGTATAGAAGTTGCGGCCGGTGGGCAGTACGTCGAGGCGGCCCCGGCTAGGCGCGCCGCTGGGGCCGGCCGGTACGAAACGCCCGGCCAGCGCCGCCAGCAGGCCATTCATTTCGGCAGGGCCGCAGGCATCCAGGCTGGGGGCTACAGCGTCACGCAGGGCGTGTACCACGTCGCGCACCGGTTGCCATTCGTTTTGCGCGGGCAGCTGCGCAGTACCGGCCAGCACCTGCTCGATCAGTTGCAGTGCCAACAGTTCAAGGCGCTCGCGGGTGTCGCCACAGGTACGCCAAGGTGCCTCACCCATGGCCTGTAACTGCTCGGGGCGTGCCCCCTGCCACGGCAGGCCCAGCTCGCAATCGAGCGGGTCGAAGCCGGGCACCAGCGCCTTGGCCAACGCCCGTAGCAGGCTGGCATTGCCGCCGCGTCCGTCACCGCGCTCAACCCGCAACAGCGCCAGCAGCGTATCCAGGCGCAAGCGCCCTTCAGGCGACTCACCGAACACATGCAGGCCATCGCGAATCTGCGACTCCTTGAGGTCGCACAGGTAGGTGTCCAGCCGTGGCAACCACACCGCGGCATCGTCCAGCTGCCCTTCCAGCTGCAGCTCACGGTCGATGTGGTTGGCCTTGACCAGTTCAAGGATGTCGCGCTGCAACTCACGGGCACGCCGTGGGTCGAGCAGTTGCGCTTCATAGAACTCATCGGCCAACTGCTCCAGGTGGCGCAGCGGGCCGTAGGTTTCGGCGCGGGTCAGCGGCGGCATCAGGTGGTCGATGATCACCGCCTGGGTACGCCGTTTGGCCTGGGCGCCCTCACCCGGGTCGTTGACGATGAACGGGTAGATATTCGGCAACGGGCCGAGCAAGGCATCTGGCCAGCACTGCGCCGACAGCCCGACGCCCTTGCCGGGCAACCACTCGAGGTTGCCGTGCTTGCCGACGTGGATCACCGCGTCGGCGGCAAAGGCGTGACGCAGCCAGAAGTGGAACGCCAGGTAACCGTGCGGCGGCACCAGATCGGGGTCGTGGTACACGGCGCTGGGGTCCACCTGGTAGCCGCGCGCCGGCTGAATACCGACAAAGGTCAGGCCAAAACGCAGGCCGGCAACCATCAGCCGGCCATTGCGGAACATCGGATCGCGCTGGGGCGGGCCCCAACGCTCCAGCACCGCCTGGCGGTTGGCCTCCGGCAGGCGGTCGAACGCAGCCTGGTAGTCGTCCAGGCTCAGGCTCTGGGCGCAGGGCCGCTGGTCGAGGTGGTCGAGGTCATTGGTCACGCCGCCAAGCAATTGGTGAATCAGCTGCGTGCCGCTGCCCGGCAGGTCGGCCAGTGGGTAGCCTTGGGCCTGCAATGCCTTGAGGATATTCAGCGCGGCTGCCGGAGTGTCTAGGCCGACGCCATTGCCGATGCGGCCATCGCGGGTTGGGTAGTTGGCCAACACCAGCGCTACGCGTTTCTGCGCATTTGGCAGGCGGGCCAGCTCGACCCAGCGACGGGCCAGCTCGGCGACGAAGTCCATGCGTTCGGGGTGGGCCCGGTAGCACACCACGTCGGACTGGCTGCGCTCGCTGCGCCAGGCCATGTCCTTGAAACTGACCGGCCGGGTGATGATGCGCCCGTCAAGTTCCGGCAGGGCGATGTGCATCGCCAGATCACGCGCGCCCAGGCCCTGCTCGCTGCCTTCCCAGCCGGGCTGGTTGTCCTGCGCGCAAATGGCTTGCAACACCGGGATGTCACGGCGGAACGGCCGCAGGTTGGGGCGTTCCGGGCTGGACAGGGCAAAGCCGGTGGTATTGACCAGCACCTCGGCGCCGACCTCGTCGAGCCAGGCTTCAACCTGTTCCAGGCAGGCGCTTTCCTTGAGGCTGGCCACGGCAATCGGCAACGGGTTCAGCCCGGCAGCCTGCAGGCGCTGGCAGAACACATCGATGAACGCAGTGTTGGCCGCCTGCAGGTGGGAGCGGTAGAACAGCAGCGGTGCCACCGGCTGTTCAGGGTGCCATTGCGGGTACCAGTCCTCCAGCGTCGCACTGCCCTTGTGCGGGTGATACACCGCCGTGCGCGGCAACGGCTGCGGCTCGTCCCAGGCGTAGTCGCGGCCCAGCCACTGGTTGGCCAGGCAGTTGAACAGGTTGATGGCATTGGCCTTGCCGCCCTGGCGCAAGTAGTGCCAGAGGCGCTCGGCCTGCGCACCCGTGACGCTGCCCAGGCTGGTCAGCTCCGGGTCCGGGCGGTCGTCGCCTGGCACCAGGATCAGCTGCACACCGCGGGCGGCCAGCTCGACCAGCTGTTCGACGCCGTAGCGCCAGTAGCCGACGCCACCGTGCAACGACACCAGGATGACCTTGGCATGGCGCAGCACCTGGTCGACATACAGGTCGACCGAGGCATGGTTCTGCACCTGCATCGGGTTGGCCAGGCGCAAGCTGGGGAAGCCTTCGGGCAATTGCTCGGCGGTATCGGCGAGCAATGCCAGGTGTGAATCGCCGCTGCAGAGAATCACCAGCTCGGCGGGTGTCTGACCGAGGTCGGCAATGCTGTCATCCGGCACGAAGCCGCCGGGCTGGGTCCGCAGCAGGTGCATGGGTCAGGCGCCCAGGGCCTGGCGCAGGCGCGCTTCCAGCTGCGCCGCATCGAGGTCCTGGCCAATCAGCACCAGGCGGGTGATGCGCGGCTCGTCGGCGCGCCATGCGCGGTCGAAGTGCTTGTCAAAACGGGTACCCACGCCTTGCACCAGCAGGCGCATCGGCTTGCCCGGAATGGCCGCGAAGCCTTTGGCACGGAGGATGCCGAACTCCACCACCAGCTGGGTGAGGGCATCGAGCAACAGGCTTTCGTCGGCTGCTGGCAGGTCGATGGAGATGGAGTCGAAGGCATCGTGGTCATGATCGTCATGGTCGTCACCGTCGTGGTGCGAGTCATGGTGGGTGCGGCGCCCATCGATATGCGCCTCGGACTCGGCACCCACGCCCAGCAGCACTTCCAGCGGCAGCTTGCCGCTGCTGGCTTCGACCACTTTCACCGCGGGCGGCAGTTCTTCGGCGACTTCGGCGCGGACCTTGGCAAGGCCTTCGGCATCGATCAGGTCGGCCTTGTTCAACACCACCAGGTCGGCACTGGCCAGCTGGTCGGCGAACAGCTCGTGCAGTGGCGATTCGTGATCCAGGTTCGGGTCGAGCTTGCGCTGCGCATCGACCTGGTCCGGGTAGGCAGCAAAGGTGCCGGCAGCCACCGCAGGGCTATCGACCACGGTGATAACGGCATCGACGGTGCAGGCGTTGCGGATTTCCGGCCACTGGAAGGCTTGCACCAGCGGTTTTGGCAGGGCCAGGCCACTGGTTTCGATCAGGATGTGGTCCAGGTCGCCCCGGCGGGCCACCAGCTCGCGCATGACCGGGAAGAACTCCTCCTGCACGGTGCAGCACAGGCAGCCGTTGGCCAGTTCATAGACACGGCCGCTGGCTTCTTCTTCGGTGCAACCGATGCTGCATTGTTTGAGGATTTCGCCGTCGATGCCCAGTTCACCGAATTCGTTGACGATCACCGCAATACGGCGGCCCTGGGCGTTGTCGAGCATGTGGCGCAGCAAGGTGGTCTTGCCCGAGCCGAGGAAGCCGGTGACGATGGTGACGGGGAGCTTGGCCAGTGTTTTCATGTCGCATTGCCCTTGGCAGTATGGCGCGGGCATGCAGGACGACAGCCACGGGCCAGACCGGCCGGGCTTGTTCGCCACCGGATCACCCCGCCCGGTTGAAAGTCGAAAACGTTGCGAGGCAGGTCTCCTGGCTTGCACCGTTCCAGTCGCCTGCTGATGCAGCAGTCTGGCGGGATGACGCCTTCCCGCGCCTGGCGCAGTGGCTGTGTCGATCCATTGTCGGTGCTTACAGTTGCGGGGGCAGCCGCGGCTTGTACCGCGTTCCCGTCTTAGCTTCGGCCTGGCCGAAGAACCTCGAAGTGGCAAGGCTACGCAGTGGTTGGCGGGTGGTCAACCATTGCTGCCCGGGGGCTGGCGAAAGTTTCGTTGCGCCTGGGGGATCGAGCGCCGCCCGCGCGGCGCATCGCGAGCTGCGCTCGCTCCTACGTTTGTTTCGGGCCAATGATGCCTGGGGGATTTTCGCGCGAACGCCTTGGGGCATGGCTTGCTATCGCGTCGTATGAACCAG
>NZ_QJRL01000080.1 GCF_003205205.1 Pseudomonas sp. LB-090624
GTGGTTTCTCTGGTGAGTGTTTGGTCTTCGCAAACTCAACGTTAGCCAAGAACCACGATGACCATCCTCTTTCGCCTGCAGGGCGCCTTCGGCTGGTTCAGTTACACCACTTCCCGGGACACGATCTGAAGCCGCAGCGCATGGCATGAGGTTGCGCAATGGCCGGGTGTGTTTGGCGTGGGTTTTAGGGTGTGGCAGAAATCGAGCGCCGCCCGCGCGGCGCATCGCGAGCTGCGCTCGCTCCTACGTTTTTCTCGGGCCAGTCACGCCTGTGGCAGGCGCGCGCGACCGCCTTGTTTGTACGACGCAATATCGCGACATGCGCCAAGGCTTACGCGCGCAAATCCCCCAGAAATAACTGGCCCGAAACAACCGTAGGAGCTCGCGATGCGCCGCGCGGGCGGCGCTCGGTCTCACGGGCGACGTACTTCTACCGCCATACCCTTGAAGCCACAGCGCATGGCATGAGGTTGCGCAATGGCCGGGTGTGTTTGGCGTGGGTTTTAGGGTGTGGCAGAAATCGAGCGCCGCCCGCGCGGCGCATCGCGAGCTGCGCTCGCTCCTACGTTTTTTTCGGGCCAGTCACGCCAGCGACAGGCGCGCGCGACCGCCTTGTTTGTACGACGCAATATCGCGTCATGCGCCAAGGCGTACGCGCGCAAATCCCCCAGAAATAACTGGCCCGAAACAACCGTAGGAGCGAGCGCAGCTCGCGATGCGCCGCGCGGGCGGCGCTCGGTCTCACAGGCGACGTACCTCTACCGCCATACCCTTGAAGCCACAGCGCATGGCATGAGGTTGCGCAATGGTCGGGTGTGTTTGGCGTGGGTTTTAGGGTGTGGCAGAAATCGAGATCGTGTCCCGGGAAGTGGTGTAACTCATCATGGCTCTTGCCATTGAGTTCGCCGTTTAGTTGATCACAGCTGACAGCTTGGCTTGTGGATTATCGCTGACCGCTTCGAAGGCCTCCAACTGC
>NZ_QJRL01000081.1 GCF_003205205.1 Pseudomonas sp. LB-090624
TCGTGGCCGATGTTGATGATCAGGTCGGCCGCTTCGATGGCGCGGTGGACGAAGTCACCAGACGACAGCGCAGCGTTCCCCAGGAAGCGCGGGTGACGCTCATCGACCACGCCTTTACCCATCTGGGTGGTGATGAACGGGATACCGGTCTTGTCGATCAGCTGCTTGAGGACCTTGGCGGTCATCTTGCGGTTGGCACCGGCACCGATCACCAGGATCGGGCTGCGAGCCTTCTGCAGTTTGTCTACAGCGGCTTCGATGGCCACGTGCTCGGCCAGCGGGCGACGGTGCAGGCTGCGCGGGATCGGCAGGGCGTCGGTTTGCTCGGCGGCGATGTCTTCCGGCAGCTCCAGGTGCACGGCGCCCGGCTTTTCTTCTTCAGCCAGGCGGAAGGCTTCGCGCATACGCGCCGGGATGTTGTCGGCCGAGGCGAACTGGTGGGTGTACTTGGTGATGGGGTCCATCATGCCGCACACGTCGATGATCTGGAAGCGGCCCTGCTTGGACTTCTTGATCGGCTTCTGGCCAGTGATCATCATCATCGGCATGCCGCCCAGGTAGGCGTAGGCGCTGGCGGTCACCAGGTTGGTCGCACCAGGGCCCAGGGTCGACAGGCTGACGCCGGTCTTGCCGGTCAGACGACCGTAGGTGGCAGCCATGAAACCTGCAGACTGCTCATGACGGGTCAGTACCAGCTTGATCTTCGACTTGCGCAGGGATTCGAGCAGGTCGAGGTTTTCTTCACCGGGAATGCCGAATACATACTCGACACCTTCGTTTTCCAGGCATTGCACAACGACATCGGCGGCCTTGGCCAT
>NZ_QJRL01000082.1 GCF_003205205.1 Pseudomonas sp. LB-090624
CGTCGCTCAGCGTGAAGGTCAGGGCGCTGTGGTTGTTGATCGGCAGACCATCTTTGTTGGTCAGGGTGATGGTGTAGGTGATCTCACCACCTTCGGTCACCGAAGGTGTTGCAGTCAGCTTGGCCACAACCTCGCTGAGGGTATCCGAGATTTGAACGGTAGCCGGGCTACCCAAGGCCAGTTTCTCAAAAGTGGCACCGGGAACAGTAGCGTCGGTGACCCCGAGGGTGATGGAGCCAGCATCGTTGTATACGTCATCGCCCTGAGGCGAGGTTTTGTACTCGACTTCGGTTTTACCGGCCTCAATGGTCACGGTGTCGCCGTTCGACAAGGTTACAGTCAATGGCCGGTCCAGCGCCTGGCTTACCTTCACAGTGAAGGAAGGCTGCTGGTCTTCTGTCACATTGCCATTGCTGACGATGCTTACAGTGACGGTATCAATGCTGTCATTGATGACGGTCGAAGCCGGAGTCGGATTCGGGGTCAACTGTTCGAAGTTGCCGCCGGTTGCGCCGGTAATGGTGGTGCTGACGGTCGAGCCATTGTTGTAGACGTCGTTCGCCGGGGTCTGGAAGTCAACGCTGCCCTGGGTCTTACCGGCTTCAACGGTGATGGTCTGGCCATTGGACAGGGTCACGGTTACCGGAGTCTGAGCCGGGTTGCTCAGAGTCACGGTGTAGGTGATCACGCCACCCTCGGTCACCGACGGGTTCGCCGTCAGGG
>NZ_QJRL01000083.1 GCF_003205205.1 Pseudomonas sp. LB-090624
GATGCCCGTCAAGCGCTGAGGCCCCATGGATGGGGCCTTCGGCGCGTACTCCCGGGAGCATGCCCGTAGCGAGGGGACCCCGGAGCGTAGCGTAGGGGCCGGATGATGGGAGCCAGCGTTTTTTGGTTACTTTTTGTCGCGTTTGACAAAAAGTGACCCGCCGTAAGGGCGGAAAGGTGATTGAGCGCCGCCTTTGCAAATGAATGTTGACCGTGATGTTGATGCGCACGCCTTGAGGCGAAAAGCGAAAAGCGAAAAGCGAAAAGCGAAAAGCGAAAAGCGAAAAGCGAAAAGCGAAAAGCGAAAAGCGAAAAGCGAAAAGCGAAAGCGGGACAGCGCTGGTTTTGATGGGGCGCATAGGCCGTTTGCGGTGGCGACTCTGACTCACCTTTTCGCCCTTACGGCGAGTCACTTTTTGCCAAACGCGGCAAAAAGTAACCAAAAAACGCTGCGCTCCCATCATCCGGCCCCTACGCTGCGCTCCGGGGTTCCCTCACTCCGGCATTGCTCCCGGCAGGACCGCGCCGAAGGCCCCATCCTGGGGCCTCAGCGCTTGACGGGCATCCATGCCCGTCACCTGCCTCCGCAAAGCCTGCGTTCGGCCTCCTGAAGTCGCGAAGATCAAGATCAAGATCAAGATCAAGATCAAGATCAAGATCAAGATCAAGATCAAGATCAAGATCAAGATCAAGATCAAGATCAAGATCAAGATCAAGA
>NZ_QJRL01000084.1 GCF_003205205.1 Pseudomonas sp. LB-090624
CCCAGATGGGTAAAGGCGTGGTCGATGAGCGTCACCCGCGCTTCCTGGGGAACGCTGCGCTGTCGTCTGGTGACTTCGTCCACCGCGCCATCGAAGCGGCCGACCTGATCATCAACATCGGCCACGACGTGATCGAAAAGCCGCCGTTCTTCATGGTCCGTGGCGGCACCGAAGTCATCCACATCAGCTTCCGCTCCGCCGAAGTCGATGCCGTGTACTTCCCACAGGTGGAAGTGATCGGCGACATCGCCAACGCCGTGTGGCAGATCGGTGAAGCGCTGACCGAGACTTCGCACTGGGACTTCACCCGCCTGATGGCCATCCGTGAAGCCAACGAAGCGCAGATCGCCGAAGGTGGCGACGACAACCGCTTCCCGGTCTACCCGCAGCGTATGGTTGCCGACATCCGTCGCGTGTTGCCGTCCGAAGGCATCGTTGCCCTGGACAACGGCATCTACAAGATCTGGTTCGCCCGTAACTACAAGGCGCACAAGCCGAACACCGTGCTGTTGGACAACGCCCTGGCGACCATGGGCGCTGGCCTGCCGTCGGCCATGGCGGCGCACCTGGTGTACCCGGACCGCCCGGTGATCTCGGTATGCGGCGACGGCGGCTTCATGATGAACAGCCAGGAGCT
>NZ_QJRL01000085.1 GCF_003205205.1 Pseudomonas sp. LB-090624
TCGACCTGATCCACTACGGCCAATTTAAAAGTCAGCGAGTAATCACGCTGTGTTCGCTTCACACCATGCACCATCGAGCTCTCCAGATTCTCGGGGGAAAGGTGTAAACCTTATTCAGGACGGGACATTGTTGAAAGGAAAGGGAGAGCTTTGGCTCTCCCTTTTTTATGGGTGCTTGGGTTGGGATTGGGTTTGGGCTGAGAGGTGTTCGGCACAACATTATCGGCGCCTGTGAGACCGAGCGCCGCCCGCGCGGCGCATCGCGAGCTGCGCTCGCTCCTACGCTCGTTTCGGGCCAATTATGCCTGTGGGATTTGCGCGCGAACGCCTTGGCGCATGGCGCGATATCGCGTCGTATGAACCAGGCGGTCGCGCGCGCCTGTCACAGGCCTGACTGGCCCGAAACAAGCGTAGGAGCGAGCGCAGCTCGCGATGCGCCGCGCGGGCGGCGCTCGGTCTCACAGGCGCACCAAAAATCAAGGCAAGCACCTGTATGCCCCACCCTTTCTAAAACCATATCACCCGCTCCTACGGGCCAATTATGCCTGTGGGATTTGCGCGCGAACGCCTTGGCGCATGGCGCAATATCGCGTCGTATGAACAAGGCGGTCGCGCGCGCCTGTCACAGGCCTGACT
>NZ_QJRL01000086.1 GCF_003205205.1 Pseudomonas sp. LB-090624
TCCACAGCGGACTTGATACCCAGGCTGACTTCACCGGCATCTTTGTAGACGTCGTCGCCCTGGGCAGCGTGCTCGTACGGCGCACTGGTGTCGCCGGCCTTGATGGTCACCTTGGCATCGTTGCTCAAGGTCACGACCAGGTCGTGGTCCAGCGGCTGGTTGATGTGGACGGTGAACGTCGGTTTGACGTTCTCGGCCACCGAAGTCTGGTCGGCCGTGATGGTGACCTTGACCAGGTCACCTTCGTTGCCGCCGCCTGGGTTGCTTGGGGTACCTGGGGTGCCCGGCTCGTCGGTGACAGTGGTGCTGACCTGGGTTTTGTCCAGGGTCAGGTTTTCGAACTTGCCAACATCCGCGCCAGCAACGGTGGCGATCGAGTTGACCACGGCAGGGTTGCTGCCGACGTAAACGTTGTCCGGCGCGGTGACGGTGATCGAACCGGTAGTGCCGTTGGCCGGCACGGTGATGACGGTCTTGCCGTCGCTCAGCGTGAAGGTCAGGGCGCTGTGGTTGTTGATCGGCAGACCATCTTTGTTGGTCAGGGTGATGGTGTAGGTGATCTCACCACCTTCGGTCACCGAAGGTGTTGCAGTCAGCTTGGCCA
>NZ_QJRL01000087.1 GCF_003205205.1 Pseudomonas sp. LB-090624
CTTGGTCGAGCGCGCTTTCATGAACGCTTGGAACGCATGTTTGGGCGTCTACGGAGTGATTTTCCATTCCGACCAAGGGCGCCAGTACGCGAGCAGCAGGTTTCGTCTCGCTTTGGCCAAGAAGGGCGTCGCGCAAAGCATGAGTCGGAGAGGAAACTGCTGGG
This sequence comes from Pseudomonas sp. LB-090624, assembly GCF_003205205.1. Taxonomy (GTDB): domain Bacteria; phylum Pseudomonadota; class Gammaproteobacteria; order Pseudomonadales; family Pseudomonadaceae; genus Aquipseudomonas. The sequence continues at coordinate 165 of NZ_QJRL01000087.1, forward strand.
ATAATGCCGTAGCTGAGAGTTTCTTCGCTACATTGAAGAGAGAGGAAGCCTACGCGGTCTACCCCACAAAGAAACAGGCTCACTTGGCAATTGCCAGCTACATCCATGGGTTCTACAACAGCTGTCGACTGCATTCAGCATTGGGTTACCGTACACCGAACGAATACGCAAAAGGCTTAAGGCAGTTGGCTCTGTAGCCAGCTTCTTGGCGTCCGCTGTCACGGGGCAGGCCCACCAAAAAACGCTGGCTCCCATCATCCGGCCCCTACGCTACGCTCCGGGGTCCCCTCGCTACGGGCATGCTCCCGGGAGTACGCGCCGAAGGCCCCATCCATGGGGCCTCAGCGCTTGACGGGCATCCATGCCCGTCACCTCCCTCCGCATGCCCTTCGCTCGGCCTACTGAAGTCGCAATCTGTGTCGCCTG
>NZ_QJRL01000008.1 GCF_003205205.1 Pseudomonas sp. LB-090624
CCCCAGCGCCACCCGCTGGCCGGCAGCCTGTGGGCGCAGCAACCGCAGCGTCTGGAGCAGTGGTTGCGGGGGCTGGAAGAGGATGATCGGCCGTTGCGCGAGTGGCTGGCCAAGCTCGGCAGCCGGCGCCTGGGGCACTACTACGAACGCCTGTGGCAATTCGCCCTAGGCCAGGCGCCGGGCGTCGAGCTGCTGGCGGCCAACCTGGCCATCCGCGATGGCGGGCATACCTTGGGTGAACTGGACGTGCTGCTGCGCGACGGTGACGGCGTGCACCATCTGGAACTGGCGATCAAGCTTTACCTGGGCCCGGAAGGTGCCGGGCACGATCCCCATACCTGGCTGGGGCCAGGTTGCCATGACCGGCTGGGGACCAAGCTGGCGCACCTGGCGGGGCACCAGTTGCCCATGTCGAAGGGGGCGCACAGCCGTCAAGTGCTGGTTCAGCTAGGCGTGGAACAGGTGCAGGCGCACATGTGGCTGGGTGGCTATCTGTTCTATCCATGGCCTGGGCATGCCGAGGCGCCCGACCGCGCCAACCCGCAGCATCTGCGTGGGCGCTGGCTGCGGCGGCGGGACTGGGTGATGGGTGAAGGCGAGCGTTGGCAGCCGCTGCCGCGGCATGCCTGGCTGGCGCCAGCGCGGGTCGAGTCGGCTGAATGCTGGCAGGCGGAGCACTTCGCGGCTTGGCTGCATGTGCTGGAGCAGCAGGCACCAGCACAGTTGCTGGTGCGACTGGAGCCTGATGCCGATGGTGCCTGGCAGGAAGCAGAGCGGGTGTTTCTGGTGGCTGATGACTGGCCGTATCTGCCCGGTCACTGATGTCGCCTGTTCCGGCCCCTTGGCGGGCACGCCCGCGAAGGGGCCGGGGCGGACAACACAATTTTCACAGACCCAGCGCAAAGATCTGTTCCCGGTAGCCAGTAAAATGACACCTGAGCGCCAGCAAGAGCGCCATTCCGACCTGATGACGAGGACCGATCATGGTTTCATCCACCCCCGCGAACCACTACGCGCGCCTGTCCATCGCCCTGCATTGGCTGATGCTGGTGCTGCTGGCCGCTGTCTACGCCCTTATCGAACTGCGTGGCCTGTTCCCCAAGGACAGCGTCGAACGCAACCTGATGAAGGACCTGCACTTCATGCTCGGGCTGAGCGTGTTCGTGCTGGTATGGTTGCGCCTGGCCGTGCGCCTGAGCCGCCCGACCCCGCCCATCGTGCCCAAGCCGCCAGCCTGGCAGACCGGCCTGGCGCACTTGATGCACCTGGCGCTGTACCTGCTGATGATCGGCATGCCGCTGGCCGGCTGGCTGATCCTCAGCGCTGCCGATAAACCGGTGCCGTTCTTCGGCCTGGAGCTGCCGCACCTGATCGGCCCGAACCCGGACCAGGCTAAATTCATCAAGGGCTGGCATGAACGCATCGGCAGTTGGGGCTACTGGCTGATCGGCCTGCATGCACTGGCTGGGCTGTACCACCACTACGTGCAGCGCGACAACACGCTGCTGCGCATGCTCCCCTACAAGTAACCGCGCCGGCCCTGCAGCCCCCCGGTATGCACGAAGATCAGGCGGCTACCGGGCGTGAACAGCCCCGCCGCCACCTGGTCACGCAGGGCCAGCAGGGCCTTGCCGGTGTAAAGGGCTTCGAGCGGCACGCCAGTGTGCCGCTCGCAGTCGGCAATGAACGCCAGCAGGTCATCGTCGAACTTGCCAAAACCACCACGGCAAGCGTCGTGTAGCTGGTAGCCATGGGCGCCAGCCAGTGCCGTTACCGTCTCTGGCACACCGTGATCCCTGGGTACCGCCAATGCGCCATGCACAGCATGTGCACCTGCTTCGGCCAATACCAGGCCGGCCAGGCTAGTCCCGGTTCCGACGGCCAGCCACCAGGCGTCGTAGTCCGCCCAGCCCAATGCCGCGATTTGGGCGCGGGCCTGCTGCATGATCAGCGTGCAGCCCTGTGCACCGGCCAACCCGCCACCGCCCTCGGGAATACAATGCCAACCAGGGTAGCGCGCCTGCCATGGTTCCCAGAAACCCAGCTCATTGCGGGCGCGGTAGCCGCTATAGCCCAGCCAGTGCAACTCCATACCCAGCGCCTGCAGGTCACGCACGGTGGGTGTGTCTTGGGCATGGCCGCGCAGCAGCCCGGCGGTGGCGAAACCGAAGCGCTTGCCGGCGGCGGCCAGGGCATGCAGGTGATTTGAGTGGTTGCCACCCAGGCTGATCAAGCCTGAGGCATTGCTGGCGCTGGCCTGCTGTAAGTGGTGGCGAAGCTTGAACCACTTGTTGCCACTGATCAGCGGGTCGATCAGGTCCAGACGCAGGATGGCAGCCTGCACCTGGGCGTGTTGCAGCCAGGGCAAGCTGAGGGGTTGCAGGGGGGCTTGGGGGAGGTCGAATGCATGCATGGACCGCAGTTTACAAGGAAACCCCGAGGGCCCAGTGCACTACTTGTAAGCGCTGGTTTGCCGGTGATGGGCCGCGCAGCGGCCCCGGCAGTCTCAAAGCTCAGCCGCCAATCTCGACCCTTGGTTGATCGCACGCTTGGCATCCAGCTCGGCCGCAATATCGGCGCCACCAATCAAGTGCACCGACTGCCCCTGCGCCACCAACCCATCCTGCAGCTCGCGCAGCGGCTCTTGCCCGGCACAGATGACCACGTTGTCCACCGCCAGCACCTGCGGCTCACCCTCACCAACGCGAATGTGCAGCCCGGCATCGTCGATGCCCAGGTACTCGACACTGTTGAGCATCTGCACCCGCTTGTTCTTCAACCCGGTGCGGTGAATCCAACCGGTGGTCTTGCCCAACCCGTCACCTACCTTGGACTTCTTGCGCTGCAACAGGAACACCTGGCGCGCCGGGGCGTGCGGCTCGGCCTTGATTCCGGCTACGCCACCGCGCGCCTCGAGCCCGGTATCGATGCCCCACTCTCTCCAGAAGGCGTCGCGGTCCTGGCTGGTGGCTACCCCTTCATGCACCAGGTACTCCGACACGTCGAAGCCAATGCCACCCGCACCAATCACCGCTACCGCCTTGCCCACCGGTTTGCGTTGCAGCAGCACATCCAGGTAGCTGAGTACCTTGGCATGCTCGATACCCGCAATGGCCGGGGTACGCGGGGCGATGCCAGTGGCCAGGATGATTTCGTCGTAGCCGCCTGCCACCAGCGCCTGCACGTCTACGCGGGTATTCAGGCGCAGGTCGACGCCTGTGCTTTCCACCTTCTTGCGAAAGTAGCGCAGGGTTTCGAAGAACTCTTCCTTGCCCGGTACCCGCTTGGCGACATTGAACTGCCCACCGATCTCACTGGCACTGTCGAACAAGGTCACTGTGTGGCCACGTTCTGCGGCAACGGTGGCAGCGGCCAGGCCGGCAGGGCCGGCGCCCACCACGGCAATGCGTTTCACCTCGCGCACCGGCAGGTAATTGAGCTCAGTCTCATGACAGGCACGGGGGTTGACCAGGCAACTGGTCAGCTTGCCGCCGAAGGTATGGTCCAGGCAGGCCTGGTTGCAGCCGATGCAGGTGTTGATTTCATCCGCGCGACCGGCAGCGGCTTTGTTGACGAAGTCCGGGTCGGCGAGAAACGGGCGGGCCATCGAGACCATGTCCGCGTCGCCCTCCGCCAGCACCGCCTCGGCTACTTCCGGGGTGTTGATGCGGTTGGTGGTGATCAGCGGAATGCTCACCACGCCCCGCAACTTGGCAGTGACTTTGCTGAAGGCCGCACGCGGCACTTTGGTGGCGATGGTCGGAATCCGCGCCTCGTGCCAACCGATTCCGGTGTTGATCAAGGTAGCGCCGGCCTGCTCGATGGCCTTGGCCAGCAGCTCGATCTCGTCCCAGGTGCTGCCACCCTCGACCAGGTCGAGCATCGACAGGCGGAAGATGATGATGAAATTCGGGCCGACCGCGCCACGTACCCGGCTGACGATTTCCACCGCCAGGCGCATGCGGTTTTCATAACTGCCGCCCCAGCGGTCGGTGCGGTGGTTGGTATGGGCGGCCAGGAACTGGTTGATGAAGTAACCCTCCGAACCCATGACCTCGACACCGTCGTAACCGGCGCGCTGGGCCAGCACTGCGCAATTGACGAAGTCGGCGATCTGCTTTTCGATGCCCTCCTCGTCCAGCTCCCTGGGCTTGAACGGGTTGATCGGCGCCTGGATCGCGCTAGGTGCCACCTGGCGAGGGCTGTAGGCATAGCGCCCGGCATGCAGGATCTGCAGGCAGATCTTGCCACCGGCGGCGTGCACCGCTGCGGTGACGATACGATGCTTTTCGGCCTCTTCCTCGGTACTGAGCTTGGCTGCACCGGAATACACCCCGCCTTCATCATTGGGCGCAATGCCGCCCGTGACCATCAGGCCAACGCCGCCGCGGGCGCGCTCGGCAAAGTATGCAGCCATGCGCTCGAAACCGCCGGGGCGCTCTTCGAGGCCGGTGTGCATCGAGCCCATCAGGGTGCGGTTGCGCAGGGTGGTGAAGCCCAGGTCCAGCGGGGCGAGCAGGTGCGGGTAGCGGTCGGCGGCCATGGAAAGGTCTCCTGATGGCGTGATCACGGATTGCGGGCACCTCACTGGGTGGCGGGCCCCGTCGTTTGTCTGTCAGCGACATTAAACAGCCGTTTGAAAGGGCTCAATGATCGAAACTGACAAGTTATTGATCCTGACAAACAGCGGGACTACCCTAGGGAATCCCTCGACACCTAAGGCGCTGTCCTGCTTCATGCGAAAACTCTTGGCAAGCGCGTTGGCGCTGGTGATGATCGCCGCCTTGTGCGGCTACGGCTTCTGGACCCAACAGCGCCCGGAAGGCCACTACCTGTCCGACCTGCGCATCGAACTGGCACTGAACCATGGCGTGCCAGGCGAACACGGCAACCTGCTGGGCGTCGAGCCGCTGCTGTACCCGGGGGACTACCAGAACCTGCAGCGCCTGCACCGCAAGCTCGCCGCTTACCTCGAACAGGCCCGCGCACAAGGCCTGATAAGCCCGCGCACGGTAGTGGTGCTGCCGGAGCACATCGGCACCTGGCTGTGGGCGCGCGGTGAGAAAAACGAACTGTATCAGGTGACCCAGAGCCGCGAGGCCCTGCAATGGCTGGAGCTGAGCAACCCGATGCGCTACGGCCTGGCCATACTCGGCGCCGACGGCGATGACTGGCGCACCGATGCGCACCTGCGCATGAAGGCCGAGCAAATGGCCGCAGACTATCAGCAGTTGTTCGGCGGCCTGGCCAAGGAATTTGGCGTCACCTTGGTGGCCGGTTCGATCGTGCTACCGGAACCCTACGTGAAACAAGGCGTACTGCATGCCGGGCGGGGCCCGCTGTTCAACAGCAGCGTAGTGTTTGCCGGCGACGGTTCAATGCTGGGCCAGCCGCAACGCCAGCAGTACCCCGACAGCGAGATGCGCCGCTATGTGCACAATGGCCGCCAGCATCCGCTGCAGGTCGTGCAAACCCCAGTCGGGCGCCTGGGCGTGCTGGTAGGCAGTGACAGCTGGTACCCGGAAAACCACCAGCAACTGGCACAACAGTCGGTAGACCTGATCGCCAACCCGGTGTTTCTCAGCGGCAAGGGCAGCTGGCAGGCGCCATGGCGCGGTAATCGCCACCAGCACGCCAGCGCCGGGCTGGCCGTGCAACGTGGCGAAGTCAGCGAGCAGGACGCCTGGCATCGCCTGACCGAAGCGGCCGGCGCCAATGCCAGCAGCATCAGTGTGTTCATGCGCGGGCAGTTCTGGGAACAGGGCAGCGATGGCCAGGGCTTCGCCCGCCAGTCGGGTGAATTGCTGGCCGGAACGCCCAGCCCTGGCGCCCGCTTGCTGAATCTGTGGCTATAGGCTCATGGCCCGTACCCGCGTGCGGCTTGGCGAGCTTTCGGTAGGCTTCGTTCAGCCGCTGACCGAGGCCTTGCTTGGGCTGGGCCACGACCCCGAGCCACTGCTGCACCGCTATGGCCTGGACGCGGCGCGGCTGAGTGAAGCCGGTGCACGCCTGTCGATCCCCCGCTACATGCACCTGGGGCACGCGGCAATCGAGCTGAGTAATGAGCCAGCGCTGGGCCTGCACATGGGGCGCCTGAGCCGCCTGGCGCTTGCTGGCCTGGCCGGGGTCACCGCGGCCCAGGCCCCCACCTTGGGTGAGGCGGCGCGCACTCTGCTGCGCTTCGAGCCGCTTTACGCGGCCAACTACCGTGGCCGTTCCCGCTTTGTGGAAGATGCCCAGGGCGCCTGGCTGCGCTTCTACTCCATCAGCCCGTATAACGACTACAACCGCTTTGTGGTCGACTCACTGCTGGCCGGCTGGCTGGCCCAACTGACGGACCTTGCCGGCACCCCAGTGCAGGCCGAACGCCTGGACATCGAATTTGCCGCGCCAGCCTATGCCGCGAAGTACCAGCCGCTGTGCAGTACACCCGTGCAGTTCGCCGCCGAAAGCAACCAGCTACGCTTGAGCCGCGCCACCTTGCAACTGGCCAACCCAGCGCATTGCCCGAGCACCTGGCAGCACCTGTTGCAGCTGTGCGAGGCAGAGATGCTGCAACGCACAAGGGTCCGCAGCCTGGGTGAGCGCATCACCCACCTGCTGGGACCCCTGCTCAATGGCGGCCGCGAACCGGACCTGGAAGAAGTGGCACTGCAACTGCAACTGCCCACCTGGACCTTGCGCCGTAAGCTGGCCGAGGAAGGCACGCGCTTTCGGGATTTGCTCAATGAAACACGGCGCGACCTGGCCGAGACCTATATCCGCGATACGGAGCTGGCGTTCGGCGAGATTGCCTTTCTGTTGGGTTTCGCTTCGGCAGAGGCCTTCCAGCGCGCATTCAAGCGCTGGACGGGCCTTACACCGGGGGAGTTCCGCCGCAGCCAGCGACGCGCAGGTTAAAGCTCGGTGGCGTCGTCAGCCGGTTCCGGGGTGTCCAGTTCGTAAGCCTGGGTTTCGAGTAGTTCTTCCTGGTATTCATCCATAGCCCTGCGTCCTCTTTACTCATTTTGTCTTCGTAGGTGTCGCCTTCAAGCTAAGCAGGTGGCATGAAGGAATGATGACAAGCTTATGATCTGGTACGTAGCAACCGTTAGATCTCTGCGCTCTATGCATACTAGGACAAAATTTTCATATGCAGGTTCTGCCTAATTTCTCCCTTAGCGGATCGACATGGGCATTCAAGATAGGTAAGCGGTTTCTCGGCTGCGCCATGCGTTCCGGCAACGCTCAGCGGGGAGCACTGACGTCTGTCTGTCCGCTAGCAAGCAACGCGCCGCGGACGAAGCCCTCGGCAAGACGGCGCTCGACAAAATTGCGCACATAGGCGGCGCCTGCTTCACGTTCGCGAGGTACGGCCATCGCTTGCCGAATCGACGTGAATGCACCGTCAAGCACGCGATAGCGTTGATCACTGGCGGCGACCCTTTCCAGCGGCTGACGTACGCCTGCAGCAGCATCCAGATCGCTCTCAATAAAGAGGTCCACTGCGCCGGCAGAAGTCTCAGCACGGACCAGCTCGGCATGTTGCAGCGTGCGCGTGAGATACAGGTCATAGGCTGCACCTTTACCCACAGCCAGGCGAAGGCCAGGCCGGTCCAGCTCGTCAACGTGCTGGAACGGTGCTTCTCGCTTGACCAGATAGGTACCCTCGATCAGCACATAGGGCTCACTGAACGCGATTTGCGCCTCACGCACGGGTTCGATGGCCAGAAACGCCAAGTTCCAAGCCCCTTCTTCCAGTGCAGCAAAGACTTTTCCCGCAGCATCGAAAGTGCGCATGTGCAAGGTGACACCCAGCTCTTCGGCCAAAGCCTTGGCCAGGGCTACGGATACACCCTGCGGCTCGCCCGTCGAGCCAAGCTGGGCCAACACCGGGTTGCCGAGGTTGATCGCGACGCGCAGGGTGCCGTCGGGGGCCAGATCTTTGAGGACGCTGGTGGCGATAGTGTTCATGCAGGTCTCCTATAGAAGTCGTGTGATACTTTTCCCAGCCATGTCGGCAAAAACGTCACCAAATCGGCAAGGTATACGAAACGATCAGACGGTTTTCATCTGCGCCACGGGCGAAATTGGAACGATAGGCTGCGTTGCGCCAGCGCACACCGACATTCTTCAGCGCGCCGGACTGGAACACATAGGCGATATCGGTGTTGCGCTCCCACTCGCGACCTTCATCGCCACGCGTAGCGGCATCGGCTTGATCCCCCTTGACGTAGCGTGTCATGAAGGTCAACCCCGGGATGCCAACGGCGGCGAAGTTGTAATCGTAACGCAGCTGCCACGAGCGCTCGCCGGGCTCGGCGAAATCATTGATCTGAATGTAGTTAGCCAGGTAGGGATCGGTGCCGTCGAGGAATGGCATTGAGGTATCGCCGTTCATTTTTTGCAGGCCCAAGCCCAGCGCATGGCCGCCCAGGCTGTAGGTGAACAGACCGCTGAGCGCGCCGCTGTCGATCGCACCGCCGCGAGCATTGCCGGCGTCATCGCTGAGCATGTAGCGCAGGTCGCTCTTGAGCTTGCCCGGGCCAATGTTCCACGTATGGCCGATGCCGAAAAAGTTCTGACGGTACACATCCTCAAGTTCGGCGTATTGGTAGCTTAGGGTCAGCGCCTTGCTCACCGCGTAGTCGGCGCCGCCGACCCAGTATTCGTCGCCTTCGACAGCACCGGCAAAGCGGCGATTCTTGTTGTTCAGGCTGATCTTCTGGGCGTCGCTCGAGTCGCGATCGGTCACCCGGTCCAAGCGTGCACCGGTCACGGTCAGGCCAGCGATCTCGTTGCTTGTGAGCAACCCGCCCTCGAAGGTCTGTGGCAAGATACGGCCAGTGTTGGCTTGCACTGTCGGCAACTTGGGAATCAGGGTGCCGTATTTGAGTTCGGTTTCGGACATCTTGACCTTGGCCGTCAGGCCGAGGCGGGTGAACTCATTGGCGGCGCGGCCGTTGTCATGCACCGGCAGCAAACCGGAGCCTGCACGGTCGGGGCTCGAGTCAAGCTTGATACCTAGCATGCCCAGAGCATCAAGGCCAAAGCCTACGGTGCCTGGGGTATAGCCTGAGCGGAAGTCGAGCAGAAAGCCCTGCGCCCATTCCTCCCGCTTGGACTGGCCAGTGCCGTCCCGAAAATCACGGTTGAAGTAATAGTTGGACATCTGCAGGTTGAGCTTGCTGTCCTCGACAAAGCCCCCTGCGTCAGCAGTACCGGCGAGCACGCAAGGTGACAGGGTAATCAGAGTGCGCAGGATGTTCTTGTTGTTGTGCATCTGGCGGTTCCGTTTGGTTAACACAGGAATGCCCGGCCTGGACGCTCGGTCCGGGCTTGGAGAAGTGCAAAGGAGTCCAGCGGATGGGGGCCGCGTGGCAGCCCCGACGATCAATGTGCAGAAGCTGCCATCGGTTGATCCGGCTCTTTGTTATTGACCCGCATCAGCGCTGTCATCAGGAACGCGATGAGCAGCAGCGCACTGAGGAACAGCAGGCCTGTGGCCGCGCTCTGGCTGTTACCCTTGACTACGCCAATCATCGACGGACCCACAAAACCACCGAGGTTGCCGATCGAGTTGATCACCGCAATGGATACCGCAGCGGTGGCGCGGTCGAGGAACAGCGTCGGCAGCGCCCAGAACGGCGACTTGAAGCTGTACAACCCAGACAGCGCAACACAGATCATCGCCATCGAAGCAATCGGGCTGGCCAGCGTGCCGGCGCCGACCAGGCCCAGTGCAGCGATTGCAAGGGGGATGGCCGAGTGCATCTTGCGCTCGTTGCGCCGATCAGAACTGCGCGACCAGATAATCATCGCCGCGGTTGCAACGATATACGGCAGCATCGCGATCAGGCCGATCTGGGTATGGGTCAGGTCGCTGGAGAAGCCCTTGATGATCTGTGGCATCCAGTAACCGACGCCCAGGCTACCGCACTGATAAACGAAGTAAATGAACGCGAGGTACAGCACCTTTTTGTTGACCATGGTCTTGAACACACCCAGGCGCTTGACGTTCTTGCGGCTCTGGCGGTCGCGTTCGAGCTCGGCCAGCAGCCACTCCTTTTCCTGCGAGGTCAGCCATTTGGCCTGCTCGGGTTTGTCGGTCAGGAAGAAGAAGCAGGCAATGCCCAGGAACACGGCAGGCACGCCTTCGAGGAACAGCATCCAGCGCCAGCCGCTCCAGTCGAGCCACTTGATGTTGTCCATGATCCAGGTCGAAAGCGGTGCGCCGATGGTGTAGCTCACCGGAATCGCCGCGGTGAATAGCGCCACCGTGGTGGCCAGCTCACGCGAGCGGAACCAATAGGTGAGGTAGACGATCACGCCCGGAAAGAAGCCCGCCTCGGCTACGCCGAGGAAGAACCGCAGTACATAGAGCTGGTTGGCCGTCTGGGCAAACGCCGTGGCTGCGGCGATGACGCCCCAGGTCACCAGAATGCGAGCAATCCACACCCGCGCACCGAACTTGTTGAGCATAACGTTGCTGGGCACTTCGAACAGGAAGTAACCGATGAAGAAGATTCCGGAAATGAAACCGAAGGCTTCGCTGGTCAACGCCAGCTCCTTGTTCATCTCTAGCGCGGCATAGCCGATGTTGGCGCGGTCAAGATAGGACACGATGTACAGCAGGAACATGAACGGGATGATGCGCAAGGTCACCTTGCGGACAATCGCCTGCTCGTCGACAGTATTGTTGTTGTTCATAAGGACCTCATCTGGAACGGACCGTAGCCCGTCCCTTAATTGTTATCGTTGTAACGGGTATCAGGCAGAAAAGATCATGCACACCGGACTTCCGGTCGAAACCGAGAAGCCGGTCTTGCTCAGTGCACCACTGCACGGGTCGACTGCAAACGATACGATGCTGTCGCTGTCTTCATTGAGCGCGAACAGGAAGCGCTGATCAGGTGTCAGGGTGAAGAAGCGCGGCGTCTTGCCTTCAGTGAGAACGAACTCGACCGGGCTGAGCAGCCCACTGACCCGATCGATGGCGTATACCGCGATGCTGTCGTAACCGCGATTCGAGGCGTAGAGGAAACGCCCGCTACGGTCGATTTCAATTTCCGAAGCGCGGCTGTTGCCGGTGTAGCTGGCGGGCAATGAAGGGAGTACCTGGATCGGCTGTAGCGCGCCGCTATGTGGGTCGAAACGATAGCTGGTGACACTGGAGTCCAACTCGTTGATCACATAGGCAAACCCCGCCTTGGGATGCACTGCAATGTGGCGCGGGCCGGCACCTTCACGCGCAGCAATGAAGGGTTGGTCGGCAGGATGCAACCTGCCGTTGTCGAAGCGGAAGCTGAACACTCGATCGAGCCCCTTGTCCGGTACCAGGACAAAGTTACCGGACGCATCGAACGGATTGAAATGCGGCTTGGCGAACGGCTGTTCGACGCGGTGCGGGCCGACTGGGCCGTCAAGGGTGAGCAACTGGTTGACACTGCCCAGCGCGCCGTTTTCGGCCACATTCAGCACGGCCAAGGTGCCGGTGATGTGGTTGGACACCACCATGAAACGCTCGCTTGGGTCCAGCGCCAGGTGCACCGGGTTCTTGCCCTCGCAGCTCTGGCGGTTGAGGAAGGTCAAGGTCCCACTGGCCTTGTCGACGCTGAAGGCGCTGACTTCGCTGCAGTCGCCGTGAACGGTATACAACCGGTCTCCGGCACGGTTGAGGGTAAGGAAGGAAGGGTTGACCAGATCAGTGACGACCTGTACCTGCTCCAACGTACCGGCCTGCTGATCCAGGCGATAGACCGTGATGCCATCACCCCGGGCGTTACGCTCGCGGGTGGTCCGCGAGCCGACATAGGCGTACATAGGGTTGTTCTCCCGTTTGCAAATGCGTTTTCAAGCGGGCACCAGCCTTTTGGCAGGCAGCAGTACCCTGTGCGGCAGCATTGCTGCCGCCGCCGGAGTCGTTACACCAGTGCTTGGCGGGTTAGCCGCGAGTCCGTTTGACCACTTTTCGGATCACGTACGGCAGCACCCCGCCGTTAGTCAGGTAGCGCAGTTCCTGCAGCGAATCCAGTCGAGCAATCAGCTCGATCTGATCGCGAACGCCACCCTCACGGACTATCTTCAGGCGAACACGGTTATCGCCAACGACCAGCTCATCCAGACCCACCAAATCGAATTGCTCAGTGCCGATCAGTTGTAGATCGTCTGCGCCCTGCCCGTCCTGGAACAACAGGGGCAACACGCCCATGCCGATCAGATTACTGCGGTGGATGCGCTCGATACTGCGGGCTACCACAGCTTTCACCCCAAGCAGGGCCTGCGCCTTGGCTGCCCAGTCGCGGCTGGAACCGGCGCCGTAGTTGATGCCTGCGAAGACAATCATCGGCGTACCCGCGTAACTCTGGGCGGCTTCGTACAGGGGCAAGCACTCGCTGTGGTCCGCATTCCAGGCCCAAGCGCCGACGCCAGGCTGCTGCTCACCGACCAGACGGTTTTTCACCGACTTGTTGGTGAAAGCTCCACGCAGCATGACTTCGTGGTTACTGCGGCGAGTGGAATATTGGTTCAGGTCTTGTGGATCCTCACCGCGCTCCAGCAGCCACTGGCCTGCAAGGCTATCGGCAGGGATGGCACCGGCGGGCGAAATATGGTCGGTGGTAACGTTGTCCCCAAGCACCATGAGGGCACGAGCACCCTGAATCGCCAGGCTAGAATTTGGTTCAGCCTGGATGTCAGCCAGGTATTGCGGACGGCGAAGATAAGTCGAGCGAGGGTCCCAAGGGAACTGGACACTGCCCTCTGCGGAGAGCGCCTGCCAGTGATGAGTACCTTCCCACACCGTAGCCAGCCGCTGTTGGAAGAACTCCGGCTTCACCACTTTCGCGGCCAGCGCAGCCACTTCTTCATCACTGGGCAGCAGGTCGTGCAGATAGACCGGATTCTCTGCTGAGTCATAACCCAAAGGTTCACGCGTCAGGTCGATCTCGATGGTACCGGCGATGGCAAAGGCGACGCACAACGCGGGCGAGGCAAGATAACCCGCGGGGACTTTAGGGTTCACCCGACCTTCAAAATTACGATTACCGGACAGTACGACCACCCCCTTCAGGCCTTGATCGGCGAACACCTCGACATGCTCTTCCAGCTTGCCCGAGTTGCCGATACAGGTCATGCAGCCAAAGCCTGCAACATCGAAGCCCAGAGCGGAAAAATCCTGCAGCAGGTCAGCTTCAGCCAGATAGTCGGAGACGACCTGGGAGCCTGGCGACAAGGAAGTCTTGACCCAGGGCTTGCGTTGCAGGCCCAGGCGACGTGCCTTTCGGGCCAGCAAGCCGGCTTGGATCATCTGCGCCGGGTTGGCCGTATTGGTGCAACTGGTAATTGCCGAGATAACCACGGCGCCATGCGTGATCGGTTCTGCGAATGTGGGCTCGAAGTACTGCTCAGAGGATGGCCCGGCGATAAGGTTGCCGCCGCCCAGGACTTCCTTACGGAATGAGTCGCCCGAGCGCGACAGCGGTTGACGCTGATGCGGCTGGTAAGGTCCTGCAACGCTTGGCTCGATGCTGGCCAGGTCCAGTTCGATCAGTTCATCGAACTCCGGCTCCGGCAGTTCATCACTGCGATACAGGTTTTGCGCACTCATGTATGCGGCGGCCTGCTGACAGAGCGCTGAAGAGCGGCCGGTAAGCTGCATATAGTCGAGCGTCTGGGTATCGAAGGGGAAGAACACTACCGTAGCGCCATACTCCGGGGCCATGTTCGACACCGTGCCACGCGCGGCCCACCCAACGTTCGAAAGGCCTGGGCCGGTGAACTCTACAAACTTGCCGACCACCGAGCGCTTGCGCAGGATCTCAGCGACATGCAATGACAAATCCGTCGCGGTAACACCTGGGCGCAGCGCGTTGGTCACACGCAGGCCAATGACCTTGGGAAAGCTGATAGGTACCGGCTCACCAACCATCGCTGCCTGCCCTTCGAGGCCGCCAACACCCCACCCCAGAACACCGATGGCGTTGATCATCGGTGTATGGCTGTCTGTCGCGACCATGTCATCGGGGTGCAACAAGCGCTGGCCATCTTCGGTGCGGCTTTCCCACACGACTTTGGCCAAGGCTTCCATGTTCATTTGATGGATGATACCGGTGCCTGGGGGGATCACACCGAAGTTGTCCAGGCTTTTTTGCGCCCACTTGATGAAACGATAACGTTCACTGTTACGGCGGAAATCGATATCAAGGTTCTGCTCGACCGCATTGGCGTCGGCATAGCTTTCGACAATCACCGAGTGGTCAATGGTCAGCACGGCGGGAATCAGCGGGTTCATAGCGCTGGGGTCACCACCGAGCTCGGCGACTACATCGCGCATACCTGCAAAGTCAGCCAAAGCCGGCAGACAGGTGGTGTCATGGAACATCAGCCGGTTCGGCTGGAACGGCACTTCGCAATCTGGCCCCTGCCCCGTGGCTCTAGCCAGTACTGATGCGAGCGCTTCGGGTGTGCAACGGGCAACGTTCTCCAGAAGAATACGGATCGAGTAGGGCAGGCGCTGCAATTGGGCTGGGCTCAGCAACTTCTTCAAATCAACATAGGCGAATTGGGCCTGGTCGATCTCCAGGTTGCTCATCAGGTCGCGGGCAGTCTTGGTCATGCTCGTATCGCTCTGCGTCTTATCGTTGTGACAGCATCGGCTGACCGATGCTGGTGATGGGGCAATGCTAGTGGTTGGCCCACCGGATGAAAATTGATGAATCGCCATGGCAGCGTTCTCTATTGGAGAACGCTGCTCAAGTGGATTGATCGGGTGATGGGGTCAACAGCACCAGGGTGCGGGCTAGAGCTAGCCTGCCTCACTGCGAATGTTGTCGACGAACGTGCGTAAGGTTGGCGCAGCGGCATCGTAACTCTGCAAGACCAGCAACAATGCGCGTACGGCCCAGGCTTCGTCCAGGCGCAGAACCTTCAGTTTGAGGCTTCGCTGGTAGGGCTTCACTACGGACCGCGGCAGCACCGCGATGCCCATGCCAGCGGCCACCATTCGACAGATGCAATCAAAACTGCTGATTCGGATTCGCAGCTTGAGCGGCATATCCAGAGCCTCTGCCTGCTGAGTCAGCAAGCCATACATGGAACTTTCACGGTGCGGGCCGACCATCTCGTACTGCAAGACTTCAGCGAACCTTATGCTTGCAGAGGACGCCAGGGCATGCGCTCCCGGCACTACCACGACCAATTCATCGGTGCGATAAGGCACTGTTTGCAAACCTCTGGAAGCGGTTTGCGACGCGATAACCCCAACGTCAGCGCGGCCCTCCGCCACTGCGCTCACCACATCGGCCCCCACTCGTTCCTGAATGTCGAAACGAATCAATGGATAGAGCGCGGCGAATGCTGTGATATCCGTGGGTAGAAATTGAGATAACGCAGAAGTGATAGCGTGAATACGTATGTGCCCCTTGACCCCTTCGGAAAACTCCCCCAGCTCGGCATCAAGGTTTTGCAGCGTCTGCCGCACCTGTCGGGCGTAAAAAAGCAATGACTGCCCGGCCGGGGTCAGCTCTACGCCACGTGCATGACGGATAAGCAATGGCGCCCCGGTAAGGTCCTCCAGTTCGCTGATGCGCTTGCTGACCGCAGAAACAGCCAGGTGCCGAAGGTTCGCGGCATGGGTGAGGTTTTGCGTTTCTGCAACAGCAATAAAAACATCAAGGCTTGTCAAATCGTATCGCATTGCGTCTCCGAGCTGGCTGCGCGCTCCAATCGCCGTTTTCGTATCACATACTCCCCGAAATGGCGGATCCACGCACTAGAAACACTTCATGCTGCAGACCTGACGCCGGTCACACGTCAGAGGATTGATCGATTCTTCATTATTGCTTTTTAACAACTTTAAATACAATGTTAGGCACCGTTCAATGGAACGGCCAATCACAATAACGAAAGCCGAGCAGACCATGAAAAAAAACCTTCTCGCACTGGTGCTGACAGCGTCCCTGCCTGCGATATCAAGCGCCGCATCTTCTGCACAGCAACAACCAGAGCTGCTCTATGCAAGCCTAGGAGAGAGAGTGCTGGGGTACCGTGTCGATCCCAGTGCGGGCGAGTTGCAATTGATCAGTGAAACAAAGGTTCCGGCAAACCTGCAATTTGGCGTGAAGAATGCCAAAGGCAGCATGCTGTATGTGGTTTCCAGCAACGCCGGGAACGGCACCTTGGGCGCCAAGGGTGATACCCATGTCTTGCAGGCATTCAGCATCAACAAAGCATCCGGGGAACTGACAGCGGTCGGGGACGTCATCGCCCTACCGGAACGACCGATCAACCTGGGGCTGGATCGGCAAGATCGATTTGCGGTGGTTGCCTATAACCAATCCTCTACCCTCAGCGTGCATCCAATCAAGGCGGACGGCAGTGTCAGCCCAGCAGTCCCACAGGGGCAGGTGCCACAGGCAGGCATATTCACACATCAGGTAACCTTCACCCCCAATGACCGCTTCGTGATAGCCCTGGCTCGCGGCAATGACGCGGTCAAGCAGGTACCAGACCAGCCAGGCAGCGTGAACACATTTGCGCTGGATGAACAGGGTTTGCTGCACAAGGTTTCAGTTGCGGCGGTCGACCCAGGAATTGGCCCAAGGCACCTGGCCTACCACCCTAGCCAACCCTGGGCTTACGTGGCCATGGAACGCGGCAGTAAACTCTATATGTACAAGCTCAAGGCTGATGGGTCGTTGCAGCAGGCGCCCAGCTTCAAGAAGGATACCCTTGAGCACCTGAGCAATCTCGAAACGCCTCGTCAAAGAGGCGGTGTGATCCAACTCTCGCCGAATGGACGCTTCCTTTACGTGAGCAACCGTGCGGATGCCGCCACCGAGCATGAGGGTAAACGAGTGAACAATGGCGGAGAGAACAACATCGCCGTATTTGCCATCGACCAGCGCACGGGTGAACCTCATCGGATTCAGGTCATCGATGGTCAAGGCATCGAAGCACGCACCATGAAGGTCGATCCCTCTGGCAAATTGCTGATCGTGGCCAACCAGATGACGCAATGGGTGAAGGATCACGGCGAGCTACGCAAGCGCCGCTCGAACCTGGCGGTTTTCCGTATCGAGAATAGTGGCAAGCTCCAGTTCGTGCGCAAGTACGAAATGGATGATGAAAGCAAATCGCTACTGTGGATGGATATCTGAAAATGACCGAGCCCCGCTGCTGCGGGGCTCAGTTCATTCATCGCTCGTTAGCCAGCTGTTCGCGAACTGCCCGCGCCTGTTGAGTGGTAACAGCAGGGGCGGCGTTATCCCAGGTATTGCGGATGTAGGTCGCCACAGCAGCCACTTGGCTGTCATCAAGACGCCATGCGAACGACGGCATGGATGGCCCCGTCGGTGCCGCATCGGTAGCAACCGCCTGCGCCCCGTCCAGCACTACACGCAGCACTGTGGCCGGGTCCTGTGCGAGTACCGCGCCTGCATTACGTAAAGAGGGGAACAACTTCGGTACACCTTCACCATTGGCCATGTGACATGCCGAGCAGTTGTCGGCATAAAGCGCCTTGCCCACCACCATCGACGATGTCGTCGGATCCACTTGCTTGGGCGCCTCCAGCCCAGCATCCAGGCTCTTGATGTAGGTGGCGATCGCGGCCAGGTCTTCATGCCGCATGAACTGGGTGGAATGCATAACAACCTCCCCCATAGGTCCAGAAGCCGCCGAGTAACGATTGCGACCGGTCTTGAGGTACTCGACCAGCTCTGCGTTGGTCCAGGCGCCAACCCCGCGGTAGGCATCTCCGGTAATGGTCGGCGCGACCCAGCCCTGCAGCGTGTAACCCTGCAGGTGTCCACCCGAGGTATCACCGCCCAGCAGATTCTTGGAGTTGTGGCAGGTACCGCAGTGTGCAAGGCCCTCGGCCAGGTATGCGCCGCGGTTCCACTGTTCGCTCTTGTTCGGGTCAGGTTTGTACTCACCTTCCTTGAAGAACATCATGTTCCAACCGTAGAGGCTGGTCCTCACATTGAACGGGAACGGCAGCTGATTGGCCTCGACCTTGTTGCGCACCGGCGGCAAAGTTGCCAGGTAGGCACGAATGGCCAGCAGGTCTTCACGCTTGACCTTGGTGTACGCCGTGTAGGGGAACGCGCCGTACAACAATTCGCCTCTGTGCCCGATACCCTTCTGCAGAGCCTGTATGAACTGCTCATCGGTCCAGGCACCAATGCCTGTCTCACGATCAGGCGTAAGGTTGGGGGCGACCAGTTTGCCAAAAGGCGTTTCGATTGCTTTGCCTCCCGCCATCACAGCGCCGTGTTCGGCAGTATGGCAGGCGGTGCAGTCACCCACGGTTGTCAGGTAGCGGCCTTTCTCGATGGTCGGGAACGACGCGCTTTGGGCAGGGCCAGCAGGCACCCACATCAGGGACACAGCTAGCGCTGCAGTAGCTGACCTGTTCATGCGTGCACCAACGGGCCAGGGTTCTTCAGATACTGTGTCCGGATAGCATTCGCAGCCCAGTAAGCCAGCGCGCCAACCGTGGCGGTAGGGTTATAACCCGCATTTTGCGGGAAGGCTGACCCGCCGATCACGAACAGGTTTGGAACGTCCCAGCATTGCAAGTACTTGTTGACCACACTTTCGCGTGGGTTGTCGCCCATGATCGCGCCACCGGTATTGTGGGTGCTCTGGAACGGTACAATGTTGTAAGGCCCCTTGGCCGGCTTTGCGACTAGCTGCCGAGCCCCCATGGCACGCGCCACATCGGCGGCCTTGTCGGTGACGAAGCTCGACATTTTCAAGTCGTTGTCCGGGAAGTCGAACGTCAGTTGCATCATTGGCCGACCGTGGCGGTCCTTGTAGGTCGGGTCTATGCCGAGGTAGTTCGAACGGGTCGGGTACGAACTGCCCTGGGTGCGAACCACGGTGGTGCTGAGGTAATGCTTCTGGGTCGCTACCTTCCACTTACTACCCCAGCGGGGCGTGCCTGGAGGAGTCATCCGGTTGCTGATCGGCCAACCGCTTGTGACGTTGGACATGATGCAGGCACCACCAAAGAAACCCAACCCGGAGTGATCGAAGTTGTCGCCGTTGTATTCGTCGCATGCCTGCCCTACTCCGCCTCCCGCGATGAAGGGATTGAAGTTTTTGTCATCGAAGAATGCCTGAACCGCAGAGTTGGTCTGGTAGGCGTAATTCTTTCCGATGAGGCCTCTCTCGCTGATAGGGTCATACGGCGTGCCAATGCCGGATGCGAAGAGCAGGCGCACGTTGGGTACCGAGAACGCCGTCAGAATGACCAGGTCCGCCGGTTGCTCATAATGCTGGCCACTGGCATCGACGTAGATGACCCCAACCGCGCGTTTGCCCGAGGCATCCAGCTTGATCTGCAACACCTCTGACTGAACCTGGGCGGTGAAATTGCGCCGACGCATCAGCGCGGGAATGATGTTGGTCTGCGGGGTGGATTTGGAATAGTTGGCGCAACCGCAACGCGAACAGTAGCCACAGTAAGTACACGGCGCCATGGTCACGCCATAGGGGTTGGTGTACACCTGCGATGCGTTGCCGCTGGGCGTCGGAAACGGACGCAGTCCCATCTTCGCAGCTGCCTCGGCGAACAGCGTCGGCGCGTAGGTCATTGCCATCGGCGGCAACGGAAACTCACTCGAGCGGTTGCCTTCGAACGGGTTGCCGCCGGGTTGATAGTGGCCGTTGAGCATACCGGCCTTGCCACCAATACCTGCCATTTTTTCGAACTTGTCATAGAACGGTTCAAGTTCGTCGTAAGTGATACCCCAGTCGCGGATCAGCAAGTCCTTGGGGATGGCTTTGGCACCATAGCGCTCGGTCAGATGCGAACGCAGCACAAAGTCGCTGGGGTTGTAGCGCCACGTGAGCCCGCTCCAGTGGGCGCCGGAGCCGCCCAGGCCGGTGCCCAGCAAGAACGAGCCATATTCGCGCATCGGCAAGGCAGTCTGGTCATACGCGTTACGGAAGGTATAGGTGTCTTCGGCAGCAGTGATCATCAACTCCTGCTGGATCACATAACGCAGTTCATCCTGTACATATCCCGGATTGAAGTCGGTACCGGTATCGCGCCACGGACCACGCTCGAAGGCAATGACTTCAAGGCCTGCTTCGGCCATCTCGATCGCCATGATCGAACCGCACCAGCCCAGGCCAACGATTGCCACGTCTTTTTTAGGTAACTTGATCATTTGACTCTTACACCTTCCAGTCTGGGCGGCCGGAAATACTTACGGGAGGGTTCGGATACGTCTGGCCATGCTTGTCGATCCAGTCCAGGTAGTCGTAACGAGCACCGGGATAACCAATCATTTTCCAGCTGACCATGTCGCGGTTTCCGCCATAGATGGGATCGGCGAAAAAGCCTTCCATAGTGCGCGACAGCAGCACCTCGAAAAACGCCGCGCCTTGCACACCATCGGGCAGTTCCACATGGCCGCTTTCCAGGCCGCTGAGCAGCGCCTCTCGATCGTGCCCCGACAACTGGGCGAACGTCTTGCCGAAGGCTCCCTGACAGTGTTTTTCGAGCGACGTCAACCCAGCCCGCATCTGCTCCGCAGGCGTCAACGGTGATTGCGGACCTTGGGTTGGCAGCCCTTTGGCAAAGGGCCCCTGCAAGTACATGCGCGCCCCTTGCCCCTGAGGGCCAGACATCTGGCGGTCAATGTAGATGGCACAGCCGGCCTCTTTACCGCTCATGCTCATTTCATCGGCCGGGATGAGTGTCTCAACAATCGCTTCAACCAACTGCTGTTCGTGCTCGGTGAAGAACGTCCAGTTATGCGGATCGATGTCCGCAGGCGGGTCTGCGGCGTTTGGCGCCCAAGGCAAGGGTTCACCACCGACGATGGTGGCGGCATGGGTGAAAGATGAGCTCACCGCAATCAGCGTGCCGGCCCCCAGGAGCTGACGGCGGGTGATACCAGGAGATGTAAGTTTCATTTAGGCCTCTCAGGACGAATCACGAGCGGCCGGCATGGTAATGTTTTTTGTAACACCAAAATACAAAAATAAGATGAAAATTGCTTTTTACGATGAACCGCTTCGCAGTGGCGGTCATTACTGCTTCATCCCGCCATCCACTATCACCCCTGTATTACGGAAGCTCCAGCATCTCGACGAAGTGTCCAGCTGGCACCCGTGGCAACCGCTGCCAGCAGCGCAACCAACAGAAATGCAAACTGGAAGTCCGCAGCCGTTTCCACTCCGACGTTTTCATGGAGCAGCATGGCGAACCGCAAAATCAGCGCTCCAACCGCGATCCCAAGACCCATGCTGAGCTGGAAAGCCATGCTGAAGAGTGTGGAAGCATCCCGCATCCCAGTCGTGGATATCTCGGAGAATCCAACATTGTTGTAGGCCGTAAACTGTAGCGAACGAGACAGGCCGCCGATGAAAAGCCATGCAACTACCAGCTCATGGCTGGTAGACGGCTCGAGCAGCGCACAACCACCGATACAGAGAACGCCCAGCCAGCCATTCAATAGCAATACCTGCCGGAAACCCCATCGCTTGAGCACCGCAGTAGTGACAGCTTTCATTGCCAGGTTGCCAGCAAAGACCGCGATCATCAGGCTGCCGGCGGTTAGCGCCGACAGACCGAAGGCGAGTTGGAACATCAACGGCAACAGGAACGGCAAACTGCTGATACAGACCCGGTACAAAGAGCCGCTGAAAAAGGTCAGCCGAAAGGTCTGCACGCCCAGCGCATCGAGTTTAAGCAGCGGAAACGGGGCCTTGCGCAGATGCCACACACTCAGCACCGCAAGCAGCATTGCAGCGACAATGGTCCATGCGCCAGACCACGACTGTCCGGCCGCGTGACCTAACATTTCAAACCCTGCCAACAAGGCAACACAAGTGCCTGACAACAGAATGAAGCCAGTCCAGTCGAATGGCATGCGGCGCTCGGAGCGATGATTGTCGATCAGGTAGCATGCGAAGATGAACGCGATGATGCCGAAGGGAATATTCAAATAGAAGATCCAGGGCCAGGTGGCATGTGTGACCATCAAAGCGCCAACCGGGGGCCCGAGCACTGGCGCCACCAAGCCCGGTACGGTGATGTAGCCTATGGTTCTTACCAGGTCCTTCTTTTCAGTGGCGCGTAGCACGGCCAAACGGCCGACTGGCACCATCAATGCTCCACTAATACCCTGCATGACACGCGCAACAACGAATGTTTCTAGGCTGTAGCTCAGCCCGCACAACAACGACGCCAAGGTAAATGCGGCAATAGCGGCAGCGAAGGTCGTACGCGCCCCCAGTCGATCGGCAACCCACCCGCTAAGTGGAATGAACGCTGCCATCGCCAGGAGATAGCTGCTCATCCCAATGCTCAGGTCTACCGGGCGAATGGCAAAGCTACGGGCCATTTCCGGTAGCGCAGTGACGATCACCGTCGCATCCAGGTTCTCCATGAAGAATGTAGCGGCTACCAGAAAAGCGATTTGGGTTGATCGAGTCATGCTCAGGGCGTCCAGTACTCACGTCGAATTGACCGAGATTAGCCACCACTAATTGGAATGGAAAATTCTTTTATGTAAGGTTAGCCATCTATTTTTGTTGTGAGCTCCCGCTAACACAATGAACCTGAAAGCCCTCAAATACGCAGTCGAAGTCGCTCGCACCGGCAGTTTCACTCGTGCCGCACAGCATTCGCACGTTGCACAATCGGCCCTCAGCATGGCAGTCGCTCGGCTTGAGCATGAGTTAGGGGTGCCACTGTTTGACCGCAGTGTTCGCGGGGTGACGGCCACAGCGGAGGGCGGAAGGTTTCTCGAGCGGGTCGACCTCATGCTTCAGGAGTTGGCAGCAGCCCGCCAGGAGCTGACCTCACTGGCCAATTTGCAAAGCGGTGAGGTGAGACTGGGATTTGCGCCCATGTTCGGGATGGGCCGCCTGCCGATGTGGCTCGAGCAGTTTCACGCCCAGTATCCGGGCGTGCGTTTCAAGGCGTTTGAAGGAGGCGGCCAAGAGGTGGACTGGCGGCTTGAGTCACGCGACATCGACGTCGCGTTGATGAATGCCCGCAGGGTCAAGCCGCACTGGCAATCGGCCGTGGTCGATGCCGACGAGCTTGTGCTATGCGTACTGCCTGATCACCCACTGGCCAAGCTGGATGCTGTCTCTGCCGAACACTTGCAGGGCCTGCCCATGGCGGTGCTCGATGGACGTTTCGCGCAACGCCTGATGCTCGATGAATACTGCAAACAGCACAGGGTTGCGTTTTGCACCGTGTTGCAGAGCAATGACGCCCCATTGGTGCTACAGGCCGCACTGCGGGGTCTAGGTGCGACAACGGTGTTCAAATCCAACCTTCACGCCGTTGGCAACCTGATTAGCGTGCCGTTCGAAACGCCCCAGCATTTGCAGTTCAGTTTATGTTGGCGAGCAGATGAGCACCTTTCCTTGGCCAACAGGCGCTTCATCGAGTTCGTTACTGGCAAGCCTATGCCGGTCCAACCGCGCCGCTAGTCGCCGACGAACACCATACAAACGGGGCTACCGGTGTGGGTCACATGCCCGGTGGCGGACAGGCGGCCACTCTCTTGGCAGACCTCGAAAGCCTCGAGGGTGTCACTGTCCTCGTTAAGCGCGAACAGGAAACGACCATTCGGCGTCAACGAAAAGAACCGCGGAGTAGCACCGCCACTTGGGACCCAGTCGATAAGCTTCAGCCCGCCGGTAACCTGATCGATGGCGAACATCACAATGCTGTCATACCCACGGTTCGATGCATAAAGGAAACGGCCAGTACGGTCAACTTCGACCTCCGAGGCACGGCTGTTCCCAGTGAAGTATTCCGGCAACAGGCTTAGTATCTGCCTGGCCTGTAATCCGCCTGTTTGCGCATCGTAATCATAAGTGGTGACGCTGGAGTCGAGTTCATTTACGGCATATGCACAAGGCAGATTCGGATGCAGTGCAATATGCCGAGGGCCCGCATTTTCGCGAGTGATCACAAACGGCTGCTCGGCCGGGGTCAGGCGTCCTTGCTCGAATCGGAAGCTGAAGATTCGATCAAGCCCCTTGTCTGGCACCAGCACAAACTGGCCGGTGGAGTCGAAGAGATTGAAATGCGGCTTGGGAAAAGGTTGTTCCGTACGATGTGGGCCTGGCGGCCCGTCCAAGGCGACGAGTTGTACCACCGACCCAAGCGCGCCCTGATCGTCAACCTCCATCACAGCCAAAGTTCCTGTGATGTGGTTGGAAACCACCAGATGCCGCTCATCCGCAGACAGCGCGAGGTGGACGGGGTTCTTGCCTTCGCAACACTGGGAATTGAGCAGTTTCAGGTAACCGCTAGCATTGTCGATTTTGAAAGCGCTGACGTCACTACGGTCCCCATGCACGGTGTACAAACGGTCACCCGCACGATTTACAGCCAGGAACGAGGGATTAACCAGATCCTCTACTTGCTGAATCAGCTCCAACACGCCTCGCTCCTGATCCAGCCGGTAAACGCTGATACCGATGCCGCGCGCGTTGCGTTCTTCAGTGGTGCGGGATCCTACATAGGCAAACATAAGCGCTCCTGTTCAGTTAATCAGAGCCTAAAGAAACGGCGATCCAGGATCGCCGTTTGCTCGCCTGCTGTCAGACAGCACGCCAAGGGAACAAGCCAAAGGCCATACTGACCAGCATGATCACCAGGCACAGGGCAAAGGCCCACTTCAGGGTGTACTTCTGATGGTCACTGAACTCGACCCCGGCCAACCCACACAGCAGGTAAGTCGATGCCACCAACGGGCTGAGCAAGTGCACCGGTTGCCCGACCAACGAAGCCCGACCGATCTCGGCGTGGGTGATGCCATAGACCTCGGCGGCCTTGGCCAGCACAGGCAATACACCGTAGTAGAAGGCATCGTTAGACATGAAGAACGTGCCTGGAATGCTCGCCAGTGCAGTGATAGGTGCCATATAAGGGCCCCATTCCGCCGGCAGCATGCTCAGGAAGCTCTTGGACATTGCATCGACCATGCCGGTCCCCGACAGAATGCCCGCCAGGATACCGGCAGCCAGGAAGATCGCGATCTGGTTCAAGGCCGTAGGCGCATGCGCGGAGATACGCCGGCGCTGATCCTGCATGTGCGGGTAGTTGATTACCAGCGCAATCGAGAACGCCACCATGAACAGGATCGCCAGCGGCAACAGTTCCATGACCAGGCCAGCCATCAAGGCAATGGTCAGTGCAGCGTTGAGCCAAAATAGCTTGGGCCGACGCAGTTCGGCGTTTTCCTCCGACAATGCCGGGGTGCCATCACCGTCGCCATCATCAAAGGTAGTGGCCGCCGAGCCCAGCGATTGTGGGAGCCTGCCCAGCCGTTGCCGCTCACGGGTACCAATGAACCATGCAAGCAGCAGCACACCCAGGAAACTGATGATGAGTGTCGGAATCAACGGCAAGAACAGGTCTGCTGTATCGACCTGCAAGGAAGCAGCGGCACGAGCGAGCGGCCCACCCCATGGCAGCAGGTTGGTCACACTGGCAGCCAGAATTACCACGCAGGTCAGTGCCAGAGGGTCCAGCCTCATCCGCTTGAACAACGGCAGCATCGCAGTGACCGTGATCATGTAGGTGGTCGAGCCGTCACCGTCCAGCGACACCAGACCTGCCAGCAGCGCGGCGAACACCACCGCTTTCATCGGGTCCCCGCCAATCAGCTTGATGAACTTCTTGATGATTGGGTCGAACAGCCCAGTGTCGAACATCAGGCCGAAGTAGAGGATGGCGAACATCACCATGATCGCAGTCGGCGCGACCTTGCGCAGGCCCTCGATCATCATGTCGCCCATGTCCGGCCCGAAGCCGGCAATCAACGCGAAGACGATCGGTACGGTGGTCATGGCCACCAGGGGCGAAAGGCGCTTGGTCATGATCAGGGCCATGAAGGTCACGATCATGCCGTATCCGAGAAATGACAGCATTTGTATCACCTTGACTTAAAATACAATTATTGTTGTGAGTCAGCGCGGTGAGGCGCATCAAGGGCAGCAGCGATAGCGTGTGAACGGCAGCTGTAGATTAATCGCTGCAAAGTGGATCAGCTCATATGCAGGCCACCATTGATCGAGAAGTCCGCTCCATTGGCATAGGCCGATTCGTCAGATGCAAGCCAGGAGCAGATCGCGGCAATTTCTTCTGGAGCGCCCAGCCGGCGCGCTGGGATCTCATGGACGATGCGATCCATATGCGTCGTGCTTGTGATCGCTTTGAGCTTGGGAGTGGCAATGTAACCGGGAGAAACCGTGTTTACCGTGACGCCCCTCGCCCCGACCTCACGGGCAAGCGCCCGGGTGAATCCACGAATGGCGGACTTTGCCGTCGAGTAATTGACCTGGCCTACTTGGCCAATCTGGGCGTTGACTGAGGAGATATTGATCACCCGCCCCCATCCATTGGCAACCATGTCCTCAATCACCTGCTTGGTGACGTTGAACAGTGAGTTGAGGTTGGTGTCGATGACAGTCGCCCAATCCCCGGGCTGCATGTCACGAAAAACGACGTTACAAGCGGTGCCTGCATTATTGACCAGCACATCGACGGGCCCAATCTCGCGCTTGATGCGATCGAAGGCCGCCTCACATGACTGCCAGTCGGCCACATTGCCCTCCGAGGGAATGAAATCGAAGCCCCTTCGGTGCTGCTCCGCAAGCCAGTCTGCCTTGTGTGGGGAGTCCGGGCCACAGCCTACGATTACCGTAAAACCGTCGCGGTACAGCCGTTGGCAGATAGCGGTACCCAATCCGCCCATACCGGCTGTTACGTAAGCTACGCGTTTAGTCATGAATCACCCCTTTATTCTCATATCGCGGAGGGCCTGAGGGCATGCGCGCATGAACGCGCGGATGCCCCTGGCAAGCACGACCAACACTGTGCATCTGCATTTCAGTAAATACAAGTGCAATATGTCGTTATTTAGGATTGCAACAGCCGCTTGAGCTTTAAAACCGCACTGTCGGGAGTGGTCAACACAGGCGTCTCGGTTAACGCCGCACAAGCCGAGGCGGCCGATGTCATGGAAAACTGAGCAAAACAGATCACATCGACGTCAGCGAGCGGCGGGACCATTTCACTGATCAACTGATCATGGCGCGCCGCATCTCCTTGATGAAGTGCTTCTATGGCCCGAGGCGAGACGGCATGTTGCAAGGTCAATTTTTTGCCTCGTGCCGCGGCTGCCTCGTGCAGTTCCTCGGATATCGAATCGATTGCCGGGGCGAAGGTCGCCAGCAGCGCCACCCGATCACCGTATTGCAAGGCGTCTTCGAGCATTGCCTCGTTGGGCTTCAGGACAGGAATATCCAAGCTGGCTTTGCACGCATTGATCGCCTCACCGAACGCCGAGCAGGTGAACAGGATTCCGTCCGCGCCCGCCTCGCGCGCATAGCGTGCAAGCGCCATAAAGCGCTGCTTCAGTGCATCCGTGACGGAACCTGCGCTTCGCAAATCGCGTGATAGCGAATCTTCGAGCAAATTGCACAGCTCGGCCTCAGGCCACAAACGTGCAAAAGCTTCATTGATAGGCGCAACCGCCACTGGGGTGGCGTGAATAAGGAAAACACGCTTGGTCGACATTATGCGGCTCCCTGGACGCGCGATGCATCAAGCACCAGCACGCCGTCGTCATCGGCAAATAGCTGATCGCCATCGGCAATGGTTTGGCCGGCAATCGTCACGTTCAGCCCAACCTGGCCTTCATTGCGCTTGGTCGACTTGGCCGGGGTCACCCCCAGCGCCTTGATGGCGATCGGCAAGGTGCGCAGGACCGCCTTGTCGCGCACATAGCCATACACCAGCACGCCCGCCCAGCCGTTGCGTACCAAGTCTTCGGCGATGTGATCGCCAAACAGTGCACAACGGTCGCTACCGCCGCCATCCACTACCAACACCCTCCCCGCGCCGGCCTGGCAGCTCAGCTCCTTGATGCGCGAGTTGTCTTCGAAGCACTTGACCGTGACTGCCGGGCCCTGAAAGTCAGGTTTGCCGCCCAGGTCCTGAAAAATCGGCAGAAGCACTCTGGCACTCGCGCCAAACTCATCGCACAGATCGGTGGTCTTGATGCTCATTGCAGCCCCTTCGCTAGGTTTAGACAAAACAAATGTTGCATATATTGGTTTTACATGCAATAAAATGCAAAGGCCGGGGCGGCAGCGGGTTGCTCCAGTGGACAGCATCGATCGGGGCGGCAACGAATCGCTTCGATGATTGTACTTCGTCGCCGCAACGTACACCCTAGCGAGTAGCGACGAGCCGCTTTATCTACGAACAAAAATGCTTAGGAGAGTGTGATGCGTATTCTGGTTCTTCCCTGCGATGGTATCGGTCCTGAAATCGTCGAATCTTCGATGTCGGCCCTGCATGCTGCCAACAAGAAATTTGATCTTGGCCTGAGCTTTGACTACGACGACGTCGGCTTCGTAAGCCTGGAAAAGTACGGCACCACCCTGCGTGATGAGACGCTGGAAAAAGCCAAGACCTACGACGGCATCATCCTGGGCACGCAGTCCCATGCTGACTACCCAGCGCCGGAGAAAGGTGGCCGCAACGTTTCCGCCGGCTTCCGTATCGGTCTTGACCTGTACGCCAACGTGCGCCCGGCGCGCACCCGTTCGTTCCTCGAGTCGAACATGAAGCCTGGCAAGACCATGGACCTGGTGATCATGCGTGAAGCCACCGAAGGCTTCTATCCGGACCGCAACATGTCCCGTGGCTGGGGCGAAGTCATGCCATCGCCGGACATGGCTCTGTCGACTCGCAAAATCACTCGCCACTGCAGCGAACGTATCGCCCGTCGCGCCTTCGAGCTGGCCATGAAGCGTAACCGCAAGGTCACAGCGATCCACAAGGCCAACAGCTTCCACATGACCGATGGTCTGTTCCTGGAGTGCGTGCGCAACGTGGCCAAAGACTTCCCGGAAGTCAAAGTCGACGACCTGCTGGTCGACGCTTCTACCGCTCACCTGGTGCGCAGCCCTGAGCGTTTCGACGTGCTGGTTGCAACCAACTTCTACGGCGACATCATCAGCGACCTGGCCAGCGAACTGTCCGGCAGCCTCGGCCTCGCCGGCTCGATGATGGCCAGCGACATTCACTGCTGCGCTCAGGCCCAGCACGGTTCGGCGCCTGACATCGCCGGCCAGGACAAGGCCAACCCTGTCTCGATGATTCTCTCGGTGGCGATGCTGCTGCAGTGGATGGGCGAGCAGCACGGCAAGCCTGCGCTGGGCGAAGCGGGCAAGGCCATGGAGCAGGCAGTGGACGTCGTACTGGAAGATCCAGCCAAGCGCACTGCCGACCTCGGCGGCAAGCTGGGCTGCGCCGCCTTCGGTGAAGCTGTTGCAGCAGTGATTGCCGGCTGATCGACCGCACGCCGTAAATCCTGCAGGAACCTACCAAGCTGGCGATGCGCTGTCGTCGCCGGCTTTTCCCGCTCCTGCGGGGTTGAACCCGTTTTACGCCGCCCAACAATTGCACAGGAGAAACTGCCCGTGACCCAACCCTTACTCGGCTGCATCGCCGACGACTTTACCGGCGGCACCGACCTCGCCAGCATGTTGGTGCGCGGAGGCATGCGCACCCTGCAGGTGATAGGCGTTCCCGACGGCCCGATCGACGCTGATGTCGATGCCGTAGTCATCGCGTTGAAGTCCCGAACCCTCCCGGCCGCCGAAGCCATTGAAGAATCAGTTGCAGCACTTGACTGGCTCAAACAGGCCGGCTGCCGTCAGTTCTTCTTCAAGTACTGCTCAACGTTCGATTCCACCGCGCAAGGCAATATCGGCCCAGTCGCAGACGCCCTGCTCGAAGCCCTGAACGCGCCATTCGCACTGGCATGCCCGGCATTCCCGGAAAACCAGCGCACGCTCTTCAACGGCTACCTCTTCGTTGGTAACGAACTGCTCAGTGAGTCCGGCATGCGCCATCACCCGTTGACGCCGATGACTGACGCCAATCTCGTGCGCGTCCTGCAACAGCAAACCAAGCGCAAGGTCAGCCTGGTTCCCCACAACATCGTCAATCAAGGTACTAGCGCGGTACGCCAAGCGTTCGCCGAGGCCCAGGCAGATGGCAGCGGATACGCTATCGTCGATGCTGTGAGCAACCTGGACCTCAAGGTTATCGGCGAAGCTGCCGCAGACCATGTATTGATCACCGGCGGTTCTGGCGTCGCAATCGGCCTACCCGATAATTTCAAACGCGCAGGGCTGCTGCCTGGCGCTTCTTGTGCCGCCAAGCTACCTCATATCGAAGGTCATTCTGCGGTACTGTCCGGTAGCTGTTCGGTCGCGACTAACGGCCAGGTCGAATTCTGGCAGCAGAGTGGTCGCCCGAGCTTCGCGCTCGACCCGCTGCGCCTCGCCGATGGACATGACCAGGTTACTGAGGCGCTGAACTGGGCTAAACCACTGCTGGGCGAAGGACCGGTACTGATCTACGGCAGCGCTCGCCCCGAAGCAGTCAAAGCAGTTCAGGAGCGACTTGGCATTACCGCTGCCGGCGAAATTGTCGAACGTGCCCTGTCGCAGATTGCTCTTGGTCTACGAAACCTGGGCGTAAACATCTTCGTTGTCGCGGGCGGCGAAACCTCCGGGGCAGTAGTGAAGGCGCTGGGTGTCGACGCACTGAGAATCGGTGCACCTATCGACCCAGGCGTGCCATGGACGCTTGGCCTGGGTGAGCACCCGACAGCGCTGGCACTTAAATCCGGTAATTTCGGTACCCGTAACTTCTTCATCAAAGCCCTGGAGCTGGCGCCATGAACGAGAACAAGGAACGGGAACAGATTGTCCTGCTCGGCAAGTCCATGTACGACCGTGGCCTGACCCACGGGGGCACAGGCAATATCAGCGTGCGTCTGGATGACGGCTGGCTGCTTACGCCAACCGGCTCCTCACTGGGCCGACTCGATCCCGCACGACTGACCAAGCTCGACTGGGAAGGTCGGCACATCAGCGGCGACAAGCCCTCCAAGGAATTGATGCTGCACCTTGCCATGTATCAAGAGCGCCCCACGAGTGGCGCCGTCGTTCACCTGCATTCCACCCACTCGGTAGCCGTCTCGGTACTGGATGGTTTGGACCCGGACGACCTGCTGCCGGCGATTACTGCCTACTACGCCATGCGCGTCGGCAAACTTCCGCTGGTACCCTATTACGCCCCGGGGGATCCGGCCCTGGCAGAAGCAGTCCGCTCGTTTTCCAGCAAGCATCACGCCATGCTGTTGGCCCATCACGGCCCCGTGGTGGCGGGCAGTGACCTGAACGCCGCTGTAGATGCAACCGAGGAACTCGAGGCTACCGCTCAGTTGTTCCTGCTGATTTTCCAGCACAAGTTCAAGACCCTGACCCCCGAGCAAATTGCCGAACTGCGGCGCCTCTATCCTCTGAAGTGAATGGCACATGTTTGCGAGCCTGAAAACCTGGTGGGCAACACCTCTGGTAGGCATCATCGGCGCCCTTCTGGCCAGTGCGGCGCACTGGCCCCTGCCATGGATCATAGGCTCGATGCTAGCGGTGATTTTCGTCCGCTGCAGCGGCTGGTTGATTGCCGAGATTCCAAATGGACGTAAATCAGGCCAATGGATGATTGCCACCTCCATCGGCCTGCATTTCACCCAACCTGTAGTCCATGAAATTGTCGGCCATTTCCCGATGATGCTGGCGGCAGCCTTTCTTACCCTGTTACTCGCCCTTGCCGGGATCGCCTTCATGCGGCGCCAGGGCATGGACCTGAAGACCGCTTACTTCGCCTTCATGCCGGCAAACTTTGCCGAAATGATCCAGCTGGGGATGCGCCACCGCGCTGACGTCAGTCAGATCGCTGCGGCTCATAGCATCCGCCTGGTGCTGATCGTGCTCAGCGTGCCTGCCGCCATGTTCCTGTTGATGCAAGTTACCCCAGGCGTAACCGAACCGTTGCGCCCTGCAGCCCAGTGGCAGTGGCTCGGCCCCATGCTGGTAGGGGGCGCGTTGGTGGCAGTGTTGTGGCGACGGATGGGCCTGCCGAACCCGTGGATGTTCGGCCCGATGGCCCTGTGCGCTGGCCTGACGGCAGCGTTCGACCTGCGAACAGCACTCCCAGTAGAGATGAGCCACTATGGCCAATTGATGATTGGTTGTGCCCTGGGCAGCTTCTTCGATCGAGGCTTCTTCCGTCGTTCGCCGCTATACCTGATGAAGGTGGTGATTTTTACCCTGTCGATGATCGTTGGCACTTTCCTGTTCGCCTGGGGCTTCGGCTGGCTGACAGGTATGCCCGTGCTGTCATTGGCGCTGGGCATGATGCCGGGCAGCAGCACTGAGATGTACCTTACCGCTGAAGCCCTTCACCTGGGGGCTGGGATGGTGACCGCTATGCAGATCATGCGCCTGGTGGTGGTCATGTTATGCGCAGAACCTGTGCTCAAGCTATGGCTGGCACGCCAGGGTGACGTCGTGAACGAGCAGCAAGAGCAGGACTAGCGCCTTTACGCAACAGGAACGCCCGCCTCGACCGTATCCGCGGGCGTCTCCGTTGGCCTGCTGCGCTCCAGAATTGGCGACTTGCGGGCGAGCGACCCACTCAGATGGCGTTTCATCAGATGCGCTGCTTCCAGATTGTTTCCTTCTTCGACCAACTCGATCATCCGAAGGTGCTCGGCACACTGCGTGTAGAGGCGCTTGCGGTCGATCATGGAGCGGTATTCCAGCAAGCGACGCATGTTGTTCAGCTGCTTGAGGATCATGTGATACAGCGGGTTGCCGGACAACTTGATCAAATCCTCGTGGAAGCGGATACCGGACTTCATGAGGACATCGGCCGGCAGCGTGTCGATGCCGCCGGACAGCAGGTCCTTCTGCTCCTTTTTAAGACGCCTGAGCACATCGAGGTCGTACGCAAAATCATTCTCGAGCAGAGCTGCAGGCTCGATCAGAGACCGGACCTTGTAAATCTGCTGGAGCGTCTCTGGGGTTTTCGCCACATCCAGGAACCGCCAGCCGTAACCTGGCTTGGGCTCGGCCCAGCCAACTTTCGCCGCTCGGTTGAGAATATCGATGACCTGAAACTTGGTCAGGTCGTAGCGCTCTCGCAGGTACTTCTCGGTGACTTCCGATGGAATTGCATCGTTGAGCCAATCCTCTGAAAGCCGATAGTACTCTGGGGGTTCTTCAGTCGCCGTGATCTCATCCAGTGCCTCAGTCAAGCCGTCAGCAATGCCAATTACAAAAAAGCCACGGTTGGGAATCTGCTCCAGGACGCCCTGCTCGGCCAACAGCGTCAACGCCTCCCGAGCAGGTGAGCGCGACACATGAAAGTCATCAGCGACTTTCTGCGCACTCAAATGCGCTCCAGTGGTAATTTCGCCGAGCTGGATCTTGTGTTTTATGTCAAAAACAATGCGCTGGACTAGGGTGCTTGATGCCATATTCCTGAACCGATACGTTGTAAAACCGGAGAGATCAGCAGCCAATCCTTTGATTATCGGCGCCGGTAAATGCAAGTATACGCTAGAACCTGCTCAAGGCGGCAGACACCACTAGCGGGGCGCCATGCGAAATTGTCGCACCAGCTCATTGAGTTCCAACGCCAACTGGGCCAGCGACTGGCTTGCCGCTGCGGTCTGAGCGGCGCCCGCCGAAGTCTGTATCGACAGCTCACGGATTGCTAGCAGGTTACGGTCCGTGCTCCTGGCCACCTGCGCCTGCTCGGTCGCCGCACAACTGATGACCTGATTACGCTCATTGATTTGCTCGCTGCTAGAAAGCAGCGCCTGCAGCGCGACGCTGGCTGCCTCGGCCAAGGCCAAGGTTTCCTGGGTTCGGCTGGTACTGTTGTGCATGGTCTGCACTGCGGCCCCGGTTTCCCGCTGCATCGCCGTGATCATGGCTTCGATCTCCCGGGTAGATTCTGCCGTACGGTGAGCCAAGCCCCGCACTTCATCTGCGACCACTGCAAAACCACGCCCCGCTTCGCCTGCACGGGCAGCCTCGATCGCGGCATTGAGTGCGAGCAGGTTGGTCTGCTCGGCAATCGTACGGATAACATCCAGTACCCGGCCGATCCCCTGCGCTGCCCCTGAAAGCCCCTCAACCTGGCTGGCACTGGCCAACACGTCCCGTATCAGCCCATTGAGCGAAGCCAGTGCCTCCTCCATCTTTTGCCTGCCTTGGAGCGCCGTTTCACGGGCCTCGTGTGCCAATTGCGACGCCATGGCCGCACTCTGAGCGACTTCCTCGGTTGCGCTGGTCATCTGGGTGACCGCGGTAGCCGCCTGCTCGATCTCACTGTGCTGCATGTGACTGTCCCGTCGCCCCTCTTCGGTAACGGCATTAAGTTGCTCGGCGGCTGTTGCCAGCTGCGTAGACGAGCCATCGATCTGTCGCAGTGTCTGCAACAGGTTCGACTGCATACGCTTCAGGGCCTGCATCAACCGCGTCGCTTCATCGTTACCCGTTGGCGTGATCACCTGGCTCAGATCCGCTTCGGCAACCCGTTCGGCAATTTGTACTGCCGACCGCAAGGGTGCAGTGATGCTGGTGATAAGGAGCCACGCGATCAACCCGGTGCAGACGAAGACCAACAGTACCACCAGCACGACTCCCTTGATCGCATTGGAATACGCGGTTTCCGATCGCAGGTTGGCGCGCTGAGCGCCCTCATCAGCCTGTTCGATCAACGCGTCGAACTGGCGTGTCATCTCATCGTATGCATCACGCACCGACATGAGGTAAGCACGTGCCCCTGCCTTGTCGCCTGTACGCGAAACGGCCAGTAGTGCCTGATGATGCTTTGCATAGGTTTCAAGGCTACGCACAAAGTCCTTGAGGCCGGTACGCTCTTGCTCGGTTTGCAACAGCCCGGCGTATCGCTGCATTTGTTCGCGCACTTGTTGAAGGCGACCTGCTGTACGTTCTTCGTACGTCTGCATCTGCTCTTGGCTAACTGAAAGGATGTGCTGCATCGACCCCATTCGATAGCGATTCAAGGCGGCATTGGCCGTACCCAGGGCGCGAACGCGCTGCAGCCAGTTATCCTTGATATCCAGAGCCTCAGCCTGTACTACGCGGATTTGTTGCAGCGCAAACGCGCCCAACAGCACGCTCAACAGCGCCAGGCACGCGAAGCCTATAGCAGCTCGCGGTCCTACACCGATCATTCTGACGTTCATCTAATCAAGGTTTCCTTTGTTCCCGGACGGGAATCGCAACAATGACTTGCGCCGATACGAGGCCCGCGAACAGGCCCGGCATCGACGAACAAGTCGCAGTGACGGCTCAGAGCAGTTCGAGCGGGTACTCGATGATTACGCGCACTTCGTCCACATCGCCCTCTGCCTGAGCTTCGTTGGCACGGTGAGTGGTGTGTCGCAGCCGCAGGGAAAGGTCCTTGGCAGCGCCCGATTGCACGACGTAGCGCAGGTCCAGGTTACGCTCCCAGTGCTTGCCATCCTCACCTTGCAGCCCTGCGTATCCACCCAGGGGATCGGCCTTGGTGCCATCGATATGATCACCCTTGAGATAGCGTGCAGAAAACTTCAGGCCCGGCACGCCGTAGCCTGCAAAGTCCAGGTCGTAGCGCACCTGATAGGAGCGCTCGTTTGCCCCGTTGAAGTCCGAGTAGTTGACGGAGTTGGCGAGAAAAATAGAGTCGCCGCCAACAAAATCGAAAGGCGTGTTGCCATCTACGTCCTGGTACGCAACGGTCAGCTTGTGATCGCCGAACGCATAGCCCAGCGCCAGGCTATAGGTGGTGTTATCGATCTCGCCCTGCAACGCCTTGCCGGCATCCCGGGTCTTGTAGAGGTTGGCGTCCATGTCCAGGGACTGGGTATCGGAGAGCGGCAACACATAGTTCAGGTTGCCGTAATACTGATGCCAGGTTTCATCGAAATCCGACGCATAAAGGCTAGCACTGAGCTGCTTGCTCAAGGCATAGGTGCCGCCGACGAAATCGATCGACTTGCCAATGCGGTTTTCACCGTAATTGAGATAAAGATCGTCATCCTGGTTGCTGGAGTCCCGCAGCTTGTAGGCGGTGAAATGCCCCGCCTGCAGATCAAGGCCATCGATTTCTTTGCTTTGCAGCAACAGACCGGTTGCGGTCTCTGGCAACAGTCGCGAATCCCCGGTTGCGAACACCGGCGCCTCGGTGCGCATGTTGCCGTAGCGGAGCTCGGTGTTGGATAAACGCACTTTCACAGCGGCGCCGGCGCTGGAGTAGTCATCCTCCGGGCGATCATCACTATCGACCGGCAACAGGTCAGCGCCGGAACGCCCTCGTCCACTGTCAAGTTTCAAGCCAAGCAAGCCAAAGGCATCCACACCGAAACCCAAGGTGCCTTGTGTGAAGCCAGACTCATAGAACGCCATGATGCCGTGCGCCCACTCCTCGCGGTAGCTCTGATCACCAGGCTCGGCATCACGATAATCGCGATTGAAGTAAAAATTGCGGTTGAGCAGACGAAGGCTGCTGCCTTCGACAAAACCCGCTGATTCCGACTGATCCGAAGCCTGCGCCGCAGCACAGGCGAGCGAAACGGCCAACGCGGTAAACCCCTGAGTCACTGCATGCATCGTCAAGTATTCCTGGTTTAGAAGTTAGTGCCCTGGCCTGCCATTGCCGGGCTTTCTTGTTGTGGATCTAAACAAGCTATGCGCACTGCGGCGCAGCAGCCCCCTGATGAGGTCCTGGCAGGCAATGCCAGAAACGAACGCCCACCAGCAGCGCTGCCCTCCAAAAATAACATTGCATTTGTAAGTGTCAATATGCGAATCTTCTTTCGCTCGCCAGGCAGCCCTCTCCATCCTCACCAACCGCCTGATGAAGCCATGATTTTTGCTCAATGGCAGCCTTTAGATCGAGTTCAAGCAAAAACCTTATTTGGATGTATGGATCCAAATATCCAATTGATCTGACTGCCTTTTCTTACCAGACGTCCGCTTTGAAGGAAGCTGAGCCATGCAGCGAAGAACAAAAATAGTTGCCACACTGGGACCCGCCACCGAATCACCGGAGGCGATCGAGGGCCTCGTGCGCGCCGGCGTTGATGTGGTGCGCCTCAACTTTTCCCATGGCTCGGCCAACGAGCACATCGCTCGAGCAGCGCTGGTGCGTGAGATGGCCCGCAAGCACAATCGCTTTGTCGCTATCCTGGCCGACCTGCAGGGCCCGAAAATTCGGATTGCCCGGTTTGCAGAAGGCAAGGTGACGATCAACAAAGGGCAGCGCTTCATCCTCGACGCTAAAATGGATAAGCAGGCGGGTACTGCCGAAGCAGTGGGTATCGACTATGAAGCCCTGATCAGCGACAGCCGCGCAGGGGACATCCTGTTGCTCGACGATGGACGCGTCGAGCTGCAAGTACTCGAGGCTCATGCGCACCACCTGGTCTGCGAAGTGCTGGTCGGCGGTCCGCTCTCCAACAACAAGGGGATCAACCGCAAGGGCGGGGGCCTATCTGCCGCTGCTTTGACCGATAAGGACCGCGAGGACATTCGTACCGCAGCGAAGATGCAGGTGGATTACCTGGCTGTGTCGTTCCCGCGCGATGCCGAGGACATGCACCTGGCGCGTCGTTTGTTGCATGAAGCAGGCGC
Organism: Pseudomonas sp. LB-090624; assembly: GCF_003205205.1. GTDB lineage: Bacteria > Pseudomonadota > Gammaproteobacteria > Pseudomonadales > Pseudomonadaceae > Aquipseudomonas. Next base: position 37,552 of record NZ_QJRL01000008.1, read on the forward strand.
TGAAGCAGGCCTGATCGCCAAGATCGAACGTGCTGAAACAGTGGCTGATCGGCATATCCTCGATGCGATCATCGAAGCCTCCGAAGGGGTCATGGTCGCTCGTGGCGATCTGGGTGTGGAAATCGGCGATGCCGAATTGGTAGCGGTGCAGAAACTGATCATCGATCGTGCGCGCTCTTTGAATCGAGTTGTGATCACGGCAACCCAGATGATGGAGTCGATGATCACGCAGTCCATGCCAACCCGCGCCGAAGTGTTCGATGTCGCCAATGCCGTGCTCGATGGCACAGATGCCGTGATGCTGTCCGCCGAAACCGCTGCCGGCGCCTACCCAGTGCAGACAGTGGAAGCAATGGTCCGCATCATTGCCGGCGCTGAACGTCATCCGCAGGCGCAACGTTCAAAACACCGCATGGATGAAGTCTTCCAGCGAATCGACGAAACCATCGCCCTCTCCGCCATGTACGCCGCCAACCACCTGCATGGCGTAAAAGCGATCATCAGCCTGACCGAAAGTGGCGATACACCCCGTCTGATGTCGCGCATCCGCTCGCACCTGCCGATCTACGCATGCTCGGACAATCCGCGTACACAAACGCGCGTGGCCTTGTTCCGTGGCGTCCAGACCCTGCCTTTGAACAGCGATGACATGCTCCCCGAGGAAGTCAATCACCGTGCAGTGCAAGCCCTGGTCCTGCGGGGTGTGGTCAGTGCCGGTGATCATGTGCTGATTACCCGAGGCGACCATGCCCACAACCAAGGCGGTACCAATACCCTGCGCGTAGTGCGCGTGGGCGATGAAATCCGCTGAGAAGCAGGAGGTTGCCAGTGAGCCAGCCCACACACAACGTCTCATCTGATCATCCGGCACCTGGCAGTTGGCCGCGTGACTTCGATTTCCGCCAGGAATATGCAGAGCAGCAGGAGCTGCTGGATCCGACCTTCGACACAGGGGCATCAGACGCCATGATCAACGCCACCCTCATCACCCAAATCATCGCACGTGAGATCCTCGACTCGCGTGGCAATCCCACGGTGGAAGCGCAAGTCACCTTGGCGGGTGGCCAGCAAGGTATCGCCAGCGTACCGTCGGGAGCATCAACGGGCAGCCGCGAGGCCTTGGAGCTTCGAGATGGTGGCAACCGCTACCATGGCAAGGGCGTGCTGCGCGCGGTAGAACATGTCAATCAGGCAATTGCTGCCCAACTGAAAGGATTGGACGCACTTGATCAGCGGGCAATCGATCAAGCTCTGATTGAGCTGGACGGCACAGACAACAAGGGCACGCTTGGGGCCAATGCAATCCTGGCGGTTTCTCTGGCCACGGCCAAGGCTGCTGCCGAAGCCAAGGGCCTGGCATTGTACGAGTACTTCGCCGAGCTGCATGGCACACCCGGCCAGTTCAGCATGCCGGTACCCATGATGAACATCATCAATGGCGGCGAGCATGCCGACAACAACGTCGACATTCAGGAGTTCATGATCCAGCCGATCGGCGCGCAGAACTTCAGCGAAGGCCTGCGCATGGGGGCTGAAGTGTTTCATACCCTGAAGAAAGTGCTAGCAGAGCGCGGCCTGAGCACCGCTGTGGGTGACGAAGGCGGATTTGCCCCGTCCCTGGACTCCAACGAACAAGCATTGGTGGTGATTCAGGAAGCCATCGAACGTGCAGGCTATCGAGTCGGCGTCGATATCAGCATGGCGCTGGATTGCGCAGCCTCAGAGTTCTACCACGACGGTGAGTACGTGCTTGCTGGCGAGAACAAGCGATTTTCCAGCGCCGCATTCACCGACTACCTCGGTCAGCTGCGTCACCGCTATCCCATCCTGTCCATCGAAGATGGCATGGATGAAAGCGACTGGCACGGCTGGGCCCTGCTGACCCAGGCACTGGGCAAAGACACCCAGCTGGTCGGTGACGATTTGTTCGTCACCAATCCGGCCATCTTGCGCGAGGGGATCAGCCAAGGCGTGGGCAATGCCATCCTGATCAAATACAACCAGATCGGAACCCTCAGCGAAACGCTCGACGCCATCCGCCTGGCTCAGCAATCGGGCTACAACGCCGTGATTTCCCACCGTTCAGGCGAAACCGAAGACACCACTATCGCAGATCTGGCGGTAGGCACACGTGCCGGGCAGATCAAGACCGGCTCACTGTGTCGCTCTGACCGGGTGGGCAAGTACAACCGCCTGCTGCGCATCGAAGAAGCCCTGTTGGAACAGGCGCCCTACTGCGCGGATGCACTGCGCGCGCAACGCGGCTGATAGAGAGAACCGCACATGAACGAAAAGCTTGTAATCGCGAACTGGAAAATGCACGGCACTCGTGCTGCCAATGAGCAACTGATCAACAACCTGCTGCCGACACTCAGCGAATTGCAAGGCGTACGGATCGCCATCTGCCCGCCATTGCCATACCTGTCCCAAGTTGCTGATCTGCTGGGCAATTCCTGTGTATCGCTGGGCGCACAGAATTTCAGCGAACGCCCACAAGGAGCCTTCACTGGCGAGGTCAGCGGCGAAATGCTTGCCGACATAGGCTGCAATTACGTACTCGTGGGCCATTCCGAGCGCCGTAGCCTGTATGGCGAAACTGACGCGCTGGTGGCGATGAAATTCGAGGCGGCATTACGCGCAAACCTGGTGCCAGTCCTGTGCCTTGGCGAAACCATCCATCAGCGCCGGGCGGACAACACCAATGCAGTGATCGGCGCACAACTGCGAGCGGTTCTGCAGCAAGTCGGGATAAAGCAACTTGCCCGTGGCGTCATTGCCTATGAACCGGTCTGGGCAATTGGCACTGGCGAGACAGCCTCGCCAGCCCAGGCCCAAGCAGTCCATCAGCACATTCGTGCGCTTCTGGCCGAGCAGGATCCGGATGCTGCCGCCAGCATTCCCCTGCTTTACGGCGGCAGTGTCAAAGCAGATAACGCAGCGCAGCTGTTCGAGCAGGCCGATATTGACGGTGGCCTGATCGGTGGCGCATCGCTGGACCCAGCAGCCTTTGGTGCGATCTGCAAAGCCGCTCGCGCCTGACTCAATCGCGCAACCGTGCGCCTTCAGACAAGAAACACAAGAAAGGTAAAAGCATGAATTCGATTGCCCCCCTCAGCACCCTCTTCCCCACCGCCGAGCAAGTCCCGGAGGCCTACCGTCTGGGCGACCCGATCGAACAGCGTGAGTACCTGGTAGACGGCCAGTTACACCACTGGGACGGTCCAGTGGCCACAGTGCGCAGCCCGGTCTACCTGGCCAGCGCAACGGGCGAGCAGCAAGTCATGCTGGGCAGCGCGCCGCTGCTCGATGCCACCACCGCGCTGGTCGCCCTCGATGCAGCGGTCAAGGCTTATGACAATGGCCAAGGTACCTGGCCGACGATGCGCGTGGCTGAACGCATCCAGCATGTCGAAACTTTCCTGGCCAGCATGCGCAAGCAGCGCGAGGCCGTCGTCAAGTTGCTGATGTGGGAGATCGGCAAGAACCTGAAGGACTCTGAAAAAGAATTCGACCGCACCTGCGATTACATAGTCGACACCATCAACGCTCTTAAAGACCTCGACCGTCGCTCAAGCCGATTCGAGCTTGAACAAGGCACACTTGGCCAAATCCGCCGAGTACCGCTGGGCGTGACGCTGTGCATGGGCCCCTACAACTATCCGCTCAACGAGACTTTCACCACCCTGATCCCCGCGCTGATCATGGGTAACACTGTGGTATTCAAACCGGCCAAGTTCGGTGTGCTGCTGATTCGCCCTCTGCTCGAAGCCTTCCGCGACAGCTTCCCGGCTGGTGTCATCAACGTGATATACGGTAGCGGCCGCGAGACCGTGAGCGCACTGATGGCCAGCGGCAAGATCGACGTGTTTGCCTTCATTGGCACCCACAAGGCTGCCAGCGATTTGAAGAAACTGCACCCACGCCCGCACCGCCTGCGCGCTGCGCTCGGCCTGGACGCCAAGAACCCGGGCATCGTGCTGCCCCAGGTAGATCTGGACAATGCCGTGGAAGAGGCGGTTACCGGCGCACTGTCCTTCAATGGCCAGCGCTGCACCGCACTGAAGATCCTCTTCGTACATGAGGATGTGGTAGAGGCATTCCTTGATAAATTCAATCGCAAGGTTGCCGCGCTCAAGCCGGGCATGCCTTGGGAGCCGGGTGTTTCGCTCACGCCACTGCCGGAACCGGGCAAGACCGACTACCTCGCCACCCTTGTCGCTGATGCTAAAGCCAAGGGCGCCCAAGTGGTCAACGAAGGGGGGGGCGATGTCCGCGGCTCGTTCTTCTTCCCGGCGGTGCTCTTCCCAGTCAGCCGCGAGATGCGCGTCTATCACGAAGAGCAGTTTGGCCCCGTGGTGCCGGTAGTGCCTTATCGCGATCTGAAAACGGTTATCGACTATGTTCTGGACTCTGACTACGGCCAGCAATTGAGCATCTTCGGTAATGACAGTGCAGAGGTGGGTCGTCTGGTCGATGCCTTCGCCAACCAGGTGGGTCGCATCAACATCAATGCCCAGTGCCAGCGCGGCCCGGACAACTATCCGTTCAACGGCCGTAAAAACAGCGCTGAAGGTACCTTGTCGGTTCACGATGCGCTGCGTGTGTTCTCCATCCGCACCCTGGTTGCCACCAAGTTCCAAGGCAGCAACAAAGAACTGATCAGCAAGATCATTCGTAATCGTGAGTCGAGCTTCCTCACGACCGACTATATCTTCTGAGGGCCCGGCGATGAGCACCCGTGCATTGATCATCCTGGACGGCATCGGCCTGCGTGAGGCCAGCGAGTCCAATGCCTTGGCAGCGGCCCGCACGCCGAACCTGGACTCACTACTGACGCACTACCCAAATAGTCAGATCGCGACCTCGGGCTTGGCCGTTGGCCTGCCCGAAGGCCAGATGGGCAACTCTGAGGTGGGGCACATGAACCTGGGCGCCGGACGGGTCGTGTATCAAAGCCTTACCCGCATCGACAAGGCTATTGCCGACGGGGACTTCGCTCGCAATGCTGCCCTGAGGTCACTGGTCGACCAGGCGGTAGAGCGTGACGGCGCGGTCCATGTCATGGGGCTGCTGTCGCCCGGCGGTGTCCACAGCCACATCGAGCAGATCACTGCAGCCTGCAAGACCTTGGCGGAGTTGGGCGTCGAGCGGTTTTATGTACATGCCTACCTCGATGGCCGAGATACGCCGCCGAAAAGCGCTAGTGAATCGATCGAGGCACTGGAGGCAGCGCTTGCACAGTCAGGCCGTGGGCGTATCGCTACGCTGGTCGGACGCTATTTTGCGCTGGACCGCGACAATCGTTGGCCGAGGATCGAGAGTGCCTACCGCGCTATGGTTCAGGGGCAGGCCGAGTTTCAGGCCAGCTCTGCCAGGGAGGCATTGTCACAGGCCTATGAACGTGGCGAAAGCGACGAGTTCGTTGCCGCAACGATCATCGGTGAGCCGGTTCCGCTGCAGCCGCAGGATGCACTTCTGTTCATGAACTTCCGCCCGGATCGTGCACGGCAATTGTGCCAGGCGCTGGTCATGCCGGATTTCGTTGGCTTCGAGCGGCCGTTTGTAGTGCCAGCGCCGCAGTTGTTGACACTGACCAGGTACGCCGAAGACCTGCCCTGCCCCTTCGCGTTTGGGCCAGAAAGCATCGTCAACAGCCTGGGCGAATACCTGGCGGGTCTGGGCAAGCGACAATTGCGTATCGCCGAGACGGAGAAGTATGCCCATGTAACATTCTTCTTCAATGGCGGGCGCGAACAGCCTTTTCCCGGCGAAGAGCGCATCCTGATCCCCTCGCCCGCCGTGGCCTCGTATGACCTTCAACCGCAGATGAGTGCGCCAGAACTGACCGAGCGCCTGGTCGAAGCGATCGAAAGCGAACGTTTTGACTTGGTAGTGTGCAATTACGCCAATGGCGACATGGTCGGACACACCGGATCGTTCGACGCGGCAGTAAAGGCCGTCGAGGCCCTCGACAACTGCCTTGCTAACGTAGTCGAAGCGATTTTGAAGGTCGGTGGACAGTGCCTGATCACCGCCGACCACGGCAATGTTGAACAGATGACCGATCCCGACTCCGGGCAGTCCCACACATCTCACACATTGAACCCGGTGCCGCTGATTCTGGTGGGCCGTCACGTAGCTAATACAGGCTTGCGCGACGGCAGGCTGTGCGACATAGCCCCCACGCTTTTGCAATTGATGAATCTCCCACTACCGGCACAGATGGAAGGTCATTCGTTGCTTACCAACTGATCGGTCTTCAGGGGACCATCAGGTCATGGATGGGCTGGGAGTGGTCTGGTCACCCTGCCTTGCCATCGATGACGTGCTCCACGGTGACGCTACTGCGCGTCTTTGAGGCGGTCCCCAACGGGACCGCCTCCTTTTTATTCCCGCCTGCGCAGCCTGACTGCAGGGCTTAGACACTGATAGGTAATTGATATGGAATGGCTTACCAGCCCAGAAATCTGGGTCGCCTTCTTCACCCTGACCGCCCTGGAAATCGTCCTTGGCATTGACAATATCATCATGATCGCCATTCTCGTCGGCCGCATGCCGCCGCATATGCGTGCGCGCACCCGCTTTTTCGGGCTGGCGCTGGCGATGGTCACGCGCATCTTGCTGCTGCTTTCGATCACCTGGATCATGGGGCTCACCCGCGACCTGTTCGAAGTCTTTGGCCAAGGCATTTCCGGGCGAGACCTGATTCTGTTTTTCGGCGGGTTGTTCCTGCTGTACAAGAGCAGTACTGAAATGTTCCAAAGCCTGGAAGGTGAAGAAGAACAAGCCTCCGACGCCCCAGGTGTCGGACGCGGATTCATCGCCACGATCATTCAAATTGCCATCATCGATATCGTCTTCTCGCTCGACTCGGTCATCACTGCCGTGGGCATGGTTTCGAATGTGCCCGTGATGGTTGCCGCGATCATCGTCGCGGTGATGGTGATGATGATGGCCGCCGGCACTATCAGCGCGTTCATCGAGCGCCATCCAAGCCTGAAGATGCTGGCGCTGTCCTTCCTGGTCGTGGTCGGTACCGTGCTGATCGCAGAGTCTTTCGACGTGCATGTACCCAAGGGCTATGTCTACTTCGCAATGGCGTTCTCGCTGGCAGTGGAAGCTTTGAACATCCGTATGCGAACCCGCCGTGAAAAAGCTCAGGATGAGGCAGGTGAAGGTAACCTGGCAAAAGCCGACTGAGCACCTTCCTTGTACTACAGATTGGGGCCGCTTATGCGGCCCCAATGCGTTTGAATCAAGCTGAAAGCCTGTCCCACGACGGCGAAGTACCGAGTAGTGGCACACGTTATCCGATGTCGACTGCTGTTGCTTACGCTTGCACCTGCCCCCGCACGCTGGGTCAGGATTTCAAATGGGTGCAATTGCATTGCCCACAGCTTCGCTAGAAGGAGGGCCAACCACGGGCTTGGGATTGATCGGATGTGTTAGTCACGGCGGTGGCGCCCCGGCCCGCAAGATCTGCCTGAGGTCGCCACGCATCGAAGGGTATGAGGGATCTAACGCTAGGGCTGTTGCGATGTACGGAGAACCGCAGGGAGAGAAGTAGCCGGTGCGGTTATTGACCGCACCGGCATTCCATAATGAACGTCAGCCTGCACTCCAAGGGAACAAGCCAAACGCCATGGCCACGACCATGATCAGCATGCACAGGGCAAAGGCCCACTTCAGGGTGTACTTCTGATGGTCACTGAACTCGACCCCGGCCAACCCACACAGCAGGTAAGTCGATGCCACCAACGGGCTGAGCAAGTGCACCGGTTGCCCGACCAACGAAGCCCGACCGATCTCGGCGTGGGTGATGCCATAGACCTCGGCGGCCTTGGCCAGCACAGGCAATACACCGTAGTAGAAGGCATCGTTAGACATGAAGAACGTGCCTGGAATGCTCGCCAGTGCAGTGATAGGTGCCATATAAGGGCCCCATTCCGCCGGCAGCATGCTCAGGAAGCTCTTGGACATTGCATCGACCATGCCGGTCCCCGATAGAATGCCCGCCAGGATACCGGCAGCCAGGAAAATCGCGATCTGGTTCAAGGCCGTGGGCGCATGCGCGGAGATACGCCGGCGCTGGTCTTGCATGTGCGGGTAGTTGATTACCAGCGCAATCGAGAACGCCACCATGAACAGGATCGCCAGCGGCAGAATCTCCAGCACTAGGCCAGTCATCAGCGCGATAGTCAGGCCCGCATTGAGCCAGAACAATTTGGGTCGACGCAGTTCGGCGTTTTCTTCCGACAGTGAAGGCGTAGCCTCGTTATCAGCGTCATCGAATACCGTGGCCGCTGCTCCCAGCGATTGCGGCAAGCGTCCCAGGCGCTGACGTTCGCGGGTACCAATGAACCAGGCTAGCAGCATGACACCCAGGAAACTGATGATCAGCGTCGGGATCAATGGCAGGAAGAGCTCGGAAGTCTCCACTTGCAGCGAGGCCGCTGCCCGTGCCAATGGTCCGCCCCATGGCAGCAGGTTGGTCACACTGGCAGCCAGAATTACCACGCAGGTCAGTGCCAGAGGGTCCAGCCTCATCCGCTTGAACAACGGTAGCATCGCAGTGACCGTGATCATGTAGGTGGTCGAGCCGTCACCGTCCAGCGACACCAGACCTGCCAGCAGCGCGGCGAACACCACCGCTTTCATCGGGTCCCCGCCAATCAGCTTGATGAACTTCTTGATGATTGGGTCGAACAGCCCAGTGTCGAACATCAGGCCGAAGTAGAGGATGGCGAACATCACCATGATCGCAGTCGGCGCGACCTTGCGCAGGCCCTCGATCATCATGTCGCCCATGTCCGGCCCGAAGCCGGCAATCAACGCGAAGACGATCGGTACGGTGGTCATGGCCACCAGGGGTGACAGCCGTTTGGTCATGATCAGGGCCATGAAGGTCACGATCATGCCGTATCCAAGAAATGACAGCATTTGTATCACCTTGACTTGAAATACAATTATTGTTGTGGGTCAGCGCTCTTTCGGCGCATCAAGGTCACAGACGGCGAACCGTCAGCTCATGTGCAAGCCGCCATTGACCGAGAAGTCAGCTCCGTTTGCGTACCCTGACTCTTCGGATGCCAGCCAGCCACAAATGGCTGCAATTTCTTCGGGAGTGCCAAGCCGCCGTGCAGGAATGTCGTGGATCAAGCGATCCATCATGGCGGTACTGGTCACGGACTTGAGCTTGGGAGTGGAAATAAAGCCTGGCGATACCGTATTCACGGTCACGCCCCGCGACCCTACTTCACGGGCCAAGGCGCGGGTAAAGCCGCGGATGGCTGATTTGGCGGTGGAATAATTGACTTGGCCGACCTGGCCGATCTGCGCGTTCACCGATGAAATGTTGATCACTCGGCCCCATCCCCGGGAGGCCATGTCATCGATAACCTGCTTGGTCACGTTGAACAGCGAATTGAGGTTGGTATCAATGACAGTTGCCCAATCCCCGGGCTGCATGTCGCGAAATACCACATTGCAGGCTGTGCCGGCATTGTTGACCAGCACATCGATAGGACCGACTTCTTTCTTGATACGGTCAAAGGTGGCAGTGCAAGAGTCCCAGTCAGCGACGTTGCCTTCAGAGGCAATGAAGTCGAACCCCTTTCGATGCTGCTCGGCAAGCCAATCAGCTTTATGCGGCGAAGAGGGTCCACAGCCGACCACTACGGTAAAACCGTCACGATAAAGACGCTGGCAAATAGCAGTACCTAAGCCGCCCATGCCGGCCGTGACGTAAGCGATGCGTTTGGACATAAACCTTACTCCTTTTGTGTTTTTTGTAGGGAGCAGCTAGCGAGAAAAACACGCCTGATATTGGACTTCATTGATCAGGAATACAATCCTGAGCAATTGTACAGGCAACCCACGTGATTAGAGCCCCTGAACGGCGAACCTGCGGACAGGCCTCTGCCACTCTGCTACTGCATTTTGGAAATTGCAAGTGCAATATCACATCCGGGTTGCCTGCATCGAATGACTGTTACGCTCCGCAACCTTCAGCTATACGATATAGTGAGCATCGACCTCACCCAGCCGGGCAGCTATCGCTGGATACGCACCTTGACCACCTTGACCTCTCCGATCCGTAAAGACCTTGCCAACCAGTTGGCACCCAAGATCCTGGATATGGCTCGCGCACGCTCGATGCGAGCCGGTGATCCGCTTAGAGAAGAAGCTTTCGCAAAGGAATTGGGCGTTTCCCGATCCCCCATCCGTCGTGGTTTTGCGCTTCTTGAAGAGCTGGGACTGGCCGTCAAAGAGCCTAACCGAGGGTTTTTCCTGACCTGCGATGCACGCAGTGTCGATACCGGAAAACTGCCATTGGAGGTTGATTCTTTCGAAGACTTCTACCTGCGGGTAGTCGACGACGTGTTGGCGGGCGACATCGGAGCATCCTTCTTCGAAGCTGAGCTGATGCGCAAGTACGCTGTACCGCGGGGTCAGATCATTAAAGTTCTCAACCGGCTGGCTCGGGAGGGCATGATCGAACGGAACCCTGGCCAGGGCTGGAGCATCAATGCTTTTCTCCACGACTCCGAAGCGCACATACAGAGCTACCGATTTCGCATGGCTGTTGAACCGGCTGCCCTCCTCGAACCTGGCTATGTGGTAGACAAAGCCGCTTTCGCTAAAGCACGCAAGACACAGCAAACGCTGCTGGAAGGCGAGATTTTTACGCTGTCTCGTTCGCAACTGTTCCAGATCGGCGCGCAGTTGCATGAACTGATCGTGCGGTGTTCGGGCAATCCGTTCTTCCTTGAATCCATCCGCCGGCAAAACCAGCTGCGCCGCTTCATGGCTTATAAGTCCAACGTCGACAGACCGCGGTTGATTCAACAATGCCGCGAGCACATCGAATTGCTGGACCTGATTGAGTCTGGCCAACGCGAACAGGCTGCCGAATTCCTTCGCTCGCACTTGGATCATGTGAGCCGCTTGAAAGCTGCCCATGAGGCCAAAGGTGTGAAGTAGCGTACGGGGAGACCAGCGACGCCCTCTCCTCACGCCCCCAAAGGCAGGGGGCGGTCGGTGATCACATGCTTCATCACCAACGTTGACGTCAGCCTCTGAACATTCGGCAGCCTGGAGAGCTCTTCATCATAGAGCTCTCGAAAAGCAGGCAGATCAGCTGTTACTACCATCAGCAGGTAGTCGGGATCACCGAATAAGCGTTGTGCCTGAATGATGGATGGAATACCTGGCAACGCCCTTTCAAAGTCAGCCACTGCCTGGTGGTGCCCCTCTCGCAATGTCACAAATACAAGTGAGGAGAAATTCAGGCCGAGGGCAGTCGCGCACAGATGAGCCCGGTATCCGGTGATGACACCTCCCTCCTCTAGCGCGCGGACACGACGATGGCACGGCGAGAGGCTCAATCCTACTCTCTCGGCCAGCTCAGTCAGCGACTGGCGCCCATCGCGCTGTAGCTCAGCAAGAATCTTCTTGTCTATCCGGTCCACTCAGAAAAACCTCCCACGCTTAATCCAGTATTCGACTCACTTTGAAAGATAATACCACCCGATTTTACTTATCCTTCTATCGCAGCAGACCCAGCCTGTGGCCTGCTCATTTTCACTCTGAAGGAAAATTGATCGTGAGTTTGTCCGTTCTGGCAGCGTTTTGGGCTGTTTCATTTCTCTTCGTCATCACACCAGGAGTTGATTGGGCTTATGCAATATCTGCAGGCTTGCGCGGCCGAGTTGTTATACCAGCGGTAGCCGGAATGCTGTCAGGGCACCTTCTGGCGACCGTCATCGTGGCCGCAGGTGTCGGTGGATTGCTTGTTCGAGTGCCATTCGCACTGTCGGCGCTTACACTGATGGGTGCCGGCTATCTGCTGTGGCTTGGCTTGAATATGTTGCTTAAACCCGCTGCTCGAGTTCAAGAAGCAGAATCCAATGAAGGCAACTGGATGGCTTGGGCACTCAAGGGACTGTGTGTGAGCGGCATGAACCCCAAAGTCGTTCTGCTCTTTCTCGCACTGCTACCCCAGTTCACCAATCCGCTGGGCAACTGGCCCGTTTCGATCCAGATTCTGGCACTGGGGATGGTCCATGCCCTCAGTTGCGGCGTCGTGTACCTCACTGTGGGTTACGGCGCTCGTGCCGTGCTTGGAACGCGTCCAAGCGCTGCCATCATGGTCAGTCGCTTTTCGGGAGCAGCAATGATAGTGATCGCCGTGGTGCTTGCAGCCGAACGAATCATCACCCTATCGTGAGCAATAAAATGCCTGATCAATCCAATGCACCCTACGCTACCCGTCGATCACGACGGGTCCGAATTCCTCATCTCCGTGAAATGAAGGAACGGGGGGAAAAATGGGCGATGTTGACCGCCTACGATATGTTAACCGCGTCGATTTTTGAGGCGGCAGGCATCCCGGTGCTTCTGGTCGGCGACTCTGCAGCCAATAATGTGTACGGCTATGACTCCACTCTTTCAGTGACCATTGATGAGTTGTTGCCATTGGTGCGAGCCGTCTCAAAGAGCTGCGAGCGAGCATTGGTCATTGCTGATTTGCCATTTGGCTCATACCAAGGCACCCCAGAGCAGTGCTTCAACACAGCCGTTCGCTTCATGAAGGAAGGTGGCGCCCATGCCGTGAAACTGGAGGGCGGCATCGAGATGCTGCCTCAGGTGCAGAAGCTGGTCAGTTCGGGAATCCCCGTGATGGCTCACATCGGCTTCACCCCTCAGGCCGAACATCACCTTGGCGGCTATCGCGTACAAGGCAAAGGTCAGGACGCTCTAAGGCTCCTTGAAGCGGCCAAAGCATTCGAGCAAGCAGGTGCTTTCGCCTTACTGATCGAGATGGTGCCTGGTGCCTTGGCGACCGAAATTAGTCAGGCTGTCTCTATTCCCACAGTGGGAATTGGAGCAGGCAATGGTTGCGATGCACAGGTTTTGGTCTGGCAGGATATGGCAGGCCTGCGGAGCACCCCACTACCTCGGTTCGTCAAGCAATACGCCAACATGCGTCAGGTTTTGATCGATGCTGCGCAGGCGTTTGCCGAAGATGTAGCGGGGGGGAATTTCCCTGGCCCAGCGCACACTTTCTGAAAAAGGGGTGAGTCATGAGCGAAATACGTCGCAAGGCGGTTGAAGGCCTTCAGGTAGGGGATACCTTCAGCATAAAACGCACCTTCACCCATGCCGAAGTTGCAAGCTTCGAACAAATATCAAGGGATCAAAACCCCATACATTCCCATCCTGACTATGCCAAAGCCAGAGGCTTTAAAGGAACGATCGCTCACGGTTTATTGACAGCCAGTTTAGTAACCGAGATTGGAGGTCAGCTCGGCTGGCTAGCCGCGTCAATGAGCTTTGGATTCAAGCGCCCTGTTTATCCAGGAGAAGCGTTGACCTGCGAGTGGAGGATCCTCAGCATTGACGAAAGCGGTCGGGCTGAGGCAGATATTAAGGTGCAGAACCAAGGTGGAGAACTCGTTATGACTGCACGAACAACTGGGGTCGTGCCAAACGAGGTCGAACGGGCGATGCTCCGATCGATACTTGACGAGCAGATTCCGGTTACACCTTCCGCCACACCCAGGCGCCCATCATAAATCGGGCGACGCGGCCTCGGCGGGCTGGGTATCCTGCTGCACCTGGATCGGTGCAGCCTCCACCGGCGGAGCCACTGGTTGCGACCCTTGGCTGTCATCCACCACCGGCGCCGCCACTGCCTCACTGCTCGGAGCAGCCGCCGCAGGCGCAGGCGCGACCTCAACCGGCGGTGCCAACGGCTTCGCCGCGGCCTGTTCCGGCAAACCCAGGTCAACCGCTGGCTTTTCAACCTTGGGTACCTCGGCTTGGGCCTTGGGCTGCTTCGGTTTTGGCTTGGGCAGGTAGCTCTCCACCAAGGCAAAGTAGCGATCATAGAACTGCGCCGCCGTCACCGTCTCACTGGCCACCTTGACCATCGAATCGTCACTGGAACCAATCGGCATCGACACCGAACCGAGCACACCCACACCGAGGCTGGCGGAGGTGTTGGACTTCTTCAACGCGTAGCGATCCTGAAGGGCGTTGGCGAACATGGTCGAGCGCTGGTCGTCGCTGACATCCGGCGCACAGGTAACGTTGAAGCTGATCTGCAGGTGGTTCTCGCTGTTCTGCTGGAAGCTCTTGTTGCCCACCACCTGGTTGGCGCCGCTGCTGGTGATGATGTAACCCTGGCTGAGCAAAGCGCGCCGTGCGGCCTCGCACGAACCGGCATCGCTCACCGGGAAGCTGCGCGAGAAGGTGCCCGAGTCATCGAAATTCTCGTGCTCGTAGACGGCAGCTTTTTTTGAGGAACAACCGGTCACGCCCGCCAGCACCAGGGCCAGCCCGAGCGCACCAAAGACGGAAGATCTGGTCATTGCGAATTCCGGGTATGTCGAGAAGGTGCCTATTGTGCAACACAGCAGGCAGGCACTGGAACCACTGGTCGGTGAAGAACCTGTCAACTTGGTGTAAATGTGGGTAAAGGCAGGCAATGGCCAGGCACCACAACGAAAAAAGCGACCCGAAGGTCGCTTTGACGTTGCTCCAAGGCGTTCATGGGGCCTTGAGGCGAAGATGGCGCAGCGGACGGGACTCGAACCCGCGACCCCCGGCGTGACAGGCCGGTATTCTAACCGACTGAACTACCGCTGCGTATCATTCAGGCTTGCGCCCGATTGAAACCTGGGTCTACCCTTCCGGCGCGATGGCCTCAGGGCAGGCACAAAAAAAGCGATGACGTGATCGCTTCTCTTGTGTTTGCTTCAAGGTGTTCTAGGGACCTTGAAACGAAGATGGCGCAGCGGACGGGACTCGAACCCGCGACCCCCGGCGTGACAGGCCGGTATTCTAACCGACTGAACTACCGCTGCGTATCGTTCAGGCTTGCGCCCGATTGAAACTGGGATCAGCCAAAGGCGTTAACCTTGTGGCCTCAGACCGGTGCCAGGCACCCATCTGTTACTGAAAAATGGCGCAGCGGACGGGACTCGAACCCGCGACCCCCGGCGTGACAGGCCGGTATTCTAACCGACTGAACTACCGCTGCGCAGTGCGTTCCTCTCTGGCTTGAGGCTTTTTGCAAAACCTGAAGCGGCAGGAACATCTCAGGAAGTGGTGGGTGATGACGGGATCGAACCGCCGACCCTCTGCTTGTAAGGCAGATGCTCTCCCGGCTGAGCTAATCACCCTCGCGATGTTGCTTGTTGCGTTTGCTTCGCTGAGGCCGCGAAATCTACGCAGGTGGTGAAGCTAAGTCAATAGCCCCATTGAATTTTTTTCAAAAAGACAACGTGATGTGATTGCCTGCGCCGGCCTCTTCGCGGATAACCCCGCTCCCAAAGTTGGGCATTTGCCTTGGCAGGAACAGGTTTACCTGCGAAGAGTCCGCCACAGATCAGATAAGGTGCTCAGGTGTAGATCATCTTGCGGGTCATGCCGCCATCGACCACGAACTCCTGGCCGGTGACGAAGGCTGCTTGGCGCGACAGCAGCCAGGCCACCATGGCAGCCACATCCTCCACCGTGCCTACCCTCCCCGTCGGGTGCTGGGCATGCTCGGCTTCGGTCAGTGGCTCGGCACGACGCTGCGACGGGTCGCGGGCGTCGATCCAGCCCGGGCTCACCGCATTGACGCGGATCTCCGGGCCAAGGCTCATGGCCAAGGCATGGGTCAAGGCCACCAGCCCGCCTTTGCTCGCCGCGTAAGCCTCGGTGTCCGGCTCGGACTGGCGCGCCCGGGTAGAGGTCAGGTTGACGATCGCCCCGTTGTGCGCACGCAGGTAAGGCGCACAGTGCTTGGCCAGCAACATCGGGCCGTTGAGGTTGACCGCCAGTACCCGGTTCCACTGCACCAGGCTCAGGCTTTCCAGCGTCTGGTTGTGCGGGTTCGCGATTGCCGCGTTGCACACCAGCGCATCCAGCCGGCCAAACTGCCCGAGCACTTCGGACACCCCGGCGCTGACCTGAGCCTCATCGGCAACGTCCATGGTGATGAACCAGGCGTTGTCACCGAGGGCCTTGGCCACCTTGGCGCCGCGCTGGCGATCAAGGTCGCTGAGCACCACCTGCCAGCCTTCACAGATCAACCATGCGGCAATACCCAGGCCGATGCCGCGCGCGGCACCGGTTACCAGGGCTACCCGGCCATTGTGGCCCGGGGGGCTGCCGCTGATTTCGATCACAGTGCTGCCAGACCGCGCGCCAGGTCCGCCTGCAGGTCGGCCACGTCTTCCAGGCCCACGGCAACGCGGATCAAGCTGTCGCGGATACCCGCGGCGGCACGCTCCTGCGGCGACAGGCGGCCGTGGGAGGTGGTGGCCGGGTGGGCGATGGTCGTCTTGCTGTCACCCAGGTTGGTAGTGATGGAAATCACCCGGGTGGCATCGATGAAGCGCCAGGCGCCCTCTTTGCCGCCCTTCACCTCAAAGCTGACCACCGCACCAAAGCCACTCATCTGGCGTTTGGCCAGTTCGTGCTGCGGGTGGCTTGGCAGGCCGGCGTAGTGCACCTTCTCCACGCCGTCCTGCTGCTCCAGCCACTCAGCCAGGGCCTGGGCGCTTTCACAGTGTGCACGCATGCGCAGGCGCAGAGTTTCGAGGCCCTTGGTGAAGATCCAGGCGTTGAACGGGCTGAGGGTCGGGCCTGCGGTGCGCAGGAAGCCCACCACTTCTTTCATCTGCTCGGCACGGCCGGCAACCACGCCGCCCATGCAACGGCCCTGGCCGTCGATGAACTTGGTGGCCGAGTGGAACACGATGTCGGCCCCCAGTTTCAGCGGCTGCTGCAGTGCCGGGGTGCTGAAGCAGTTGTCCACCACCAGCATGGCACCGTTGGCATGGGCGATCTCGCTGAGGGCGGTGATATCGACCAGCTCGGCCAGCGGGTTGGACGGTGACTCGACGATCAGCAGCTTGGTATTGGCCTTGATGGCCTGTTCCCAGCCAGCCAGGTCGACCAGGGGCACATAGTCCACCTGCAGCCCAAAACGCTTGAAGTACTTCTCGAACAGGCTGATGGTCGAACCGAACACGCTCTGCGATACCAGCACATGGTCACCCGCGCTGCAGAGCGACATGACCACGGCGAGGATTGCCGCCATGCCGGTGGACGTGCCCACGGCCTGTTCGGCCCCTTCCATGGCCGCCAGGCGTTCCTCGAAGGCACGCACAGAGGGGTTGGTGTAGCGCGAATAGACGTTGCCCGGCGTTTCACCGGCAAAGCGCGCAGCGGCGTCGGCCGCCGTGCGGAACACATAGCTCGAGGTCAGGAACAGCGCTTCGCTGTGCTCACCCTCTGGTGTACGGTTTTGACCGGCGCGCACCGCCAGGGTGTCGAAACCGACACCCTCGAGGTCGCTGTCCAGTCGACCGGCATCCCATTGATCCGTCATGCCGTCGCTCCCTGAATCAGTTGTTGTAGAGGTCGATGATCGCGCTGACGGCCTGGTTCTTGACCTTGGCCAGGTCATTACGGGCCTGCTCGATACGGTCGAGGTAGGCTTCGTCGATATCGCCGGTGACGTACTCACCGTTGAACACGGCGCAATCGAAGTGCTCGATCTTGATTTTGCCGCCCCCGACCGAGTCGATCAGGTCTGGCAGGTCCTGATAGACCAGCCAGTCGGCGCCGATCAACTCGGCCACCTGTTCGGTGGTACGGTTGTGGGCGATCAGTTCGTGAACACTCGGCATGTCGATGCCGTAGACGTTGGGGTAGCGTACTGCCGGGGCTGCGGAGCAGAAGTAGACGTTCTTGGCGCCAGCTTCGCGGGCCATCTGGATGATCTGCTTGCAGGTGGTGCCGCGCACGATCGAGTCGTCCACCAGCATCACGTTCTTGCCGCGGAATTCCAGCTCGATGGCGTTGAGCTTCTGGCGTACCGATTTCTTCCGCGCGGCCTGGCCAGGCATGATGAAGGTCCGGCCGATGTAGCGGTTCTTGACGAAGCCTTCGCGGAACTTCACGCCCAGGCGGTTGGCCAGTTCCAGCGCGGCGGTGCGGCTGGTATCCGGGATCGGGATGACCACGTCGATATCGTGCTCGGGGCGCTCGCGCATGATCTTGTCGGCGAGTTTTTCACCCATGCGCAGACGGGCCTTGTACACCGAGATACCGTCGATGATCGAGTCCGGACGGGCCAGGTAGACGTGTTCGAAGATGCATGGCTGCAGCGTCGGGGCTTCGGCACACTGCTTGGTGAACAGCTGGCCTTCTTCGGTGATGTACACCGCTTCGCCCGGTGCCAGGTCGCGGATCAGGGTGAAGCCGAGTACGTCCAGGGCCACGCTTTCCGAGGCGATCATGTACTCAACGCCTTCGTCGGTGTGACGCTGGCCGAACACCACTGGGCGGATACCGTGGGGGTCACGGAAGCCGACGATGCCATACCCGGTGATCATCGCCACCACGGCGTAACCACCCACACAGCGGCTGTGCACATGGGAAACGGCGGCGAACACGTCTTCTTCGGTCGGCTGCAGCTTGCCGCGTACCGCCAGCTCATGGGCGAATACGTTCAGCAGCACTTCCGAGTCGGAGTTGGTGTTGACGTGGCGCAGATCGGACTCGTAGATCTCCTTGGCCAACTGCTCGACGTTGGTCAGGTTGCCGTTGTGCGCCAGGGTGATGCCATACGGCGAGTTGACGTAGAACGGCTGGGCCTCGGCCGATGTGGAACTGCCCGCAGTCGGGTAGCGCACGTGGCCGATGCCGATGCTGCCGACCAGGCGTTGCATGTGGCGCTGCTGGAAGACATCGCGCACCAGGCCATTATCCTTGCGCAGGAACAACCGGCCGTCATGGCTGGTCACGATACCGGCAGCGTCCTGGCCGCGGTGCTGGAGGACCGTAAGCGCGTCATACAGCGCCTGATTGACGTTCGACTTACCGACGATACCGACGATGCCACACATGCGACGCAACCCCTACTTTGACAAAACTTGAGTGAATAGCGCTCAGGGCTTTGCTGGCCCGAGCAACTGTTCCTTGAACGGAAGATCAGCCGGAGCGCTGATCAGCCCACCGGGCGACCACTGGCCGGTGAAACCCAGGATCAGGTTTTTCGACCAGTCGGCGACCAGGAGAAACTGTGGTATCAGGCGAGATTCCTGCCACCAGGTGTCTTGTTGAACCGGCCCCAGGCTGATCAGGCCTATGGCCACCACTACCAGCAAGGCCCCGCGCGCGGCACCGAAGGCCATGCCCAGGAAACGATCGGTGCCGGACAGCCCGGTCACACGGATCAGCTCGCCGACAAGGAAGTTGACCATGGCCCCCACCAGCAAGGTGGCGACGAATAGAATGGCGCAGCCCGCGATGATGCGCATCGATGGGGTCTGGATATAGCTCTCAAGATACACCGAGAGTGAACCGCCGAACATCCAGGCAACCGCACCGGCAATGATCCAGATGAGCAAGGACAAGGCTTCCTTGACGAAGCCGCGCTTGAGACTGATCAGTGTGGAGACGGCGATGATCGCGATGATCGCCCAATCAACCAAGGTAAATGCCACGGTGCTGCCTGCAGACGTTTGAGGCGGCGCATTTTACCAGAGCGGCAGGGGCTTGGGTAAGCGGAATGTCAGCTGGTTTTGCGTTTGGTTCATCGCCGGCAAGCCAGCTGCCACGGGGATCGCGCAAGCGTTGGGATTCCGGGCATGGCCGCTGTGCTTTCAGGGTTTGCACAGGGCCTGGGGCCAATGCGCCCCAGGCAGGCGTCGGTGTGCCGGCGATGGGCGGCAAAGCCGCCCAGCTTGATCAGCTGCGCTCGGGCTGGAAGCGCACCACAAAGCCCTTGAGGCTGTTCTGGCGGTTGATCGCGTCACGCACGCGCTCGGCCTCGGCGCGTTCGATCAACGGCCCCACATACACCCGGTTCATGCCACCTGCCGAACGGATATAGGCGTTGTAACCCTGGGTCCGCAGGGTCTGCTGCAGTTTTTCGGCACCGGCGCGGTTGGACAGGCTGGCCAACTGGATCGACCAGCTGACTGGCAAACCATTGACGTCGATCTTCGATGGTGCGGCCGGGGCTGGCGTTGCAGCGGGCTTGGCCTCGACCTTGGGCGCAGGAGCAGGCGCTTGCGGCTTGGCCGGCTGGGCCTGCGCCTGGGTCTGCGGCGACGGTGCAATCGGCTGGCTGGGCACGCTGGCCGGGGTAGTCGACTCGTTGACCACAACCGGTGCCTGCTGGGGCTCTTCCGGAATGGCCTGCGGCTCCGGCACAGCAACCGGCTCCACCTTCACTTCCGGCAGGCTGGGCATGGCCGGTGCCTGCGGGGCGTCGACGCGCACCTGGCGCATCTCGTCCTCGCGGGTGAACAGCATCGGCAGGAAAATCACCGCCAGCGCCACCAGCACCAGCGCACCCACCATGCGCTGTTTCATCCCTTTATCCAGCACTGCCATCTACTCCACCCTCCTGGGCGTGCCGCTCCAGCCATTCCAGCGCCTGGGCGACACAGAAAAACGAACCGAACAGCAGGATCTGGTCATCCGCCGTCGCCTGCGCACATTGCCCCTCAAGGGCGGCGCCGACACTGGCATAAGACTTCACCGCCGCGCCGAGGTTCGTCAAGGCTGCGGCCAGTTCTGCAGCCGGGCGGCTACGCGGGGTATCCAGCGGCGCCACCGCCCAGTCGTCGACCAGCTCCTGCAGCGGCGCCACAACGCCGTCGAGGTCCTTGTCGGCGAGCAGGCCGAATACCGCCAGGCGGCGCCCCTTCGGCGGTCGGGCAGCCAGGCGCCGGGCCAGATACTCGGCGGCATGCGGGTTGTGCCCGACATCCAGCAGCAGTTCTACCGGCTTGCCATGCCAGCTCAGCTGGCGGCGGTCGAGGCGCCCGGTAATGCGGGTATCCAGCAACGCCTGGCGTACCTGCGCGGCATCCCACGGCAGGCCCATCAACAGGTAGGCCTGCAGGGCCAGCGTGGCGTTTTCCATGGGCAAGTCGAGCAGTGGCAGGCCATGAAGCGCTACCGGCGCACCATCCGCCGCCGTACCGCGCCAGCTCCAGCCGCCCTCGGTGCGGACCAGATCGAAGTCACGCCCACGCAGGAACAGCGGCGCGCCCAGCTCGGCGGCCTTGTCCAGCAACGGTTGTGGCGGATCGAGGTCGCCGCACAGGGCCGGTTTGCCCTGGCGGAAGATCCCGGCCTTTTCGAAGGCTACCAGCTCGCGGGTATCGCCCAGGTAATCGACATGGTCGACGCCGATGCTGGTCACCAGGGCCAGGTCGGCATCCACCACGTTCACGGTGTCCAGGCGGCCACCAAGGCCTACTTCCAGCACTACGGCGTCCAGCTGTGACTGGTAGAACAACCAGAACGCGGCCAGCGTGCCCATCTCGAAGTAGGTCAGGGAAATATCGCCCCGCGCCGCCTCGACGGCAGCGAAGGCTTGGCAAAGGCGCTCATCACTGGCCTCCTGGCCATCGATCAGCACCCGCTCGTTGTAACGCAACAGGTGCGGCGAGCTGTAAACGCCGACCTTGAGCCCCTGGGCGCGCAGCAACGAGGCCACAAAGGCGCAGGTCGAACCCTTGCCATTGGTGCCGGTAACGGTGACCACGCGCGGCGCCAGCTTGCCCAGCGCCAGGCGGGCAAGCACCTTCTGCGACCGCTCCAGGCCCATGTCGATAGCCGAGGGGTGCAACTGCTCGAGGTAGGCGAGCCATTCGCCCAGGGATCGTTGTTTCATCACGCGACGGCAGCCGCCTCACGCGCTTGCTCCGGAGTGTCCTGGCCGGTCATCTGCGCCAGCAGGCGGGCCAGGCGCGGGCGCAGTTCGCCACGGGAGATGATCAAGTCGATGGCGCCGTGCTCCAGCAGGAATTCGCTGCGCTGGAAGCCTTCAGGCAGCTTCTCGCGGACGGTCTGCTCGATCACCCGCGGGCCGGCGAAGCCGATCAGGGCTTTGGGCTCACCGACGATGACGTCGCCGAGCATGGCCAAGCTGGCGGAAACACCGCCATACACCGGGTCGGTCAGCACCGAGATGAACGGGATGCCTTCTTCGCGCAGGCGCGCCAGCACAGCCGAGGTCTTGGCCATCTGCATCAGCGAGATCAGCGCTTCCTGCATGCGCGCACCGCCCGAGGCGGAGAAGCAGACCATCGGGCAGCGGTGCTCCAGGGCGTAGTTGGCCGCGCGTACGAAGCGCTCGCCGACGATGGCACCCATGGAGCCGCCCATGAACGAGAATTCGAAGGCGCTGACCACGATTGGCATGCCCATCAGGGTGCCGCTCATGGAAATCAGCGCGTCTTTTTCGCCGGTCTGCTTCTGCGCGCCAACCAGGCGATCCTTGTACTTCTTGCCGTCACGGAATTTCAGGCGGTCGACCGGCTCGAGGTCGGCGCCCAGCTCGGCACGGCCTTCGGCGTCGAGGAAGATGTCGATGCGCGCACGTGCGCCGATGCGCATGTGGTGGTTGCACTTGGGGCAGACATCCAGGGTTTTTTCCAGCTCCGGACGATACAGCACGGCCTCGCAGGACGGGCACTTGTGCCACAGGCCCTCAGGCACCGAGCTCTTCTTCACCTCGGAACGCATGATCGAAGGGATCAGTTTGTCGACTAACCAGTTGCTCATGCTTTCTTTCTCCAGTATTGGCAGGCGGGGGCCGTTAGCGCCGACCCTGCCCTGCCCTTGAGCTCAAAATCTTATGAAACGATGATGGACCGGCTGCCGGGGCTTCCCGCGCACCACTCCACCGTTAATGTGTTGTATTGCTGCCACAGGCACAGGCAGCTGCCCCGCAGGGCTGCGAAAGCTATGGACGATGGCGCGCAGCCAGCCGTCACATCCGCTATCACGCCTGTTTCACCGCACGCATGAAGGCCTCGATCTTCGCCGCGTCCTTGATGCCCTTGGCTTGCTCGACGCCACCGCTGACATCCACGCCATAAGGCCGCACCTGGGCAATGGCCTGGGCGACGTTGTCGGCCGACAGACCACCGGCGAGGATGATCGGCTTGCTCAGGCGCGCCGGCACCAGAGACCAGTCGAACGCCTCGCCGGTTCCCCCGGGCACGCCTGCCACATAGGTGTCCAGCAAAATGCCACGAGCCCCGGCGTAGAGCTTGCAGGCCGCCTCCAGGTCGTCGCCCGGGCGCACCCGCAGGGCCTTGATCCAGGGGCGGTGGTAACCTTCGCAGTCCTGCGGGGTTTCGTCGCCGTGGAACTGTAGCAGGTCCAGCGGAACCGCTTCGAGGATCTCGTTCAGCTCGCAGCGCGAGGCATTGACGAACAACCCGACCGTGGTCACGAACGGCGGCAACTCGGCAATGATTGCCCGCGCCTGGCGCACGTCCACGGCACGCGGGCTCTTGGCATAGAAGACGAAGCCGATGGCATCGGCACCCGCTTCGACAGCGGCCAGTGCGTCTTCGATGCGGGTGATCCCGCAGATCTTGCTGCGAACATTGCTCATGGCACGCAAACCCTGGTTATTACGGTCAAAGGCCGGATGTTAGCAAATGGCTTTTCGCCCGTCAGTCTGCCAACGCTTCGTAACCGCTCAAAAAGTGTGGGCCGATGTAACGCTTGGGCAGGGCGAACGCTTCGGGGTACTCCACCTGCACCAGGTACAGGCCATAGGGATGCGCGGTAACGCCCCCCTCGCTTCGGTTGCGCCCTTCCAGCACTTCGCGGGCCCAGGTCACCGGGCGCTCGCCAGCGCCGATGGCCATCAGCACGCCGGCAATGTTACGCACCATGTGGTGCAGGAAGGCGGTGGCGCGCACGTCCAGCACGATCATCTGGCCATGGCGGGTAACGCGCAGGTGGTAGATGTGCTTGATCGGCGATTTGGCCTGGCACTGGCTGGCGCGGAAGGCGCTGAAGTCGTGGGTACCGAGCAGGAACTGCGCTGCCTCGGCCATGCGTTCGACGTCCAGCGGGCGGTGGTTCCAGGTCACTTCCTCGGCCAGGTGGGCCGGGCGGATCGGGTCGTTGTAGATGACGTAGCGGTAGCGCCGGGCGCAGGCCTTGAAGCGTGCGTGGAAATCGGCCGGCATCGGCCGCGACCAGACTACGCTGATGTCGTGCGGCAGGTTGAAGTTGGTGCCCATGGTCCAGGCACGCTCGTCACGCACGGCGCGGGTGTCGAAGTGCACGACCTGGCCGCAACCGTGCACACCCGCATCGGTGCGACCGGCGCAGATGACCGAGATCGGCTCGTTGGCGACCGTGGACAGGGCTTTTTCCAGGGCCTGCTGGACACTTGGCACCCCACTGGCCTGGCGCTGCCAGCCGCGGTAGCGCGCGCCTTTGTATTCCACGCCCAGGGCGATGCGAGAGTAGCCTTCGGCCGCGGATTCGGTGGCGACGGGGTCGATGATGTCCAAGAGCATGAAACCTGTGGGATGTACGGAATGGCGGGGATTATAACGACAACGGCAGCCGCGTAGGGCTGCCGGTGGATGAACACTGCATGCGCAGGCCTCTTCGCGGCCGCACCCACTCCCACAAGTGACCCACAAGCTCTAAAATGTGTGGGTTCCTGTGAAAGCGGGCAAGCCGCGAAGCCTGCCCTGTTTGCATCAGACCAGCCGGGAAAGCATGTCCTCGGCTTCCTGGCGTTGGCTGTCGTCACCGTCTTTGATCACTTCGTCGAGGATGTCGCGGGCACCCTGGCTGTCGCCCATGTCGATATAGGCACGGGCCAGGTCGAGCTTGGTGGCCACTTCATCACTGCCGGAGAAGAAGTCGAAGTCCAGGTCGTCGAGCGGCTCGGGCTCGGGTTGGGCTGCAGCATCCTCGCTGGTGAAGTGCGGCTCCAGCGACGGCGTTTCGAGGCTCTGCGACAGCTTGTCCAGTTCGGCGTTGACGTCGTCCAGCTCCGAGGCAAAGCTCTTGGCGGCCGGCGAATCGTCGTCCAGCGACAGCGACAGGTCGAAGTCCGACGGCATGTCGAAGTCGGATGCCGGGTCGAACTCCGGCATGCTGTCGAAGGCGGCCAGCTCAGCCGCAGCATCTACCGAGGCCCCTGCCTCTGCTTGCGGTGCGGCCGGGGCGACTGGCTCGCCGACATCGAGATCGAAGTCAGACAGGTCCACGACTGGCTGCGGCTCGGCCTGGGCCAGCATGGCCTCGAAATCGGCATCGGCTTCGGCCTGCAGCTCGGCATCCACGGCGAACGGTGGCTCTTCGGCCTGAACCTGCGCCTGCTCCGGCTCGTCCAGCACGGACTCGGCAATGACCAGTTCGTCGGGGACAGACGCCTGCGCTACCGACTCGTCCAGCAATGGCGCTGCCAATGAGTCTTCCTCGGGCAGGTCACCATCCAGGCTCAGGTCAAAGGCACTGTCCAGGTCCTGCTCGCCCAGCCCCTGGTCTTCCAGGCCCGCAACATCGAGGATGGGTACTTCGTCGAGGGCATCGAATTCAGTCTCAGGCTCCGCTTGGGCGACAACCTCCGGCTCCGCCTCGCCTTGCGGCTCGAACTCAGGCACCTCTTCAGGCACCACATCGGCAGTTACCGGCGCCTCGGCGTCTTCGTGCAGCAGTTCCTGCACGTACTGCTCATCCATTTCGGCAGCCAGCGCCGCCGCCCCCAGACCGGCGGCGGCCAGGCCGAGCATGGCCGGGTAGCGCTCTTTGAGGCCGGCGACTTCAGACGCGTTGTGCTCGCTTGCCGATAGCAGGCGCTCCTGCTCGGCAAACGCGCTCTGATCACCCTGGCGGGCGTACACATCCATCAGTTTAAGGCGCAGGTCGTCACGCGCCGGGGCTGCGGCCACGGCGGGCTCCAGCAAGTCGGCGGCACGGTTCAGGCGGCCTTCGGCCAGGCATTGATCAACTTCCGCGAGCAGTGCGGCGTGCGGGTCAGCTTGCGGTTGTGGCTCGGCTTCTGCCACTTTTTCCGCAGCGACTGCAGCCGCCGCCGACGCGGCGACCACGGCAGGCGACAGCGTCACGCTGGGCTCCGGGACCTCAATGCCATCAAGGCTCTCGGTATCGCTGTCGAACCCGCTGCCCTGCTCCTCTTCCAGCGCCCGCGCCATGCGCAGGTGCTTCTCGGCTTCCTGTTGGGCCTTGCGCTTGCGCGCTAGCAGCAACAGCAGAAGCAACAGCACGAGGAACGCGCTACCGGCAATCAGCCCCAGCAGCAGCGGGTTGCCCATGACCTGATCGACAACGCTGCCCGGCTGGGCGGCCGGCGCAGGCTCGGCCGCGGGGGCGGCTTCGGCAGGTGCTGGCTTGGCTGCTGGCTGCGCGCCTGCCGCCGGGACAGTCGTTGCAGGTGCAGGTGCAGGTGCGGCGGCAGCCGGGGTTGGCGTGGCTGCGCCTTGGGCTTCAAGACGGGCCAACTGGTCGTTTTTCAGCTCGATCAAACGCTGCAGCTTGTCCAACTGGCTCTGCAGGTCGGTCATGCGGCTCTTGAGTTCTTCATTGTCACGACGGCTGGTGTCCAGGCTTTCCTGGGCCACTGCCAGCTTGTCGTTGAGCGCCTTGGCCTGGTCGGCACCGGCTTGGTTGCCCGGGCTGACCAGCCGCAGGTTGTCGCCCTGCGCGATCCGTGCCGGGGCAGCGTCGGCGGCACCACGGCGGGTGGCGTCGAGCTGGCGGGCACGCGGGCCCAGACGACGGCCTTCACGCCAGGCGGCATACTGCTCGGCCACTTCGCTGTTGGCCTCGCCCTGCGGGATGTTCTGGATCTGCTGCTGGTCGGGCAGGCGCAACACCTGGCCAACCTTCAGCTGGTTGATGTTGTTGCCGATGAAGGCATCCGGGTTGAGCGCCTGGATGGCAATCATGGTCTGCTGGATCGAGCCACCCTGGGTGTTGCGCGCAGCAATCTGCCAAAGGGTGTCGCGACGCTGGGTGGTGTAGCTGCTGGCTCCGGTGGTGGCCGGGGTCACATTGCCTGCCGCCGGCTTGTCGCCTTGGGCCTTGGTCTGGTCGAGCAGCACGCTGTAGTCACGCAGCAAGCGGCCCTGCGGCCACATCACCTGGACCAGGAACTTGACCACAGGCCCCGGCAGCGGCTGACTGGAGGTAACCCGCAGCACGCTCTTGCCGTTGGGGTTGATCACAGGCGTGAAGGTCAGGTCTTCAAGGTAGGTCGGAAACGCCACCCCGGCCTTGCTGAACTCTTCTGGCGGCGCCAGGCTTGGCGCCACTTCGGCGGCCTTGAGGTCGCGCACGTCGAGCAATTCGATCTCGGCGTCCAGCGGCTGATTCTGTGCCGACTTCAGGGTCAGCTCCCCCAGGCCCAGCGCATTCGCCATGCCAGACGACAGCGCTGATGCTGCAGCCATGGCCAGAACCAGTTTGCGAATTCGAAGCATGACCTCTTCCCTTGTATGAATCGTCCCGAAACCTGCATGCGGAGCAGGACAAAAGTGCTCGCCAGTATCTTTTACGGCATGTGTTTAATCAACAATTGCGCCACTTGCACGGCGTTGAGCGCAGCGCCCTTGCGCACGTTGTCGGTGGTCAGCCAGAGGTTGAGCTGCTGGTCTTCATCAACACCGTGACGTACACGACCAACATAGACCACGTCTTGGCCTACTGCGTCACCGACTGGGGTCGGATAGTCATCGTTTTCCACCCGCTCGACGCTGTCGGCTGCCTCCAGGGCCTGGTTGACCGCTGCCAGGTCTACCGGGCGACGGCTTTGCACGGCCACACTGAAGCTATCGCCGAAAAACACCGGGACTTGAACACAACTTACCGAAATCTTCAGCTCAGGCAGGCCCAGCAGCACGCGCAATTCACTGACCAGACGGCGCTCCAGCGCGGTATGGCCGTGCTCGTCGGCAGCGCCCACCTGGGCCAGCAGGTTGAACGCCACCTGGCGGTCGAAGAAACGCGGTTCCAGCGGTCGGGCATTGAGCAGTTCGGCGGTTTGCCGGGCCAGTTCGCTGACCGCTTCACGGCCTTGCGCAGACACCGCCAACGCGGCCATCACTTGCACCCGCTCGATGTCGAGCAGGCCTTTGAGCGGCGCCAGCGCGACGGCCAGGGCTACAGCGGCCGAGCATGGGCTGACGATGCGCGCTGGCAACGACAGGCCGGCCAGGCGGTCGGCGTTGGCTTCCGGCACCAAGGCCAGGGCGTCGTCCAGGCCACCGGACAGGTCGATCACCGTGCAGCCTGCCTGCAGCGCCTTGCCGGCAAAGCTGCGGCTGACGGCGGCGCCGGTGGCGAAGAAGGCCAGCTTGACCTGGGCAAACTCGAAGCTGTCGACTTCGCGCACTTTCAGTTTCTTGCCAGCGAACATCACGCTGCTGCCCGCCGATTCCATGCTGGCCAGCAGGTGCAGGGTGGCAACCGGGAAGGCCAACTCTTCGAGGATCTGCACCAAGGTTTCACCGACGCTGCCGGTGGCGCCGACGACGGCGATATCCAAAGGGTGTGTCATGGAAGGGATCCTCTTGCTGTAAACGGCGGGGGCGGCACTTTACTCGGATTGTAGGGTTTTGTCTGTGCTGGCCGTATCTTCGTCGCTGTGGGTTGCGTGCGGGCTAGCGGGGATGGTTTGGGAT
Organism: Pseudomonas sp. LB-090624; assembly: GCF_003205205.1. GTDB lineage: Bacteria > Pseudomonadota > Gammaproteobacteria > Pseudomonadales > Pseudomonadaceae > Aquipseudomonas. The sequence goes on from NZ_QJRL01000008.1 coordinate 66,045, forward strand.
TTGCGGTGTTTGTGAGATCGAGCGCCGCCCGCGCGGCGCATCGCGAGCTACGCTCGCTCCTACGGTTGTTTCGGGCCAGTTATTTCTGGGGGATTTGCGCGCGTACGCCTTGGCGCATGGCGCGATATCGCGTCGTACAAACGCGAGCGCAGCTCGCGATGCGCCGCGCGGGCGGCGCTCGATCTCACAGGCGCTGAAACCCTCACCCCCGGACACAAAAAAACCCGCACTGTCGCCAGCGCGGGTTTTTGGTCAAAGCAGAACGATCAACGCTCCAGCAGAATCCGCAACATGCGGCGCAGCGGTTCGGCCGCGCCCCACAGCAGCTGGTCACCCACGGTGAACGCGCCCAGGTACTGCGACCCCATGTTCAGCTTGCGCAGGCGGCCAACCGGGATGTTCAGAGTGCCGGTGACCTTGGTCGGGGTCAGTTCCTGCATGCTGATTTCACGCTGGTTCGGCACCAGCTTCACCCAAGGGTTGTGCTGACTGATCATCCCTTCGATGTCGGCGATCGGCACGTCTTTGTTCAGCTTGATGGTCAGCGCCTGGCTGTGGCAACGCATGGCGCCGATGCGCACGCAGATGCCGTCGACCGGGATCGGGCTCTTGAAGCGGCCGAGGATCTTGTTGGTCTCGGCCTGGGCCTTCCACTCTTCACGGCTCTGGCCGTTCGGCAGTTCTTTGTCGATCCACGGGATCAGGCTGCCAGCCAGCGGTACGCCGAAGTTCTCGGTCGGGAAGGCATCGCTGCGCATGGTCTCGGCAACCTTGCGGTCGATGTCGAGGATGGCACTGGCCGGGTTGGCCAGGTCATCGGCAACGGCAGCGTGGGTAGCCCCCATCTGCCGGATCAGCTCACGCATGTTCTGCGCGCCAGCACCCGAGGCGGCCTGGTAGGTCATGGCGCTCATCCACTCCACCAGGCCGGCTTCGAACAGGCCGCCCAGACCCATCAGCATCAGGCTGACGGTGCAGTTGCCGCCGATGTAGTTCTTGGTACCGGCGTCCAGCTGCTGGTCGATGACCTTGCGGTTCACCGGGTCGAGGACGATCACTGCATCATCCTGCATACGCAGGGACGACGCGGCATCGATCCAGTAACCCTGCCAGCCAGCCTCACGCAGCTTGGGGAAGACCTCGTTGGTGTAGTCGCCGCCCTGACAAGTCAGGATCACGTCGAGGGTCTTGAGTTCTTCAATCGAATAAGCATCCTTGAGCGGAGCTGTATCCTTGCCCACGTTCGGGCCCTGGCCGCCAACATTGGAGGTAGTGAAGAACACCGGCTCGATAAGGTCGAAATCCTGCTCCTCCAGCATCCGCTGCATGAGCACGGAACCGACCATACCGCGCCAACCGATCAGACCTACACGTTTCATCGCAACTACACCTTTGCTAAAAGTGGGCCGCCACCGGGAATTTGGGGTAGCGGGCCAGAGAGATTACAGATTCCGCAGCGCTGCGACTACTGCGTCGCCCATTTCCTGCGTACCAACTTTGCGGCAGCCTTCCGAGTAGATGTCGCCGGTGCGCAAACCCTGGTCCAGAACCAGGCTAACGGCCTTCTCGATCGCTTCGGCGGCAGCCGACTGATTGAAGCTGTAACGCAGCATCATCGACACCGAAAGGATGGTCGCCAGCGGGTTGGCGATGCCTTGGCCTGCGATGTCCGGCGCCGACCCGTGGCACGGCTCGTACATACCCTTGTTGTCGGCATCCAGCGACGCCGAAGGCAGCATGCCGATGGAACCGGTCAGCATGGAAGCTTCATCCGACAGAATGTCACCGAACATGTTGTCGGTCACCATCACGTCGAACTGCTTGGGTGCACGCACCAACTGCATGGCGGCGTTGTCGACGTACATGTGGCTCAGTTCCACATCGGGGTAGTCCTTGGCCACGTCTTCGACCACTTCGCGCCACAGCTGGCTGGAAGCGAGGACGTTGGCCTTGTCCACCGAGCACAGCTTCTTGCCGCGCACGCGGGCCATGTCGAAGCCGACCCGGGCAATGCGGCGCACTTCGCTTTCGCTGTACGGCAGGGTGTCGTAGGCCTGACGCTCGCCGCCTTCCAGCTCACGCTGGCCACGCGGGGCACCGAAGTAGATACCGCCGGTCAGCTCACGGACGATGAGGATGTCCAGGCCAGAAACGATTTCTGGCTTGAGCGACGAGGCGTCCGCCAGTTGCGGGTAGAGGATGGCCGGGCGCAGGTTGGCGAACAGGCCCAGTTGCGAACGGATTTTCAGCAGGCCGCGCTCCGGGCGAATGTCTCGCTCGATCTTGTCCCACTTCGGCCCGCCCACGGCGCCCAGCAGCACGGCATCGGCCTTGCGCGCCCGCTCCAGGGTCTCGTCGGCCAGCGGCACGCCGTGCTTGTCGATGGCAGCGCCGCCGATCACGTCGTGTGCCAGGCTGAAGCCGAGCTGGAACTTGTCGTTGGCCAGCTCCAGCACCTTGACCGCCTCGGCCATGATTTCCGGGCCGATACCGTCACCTGGGAGAATCAGAATCTGCTTGCTCATGCTTTCCTCTATCCATTCACGCGGTGCGGCCAAGCGGGCCCCACCGAAAAGTTCTTAACGCTCGGCCCACAGCACCAGCACATCGGTACTGAACGAACCATCGGCCTCGATCTGGTAATACTGACGCACTTCTTCGCCCATGGCTTGCTGCAATTGGCGGATGGCCACGCGCATCGGTTCAGGGGTGCGCATGCGCTCGACCCAGCTGGTGAACTCCAGGCGCAGCGGCTGACGGGTATGGCTGCGCACATGCAGACCGGCCTCGCTGACCTGGCGCTGCCATTCGGCGGCGGAATAATCACGCACGTGGCTGGTATCGCGCAGCACCTCGACCGTTTGCAGGTAGGTGTCGAGCAACGGGCTACCCGGCGACATCACGTCGATGAACGCCGCCACACCACCCGGCTTGAGCACCCGGCGCACTTCGCGCAGGGCCAGGCCCAGGTCGCTCCAGTGATGGGCCGAATAGCGGCTGAAGACGAAATCGAACGAGGCATCGGCGAACGGCAGGCGTTCGGCGGCGCCGCGCTCAGTGGTGACATTGGCCAGGCCGCGCTCGGCAGCGGCGCTGGCGACCACGTCGAGCATGGCTTGCGAAAGGTCGTAGGCGACCACCTCGGCAACCAGCGGGGCGACGTGGAAGCTGACATGACCGGCACCGCAGCCCAAGTCCAGTACGCGGGCAGCCCCCTGCCCCGCCAGCTCGGCCTGCAGCAAGGCGAATTCACTGCCTTGGGCGTGCACGGCGCTGCTGAGGTAGGCGCTGGCCTGTTCGCCGAACTGGCGCTGGACCACATCGGTATGGTTGGTGCTGGTCATGGGTGCAGTCCTTTCGATTGTCATCACCAGTACCGGCCTCTTCGCGGGGCAAGCCCACCCCCACAGAGGCCAGCACTCACAGCTACATCACTCAGGCGTCACGGAACAGCCATGGCTGGCTGGCGCGGTGTTTGGCTTCGAAGGCCTTGATCGCCTCGCTGTCCTGCAAGGTCAGGCCGATATCGTCCAGGCCGTTGAGCAAGCAGTGCTTGCGGAACGCATCCACCTCGAAATGCAGCACCTTGCCATCCGGGCGGGTCACCGCCTGCGCCTGCAGGTCGATGGTCAGCTGGTAACCCGGGTTGGCTTCGACCTGCTTGAACAGCTCGTCCACTTCCTCATCGCTGAGGATGATCGGCAGCAGGCCGTTCTTGAAGCTGTTATTGAAGAAGATGTCGGCAAAACTCGGCGCAATGATGCTACGGAAGCCATACTCGTCCAACGCCCAAGGGGCGTGCTCACGGCTGGAGCCGCAACCGAAGTTTTCCCGCGCCAGCAACACGCTGGCACCCTGGTAGCGCGCGTGGTTGAGCACGAACTCCTGGTTGACGGGGCGCTTGCTGTTGTCCTGGTAGGGCTGCCCCACGTCCAGGTAACGCCATTCGTCGAACAGGTTGGGGCCAAAGCCGGTGCGCTTGATCGACTTCAGGAACTGCTTGGGGATGATCTGGTCGGTGTCGACGTTGGCACGGTCCAACGGCGCGACGAGGCCAGTGTGCTGGGTAAAGGCTTTCATGCTGCGCTCCCTTGGATCAACTCGCGGACATCGATGAAGTGGCCGGCGACTGCGGCAGCAGCGGCCATGGCCGGGCTGACCAGGTGGGTACGGCCACCAGCGCCCTGACGGCCTTCGAAGTTGCGGTTGGAGGTGGACGCGCAATGCTCGCCGCTCTCCAGGCGGTCCGGGTTCATCGCCAGGCACATCGAGCAGCCTGGCTCACGCCATTCGAAACCGGCTTCGAGGAAGATCTTGTCCAAGCCTTCACGCTCGGCCTGGGCCTTGACCAGGCCCGAACCCGGCACGACGATGGCTTGCTTGACGCTCGCAGCCACCTTGCGGCCCTTGGCGATTTCCGCCGCGGCACGCAGGTCTTCGATGCGCGAGTTCGTGCACGAGCCGATGAACACGCGGTCCAGCTTGATATCGGTGATCGCCTGGTTTGCGGTCAGGCCCATGTATTTCAGGGCACGCTCGATCGAGCCACGCTTGACCAGGTCGGCTTCAGCGGCCGGGTCCGGTACGCGCTGGTCGACGGCCAGGACCATCTCTGGCGAGGTGCCCCAGCTGACCTGTGGCTTGATCTGGCTGGCATCCAGTTCGACCACGGTGTCGAACACCGCGTCGTCGTCCGACACCAGGTCTTTCCACGACTCGACCGCCTGCTTCCACTGCTCGCCCTTCGGCGCATACGGGCGGCCTTCGACGTAGGCAACGGTGGTGGCGTCGGTCGCCACCAGGCCCACACGGGCACCGGCTTCGATGGACATGTTGCAGATGGTCATGCGGCCTTCCATCGACAACTCGCGAATGGCGCTGCCAGCGAATTCCATGGCGTGGCCGTTACCACCCGCGGTGCCGATCTTGCCGATCACGGCCAGGACGATGTCCTTGGCGGTCACGCCGGCCGGCAATTGGCCTTCCACGCGCACCAGCATGTTCTTCATCTTCTTGGCGACCAGGCACTGGGTGGCGAGCACGTGCTCGACCTCGGAGGTGCCGATGCCATGGGCCAGGGCACCGAAAGCGCCATGGGTGGAGGTGTGCGAGTCACCGCAGACCACTGTCATGCCCGGCAAGGTGGCACCCTGCTCCGGGCTGATGACGTGGACGATGCCCTGACGCTCGTCGTTCATCTTGAATTCGACGATACCGTATTCGTCACAGTTCTCGTCGAGGGTCTGCACCTGCAGGCGCGACACCTGGTCGACGATAGCTTCGATACCGCCCTTGCGCTCTGGCGTGGTCGGTACGTTGTGGTCCGGCGTGGCGATGTTGGCGTCGATCCGCCATGGCTTGCGGTTGGCCAGGCGCAGGCCTTCGAAGGCCTGGGGCGACGTCACTTCGTGGATGATGTGGCGGTCGATGTAGATCAAGGACGAGCCGTCATCACGGCGCTTGACCTCATGGGCTTCCCAGAGTTTGTCGTAGAGCGTTTTGCCAGCCATCAGACTGTTCCTCATCAGCGTCTTTCTATGCCAAAAACCCCTTGGCTTGTATGGACGATGCTATGGGGTTAGATTGAATAACTCAAATTCATATTTTTTATGCTTTGGATAACCCAAAGGAATATAACTCCATGGACCTGGCCAACCTCAGCGCCTTTATCGCCATCGCCGAAACCGGCAGTTTTTCAGGGGCGGCCGAACGCCTGTTCCTGACCCAACCGGCTATCAGCAAACGTATCGCCGGGTTGGAGCAGCAGCTGGACGTGCGCCTGTTCGACCGCCTGGGCCGCGAAGTAACCCTGACCGAGGCCGGGCGCGCGCTACTGCCACGGGCCTACCAGATCCTCAACGTCCTCGATGATACCCGACGGGCGCTGACCAACCTCAACGGAGCCGTGAGCGGTCGCCTGACCCTGGCCACCAGCCACCACATCGGCCTGCACCGCCTGCCCCCGCTGCTGCGGGCGTTCACCCGCGAACACCCGGCGGTTGCGCTGGATATCCAGTTCATGGATTCGGAACAGGCCTACGACGAGATTCTGCATGGCCGCGCCGAGATTGCCGTGATCACCCTGGCCCCCGAGCCACACCACCTGGTCAAGGCCGTGCCGGTGTGGGACGACGCCCTCGACTTCGTCGCTGCGCCCGAGCACCCACTGGCCAACAACCAGGCGGTCAGCCTGGCCGATGTCGCTCGCCACCCTGCGGTGTTCCCCGGCGGCAACACCTTCACCCACCATATCGTGCAGCGTCTGTTCGAAAGCCAAGGGCTGACGCCGAACATCGCCATGAGCACCAACTACCTGGAAACCATCAAGATGATGGTGTCGATCGGCCTGGCCTGGAGTGTGCTGCCACGCACCATGCTCGACGAACAGGTTGCACCCATCGCATTGCCCGGCATACAGCTGTCGCGCCAGCTAGGCTACATTCTGCACACGGAGCGTACGCTATCGAACGCCGCCAGGGCATTCATGGCCCTGCTCGACAGCCACGCAGGGTCCGCCTGACCGGCCGTCAGCCCGGCATTTCCAACTCCAAGGACGCGTCATTCGCCAAAGGTCTGGTACCGATGCCCAAATCAGCTAACCGCTTTTTGCGCCTGCCGAGAATACCCGCGGCCGACCCCGATGAGTCCGAACAAGCCTGGCAGAACGCCCCGCAACTGCTGGCCGCGCTCAACGGCGCGCGCCTGGGGGCCTGGCTATGGGATATCGAAAGCGGCCGGGTCAGCTGGTCGCGCGGCACCCAGGCGCTGTTCGGTTTCGACCCGCAACGGCCGCTGCCGGCCGATGTCGATTACCTCGACCTGCTGCCCGAGGAGGACCGCGCCCGCACGCGCCAGGTGTTCCAGGCGATATTCAATGGCGAGCCGGTGGAACAGGCCATGCGCCACCGCATACGCTGGCCGGACGGCAGCCTGCACTGGCTGGAAATCAACGGCAGCCTGACCCACGACCAGCATGGCCGAGCGCAGATGATCGGGGTGATCCGCGAGATCACCCGCCAGCGCGAGCGGGAAACGGCGCTGATCAACTCGGAAAAGCGCTTCGCCACGCTGTTCCACCTCAGCCCCAACGCCATTTTGCTGACCCGGCGCCACGACGGCATGATTTTCGAGGTCAACCAGCATTTCGAAGACATGTTCGGCTGGCCCGGCACCCAGGTGATCGGCAAGACCAGCCTGGAACTGGGCCTGTGGGTCAACCCGGAACAGCGCCACCAGGTGATGGAGTCGACCCGCGCCAACGGCGGCCCGCTGATCATGGAGGTGCAGTTCCGCGCCACCAGCGGCAAAATCCACGACGGTATTCTCTGCACCCAGGGCATCGAGCTGGAGGGGGTGACTTTTCTTATCAGCACCTTTGTCGACACCACTGAACGCAAGCGCGCCGAGCAGGCGCTGAAAGACAGCCAGGAACGCCTGGACCTGGCCCTGGATTCGGCGCAGTTGGGCACCTGGGACTGGCACATCCCCAGCGGCATGCTCTACGGCTCGGCCCGCGCCGCGCAACTGCACGGCCTGCCGCCGATCCCCTTCCACGAGTCGTTCGACGCGTTTTTCGAGGGGGTACCGGAACAGGAGCGCAACTCGATGCGCCAAGCCTACCGCAGCCTGCGCGAGGGGCCTGCGGGCAACTACCAGATCACCTACCGGGTGCAGCTGGAAAACGGCATTTCGCGCTACATCGAAAGCCGCGCCCGGCTGTACCGCGACGAGCAGGGCAACCCGCTGCGCATGGCCGGTACTTTGCTCGATATCACTGACCAGGTGGAGCGCGAGCAGCGCCTGAGCGCCTCGGAAGAGAAATTCGCCAGCCTGTTCCAGGTCAGCCCCGACCCAATCTGCGTTACACGCCAGGACACTGGCCAGTTCATCGAGATCAACCCGGCATTCACCCAGACCTTCGGCTGGAATACCGAGCAGGTGCTTGGCCGCACCGCCGAGGAAATCGGCCTGTGGGCCGAGTCCATCGAGCGCGCACAACGTATCGAACGGGTCATCCGCGAACAGGCCCTGAGCAACGTCGCAGTGGTGGTCAACCACCGCAGCGGCGCACCGCTAACGTGCGTGATATCCAGCCGCCTGATCACCGTCGACGACCAGCCCTGCAGCGTCACCACCCTGCGTGACATCACCCAGCAGCAACGCGCCGAGGCGGCGCTCAAATCGAGCGAGGAGAAGTTCGCCAAGGCCTTCCACTCCAGCCCCGACGCCATCACCATCACCGAACGCCACAGCGGCCGTTACCTGGAGATCAACGATGGTTTCTGCCGCCTGACCGGCTATAGCGCTGCCGAAGTGATCGGCCATACGGTGTACGAGATCGGCATCTGGGCGGACGACAAGCAACGCAGCGCGTTGTTGGCCGAGTTGCGCGAGCGCGGCCGGGTGCATCACCGCGAAATGCTCGGGCGCAACAAGCGCGGCGACATTCTTACCGTGGAAGTATCGGTGGAGCCGATCACCCTCAATGAAGTGGAATGCCTGCTGCTCAATGCTCGCGACGTCAGCCAGCTGAAGAACGCCCAGGCGCAGATCCGCCACCTCGCCTACCACGATCCGCTGACCAACCTGCCCAACCGCGCGCTGCTGATGGACCGCTTGAGCCAGCAGATCGCCCTGCTCAAGCGCCACAACCTGCGCGGCGCCCTGTTGTTCCTTGACCTCGACCACTTCAAGCACATCAACGACTCACTGGGCCACCCGGTGGGCGATACGGTGCTGAAGATCATCACCGCCCGGCTGGAGGCCAGCGTGCGCCTGGAGGACACCGTCGCACGGCTGGGTGGCGACGAGTTCGTGGTGCTGCTCAGCGGCCTGGAAGGCAGCCGCGAACTGGTGGAAGAAAAGGTCCGCGAACTGGCCGATACCCTGCGCGAACTGTTGGCCGAGCCGATGTCGCTGGATGGCCAGCGCCTGCAGGTAACGCCAAGCATCGGCGTGGCGCTGATCCCCGACCATGGCACCACCCCGGCCGACCTGCTCAAGCGCGCCGACATCGCCCTGTACCGGGCCAAGGACTCCGGGCGCAACACCACCCAGCTTTTCCACACCACCATGCAAAAAGCCGCCAGCGAGCGCCTGCGCATGGAAAACGACCTGCGCCTGGCCCTGGCCCGCGGGGAGCTGGCACTGCACTTCCAGCCCCAGGTGGATGCGCGCGACAACCGCATCGTCGGCGCTGAAGTGTTGTTGCGCTGGCACCACCCGCAACTCGGCCAGCAGCCGCCGGCACAGTTCATCCAGGTGCTGGAAGAAAGTGGCCTGATCCTGGAGGTTGGCAGCTGGATCCTCGACGAAGCGTGCGATGCTTGTGCGCGCATGCTGGCCGACGGGCTGATCGACGCTGATGAATTCAGCCTGTGCGTGAACATCAGCCCGCGGCAATTCCGCCAAAATGACTTCGTCGGGCGGGTATTGCGCAGCCTTGACGACTATCGCCTGCCACGGCAAATGCTGAAGCTGGAGATTACCGAAGGCATTGTCATCCAGAACCTGGAAGACACCATCAGCAAGATGCGCGAACTGAAGCGCTACGGGGTGAGTTTTGCTATGGATGACTTCGGCACGGGCTATTCCTCGCTGACGTATCTGAAGCGCCTGCCGGTGGATGCCCTGAAGATCGACCAGACTTTTGTGCGCGATGCCCCCGTGGACCCGAACGACGCGGAAATCGTCCGCGCCATCGTCGCCATGGCCCGCAGCCTGGACCTGGCGGTGATTGCCGAGGGGGTGGAGCTGACCGAACAGCTGGAGTTCCTGGAGCGGCTAGGGTGCCACCTGTACCAAGGGTATCTGCACAGCCGGCCGTTGCCGCTACCGGAGTTTCGGCAGATGTTGCTGGAGGCGCCGGCGGGCTACTGACCCTGGCGCCAGCGTCACCCGGGACAGGCTTAACAAAAAGGGCACCCGAGGGTGCCCTTCTTCACATCAACACAATCAATTCAGCGCTGGCTTATCGCCGTTGATCGGGATGCGCTTGGCCTTGGCTTCTTCAGGCACGATGCGCAGCAGGTCGATGCTGAGCAGGCCGTTGGCCAGGCCGGCGGCCTTCACTTCGATATGGTCTGCCAGGCGGAACGACAGCTTGAAGGCGCGTTGCGCGATACCCTGGTGCAGGTAGGTCACCTCGGCGGGGCCATTATCACGCTTGCCACCGGTTACGGTCAGGACACCCTTTTCGACCTGCAGGTCGAGGTCCTGCTCCTGGAAACCGGCTGCGGCAACCACGATGCGGTAGTGGTCATCGCCATGCTTTTCCACGTTGTAGGGCGGGTAGCTGCTACCGGCCTCGTTACGTGCCGCGGATTCGAACAGGTCGTTGAAACGGTCGAAACCAACGGAATGGCGGAACAGTGGAGCGAGAGAGAAAGCGGTGGTCATGGTCATTAACTCCTGAGATTCAGCAAGTAAGTCACTACGCGACCCGACTTCGGCATCGCGTACTCAAGAGATATGGCCGAGGGAAGTGCTTTCAAGGGGCAATCAGTAAAAAATCTGCAATCGGTGCAGCCCTTTTCGCGGGCGCGCCCGCGAAGAGGCCAGCTCAGGCAACACAGGCCTCCAAAGCCTGCACCTCCACCCCTAGCAGCCGGCTGATCCGCGCGCAGTCATCTTCCCGGCGCAACTCGGCAAACAGCACCACCGCCTCGGGATAACTCCGGGTCAGCATGGCCAGCCACTGCTTCATCCGGCCCGGCGCGTAGCGCGGTGACAGTTTGGCCTGGGCCTGGCGCCAGAACTCGCGCAGCAACGGCAGCAGGTCATTCCAGCTCATCGGCTGGTACTCGCGCCCATCCCGTGCCGCAGCGATCTGCAGGCCCAGGTCCGGACGCGAAACCAGCCCGCGACCGAGCATGATGTCTTCGGCGCCACTGACCTCCCGGCAACGTCGCCAGTCGTCGACGGTCCAGATCTCGCCGTTGGCGAACACCGGCACCTTGACCACGTCCTGCACCCGCGCCACCCACTCCCAGTGGGCAGGCGGCTTGTAGCCCTCGACTTTGGTCCGCGCATGCACCACCAGGTGTGCCGAACCGCCTTCGGCCAGCGCGGTGGCGCAATCCAGCGCACCCTCCGGGCTATCGAAGCCCAGGCGCATTTTTGAAGTCACCGGGATATGCGCCGGCACTGCTCGGCGCACTTCACGCACGATGGCGTGCAACAACTCCGGCTCCTTCAGCAGTACGGCGCCACCGCGAGACTTGTTCACGGTCTTGGCCGGGCAACCGAAGTTCAAGTCGATCACCGGCGCACCCAGTTCGCAGGCCAGCGCGGCGTTTTCCGCCAGGCACACAGGGTCTGAGCCCAGCAGCTGCACGCGCATCGGCACCCCGGCAGCCGTCAGCGCGCCCTGGCGCAACTCGGGCGCCAGCTTGTGGAACGAGGCAGGCGGCAACAGGCGGTCGCACACGCGAATGAACTCGGTGACGCACCAGTCGATACCGCCCACGCGGGTCAGCACGTCGCGCAGGATGTTGTCGACCAGCCCCTCCATGGGGGCCAGGGCAATTTGCATGTCGGGGTCTCGGCGGAAAAGCCGGCAGTCTAGCAAAAAAACCCGGGCTATCAGGCGCCGATCAGCGCAGGGCCGTAACCGTCGAGAAATTCTGCCGGCATGCGCCGGGGTTTGCCGCTGGACAGCTCGATGCAGGCAAACGTGGTTTGTGCGCGCAACAGGGTTACGCCGTCACGCGGGCGCTTGAGCTGGAAGCGCCGGGTCATGCGCAAGCGCTGGTCCCAGTCGATGATCCAGGTGGCCAGTTGCAGTTCGTCGTCTTCGTAGGCGGCAGCCAGGTAGTCTATTTCGTGGCGCACCACCGCCATGGCCCGATCCAGCCGCCGGTATTCGGCAAGGTCCAACCCCAGAAGCTGGGAGTGACGCCAGGCACAGCGCTCCAGCCAGGTAACGTAGACCGCGTTATTGGCGTGACCGAGGCCGTCGATGTCCTCGCTGCTGACGCGCAGGTCGATGACGAAGGGTGTTGCCAGGTCCCAGCTCATGTTCGCTTCCTTGGCACAAAAGCCGATTTAGCAGCGACCTGCGGGGCAATGTCCAGCCCCTGTGGCAGATTTACCGGCCTCATCGCCGGCAACACCCTCAGGCAGTTTGTCGCGCTGGCACGTCAGCCCGGGCCAGCAATTCGAGCACGGCGTCACTCAGCCGTGGGTCGGCCAGCACCCGCTGATGGCCGCCTTCATCCAGCACCAGCAAGCGGCTGTCGAACCAGGCTTTGTGAATAACATCGGCCTCATCGGCAGGCACCAGAACGTCATCGGCGGCATGCACCACCAGACCCGGCAGCTCCAGTTGATAACCACTGACATCCAGCCGGGCGATCTGCATGCCGACGTCGCGCTCCACCTGGCGAATGAACGCCGCCCGCGCCCGTGCTGGCAACCCCAAACGCCGGGCAAAGCCACGCAGCACGCCCAGCAGCCGGGCTGGGGCAGCGATGCTCACCGCCGCTTCCGTGCGCAACCCCATCTGCAGGGCCAGCAACACACTGGCACCGCCCATCGAGTGGCCGATCACCGCGCGCAGGGGCGGCAACTCGGCGGCAGCTTCCAGCAGCGCGCGGGCAAACAGCACCACATTCGCCTGCTGACCGGGCGAACGGCCATGCCCCGGCCCTTCCAGCGACACCACCGTGTACCCGGCCTGAACCAGGGTTTCGATCAAGGCGGCAAACTGAGTGGGCCTGCCCTCCCAACCATGCATCAGCAACACGGTCGGCCCCTGCCCCCAGCGCAATGCAGACAGGCCAAAGCGCAAGGTGATGCGCTCGGCGCTGGCCAGCAGGGGCAACTCCCAGTGCCGCGGCGGCAGGTTGCGCGGGGTCATGAAGGCACGGCGCATCTTGCCCGCGACGTGCTCGGGGGCCAGGCGGCCCAGGGTGCCATTGACACCACGAATCCAGCTCAGGGTGGTCATCGCCATGCTCCAGGGTTAAAGCACCGCCGATTTGGCGGCGCGCAGAATGCGGTCAGACAGATCACTGGTACCCAGTGCCCGGGCCAACGCCAGGCCGCCAACCATAAGCGCCAGGTCGGCCAGCGCCTTGTCGGCGTCTTCAGGGCGGTCAACCATCGCGGCAGTCATCAACTCGATGTGCTCGGCCAGCACCTCACGAAAGGCCTCAGGGAGGCGCTGCATTTCGCCCAGCGAGTTGGGCAAGGGGCATGCGTGCACTTCGGCATCCCGATGCTTGCGCGACAGGTAGAAGGCGCCGGCCAGGGCCCGCCGCCCTGCACCATCGAGGTTGGGGTCGATCTGCGCGAGCAAGGCGCGGCGCTCGCCCAACAGCTGGCGAAACGCTTCGAGCATCAAGTCGTCCTTGCTGTCGAAATGGGCGTAGAAGCCCCCAACGGTCAGCCCAGCAGCCCCCATCACCTGGCTGACACTGGGCTCGGCCGGCCCGTGCTGAATCAGTGCACTGCGGGCAGCCTCCAGTATGCGTTCGCGGGTTCTGCTCTTCTTGTCGCTCATTCGGCGCTCACAAGTCGGAATATGATGATCGAAATATTATTCTCATCATATTTTTTGGCAAGCGGAATCTGCGGCCGTTTGTCGGCAGACAATTTTAGGGAGATAAGAAAAACAAAAGGCTCATTCAATAATCGAATGAGCCTTCAAAGTCCCGCAAAACGCGGGTAAAAATGGCGTCCCCTAGGGGACTCGAACCCCTGTTACCGCCGTGAAAGGGCGGTGTCCTAGGCCACTAGACGAAGGGGACGTAACCTTCGCGAAGATTCACTTGCGTGAACCCTGGCAGAAATGGTGGAGCTAAGCGGGATCGAACCGCTGACCTCCTGCATGCCATGCAGGCGCTCTCCCAGCTGAGCTATAGCCCCGAAACAAAAGGCTCATCAATAATCGACGAGCCTTTTTAAGCCCTGCAAAACGCAGGAAAAGTGGCGTCCCCTAGGGGACTCGAACCCCTGTTACCGCCGTGAAAGGGCGGTGTCCTAGGCCACTAGACGAAGGGGACGTAACCTTCGTGCCGATTCGCTAACGCGAACCGCGGCAAATTGGTGGAGCTAAGCGGGATCGAACCGCTGACCTCCTGCATGCCATGCAGGCGCTCTCCCAGCTGAGCTATAGCCCCGGATTTATAGCCTCGCGGCCCAGCGACATCTGAAACATCGCTTGTGCAAAACTGGCGTCCCCTAGGGGACTCGAACCCCTGTTACCGCCGTGAAAGGGCGGTGTCCTAGGCCACTAGACGAAGGGGACGAACCTTCTTACCTTCAAGACCCGGTTGCTGGACCCGGTCTTGCTCATCAGCCTTGGCTGCTAAGCGGAATTTGGTGGAGCTAAGCGGGATCGAACCGCTGACCTCCTGCATGCCATGCAGGCGCTCTCCCAGCTGAGCTATAGCCCCACAATGTCGCTCTGAACCGAATCGCTGGCTGGGTGCCTTGCGCTTCGTTTTCGTTCATCGCTGTGGACGGGGCGCATATTAAGATCGGATTGCAGGGCTGTCAAACTAATTTTCAAAAATATCCAAAAATTTTTTCACAGATAACAATCACTTACCGCCCTGCTCCACTCAATCCGGCCACTTGGCCCTCAGGAAAATGCCTGTGGGAGCGGCCTTGTGTCGCGAAAGGGCCGCAAAGCGGCCCCGGCGGTTTTGCGTCGAATCAAAGATTGTGGGACCGCGTTGCGGTCCTTTCGCGACACAAGGCCGCTCCCACAGTGCTCAACAGCGGTGTTCGGAACGCAGTCAGGCGATGGAAGCCAGCAGCTTTTCCCACTCTTTGTTTTCTTTCTTCGACACGCCACCCAGCAGGTCCAGGGCCTGACGCAGGCGGTAGCGAGTCAGGTCCGGGCCGAGGATTTCCATGGCGTCCAGGACCGATACCGAGCTTGCCTGGCCAGTGATGGCGGCGAACATCAGCGGCATGGCATCACGCAGCTTCAGCTCCAGCGCCTCGACCACAGCCTGGATGCAGCCGGTGATGCGCTCTTTTTCCCACTGGCGCAGGCTCTCGAGCTTCCACAGGATCAGCTGAATCACCTGGCGCACCTGGTCGGCCGACAGTTTCTTGCTTTCGAACAGCTTGGCGTCCAGCTTCAGCGCGCCTTCGAAGAAGAACCCGCCCAGCGGGGCAACCTGGCTGAACGTTTCGACCCTGCCTTGCACGTGCGGGGCGATCTTCATCATGTAGTCGCTGTTGAACGCCCACTTCTGCAGCCGTGCGGCGAACGCCTCTACCGGTAGCTCGCGCAGCCACTGGCCATTGAGCCAGGACAGCTTTTCGATGTCGAAGATCGGGCCGCCCAGCGAGATACGCGACAGGTCGAAGTGCTCGACCATTTCCGCCAGCGAGAATTTCTCGCGCTCGTCCGGCATCGACCAGCCCATGCGGCCCAGGTAGTTGAGCATGGCTTCAGGCATGAAGCCCATGCGCTCGTAGAAGGTGACCGAGGTCGGGTTCTTGCGCTTGGACAGCTTGGATTTGTCCGGGTTACGCAGCAGCGGCATGTAGCACAGCTTGGGCTGCTCCCAGCCGAAGTACTCGTAAAGCTTGATCAGCTTGGGCGCCGATGGCAGCCATTCTTCGCCGCGCAACACATGAGTGATGCCCATCAGGTGGTCGTCGACCACGTTGGCCAGGAAGTACGTCGGCAGGCCGTCGTTCTTCATCAGCACCTGCATGTCCATGCGGTCCCACGGGATTTCGACATCGCCACGCAGCATGTCAGGTACCACGCAGATACCTTCGCTCGGCACCTTCATGCGGATCACGTGTGGCTCGCCAGCGTCCAGGCGACGCTGTACTTCTTCGGCGCTCAGCAGCAGCGCTCGGCCGTCGTAGCGCGGGGTTTCGCCGCGGGCTTGCTGCTCGGCGCGCATCTGCTCCAGCTCTTCGGCGGTGCAGAAACAGTAGAAGGCGTGGCCGGCGTCAACCAGTTCCTTGGCGTACTTGGCGTAGATTTCGCCACGCTCGCTCTGCCGGTACGGGCCATGCGGGCCGCCAACGTCCGGGCCTTCGTTCCATTCGATGCCGAGCCAGCGCAGGGCGTCGAAGATCTGCTGTTCCGACTCGCGCGTGGAGCGCAGCTGGTCGGTGTCTTCGATGCGCAGGATGAACTCACCGCCGTGCTGCTTGGCAAAGCAGTAGTTGAACAGGGCGATGTAGGCAGTGCCGACATGGGGGTCGCCGGTAGGCGATGGCGCGATACGCGTGCGTACGGTGGTCATGGGAGTCTCGAACGAAAGATGAAACAAAGGCGGGATGTTAGCAGGAGGCAGGCACCGGGCTCCAGCAATGGCGCGAACGTCACTTGCCGACTGGCCATGTGCCGCTGTTAAATTTATTTACATTTCTGGAACGACCGTACCCATGCCTGCCCAACTCAAGCGCCGCCTGGCGATCTTCTTTACCCTGGTGGCCATCATCGCCCTCGCCTTCCTGGCCCACTGGTATTTCAAGGGCCGCTTCTACGAGAGTACCGACAACGCCTACGTGCAGGGCGAGATTACCCGTATCTCCAGCCAGCTCGGCGCCCGTATCGACAGCGTGCCGGTCGAGGACAACCAGCACGTCAACAAGGGCGACCTGCTGGTACGCCTGGAAGCCGCCGACTTCGAGCTGGCGATCGAGCGCGCCCGCGCCGCCCTGGCGACCCGCGAAGCCGAATATGCCCAGGCACAAAGCCGCCTGACCCAGCAAGGCAGCCTGATTGCCGCAGGTCAGGCCCAGGTGGCGGCCAACCAGGCCACCTTCGACCGTTCACGGCTGGACCTCAGCCGCGCGGAAAAACTGCGCAAGCCCGGGTTTGTCTCTGAAGAGCGAGTCACTACCCTGTCGGCCGACAGCCATGTCGCCGGCTCGCAGGTCGACAAGGCCCGCGCCGACCTGCAAAGCCAGCGCCAGCAGGTCAACGCACTCACGGCCGACCTGAAACGCCTCGATGCCCAAATCGCCAATGCCCGCGCCGACCTGGCTCAAGCCGAACTGAACCTGAGCCGCTGCGAGATCCGCGCGCCGATCAGCGGCACCATCGGCCAGCGCAACGCACGCAATGGCCAGGTAGTGCAGGCTGGCGCCTACCTGCTGTCGATCGTGCCCGACGAAGACATCTGGGTGCAGGCCAACTTCAAGGAAACCCAGATCGGCCACATGCAGCCCGGCCAACGCGCCGAACTGGAGTTCGACAGCTACCCCGATACGCCAATCGAAGCACGGGTCGAAAGCCTGTTCGCCGCTTCAGGTGCGCAGTTCAGCCTGTTGCCGCCGGACAACGCCACCGGCAACTTCACCAAGGTGGTGCAGCGCATCCCGGTAAAACTCACGTTCCGCGCCGATAACCCATTGCGCGGGCGCATCCGCCCCGGCATGTCGGTCACCGCCACCGTCGACCTGCGCAACGAAGACGACGGCCACGATGGCCGGTGATCAACTGCTGCGCCCTACCGCGGAGCCAAGCCGACGCGACTGGATCGCGGTGATGAGCGTGATGCTCGGCGCCTTCATGGCCGTGCTGGACATCCAGATCACCAACTCTTCGCTGAAAGACATCCAGGGCGCCCTGTCGGCCACCCTGGAAGAAGGCTCGTGGATTTCCACCTCGTACCTGGTCGCGGAAATCATCATGATCCCGCTGACCGCCTGGCTGGTGCAGCTGCTGTCGGCACGGCGCCTGGCGGTCTGGGTGTCCGCCGGTTTCCTGCTGTCGTCCTTGCTGTGCTCGATGGCCTGGAACCTGGAAAGCATGATCCTGTTCCGTGCCCTGCAGGGTTTTACCGGCGGGGCGCTGATCCCGCTGGCGTTTACCCTGACCCTGATCAAGCTGCCCGAACACCACCGCGCCAAAGGCATGGCAATGTTCGCCATGACCGCTACCTTCGCCCCGTCCATCGGCCCTACCCTGGGCGGCTGGCTGACCGAAAACTGGGGCTGGGAGTACATCTTCTACATCAACATCCCGCCAGGCCTGGTGATGATCGCCGGACTCCTGTACGGGCTGGAGAAGAAAGAGGCGCACTGGGAGCTGCTGAAAAGCACCGATTATGCCGGCATCCTCACCCTGGGCCTGGGCTTGGGCTGCCTGCAGGTATTTCTTGAGGAAGGCCACCGCAAGGACTGGCTGGAATCGCACCTGATCGTCGGCCTGGGCAGCGTCGCGCTGGTCAGCCTGATCACCTTCGTCATCCTGCAGTTTTCCAAACCGCACCCGTTGATCAACCTGCGCATCCTCGGTAACCGCAACTTCGGCCTGTCGAGCATCGCCAGCCTGGGCATGGGCGTAGGGCTGTACGGGTCCATCTACCTGCTGCCGTTGTACCTGGCACAGGTGCAGGGCTACAACGCCTTGCAGATTGGCGAGGTGATCATGTGGATGGGGATACCGCAGCTGTTCCTGATACCGCTGGTGCCGCAACTGATGAAGGTGATATCGCCCAAGATACTCTGCGCGCTGGGGTTTTGCCTGTTCGGCGCCGCCAGTTTCGGTTCGGGGGTGCTCAACCCGGACTTCGCCGGGCCGCAGTTCAACCATATCCAGATCATCCGCGCCCTGGGCCAGCCGATGATCATGGTGACCATTTCGCTGATTGCCACCGCGTATATCCAACAACAGGACGCAGGCTCCGCATCGAGCCTGTTCAATATCTTGCGTAACCTCGGTGGCGCGATTGGTATTGCCTTGCTGGCTACCCTGCTGGATGCGCGCACCAAGGTGTATTTCGATTACCTGCGCGAATCGGTGGTGCCGAGCAACCCGCAGGTGGCAGAACGGCTTGCGCAGTTGGCGGAGCGACTGGGTAGTGACAATGCGGCGCTGGGCAAGCTTAGCGAGATTACCCACCAGCAAGCGCTGATCATGGCTTACAACGATGCCTTCCACTTTGTCGGGATCGGCTTGGCGGTGAGCATGGTGGCGGTGTTGCTGACCCGGAAGCTGCCGGAGGGGTTGAAGGCAGGGGAAGCACACTGAGCCAATTTCAGATGATCTGCGATGCCAGTGGGGCGGGCGAGCCCGCGAACACCGGCGCAGCCGGTGCCAGACACCGCGTAGAATTCTTCGCGGGCACGCCCGTTCCCACAGGATCAGCTGGTAATCAAGCGCTCCCGCAGTTGGGTAATCTCGTCGCGCAACTGCGCCGCGGCCTCGAATTCCAGATCACGGGCGAACTGCATCATTTTCTCTTCCAGCTGCTTGATACGCTTGGTGATCTCGCCCGGCGTGCGCAGTTCGGCTTCGTAGCGGGCGCTCTCCTCTGCCGCCTTGGCCATACCCTTGCGCTTCTTGCTGCGCGCACCGGGCACCGTGGCACCTTCCATGATGTCGGTAATGTCCTTGACCACGCCCTTGGGCACGATGCCGTTGGCTTCGTTGAAGGCGATCTGCTTCTCGCGGCGGCGCTCGGTTTCGTCGATGGCGCGCTGCATCGAGCCGGTGACGTTATCGGCGTACAGGATTGCCCGGCCATTGAGGTTACGCGCCGCACGACCAATGGTCTGGATCAGCGAGCGCTCGGAACGCAGGAAGCCCTCCTTGTCGGCATCGAGGATCGCCACCAGCGAAACCTCAGGCATGTCCAGGCCTTCACGCAGCAGGTTGATACCCACTAGCACGTCAAAGGTACCCAGGCGCAAGTCGCGGATGATCTCCACCCGCTCCACGGTGTCGATGTCCGAGTGCAGATAGCGTACCCGCACGTCGTGATCGGCCAGGTAATCGGTCAGGTCTTCAGCCATGCGCTTGGTCAGGGTGGTGGCCAGGACCCGGTCGCCCTGTGCCACCCGCTTGCGGATTTCCGACAGCAAGTCATCGACCTGGGTCAACGCGGGGCGCACCTCGACCTGCGGGTCGACCAGGCCGGTCGGCCGCACCACTTGCTCAACCACGCGCCCGGCGTGTTCGGCCTCGTAGGGGCCTGGGGTGGCAGAAACGAAGATGGTCTGCGGGCTCACGTCCTCCCACTCATCGAAACGCATCGGCCGGTTATCCAGTGCCGACGGCATGCGGAAGCCATACTCCACCAGTGTTTCCTTGCGCGAGCGGTCGCCCTTGTACATGGCGCCGACCTGCGGAACGCTGACGTGGGACTCGTCGATCACCAGCAGTGCGTCGGCCGGCAGGTAGTCGTACAAGGTGGGTGGCGGAGCGCCGGCAGGCCGACCGGACAGGTAGCGCGAGTAGTTCTCGATGCCGTTGCAGTAGCCCAGCTCCAGGATCATCTCCAGGTCGAAGCGGGTACGCTGCTCCAGGCGCTGGGCTTCTACCAGCTTGTTGGCCTTGTGCAAGTATTCCAGGCGTTCCTTCAACTCCTCCTTGATACCCTCCACGGCCTCCAGCAGGGTTTCCCGCGGGGTGACGTAGTGGCTCTTGGGGTAGAAGGTGAACCGCGGCAGCTTGCGGAAGACCTCCCCCGTCAGCGGGTCGAAGGCGGCGATGTTCTCCACTTCGTCATCGAACAGCTCGATGCGGATCGCCTCCAGGTCCGATTCGGCCGGGAAGATGTCGATCACGTCGCCACGCACGCGGAAGGTGGCGCGGGCGAAGTCCATCTCGTTGCGGGTGTACTGCAGGTCAGCCAGGCGGCGCAGCAGGGCACGCTGATCAAGCTTGTCGCCGCGGTCCACGTGCAGGACCATCTTCAGGTAAGTCTCGGGGCTGCCCAGGCCGTAGATGCACGACACCGTGGTGACGATGATCGCGTCACGCCGCTCCAGCAGTGCCTTGGTCGCCGACAGGCGCATCTGCTCGATGTGGTCGTTGATCGAGGCGTCCTTCTCGATGAAGGTATCCGACGACGGCACGTAGGCTTCCGGCTGGTAGTAGTCGTAGTAGGAAACGAAATACTCCACCGCATTGTTGGGGAAGAACGCCTTGAATTCGCCATACAACTGCGCCGCCAGGGTCTTGTTCGGTGCCAGCACCAGGGTCGGGCGCTGTACCTGCTGAATGACGTTGGCGATGCTGAAGGTCTTGCCCGAGCCGGTCACCCCGAGCAGCGTCTGGTGCGACAAACCGGCCTCGATGCCCTCGACCATCTGGCGGATGGCCTCGGGCTGGTCGCCGGCCGGCTGGAAACGGGTGACGAGCTGGAACTCGGACATGACGGACCTCGCGGCGCTGCAGTAACTGTAAATTTAGCCAGTAGTCTATACCCAAATGCCGCCCTCAGGGTGCGCTTTCAAGGCATACCTGTGAACGGGTATTACGGTGGACCGGGCAAATAGACCAATGGTCAAAAAATATTTGCGCAAATAGCTGGAAAAGCTGCGCCAGAGTGTCGCGGTGACCGGTCCGTATCACTATACTGACTCCCCGTTTGTGCACCGCTTCAGTGCATTCGGCTGGAGCGTGTACGCCCTATCACTCTCCAATCAGAGCCGAAGTAACAATGAGCCTGTTTTCCGCTGTCGAGCTGGCACCCCGCGACCCTATTTTGGGCCTCAACGAAGCATTCAACGCCGACCCACGTACCGACAAGGTCAACCTGGGCGTAGGCGTGTATTGCAATGAGGAAGGCCGCATTCCGCTGCTGCGTGCCGTGATCGAAGCCGAGACCCAGCGTGCCGCCCAGCACGCCTCGCGCGGCTACCTGCCGATCGACGGCATTGCCACCTACGACCAGGCCGTGCAAAAGCTGCTGTTCGGCGCCGAATCGCCACTGCTGGCCGCTGGCCGCGTGGTTACCGTGCAGGCCGTCGGTGGTACCGGTGCACTGAAGATCGGCGCCGACTTCCTCAAGCGTATCTCGCCGAACGCCGTGGTTGCCATCAGCGACCCGAGCTGGGAAAACCACCGCGCGCTGTTCGAGTCGGCCGGTTTCCCGGTCCAGACCTACCGTTACTACGATGCGCCGACCAACGACGTCAATCGCGCCGGTATGCTCGAAGACCTCAACGCCCTGCCGTCTGGCTCGATCGTGGTGCTGCACGCCTGCTGCCACAACCCGACCGGTGTCGACCTGAACCTGGAAGACTGGAAAAACGTGCTGGAAGTGGTCAAGGCCAAAGGCCACGTACCGTTCCTCGACATGGCCTACCAAGGTTTCGGTGACGGCATCGCCGAAGACGCCTTCGCCGTGCGCCTGTTCGCCGAATCGGGTTTGGAGTTCTTCGTCTCCAGCTCGTTCTCCAAGTCGTTCTCGCTGTACGGCGAGCGCGTCGGTGCGCTGTCGGTGGTCACCGCCTCCAAGGACGAAAGCACCCGTGTGCTGTCGCAGGTCAAGCGCGTGATCCGCACCACCTACTCCAACCCGCCAACCCACGGCGCTACCATCGTTGCCACCGTGCTGAACAGCGCCGAACTGCGCCAGATGTGGGAAACCGAGCTGGCCGAAATGCGCGACCGTATCCACGGCATGCGCAAGCAGATGGTTGCGCTGCTGGCCGAATACGGCGCAAACCGCGACTTCAGCTTCGTAGGTCGCCAGGTGGGCATGTTCTCTTACTCGGGCCTGACCGTTGAACAAGTCGCCCGCCTGAAGAACGACTTCGGCATCTACGCGCTGGACACCGGCCGTATCGCCGTGGCCGCGCTGAACCAGAGCAATATCCACGTGGTCACCAAGGCTATCGTCGAAGTGCTGTAACTGATTGATTTGTCAGGGGGTGGCTTGACTTCCCCCTGACAATCAGTAAGATACGCGCAGATTCCGCGATAGCTCAGTCGGTAGAGCAAATGACTGTTAATCATTGGGTCCCTGGTTCGAGTCCAGGTCGCGGAGCCAGACACTGAAAAAGCCCCCGGGTGCGCAAGCAACCGGGGGCTTTTTCGTTGTTCACCGGAAGTATGTCAGCGCCTGGTAGATCGAGCGCCGCCCACGCGGCGCATCGCGAGCTGCGCTCGCTCCTACGTTTGTTTCGGGCCAGTAACGCCTGTGGCAGGCTCGCGCGACCGCCTTGTTTGTTCGACGCAATATCGCCATGCGCCAAGGCGTTCGCGCGCAAAGCCCCCAGGAATAATTGGCCCGAAACAAACGTAGGAGCGAGCGCAGCTCGCGATGCGCCGCGCGGGCGGCGCTCGATCTACCAGGCAGCACAAAACTCAAGGCATGCGCCTTCCAGCTCCAGAGCCCTCAACTACTGCGGCCAATCGGGTAAAACCCCCCCCGGCTCCATACGCCCAACCACTCCTCCCCCTCGATCACACGCGGCACCGCCAGTTCCACCAGCTGGTAAAACACATTGCGATGTATCAGCGCTTCAAGGTTGCTGCGCATCAACACATACGGCGATGGCTCTTGCGTCACCGGGTCGATCACTACCCGCAAGGGATTATCCGGCCCGGCCTCGACCTGGTCTTCGACATTGCTGGTAAAGCGCAGCACCTGCTGTTCGCCTTCGCCCTGCACCTCCAGCAGCACGGCCACGAACGGCGCATCGTCGACACGAATGCCAACCTTCTCTACCGGGGTAACCAGGAAATAGTCATCGCCGTCGCGGCGAATGATGGTAGAGAACAGCCGCACCATCGGCTTGCGCCCGATCGGCGTGCCCAGGTAGTACCAGGTACCATCGCGGGCGATGCGCATGTCGATGTCACCGCAGAAATCCGGATGCCACAGGTGCACTGGCGGCAGGCCCTTGGCCTTGGGGATCTGTGCCAGAAGGTCACTGGCCTTGCCGGAGTCGCTCATCACGCTTGCCTCATTCACTCATGCCCAGGAGGCTACGAGCGTACTCGCGCATCGGCGCACCAAGCAAATCCTCGGGGGTTTTGTCGTGGAACGTCAACAAACCGCCACGGCTCTTGATGCGTGCGGTGTCGATCAGGTAGCGGGTATTGGTTTCTATCAACATCATCTGCACCACCCCACTGTCCCAGCCCAGGCGGTCAACGGCTTGTTCGTCATACCACTCGTCGCCATTGCCGATGCGGTCGTCGGTGCGGGCAAAACGGGTATAGAGCACGTAGTCGGCGCCCACCGAGCGGGCTTGGGCAATGGCCTCTTCCAGGCCCAGTGGTCCTTGGGCGCGACGCACCAGCGGAAAGTACTCGATGAAGCTTTTGAACGCCTGCTCGGCCACGGCATTCTGCCGGGGCACCGGCCCTTTACCAGGTGGGACGAACGCGCCCTGGCCGATGAAGATGAACGAATCCGGCTGCAAGCGAATCGACAGGGTACGCCGGGTGTCACTGTGGTCCAGCAGCCCCGCATCGCTCATGTGATAGCGGACACCCTCGCCCATATCGCTGACATTCATGCAACCACCCAGCGCCATCAGCGCCAGCGGCAAGACCAGGCTACGCATCTTTCCTCCAATGGCCGGCGACGAAAAACCGGCGGATAGCCGGCGGATGCAGCTTTTGCGCCAGCTTCAGCCGCCAATCACCTTCATGATCGTCACGCCGCCGGAAAACGCCAGGTCCTGCTTGTCTGCCAGCGCCTTGACCAACAACCGTTGCAAGGCCGGCAGCGCCTGGTGGCGCGGTTTTTCCAGCAGGTCGCCAATGAAGTGGCGATTGCCAGACGACAAGCAACCATGCAGCCAGCCCGTTGACGACAACCGTAACCGCGAACAGGTACGGCAAAACGGCACGCTTTCGTTGGCAATGATGCCGAAGTGGCCCTGGCCTGGGATGTGATAGCGCATGGCGGTAGCGTCCAGTGGAGCGTCCACTTGTGTGTACGCATGCTTGCCGCCAATCAGCGCCAGCAGCTGGTCGAGGCCGACAAATTGCTGTACGAAGGCATTGTGGTCACGGGCCAGGTGGCCCATGCGCATCAGTTCGATGAAGCGCAGTTCGAAGCCACGCCCCAGGCAGTAATCCAGCAGCGGCAGCACCTGGTCGAGGTTGTGTCCACGCATGGGCACCATATTCACCTTGACTCGCATGCCCAGAGCGCTAGCGCGCTCCATTCCGTCCAACACGCTGGCCAGGTCGCCGCCCCGAGCGATTTGACGGAAAGCCAGCGGGTCAAGGGTGTCGAGGGAAACATTCAGCCGGCGAATTCCAGCCGCCTGCAGTTGCGGCAACTTGCGAGTCAGTAGCTGGCCATTGGTGGTCAGGGAAATGCCGTCGAGGTCGAGTTTGGCCACGGCAACCAGAAAGGCATCCAGGCGTGGGCTGACCAACGGCTCACCACCAGTGATGCGCAGGCGCTCGATGCCCGCTGCTTCGATCAGGTAGGCCACGCCACGGGCCAGTGCATCCGCCGACAGTTCATCCTGCGCTGCCACCAGGCGCTTGCCGTCAGGTACGCAGTAGGTGCAAGCGTAGTTGCAGGCAGCCGTCAGGCTGACGCGCAGGTTGCGAAATCGCCTGCCTTGACGATCGACGATCATGGATGACTCCGGCATGGATGAAGGGGCCGGCAAAAGCTGACTCATAAATCAGGTTTTTGCAAGCCCCAAGCAATGCCGAGCTCAGGAATGTTTCAGTTCGACGGCTCCGGGTCGCGCTTGCGCTTGTTGCCCATGCGCACGCCGATGTCCATCAAGAACTGGAAGAAGCCTTCCTGGTCTTCCAGCACGTTGCTCCAGAACGGCGAGTGGTACAGGGCCACAGCGCCATGCACCAGCGCCCAGGCGGCACAGTAGTGGAAGTAAGGCGGCACGTCTTCAAGCTTGCCTTCGCTGATACGGCCCTTGATGAGCTGGGTCAACCGGTCGAAGTTCGAGGCGCGAATGCTGTGCAGTTGTTCGACCATTTCCGGTACCTGGTTGCCCTTGACGACCTTTTCTTCAAGGCGGTCGAACAGCCGGTAACGTTGAGGGTCGCGCATGCGGAACTCGAAGTAGGCACGCGACAGGGCTTCCTTGTCGCGGTCAACGTCGGCCGAGTGCAACAGCTCGTTCAGGTCGCGCTCGTAGTCGAGCATCAGGCGCAGGTAAATCTCCGCCTTGGACTTGAAGTGCTTGTAGATCGTGCCTTTGCCGATGCCCACGGCGTCGGCGATCATCTCGACGGTGACGCTGTCTTCACCCTGTTCAAGAAACAGTTTTAGCGCGGTGTCGAGGATTTCCTGTTCGCGACGGCGAAACTCACGGACCTTACGAGGTTCTTTCTGCATGGGAAGGACTGGATGACAATCGAAGCGGTTTATTATGCCTAACTTGCGGGAAATTGCACGGATCATCCAAGCATGTCTGTGTTTCACGATGCTTACGGCCATGCGCTGCGGGAGGAATGGGACGTCGACGTATTCCAAATCTGTTTAAAAAACGACCAACAGGCACTGGCACTGCGCCAAAGCTGACCAATACTTGAAGTGTTGGCGCGGCGCATCCCCCCCAAGTGGCGCGCCGATAAAGGTGCTCAGGGACCGCGTACCTTTGTTTTACTCCTAATGGTCTTAACCCGGATTCCCCCCCCAGAACCCGGGTTTTTTTTTGCCGAGAATCAGGCCACCCGCGCCAACGGGAACAACCGCTTGAAGTTGGCAGTGGTCTGCTCGGCCAGCTGCTCATAACTGGCCCCCCGCAACGAAGCCACATACTCCGCCACTTCCCGCACATACTGCGGCAAATTCGGCTTGCCACGGTACGGAATGGGTGCCAGATACGGCGAATCGGTCTCTACCAGCAAGCGATCGACCGGCACCTGCCGTGCCACTTCGCGCAGGGCATCGGCATTGCGGAAGGTAACGATGCCCGACAGCGAAATGTAATACCCCAGGTCCAGCGCCGCCTTGGCCATGTCCCAGTCTTCGGTAAAGCAGTGCAAGACGCCCGCTTGCGGCAGGTTCGCCTCACGCAGCAGCGCCAGGGTATCGGCACGTGCCGCCCGGGTATGCACGATCACCGGCTTGCCGGTCTGCCGCGAGGCCTCCAGGTGCAAGCGGAACGAAGCCTGCTGCAACGCTGCCGCCTCCGGCTCGTAATGGTAATCCAAGCCGGTCTCGCCAATCGCCACCACATGCGGATGGGCCAGCTCGCGCAGCAGCCATTCCAGCGCCGGGGTCTCGCCCGGGGCCAGGTCTAGCGGGTGCACACCCACCGAGCAGTCGACGTCAGCGTACTGCTCGCTCAGCGCCTTCACCGCGCCGGCGTTCTCGGCACTGACGCCAATGCAAAGGAAATGCCCTACCCCACGGTCACGCGCCGCCTGCAGGGCAGCGTCGAGCGAGCCCTGGTGGGCACTGAGGTCTAGGCGATCGAGGTGGCAATGAGAATCTACGAGCATGGGATAACAGCACACATGAAAAAAGTAAAAATCAGCGGGCGCCCGGCAGTTGCAGCCAGTGGGCCAGCAGCGATTCAAGCAACAGGGCACGGTTCAGGTTGGCCTTGCCCAGCACCTTCTGGCGCTGCTCCAGAACCCAAGCCTGCACTTCCAGCACCTTGGTCTGACGGCTTTTCTGCGCCAGGTATTGCACGACCTTGCGCATGTCGGCCAAGCCTAAACCCTCTTCGTCCTGGGTCAACTGGTAGCGCAAGATCAGGTGCGCCCACTCACAGAACCAGTCGAACAGCAGCAGCAGCGGCACGCCGCTCCAGGCATCGGCCAACTGGCTGGGCGATTGCTGCTGTTTCAGCAGCTTCTTCACCCCGTCAGTCACCAGCGCGCGCTGCTCGCGCACACCTTGCGCCTGCAGGCTCACTGCCATCAACGGCGAACCGGCGGCCAGGGTCAGCAGCTCGACGCGTTCGGCCTCGTCACTGTCAGGGAGCGCATCGGCCAACCAGGCCTGGCTCTGGGCCAGGCTTGGCTGCGGGCAAGC
Organism: Pseudomonas sp. LB-090624; assembly: GCF_003205205.1. GTDB lineage: Bacteria > Pseudomonadota > Gammaproteobacteria > Pseudomonadales > Pseudomonadaceae > Aquipseudomonas. Next base: position 93,698 of record NZ_QJRL01000008.1, read on the forward strand.
CACTTGCTGGCAACGACTCTTGATCGTCGGCAACAACCGGCTGGGCTGATGGGTAACCAGCAGCAGCACCGTATCGCCGGATGGCTCTTCGAGACTTTTCAGCAGTGCGTTGGAAGCGTTGATGTTCATCGCCTCCACCGGCTCGATCAGCACCACCTTGCGCCCGCCCAACTGTGCGGTCTGCACCACGAAGGCCACCAGTTCACGTACCTGGTCAACTTTGATCGGCTTGTCAGCCTCCTCGGGCTCAAGGACGAAATTGTCCGGGTGGCTGCCGGCCTTCAGCAACAGGCAGGACTTGCACCCGCCACAGGCGTCCAGGCCCTGAGGCTGCTGGCACAGCAAGCGGGCCATCAGGCGCTCGGCCATGGCCCGCTTGCCGATGCCCTGCGGCCCGTGCAGCAGGTAGGCATGGGCATGCTGGCGGCGCCCAGCCAGTTGCTGCCAGAGCGCCTGCTGCCAGGGGTAGGCCTCAGCCACGGCAACGCTCCACGATGGCCGGCAGCAGCGCGTCGATGGCGCGCTGCACTGCCTCCAGCGATTGTGCGGCATCGAGCAGGTTATAGCGCTGCGGTTCGCGCTGGGCTCGTTGCAGGTAGGCCTGGCGTACGGCTTCGAAGAACCCCTGGCCTTCCTGTTCGAAACGGTCCAGACGGCCCCGGGCGGCGGCGCGGGCCAGGCCCACTTCCACTGGCAAGTCGAATACCAAGGTAAGGTCCGGGCGCAAGTCACCCTGGACGAATTGCTCCAGCGTGGCGATCCGCTCGACCGATAACCCACGCCCGCCGCCTTGGTAGGCGTAAGTGGCATCGGTAAACCGGTCGCACAGGACAACGGCTCCGCGCGCCAGGGCCGGGCGGATCACCTGGGCCAGGTGCTGGGCACGTGCGGCGAACACCAGCAACAGCTCGGTATCGGCAGCCATATTTTCTTCAGTGGGGGCCAGTAGCAGCTCACGCACCTTTTCCGCCAACGGCGTACCACCGGGCTCCCGGGTCAGCACCACGTCAAGGCCGTGCTCGCGCAAGCGCGCTGCCAAGTAGTCGCGATTGGTGCTCTTGCCCGCGCCCTCGGGGCCTTCCAAAGTAATAAACAAGCCGTTCACAGGCAGTCCTTAATGTTGTTCGTCAGGCGATGGCCGCTCGGCCGCTTGCGCACCGCCGGCAGGGGCATCCTGCACGGGCGGCTCGTCGGGCGCTGGCTGCGCAGCCGGCTGATCCACCTCAGGTGCTTCGGGCGGCGCAGCCTCATCACTCCCTGGCTGCGACTCAGGCTGCGGCGCTGACGGCGACTGCGGTGCAGGGCTGGAGCGGTAGTCCGAGCGGCGCTTGAGCTGGAACTCGCGCACCGCCGAGTTATGGTCGTCAAGGTCGTCGGAGAACACATGGCTGCCGTCGCCACGGGCGACGAAGTACAGGCTGGTACCTTCTGACGGGTTGAGCGCCGCGTGAATCGCCTCACGGCCGACCATAGCGATTGGCGTGGGCGGCAGACCGGTCATGGTGTAGGTATTGTAGGGCGTTGGCTCGCGCAGGTCGGCGCGGGTGATCTTGCCGTTGTAGCGCTCACCCATGCCGTAGATCACCGTCGGGTCGGTTTGCAGCATCATGCCCAGGCGCATTCGCCGCACGAATACGCCGGCTATCTGCCCGCGTTCCTGTGGAATGCCGGTTTCCTTCTCTACCAGCGAAGCCATGATCAGTGCCTGGTACGGGTCGCGATACGGCAGGTCGGTGGTGCGCTCGGCCCACTCCTTGGCCAGCACTTCGTCCAGGCGCATGTAGGCCTGCTGCAATAGCTCGACGTCGCTCATGCCGCGCACGAAGCGGTAGGTATCAGGGAAGAAACGGCCTTCGGGGAACACGCCGGTATGGCCAAGCTTGTCCATGACCTCGGCGTCGGACAGACCGTCCAGGGTATGCCTGATTTTTTCATGCTTGGCCACGGCCGAGCGGACCTGGCGGAAGGTCCAGCCTTCGACCAGGGTCAGGTTGTATTGCACCACGTCGCCGCGGCGCCAGGCGTCGAACAGCTGCTCGACGGTCATGCCGGGGGTAATGCGGTATTCGCCGGTATGCAAGGGGGTGCCGGCCATGTTGAAGCGCCAGTAAAGGCGCAACCAGACAGCGTCGTCGAGCAGCCCTTCCGTTTGCATGCGGTAGAACATGCGGTTGGGGGTGGTGCCATTGGGCACGTCCAGCAGGCGTTCCTGCGTCACGTGCAAAGGCTGCTCCAGGACCGAGTTGACCTTCCAGGCCGACCAGCCAAGCGCCAGGCCTGCAAGGATCAGCCCCATTTCCAGCAGCAGCAGGAATTTACGTCTCACGAATTCAGGTTTCCAGTAACGTACGGGCAATGGCCTGCAGTTGACGGGTGAGCGGGCCCGGCGACCAGTTTAGCGCGGCTACGCCACGCACGGGCCAAATGCCGTAAACGCTATTGCAAACAAATACTTCATCTGCTTGCTCCAGCGCGTCGAACGGCAGGTCGCAGACCTGCACAGGAATGCCCAGCAGCGCGGCTTGCTGTAGCAACGCAGCGCGCATCACCCCGGCCACGCCACAGCGGCTGAGGTCGGCGGTGAGCAGCAGGCCATCGCGCACAAGAAACAGATTGCTGTACACCCCTTCGATCAACCTGCCCTGCCCGTCACGCATCAGGCCTTCGGCATGTTCGCTGTCCTGCCATTCGGCACGGGCCAGCACCTGCTCCAGGCGGTTGAGGTGTTTGAGGCCGGCCAGCAGCGGTTGTTCCCCAAGCCGGGTCTGGCAAGGGAACAAGCGCACGCCGTGCTCGGCATGCTCGACAGGATAGCTGGGTATTGGGCTGCCTTGGAGGATTCGCCGCGGTGCGACACCAGCAACCGGCGCATAGCCACGCTGGCTGTCGCCACGGGTGAGGATGAGTTTGGCCACGCCATCACCGAGCTGGCTGGCAAAGCGCAGCAGCTCGTCGCGCACCAACCCCAGGTCGGCGCTGATCGCCAGGCGCTGACAGCCCAGCGCCAGGCGTGCGAGGTGGCCGTCCAGCAGGCTAGGCCGGCCGCCGCGCACGGCGATGGTTTCAAACAGGCCATCGCCGTAGGCCAGGCCGCGGTTCTGCAGGTTGACTGCAGTCGCCGGCTGGCCATCGATCCAGCTGTGCATCAACCGGCGAACCGGCGGAACACCAGCGAGCCGTTGGTGCCGCCAAAGCCGAACGAGTTGGACAACACCACGTCGATCGGCATGCTGCGCGCCTGGTGCGGCACGAAGTCGAGGTCGCAACCTTCGTCCGGCTCATCCAGGTTGATGGTCGGTGGTGCCATCTGGCTGTTGATCGCCAGCACGCTGAAGATTGCTTCCACCGCGCCAGCGGCACCCAGCAGGTGGCCAGTCATCGATTTGGTCGAGCTGACCGCCAGCTTGTAGGCATGTTCGCCGAACACACGCTTGATCGCTGCCACTTCGGCCACGTCACCCGCAGGTGTCGAAGTACCGTGGGCATTGATGTAGCTGACCTCTTCTGGCTGGATGCCGGCATCGCGCAGGGCATTGGCCATGCAGCGGGCAGCACCTTCACCGGTCTCGGGTGGCGAGGTCATGTGGTAGGCGTCACCGCTCATGCCAAAGCCGACCAGCTCGGCGTAGATGGTCGCACCGCGCGCCTTGGCATGTTCCAGCTCTTCAAGCACCAGCGCACCGGCACCGTCCGACAACACGAAGCCGTCACGGCCTTTGTCCCACGGGCGGCTGGCACGGGCCGGCTCATCGTTGCGGGTCGACAGCGCACGCGAGGCACCGAAGCCGCCCATGCCCAGGCCGCAAGCGGCCATTTCGGCGCCACCAGCGATCATCACGTCAGCTTCACCGTAGGCGATATTGCGCGCGGCCATGCCGATGCAATGGGTGCCGGTGGTGCAGGCGGTGGCGATGGCGTAGTTCGGCCCCTGCAGGCCCAGGTGGATCGACAGGAAACCGGAGATCATGTTGATGATCGAGCCCGGCACGAAGAACGGCGAAATACGGCGCGGCCCCGAATCGTGCAAGGTGCGGCTGGTTTCTTCGATGTTGGTCAGGCCGCCGATACCCGAGCCCATGGCCACGCCAATGCGCTCGCGGTTGGCATCGGTGACTTCCAGGCCGGCATTGCGCACCGCCTGGAAACCAGCGGCCAGGCCGTACTGGATGAACAGGTCGAGCTTGCGGGCCTCCTTGGCCGACAGGTACTGCTCAACCTCGAAGCCTTTCACCGAGCCGCCAAAACGGGTGGAGTAGGCAGACAGGTCCGTGTGTTCGATCGGACCAATGCCACTGCGGCCAGCCAGAATGCCCTGCCATGTGCTCGGTACATCGGTACCCAGTGGCGACAGCATACCCATACCGGTGACCACGACGCGTCTACGCGACACAGTACTCTCCTTTTCTAATGACAGAGTTTCTTGCCATTGCATTCAGCGCAACGGAATGAAATGGCAACAAGCTCTCGATGCCTGGGATCGAGCCCAAGAAAACCGCGACAGGACGCTCGCAAAGAAAAAACCGCACGCCAGCAAAGGCAGTGCGGTTCTTCTCGACAAGAAGCGTCGACTACAACGTCTTAAGCCTGGTGGTTTTTGACGTAGTCGATAGCAGCTTGAACGGTAGTGATCTTCTCAGCTTCTTCGTCAGGGATTTCGGTCTCGAATTCCTCTTCCAGAGCCATCACCAGTTCAACGGTGTCAAGCGAATCGGCACCCAGGTCATCAACGAAGGACTTCTCAGTAGTCACTTCTTCTTCCTTGACGCCCAGTTGCTCGGCGACGATTTTCTTGACGCGTTCTTCGATGGTGCTCATACCTAGTTCTCACTCCTAATGGATATATGTCAGGCAGCTGGCCGGTGGCTAATTTTATAGAAAGACGTTTGCTTTTCAAGCGAAACGCACCTTCAGGCTAGTCACCACACCCGCTGCCTGGAATCTGGTTGCAGCTTTATAACGGATTTTAGGCTCGCAGTATGACTCTTTTTTTACGAAACCCGTCACATTGAGTTGCAGTGTTACATGTACATCCCGCCGTTGACCGGCACGGTAGCGCCGGTCACGTAGGCTGCACCGTCGGACGCCAGGAACGAAACCACCTTGGCGATTTCGTCGGCCTGACCCAGGCGGCCCAGCGGAATCTGGGTCTGCAGGGCTTCGCGCTGTGCCTCTGGCAGTTCGCGCGTCATGTCGGTGTCGATAAAGCCCGGGGTCACCGAGTTGACGGTGATGCCACGCGAGCCCACTTCACGCGCCAGGGCGCGGCTGAAGCCTTCCAGGCCAGCCTTGGCGGCCGCGTAGTTGGCCTGGCCAGCGTTACCCATGGCGCCGACGACCGAGCCGATGCTGATGATACGACCCCAACGTGCCTTGGTCATGCCACGCAGCACGCCCTTGGACAGACGGTAGAGGCTGTTCAGGTTGGTGTCGATGACGTCGAACCACTCGTCGTCTTTCATGCGCAGCATGAGGTTGTCGCGGGTGATGCCGGCGTTGTTGACCAGGATGGTCGGCGCACCGAACTGCTCGGCAATGGCCGCCAGTACCGCTTCAACGGATTCGGCGCTGGTCACGTTCAGTTCCATGCCGGTGCCGGTGATGCCGTGCTCTTTCAGGGTGGCAGCAATGCGCTCAGCGCCGGATGCCGACGTGGCTGTGCCGATCACGGTAGCGCCTTGGCGGCCCAGCTCGAGGGCGATGGCCTGGCCAATGCCACGGCTGGCGCCGGTCACCAGTGCAACTTTACCTTGCAGGCTCATGCAAGCTTCTCCAAATCAGGCCAGTGCCGCACGGGTGGCGGCAACGGCGTCAGGGGTGTTGAGGTTGTAGGTGGTCACGCCTTCGGCGCAACGCTTGTTCAGGCCAGCCAGGACCTTGCCCGGACCGCACTCGACCAGGTTGACCGCGCCATTCGCAGCCAGGGTCTGCACGCACTCCACCCAGCGCACCGGCTGGTACAGCTGTGCCAGCAGGTCATGCTTGAGGGCGTCGAGGTCGGCGGCAACGGCGGCAGTGACGTTTTGCACCACCGGAATTTGCGGCGCTTTCCATTCGATGGCGTTGACCGATTCGGCAAAGCGCTCGGCGGCCGGCTTCATCAGGGCGCAGTGCGACGGCACGCTGACCGCCAGCGGCAGGGCGCGCTTGGCACCCTTGGCCTTGCACAGCTCCATGGCGCGATCTACCGCAGCCTTGTTACCGGCGATGACCACCTGGCCTGGCGAGTTGAAGTTGACGGCGCTGACCACTTGGTCTTCAGCCGCTTCGGCGCAGATTTCTACGACTACGGCGTCGTCCAGGCCAAGGATTGCAGCCATGGCACCGTGGCCTGCCGGCACGGCTTCCTGCATCAACTGACCACGGCGCTCGACCAGGCGAACGGCGTCTTTCAGGCTGATGCTGCCAGCGGCAACCAAAGCACTGTATTCGCCCAGGCTATGACCGGAAACGAAGGCTGGCGTAGCGCCGCCCTCCTCCAGCCACAGGCGCCACAGCGCGATGGACGCGGTGAGGATGGCCGGCTGGGTCTTGTCGGTCTGGTTGAGTTGCTCTTCCGGGCCTTCCTGGATCAGCGTCCACAGGTCGTAACCGAGTGCCTCGGAAGCTTCCTTGAAGGTTTCGATGATCACTGGCTTCTCGGCGCCGAGCTCGGCGAGCATGCCCAGCGACTGGGAGCCTTGACCGGGAAAGACAAATGCGAGGGATGCAGACATTGAACAAGCCCTTATGATCTTGTCGTCGGATAGTGTGCGCCAGGCGCGAAGCCAGACGCGGAATCTGAAAACTTGGATGGAAACACAGACCAAGCGGTCACATTTAAGCACTTCATCGGGGAAAAGCCTAAGGCAACAGGTCTTCGAGGCGGCCATGCAGCCGCTGCGGCAGGTTTTCCTGGATCTCGATCAACGCCCGCTGGATGGCACTCTGAAACCCCTGCACGCCCGCCGAGCCATGGCTCTTGATGACGATACCCTGCAGCCCCAGGAAGCTCGCACCATTATGCCGTGCTGGCGCCAGATCGGCCTGCAGACGCTTGAGCAGTGGCATGGCCATCGCCCCGGCGACGCGGGCAAAGGCACCGCCCTTGAACAGTTTTTCGATGCGCGCGCCGATCATCGTCGCCAGGCCTTCGCTGGATTTGAGCAGGATATTGCCGACAAAACCGTCACACACCACCACGTCCGCCTCTCCACGGTACAGGCCGTCCCCTTCGACGAAACCGACGTAGTTAAGGCCGCGGGCGTTCTGCAACAGCGTGGCAGCCAGCTTGACCTGCTGGTTACCCTTGATGTCCTCGGTGCCGATATTCAACAGCGCCACGCGTGGTCGATGCACACCCAGCGCCTGGGCGGCCACCGAGCCCATGACAGCGAACTGGTAGAGATTTTCGGCACTGCAGTCGACATTGGCCCCGAGGTCGAGCAACTGGCAATAACCAGCCTGGGTCGGAATGGCCGCCACCATGGCTGGCCGGTCAATGCCCGGCAGGGTCTTGAGCACGAAACGCGACAGCGCCATCAGCGCCCCGGTGTTACCGGCACTGACGCAGGCCTGGGCCTTGCCGTCTCGCACCAACTCAAGGGCGATGCGCATCGACGAATCCGGTTTGCCGCGCAACGCCTGGGATGGCCGCTCGTCCATACCGACCACCTCACTGGCGGCGACAATCTGCAAGCGCGCGCGATCCGCAGCCGCAAGGCCGCTGACAAGATCTTCCAGGAGGGAGGGTTGACCGACGAGGGTCAGGTGCAGCGAGGGGGTAGCAGACAGGCAGGCAATGCTAGCCTGGACAATGCTGCGGGGACCGAAGTCCCCGCCCATTGCGTCGATCGCGATGATCTGAGCGGACAAGGATTACTCGTCAGCGCCCTTGTCGACCACTTTGCGACCACGGTATACGCCTTCTGGCGATACGTGGTGGCGCAGGTGAACTTCACCGGTGGTTTTCTCTACCGACAGCGCGTTTTCCGACAGGGCGTCGTGCGAACGGCGCATGTCACGGGCAGAGCGGGATTTTTTGTTCTGCTGAACAGCCATAATTGATTAACTCCTAAACGTTTGGGTCACGCTTTAACTGCGCCAAAACACTGAACGGGTTGGACCGCGATACCTCGTCCTTGCTCGATTCGGGCTCGTCTGCGCCCGCCGGCTGCTGGCATTCTTCCGGATGATGAGCAGGCACGATTGGCAAGGCGAGCAGAAGCTCCTCCTCGATCAATGCCTGCAGATCCAAAGGATCTTCGCCCAGTTCCAGCACGTCATAGCCTTTCGGCAACGACTGGGTATTCGCACCCTCCTTCACCACGGCGTAAGTACATTCGCTGTGGATCGGCAGGGTGACCAGCTCAAGACAACGCTGGCAAACCATCTTGACCTCGACGTCCAGCTCGCTGTGGATAACCACTACGTGCTGTTCATCTCGTTCAAAATCGAACTTCGCCTGCACCGTACCGACATTGTCGGAAAGCGGGTCGCAGAGTCTTTCCAAATCAGCGAGTTGCAGCGAACCGTTAAGGGTTACGCCACGATCGGCTAATTTGCGCGGGTCAACGTGAGGTGGAATCGGGTCATTCAACATAGGCGCAGCATAATAGGGATGCCCCCCGCCCCTGTCAAAGGAAATTAGGCGGCATCGTGCGTGATAGAATTTATTCAACTGATTCAGGAGTCTACCATGCTTCCTCTGTTACTGGCTTCCAGCTCTGCCTATCGCCGCGAACTGCTCGCCCGCCTGCGCCTGCCCTACACGTGGGCAAGCCCCGATATAGACGAGCAGCGCCTGGATGACGAGCCGGCCGTAGAACTGGTGCGCCGACTGGCCAGGCTAAAGGCCGAGGCCCTGGCAGGCAGCCATCCAGGGCACCTGATCATCGGCTCGGACCAGGTAGCGGTGCTGGGCGAGCAGGTGCTGGGCAAGCCGCACACCTTCGAGCGAGCCTGTGAGCAGCTGCTGGAGTGCAGCGGGCAACAGGTAAGCTTCCTGACCGGGCTGGCACTGCTGAACAGCGCCACCGGGCAATGCCAGGTGGATTGCGTGCCGTTTACCGTGACGATGCGCGAGCTGAGCCGCGAGCAGGTGGAGCGCTATGTGGCGGCGGAACAACCGCTGGATTGCGCAGGGAGCTTCAAGGCGGAGGGGCTGGGGGTGAGTTTGTTCCAGAGCACCCATGGGTGCGATTCGACCAGCCTGATCGGTCTGCCGTTGATTCGACTGGTGGATATGTTGACCCGGGAGGGGGTGGCTGTCCCTTGAGCCTGGCTTGAGATTTTCTGCGCCTGTGAGATCGAGCGCCGCCCGCGCGGCGCATCGCGAGCTGCGCTCGCTCCTACGTTTGTTTCGGGCCAATCATTCCTGTGGGATTTGCGCGCGAACGCTTTGGCGCATGGCGCGATATCGCGTCGTACGAACAAGGCGGTCGCGCGCGCCTGTCACTGGCGGAACTGGCCCGAAACAAACGTAGGAGCGAGCGCAGCTCGCGATGCGCCGCGCGGGCGGCGCTTGATCTCACAAATCCCACGAATCGGGCGACAAACATCGCACGACAAACACTCAACGCAACTGCGGCCCCTGGAACCCCATCCACATCGCCAGGTGCTCAGCCACGCTGGCCCCCACGCGCTTGGAGAAGCGATCGAACGGCGACTCCTGCACAGTGAAGTCCACCAGCTCCTTCTCGCCTACAATCTCACGCGCCACGTAGCTGGCACTGCCCAGTCCATCCACCAGTCCCAGCGCCTTGGCCTGCTCGCCCGACCAGATAAGACCACTGAACAACTCCGGGTGGTCCTTATCCTTCAGGCGCTCGCCCCGCCCCTGCTTGACCATGGCGATGAACTGGTTGTGCGTGGTGTCCAGCACCCCCTGCCAGAACCGGGTTTCTTCTGGCTTTTCAGGGGAGAACGGATCAAGGAAAGCCTTGTGCTCACCCGAGGTGTACGCACGCCGCTCCACGCCCAGCTTCTCCATGGTGCCGACAAAGCCGTAACCGGCCGCCGTCACACCAATCGAGCCCACCAGGCTGGCCTTGTCGGCATAGATCTCGTCCGCAGCACTGGCAATGTAATAGGCACCGGAAGCGCCAAGATCAGCAATGACTGCATACAGCTTGATGGCCGGATACTCGGCGCGCAGGCGGCGAATTTCGTCATACACGTAACCCGCCTGCACCGGGCTGCCGCCCGGGCTGTTGATGCGCATCACCACAGCCTTGGTCTTGCCGTCCTTGAACGCCTCGCGCAGGCTCTTGACGATGTTGTCGGCACTGGCGGCCTCCTGGTCGGCGATCACCCCGCGCACCTCGACCAGCGCGGTATGACTGGCACTGCGCGATGCAGCCTTGTCCATGTCCATCAGCGGCGAGAACAAGGCCAGGATGCCGAACAGGTAGACGAAGGTCAGCAGCTTGAAGAAGATCCCCCAACGCCGCGATCGGCGCTGCTCCTGCACGCTGGCCAGCAAGGTTTTTTCCAGCAGTTTCCAGCTCTTGCGCTCCTCGCGCTCCTCGGGCTCGGCCTCGGGGGCCTTCCATTCGTCAGCCATGCTCACCTACCTTGGAAGTGGAATTGCAGAACCACCCAGCCACTCGCGCAACTGGGAAAAATGATCGATGCACACCTGCGGCCCGAACTCGGCCAGCGCCTGCAGCGACATGGCACCATAGCCCACCGCGACCGAATGCATGCCGGCATTGCTGGCCATCTGCAGGTCGAATGCCGAATCACCGACCATCAGCGCGCGGCCCGGTTCGACGCCGCAATGATCAAGGATCTGCTCGAGCATCAGCGGGTGCGGCTTGCCACGCGTTTCGTCGGCGGCGCGGGTGATGTCGAAGAACCGCTCCCAGCCGTTGGCCTTCAGCACCCGGTCCAGCCCGCGACGGGCCTTGCCGGTGGCCACCGCCAGGCGGTAGCCCTCGGCACGGAAGGCGTCCAGCGATTCGGTCACACCCTCGAACAACGGCGAGGGCTGCTGGTCCAGCGCCATGTAGATATCGGCGTAGTGCTGGCGGAAGCTATCGACCTGCGCGGGCGCCAGGTGCGGGTACAAGGTGTGGATCGCCTCGCCCAGGGCCAGGCCAATAATGCCCTTGACCGCATCTTCGCTGCTTTGTGCCTCCCCGGCACGTTCGGCAGCGGCGTTCATGGCCTCGACGATACGCCCGATGGAATCGGCCAACGTGCCGTCCCAGTCGAAGATCAGCAACTCATAGTCACGGCGCACTCAAACGCTCCACAGTCTTGGCCCACACCTCGTCCACAGGCGCTTCAAGCTTGAGCTCGCCGCCGTCGGGCAGCGGCACGGTCAACGCATAGGCATGCAGGAACAGGCGCTTGCCACCGAGCTCTCGGATTTCGCGACTGAAGTCTTCGTCGCCATACTTGCTGTCACCAGCAATCATGTGCCCGGCATGCAAGGTGTGCACGCGAATCTGGTGGGTACGGCCAGTTATCGGGCGCGCCTCGACGATAGTGGCGAAGTCGCCGAAGCGGCGCAGCACGCGGAACAGGGTCAGCGCCTCCTTGCCCTCGTCGTTCACTTCGACCATGCGCTCGCCCGACCGCAGGTTGCTCTTGAGCAAGGGCGCGTTCACTTGCTTTTTCGCGGTCGGCCAGTGGCCGCGCACCAGCGCCATGTAGCGCTTGTCGACCCCATCGCCGCGCAGGGCGGCATGCAGGTGGCGCAGCATGCTGCGCTTCTTGGCGATCATCAGCAGCCCGGAGGTGTCGCGGTCCAGGCGGTGCACCAGCTCCAGCTCCTTGGCATCCGGACGCAGCTGGCGCAGCGCCTCGATCACGCCAAAGCTCAGGCCGCTGCCGCCATGCACGGCGATGCCGGCCGGCTTGTTCATCACGATCAGCGCCTTGTCTTCGTAGACGATGGCGGCCTCCAGGCGCTGCAACAAGCCCTGGGCCACCGGCGCCGGTTCGTCACGCTCGGGCAGGCGGACGGGCGGTACCCGCACGATGTCACCGGCCTGAATCTTGTATTCCGGCTTCACGCGGCCCTTGTTGACCCTTACCTCACCCTTGCGCAGGATGCGATAGACCAGGGTCTTGGGCACGCCCTTGAGCGCCGTGATAAGGAAATTGTCGATGCGTTGGCCGGCAAGCTCCGGCGCGACTTCGATCAGCTGAACGCCGGAAGTCGGAGGGGTATTGGTCGTCATGGCGGGAATGATAACAATTTTTTATGGAATTGAAGCACTTAATCATTGCTGCTATAGTCGCGAACGCCGCCAAAAGCGGCAGGCCAGTGAAACCAGGCCCTTGGCCGGTTCCTGACCTACGCAATTCTGCAGGACGCGAGGCCGTCCTACGGGGTTTTCGCCAGTTTACCGAATTGCCTGGAATCGCCACCAGCGCTGTGTAGAGAAGACCGAAAAAAACGACAAGTGCGGTGTTTCACCTGCTTACCCGATTTTTTTCGTTGTACCTCTGCCCGCCCCGTCGCTTCCACGCAACGCACGGCGAATGCTTCGGAAATACCTGCCTTGGACATGTAATGGCGTCAGCTTCCCATTCGAAGCTGGCGAAAAATGCAACCCGTTGCGGATTCAGCGCGCGGCAGCACCCGAATTATCAGGGATACGTGCAGGGTGGAGATGCACAGCCCTCGGACCGTGTAGCACCGCGTCCGGCCACCAGCCCACTGACGGCTGGCGAGCGGATAAGGTCCTGAACAGATGCCCCCGGGCGTCCACGGCTGACGGTTGATTCCTCCTCCTGACTGAGTGCACAAGGCCCGCTTGGTTGATTCGGATACCCATTCGAAGCCACCGGGGCCTTGTTGGCACCGCAGCAAACAGGACGCGTCGTCGCGACAACGGCAGGCTGGGCAACCGGCTGGTGCCGAACGTCGCTCGACACGGGGGTGGCCCGCCCACCCTTTGCGCACCTTGGCACCGACCATGAGACGTCGTGTGTGCCGAACGCCGTTTCCGGCAGCCCGGAAACCGACGGTACAACATGAAAAGAATGCTGATTAACGCAACTCAACCCGAAGAGTTGCGTGTAGCCCTGGTGGACGGCCAACGCCTGTACGACCTGGACATCGAGTCTGGCGCGCGCGAGCAGAAAAAGGCCAACATCTACAAAGGCAAGATCACCCGCATCGAACCCAGCCTCGAAGCCGCCTTCGTCGACTTCGGTTCCGAACGTCACGGCTTCCTGCCGCTGAAGGAAATCTCCCGCGAATACTTCAAGAAGGCCCCAGAAGGCCGGGTCAACATCAAGGAAGTACTCAGCGAAGGCCAGGAAGTCATTGTCCAGGTCGAGAAGGAAGAGCGCGGCAACAAAGGCGCCGCCCTCACGACCTTCATCAGCCTGGCCGGTCGCTACCTGGTACTGATGCCCAACAACCCGCGTGCCGGCGGCATCTCGCGCCGCATCGAAGGCGAAGAGCGCAACGAACTGCGCGAAGCCCTGAACGGCCTGACCGTACCGGGCGACATGGGCCTGATCGTGCGCACTGCCGGCCTTGGCCGCAGCAGCGAAGAAATGCAGTGGGACCTGGACTATCTGCTGCAATTGTGGACCGCCATCAAGGAAGCGTCCCTGGACCGCGCCGCGCCATTCCTGATCTACCAGGAAAGCAACGTCATCATCCGCGCCATCCGCGACTACCTGCGCCAGGACATCGGCGAGGTGCTGATCGACAGCATCGACGCCCAGGAAGAAGCCCTGACCTTCATCCGCCAGGTGATGCCGCAGTACGCCAGCAAGGTCAAGCTGTACGAAGACAGCGTGCCGCTGTTCAACCGCTTCCAGATCGAAAGCCAGATCGAAACCGCCTTCCAGCGCGTGGTCGACCTGCCGTCCGGCGGTTCGATCGTGATCGACCCGACCGAAGCCCTGGTGTCCATCGACATCAACTCGGCGCGCGCCACCAAAGGCAGCGACATCGAAGAAACCGCCCTGCAGACCAACCTGGAAGCGGCCGAAGAAATCGCCCGCCAGTTGCGCCTGCGTGACATCGGCGGCCTGATCGTCATCGACTTCATCGACATGACCCCGGCGAAAAACCAACGCGCCGTTGAAGAACGTGTGCGTGAATGCCTGGAAGCCGACCGCGCCCGCGTGCAGGTTGGCCGCATCTCGCGCTTCGGCCTGCTGGAAATGTCCCGTCAGCGCCTGCGCCCGTCGCTGGGCGAAAGCAGCGGCATCGTCTGCCCACGCTGCTCCGGCACCGGCATCATCCGTGACGTCGAATCGCTGTCGCTGGCCATCCTGCGCCTGATCGAAGAAGAAGCACTGAAAGACCGCACCGCCGAAGTACGTGCCCAGGTCCCGATCCCGGTGGCTGCATTCCTGCTCAACGAGAAACGCAATTCGATCACCAAGATCGAGCTGCGCACCCGTGCGCGCATCATCATTCTGCCGAACGACCACCTGGAAACCCCGCACTTCGAAGTCCAGCGCCTGCGCGACGACAACCCGGAAGTGCTGAACAACCAGTCCAGCTACGAAATTGCCGCCACCGAGGCAGAGGAAGCGCCGCAGCCGACCGCTACCCGCACCCTGGTTCGCCAGGAAGCCGCAGTGAAAACCGCCCCGGCCCGCGCCAATGCCCCGGTCCCAGCCGCCGCTGATGAAGCGCAGCCTGCCGCTCCGGTCGCCCCGGCCCCGAGCGCTCCCGAGCCAAGCCTGTTCAAGGGCCTGGTGAAGTCGCTGGTCAGCCTGTTCGCCGGCAAGGACGAGCCAGCTGCTGCGCCAGTGGTTACCGCTGCCGAAAAACCGGCCGCCGAGCGCAGCCAACGCAATGAAGAGCGCCGTAATGGCCGCCAGCAGAGCCGCAACCGTAACGGCCGCCGCGACGAAGAGCGCAAGCCGCGCGAGGAACGCGCCGAGCGGGCACCACGCGAAGAACGCCAGCAACGCGAGGAGCGTGCACCACGTGAAGAGCGCGCTCCACGCGAAGAACGCAGCCCACGCGAGGAGCGTGCACCGCGTGAAGAGCGTGCACCGCGCCAGCCACGCGAAGACCGCCGCGGCAACCGTGGCGAAGAGCGTGTGCGCGAACTGCGCGAACCACTGGACGCCACCCCGCCAGCCGAACGCGAAGAGCGCCAGCCACGTGAAGAGCGTGTAGCCCGCGAAGAACGTGCTCCACGCGAAGAGCGTGCCCCGCGTGAAGAACGTGCTCCACGTGAAGAACGCGCACCTCGCGAAGAACGTGCTCCACGTGAAGAACGCGCACCTCGCGAAGAACGCACCCCACGTGAAGAACGCGCACCTCGTGAAGAACGTGCCCCGCGTGACGAACGCGCACCTCGCGAAGAACGCGCCCCGCGCCCAGCACGTGAAGAGCGTCAGCCACGTGCAGCCGAGGAAGCCGCCGAGCAGGCTGCCGAATTGGCCGAAGAGCAACTGCCGAACGAAGAGCTGCTGCAAGACGAGCAGGAAGGCACCGATGGCGAGCGCCCACGCCGCCGCTCGCGTGGCCAGCGTCGCCGCAGCAACCGTCGCGAGCGCCAGCGTAACGCCAATGGCGAGCTGATCGACGGCGAAGAAGAAGGCAGCGAAGAGCAGCCACAACAGCACCAGGCCAGCGAGCTGGGTGCCGAACTGGCCGCCGGCCTGGCCGTGACCGCCGCCGTGGCCACCAGCAACATCAGCAGCGATGCCGAGGCCCAGGCCAACCAGCAGGCCGAGCGCGCCACCGCTGAAGTCGCTGCCGTTGCCGAAACCGACAACAGCGAAGTCGCCCAACCGGCCGACCAGGCTGAAAAGGTCGAGCAGGTCGAAGCTGTAGCCAAGGCAGAGGCAGAAGTCGCCGTGGCCCCAGTGGTCGAGCAACCGGTCAGCGAGCCGGTGGCCGTGGTCGAAGCAACTGCCGAGCCAGTGGTCGAAGTCGCTCCGCAGCCGTTTGCCGAACAAGCACCTGCTATCGAGCCGACTGTGCCTGCCGAAACCGTGGCTGTTGAAGCCCCAGTGGAAGCACCTGCTGTGGAAGCTGGTGAAATCGAACAGGCGCCGGCCGTGATCGAAGTCGCGCCGGTTGCCGAGCAGCCTGCCCCGGCTGTCGAAGCCCAGCCAGAAGTGGTGGCCGAGCCTGTCCCTGCCGTGGTCGAGCCTGCACCCGTAGAAGCCCCAGCCGCGGTAGCGCCTGCCACTGTCATGCTGTCCAACGGCCGCGCGCCGAACGACCCGCGTGAAGTGCGCCGCCGCAAGCGCGAGGCCGAGGCTGCCGCCAAAGCTGCGCAGGAAGCTGCTGCCGCCGCCGGGGAGCCAGCGCTCGAAGCCGCCGATGAGCACAAGCCTCATCACGGTTGATAGCCAAGGCTGAATGAAAAAGCCCCGCCAGTGCGAACTGGCGGGGCTTTTTCTTGGGCTAGACACTGTCACGTTGAATCAGCGTCGGCGACCCAGCCTGCGGGAGCGGCCTTGCGTCGAAAAGTGACAGTAGCGGCGATGAATCAGTACAGGTTAGGCTCCATCTCCAACACCACCCCGAACCGCTCGAAGATGTCGGCCTGGATCCGCTGCGCCAGCGCATGCATCTGCGCCCCACTAGCCTGGCCATAGTTGACCAGCACCAGCGACTGCAAGCGATGCACCCCGGAATCACCGTCGCGATAGCCCTTCCAGCCCGCCTGCTCGATCAACCAACCTGCCGCCAGCTTCACCTGGCCATCTGCCTGAGGGTAAGCCACGACGCCGGGATACTGCGCGCGAATCCGCTCGACCAACGCCGCAGCCACCACTGGGTTTTTGAAGAAACTCCCGGCATTGCCCAACTCAGCCGGGTCTGGCAGCTTCTCGCGACGGATGCTGCAGATTGCGTCACTGATAGCCTGAGCGGTCGGCTTGGTCACGCCCTGCTCTGCCAGGCGCTGGCGTACCGGGCCATAGTCCAGGTGCGCTTGCAAGGTACGGTGCAGGGCAAAACGCACCCGCAGGATCAGCCAGCGCCCAGGGCTGCGCTTGAACACGCTGTCGCGATAACCGAAGGCACACTCCGCCAAGTCGAAGTCACGCAGCTCGCCAGTCTCTCGGTCCAGGGCAGTCAGACCAGCGAATACGTCCTTGATCTCCACACCGTAAGCGCCCACGTTCTGCATCGGCGCGGCACCCACGGTGCCGGGGATCAGGCTGAGGTTCTCCAGCCCGCAATAACCCTGGGCCAGTGCCCACTGCACAAACGGGTGCCAAGCTTCGCCGGCCTCGGCTTCGACCACGACACGCTCGCCATCGTCACTGAGCACGCGCCGCCCCTGGCTAGCCATGTGCAGCACCAGTGCATCGATATCCTGGGTCAGCAGCAGGTTGCTGCCGCCGCCGATCACCAGCACCGGCAAGCCTTGCCGTCGGGCCAGGCTCAGCGCTTGACGCACCTGCTGGTCGTTCCGTGCCTGGCTGAAATAGCGCGCCTTCACATCAATGCCGAAGGTGTTGAAAGGCTTGAGCGATACCTGCTCCTGCCACTGCTCAGTCATGACCGCCCCTTGATTTCCAGCACCAGCGCCTGGCATGCCACTTCGACCAGGTCGAGCACTTGCTCGAAACCATCGGCACCGCCGTAGTAGGGGTCTGGCACTTCGTCCAGCGCCGCGCCATAACGGCGCAGGAACAGGTCGAGCTCGCCTGGCGCATTGTGCGGGCGCAGGGCACGCAGGTCGCGCAGGTTGCTCTCATCCATGGCCAGCACCAGGTCGTACTCGGCGAAATGCGCCGCCGTGACCTGCTGGGCCCGCTGCTGCGACAGGTCGTAACCGCGCGCCAACGCCGCCTTGCAGGTGCGGCTGTCAGGTGCATTGCCGACGTGCCAGTCGCCAGTACCGGCCGAGGCCACATGCACCTTGTCGGCAAGCCCGGCGGCCTGCAATTGATGGCGCAGCACGCCTTCGGCAGTGGGCGAGCGACAGATATTACCCAGGCACACGAACAGGACGCGCATCAAGCCTCCAGCAAGCGCCGTACGCGCTCCAGGTCTTCAGAGGTATCCACGCCCACGGCAGGCGCCTCGATGGCGTCCTCGACGTGGATGCGCACGCCGTGCCACAACGCCCGTAGCTGCTCCAGCGCCTCGGTCTGCTCAAGCCAGCAAGGGCCCCAGCTGACAAAGTCTTGCAGGAAGCCGACGCGGTACGCGTACATGCCAATGTGGCGACGGTAGGGCACGTTCGGCGGCAGCAGGCTGCGGTCGCTGGCAAAGGCATCACGCGCCCAGGGCAGCGGCGCACGGCTGAAGCTCAAGGCCAGCCCGTTCTTGTCGCTGACCACTTTGACCGCATTCGGGTTGAACACGGTTTCTGGCGTGTGGATCGGCTCGGCCAGGGTGGCGATGCCAGCCTCTGGGTGGGCGGCCAGGTTAGCGGCCACCTGGTCGATGATCACCGGCGGGATCAACGGCTCGTCGCCCTGCACGTTGACCACGATGGCATCGGCGGGCAGGCCGAGGCGCGCGGCCACTTCGGCGAGGCGATCGGTGCCGGACTCATGGTCGGCACGGGTCAGCAGCACTTCGGCGCCAAAGGCCTGGCAGGCTTCAACGATGCTGGCATCGTCGGTGGCGATGACCACACGGCTGGCGCCACTCTTGCGTGCCTGCTCCCACACATGCTGGACCATGGGCTTGCCCGCGATTTGCAGCAATGGCTTGCCCGGCAAGCGTGTAGAACGCAGCCGGGCAGGAATCACCACGGTGTAATCGAGGCTCATTTGTCCAGACGCTCGTCGTCGGTAAGGGTGCGCGCCTCGCTTTCCAGCATGACCGGGATGCCGTCGCGAATCGGGTAGGCCAGGCCGGCGCCCTTGCTGATCAGCTCGGTCTTGTCGGCGCTGAGCTTGAGCGGGCCCTTGGTGATCGGGCAGGCCAGGATATCGAGCAGTTTGGTGTCCATTGAAGGCTTCCTTTAGGCCAGGTGGCCGGAAATTGAAAACGGGCTCAGGGCTTGCGCAGCAGGCGCTGTAACTGGTTGTCGAACCAAGCGCTGAACGCCTGCGAGGGCTGCGCCTCGACGGCCAGGTACCACCAGTCGTCGGCGGCGAAGGCCCGGCACTTCACCGCGTCCTTCTCGGTCATGACCAGTGGCAGCGCCGGGCTGAAGGCCAGGCTCTGGGCGCTGAACTGCGCATGATCGGCAAACGGGTGCGGCACCGGCTGCCAGTTTAGCCCTAGCAGGGTATTGAAGAAACGTTGCGGGTTACCGATGCCGGCAACCGCATGCAGGCGCTGGCCTGGGGGGAAGTGGTCGAGGGTGCGCCGCTCGCCACTGCGCAGGTTGACCAGCGCCGACGGCTGCAGGCAAAAGCCGAAGCCGTCGCTGCGGTCTTCGCTGGCGCCGTTGAACAGCACCGCATCCGCATCGTGCAAGCGCTCCGCCGGCTCACGCAGGGGGCCGGCTGGCAGGCAAAGGCCGTTGCCCAGTCCACGGGCGGCGTCGATCAGTACCAGCTCCAGGTCACGGGCCAGGCGGTAGTGCTGCATGCCGTCGTCAGACAGGATCAGGTCCAATGGTTCACTGGCCAGTAACGCCTGCACGGCTCGTGAACGGTCGGGGTCGATCATCAGCGGCACACCGGTGCGCTGCACGATCAGCAGCGGCTCATCCCCGGCCTGTTCGGCAAGCTGGTCGGCCTGGACGCGCCAGGGCAGCTGTGGCGGCTTGGCACCATAGCCACGGCTGACGACGCCAACGTTCAGCCCTTGCTGGCGGCAGTGCGCGATCAACCAGAGGATCATCGGCGTCTTGCCGGTGCCCCCCACCGTGATGTTGCCCACCACGATGACCGGTACCGGGGCCCGGTAGCTGGCACTCTCGCCACTGAGAAAGCGCGCCCGCTTGCGCATGACCACACGGCGGTACAACGCCGCTAGCGGGCGCAGCAGCGCCAGCGCTGGATGCCCGGCGTACCAGGCAGCGAGCAAACGGTCGGCAATGGCCATCAGGGCGTGCCCTGAGCCGCCTCGACCGTGGTCATGCGCAACTGGCTGAAACCGAGCTTGCCGGCAGCATCCATCGCAGTGACCACAGCCTGGTGCGGGGTCTTGCCGTCGGCACTGATGGCCAGCGGCAGCGTGTTGTCGCCGCCGGACTCACGCTCGATGGCCTCGCTCAAGGTGGCCAGGTCGCTCTTGGGCAGCAAGTGGTTGTTCACCGAATACACGCCTTCGGCGCTGATGGTGATTTCTACCAGCTTGCCCTGGTCGGCCGGCGCCGGCTCGGCGCTGCTGGCTTCGGGCAGCTCGACGCGAAGTTGGGTTTCGCGGGTGAAGGTGGTGGTCACCACGAAGAACAGCAGCAGGACGAACACCACGTCGATCAACGACGCCAGGTTGATGTCGACGTTTTCCCGCTGCCGATTGCGCCGGAACTTCACGCCTTGCCTCCGGCCACTTCCACTTCACGGTCTCCCTGGATCACTTCTACCAACTTGATTGCTTCCTGCTCCATGCCCACCACCAGTTCATCGATGCGGCGCAGCAGGAAGCGGTGGAAGAACACGGCCGGGATACCGACCATCAGGCCAGCCGCAGTGGTAACCAGCGCTTTCGAAATACCACCTGCAAGCACCGCGGCGTTGGCGGTCATCTGCGAGCCCATGAAGGCGCTGAAGATGTCGATCATGCCCAGCACGGTACCCAGCAGGCCCAGCAACGGGGCCATGGCGGCGATGGTACCCAGGGTGCTGATGTAGCGCTCCAGCTCGTGGATGACGCGCGAGGCAGCTTCCTCGATGCACTCTTTCATGATTTCGCGACCATGGCGCGAGTTGGCGAGGCCCGCTGCCAGGATTTCCCCCAGTGGCGAATCGGCCCGCAGCGCCTTGAGCTTGTCACTGGTCAGTTGCTTGTCCTTGATCCACATCCACACCTGGCCCAGCAGGTGGGGCGGGGTGACGCGGCTGGCACGCAGGGTCCACAGGCGCTCGACGACGATAGCCATGGCAACGATGGAACTCAGAATGATCGGCAGCATCATCCAACCACCGGACTTGACCAATTCCCACACAGTAAACGCCCCTTCGGAAAAAGGCCGCCACTCTACCATAGGCGCGCCGGGGGCTCATCTGCCGGAGGTCAGGGAATTGGGGGGTGGGGCTGACGGGTGCTTGGCGTTACAGGTTCAGCGCCCATGAGATCGAGCGCCGCCCGCGCGGCGCATCGCGAGCTCCGCTCGCTCCTACCTTTGTTTATGGCCAGTAACGCCTGTGACAGGCGCGCGCGACCGCCTTGTATGTACGACGCGATATCCCGTCATGCCCCAGGGCGAACGCGCGCAGATCCCGCAGGCATAATTGGCCCGAAACAAGCGTAGGAGCGAGCACAGCTCGCGATGCGCCGCGCGGGCGGCGCTCGATCTCATGGGCGCTAAACCTGTAACGCCGTACACCCAGCAGTCCCCCTTTAATCCTGTTGAGCCCGCCAAAACCGTCGCTGCCCCCGAACGAACTCAACGTCTCCCAGCCGCCCCAACACCAACCGCAACGCCCCCTCCACCGCCGTATCATGCACCACCACCCCATGTCGCCCATACCGCTCCACCACCTGCACATGCGGGTGCCCGAAGCTGTTGTTGCGCCCTCGTGAAATCAATACCCCCCGCGGCGCGGTCGCCCGGATGAACGCCTCGGTGGACGAGCTGCGGCTGCCATGGTGCGGCGCCTGCAGCCAGTCGATACGCGGCGCTTCAGTCTCTGCCAGCCAGGCCCGTTCGGCCGCTGCCTCCATATCCCCCGCCAGCAGCAAGCGCTCGCCCTGCGCCTCTATCAACAGCACGCAGGAACGGTCATTGCTGCTCTGCCCGTCCGCCCAGCGCCAGAGCGAAAAATGCACGCCATCCCAGTCCCATTGTTCGCCACTGACGCAAGGCTGCAATTGCACGTCATCCAGCGCTTCCCCACCGATCGCCCGCCTGACCGGCAGACCACGTTGTATTGCCGCAGCACCGCCAGCATGGTCAGCATGTGCATGGCTGATCACCATCAGGTCAAGGCTGCCCACCCCCAGCTTGCGCAGCGTCGGCAGCACCACCCGCTCCCCTAGGTCGCTTTCCCCCCTGGCCGGCCCGGCATCGTAGAGCAGGTTGTGATGCCGAGTCCGCAGCAGCACCGCCAGCCCCTGACCGACATCCAATTGCCAGACCTCGACCTGGCCGAACGGCACCGGCTCCCTGGGTACCCACAGCGCCAGCAACATGACCCCACCCAGCCCGCGCAAAGGCACGCCACGGGGCAGCAGCACCAGCAGCGCACCCAGCACCACCAGTAGCCAGGCCCACCCTGGCAGCGCCGGGGGCACCCACGCCGGGCGCTGCTGCGCCACCAACGCCAGCAACCGGAACAGCCCGTCCAGCAGGCCACCCGCCAGCCACAGCAACGCTTCCCCTACCCCACCCAGCGGCAGCAGCACTGTACCCAGCAACGCCATCGGCAACACCGCCAGGCTGACCCATGGCACCGCGACAAGATTGGCCAGCGGCGCACTCAGGCTCACCGGCAACCCCGTGGCCAGCAACACTGGCAGCAAGCCGATGGCGATCACCCATTGCGCACGGGTCCAGGCCTGCCAGGGCCGCCAACCGCCCAAACGGCCGCTGAAGCAATAGATGAGCGTGGCCACGGCGGCAAACGACAGCCAGAACCCAGGCAGCAGCGCCGCCAGCGGCTCGACCAGCAGCACCACGACCAGCGCCAGCAGCAGCGGCAGCAGCGCACCGAGGTGGCGAAAGCGCAGGCGCCACAACAGCACGACTGCCAGCATCAGGCAGGCACGCTGCACCGGCACACCCGCCCCGGCCAGCCAACCGTAGGCCAGCGCAGCCGCCATGGCCAGGCCACAGGACCACGGCAGCCAAGGCAACCGAGCGGGCCACAACCCCCAATGCGCCAGCCCGGCGACCAGGCCGTACAGCAAACCGGCCACCAGGCCGATGTGTTGGCCCGAGATCACCAGCAGGTGCACCGTACCGGTGGCCTGCAACGTCTGCCAATCCTCTCGGGCCAGGCCCGCGCCGTCGCCAAGCACCAGTGCCACCAATGCGGCCTGCCGGCCATTGGCGTCGACCGCCAGCAAGCGCTGGCGCAGTGCATCGCGCCAACCACCCGTTACCGGCGCCAGCATTTGCCCGGTTTTTACCGTACCGGTGGCGCCCACCCGACGCGCCAGCAGTTGCGCCTCACGGTCGGGGCCATGTGGGTTGAGCAGCCCGGCCGGGCGCTGCAAGGTCACGGCCAGCCGCCACTGCTCACCCGCCCGCAGTGGCGGCCCGTCGAACCAGTTCAGTTGCAGCCGTCGCGGCAGTTCGGCCCGCCGCGAGCGTGCCGCCTCCACTTCGAAACGCACGCCCTGCGCAGTTCGGGCTGGCAAGCCCACCACCCGCCCCTCCAGCCACAAGGTACGGCCATCCAGGCCGGCAGCCAGTCGATCATCGAGGGCCTGCTGTGCAGACCAGCACGCCCAACACAGGCCCAGCAGGAAACAGCCCAACGGCCAAGCGCGGGTAACCAGGCTGACGGCAGCGCAGGCAGCCAGCGTTAGCAACCATCCGACCGATGGCAATCCGGGGAGAAAGCCCAGGCAGATCAGCCCGAGCGCGAGCGCAAACATCCCTGTGCGCATGAGGTAGAGCTCCAGAAGGCAGATCACCTGCTGAGGCATAGCCCAATTGCCGACAAAGCTCGCTAAACAATTGTCACAAACTCTAAACAAGGCTGATCGGGAATAAGGGCATACTGCCCGGATCAACGCTCCGGGAGCCTACATGCCGCGCCGACTGTTCAAACGCTACATGCCGGACCCGACCAGCATTCGGGAACACAAGTCGTTACGCTTTTTCGGCAAGTTGCTGCACGACCCGAATCTCTGGCACCTGAACCGCCACTCGGTGGCACGGGCCATGGGCGTAGGCCTGTTCGCGGCGCTGATCCCCATGCCGGCGCAGATGCTGCTGGCCGCCGCGTTGGCCATCCCGTTGCGCGGCAACCTGCCGATCGCGGTCAGCCTGGTGTGGCTGACCAACCCGCTGACCATGCCGCCGGTGTTCTTCGTCACCTACATGACCGGCGCCTGGCTGATGCAGGTACCGCCGCGCACCCTGCCCGACGCGCTGACCTTCCAGTGGATCACCGACCAGCTGTCGACGCTGTGGCAACCCTTTCTGCTGGGCTCGGTCGTGTGCGGTGTGGTGCTGGGCATCCTTGGCTACTTCACCACCATGCTCTACTGGCGCTGGTGGGTGGGCCGGCAGTGGCGCCTGCGCCAATGCCGGTGCAAGGCTTCAGGCACGCATGCCGCGGCCGCTGACCAGCAAGCGAACGCACAGCATGTAGAGCACCGCAGTGGCCACCAGCATGAAGGTGATCGCAGTGCCAATGCTGATATCCGACACCCCTAGAATCCCGTAGCGGAACGAGTTGACCATGTGCAGCACCGGGTTGGCCAGCGACACGGTCTGCCAGAACGGCGGCAGCAGGTTGATCGAGTAGAACACCCCGCCCAGGTAGGTCAACGGCGTCAGCACGAAGGTCGGGATGATCGAGATATCGTCGAAGTTGCGCGCAAACACCGCATTGACGAAGCCCAGCAACGAGAAGATGGTGGCGGTCAGCAGCACAACGACCACCGTCACCCCCAGGTGATGCACCTGCAGGTCGGTGAAGAACATCGACAGGATGGTCACGATCACCCCCACCGCCAAACCACGCAGCACCCCACCCAGCACATAGCCGACAAGAATGGTGTGCGGCGATACCGGCGATACCATCAACTCTTCGATCGAGCGCTGGAACTTGCTGCCGAAGAAGCTCGATACCACGTTGCCGTAGGAGTTGGTGATCACCGACATCATGATCAGCCCCGGCACGATGTACTGCATGTAGGTGAAGCCGCCCATGTCGCCGATCTGCCGGCCAATCAAGTTACCGAAGATGACGAAGTACAGCACCATGGTGATCGCAGGCGGCAGTAGCGTTTGCGGCCAGATGCGCAGGAAGCGCCGCACTTCGCGGTAGACGATGGTGTTCAAAGCGACCCAGTTGGTGCGCAGTTCCACACTCATACGGCCACCTTCGACAGGTTTTTTTCCACCAGGGACACGAACAGCTCCTCGAGACGGTTGGTCTTGTTGCGCAGGCTTTGCACTTCGATGTTCTGCAGTGCCAGCTGGCCGAACAGCGCGGTGATGCCAACCTCCTTGTCCACCTGCACTTCCAGGGTGTGCGGGGTCAGTAGCCGGCAGGGGTAACCCTGCAATACCGGCGCCGTGGCCAGGTCCTGCTTGAGGTCGAGCACGAAGGTTTCCACATGCAGTTTGCCCAGCAACTGGCGCATGCTGGTGTTCTCGACAATGGTGCCATGGTCGATGATGCCGATGTTGCGGCACAGCTGCTCAGCCTCCTCAAGGTAGTGGGTGGTGAGGATGATGGTGATGCCCTTCTGGTTCAGCTCGGTGAGGAAGCTCCACATCGAGCGGCGCAGCTCGATATCCACCCCGGCGGTAGGTTCGTCCAGGATCAGCAGCCGCGGTTCGTGGATCAATGCACGGGCAATCATCAGACGCCGCTTCATGCCGCCGGACAACGAGCGCGACTGCACATCGCGTTTGTCCCACAGGCCCAGTTGGGTCAGGTACTGCTCGGCGCGTTCCTTGGCCAGCTTGGGCGGGATGCCGTAGTACCCGGCCTGGGTCACGACGATGTCGAAGGTTTTTTCGAACTGGTTGAAGTTGAATTCTTGCGGCACTACCCCCAGGCAACGCTTGAGCGCTGAGGGCTCGCGGTCCAGGTCGTGACCGAACACGTTCACTGTGCCGCTGGTCTTGTTCACCAGGGTCGAGAGAATGCCGATGGTGGTGGATTTACCGGCGCCGTTGGGGCCGAGCAAGGCGAAGAAGTCGCCTTCGGCAACATCGAGGTCGATGCCTTTGAGGGCCTGAAAGCCATTGCCGTAGGTCTTGGTCAGCTGTCGGATGGACAGGGCAGAACTCATAGCGGGTCGCTTACCGAAGAAAAAGGTGCAGGGACGCGCCAGGCGAAGTCACTGGCGCAGTGAGTGCGGCCCATGGTGCAAGGCCTGGCCGCACAAGTACAGTCATGTGTATTGATAGTGACTATCGAACCAGCCGCGGTGTTCGATCAGGTGAGTGCGGTCATCACGGCTGCCTGGTAGGCCGGGCGGGCCTTGAGGCGCTCGTACCAGGCCTGCAGATGGTACATGGCCGGGCGCTCGATGGGCATTTCGAACCAGGCGTAGATAAAGCTACCCAGTGGGATGTCGCCCATGCCGATCTGGTCACCGGACAGATACGGTTGCGTGGCCAGGGTTTCGTC
Organism: Pseudomonas sp. LB-090624; assembly: GCF_003205205.1. Classification (GTDB taxonomy): domain Bacteria; phylum Pseudomonadota; class Gammaproteobacteria; order Pseudomonadales; family Pseudomonadaceae; genus Aquipseudomonas. The sequence goes on from NZ_QJRL01000008.1 coordinate 119,969, forward strand.
GGCGATGGCCAGCAACTGGGCGCACTGCTTGTGCGCGGCATTGATCGCGACCCAGTCGCGCTGGTCTTCCGGCGTGCGCAGCAGGCCCCAGAACAGCGGGCGGAACGGTGTAGCGAAGGACGAAGTGGTCCAATCCATCCACTTGTCAGCCAGGGCGCGTTGGCGCGGGTCTTCCAGGTACCAGCCCTGCTCTGCGCCGTATTCGGCACACAGGTAGCGGACGATGGTGTTGGACTCCCATAACGTCAGGTCGCCGTCCTCCAGCACCGGTACCAGGCCATTGGGGTTGCGGGCGCGGTAGTGCGGCTCGTTGATCACACCAAAGGCGCCACCGGCATCGATGGACTCGAAGCTAAGGCCCAGTTCGTGGGCGATCCACAGCGCCTTGCGCACATTGCTCGAATTCTTGCGGCCCCAGATCTTCAGCATGGCAACGTCCTTTTGAATGCGGAGGTGGCACAGTCTACTCCAGACTTTCACCGCCTGTACTGGCCTCTTCGCGGGACAAGCCCGCTGCCACAGGTCCAGAATTGAGCAAGACAGTCGCTCCCACCACCGGCTTCAAGCTACTGGTATTCCTCTGGGGTTTACCCGCCAATGAGCCGGTACAGGCGTATGAATGAACTGAAACTCCCACCGCCACACCCTGTCACTGTTCTGAACAGACTGTTCACAGCGTGGCGTCTAAGCTGTCTGGAACGGCTCAAGCCCTTGGTTCCAAGGAGGACCGATTATGTTGGTGTTGTGGTTGGTAGTGTTAGTGATCGGCGCGGCGTACCTCACGCACCGGCGCCTGGCGCCCTTGCAGATTCTCGGCATCATGGCGGCCTATGTGCTGCTGATGGGTATTTTCAGCAATGCCCCTGGCTGGCTGCTGGCCCTGATCTGGGTGGTGCTGGCCCTGAAGGTTGCCCTGGTTGCGCTCCCACAGTGGCGACGCAACGTGTTTACCGCCCCGGTATTCCGCTGGTTCCAGCGCACCCTGCCGCCCATGTCGCAGACCGAGCGCGAAGCCATCGACGCCGGCACCGTATGGTGGGATGGCGAACTGTTCAGTGGCCGCCCTGACTGGCGCACCTTGCTGGCCTACCCGGCCCCCAAGCTGACTGAAGAAGAACAGGCCTTCATCGATGGCCCTACCGAAGCGCTGTGCGCCATGGTCAGCGACTGGCAGATTGGCCAGGACCTGGACCTGCCGCCCGAAGCCTGGGCCCATATCAAGCAACATGGCTTTTTCGCCCTGATCATCCCTAAAGAATACGGCGGCAAAGGCTTTTCCGCCTATGCCCACTCCCAGGTGGCGATGAAACTGGCCACCCGCAGCGGTGACCTGGCCTCCACGGTAATGGTGCCCAATTCCCTGGGCCCTGCCGAACTGTTGCTGCACTATGGCACCGACGAACAACGCAATCATTACCTGCCCCGCCTGGCCCGAGGCGAAGAAATCCCCTGCTTCGCCCTCACCGGCCCACTGGCCGGCTCCGACGCTGGGGCCATGCCCGATACCGGCATCATCTGCAAAGGCCAGTGGCAAGGCAAAGAAGTGATCGGCCTGCGCCTGAACTGGGAAAAGCGCTACATCACCCTCGGCCCAGTCGCCACCCTGCTGGGCCTGGCATTCAAGGCCTACGACCCGGACCACCTGCTGGGCGATGAGGAAGCACTGGGCATCAGCCTGGCGCTGATCCCTACCGATACCCCCGGGGTGGACATCGGTAAACGCCACCTGCCACTGGGCGCTGCATTCATGAACGGCCCCAACAGCGGCAAGGACGTGTTCGTCCCGCTGGACTTTCTCATTGGCGGCCAAGCCATGCTCGGCAAAGGCTGGATGATGCTGATGAACTGCCTGTCGGTGGGCCGCTCCATCTCACTGCCTGCCGTGGGTACAGGGGCGGCCAAGTACACCAGCCTGGTCACCGGCCAGTACGCCAATATCCGCGAGCAATTCAACGTGCCACTGGCTGCCTTCGAAGGTATTCAGGAATCGCTGGCGCGCATTGGCGGCAACGCCTGGCTGATGGACAGTGCCCGCCTGCTGACCGCCAAGGCCGTGGACCTGGGCGAGAAACCCTCGGTGCTATCGGCGATCCTCAAGTACCACCTGACCGAGCGTGGCCGCGAATGCATCCAGCACGCCATGGACGTGCACGGTGGCAAGGGCATCATCATGGGCCCGAACAACTACCTGGGCCGCAATTGGCAAGGGGCGCCGATCTTCATCACGGTCGAGGGCGCCAATATCCTTTCGCGCAACCTGATGATCTTCGGCCAGGGCGCCATCCGCTGTCACCCGTTCGTGCTCAAGGAAATGGCATTGGCCGGGCGTGAAGACCACGATCAGGCGCTCCAGGAATTCGATGACCTGCTGATGAAGCACATCCTGTTCGCCGCCGGCAATGCGGCCAGCACCCTGGTGTTCAACCTGGGGTTGGGGGTTTTCGAGAAAGTACCGGGGGACACGCTGAGCCAGGGGTACTTCCGGGCCCTCAACCGCCAGGCCGCGGCCTTTGCCCTGCTGGCAGACCTGTCGATGATGCTGCTGGGCGGCGCGCTCAAGCGCCGGGAACGTCTGAGTGCTCGGCTGGGCGATGTACTCAGCTACCTGTACCTGTCCAGTGCCGCGCTCAAGCGCTACCACGATCTCGGCTCGCCAGAGCACATGCAGCCCCTGCTACGCTGGGCCATGGAAGAGAGCCTGGGCCAGGCGGAGCACGCCCTGGACCGGTTGCTCGAGAACTTCCCCAACCGCTTCGTCGGCTGCGCGCTACGGGTGTTGGTGTTCCCCTTCGGTCGTCGGCACACCGGGCCGAGCGATGAGCTGGACGCCGAGGTAGCCGCGCTGATCGGGCGCAGCAAAGGGGACCCTGCACTTGAGGAGCTGCTGGCCGGTTGCTTCCGGCCGCAAGCTGACGGCGACCCGGTGGCAGCCCTGCAACGGGCCTGCGACCTGCTGGCTGAGGCGACGCCGGTGCACCATGCGCTGCATCAGGCAATCAAGGAAGGAAAGGTACGGCCGGCGCCCGGGCAGTCGGTGATCGATGCGGCAGTCGAAAGCGGCGTGCTTCAGCCTGATCAGGCGCAACGCCTGCACGCGGCCGAACAAGCGCGCCGTGCGGTGATCGATGTGGATGCCTTCGACAAGGCACAGCTGCTGCCGGAGCAAGGCAAGGTACGCTGAGACAGGGGCCGTTTTGCGGCCCCTTCCCCAACCGGCGTATACTCCGCGCCCCGTTTCAACCACCCCGAGGACCGCCCCCATGGCTAACCCCCACCTGGAATATCACCTGCAACTGCTGAACCACCTGCGTACCATACTGGTGGCCTTGGGTGAAGCAGAACAGGTACCAGAGGAAAGCCACGCCCTGTTCCTCGAACGCTTCGACGAACTGCTTACCCTGCTGCCGCAAGCCCCGCTCGAAAGCCAATACCTGGGCCAGGACCTGATCTGCCAAGTCATCCAGCGCTACCCTCAAATCGCCCACCTGGTGCCCCGCGATTTGCTGTGGTTCTTTGCAGGTGACTGTTTGCACTTCATGCCAGACGAGGAACTGGACCTTTACCAGAAACTGGAAGAGCGTCGCTACGAAGCGGAGCAGAACGATGAACCCTTCGACTGGAATCAGGAAAAGCAACTGCTGAACGCCTCGAAGCAGGGCCTCAGCCACTAACCCTGGTTACGGCTGCCCAGCTTTCTGGGCAGCGCTCCGGGCAGTGCAGCCGTACACGCACACTGTTCTTAAATCCCGCCAAAACGAAAACCTTCTCCTACAGACTTGACCTTGCGCCTTCCTTACCCTGCATCAGGTGCCATCCCCCGCAAATACGGGCACGAATGGAACATACCTGTTCAAGCTTCACGCTTGCCTTCAATTAGGAAGACGCATGAAAAAGATACTCTCCATACTCGCCATCACGTTGAGCAGCAGCGCAGCAATGGCCAACACCGGCACGATGAATTTCACCGGCACTGTCAGCCCTGGCGGCACTTGCCCTATTGATGTCGTGACACCAGGCACCGGGGTCCCCATGCCACTGCTGAACCTGGGCGACTACAAGAAAAAGGACTTTACCGGCATCGGTCAAGAAACCCCACGGGTCGGCTTTGCACTACGGATCACCCCTGACAGTACCTGCACCATCCCCACAGGTGCAGTCGCGAATGTCACCTTCACCCCAACTTACGGCCAGGCCGGCAGCGGCGACCTCTACGGCCTGCAAGATGGCTTGGGTTACACCACAGGTTTGGCCCTGAAAATTTCTGACCAAACCGGTGCAGTTGCGCCAGACACGCCGTCCATGGACTACCCGCTGAGCGATACCGATCCAACCGAGATGGTGTTCTCGGCCCGCCTGCAGACAACAGCGGATACAGTGGGTAACGGCCAGATCGCTTCGACCGTGACCTTCGTAGTCGCGATCAACTGATCATTGCCCCAAGTGCTGCAACTCGGCACCTGGGGTCCTCCAGATGCAAAAGCCTTGAACGAAGGTCCACCCTCTCGATGTCCAACATCCAGCGATTCTCCACTTTACGTCTTCTCGCGCTTGCAAGCTGCATGGCGACCACGGTTTCTACAGCACAAGCAGCGCTGACAATCGATAGCACACGCATCGTGCACGGTACCGATTCGCGTAGCTCATCGGTTATTGTCGCCAATCCCAGTAACCACACCTTCGCCGCTCAGGCCTGGGTCAACACTGAAGAAGACGATACTGTCACACCTGTCCCCTTGATCGCTTCACCTGCACTGTTCCGCCTCGACCCGGGCAAACAGCAGATGGTTCGGATCAATCGGTTGCCCAACAACTTGCCGGAAGACCGTGAGTCTTTGTTCTACTTCAATGTGCAGGAAATCCCCCAGCAGTTAGAAAGCAACGCGAACATCCTTAACATCGCCCTGCGCACCCGCATCAAGCTGTTCTATCGCCCTAGCCACCTGAAAAGCCGACCCGAAGAGCACCTCAAAGCGCTGAAATGGTCGGTGCAGACACTCAACGGCAAGGCCAACCTGGTTGTCGACAACCCCTCGCCTTATCATTACACCTTCAACCAGGTGCAAGTCGGTGCGCACAACCTGCAAGCGAGAGCGATGGTGGCGCCCTTCTCACAACAATCGTATCCGTTACCGGACAAACAGCTTGCACCCGATACCAAGGTAACCTTCTCGATCATCAACGACTACGGCGCGACATCCGAAAAACTGACAAGCGATGTTCATCTTTAGGCGGATCAGGGGACCAATGTGAGCGAAGTTCGGAAATTGCCGCTTTCAGGCCATGTCTGACCGCCATCCAGGCTCACCGTGGTCCACACGTAGAATGTAATGTCCGCTTTCAGCGTATCAAAAAAGGACCGTGGCAGGATCAGCGTTCCCCCTTGCCCAAACCCCGCCAGCATTTCCGGCTCGGTGACTGCATGCTGATCGAGCACGATATGCTCCTGCAACTGGGACTCTGCGTCGTAAGCGAATGCCCTGATCGTGACACGCTGGTCGGTACTGATGAGCCCCCAAGCGTCTTGGGTAACATGAACACCCTCCCCTACATCCTTCAGGCTTAGGTATTGGGAGCCCGCTTCCGTTATCTGAGGCCCCGGCGCAGATGGCCTGAATACAGTCAGCCTGACCTGGCGCTTGATCGACATATCGCCGCTGGCCAGGTAATACAGCGGGATGGTCTTGCCACTGTGGGCGGGCACATGCTTCAGCGGGACCATAAAGCTTCGGGTACCAGGCGCACCCTGAATGGTCACAGCCCCGACCTGGCCTGGTTCGCCCCACTGCATCTGCACAGGCTCCAGGCTACCGACGCCAGCATCCTCGGGGATCAATGCCTCCAGATCTTTCTCTAACGAACCGGTTTCCAGCACAATCGTTTCTTCCTCCCCCTTCGCCGCCGGCAGGTTAGGCCAGGAGAGCGTGCGTGGAGCAGGCGTGGCTGCCACCGTCAGTTGCAGGACAGTGGATGCGGCGCTCTGGTTGCCAGCACGATCATCGACTCGATAGTGCAGGAATCGCGGACCATCTCCACGCTCACGAATCATTTCACCGCCGTATTTCAACTTCGGTAGCGTCCCCGCCGCCACATCAGCCTGGGTGAGGCTGAGCACATCAACCAGTTCGTCACTACCCAGCTGCCGGTCCCAGTAATAGCTGATGCGGTCACCTACCTGGGGGGTATCGTAGGCGGGCAACGTCGCCAACAACTCATCGCCGTTCTGTTCCAGGTACACCACGGTCACACCGCCGGTAACCACCTCGGGAGGCGGCTGCACCTTATTGTCGCTCGCCAGGATTGGTGCCTGGCGGTCGATGGTCAGTATAAGTGGGGCTGAGTCTTCAGACGTACCACTGAAGATCTCTACCCAATATTTCAGAACAGGCTCGCCCTCCCCGAGCCTACTGGCGGGGACATGCATGATGAGGTCTGCGTCCGTCACCGGCGCGGTGAATATTCTTTGCTCGACGACATCAGTGTTCCAGAACAGCGTGAGTGTTTCCTTCCCTTTGGAGGGGTCGCTATTCAGCCACATCGGTACTTCGACCCGCAGTGGATCCTTCAGCGCACTGACAGGCAACAGGTTCATCTGCCCGCCAGGCACGTTTTCCAGCATCTGTGGCACATGCGGCGGCTTGAGAATCAACAGTTCCCGCCTGCCGCCTGACGACCTGACCATAACCTTCAGCCAAGTACGAAGCTTTGTGAACCACCCCTGAGCATTGAGCATGATGCAAGCACTCCCGCAATCCCAAAAAAAAGGGAAAGCAACGCTTTCCCTTGTTCAGTATCACCAGCTGTAATGCAAACCGACGTTAGCGCCCCAAGGCTGCTCGATCCGCTCACCGTTGCTGTAGTCAAAGTCGGCATGCAGCTGCCAGCGCTCAGCCAACGATACGGCGAGGCCAACGCCCAACTCCCCTCGGGAGCCTGCCAGGTCGCTGTCGAATTGATGATCATTGACCTTGGCATCATTGTTAGTGGCAAACTCATGGGCATAAGCCAGGCGCACATAGGGCTGGGCGACGTGCCCGTTACCCAGGTCGAAGTTGCGCCCCACGGTCGCTCCCGCCTTGCCCAGCAGTGAACGGGTGTCACCGCCCTTGACCCGCAGACCATTGTCCAGGCTATAGCTCGCGCCCTCGATGCTCACCACCGACCACTGCGTATACGGTTCGATGAAGTACCCATCGCTCAGCGGGATATTACGGCCGAACTCCAACGAGGCGCCGAGCCCGTGGTTGTTGAAATCACCATCACTGCGCTGGCCATCGCTCAGGTTGACCTCGGTGCTATTATCGAACCGGTTGAACTTGACCACGCCATCGAAGTAGTAACCGCTGGCGGCATCCAGCCACGTTGTGTACAGACCCACGTAATAGCTTTTAACCTCTGCAGAAGCCCCCCGCGCCACATCCAGGTCAGAGCTGCTGTAACCCGCCAGTACACCGGCCATCCATTGCCCGTCCCCCAAGGGTAGCGGGGCATCGGCCCCCAACGATACGCCCTGCTGCACCTGCGAGTAGGCCGCTCCCGAAGCCGGCGTGGCGTTGTACTTGTTGCCATAGGTGCGTATCCAGCCACCCGACTTGCGCTCATCCATTCGCAACTCGCCCATGCGCGTGCGCAACGTGCTCAATTCGCCGTACCACACGGTAGGTGCGGTGTTGAACAAGGCAAGGCTCGCCGCCGTCCCCGGGCTGATGACTTTGCGCGAACCATCGAGGAACCAGTCATTACCGCGCTGCGCGAGTTCGTAGGAAAAGGCGCCCAGGTCAACCGAGCCATTGAGCAGCGAAAAGCTCGCATCCCCTGCACCTGCATGTACCAGGTGCAGCGAGTTCTGCTGGCTCGGCTCGTTGCCGCTACTGCCCACTTGCAACGTGTGGCTGCCGGTTGCGGTGCCCACCTCCAGAAAGTCGGTCTGGCCATTGGCAAAATCGGCATCCATGATGAAAGTACCGTTGCCACTCAGCGTGCCCAGGGTGAGGCGCTGGTACTGCCCTGGCTCACCAAAACGCACCGAGCCACCGTTCATCGCCATGCTCCCCACCTGGCTGTCTTCCACCATGTTCCAACGTGCCTGGCTGTTGAGCGTAAGGCCTGCAACATTTTCCAGGCGGCCGGTAAGGCTGGCCTGGTTCTCCAGGGTCAAGTTGGCAGTGGAACCCGCTTCGGCGACTACATCCCCAAGCAGTTGGCTGGCATCGACGCGCATATTGGCCGTCGAGCCGCCGGCCACTTGCAGCAGTACATCGTCACCGCCCACCAGGGTCGAACCCGGGCCAACCACGATATCCACCGTCGCCGCCGGTAACGAATCGCTGCCCACGACGATCGCCGGGCCCGTCAAACCTTGCACTCGGCTATTCACCAGGGTCACCTGCGCCGTGCCGCCAGCGGCATCGCCAAACAAGCGGATACCCGCGCCACCGCCGGTGAACACGCTGTCCTGCGCGGTAAGTTCGCCATTACCGAACAGGTCCACCACCGCTCGGCTACCGTCCCCCACAAAGGTACTGCGCAGCGCGGTCAGGGCCGAGTTCGAGGATACATAGGCCCCGCCACTGGCCCCTTGTACATGGCTATCGGTGACCAGGGCCGAAGCCCCGACAGTGCCGTCCTGCAACAGGCGGATGCCGTACAGGTCCGACTTGATCGAAGCGCCCCCCTGCACTGTCGCGCTGCTGCCGGCCATCAGTCTGACGCCGTCGTGGGCACCGGTCGCGTTGATCGAGCCACCCGTCATGCTAAAGGTCGAGCTCGATTGCGCTACCACATAGTCGATCGTGGCGTCCTTGGCGGTCAGTGACGCGCCATCGCTCAACAGGTAGTCGTCGACTGGCGTCGAGGGGCCAATCACCCGCTCCCCCGAGACCGGCGTCGTGGCCGACGCCAGCGGGCTCAGTGCAAGCGCCAGGGGCGCGAACACGGCCCAGGCCAATGCCTGCGTCGTGTGGGCAACAGGACGATAACTGCGTGGGGACATTAGACAACACCTCTTCTGCTGGAAAACTCGCGACCCGGCCGGGCAGGCCGCAAGAAAAGACGGCAAATCTACTCAAACCAGCCGACTAGTTATGTCGGAAAAGTCTGATCTAGCTGTCGTGATGGGGTGTTAGCAGATATTTCGTTAACGCTTGAAGACCACCTTACATGGGCCATCGGGCGCCGCCATCGCAATCTTCTGCTCAGCGATATCCGACACGATCAGGGCATCCGGACCTTGATTACGCCGGGCTGGAGCGTCGAAGGTGTACCAGCAGTAAGCCCGCCCGGTGCGTTCAGGAGGGTTGTGATTGTACAAAGGCAGTATGTAGTCATCGTAAGGTTCAACACGCCAGGTGAAACCACTTACAGGATGCGTTGCTCCCAACGTGATCTCCTCGTCCCAACTCAAAACTTCGTCGTTACCGGTATCTGCATGCAACAGTTTCCAGTGCATGGTTACCTTGTCGTTTTCTTTCAGGCCATATTGGCTGAGATCATCGACTTTGACCCGTACCGCCCAGGGCCGAGTGGAATTGTCCGGGTCTATAAGCGATTGACAGCTCAGATAACCTGCGCCGTTGACACCTTGGAACTGTGGCTGATCCGGATGGATCACAATTGCACTGACCGCCACCTGTCGATCCGCAGAAGTGGGCTGGTTCGGGACTGTGCCGCGGGTTAGCTGGTAATGCACAGCCACATCACCATTACCGGTGCTGTGAATGTAACGCCAGGGAATCGGTCGCTCGATCAAGTCTCCTTCTTTGTCGGTATCTTTTACTGGATAGTCGGCCTGCTCGATGTGGGTTCCGCCCCAGAAGAACTCCATGAGGTCGTCCTTCTCTAGGTGCTCATAGAGTTTTACCTTTAGTGTGGCATCCTGTTGGTCATGTTCGGGAAGCAGCTTATTAGCCTCCAACGATCCCTGGCCAAACACATCGCATAGAGGCAGCCGCGGGTTAACCGGGTCAGGCCATTCCGGGTCGGGATCAGGGTCTGGCCCCACAGGCCCGAACGTTTCGAAATTGGCATTAACAGCAATGTCCTTATTACCGCGGGGCTGCCCCCCTCGAAAGACCGTATAACTGACAGGCATTGCCTTGGTACCTACGGGCGGTTCGCCATATTCATGCCGCAGTACATCAAGGCTTACGCTGAAGACCAATGGAAACGTTTCGCCTTCGCCAATCTGTCGTCGCCCAACTAGCGAGCCCGCCCAAGAAACACTGACTTCATCGGTCTGTTTCCAGTTTTCGTACTCCAGCACATGCACCTTAACGCCCTGCACCGCATCCAGCCGATCGACCAAGCCATCGTCGGCAAGCGGCACCAGTGGGGCCTGGAGGTTCGCCGGCATTGTACCGAGAGCCACCGTAACCGACCTGGGCTTGGACAAACGGCTAATATTGCCGGCCTTATCCACCAGCACGTACACCACGAACCATTCACCGTCCCCCCCGTTCTTGATCAAGGTTTCAGGAACAATCAGCTTTTGATCGGCCTCAGTGACCTCAGCCTCCCCAGCCGGAGTTACACCGCCAACATTGTCGGGAACGCTGTCGAGCCAGTAGTAGTAAACCTTATCCTTCCCGGCACGGTCGAGGTAATCCGGGAGCAGGACACTCACGGACGCGACGTTGCTATCAATTACTTCAGCAACACCCGGAACCGCGTCAGGAACATTGTCATTGTTGGGAGGCATACGGTCGAAAATCATCGCCACGGGGTCGGAGGGATAGATTGTCTGATCGTAGAACGAAGCTATTTCATAGAAAAAACTGTGGGTGCCATCAGCACCATATTCCTCTGTTCCCTTCTTCAAAACCACACGAAGTGGCAGGTCCCCTGCATTGGACTGGTCGAAGGTGCCCGCATAGATCTCTTCAACGAAATTACCAATCTTATGAAAGACGTTCAAGTTATCCTGACCATCGCTTGGTTTCGGGAGGTTCTGCCATGCAGGAATAATGATCGCCAGCTCTGCGTTAGGGTCATTCAATACTGAGGCCTTAACTGTATTATCACTCGCATCTGCCAGCACAGCATCCGGGTTTTCAATAACCGGCTCGAACATGATCACAGCGCCACTGCCCTGCATCTTGCGCGCCTCTCGGCGAACACGATCAGCTTCCGCGAATGCTTCCCTCGAACTCTTCATTACGATCATCTCCATAGTCAGGGGCCGAAAACAGCCACCAGAAACCTGCCGATGAACACTATTGAACGCGCCGTAGGTTACAACTACAACTGGCATTTTTATCAGTTTGACAGTGCGCGTTATACGCACTACCGCCCTATAAAAAAGAAAAAACCTGCACAGTAGCCAAGATGCCTCTCAGCCACCGTGCAGGCGAGGAACCGCTTAATCAGAGGATGTTGCCTGCTCTTTCTCCGTGGGCGCCACCACCGCACTCGCGCCTTGGCTGGCCAGGCGATCAAGGGGATCGTAAGCGTACAATGCGTACTCACCATCCGGCAGATCGACACGTTCCAACTGCCCCAAGGCATTGTAAGTCAGCGTGCGGCCCTGCTCGTCAGTGGTCAGGTTGCCGTCAGCGTCGTAGTGCAGTTCAACGGTGGTACCGGCACGGGTTATGCCAGTCAACTGTACGGGGTCCAAGGGGTTGGAGAATAAGTATTCCACGGAATCTTTTTCTTCTCCCCCTGTACCATCGGGCGACCAAGTGTCGAGGTGCTTGATGTTGTCCAACTCATCGAAGGTAAAGTGTTGGGCCGAAATGACCTTGCCGTAGTGATCAACTGGCGAAAGTTCACCTCGGCATTCGTAGTCCTCCAAGCGTGCACGCGCGTCATACCAGTAGTTTTCCAGGCGTAGGGTGGCGCCGTCCCCGGTCTTCAAATGGCGTTCAGTCAACGCATCGGCAGCGTCATACAGTTGTTCGAGCACCTGCACTTCATCTTGCAGCTCGAAACGGCGCTCGATTTCGCGGTCGAAGTCATCGTAGAGCAAGAACGTGCCCAAGCGCTGTGCACCGTCGGTGGTGACGTAACTTTTCGTGCGCCCCAGTTCGTCGTACTCGAACTGGGCCTGAGTAGTGCCAAGCTCGGTACTGATCAAGCGCCCCTTTGTGTCATATTTGTAAAGCTGCGTAGCCCCCAGCACGTCCACATAGGCCAGCTCCCGGCCGAGCAGACTATAGTGGTACTGCATGATATAGGTCTTGGCCTCCGGCTCGTCTTCGCGCACCGTACGTTTTTCCACTTTCATCTTGCCCGTACTGAAGTAATCACGCTCCAGCACGGTCTGGCCATTTTCAATGCATTCTTCCAGGCGTGCATTGAAGGGGTTATATCGGAAGTTGAGCTCGCTGTTGCTCACGCGACGCTGCGTGGGTTCCTCACCCAACTGCGGCTGGTAATCGTAATCGATCCGTGCATTGCGCGGGGTGATCACCCAGCTTGCCTGGCGGTGGCCCGGCAGGTAATGCATCACTCGCTTTCGCCCGCCGGTGGTAGACTCGATCATGCGGTCCAGGCCGTCAAAGCGCTGCTCACCCAACAGCTTGCCATCGACCGCAATACTGGTCGGCAAGTCTTCACCACTGTGCTGAGCATATTCGCGGTGTACCGTGCTGCCATCGGCCAGTACTTTATCGACTACGCGGTCAAACACGTCGTACACCGAACGCTCCGTCGCACCACGGGCATCGATCTCCCGCACGCTGCGCCCCAGGCCATCGTAGAAGTACCGATGGCGGCTGATTCGCTTGCCTTTGGTATCCACCCGTTGCACTTCGATCGGGTGGTCGAACGTGTTGAGCCATTGCATCGTCTTGCCCCCCTTGATCTTGCCATCGGGGGTTTGCTTCCAGCTGGTGCGCAATGCCTGCGGGCCGTCCGCGAGCGCCTGGCCTGGGTGCGGCCCATTGGCATGCCGGGGCTCTTTGCGTGGGCTGTCGACGGCAACTGCTTGCACACTGGGCGATGAGCCGATCAGGTCGGTTCGCTCCACGATCATCACGCCGTCGGCACCGATCTCGGCGTACTGTTGATTCCAACCGTCATACTTGATGGTTTTGGGCAATTCCAGGGTGATGCGGGTCACCGGCCCGTCCGGGTTGTCGGGATCAATTTCGTCCATCCAGTCAAACTGCACTTCCTTCACCAGGTTCCCGAACACATCGTAGTCGGCGGTGTAGTTGGTACGAAATTCGACCTTGCGCTTTTCATCCTGGGCGTCAGCGTCATGCCGCTCGGTCTTGACCACCCGGCTCATCCCATCGAGCTCGGCCCGCGTGGCCACACCCTTGACGTCGACTTCGGTTTGTCGCGCCAGCTGCCCCTCGGCCGCCACCAGGGTGTAGCTGTAGCTGCGCCACGCTGTGTAATCAGGTTCTCTGGGCGATACGGTTTCTTTGGTGACTCGACTCAACTCATCGTATTCGTATGCGATTTCCACCTCGTTGTCGTCGAGATTGAGCAGCGGCTGGTTGATCAGCACGCACTGGCGCAGCGTAATCTGCTTGGTCGAGTTGCGCGGCTCCGCTTCGCCCTCGACCGGCTCACCGTCATCGAAGCCGATCACTGTCTGCAGCGTTTCCAGCACGGTACTGTTGTCGAGGGTATCGTATTCGAATTCAGTCAAAGTCATGGCCTCTGGCTTGCCATGCATGACGACGGCCTGGGCCTGCAGTCGGCCGTGAAGCAGCGAATCAGAGGGGTTCGCTATGTACTCGAAAGTGGTGTCACGCACGGTCGTTTGCATCGGCTGCCACGCATTGGCAGGCAGCTCGATCAGCTTCTCCTGCTTGGGCTGCAACCAATATTCCCCCACCTTTCGCCGCAGTGTTCGCTGGCGTGACGGTAAAACCGAACCGTGACGGCCATAGCGGTAGTTCGTGCGCAAAATGGGCGCCGGTGGTTGAGCCTCGAACCCGGGCGATGGATAGACCGTGCGGTTTTTCAAGTGGCGTACGAAGCCGTGCGGGTCTGGCGGGCAATCCTCCTCGTTGTCTCCAGGCTGGTAGTACTCGCTGACCGTTCGCACACCATTGGCCTGAACCTCCAGCGTCTGGTTGCCGGCATCGTCATAGCCGTATTCGCGCACCTCGCTTCGCTGGCGCGTCGAATCGTGGCGCATTCGCCATTGCTCAGTAACCTGCTTAGGTAGCTGGAAGTAAGGCGGTTGCAGCGCAAACTCTACGTTCGCGTTACCGTGGTAGGCTGTGGTGGTCTGCGTCACGTACCATTGCTGTTCGGGTTCGTCGGCCTTGTCGTAATCGAGCACGTCACTCAGTTGTTCGGTTACCTGTCGCGTCATCAGATGATGGCGGTCGTACGTGCGGACGATCTGGCGCACGACTTCATCTTGTACAACCAACTGCTCGGTGCTGGAATACACGTACGACGCGCCAGCTTGATAGAGGTTGTCCTTCCCCTTCGCCCAAGAGACCGAGCTGTTCCCCCCTATGAAGTTCTCGGCGCTGTAGGTATACTGCGTTTCGATCAACTTCTGCCCGCCCTGAGGGGCAAGCACGTGGCTCTTCACCCGCGGCAGCCGATCGACAGGCGCACCCGCTGGCAACTGATGGCCGGCATTATCATAGGTAATGGTCTCGACGCTGCCGGTCGGCGTGGCCACGTACTTCAGACAGTTCATGTCTTGCGTGCTCGCGTCCTTGCGGTAGTCAAACCGCCAACTGCCTTGGTCCTGGGTTGGCAGTACCACTTTCCTGACGTCCCTACCGGTCAATTGCACCGAGTAGGTCGCCCGCGACGGGCCGGTATTCGCTCGAGTGGCCACATGGAAGTTGTAGCGGTCGCGGTTAACGTATTCCACCTCCAGCAAGGATTTACCGGCCATGTCCTTTATGGACTTCAGGCACTGGTGAGTAATGCCCGGTGGAGCGGTGTAGTCCAACTCGATCCAATGCCCACTCTGCGCATAGACGCGATAGGGCAGCGCCACCTGCTTGCCATTACTTGAGCGGACACGCAGGTGTTCCACCTGACCAGACTTGTGCACCACCCGATAATTATCGTCGTCGTCACGGTATAACTTGAAACTTACGAGTTTCTGTTCATCGATGACCGCCGGCTGGCTAGTGATGCTGGAAACGACGAACTGCTCGCCCGTATACAAATACAAGGTGCGGGTCTGGGGCATGTATTGGCTGAGGCTCATGTTCCAGCCATTGCCATAACCACTGTCTTCAGTGTTCAAAGGGTTGAAGGCCAGCTGCACAGGCAGTTCAGGCCCCTGTAAATGGTTGGCTGGCACAGTGGGTAACTTTAGAGTAACGGTATATTGCCCCGTACGCGGATCGACACTGCTACTGATGAAACTCATGAAATTGAAGGCGTTGGAATGCACAACCGATGTGACTGTCATCGTATTGATCTCTGGAAATTTACGTTCGGCGGTGGCTTGCCTAGGCAAGCCACCGCTCCGTGGCTTCAGCTATGCGGCTCCAGCTAGCGGCTACTGCAGATCAAGCATGAACTGGTTGCGATCCACCCCGCGATACATCACTCTCAGATAATGGCGGTTGCCTTCCTGATCGAGCAGACTGAACTTGAACGGACGTAACAGGGTAGGCCGCACTTCTTCCTCGAAATCGTACAAGGCGTCAGCGTTATCCTTCAGTTGGTGCCGATAAGGGAAGTTTATTATCCGCGTCAGGCTGATCATCAAGGTATTATCAGGGGGAGCATGATTCAGGTGCAATGCCTTTAGTGGCACACCCCGATGTGCTGACATGACAACCAGCTGGGGATCATAAATCATCTCTTCCTTCGAGTTTCCAAACACGTAGCCGCTGTAACTGCACAGCTCGTCCTCGTATTCCTCGGTCTCCCAGCGCATCACCGACAGGTTATCATCATTCTCGACCCTCATCTCCACGAAGGGGATGATCTTCAGCTCCCTCATGATATGTTTCAAATACCAGTAGTCTATCGTTAGGGTCTTATAGCTGAACGTATCATTCCCAACGTCCTCGCCTAATTGCTCGACCCGAATAGGTTCCTTGGACCAGTCAAAATCTGTAATGGCAACACCCGGCCGCATGATGCCGGTTACCTTCACCTCGCCATCTTGTGGGCTTATTTCTTGCGAGGGTTGCCACAGCCCCCCTAGCCCCGCTTTCTTGAACATGGCGTATATCGTCACCTCCTGCGTAGCAGTGGTCTGTAGCCAGAAGTGCCTGATCAACTCGCCTTGTTGTTCCGCAGGTGCCCCCCCCTCAACAACGCCCGGCTGCGTTATCAACTTGCCGTTTTTTGTACGGCGCATCACCCAGGTTTCTGGCTTGCCTGCCCCTGGCTCGATACCAACATCCACGACATCTAACAGACCGCCTCCTTCAACATAAAAACCGAACGTTGCCATATCGTCTTCGCCGATCGGATCAACAATCGAGTCCCCCTGAGTGGTGATAATGCTAACTTCCACCTGAATTTGCTGCATGCCGTTGGCGAAGCACCTAGGCGCCGATAATGTCTTGAGCGTGAAGCTCGATAGCGTCGCCCAGCCTGATGCGATTGACGACCGTGTGCCAGTACCCATGCCATCTTCGCCATGTTCGACAATGGCGTACCCGAAAGCCAAGCCCATCAAGTCCACCATCACCACGCTTGCTGAAGACTCCGGCTTGAGCGGTGGGGTGTACAGCCCGTCAGGTGTGATCTCACCCTCGCCGACTACTGTCCATTCAATGTCAGCTTCCTGCAGGGTGGCTGGTGGTGTCTTACCCGCGGCCACCAATGCCTCGCGCCAGTTCAAGAAAGAGAACTGAATCGGTGCTTGCGCGTTCTCGCGGGGCACATGAAAGGGCTCAACGTACACGGCAGCGGGCGTGTGGACGATGACCACAGACGCCTCGGCGGACGACTGGATACCTTCGTTGTCGTACGTCACGCGTATTCGCTGACGCTGAATACCCGATGTGTGTTGTGCCGTGTATGTGAATGTCGCCTTGTTCCCGTTTTTATCCAACTTACCCAGTTCTTCGCCTTCGAGCGACCAGTCTACGGCCGCACCACCGCTCACGACGAACTCGATTGGCCCGTCACCGTTTGACCAGTTGACGGTCTGTGGGGCAATGGTCAGGGGCTTGTCGGTTTCCACCACGAGTGCGGATGCAACCAAGGATTCGTCATCGTCCAAGGCATGACCCGTCACCAGGATCATCTGTGTCGGCCTGGCGAAGTTTTCCCGGGCGGTCGCTTGATAAAGACCGTCATTCATCGTGCCCGTCGCCCGCGGTCGGAATAAATTGCGCGCCTGCCATTCAACCCCCCCGCTGCCGCCTGACAAAGCGAACGACTGTTTGTGAGCAGCCCCCAGCGTGGAGATGGCAGGCTGCACTTCACGACTGAGCGCGCCACGTGCCAGCGACCCGAAACTTACCGAGGCATCAGCCAGCAGGTGGGTTTCACTCAAGGCCACTCGACGGTCATTGCCCAGCGCTAACCAGCGCACTACATCGGCTGGCTCGCCCAGCTTGAGTTCCTGCATAATGGGTGGCGTAAGCAGCATGACGTCGGTGCTGGCTTCATTGGGCAACGGATAAGGGTAGGGTTGCGACGGCATATTACCCCCCTTGAAATCCACCCCTTTTTGCATGAACACTACCAGTGCACCATCACCCTCAAAGCCTGGGGTTGCCGCCCATGGCGCGGGAAGGGTTATCAAGGCCCCCTTGCGCAGGTCCAACGGCTCATAGTTGCGCAAGTTGAACGAGCCCATTCTCAAGACCCTGCGCTCTTCGTTCTGTTGAACCAACCACTGGCCCAGGCGTTTGCCAATTTGGGTGCGTTCGTAGTTGTCAAAACCAAGGTTGCAGCCATAACGACTGGCCTGGGCGATGTCGATCACGATCTCTTGCTTCATGCTGATCGGGTCTAACCGCAGTTCGAATTTGCACTGCGCCTCCAGGTAGAAGCCCTGTGTTTCGCGAATAGTGAAGCTGCGATGCAAACGAGGCGGTTGGCCGGCCAGCTGAAACCGGTAGCGGAAATCGCCAGCCAACAGGTTCATGCGTACGGTGACGAGCCGGTCTGTCGACACAGCGCCCTCGAACGATACGTGTGCTGCGCCCAGGACCAATCCCTCGATCTCGATTATCTGCTCATTGCCTTCATTGATCGAGAAGGCATCATCAAAAGGCTCGAGATAAGTCAGTTTGCCCAACGACTGCAAGTAGTGGTCCTGCAGCGAAGTATTCAACGCCTTGCGGCTGAGCGCCATCACGGCGCCCCAACCGAAGAACCGATCTTCCTCACTTAATCGCTGTAATAGCGCCGATGTAGAGAACGGATTCATAGCTCACACTCCTGCAAGCTCAGTAATGTAGCGAGGGGGAGTGGAATAATGACGAAGTTCCACAATGTGATGAAGCCGCCGTCATAAAATGCAGCCACGGCAATATAATGCTCCCCTCCGGCAGCCGGTGGGGTGTACTTTCCAGACGGGCTCAAGTCGCCCTTACCACTCAGCTTGTACCAATTGACAGGCGACAGTTCCATATCAGTGCCGTCGTTTTTTGTCGCCCAAAAGGAAAATTGTATTCCATCCTCCTCTTCGGTGTATTTGAAGAAGCAATTGGGTGTGGCCAGTTTTGGAAGAAACATTTCGCATAGGGTTGGTGGACCGTCGCCCTGTTTGACTTCTATCCTGTCGATGCGAATCGATTGGTCCAGCTCATTCGCGCCATCATCCGGGAACTCTGTTGGGGGATAATAGACTCGTGCATCCTGAACGTCGGCATTTTCATCCAACTCCAACCTACCTCCGGCATTGCCGGAGATAGTCCAATCAAGTGCCTGCTTGTTGGCGCTACCGGCCCAGACCACATACCCTGCATTTGGGTCGCCTTCCAGGGTCAGGTTGACCGTGTTGACCATAGGGAATACCGAAACCGAAGAGGCAACCACATGGACCATGGCCTTGGCGGACCAGTCGCCTTTGCTGGCCGTTACAATCACTCGCCGGTAAGCGAAGTTGAAACTGGCCGCCGTTGGGGCTCGATAGATACCGTTCTCGATTGCCCCCACGTATTCTTCACCTGTCGGGTCACCCTCCAGCGCGGCCACGGACCATTGCACGCCCTCCAAGGGAGGGATCACCTCGAAGGTAAAGGTGCCATTGGCCACCACGACGGGTTCATTGTTAGACAGTCGGTTGGTTGTCAGCTTCGGGCCCAAGTCGCCCAATGCCGTCAAGTCACCGGGTTGACGAATGACGCGAGGCACCACCACCGATTCGTCTGCGAACAGAAGGCCATTGAGACGAAACGCGTCAATGGAAAGTGAAACGTTATCGAGTTCCGTAGCTAGTTGTTCCAGCTCCATGACAGGCATATTATAATTTGCGAGAAAATCGTCCAAAACCGGTTTCAGATTATCGTGCCCCGTTCCGCCTTGGGCCTCAGTTGAGAATTTTTTTTCAATGTCAGTTTGAATCCGGATCACAGAGCGTCCGGCCTGATCTTTAGCTAGCACTGGAGTGAACCTGCACTTTAAGTCCCAGTCAATCAGAACGGTAGCTTCATACTCATGCTCTACCCACCCGCCCGCGGTAAAAATTGTTTCGGCCGCAAGTCCCCGCGTCTCGACACGGCCGGTCCACTTTATCTCCATCGCCCCACTGACCAACGAGAAAGACCATGGGTTGCTACTGGCAAAGGGAATTTCAACACCCTCTACACCCGCGCCCGGCTTCGCCCCAGGCATAACTATGGGTAATGCATCACCACTATTAACCCCCCCTCCCGTAGCCTGGTACCGCATGAAATTTCCTGCGACGACACCTTGATATTCGAGCGTCTCGAACATTTTTAAACCTTCGATCGTCTTGAGCAGCATACGGCTGACGACCTGCTCAAAGCTAATAACCAAATTACTCGAATAACCCTCCGGCAAAAAATAGGGCAAGCTGTCTTTCCCAGAGGGGATATCACCAGATCTTTCATCCAAACCAATGAGCACCAGCACCTCACCATCGCCAAAATTATCGGCGCCACGTACAGCCGCACCGCGCGCCGGCCGCGTCAAAACTCGAAAATCCCCAGGTTGTAAAGCGTCCTCGGGGTTCGGGCGCAACTCACCCAACGTGAATTTTTTCTGGGGATCTTGCAGTGTTTCAAGCCATTTATGAAGGTGTTCGCCCAGTTTTCCCGATTCGAGTCGGGTATCGACGCCGGTGAAAAGAAAACTCGTGGCCCCATTGCCTGCCAGGTCAAGCTCCACCGAACCCTTACTGGTCACATGTCCCGGCGCATTCACTAAAAAAATAGTCATCGTCATGATCGGCCCGACAAGGCCATCAATAAAGCCTAAACGTTTAATCTCGGCGCGCTGCGTCCCTTGCGTAGTTAAGGTCTCGTACACAAAGCCCCCGACAGTTCGCATCACGCAGCGGGCTCGTCCATCGCTAAGAACGGCCCCATCAAACCACAGGCGCGGCGAGTCGAATTGTACATCGCGCAAATGATGCACAGTCCCTCCCGTCCCCAAAAAACTATCGTAAGGCGGAATAATCGACGCAGTATTGAAGCGAGAGATATAGTCCTGCAGCAATAGATAGTTGGTCTTGTCACGATCGAATGCGGCGATCACATCCCATCTAAGCGTTTGAGATTGCTTTGCCATTTCTTTTAAAAAATCGTCCAGCGATTGCTTGCTCATTTAACCATTCTCCGTTGACAAAAGATCTTTCTATGCCTGTTGGATACACAGAAGCGGGGTCAATCTATGATCATTACCCTGCCATTCGGCACTACGTGGAATGATTCGCCGTCATCGAAACTGATCGTTGCCCACAAGTGCAGCTCAGTGCTGCTCCTTAAGTTTTTCACGTCAGCCAAAGGAACCGTCGCTACCACCATCTGTTGGTTGACGTCATCAACTTCAACTTTCACGGCGTCACGTATGGTTTTTTCGTAACTAACACCCGTCGCCAGCATGCCGGTGACCTTTAGGGTCACTGTGTTACCCACCGCCATGAATGGCCAGACAGGCAGCACAATGTAAGGGTCTGTCACCAATGTCTTTTTTGAGAGCTCGCCGTTTGCTTCCGCATCATCACAGAACGCCGGATGGTATCCACCTGGCGGCACTGGCTGGATTCTTAACCGCAACGCATCCGAAGTGAGTTCGCCCTCATTGGTGACGAGGGTGTAGGTCACCGGAAAGCGCTTGAGCGAACTCGCCTTGTTCTGCTCCATGTTGGCCGCGATGTAGTCGGGGGGTATCGTGAAGAACAACGGGGCTAACGGGTCATCAGGCTCTTCGACCGTCACGTTGCCGGCGTAGGCATTGCCTTGCCAGTTCACTTTGATGCGGTCCCCTTCCCTTACCCCACTGCTAGGGACCTCTACCTTGGCCCCCTTGTCGAACTGGATGGCGGACCCTACAGCCCCGTCGTTCTCCGCTGTGGTAGGGGTTACGTTCGGTGGCAAAAGGTGCCCGCGCACGCGCTCGACCTTGAACGACAACGGCTGCGAATTTATCGCCCAGCCCTGGCGCGCAATCTGGAAAAACACGTCAACGTCATCGCCAACACTGACGTCCAGTGACGCGGGGCTCACGCCGAACTGCATGACGCCATTCGGCTGGCTGCTGGCATCCAGACGCTGCACCATGACGTGGCGGTTATCCACCGTGTCGCCTAGCCAGTGGCACAGCACTACGTCACCGGCTTTGGCCCGCGCGGGGCACTTAGCCTTTATCACAAGCCCGGTCTTGAAGGCCTCCGGGTCCAGCACATCGCCCGAGAAACCTACGATCTCCATGGGCGGCAGGTAGGGTTCGGTGGCAGCGACCTCTAGTACTTCGAACGTTTGAGTCGGCGAGCGCAGCGCGATTTTGCTGCCCTTCAATATGATGGTGTAGTGAAGGTCGATGCTACGGCCTTTAAAATCACGCAACTGGCTCCTGGAGATCGGGCCGCTCAGCACAGCCGCTGCACCACCTTCCTTAGGTGAAACGTTGAACTCCTTCTCAACTGGCGTGCCGCTATCGTCCTCGCCATTGAGCACCACCTTGACCACATCACCTATTTGCAAAGCCTGGTAGTAGGGGATGATCACGGTGACACCCGACCCCAGCGCACTGTAGTCAATGACACGATCATGGGATTCGAGCACTTGCACCACCGGCAGTTGCTCATCCCATTCGGGTCTTTCGACTAAACCCACCAAACAGTGCAGCCGCAGCGACTCAGGTTGCGGGTTACCCTCCCAATCACGCACCTGATAGGAATAAAACGCCGCCCCACCCCTGGCCCACAGAAGTGTGTCTTTTTCGATATTCACCCGTTGGCCCAGAACCGGATCAGGATTAAAGACCGGCGTGGCCGACTTGGTGTCGTCGAACGGCTGGCCCTGCCCATCAGTGCCTCGCCATATCACGGTGATGGTATCGCCATCATGGATTCCGGGATAATTGACATAAGTATCAAGATCCCCCTCCAACGCATCCACATCGATTTCACGCCTGTCCGTCAATGTCGGAATAAACGGCAACGGTGGATTGATCATTTGGGTGCCGGTGGCGGCACGCCCGCCATCTCTCTGATTTTTCAGGTTCATGCAGTTGAACTCCACAGGTTTGAAGTCTTTTTACCCCGTGATTCAACACCTGCCTACTAGCAGAAATAACAGGTAGCGGCTGATACCCCGGGGGGCAGCGAGCAGCAGGTACCTGGTATTTCTATCAGGTGCGCGAATGAGCGCGTGCTTTTACTCTCCAGATTCGTAGCACTCGACACGTGGCCGAGCGACCACGGCGCCACCCGCAGTTCAGGCTTATTACTTCGATAGCAAGCCCCCCGTCAGGAGACATATGTATGTTATTCAACCCACCCGCAAAACCCCTGCTCATACGAAGCCTCATGGTGCTAGCCCTTGCCACGGTCAGCACCGTGAACAGCAACTTGGTACACGCCACCACGCCCAACAGCACCGTCCCGGGGACCATCACGTTGTATGGAAAAACAGGGGACGTTTCAGACCCTGAAAACGACAGTAACGCCCACTGTGTTATTGAGGTTCTGCCTGGTGGCACTGGCCGAACAGTTGATTACATGCTCACCAACCCAGCATCGGCATGCTTTCAATTGCGGGTTGAAAGTATCTCAATGGAGAACATGCCGCCTGCCACGCAAGTGCTGCTGACGGACGATTACTTTTGCGACACTATGCTGGGTAACGATTACGAGCCGAAACTTGATCCTAGCACGAACAAGAACTTCTGGATCAAGCTAAAAACGGGAGCCGCCGGTTCGATACTTGCGGAACAAAGTATCAGCGCACTGAACAAGAAAGGATTCCTTAGCAACCAGGCAGAGGGAAAAGTCACCAAAGGCATACAATTGGTGGACATGGCCCAGTCGGGCTCCGCCCAGGAAATGACCCACACGCTATCCTGCGTGCGCGTCACAACTTCCAGCAACAAGGATACGAAATTTGGAGAGTACTTAAGTACTGGAAACCAAACATGGACGGACAAATGGAGGGAAGGTGACGAGGACCATGCCCCGAAGAAGGAGTGCAACGTAGGGGTCATGGCCGGGCGCTTTCACTATGGTGATGAACAAGGCGACACCAGGCACCTGTGTACTGAGTTCGACAGAAAGGTAGTCATTGAGAAAACGCCGTGGTCACCTATGTTTCGCGAATGCGGTATTCCCCTGACCGGCCGTTACAACAGCGACAAGGGCAGATACCAGGACTGTAATGAGGCTGACGGGGTTGGTTGGGATAACACGGAGTACCGCTACTTCAGCTGCCCTGTCGATGAAGTCATGGTTGGCCGCGGCCACGCCTATCAAAAATACGGCGATACCGACGATACCGGTGCAGACCACGGCGATGAGAACGGGCGTACTGACTACCGATGTGCAAAGCTTTATGAGGGCGTTGAATCCGAAAGTAATCGGATAAGTGTGCTGCCAGGTCCATGGTCCCCCGGCCATACCGAGGATGGCTCGAAGGGAAATGGTCATTGGGATACTCATAACGGGGAGTTTACATGCGCTCCAAACGAGGTGCTGGTAGGCCGTGCCCATCGCGGTGACGAAAAAAACATAACCCGGTATCAATGCGCCAAGCTGCGCTTGCCCGCTCGTTAATCCCTTAACCAGGCTAAACTACCATGATCGCTACCTCATCCGCACACTCCAATGCGTTCAACTTTCTCGGTTTCATGCAAGGCGAAGTTGATCCGCGTACCGGCCAGTACACATTGGGCATCGAACTGCCCAAAATAGTCGCCAACAACCTGATCGGCCCTAATTTCCCCGTTACACTGAACTTCAGCCCGTTGCAAGATGAAGACCACGGCTATGGATCAGGCTGGAGCATCAACCTCAGCCGCTATGATGTCAGTCGTCGGGCCTTGTCGCTCATCAGCGGTGACAGCTATCGTGTGACCGACGTCACATCCAAACCTGCTATTATTGATGAGCAGAAACTGGTGAGTTTCGAGTTCTACAAAGACGACGAATCCAACTACCGCGTCGTTCATCGCTCGGGCATGATTGAACACCTGCGCACCTACTCTGAAAATGGCAAGCAAATTGCGCTGCCGCATCGAATCTATTCCTCGGCTGGGCACTGGGTCGAACTCACCTACGAGGCCATACCTGCAAACAGAAATTACCGGTGCCTAAGCGAAGTTCACGATGCAACGGGCAAGCGCCTGTTATGGGTGGAATACCAGAGCGTCGACCGCTACAGCATCCATTTGTATCCGGACGATAACGCCAGCACCTATGTGGTCTCACTCAAAGCACGCGACGTCAGCGAGGTCTTGCTACCCGATGACGGCGGTGCGAAATGGCGTTTCGGCTATCTCAAAGATGCCTCTACCCAGAACATGCAGTGCTTGGAGACCATACACACGCCTAGCGGCAGCTTCGAACACCTTAGCTATGACAATGCAGGCCACCTAATGCCCGAAGGTAGCCCCCTGACCAGGCTGCCCAGGGTCGAAAAACATGTGGTGAACCCGGGTTTCGAACAGCCTGAAATGGTGACCCATTACAGCTACTCCGCAGAAAATTTCATGGGCGGAAATAGCAACATGCCTTGGACGGAGGGGGAAGATACACTCTTCAAGCTACCAGGGGCTTATACCTACAGCTCCTCGCAACGACATGAAGTAGGTGGTGAGCTGGTTCGAAAGGTCACTCGCATTTACAACCGCTACCATCTGATGACCAAAGAGATTACCGAGGAGTTCGGCCGGGTCGCTCAGCCAGTAGCGCCGCTGGATGGCACAGCCGCAGAGCCGAAGGACGACTGGCACATCCGTGAGACCGAGACCTCATACCACGAAAACCCGAACCTCGAGTTCGCCCTGCAGCCTCGGTACTACCAGGCGCCTAAGTTCGTGGTCGAGCGCTGGAAGCTAAAGGACGATCCCACTCAGCTGCGCCAGGAAGTCACCACAACTCTGTACGATGACCACGGCAATCAGACCCTGGAGCTACAGCCTGACGGCGTTTTTACCGTCAGCGAATACTACGAGGCCGGGGGGCAGGATGGCTGCCCTGCAGACCCGCTTGGCTTCAAGCGCAGCCTCGCCCAGCGCACGGTGTACCCATCGGGGACCCAGCCACCCTCCTGGGTCCCGCCCGAGGACATGCCCGCCACCGTCCCCGCGCCAGTGCCGGTCGAAAGTGGCGCACCGATAATGACCACGTATCTGCGCTATCAGCTGTTCGACAGGCTGACCGAAGACAGCCGTCTTGTCAGTGCACCGAGCCAATACCTGGTTGAAGAGAGCATCACTGAGTGCAGCGGCCTGGGGGACGACGAGCAACTGCTGGAGCGGACCACGCTGGGTTACCACCATGCGCCAGACCAACCGGCGCTGCACGGCCGTCAAATCACTGAAGAAAAAATCCTGTACAACCCCCAGGCCAAAGGCTTGCTGGCCAGCGAGGAAAAAGTTTCCACACGCTGGAGCTACCCGGGCGCGACCACGAAAAAACGTGAGGCACCGCTTGAAATCAAAGAAACCGTAACCTGCAGAGGCGTGCAAAAAAGCTTTGTACGCTCGGTTTCCAGCCTGACAGGCCAAACGCTGATGGAGCAAGATGTCCACGGTGTAGCCATCGAGTACGAGTATGACGCGCTGCAACGGGTGATCAAACAAACCCTCGCTGCGGGTAGCCCGAATGCGTCCGTTCGCTCGTATAGCTATCGCTTGGTGGCCGCCGAGGGCCAGCAGGCCGGGATGACGGTAACCGACCCCTCCAACGTGGTCACCCATACCTTTTACGATGGTCTCAACCGCACCGTCAGGCAGACACGCCAAACCGAAAATGCAGAGCAGCCCCAGCTGGTTTACGAGGCAATGCATGACACGTTGGGGCAGTTGATCCGCGATACTACCTATGACTACCATCCTCGCCTCAAGGGCGGCATGCTGGCCATCGATACCCACTACAGCTATGACGCCTGGGGCGAGCTTTGCGAAACCCTGAATGCTGACGGCACCCGACACCACACTGCCTTTTCCCCGTTTGGCGCCCAGGGCGACATGGTCGCCAGCTGGGTTACCAACCCCAACCAGCCGGAGCTGCGCCAGCATTTCACCCTGACCCAAAGCAATTTAAAGGACAAACCGTGGCAGATAGAGCGATTTGATGCCAACCGCAAACAAGTCGGGCGTCAGAACTTCTTTTACGATGGCGTAGGCCAGAGCACCCGTGAAGAGCAGCGGATTCGAGACCCGGAAGGCAACAACGAAACACTGACGGTCAGCAAATACCAGTACGATGAGTACGGCCGCATGACGTACACCGAACGACCAGACGGCACTGCGATGAGCAGAACATTTGCGCCGCACAGCCGCAATGAACTGGTCGAAACGGTGTATGTGCACGAGAAACGCAAAGGTAAACGAACGCTGGCTGCGGGCGTGTTGGCCTATGCGCGTACGTTCGATGGGCAAGAGCGCATGCTGAGCTTCAGTGACGGTAAACGCACGGAACACTACGAGTACAAAGACAAGGCTGGCAACGACAGCGAGCAGCAACTGGCCAGCAAACGTATCACTCAAAGCAAGCGAGAATTCAACTTCACCTACGACCCCACCCGTTCCCTGCAACCCACTTCCATCACGGTAGGGCAGAACAAGCCGACCGCTTATGAATACGGACGTCATTCCCCTGCCATCAACCGTGCCGTCAACGACCATGGCACGCGTACCTATGACTACACCGACCAAGGCTATCTGCGACAGGAGACCTGGGACGACGCGCAGGCTGCCAAGCAGTATGTTTGCACGCATACCACCTCGCTGCAGGGCCGACAGTTACTGCGCGAGAGCAGTGATAACATCACGACTGAACACGGTTACGATGACATCGGCCGCCTTAGCTGGACCACCCAGGGCAACCTGCGCTCAGACTTCGAGTACAACGATGATGGGCGGCTGAAACTGACCAAAACCCAAGACCTGAAAACCTTGCATCGTGTCGACTGCGAGCAGGTCTACGATAGCCATGGCCAGGAGATCGACCGCATTCTGAGCCGCTACAATGATCAGCTCAAAACGACTGAACACCGTGTTAGCCAAATCTGGCGTAACGATGGCCTGCTCCATAGCCGCACGCTGTACCACGAGGGTGAACTGCAGCTCACGGAATTTTTCGACTACGATCCACGCAAACGGCTTGAGTCGTATTGGTGCGAGGGTAAGCAGGACGCGTTCCCCCGCAACGCCAAAGGGGACCCGATCGAAGAGCAAGTGTTCACTTACGATGATCTGGATAACCTGGTGAAATGCGAAACCTGGTTCCCCGATACCCCTAAGCATACCGCCACGTATCGCTGTGAAGGCTTCCAGTTGATGCAGGTGACGCATTCTCCCCCTGGCTACCTGCCCGACCGCGGGATTAGCTACGATGATGATGGCAACATGCTCAACGACGAAGCCGGCAACCAGCTCGTCTATGACGACCATGGCCGCCTCGCACAAGTATTGAGCGAGGGTGGCGACACGCTGTTCAGTTACCGCTACGACGGCCACGATCACCTTGTAGGCGTGCGCGACGGCAATGGTGCAGAGGTGCTGCGCCGCTATCAAAACGACCGTTTGCACACCACAATCGACAACGATGTACGGACCGAGTACTTGTATGAGGGCAGCCGCCCACTGGGCTTGCAATCGAGCAACGACAGCGATGGTAGTCGCCTGCTACTGACCAATATGAGCAACAGCGTGCTGGGTGAGAGCACAAAGGACACGGTGTGCGAAGCCCGTTACAGCGCTTATGGCGACAACGGCAAAGAAGACCCTGACAACGCACTGCATGGCTTGTTGGCCTTCAACGGCGAGGCGCGTGAACGCGCCTTGGGCTGGTACCTGCTGGGGCGAGGTTACCGCGCCTATAACCCGCAACTGATGCGCTTCCACAGCCCGGACTCGATGCCACCCGAGATCGCGGGTATCAACCCCTATCAATACTGCCTTGGCGACCCGGTGAACTGGCGCGATCCCAGCGGCCACGCGAGCTACAGGGCACCTTCGGACGGACCGGCGATCGGGTTCAGGAAGAGGAAAGGTCCCAGTAAAACCGGGGCGTGGATTCAGTTAGGCGTTGGTATCGCTACCGCGCTGTTTAGCGCCATCCCATTTGTGGGGGGCGTGATGAAAGTCGCGTCTACGGTTGGGCTCATGGCGGCGTCGATGACTACGAAGGTATGGATGGCCGTGGGCGCTGTAGGGGTGGCTGCCATGGCTACGGGCCTTGGACTTCAGACTATGGCTATTTTCGAGAAGAACCAAGCAAAACAAACGTTGTATCAGTCGATCGGTGGCGCGCTCCTCCTTCTAGGTGGGATAGCCGCCGGTGCCTCGGGGTATAAGGGGTGGTCATACGCGAAAGCTGAAAAAGCAAAGAAAGCAGCTAATGCAGCTACCGCAGACGCAGATGCCAGCCCTGCGGCGGGCGCTGATACAGGCGCTATTGCCAGCGAAATTGATGCGGCTAAAAGCATGGCAGAAGCGGCGAGCGCAAAAGCCAACGAAGCACTGAGGAAAGTTGACAACTTCGTGCAGCAGCCGGGCCCTCAAGGTGAAATTGGCCCACCCGGCCCAGCTGGACCAGTTGGACCAGCTGGAGAGCGAGGCGCCCGGGGGAGCTCCGCTTCCGACTTACACATAAAGAAGGTGCTGATTGACGTGCTAAGAAGTCATGGCTTTACATCAACCCCCTCTGGGGGATCGGAAAATCGTGCTAGTACTTTTACGCCAATAGTCACGAGTTCCGGGTTGTCTTCTGATGGCGCTCGTGCACTAGCACAAAGCATCAAGAACAGAAACAACTAGAACTGATTGATCCCCGTCTGCCTCGCAAGAGGCAGACGGCTTATAGTTTCATGGACTAATCCCGTCCCCGCTCAGAACCCTCCTACATACCGTTCCCACTCCTCTCTCTACCCTCCTCACATCGCCTGACTCACCGCCCAAGCCTGGGAGTCTGGTCAACACAACACGCCTCCTGCCCTGAGCACTCGGCAGCGACGCGGCCACCTCCGACATCATTCGAGACATCCTCATGCTACGCGCCAAACGGCGTCGGCAGCCGCCGTCGCGCCTTCGTTTCGCACGTTTGCTGGCCTTGGGTGGCAGCTGTCTGCTGCCGGCTGCACAGGCCAACGAACCCGATCTGACATTCCACAGTGGTTTCCTGCGCCAGTCCCCTGGCCAGGCGCATGGCAGTGCCGAGTTGGCCCTGCAGGCCCTGGCGGCCCACCGGCCGATGACTGCCGGGCGCTACACCGTGCAGGTGCGGGTGAACCTGACCCACGCCGGTGACTATACCCTCGATTTCCAGGAGCATGGCCCAGACCAAGGGCTGTTACCCTGCCTGGGCCCAGAGCTGATGGCCGAACTGGGCCTGCGGCTGGACCGCCTGGCTACCCCCATGGCGCCCAACCAGCAGTGCCTTGACCTGGCCGCCCAATTGCCCGGTGCCCAGGTCGAGTTCGACAACAGCCAGCTGCAACTCGACATCGCCATCCCCCAAGCGGCGTTACGCCGCGACGCAGCAGGCAACGTGGCGCCAGAACGCTGGGACCAGGGCATCAACGCCGGCTTTGTCAACTACCAAGCCTCCGCCATGCACAGCAGCCAGAAAGGTGGCCCAGGCCGCAGCCAGCAGGACCTGTACCTGAACAGCGGGCTGAACATTGGCGGCTGGCGCCTGCGCAGCAACCAGAGCCTGCGCGAGGATGAACACGGACAACGGCGCTGGACCCGCAGCAATACCTATGCCCAAACCGACCTTCCCGGCACCTGGGGCACGCTGACCCTTGGCGAAACCTTCAGCAATGGCGAGGTTTTTCGCAGCCTGCCGCTCAAAGGTGTGCAACTGGCCTCGGACCTGGGCATGCTACCTGATGTGTTACAAAGCTACGCCCCGGTTATCCGTGGGGTCGCTCAAACCCGCGCCAAGCTTGAAGTACTGCACAATGGCTACCCGATCTACAGCACCTACGTCGCGGCTGGCCCCTATGAAATCGATGACCTGGGCATTGGCGGCGGCAGCGGCGAGCTGGAGATCGTGCTTACCGAAGCCGACGGGCAGGTACGTCGCTTTCTACAGCCTTACTCCAGCCTGGGCAGCTTGCTGCGCGAAGGCGTATGGCGCTACAGCGCAGCGTTCGGGCGCTACAACGCCATCAACGGGCAGGACAAGCCGCAACTGTGGCAGGCCACCCTGGCACGCGGGCTGGGTTGGAAAACAACGCTGTACACTGGCGCGCAAGGTGGCGAGCATTACCGGGCCGGGCTGTTGGGACTGGGTCGCGACTTCGGCCCCGTTGGCGCTGTATCGCTGGACATCACCCACGCCACCAGTGACGTAGGTCAAGCCTTGGGCACCGTGACTGGGCAGAGCTTTGCCGCACGCTACGGCAAAACGTTCCAGACCCGCACCAACCTGCGCTTCGCCGGCTACCGCTATTCCACCGAAGGCTACCGTGACTTCGATGAAGCGATAGCTCAACGCAATGTCGACAGCCATTACAGGGGTAACCGCCGCAGCCGCGTAGAAGCCTCGGTACAGCAGCCACTGGGTTCACGCAGCTCCCTGAGCCTGAACCTGACCCAGGACGACTACTGGAACAGCAACCGGCAGCGCCGGCAGTACCAGTTTCAACTCAATACACAGCATCGTGGCATCAGCTACAACCTTTTCGCCTCGCAGTCACTTGGCCGCAGCAACTTCGACGATCGCATGGTTGGCCTTAGCGTCACGATTCCATTGAACCTGGGCAACAGCAGCAGTGCCACCTTCGATGTGCAACAACGCGGCGGTCGTCACAACGAACGCGCCAGCCTCAGCGGCAGCGACCTGGACAACCGTTTGGGCTACCAGGCAGCTGTCAGTCGCGATGACCAGGGCCGCAACAACCTGGAGCTCTCGGCGAATTACCGAAGTGCCTATGCCAGTTATGGCGCGGGACTCAGCGAAAGCAGTGACCGCCGCACGCTCTCTGTCAACGCCAGCGGCGGCCTGCTGGCCCATGAGGGCGGCATCACCTTGACGCCCTACCTGGGTGAAACCACTGCCTTGGTCCAAGTGCCTTCTATTGCGGGGGTGGGCGTGGAAAACGCCCCTGGCGCGCGCACCGATGCCAGCGGATATGTCGTGGCACCGCATCTGCGCCCGTACCGGGTAAACCAGTTGAACCTGCTTACCGACCAACTTGGCCCAGAGGTCGAGGTAGAAAACGGCACCCAACAGGTCGTACCGCGCCGCGGCGCCATCGTCAAGGCCACCTTCCCCGCACGGCAAGTCACCCGCCTGATACTCACTTTGCAGGACAGCCGCGGGCAACCGTTGCCATTTGGCACGCAGGTCAGCGACGCGCAAGGCAATAGCCTGGCGATCGTCGGCCAGGGTGGTCAGGCGCTGATCGCCACCGGCACAGATCCGCAAACCCTGAACGTGCGCTGGGGCAAGGCTGATGACCAAGCGTGTCGGTTACCTATCGCCCCGGCGCAGATGGAGCTTCGCCAAGGCTACCGCTCGCAGACGCTCACCTGCCCACCCCTTTGAACACATCGCCCCAACACTGGCGCTTCACCTACGGATTTTCCCATGCCCGCAATCAGACACCTCTGCACGGCCTTCGCCATGCTCGCTTTCGCCGGTCAGGCGTATGCCGCGCCCAGCTGCACCTGGGATAGCACAGCCGGCCCGCTGAGTTACTACATAGACCTTGGCGCGCCGTGGGTAGCCCGGGACGCCCCCATCGGCACCCTCATCGGCACGGTGCAAACGTTCGCCACACCCGAGGTGACCGAGCGTAAAATCCGCTGCATCAATGACGGCACCGGCACATTAACCTTCCAGGCGTCGCCCACCGGCGCCCTGTACCCTGGGCCCCTGCCTCAGGTAGGTCCCTGGGACGTCAATGGCAAGGTGATCGAAACCGGGATAAAGGGGGTAGGCCTGTATATCCGCTTGGGCTTCCCTTTCAACGGAGGTGGTAGCAATTCATTCACACCGACAGATGACGTCGCTATCCCCTATACGGGTGAGAATAACCGGTACTCAGGCGTAACCCCCCTGCAGATCAAAGAACTTTACAGCACCATGGCGCTGATCAAGACCGGACCGATCCCTACCGGGCGGCAATTCTTCAGGGGCCAGATGGTCCGTAGCCAAATAAGCTTTCTTGGCGATGCACTGAACATTCATGTCAGCGGCGTAGTGCAGCAAGCACAATGCACCCTGTTGGCGAACCCGGTCAGCGCCGACCCGGTGCAACTGGGAACCTATACCCTCGCAGATTTCACGGGGCCCGGCAGCTACACCGATGCGAAGGACTTCTACGTCACCCTCAGCGATTGCAGAGACGACCCAGCCGGCGGTATCGCCAGCGCCTATATTCGCCTGGAAGGGGCAAAAGGGTCGGTGCCCTTGGAGCCAGTACAGGGCGTGTTCAGCCTGGACAACAAGCCGGGTAGCGCAACGGGTATAGGCATCCAGCTACTGCGTAGTACCGGTAGCCCGATGCCCCTTCAGCAGGATGAAGCGGTCACGCCACTGGTTGTCGACAAGACCGTGTTGCATTTCAAGGCGCGCTACTATCAGACAGCGCCAACGGTGACCGCAGGGTCGGCCAACGGGGCGCTGGACTTCACCATGACCTACCGATAAATGACCTTGCGTGGGCACCGGAAGTGCCCACCATGACGAAAGAACATCGGTAACCCGCGCCTCCCAGTCAACTTGCAGAGGTACCCGATGGCTGGGGTAGCTTGGCATCGTCAGTACCACGGGGGGCGTCATTTGCCTCCAGCATTGGCACGGTCAACTCCCGCATCAGCTGACGCCGTGCAGCCTCACGCTCGTCTCGAACGCGGTTCATCGCTTCCAAGCGCTCACCGTCCAAAAAGCTCCGCTCATCCATCAGCGCCGCCAGGCGGTTGTGGAAAGGCGCATCAAGCGCATCAAGCTGCTCCCCATGCGTGCGCTGTAGATAGCGCTGCCAGAAGGCTCTCTCCACCATCGAGGCCGCAACGCTTACTGAGGATTCAGCTTCCTGGACCTGCGCCAGTGCAGCCGCCGTTCGTCGCTCGTCTACACCTGAAATCTCACCAAACAGCATGTCGCTGGGTTGCGCAGGCAGATCCAGTGCATCACGCAATGACAGTCGATAGGCTAGACCCACCTCAACTTCGTCCGGGTTACCGCCTGCCTCACGCCTGGCTCGGATATCTTCTAATGCTATGCGATCAACCTGATCCAGGCGCCACAGCTGTCTTCCCAAGTGCAACAAACCATCCGCCTGATGGTCAGAACTCTGCTGCGCCTGCCATACCAACATACGCACCTCCAGATTACTGAAGCACAGCGCCGCATCGTCCTGGCAATTGACTTCAGTCACCCCGGAGAACACCTCCTCCCGCAAGCTGGACCATTCAGCCACAGCCTCAACCATCGTACATACACGGTCAGCCAATGCCCGCGGTGCTCGATGAAACTCCGCTGAGCGTAAAAGTGTCGCGAGCATCGCCAAGAATTCACTGGCACCAGGGTCACTTTGCAAACTGTCCCACCTCAGCGAGAACTCGCCGCGTCGTGCCCTTTGACAAGCATCCAGCCATTGCCGCCTTGAGTCCGACGGTTCAACCGTAAACGCCTCTCCCATTGCACTTACCGGTCCCTGCGAAGCGTCCCAGCGCTGAGACTCCACCTCGGTCAACGGGTTTCCTCTTATCAAAATGCTGCGCCGAACCCAGCCGGGAGCCAGGTAGAACGCTTCGGGTATCGCAGTTATTTGGTTATCACGAAAATCAGCGAGCAACAGATCCGGACGACTCACCAGCGCATTCGGAAAATCGCTGATGCCCGTACTGCGCATATGCAAATGGCGCAACCGGCTCAAGCCACTGACAGAAAAAACACGCCCCAATGGATTGAAAGACAAGTTGACATACCCTAACGATTCGCAGCACGACAAAATCGTCGCCTGCCCCGCATCCAAGGTAATCTGGTTACGAAACAAGTCCAGGCTACGCAAAGACCTTATCTGCATGAGAGAAGGAGGCAACCGGGTCAATTGGTTGCCAGGCAGCTCTAATGTTCGCAGATTCGGGAATGCCTGTATAAAGCGCTCTGGCAACGAAGTCAGCCCCAGCTCGAATAACGCCAACTCGGTGAGGTGACTGAAACTGACCCCCTCGGGGAGTTCAGGGATTGTTGGCAAGGACAAATTGAAAACACTCCACCGGTAGTTCTGCTCCTGCCCCGTCGCAGATCTTGAGAAGGAAAGACGTCGCTGCCAGCACGCTCTCAACGCCTCCCTGAACTCTTGCCTGGCGTTGCGCTCAGCCCCCAACGGGGCTTGCATCTGCCACTGGTAGAGCTCTGTGCCCAATAACTGCAACTCCCTCCCCAGCCTGGCAAGCTCTGCTTCAAGATTTAGACCCGATGCCTGGATGTCCGCTATCCAGGCATCAGCCTGCGCCGCTGAGAACGAGGGGTATATGGCACGAACCATGGCGATCAACGCTTGCGGCCTTCGTCCTTGCGAGCTCCCTGCAGCTCCACGCCCACTCAGCGGGTAACCCATACGTCCATCGCTCAACCGACGAACAGGCTTGAACCAGGCATTGGCATCGTGCTGTGGTGCAAACAGGTTCTCGACTTCCTGCCGCCGCAGTTGAATCTGCCTGCCTAACAAAACCCGAAGATGGTGTGCGCAGGGGTCTGCGATACCCAGTTGCTGCCGCTGCTCTACGCTATAAGCAGCGGACATGGTTTCGAATAACTCTCCGGGAGTGCCTACGGCATTACCCTGGTCATCCAGCAACTGGAACTTCCCGGCACGGTGAAGCAAGCCTCGTGGCTGGCTGCCCAGTTCACCCTCCGTCAAGACGATATCGGCACCACTGCCGGTGTCGAGCAAGCGCCAGCGAATCCCTGCTGCAGGGTTGGGTAGGTGTTTCAACATCGCCACCGCAACGCGTGCTGTATCCGCGTTCTGGGGAGACTCGATCAGGAATGCTTCAATCACTCGCGCAACGCGAATACGCTGCACGCTAAGCCGCGCAGCCTCGGACAGTCGCAAAGCAATGCGGGTGCCGCTCTCGACCAATCGTTGGTCGGCCACGCTGGCAGCACGCAACAGCCCCCTTGCTGCAGCCCCGTGCAAACTTGTGAACGCCCGGCGAAGAAACGCCACGCCCGGTGAGTCTCTCTCTTGCGCACCGTCGTACAAGCGCTGGAACAATTCACGACGGCGAACCGAAATCCGATCGGCCAAGTCAGCACCATGGAGTGTGGTGCTTTCCAACAAGCGCTGTGCCTGCTCCACCAGCACCTGATCGGCTACCTGGGCACCCTCCCGCAGATCACGAATGGCGCCCTGAATCCGCTGGTCGATCTTGATGCGCAATACCGTGTCCATGAGCTCAGGATCTACCCGTTGACCATAGACATGCACAGCGCGTAGGTGATCCGCGCTCATACCATCCGCCGCCAAGGCATGTGCTATGTGTTCATCCTCCAGTGTTTGGGCATCACCTCCCAAACGTCGGAACATCGCAAAGGTATCGTCCCATTGAGCAGGCTGCTCACTCCACAAGCGCCAGGCACCGGCGCCGTTGTGGCACAACAACGGTGCGTGTCCATGCTGCGCAACCAACTTCCACTCACCCGTCGACGCCTGCTGCGCAACAGCGTAGAACCCATCATCCAGCTTGATCCATGCATGCTCCCCTACGCGGTAGATCCCCTGACTATCGCGAACCGCCCCTACACCAGGCGCCGCGCGACGAAACGACGACAGGTCCTGGTTCCACAGTTTGACAGTACCGTCTTCAAGGTGGGCAGGCACCAGTTCGTCTACCACTGTTGCCCCTTGCCATAGACGCCGCGTCAACAAGAGACCCGCCGATGTCACCGCAGCCGCTGCAACATCGCCCCCTACATTGATCAGGTGACGTAGGGCCTCGTTATCATCACCCTCGCGCCAGGCTTCCATGCCATGGTAAACCTCACCCAGCAACTTCCACGCCGTAACCGCGAGCAACCCCGCACCAATGATGGGTACGAACAGCCCCGCCAAATTCAGCAGTGTCCACCCCTCTGCAGCCAGGCGCCGGTTATGCGCAACTTCTACCTCCCGGTCCAGTTTCGCTACAGGGACAGCGATCATGGCCGCGTCATCTTTGATCTGCTCAATACGTGCCATCGCCAGTGTGTTGAACAACGGCATTCGGTACGGCTCGAGCTCTTCATCCAGATCGTAATTGGCCGTCATCACCAGGTCTGAATAGGCCGGAATGATCTCGCCGTAGAAGGCTTGGCTATCGCGCCTGCGCACAAAGCGACTGAAGAACTGTTGATAGCCAGGGTCGCGCAACCGTCGGCCCAAGGCATTCGCGAATTTGCGCAAACTCGCGAATGCACACCAGGCACCGTGGTCATCGCCCGGGATATGCACCAGCACCCGCTTTATCGTATTGCGAATCAGGCCTTCATCCATAACCGCAAGCACCACGACCTGCTGTATCGTGAAGCCCAACAGTTGGAGACGGTTAGCGACGACAAGATCACCCTTCAGTCGCCCCAGCGTGTTGTCGGTACAAAGGCTTACGATGAGTTGAAGCTCGGCCTGCGTCAGTTGTCCTTTCAGCTTGGCCTGGTAAGCGTCGACCAATAGCGCCTCTCGATGAGCCTCTGCCAATAACCGTGGAGCACCTGCCAGATCGTCGAAACTGGCAGTGGGCTGAAGCACTTCGTCCAGATGACGCTGGTATTGCCCGCCAAGATCTATCTGACGGCAGAACCGTGCAAACTGGTCGGCACTGGGGGGCGTAACACTCCCCTGTCGACGGTTCTGCAAGCGGTTTCCCCTGGGCTGGGCACCCTCCCGGGTTCTATCCGAAGAACACTCTGCCTCAGTGAAATTTCGCAGGGCTGCCTCCACAAGTGGTATCGGCTCATACTCCACCTCTGTAAGGTGCGCGCCTACGGGTACCGTATTGATCACCACTTGCCGATTGCCAACCAGCATTTCCCAGCGGCGTACCTGATACTCATGCCCGAACTGCACCAGCATCTGCGACTCCAGAAGCGAGGTTGCAAACGTGTCGATCCCTTGGATGCGTGCCATTAACCTGGACAGGTTACGGCGCGTCTCCAGGCTGCGCTGCATCGCCCTGCCCAGCTGCTGCAGTTCCTGCTGTGACGCTGCCTTCAGCCAGTCTGGCAGGCGCTTGGCAATGAGGTTGTCTTGGTAAGCTTGCGCTAGAACAAGGGGGTCAGGAGCAGTCGTTGCTTGATCTGTCTGCATGGCATAAGCCCGATGGATGATTGGGCAATCAACCTATCGAGGCCCAGAGATCAGAAGCTCTAAACATGTAATACCTGTTTGAGCCCTTCTGCCGCGCGCATGACTCAAGCACTTGGCTGCAACGGGCACAGGCATCTGAATCGCTCAGTCGCGGCTTGCCGATTGATCGGGCATCGCGAACAGTAGTGCTCGCGAATCGCCTTTGCTGATCGCAGCCAGGCTGATCCAGTTCCGCATCATCGTACGTTCGATCTCCGTCACAGGGCCGCTGGTGACCCACCAGACTCTTTTGTAACGGTGCTCCAGTGTTCGCGGGTCATTGACCACCCGTTGTGCAACGCGCGGATACAATGCAGTGGCAGGATCGGTGTAGTAAGGTTTGTAGACCAGCGGTGGGGTACCAGTCTTGTTGTAGAAATCAATGGTCAATGACCAGACTCTGTCATCGGCGAGCAGTGCATCACCTTGCAGCCATCGTGAGTTGACCTGAGCCATGACAGCGTCGAGCCGGTTGTCGACCCATTCACCGCCGCCCCGCAGATTAAATTGCCGACAGTATAGATTTACCATGCCTGTCGCTTCGAAGAACACGCAAAGAACCAGTAACAGCACACGCCAGCTCTGACGGAGTTCAGCCAGTGCACTGGCCAGCAGAATGGGTAAGCCCAGCAAGGCAAACAGCAGATAACGCTCCATGAACAATGGTTTCACCGAGGACACCAACCAGGTCACCAACACCGGGATGAAACAGTAGATGACGAGCATTGATCCGGGTCGGGACAATGCGCGGTCCCGCCACCAGAGGCGCGTTGCGCTAGCAAGCAGAATCAACGTAAAGGCCATCGCCAGCAAACTGGCGCCTGCCATGTCCGTGTCTAACGCGAATGCTCGCAAAAAAGCAAGCGGCACCGTCATCGGTGTCGCTGTGGCTATCCACGCTATCAGATTGGGGCGACCGATCTGCTCGATCAATGTGGGTAGCCAGGGCAGAAAGGCCAATGCAATCCCCACGTTGTAGATCCACCAAGGCCTGGACCAGATGAGCAATCGCCCGTTCTGCCCCCTGGCCAACAGTACATACAACCAAAAGGACAATGCACACAGTACCGCAAAGTAGTGTGTGTACAATCCCGCGACCATCAACAGGCTATACGCGAGCAAGTATCGATGCCGCTGCCGCTGCCCCCAAAGCAGTAGCGCATATAGGGCCGAAAGCATGAGCAAGCCGAGTAGCGAGTACATGCGGATTTCCTGGCTGTAGTAGACCCCAATAGGGAAAACCGCCAAGAGCAAACCCGCCTTTGCACAAGTACGCCAGCAAGCAAACTGATGTGCGATCCGCATCCCCATGGCGACAGTGGCAACACCTGTCACAGCACTCAGACTACGAACGGCCACAACACCATCACCAAAACAGTCCATCCAGACATGCAATATCAGGTAGTACAAAGGGGGATGCACATCGCGCGCGGTAAACAGGATGACTTGCGTTGGGGACATTCTGGACAGCCACACACTGTAGGCTTCATCGAACCAGACGACCTGCAGTTCAATCTGGTAAAGCCTGACCGCGAGCGCAAGGAGCAAAATGCAAACGACTGCTAACGCGTGGGTAATGGATTTACGCTCGATTTCTAGGCGTATCATCAATCTTCCTTCAAAGGATGACGAGCCTTTTGCGACGTGCGCCCCCCCCCTGCCATACCTTTGACTACATATCGCGGCCGGTGCTTGGACTCCATATAAATACGCCCAATGTACTCGCCCAATACACCGATGCCGATCAATTGCACACCACCCAGAAACAAGATGGCTGTCATCAGCGAGGGATATCCCGGCACCGGGTTACCGAAGAGCCATTTGTCGATAACCTGCCAGGCCGCTGAAGCCAGCGCGAGCAAGGCGATGGTGCCTCCCACGTACGTCCAGATTCGCAAGGGCACGGTACTGAAGGAGGTGATCCCGTCCAGAGCCAGATTCCACAGTTTCCAACCGTTGAAACGGCTTCTTCCTGCCGTTCGCGAAGAACGCTCGTACTCGACCACTGCGGTCCTGAACCCTGGCCATGACAGCATGCCTTTCATGAAAAGTTGCTGTTCGGGCATCGACTTGATTACGTCCACGACTTGACGGTCAAGCAAGCGGAAGTCACCGACATTCTCCTCGATACGAATCTGCGATATGCGATTCAACAGGAAGTAGAAAATCGCCGCCGTATATTGCTTCCAGTAACTGTCACATGAGCGATCACGGCGTTTGGCAAGTACGACATCGAAACCCGCCCGCCATTGTTTTATCAGCTGTGGAATGACCTCGATCGGGTCCTGCAGGTCGACGTCGATTGGAATGACGGCATCGCCGCTGGCCTGATCCAGCCCGGCGAACAACGCGGCCTCCTTGCCGAAGTTACGTGACAGGTCAATCAGCGCAACATCGGGGTCCCCTGCGATCAGTTGGCGAATCTGCCGTTCAGTTCCATCCTGGCTGCCGTCATTGATGAAAATCAGTTCGACCTGATCAGCCTCATTGGCAAGCGCCCGGCGCACCGCGTCATAGAACGGCCTGATCGCCTTCTCTTCATTGAACACCGGCACGATCAGCGAAATATGCATCCGCGCTTCTCGATGAAGACCCAACGCGAGAACAAGAAGCCCAGCACCAAGCTGAGCAAAGAGAACAGCGTTACCGTGAACATTGGCTGCCAATCCAAACGGTCGCCGAGATAGCCCAATGCCACGGCGAGGCTGCCCATCCCACCCACGAACCTCAGGTAGCGTGGCAGAGACACGGAGGCCTTGAAGGTGAACCTCGCATTGGCCAGAAACGAAAATGACAGCGCCATGATGAAGGCGACCAGATTGCTCACAGCCTGATGGTTGCCAGTCATCAGCATCGCGATGAATACTGCAACATGGATGGCAGTGTTGAAGACGCCCACAAGCACGTACTTGAAGAACGCAGCCATGGATCAGACCTTTACGTTTTGACTAAAGGTCAACATAGATAAAGCCAATGAGATGCACCACTGGCAAAAATATCAGTTGACGCTGCGGGTCAGCGCGCGATCGAGGGAGCTTCCGGGATACCCATGGATCCTGATAGCTTTGACTGAAACGAAAAAAGACGCCGAAGCGTCTTTTTTGAGCGACTTACAGACTTCCGTGGAACTCTGCACATCGATATTTGGAGCGGGAAACGAGACACTTACTAAGCATCTATCCCTCTGAAAAGACTAGCTTTTTCAAGCAAGCACAGTCCTTGTGGATCATCTCCCCCGTCGCACTCGGGCTCACGAAGGCCGGCCTCACCCACACCATGCGATCCTGCAGCCGTCGAATGTGCCCACGGCGCAGGTGCCCTCTGGGCGACGCGTGATGACCTCCCATGGACGCAGCACCACTTCGTGGCGCCTCGACCTGAAGCACGCGGTAATTGAAAAAGGGTGTCTTGCCTTTGGCCTTGCGCTTCATGTTCAGCAGGGCGATACAGGCCAAGGTTCGTTCATAGCCAAGCTCTTCACAGCAATGATCGAACTTTTCGGGCATCAGAATTGTGGGCGCGATGTTGAATTTGCGCATCTTGGAACGGGTTGGATCGACCTCCAGCATCCAGTCACTCGCTAATCGCTCCACCAATGTCGCTTCCTCCGGAATATAGTCCGCCACCTCATTCTGATGCGGAATGAACACCCCACCGATGGGCAGCGTCAAGCGACTCGTGGCGTCTTCCCAATACAATGAGTAAACCACCCCACCACTCTGTTCCTCTTTAAGAAATTTCTCGGTGTCAGGTAACATCTCAGCCAGCTCCGGCCCCATGGTGATGGGCATGCAGGATGCCGGGCATATCCTTGCGCACGGTGCGCATTTCCGACTCCAATTGCTCGATGGCCTGCGTACAGTAGTTCAGCGGTTTCACTCGCTCTTCCGTTTGCATGAGCTACTCCTCGAATCGCTTATAGACTGGCCTGAGTGGTTGGCGTCAGCTTGTGCGACTGCTGCAACAACCCACGCGGTAACTTGAAACCCTTGAACGGTTCTTGGGTAATGGGGTTAAAGGCCTTCTCAGCGCTTAGCCGGTAGCGCATCACGCCATCCCCGGTCCTGAAGCTCAGGTCCACACTGGTAGCCGTCCGCCCATTGAGCGAACCGCGGCTGAGCAAGCGGAACATCGACCACGGCCCTCTGTACTCCAGGCTGCTGCTATTGCCGTTCTGCCTGAGCAAGGTCAGGTTGCTACGCACCTGCTGCCCCAAAGTATTGGGCCAGACGATGCCAGTGATCTGGCGTGGGCCATGGGTGTAGGAAATCAACTGACCGTCCAGGTCCAACAAGCTTGTGCGTTGGTTGGCACTCAGCCCCAGCGGTTCGATGCTGAACTGCACGCTCAGGTTGCCGCGCTGATCGAAGAACGTTTCGCGGATGCGATCTGCCCGCTCCAGCTGTTCGATCACGTCGCTGCGAATCAACGAGTGGCCTTGCTGGCCGGCCTGCAGGGCTTCAAGGTTGTCCTTCAGGAAGACCTTGAGGTACTGATCGTTGAACTGCTGCAGTCGCCCCTTCGGCCCGAAGAATGCCTCGAAGTCGTCCAGGGACGCGTCGGGCGCCCTGGCTACAAAGGGATAGCGCCCAGCCAGTCGCTGCTGGAAGAAGCTGTACACCTCGGCATCCCAGCGCCGCTCCAGCTCGCGCAGGGCTTCGATGTTGAGCACTTGTGCCGTTTGATCGGCCAATTTCCTGACTTGGTGGTTGATCGGCTCTGGCAAGCCGGTAGAGACTCGCTGCAAGGTGCCAATTGGATCCTGACCCGTCATCGAGAAACGTTGATGCACAACCTGGAGTGCAGCTTTACCTCTGTCGGGGCTGTCCTGCACCGCCTTGGCGTAGTCATGCACGGCGGTAATGGCGCCAAGGGTTTCATCGTAGTAGCTGGGCTTCTCCCCGGTTGCCCGCAACATGGCGCTCAGCCCTGCAAAGGCACGCTGGATGGCCCAGGCCTGCTGTTGCTCTGGCTTACTGCCTTTGGGCAATACCGCTTTGGCTTCGTCCCCGGCGTCGACAGCTTCAGTCGATGAAAGCGAGGTATTGTCCTTCACCGTATCCAGCAGCCGATACAGCGGCGCCGCAGGCCCGGTCAACTGCTGCAGGATCGTGACGCCATGGTCCAGGTCGCGGAAGTCAGCTACAGAGAAGGCGCTCAAGGCACGGCGCCAACTGTCGATGAAATCGGCGCTATACAAGTTGCGCAGCCGCTCGCTCAGCGCCTCCCGATCCGCATCCGAGTAATCGAGCTGGCTGCGCTCACCCAGCGCCCATTGGTCGATCATCGCCATATCGGCGAAGCTCTGGCTGCGTGGTTCGAAATACTCCTTGAAGCCTTTTGCCGTGAGCATCGGCGCTAACCGGACATCATCGCCAACTCTGGTCCCCATGGACGGCTGATACACCACGTCGAAGGCCGGCCCGACCTGATGACGCAAGTCCAGCCCGGTGTGCAATTGCTCCCCCGCTTGCTGTTTGAGGCCGGCATAAACCCGCTCGGCTAACGGGACCTTGCGCAAAGCCTCCTGCACCACGGCGATACGCTGGTTGTACTGCGGCAGGTCGGCATCGGCATAGGCCAAGGCGTATTTCAGGTGCCGCATGAGGTCGCGTTGCAGTTGGCCCTGGCCTGGAAATTTCTGCTGCCACTGGCGAGCCATCCACTCTTCAACCCATTCGGGTCGCCGGTTCTGACGGT
This sequence comes from Pseudomonas sp. LB-090624, assembly GCF_003205205.1. Taxonomy (GTDB): domain Bacteria; phylum Pseudomonadota; class Gammaproteobacteria; order Pseudomonadales; family Pseudomonadaceae; genus Aquipseudomonas. The sequence goes on from NZ_QJRL01000008.1 coordinate 163,495, forward strand.
CTTCCAGCATGCGGTAAACCCTGAGGGCGGCCATTTGCTGTTCACTGCCTGGTGGCGCTGCATCCATGGCATCGATCACGCCACTGGCCAAGGCTGGCAAGAATCGCTTGGAGAGCAAGCTGAGGTAGGCCTCATCGACACGCGGGCCGATGGCACGGCCCTGATACAGGCCAAAATCGGAAACACCCGGCCACGCAGCGCGATAGTCGCCAAATACCGATACCGCATCGCGGATTTGGTCCAGGGGCTGCAGCAGGTTGCGACCAGTCGGGTCCAGGCGCTGATCCACTTCGTGATGGCTGTACTCCCGGCTTTTAGCTAGCACGTTGGCGGCCTTGGCGCCATTGATATCGGAGTAGCGTTGCCAGCTGGCGATGGCGACACAAAAAGCCAGAATGCCTACCCCGGAACCGACCCATAGCAACTGACGCTTGCTACGCGACACTTTGATGTTGTCCCCGGCAAGCCCGGCTTCCTTATAGATGACACGCCCGAAGGCATGCTGGATGAAGTAGGCGAGCGCCTTGCCTTGCGCCTTACCCTCAAGCAACGGAAGCTCTGTCTTGTACGGCTGGGCTGCCTCGCGCACGAATGCGTTGAACATGTCACCTTGCTGGATGACCGAGGACAAGTACACACCCCGCACCAAGGCGGGCGTGGTGTAGCGATCACTTGCCAGCGCTTCTTTCAAGAAACCCAGCAATATCGGGCGCAAACCGATCAACTGGGCATGCAATGAGAACAAGCGCGCGCGCTGCGGGGCACTGTTCAAGGTATCGAGGCGATCCACCACCTGCTCAAACAGCTGGCTGATCAACTGCTCGTAGTGATCGCCATATTCTTCCAGCCAGGCGTCGAACGTGCCGACCGCAACCAGCTTGAACGTGAAGCCGAGCATTTTTTCACGCATGGCAACGGAAAGGCCGGCATAGAGCTGGTCGAAACCGTCCAGAAGATCGAATTTGGTCAGCACCACATACAGCGGCAGGCGCGAGCCCAACTGACTGCTGACCTCGTAAAGGCGAGTGCGCAACACCTGTGCCAACGCAACACGCTGTTCAGGCGTGCCATGCAGCAGCGCAGGTAGGTCAACGACCAGCAACAGGCCGTTGAGTGCTCTCTGGCTGCGGTTGCGCAACAGCCAATCCAACAGGTGCTGCCACAGCCTGGCAGGGGTTGCAGGCGGCACCTGCTGTGAACTTGGATCGTCGGCGAGCGAGCCAGCCAGCGATTCCTGCCTGATGAAGGCCCCTGGCGGATCGATGATCACCGCATCATCGCTGACCCACCAGCCTATGGGGAAAGCCAGCGCCTGCGGTTGTCTGCCCCGCGCCTGCACCTTGTCGATCCGGGTCAGCGAAAAGCTCTGTTCCGTGCGGTCGATGAAGCTGGACTTGCCAGCATGCTCGTCGCCAACCACCAGGTACCAGGGCAATCGGTACAAGGCCCGTCGCCCTCCTGCACTGTCAAGAAATCGCGAGAGCCCTTGGTCCAAGGCCCTCTCTTGTGCCCGAACCAACGGCAAAACGCTGTCCAACTCAGCGGCCACCGCCTGCTTGCGCTCTGCCTGCAAGCGAACGTAGCGCCTGCGCAGCACAACCAGCCAGCACAGCAGCGGCACCAGCACGAGTACCAGGCTGGCCAGACTGCGATGCGCCATGCTGGCCAGCGGCTGCTGTTCACGCCACGTCCACTGCGGCCCGAGCCACCAGATGGCGACCAGCATCAGCACGGTACCCAACACAAGCAGCAGCGGCATGGCCAGGCCGATCCGGGTCACCAGGGGCAGACCCCAACGTTTCAATAGTTTCCATAGTTGATTCATGGAGGGTTCTAGTCCTTGTTTTGATCGACCAATGCATGGGGGGAGGCATACTGTTGCAGTCGTTGAAAAACTTCCGGCTCCCACACACTGGCCGTGGTTTGCTGCATGGTCCGGGCGACACTGGCGCACAGGTCCTGGGCCAGCCAGGGGACGCCGCGTGCGGCCAGCAGATCAGCTGCGATGACGGTGGTGTGGCAACGATCACGAGGGGAGCGAAGGTCTGCCTGCATGGCCTGTAGCCTGAGCAAAACCGGCTCTACCCCACCGGTTTCCAACTGACTGACGAGCTCTTCGCGCAAGCCCACGAACTCGTGGGCCGTTCCGGCTTGCGCCTGCTCACCTGTGCCCTTGAGCCAAGCCATGCATTGATCGTCCAGGAACGCCCTGCCATCGCTGAAGCACAACGGCTGCAGCGCGGGCATGCGCTGGATGAACCGGGCAGTAGTGGCGCGGATTGCCTCGGCCACCTCAGCCATCGCCAGCTGTGTCGCCGCCGTGGCCGCGAGGAAGCTGCCGCGTATCCAGAAAGGGCAAGCCGTTACACTCTTTTCAATCCGCTGGAGCAACGCAGCATCGATCGCGGTGCCGGCAATGGCCTCTTCATAATCACTGGCGATATCCAGCGGCACGGCCATCAGTTCAGTACGGTTGCCCTGCTTGGTTTGAGGTGCCGCCTGGATGTGAGCCCACAAGCCGAACCGACGTAATTGGTAACCCGTCGGGTCGTAGGGGTCTTGTTGATTGATCATCTCGGCCATGGCCAGCAGGGCCCGGCGTGATTCACGTTCATTGCCTAAGGACACGCGAGGCATTGGCGTGGCGATAACCTCGGCCAGGGGTGCAGGCTTGCTGCTCGTCGCAGAGGCCTTGGCGGTGGCTAGCTCGCCCATGCCGCTGGCAAGCTCCGTGTGTTTGCCAAGCAAGCGCTCAAGCTCGCCCAGAAGAACTTCATCCAACTGTGCTGTAGCTCGCTGCTGTTGCAGCCGTTGCAATGCCTCCAGGGCTGCCGTTGCGTGAGTGGGGCTGTACGTGAAGCGATCCAGGCGTGGCAGGGCTTCGATCAAACGGCTGAGCATCAGGGCAACCAGCTTGCGCTTGCCGAGGAAGCCTTTTGGGCCGGGTTTCGGGTGTGAGCTTTCCCAGTACCGTTCGACCACGCCCCCCAGCAGTGCAAGGGTAAAAACCCAGCGTTCCCAACATCGGCTGCGCAACCAGGCGGCACTCAGGTGCGCGGCAATGCGCAGATGCTTGCACTGCTCACTCAAGTACTGACGAGACGCTTCTTCAATGTAGGCCCAATCGATGGAAGACTCTTGCAGCCCGCCCAGCTTGACCATTTCCTGGTCGATGGCCTGATAGGTTTCGTCCTCCACATCGAATAGGCCAGCCGGTGCCTGCGCATCGATGGGTGCGAGCAACCGTGCAATTTCCTGCGCGTTGACCTCCGCTACCAGCGACATGCTTTGCGTGCCTCGCCTATAAGCGGGTCCAGGCCTTGAGCATCGAAGACCAGCCCATCAATGGATGGATTGTCGCTCTGCACCTGAATACGGTGAGCTCCTGTCAGCTGCTTGATCTGCTCGATGCCCGGCAAGCCTCTTCCGCCGTCGAGCACCTGGCCGTTCTCAGTCACCTGCCAGGCAGTGGGGACCGTCGCCCCGCGGTCACCCTGCAACCGGACCGTTACCCGTCCGGCATCGATGGGCTGCGCAGTGACCAGTTGCAACCTGGAGATGTTCTGCACACAGCTGATTACTAGGTAGGGATGCGGTGCGTCCGAAGCGACAGCGGGCGCAGAGATCATCAGCCCCTCGTATTCCCGCGCGAGCCGAAACGTCAGGTCTTCGGGATTTCGCTCTGCTTCATGAGCCAGCACGCGACGCACCGTAGGTGAGTCCTGCTCCGGCGCCGACCACTGTTGTCGATTCTGTGTGTACCCCGGCGTACCCGCTGCCTGATCAAAGCATGCCAAACGCTCGATATTGGAAGCGATCCGCGGACAGTCCCGGGGTTCACGCGCTAAGGCAGGCACTGAAAAAAACAGCAGTAAAAGCCCAATAGTCCACCCACAACTAATCAATCGACCACCCCAACTTCACGATTCAATAGCACATATGAACTAGCCGTCAGCCAGCCTCCTGAAACAGCAAAAAAGGCTAGTACACAAAAACACTACAATACAAGCAATTATTTTGTTACATATTCTAGCTCGACGCACACCAATAACTAAGCGCATGGTTTTTACACAGCAAACAACGCGAAATAAATTTCGCCTGTTTAATATTCGTTTAAAACAACCCACCAACTTGTAGGACGCGTCCTACATATAACTCAATCACCAAGCAGGATATATAGCCATGTCTAAATCCTCAGGCTCTGTCGCGCCCAAAGAGCGCATCAACATCAAGTACGTACCCGCGACCGGTGATGAACAGGCCGAAGTAGAGCTGCCGCACAAGATGTTGGTGCTGGGCGATTTCGGTCTGGATGACACCCGTGCGCTGGAAGACCGATCGGTCATGCGCATCGATAAACACACCTTCAACAATGTGTTGAATGACGCCGACGTCAGCTTGGCCATGTCCGTGCCCTCCATGCTCAGCGCGACAGCGGACGCGGAGCTGGCGGTCAACCTGCAGTTCAGGTCGATCAACGACTTCGGACCAGACGGCATCGCGCGCCAAATACCCGAGTTGAACAAGCTATTGCAGCTGCGCGAAGCACTGGTGGCCCTGAAAGGCCCGCTGGGCAACGTGCCCGCTTTCCGCAAGCAATTGCAGCACCTGCTGAGCAATGAACAGGCCCGCAAACAACTCGCCGAAGAATTGAACCTGGTGCTTGAGGCACCAAAAGAAGACTGAGACAACGGAGCGTCCCATGCCAAAACCAACCCGCACTCCCCTCGCCGCTGAACTGTCCGGCGAGACATTGAGCAATGCCACGTTACTTGACCAGATCATGGCCGAAACCAAACTGGTGCCCGCACAAGAGGGCTACCAAGTCGCTCGCCAGGGTGTATCTGCTTTTATTGCGGAAATACTCAAAAGCAATGATCCAGATCAACTAATCAACAAACACCGTGTTGACCAGATGATTGCAGAGCTGGACCGGGTGCTTAGTAAACAGATGGATGCCATCCTTCATCAGCCCGAGTTCCAACAGCTTGAATCGGCGTGGCGCAGCCTCAAACTCCTGGTCGACCGTACGGACTTCCGCGAGAACATCAAGCTTGAAGTCTTGCATGTCAATAAAGAAGACCTGCTCGATGATTTTGAGAATGCTGCAGATATCACCTGCAGTGGCATGTACAAACACGTTTACACCGCGGGTTACGGTCAATTTGGTGGTGAGCCGGTGGCGGCCATGGTTGGCAACTACAACTTCGGCCCCTCTTCACCAGACATCAAGCTGTTAAGTTACATGGCCTCCGTCGGTGCAATGTCGCACGCCCCCTTCCTCGCCGCCCCGTCACCCGAGTTTTTCAATTTGAGCAGCTTCGAAGAGCTGCCAAACCTGAAAGAAATCAAGGACATCTTCGCCGGCCCACGGCATGCCAAATGGCGCGCCTTCCGTGAAAGTGAGGACGCTCGCCACACTGCGCTGACCGGTCCGCGCTTCATGCTCCGCTCGGCCTATCATCCGCAAGAAAACCCCGTCCAAAGCTATCACTACTCCGAGACCATCGACGGGAGGCACGACAACTACCTGTGGGGCAACTCTGCCTTCCTGCTGGCCAGCTGCATCAACGATAGCTTTGCCCGCTACCGTTGGTGCCCGAACATCATCGGCCCACAGTCCGGTGGCGCCGTCGAGGACCTGCCAGTGCACCTCTACGAGGCACTGGGGCAGCTGCAAGCGAAGATCCCTACCGAGGTGCTGATTTCGGACCGCAAGGAGTTCGAGCTGGCCGAAGAAGGCTTCATTGCCCTGACCATGCGCAAGGACAGCGACAACGCTGCGTTCTTCTCGGCCAATTCGGTACAGAAGCCGAAGAACTTCCCCAAGACCCCCGAAGGTCTGCAGGCCCAAACCAACTACAAGCTCGGCACCCAGCTGCCCTACCTGTTCATCGTCAACCGGCTGGCCCACTACATCAAGGTGCTGCAGCGCGAGCAGATCGGTAGCTGGAAGGAGCGCAAGGACCTTGAGTCCGAACTCAACAAGTGGATCAAGCAGTACGTCGCCGACCAGGAGAATCCGTCTGCCGATGTGCGCAGCCGTCGCCCGTTACGCGCTGCAAAGGTCGAGGTTTCCGATGTGGCCGGCGACCCGGGCTGGTACCAGGTTTCACTCGCCGTGCGCCCGCACTTCAAGTACATGGGCGCGAACTTCGAGATCTCACTGGTCGGCCGGCTTGATACCCAATGAGTGGATTTTTCGACCGTTTGATGACGGATCAGTCTGTAAGCCGCACGCCCTCTCGGCAAGAAAACGCTGCCGAGAAGTTTGCCGCCATCAAGCGCCACCTGGAAACGCTACTCAATGCGCGTCAGGGCTGCTCGCAGAGCAGCCCTGAGCTTGGCCTGCGTGACTTCAACGGGCACGACGCAAGCAGTGGCGACTTGTTGAAGCAGGTGAGCGCCGACATCCGCCGCACCATCCGGCGCTTCGAACCGCGTGTGCAGGTGCGTTCGCTCAAAGCCATGCCTGATTGCCACGCCCCGCTGGAACTGCACTTCCGGCTGGACTGCCACGTGCAGGTCAACAACCACAAGGAGCAGCTGCAACTGGAGCTGCTGGTCAACGGCCATAGCCGCCACACCCGAGTGAGGTGACCAATGTCACTCAAGGATCGATTCAGCGAAGAGTTGCGTTACCTGCATGAGCTGGGGAACGACTTCGCCAAAGACAACCCACAACTTGCCCGGCTGCTGGGCAAGGGTGGCAGCGACCCGGATGTCGAACGCCTGATGGAAGCCTTCGCGTTCCTGACGGCCAAGCTGCGCCTCAAGCTGGAGGATGACTTGCCAGAGTTGACGCACCCGATGTTGCAGCTGCTGTGGCCCAACTACCTGCGGCCCCTGCCGAGCGCCACGATCATCCAGTTCACACCACTCAAGCAAGCGCTCAGCCAATCACAACGCATTCCCAAAGGCTCACAGCTGTTCTCCAAACCCGTAGATGGCATGCCTTGTGAGTTTCGCACCTGCACGGCAGTGGATATCCATCCGTTCGAGATCGAATCGGTAAGCGCCACCCAGACGCTCGACAGTTCGGTGGCACGTATCGAGCTGCGAACATTGGTCGAGCGACCATTGAACACCCTCGGCTGCAACAGTCTGGATTTCCACCTGAGCGGTGATACCGAAACTGCCCGCACGCTGTACCTCTGGATCGCTCAATACCTCAAGCATGTGGCTGTGACGATCAATGGTGAGGTCCGCCGGCTGCCCGCCAGCAGTATCGTCTTCCCGGGTTTCAGCCCAGACGAAGGGCTGCTGCCTTACCCGCAGAACGTCTTCGACGGCTATCGGATCTTGCAGGAATACTTCGTATTTCCAAAGCGCTTCCACTTCTTCAGTGCAACCGGACTGCAGAAGGTCTGGCCCGATCAAGCCACTCAGCAGGTGGGCATTGAACTTCATTTCACCCGCCAGCTACCTGATTCGTTGCGTATCGGCATGGCGGACTTCAGCCTGTTCTGCACCCCGGCTGTAAACCTGTTCAGCCACAGTGCCGAACCTATCGACCTCTCCAACCGGCACGCCCCTTCTGACCTCACGCCCAGAGGTAAAGAGCGGCATGCGTATGAAATTTTCAGCGTTGATCGGGTGATCAGCACCCGCACGACAACTGACGGCAGTACCGGCGAACACCTACGCACTTTCCGCCCCTTCGAATCGTTCGCCCATGAGATCGAGCATGCTCAAGGGCGCACGGCGCTTTACTACCGCTATACCCTCGAAGATTCCCTGCGCGGCGATGGCGTCACGCACCGTATCGCTTTCGTACGTGCCGACGCCAACGCCTACACCGGTGAGCTGGAAACGGCGTCCATCGACCTGACCTGCACCAATCGCGATCTACCCCTGGCATTGGGCGTCGACGACATCAATGTGATTTCCGAAGTCACACCGCCGCTGACCACCTACACCAACATCTGTGCACCGACACGCCCCTATCGGCCGGTGCTCGATGGCCAGTTGCAGTGGGCGCTCATCTCCAACATGTCGCTCAACTACCTGTCGCTGCTTTCTTGCGAGCCGCTTAAAGCGGTCATTCGTGCTTATGACTTCGTGGCGCTGCACGACCTGCAGCAGACACGCACTACCCATAAGCGCCTCGAAGGCATCCGGGATATCCAGACCGAACCTCTGGATTGGCTGATCAAGGGCCAGCCCATTCGCGGGCTACGCACACGACTGAAGCTGGATCAGGCCGCATTCCTTTGCGAGGGCGACCTGTACCTGTTCGGCTGCGTGCTCGCGCACTTCTTCGCCCTGTACGCCAGCATCAATTCCTTCCATCAACTGGAAGTGATCAACACCACCAACAACGAGCGCTACACATGGCCCATCCAGACCGGCAAACAACCGCTGATCTAGCCGACAAGTTGCTCGCCGACGCCCACCAGTACAACTTCTACCAGTTGCTGGAGCGCCTGCACGGCTTGCACGGGGATGACCTGGAACCGCGTTGGCCGGACCAGGCCACTCGGCTGCGCGTGCGTCTGGCCTGTGATCCAAGGCTGACCTTTCCGGTTTCCGACGTGTACAAAGCCGAGCGCATGCCCGAGGCCGAAGACCGCTATCGCGTGTGCGCCACGTTCATGGGCCTGCATGGCACTGACTCGCCGCTGCCGTCCTACTACCTGGAGCAGGTGGCCTACGAGCATGCGCAAGGCATCGGCGTGCGCCCGACTTTTTTCGACTTCTTCAATCACTATCTGCTCAGCCTGCTGCACCGCATCTGGCGCAAGTACCGCTACTACATTCGCTTCCAGCCGGGTGCCAGCGATGGGTTCTCCCAGTACATCTTTGCCCTGCTCGGGTTGAATGACAAACAGCTTCGCGGCGACACCGCGTTGCCCTGGAGCCGGCTGCTCAGCTTCGCGGGCGTCATCGCCAGCCGCAGCCGCGCACCGGGTACCGTCGCCGGCATCATTGCCCACTGCTTCGACCTGAAGCAGGTGCAGATCCGCGAGTTCGAAACCCGCTCGGTGCCTACGACAATCCAGCAACAGGTCAGCCTTGGCCGCAACAACGGTGAGCTGGGCAGTTCCTTCATGGTCGGCAGCCGCACGCGCACGCGCAGCAGCAAATTTACCATCGTGATCAGTGAGCTTGACCAGGCACAGCTGCGCGACTTGCTGCCCAGCGGCATCAACTTCAATCGCTTGCGCGCCCTGATCGACTTCCTGTTGCGCGACGGGTTGGCCTACGACCTGGAATTGCGGCTGCAACAGAACGCGCTGTCGCCCTTCTGCCTACACCCGAGCCAAGGCGCTCACTTGGGCTGGACCAGCTTCGTCGATGACCGCCACGGCCAGATCAGTCCCGTTGTACGGTTCCGGGGGCGCTCATGAGCACATTGACCTTGAGCATCACCAACCTCGACCAGTTGCTGCACAACGTCACGGCCCGGCACGAATTCGATCGCGCAGGCGGCACCGTCGGCAGCGCAGGCGCCGCGTGGCTGATCAATGACCGTGAGCAGAGCGTGGCGCCGATCCACTGCGAGATCCGTTGGATAGAAGGCAGCTTCTGTGTGATCGACCGCTGCGGGCGCACTTACCTGAACGACAACTTGGACAGCCTGGGCACGCCAGCAGTCAGGCGCCTGCTTGAGGGTGACCAGCTTCGTGTTGGCGCTTACCGACTGTTGGCTCAGCTCTCACAAACGGATGCACGTTCGCTGGAGCAGTTGTTCAGCGCTGATTCGCGAGTACTTGACCGACTTATCCTGGATGCACCCGCAGAGCATTGGCTTAAAAAGCCCACAACGACCCCAGAAGTCGCTGAGATCTGCTCGGTATTCGATGCGGGTATGGGCAACGATCCGTTGGCAGCATTGGATGCGGCGACAGAAACCACGCAAGAGAACCCGCTGGACCGTTTGATTGCAGGAGAACGCCCATGACGCGTCATTCACTCGTGTTCGGCGTTCTGGCGACGCTGATCGGGCTCTCAGGCTGCACTGCCCTGAGCAAAATGGGCCAGGTGGCGATGGACCCCTCGATCCCCGTCGGCCCGACCAAGGATCAGCCCACCGAAGTTGCTTTCAGCATCAACGCCAGCCCCACCCTCAACAGCAATCCCAGCAGTGTGGATGCGGCGGTAGAGCAAACAAGCAGCCTGGAACCCAGCCCTTACGCGGTCAGTTTGAGCGCGGGCGACCCCTACGCCCTGATCGAAAAAGTCGGAACCCTGTTCGAGTTTCTGCAGGCGCAATTCCCGGCTATCTCCCCCGTCGAGATGCAAGAGGACGAGGCCGATTCACCCCTTCGCTCACCCTTCGAGGAAAGTACGCCCGGCCGCTACGAAGATTCGAATGTGCAGCTGACCTTGCCGCGCGCGACCACGGCCACCCCTGAGCCGGTCGCCACCCCAATGGCCATCAAGATCCTGCAACTGCGCGACGACACGCTGCTGCGCAACAGCCTCTATGACCTGTTGGACAAGGACCCCGCCAAGGCGCTGCGCAGTACCTACATCCGCGATGACGACTACCTGCTACGCCCTGGGCAGTTCAAGTTCATCCCCTTCGCCGCCCTCGAGCCCGAGACCCGGTTCGTTGCGGTGATCGCCGATTACCGCAATCAGGAAAACGCCACCTGGAGCCAGGTGCTGCGCATTCCGCCGCGCGGCCAACACATCATCCTGTCGATCTTGCTCAACGACACGCAGGTCCTGCTGAAGGAAGAAGACTGATGGTTGCCCAACCCTTCTTACTCACTCACGCTGACACGGAGCGCTCATGAGTTCACGTAATCCCGTCCTGTGGCCCGAAGGCCTGTTCGTCAAACCGCAGCATTTCCAGCAGGCTGCCCGCGCAACAGAAGCGGCCCTGCATCAACGTCTCGCCAGCCTGAACGCAGCCTTCTATGGCTTCAGCGAGCTGCAACTGAACGACGAATACCTGAGCCTGGGCAAGATCGCCATCACCCGCGCACGCGGCATCATGCCGGACGGCACGGTGTTCGACATCCCGGCAGACCTGCCACCGCCGCCGCCGCTGGAGATCGAGGACGACGGTGCGAAGGACAGCGAAGTCTACCTCTGCCTGCCACTGCGCACCGAGGGTGGCCGAGAGGTGAGCTGGCCGGACAATGCCGCCAACTTCCGCTACAGCGCACAGCCTCTGGAAATCAAGGACACCCATAGCGCCGACGGCGACCTGGCTCAGGTCGATCTGGCGGTGCCCAACCTGCAACTCAAACGCAAGGCCGACGACAGCAGCGCTTACACCCGACTGGCCATGGCACGCATCCTGGAACGCCGGCCCGATGGCAGCCTGCAACTGGATGAAGGGTTCTACCCGACCAGCGTCTCGTTACGGGCAGTGCCGGCACTCCAGCGTTACCTCGAAGAAATCACCAACACCCTGCGCGAGCGCTCACGCAACCTAGCCAGCCGGATTGGCGCCTCGGGCCAGTCCGGCATCGCCGATATTCGCGACTTCAACCTGCTGCAGGCCATGAACCGCTGGTGGCCTTGCTTCCAACACTTGGCCAGGCAGGGGCAGACCCACCCTGAACAGTTGTACCTGCACATGAGCCAGGCCTGTGGCGAGTTCGTGACCTTCACCGACGAGAGCCGGCTGCCTCCAGAATTTCCTGCCTATCAGCACACTGCATTGCGCACGTCGTTCAAACCGCTGCAGGACACCTTACGCCGCGCCCTGGGTACGGTCCTGCAACCGCGGGCTGTATCGCTGCCGCTGGACGCACTGGATTACGGCGTAATGACGACAACGCTCGAAGACCGCCGCTTGATCGATGACGCCGACTTCATCCTCGCCGTGCGTGCCGATCTGCCACCGCCGACGTTACGCCAGCTGTTCATGCAGAAAGCCAAGGTCACCTCCCTGGAGACCTTGAATGACCTGGTGCATAAGCAGCTACCCGGTATTGCGCTACAGCCTCTGCCGGTAGCGCCTCGCGACCTCCCCTTCCATGCGGGCTTCAGCTATTTCGAGCTCGACCGCCGCGACCCGGCCTGGGCCTGCATGAAGACGGCCAACGGTTTCGGGATTCATATCGCGGGCGAGTTCCCTGGGCTTGAGCTGCAGTTCTGGGCGATCAGGAGTGAGTGAGATGCAAGAGAACAACCTCGCCAACAATGAAACCGCCTCTGCTCAAACCGCGCAGTTTCAATCGATGCTTCAGAAGTCTTTACCCGATGACACCACAGCATCCGAGGCAACTGCTCCAGAGCGAGAACCCACCTATCAGGGGTACCCAGCTGATCCGGACTTTCAGTTGCGGGGCGGCTACGACAATCTGATGTTGGATGCGGCTGCACCGCTGTTTGGCCTCGTCATACGCCTACGCACGCTCGATACGCTGCCCAACATCGAGGAAGTGCACCGGCAGGTGCGCAACCAGATTGAAAACATCCAGCAAGAGATGCGCCAGCATGGCTACGAGACCACGCAACTTCTGGCGTATTCCTACGGCCTGTGCCTGTTCATCGATGAGGCCGTGATGGAGCGGCCCTGGGGTCAGGCCAGCCTCTGGAGCCAGGAGCCCCTGCTCAGCATTTTCCACAGCGAAACGTTCGGTGGTGAAAAGATCTTCACCGTGATTTCGCGCCTGATGCAAGAGCCCCAGCAGTACAAGGACGTGCTGGAGTTCATGTACTTCATCCTGTGCCTGGGCCTGAAGGGCAAGTACGCCCTGGCGCCAAAGGGCGAAGAAACGCTGAACACCCTCATTCACCAACTCCACGGAATCATCCGTGATCTACGGGGACCCACGCCGACAACGGTCTGCGACCCCTACACCAACGTCGCCCCGCGCAACTTCCGTATGAACCGGCAGTGGCCCTGGTGGAGCCCGTTGGTGATTTCTGCCATTGCGATGGCCACAGCCTACGGCATCTACAGCTACCGCCTGCACCTGATCACCAATGAGGTGCTGCAGTCGCTCAACGGCATCTTGCAGCAGTAAACAGGCGGCACACCCGAATTCAATGAATTGATGGGGCATTTGCCTCGTTGAAAAAGCCCATCGATTTCGATGGCCACGCTGCCTTTTGTGCGCGTGCTTATCCACATGGACGCAGGAGAAAACTGCCATGCCAACACCCGCTTACATCAAGATCGAAGGCCAGACCCAAGGCAACATCACCGCAGGCGCCTTCACCTCCGATTCGGTCGGCAACGTGTTTGTTGAGGGCCACGAAGACGAGATTCTGGTGCAGGAGATCAAGCACCAAGTGACCGTACCTACCGACCCGCAGAGCGGCCAGCCTGCAGGCCAACGAGTCCACAAACCATTCATCTTCACCAGCGCGCTGAACAAGGCGACACCGCTGATGTATCAGGCGCTGTCCAGCGGCGAAATGCTGCCGACCGTTGAAGTCAACTGGTATCGCACTTCCGTGGAGGGCAAGCAAGAGCACTTCTTCACCACCAAGCTGGAGGACGCCACCATCGTCGATATCAACACGGTGCTGCCGCATGCGCAGAACCAGAAGAATGCGAACTACACCCAGCTGATCGAGGTGGCGATGTCCTACCGCAAGATATCCTGGACCCACGTAGTGGCAGGCACTGAAGGCTCCGACGACTGGCGTAAACCCATCGCCTAACCCGGCTGAACATCCCTGGCAGGCATGCCCTGCCAGGGGTGTTTGAACTCTCAGACGGCGGAAGGACTTTTCATGCCCAGCCAATCTGATTTGCGGTACACCTTCGAGCCACTCGTTGGCAATGCCGAATTTGAAGTGGTGTCGTTCGAACTCAAGGAAGCGATCAGCACACCCTTCACCCTCGAACTGGAATTGATCAGTTTCGAGCCCGACATCAACTTCGGTGAGTTGCTGGATAAGCCCATCGTCTTCACGATCTGGGATGGCAAAGGACCGGTGCGCTACGTGCACGGCCTGGTCAGCCGGTTCAGCCAGGGCGAAAGCGGCTTCTACCGTACCTACTACCACGCCTTGGTAGAGCCCATCCTGGCGCGCGCCGGGCTGCGTTCGAACTGGCGCATCTTTCAGCAAAAGACCGTCCCGCAGATTCTTGAGCTGATGCTCAAGCGTCAGGGCATCGATCAATACGAGCTTCGCGCGAGCATGGACCACCCGGTGCGCGAGTTCTGCGTGCAAGCGGGCGAGACCGACCTCAACTTCATCGCCCGCCTGGCGGCTGAAGAGGGCTTCGTCTATCGCTTCGAGCACAGTGAAAAACTGCACAAGTTGATCATCACGGATCAGCTGCTATCCCTTGGGCTGATCAGCCACGGCGCGCTCAAGACTGACAACGATGACGAAGGTTTCTTTGAAGGTGAAGACGTTATCGACCCCGGCACCGTGCTGTACCAGTCCAACAGTGGCGGCGATCAGGCCAGACCCTGCCTGCGGCGCCTGCGCTACAGCGAGCAGGTACGAACCTCACGGCAGGTCCAGCGCGACTACACCTTCACCCATCCGGCGTATCGCCAGGAACACCGTGCTGCCGGCCCTTTCCTGGAACACCAATCCACCGACTACGAGCGCTTCGACTATCCCGGTCGCTACAAACGCGATGCCGTGGGCAAGCCGTTCACTGAGAACCGGATTACCGCCCTGCGCCACGATGTGCGAATTGTCGATGTTCAGGGCGATGACGTCAGGCTGCAGCCTGGCCTGAGCTTCACACTCACAGGCCACCCACGCGACGACCTGAATGCTCACTGGCGCGTGAACGAAGTCGTTCACAAGGGCAGCCAGTTCACCAGCCTTCAGGAAGAAGCAGCCGGCGTCGATCAAAGCACACGCTATGAGCAAACCGCTCAACTTGTTCCCGGCAGAACCGAGTGGCGCCCCGCTCCGCTGGACAAGCCCCGAGTCGATGGGCCGCACATGGCCACCGTGGTCGGCCCAGCGGGCGAGGAGATTTACTGCGACGAATGGGGCCGGGTCAAGGTCAGCTTCCCCTGGGACCGGGAGAGCAACAACAACGAGTTCAGCTCCTGCTGGGTACGCGTATCACAGGGCTGGGCTGGTGGTAGCTGGGGCTCGATGGCCATCCCGCGTATCGGCCAGGACGTGATCATCCAATACGTCAATGGCGATCCCGACCAACCAATGATCACCGGGCGTACCTATTGCGGTAACCAGTTGCCGCCCTACGACCTGCCCGACCACAAGACCCGCATGACCATCAAGAGCCAGACCCACAAGGGCGATGGCTTCAACGAGCTGCGTTTCGAGGATGAGCTGGGTCGGCAGGAGGTTTTTATCCATGCGGAGAAGGACCAGAACAACGTCGTAAAGCACAACGAAACCACCTTCGTCGGCAATGACCGCAGCGAGCGGGTGGACCATAACGAAAGCATCTCCATCGGCGACCACCGCACCGAAGACGTTGGCAAGAACGAAACTATCAGCATCGGCGCCAACCGCAGCGTGACCATCGGTGCCAACAAGACTGAAACCATCGCGCTGGCCAAGGCGTTGACCATTGGCGCGGGCTACCAAGTCAGTGTCGGTGCGGCAATGAACACGACAGTTGGTCTTAGCCAAAGCGAACAGGTGGGCATCCACAAGTCCGTAATCGTTGGCAACCGCTTCAACATCACGACAGGCGACGAACTCAGCATCACGGTTGGCAAAGCGTCGTTAGTCATGAAGTCCGACGGGACCGTGCTGATCAATGGCAGCAACTTTGACTTCAGTGCCACAGGGCCTGTGCAAATCAACGGCAAGGATGTCGATATCAACTGAAGGGGTAACGCCCATATGGAATTTCGCAACCTGACGCCTTTTGACGTCATGTGCTTCAGTGCGCTCGCGCCTGACGGTCAGGAACATCCTGTCATAGCCATGAAGGTCGGTTATCGACTCGAACCGCTTGAGGGCTGTCCTGGCAAACTCCGAGCCATCGTCATTGATGACGAACCCGTGCCGCTTTGCATGGCCGATACTTACTATGCAGAGATCGGCAGCAGTTCTGTATTCGAAGAGAGCGACTTGGCGCCATTCAAACCGCGCTGCGATGTCATTATCGTCGGCCATTCGCATGCACCGGCAGGACAACCTGCAACTTCGTGGGAAGCCGGTGTCCGTGTTACATCGACCCGTCCCAAACAAGTAATCCCTGATCCGCCCTCCCCGAAGCGCGCGCCCAATGTTTATCTGACCGCCGATGAATTGCAGGCACACCAAGCAAAAGTACTAGAAGTTCGGCGTCGCAACAGAGAACAGCTCACACCAATCGTGTTACTGGACAAGACCCTGCGTTTCAACGGTCCACGAAAGTTTCATCACAACTTCTTCGGCTGGCACCTCACCGACCCAGAGCCTGTCACACATGTTCCTCTGTGTTGGGAGTATGCTTTTGGTGGCGCCAGCCAGTTCGCCAATCCCGAATATGGGCATAACCCCGATGCCCCTGAGTTCCTGCTCAACGAAGTATGCTTCAGTAATCCGCTGGGCTGTGGCTGGCTGGAGCATCGCCATGAAAAGCTGCACTACGAGCAGACCGGCGAAAAGCTCGCCAGCCTGTCGGCGCCCCAGATCGAGCATTTGGACGCCCCCATCGAGCGCCTGCTGCGCTCGCGACATCCAGCTGGTCCGCTAAATGCCGCTGCTATGGCTGAGGTGGCGTCCTCCTATGGCTGCAGGCCGGCCGGCTTCGGCATCGTTGGCCGCGCTTGGGCACCGCGCTTGCCACATGCTGGCACGTATGACGAAAGCTGGGAGGACAACCACTGGCCGGGATTGCCACAGGACTTCGATTTCAGCTACTGGAATGGAGCCCCGGTTGACCAGCAAGTTGCTTTTCCTACACCAGATGCACGCGTTGCCCTGTTCAACCTGATTGATCCATCCCTGAGCCAGGATGGGCACTGTGAAGTCCAGCTTCCAGGCCACCGCCCCTTCGTACTCATGCGCATGACGAACGGCATGATGTTGCCGTTGCCGATGCTCACCGACACTTTGCGCATCGACACCGACGCCATGACTCTGTCGATGACGCACCGCATCAGTCTGTCCAACTCACTTGATATTCGCGTGCTCGAAGCGCGTTTCGAAACCAATCCCGACGCTCCCATCATCCGACGTACTCCGCACCGTAGTAGGGAGCACGTCTGATATGGCCGATAACGTAATGGCTCGACAACAGACGAAATGGACGGTCATCAGCATCGCGCCAGACGTTTGCAAAACACCGATGGGCAGCAGCGTTCCACCCGTGCCTTATCCGGTCACGGCAGAGCTGGATACCAGCACCGGCGTGGCGAAAAGCGTGCGCGCAAATGGCCATCCAGTAGTCGTCTACAAGCGCAGTTTCACACCCAAGACCATCGGGGACGCCGCCGGCCAAGCCAAAGGTGTCAAGAGCGGTACTGTCGAAGGCAAATGCCACCCGTTGGAACACAGCAGCTCCGTGCGTGCCGAGGGGTGTCACTTGGTTCGCCATGGAGACCTGTTCTGGATGAATGGGAGTTGATGCCATGAGTGAGCAGCCCATTCAACTGGACACGCTGCATGTCCACGTACAGGAAGTATCGCTACGTAAGCTGCCAAACGGCCCAGACAGGATGTTTGTGCAGACTGATGGCACCGGCAAGGTGCTGGTGGACTTTGCCGATGGGGCCAACGAGTGGGGCAAAGCCCTAGAACTGAACGAGGAACAATACGAAGCGTTGCGTCAAGAGGCGTTCCGCAGGGAACTGGCTGACTTGAAGGACATACCGACCTACACTCAACTCTATGCTTCATCAAAAAACAGCGGCTCGACTACCACGCCGAATGGCAACACATTGGGTAGAGTAAGCGGTGAAACGAGCGCCAGCGGCGATGCTGCGGAGTACTCCAACCCTGAGATAGAAAGCGAAACACCGGCAGAAGGCATTACAGGCGATGAAATACTGGATGGGCTTCAGCTAGGGTTAGATATCGTAGGTCTGATTCCAGTCGTTGGCGAAATAGGTGATGTCGCTAATGCGGGGATCAGCCTCGCACGTGGTGACTATGCGGGAGCAGCCCTGTCTCTGCTATCGGCAGTTCCTTTTGCTGGGTACCTAGGAACAGCAGGCAAAATAGGTAGACATGGCGCCAAGGCAGTGGCAGAGGCATCCGTCAAGACATCCAAGGAGGTTGTTGAGCGAACGGCAAAAGAAGCAGCGCAGAAGCGAGCTAAGGAAGCAGCCGCACGCAGACAACCGTCAGGCGGAAAGGTACGACCGAAGAAGCTGCAAAAGAAAAAACCAGAGTGCTTCGACCCTCGACAGTCTGACGCCTACAAAAAAATGAGCGAGACAGAAAAAAAAGGGTATGCCAAAGAGTATGCTCGCCAGCTCAAGCGGCAGGAGGATGCAATCAACAACATGTCGGCCAAAGAATTCTCTGGAGCAAGGAGAATGTTCGACGAAACCAAGCGGAAAACCGGAGATTCCGGACGAAATCCTCTGGCAGACAAAGCGCAGCGTGATTACCGGCGTGACAGGCGTAAAGAAATAGAGAAAAGCATATACGAAAGCAAAAGAAACAAGGGCGTAGTCCCTAAAGTTGCGAAAGCCGAGGCCAAAGCAGCGAGCGGCGCAATCATGGAAAAGCTAGCAGCGCTCCACGAGCCTGATATGATCGCAGGAGGCTGGGCCAAACCCGACCCCACAGGATTAGGAGACAAACGTGTAAACAGCGCTATTGGTGGAAGCTGGGGACATAAGGAAAGAATTGAGACCCTCGAACGCGCAGCAGAAAGAGCCATTGAGCGGGGCGATGGTGAAGGCATGATGAATGTAGAACTAACCATTTGCCCTCCAGATAAAAAGAGGAAATAATTAATGCGTGATTTAGATTTTGCTGAATTCATAGAGTGCTTTGGAGAAGCGACTCAGCGAACCTGCGTACCAGAAGCCAGCCTTGACAAATGGAAGAGCATACTTCCACCTGCATTAATCCAATACTGGAAAGATGAAGGATGGGCAGGATATGCAAATGGACTTTTTTGGACCGTCAACCCCGATGATTACGAGCACATTAAAAATGCCTGGCTCAAGGATACACCGATAGAATCCATCGATAAATTTCATGTCATTGCTAGAAGCGCGTTTGGAAACCTTTACTTATGCGGCGAAAAAACCGGACACAGCGCCTCAATCATCTGCAACCACAATGAAATACTCGCATTAAAAAATCGACTGAAAGCTAAAGAGCTAGCAGCTCAAAACATAACGATCCAATCGCTATTCGGCACTAGCGAACCAGAAGACTATGATAATACAGACTCAAACGGCAAGCCATTATTCGAGCGTGCAATCAAGAAATACGGCCCGCTCGCTCCAGATGAGATTTATGGCTTCGAACCTGCTTTGGTGGCCGGAGGAAAACCCACTCTGCAAAATCTTAGTAGATTAAAGCTCGATCCTCACCTGCTAATCCTACGTAATTTCGACGCGCCGAGACTACCCTTCGCCAATACAGACCTGGACAAGCTGATTAAATAGCCCCCTTTACTCAGCAAATATATTTATGTGAAAAC
The DNA here is from genome assembly GCF_003205205.1 of Pseudomonas sp. LB-090624. Classification (GTDB taxonomy): domain Bacteria; phylum Pseudomonadota; class Gammaproteobacteria; order Pseudomonadales; family Pseudomonadaceae; genus Aquipseudomonas. The sequence goes on from NZ_QJRL01000008.1 coordinate 182,954, forward strand.
CATCCGAAATCACTCAGTGGCATCATAAGATTTCAGACCGTGCAAATGACAGCAGCGTCAGCACAGGGGATCACCACCTGTGCTGAATCAAACCTACATGTAGCCACCGAAACAGATCTGCCCCATCACCGATCGCCAAGACTTATTAAGTTCAGCTTATATAAAGCGCGACAGCGGAAAGAGAGCTGAAGGAGTCGATTTCGATGGACTGACTCACTCGGCCATCGAAGGAGAACTCCACTATTCCTGTAGTAGAATTGGTCCATGCGACTCTCCGGCAGTGAAAGTACCGTCGCATTCTTATTTTATTCCTGTGTGGGGCTACCAATCCTGGCCAGAACTCGCCACCTGCCACGTTGAGAAGCCTCATACAGTGATGCCATGCTCTGTGCCGCAGGCATCCGTCCGCCTGCACTGATCGCAGCCGGAGCAACATGTTCGTAGTCAAGCCGTCTTTCAATGCCCCTCTTAGCAACTGCTCTCACAAAGCTCCTCCACGCGGTTGCCATCTTCTCCGATGGCAACCCCTTACTGGAGGTGAGCGATGAATTTGCGCCACTTAAAGTGCTTCCTCGCCGTCGCCGAAGAACGCCACTTCACTCGTGCGGCCGATCGCCTGCATATCGAACAATCACCGCTCTCCCGTACGATCCGTGACCTGGACATGATCTGGGGGTGACCCTTTTCGAGCGCGGTGCCGGTATCAGGACGAATCTGACGCCCGCAGGCCAAGCGCTCGCAGAATCCGCCCCACGGATCTTCAGTCTGGTCGATCAGGCTCGCAGTTCCAGTTTGGCTGCCGCTGCCGGTTCACTCGCGACACTGCGCGTTGCCCTCTCCGACGGCATCCTCCCCAAGCGTCTGGCGGCGCTGCTGGCCTGCAGCCGCGAGGAAGAGCTAAACATCAAACTACAGTTATTCGAGGTGCCGCTGACCGAACAGCTCAAAGGCCTGCAGCAGAACCTGTTCGATGTCGGCGTTGCCTGTGCCCCCGGCGAACCCACGGTCTGTCCAGCGAAACGCTGTGGCAGCCCGAACTGGTCGTCGCCCTCCCACCTCGCCATCCGCTGTTGGTCCACAAACGTGTGCCCCTGGCCGAACTGGCTGCGTGCCCACTGGTTCTGTTCCATCCAGAGCTGCAGAGCGGACTGCATCAACAGATTTCATCACTGCTGAGCGGCGCGGGCTCATCGCTTGTTGTCGCGGCCCAGGCCGCTAGCCAGGAGATGCTGATTTCCCTGGTGGCCGCGGGATATACCGTGGGACTGAGCTGTACGGCCCAATTGAAGACGTACAACATCGAAGACAGGATGCCCATGGATCGGAGTGGTTTTGGCTGGAACGAAAAAAGACGCCGAAGCGTCTGATTTCAATGACTTACAGATTTCCGTGAATCTCTGTAGATCGATATGTGGAGCGGGAAACGAGACTCGAACTCGCGACCCCGACCTTGGCAAGGTCGTGCTCTACCAACTGAGCTATTCCCGCAATTTGAAGCGTTACCACTATCGGCGTGAAGCGCCTTTACAGCCTTCACCACCACTGCACCGCATAGACGCCACAGTATTTAAACTGGAGCGGGAAACGAGACTCGAACTCGCGACCCCGACCTTGGCAAGGTCGTGCTCTACCAACTGAGCTATTCCCGCATTTGGCGTCCCCTAGGGGACTCGAACCCCTGTTACCGCCGTGAAAGGGCGGTGTCCTAGGCCACTAGACGAAGGGGACACACAACACTTTTCAGTGCACCAGAACATGAACCTCACGATTCAGCCTGGATTTTCTTTTCCTGCCCCGCCGTTAAGCAGTGCCGGAGAAACTGGAGCGGGAAACGAGACTCGAACTCGCGACCCCGACCTTGGCAAGGTCGTGCTCTACCAACTGAGCTATTCCCGCATTGGCGTCCCCTAGGGGACTCGAACCCCTGTTACCGCCGTGAAAGGGCGGTGTCCTAGGCCACTAGACGAAGGGGACACGCTGCTGGCATTACTGCCTGCTTTCACTCCCTGCTGCGTTTCGCTATGTGCTTTACGCTGCAAGTGGCGCGCATTCTATGGATGGTTCGGGGAGGCGTCAACCCCTTTGTAGAAATTTATTTAAATCAATGACTTCCGGGTACACCCAGCACCGTTTCAGCAAGCCTGAACGGGTTTGGCGTTGATTTTCTGGCGTCAAGTCAGCATTAATGTGCCAGCATCCAGGCATGGCACAGTTTGCCGATAGAAAAAGAGAATGGCTGTCAGGGCCTCTCGCGAGCAAGCTCGCTCCTACACTCAATCATGCAAACCTTTTCATGAGGCATTAACGGTGACACCACTTCTGATCACCCTGCTCATCGTGGCGGGCATCGCGTTGCTGATCGTGATCGGCTACCTCAACAATGTGGTCGAGAATGGCAAGCTGGACCGCGCTCGGACAAAGATCGAGCTGGCCGACCGCCTGCGCCGCTGTGGCGAGATCACCGAGACGTTCCCCGGCCAGTTCATGACCCCGGCTCTCAAACTGCTACTGGCCCGCCTGGAGCTGAACCTCAACCAGCGCCTGCTGGCGGTGGACAAGCGCAATGCCGAACTCAAGGCGCGCCTCGCCGAACTGGAAGGGTTGATTGCCCTGGGCGAGAAGATCCCGGTCAACAACCCACCCAACCCGATCCACACCGAGGTCAAGGCCAAGGACATACGCTTCTTGCTGGAGGCGCTGCACAATCAGGTGACCCGCGCAGCCCAAGAGGGCTTCTTGCCCGCCGTCGAAGCCAAGCACTGGGTCAAGGAAATCCGCCATATCCTGGTGTTGCTGCACATCGAGTTCTTCAACAACCTTGGTCAGCAGGCCCTGCAAAAAGGCCAGCCCGGCCAGGCGCGCCTGGCCTTCGAGCGCGGCGTGCAGTATTTGCGCAAGCAGCCGGAGCCAAAAGTGTATGAAGAGCAGCTGACGTATCTTGAGAAGCTACTGGCCCGGGCCAATGGCCAGGTGCTGGACCGCATGGCCCCCGCAGAGGACGAGCACAACGAATTGACCGATGGGCTGAAGACCGATGAGGAGGAGACCTGGAAAAAGAAAGTCATCTACGACTGAGGCTTTGTCTGCAAGGGCGATGCCGGGTGGGCCGCTTGCCTCCTGTCAGTTCTGCCAGTTGTGAACGAACGCAAAGGGGGCTACGGTGCATGGCAGCTAACCCAACCGCAGGTGCCCCATGGAAGCCCCTAAAACTGGCACCGCTTATGAAATGCATGGATGGCGAGCCCACCTTGTTTGCGACACAGTGGAATTGAACGAAGAGCTATCCAGGGTCCATGGCACTCATCCAGACGACCTCCCGGAAGACTGCGATACGCTGGAATTTGAGATCCCAACGTCATTGGGCTTTGTATCGCACTTGGTCAGTTGCAGACTGGGCCGACCACTGCTGAGTTTTTCGACCTCACCCGGAAAAGACACAATCTGTATTCGCCGGCGATTTCTGAACTACCAACACATCACCCTACGCCGGAAGCCGGGAAGCACATCAGCCGCTATAGAGGCGATCACTGTTTCGTATGAAAGTAGTCATTTGAACTTGTTTCGTGAATTTGATGCTGGCGCATGCAAAGGACTGTACGAGCCAGGTAAAAGGGTGAGGCTTGAAATTGAGCAAGGACGATCGAGCTTCTCTATCGGCTACCCGTGGCGCGCGCAGCGGGAACGCAGTTACGACTTCGACGTGCGCTACCTGACGCTACCGCCCAGCGAGCAACATGTCACGCTGCATGTCGTGGATGCGCTACCCGCCAGTGAGTGGCTAATGCGTCCCTTGCGCTTCTACCCGCGGGCCTCGGAGAACTCAGCACACTCTATTTTCTATATCGCCTGGCGTGAAGACAACGATGGTATCTTCGCCCCGCTCACGATGACCTCCGCGAGTGATCCTGCTGTAAGCAAGCAACCCTACGCAACCAACACCTCGTACATGAATACCTATGTCGGCCTGGATACAGTCCCTGACGCAGGTTATAGGCTTAGCGACTTCTACAGCTTGAGCCTATTGATCCACCCACGCACTTTGCATGGCTGCACAGGGGCGAAAGAACTCGACAATGTTATGTGTGGCCTGTTCGAGAAAACCCCACCTTCCATAGTGGCCGTTGAGGCGGGCACGCCCCCGGCTTCTGGTGTGGGGCCGCTCGTCAAGATGGTGAGTGCAAGCGAGTTATATAATAAAACTTCAATCCCAGGTACTGAAGCCAGCAACCAGGAACCTGTATGGATAGATATTGTACCCACAGGCCATCTCACCTTTCCTCTGTACAGTACTTATGTGGTGCTCAATAGAGCGCCAACACATGAGTTCAAGTTAAGCAAAAGCGGCGACAAGCTAAAACTGGTTATGACTCACCTCGACGCCAATGGGCTCGAGCGTGAAGTCGATCCGCTTGCCACTGAATGGAGCCTCTTGGCAGGCGGTGGGCAGATTGATGCCGACGGGGTCTTCACGCCAAGCTCATCGAACAGGTTCGCGGTGATACTCGCCATCGAACCCAACCCAGAGCACCATTTCTGGGCGGTGGTGATCGTGCCCGTTCCATTGATGTCGGTGGATGATTTCCTGAAGCTCACCAGAAGGAGTTGAACCGCTGCAAGCGGTATGACTCACCCACATGGTTACAAATCAGTTCACGCACATAGGTAACAGTCTTTTACTGGCAAGGTCGGTTTTCGAGGATCTGACCAAGCCTTGGCGAGAGCTGAAACCTATGGACCTGAAAACGCTTTTCATCGCGGACTACCTGCAGGGGCCGCCCAGTTCAGGTCGTCCACCTGGTTATACAGAAATGGCGATGAAGTCACGCTCGTCGACGAACAGCACCTGCACTTGCGCCGCCAGAAAGGGCCGGGGCTGCTGGCCAGTATTCCTGGTCATTCATCGTTGCCGCCGCCACCGTATTCGCGGGTAAACCCGCTCCTACAAGCGAAGAGGCCGACACAGGCAACATCTATGAGCAGTCAGTCAACGCCAGAAAGATCGCCGCCAACCGCTCCAGCCCCACCTGGTCTGCCTCGCTGAACCGCCCGACCGTCGGGCTATCCAGATCCAGCACGCCAATCAACCTGCCGTCCTTCACCAACGGGATCACCAGCTCGCTGTTGGAGGCGCTGTCACAGGCAATGTGGCCCGGGAACGCATGTACATCCTCAACCCGTTGAGTCTGCCGCGTTGCCGCCGCAGCGCCGCACACGCCTTTACTGAACGGGATGCGCACGCACGCCACTTGGCCCTGGAACGGGCCCAGCACCAACTCTTCGTTGCGGTTGAGGTAGAACCCCGCCCAGTTCAGGTCGTCCACCTGGTTATACAGAAACGCGGAAAACTGCGCGGCGTTGGCGATGAAGTCACGCTCGTCGGCGAACAGCGCCTGCACTTGCGCCGCCAGCAGGTTATAGCCTTCGAGGCCGGCGCCACTGGCATTGAGGTCGATCATTTACTTTTGCTCCAGCAATTGCAGCCCGACCCAGTAGCGGGCGAACTGATAGGCACAACGGCCATTACGGTTACCGCGGCCAGTGGCCCAGCGCACGGCGAGGATGTCGAGTTCTTCAGAGCGCTGCCACACAAGGCCCGCAGGTTGTGCCAACTGGCCAATCCAGTGCTGCACAACATTCAGGAAGTGCTCCTGGGTAAAGGGATAGAACGACAGCCACAGGCCAAAACGGTCAGACAGGGCAATCTTGTCCTCCACCGCTTCGCTGGGGTGCAGCTCGCCGTCCACACGCTTCCAATTTTCGTTGTCGCTTTCTTTCTCGGGCACCAGGTGGCGGCGGTTGGAGGTGGCGTACAGCAGCACGTTGTCTGGGGCCTGCTCCAGCGAACCGTCCAGCACGCTCTTGAGCACCCGGTAGTCACCCTCCCCGGCTTCGAACGACAGGTCGTCGCAGAACAGGATGAAGCGTTGCGGCAGTTTCTGCAGCTGCTCGACCACGCGCGGCAGGTCGGCCAGGTGGTCGCGTTCGATTTCGATCAGGCGCAAGCCGGCGCCGGCGTGTTCGGCCAACAGGGCGCGAACCAGCGACGACTTGCCGGTGCCGCGCGAGCCCCACAGCAGCGCGTGGTTGGCCGGCAGGCCGTTGATGAACTGGTGGGTGTTGCGGCCAAGCTGGTCGCGCTGTTGGTCGACGCCGATGAGGTCGCTGAGGCGGATATCCAGGCTGACTTCCAGCGGCAGCAGGTAGCCGCTGCGGCCGTCGCGCTGCCAGCGTGCGGCCAGGGTGGTGCCCCAGTCGATGCTCGGGCGTTGTGCCGGCAACAAAGGCTCAAGGCGCGCCAGTACCGATTCGGCGCGGTCCAGAAAAGCAATCAAGCGAGCGTCCATGACGACTCCTAACAATTTCAGTTTTTTGGGGGCACAACGCCCCCACTTGGCGATCAACTGAAATGAACAGACAGACCCACCAGCAGCCGGGGCTATTCGGCTATGCTTGCGCAGCGCAAGGAACGTGAAACCGGCTCGGGACTCATGGATATCAAGTTCACCAATCGCCTGTCATACAAGCAAGCCCGGTTGACAGTCCTGGTCGGCTTCATCCTGGGAACATTGCTCAGTCTCATCCAGATCGGCATCGATTATGCCAGCGAAGACGCGTCCATCAACCGTGAAGTGCGCGCCTTGCTGCAAATCAGCCACAACCCGGCCTCGCGCATTGCCTATAACATTGACGCGGAGCTGGCCCTGGAGCTTACCCGCGGCCTGTTGCAATCGCCGGCAATCATCCGCGCCCGGCTGATCGACAACAACGAAACGGTGCTGGCCGATGTCGAGCGCCCGCCCTTGCAGGACCGCTACCGGCCACTGAGCGATTTCCTGTTCGGCGAGCAGCGCCAGTTCAGGGAGCGCCTGTTCCTCACTCATATGCCCGAGGATTATCTTGGCACCCTGTACCTGGACGTCGACACCTACGCCTTCGGCAGTCGCTTCCTCGACCGCGCCGGCATTACCCTGTTCAACGGCTTCGCCCGCAGCCTGGTGCTGACCGGCATCCTGCTGGCGCTGTTCTACATGATGCTGACCAAGCCGCTGGTCACAGTCATCGGCGCGCTCAGCGGCAGCGACCCGCGCAAGCCCAGGCAAACCCGGCTGGAATGCCCGCACGGCCACGAACACGATGAAATCGGTGTGCTGGTGAAGGTTGCCAACCAGCAATTTGTCAGCATGGCCACCGAAATCGAGCAACGCCGTAACGCGGAAAACCGCCTGACCCAGTACCTGAACGAGCTGGAAGACATCGTCTCGGCGCGCACCGACGAGCTCAAGGCCAGCAACAGTAGCCTGAGCCTGTCCAACCAGGAACTGGAACAGGCCCGCAGCCGGGCCCTGGACATGGCCCAGGCGCGCGCTGCCTTCCTGGCCAACATGAGCCACGAAATACGTACCCCGCTCAACGGCATGCTCGGCATGATCGCCCTGGCGCTGGACAACCCGCTGCCCGGCGAGCAACGCCAGCAACTGGCGATTGCCCACGATTCGGGCAAGGTGCTGGTTGAGCTGCTTAACGATATTCTCGATTTGTCCAAGTTCGATGCCGGCCAACTGGAGCTGGAGCGCATTGCCTTCGACATGGGCTCGATGGTCGAGGACACCGCCAACCTGCTGTCGCAAAACACCGCGCAGAGCGTGGAGCTGACCTGCCTCATTGCCGGCGATTTTCCCAGCAGCGTGCTCGGCGACCCAACGCGGGTACGGCAGATCGTCAGCAACCTGCTGTCCAACGCCCTGAAGTTCACCCGCTTTGGCCGCGTCGATGTGCGCCTGGTGACGATCGTCGGTGGTGTGCGCCTGGAGGTGCGCGACACCGGCATCGGCATCCCCGAAGAGGCCCAGACACGGATATTCCAACCTTTCACCCAAGCCGGGGCCGGTATCACCCGGCAGTACGGCGGCACCGGCCTGGGCCTGGCACTGACGCGCAACCTGTGCAAGGCCATGCACGGCCACTTGCACATACGCTCCGAAGCAGGCTTTGGCAGCTGCTTTACCGCCGAGTTGCCGCTGACCGTGCACACCGAAGCCATCGCACCGGCACCGCTGCACGGCAGGGTGGCCGCATTGAGTGCAGCCGGCAGCGGGCTAAACGAACTGCTGCAGGCCCAATTGCCCGCCTGGGGCCTGGTGTACCAGCGGTACGACAACGTCGCCAGGCTGGACGCCACAGCTTTCGACTTGTTGATTACCGACGACGTGGAACACGTCTTCGAACTGCGCCCAGCACTGAAAACACCGATCCTGCTAGTGACCGCCTACGGCAACTTCCTGCCCAGCGAGCAAGCGCTGGCCCTGGCACCGCTGCATCAGCTGGCCCGGCCGCTGGCGCGCAATGCCTTATACCAGACGCTACGCCGCACCTTGCAGGGCCACGAGCCCGAACACCCGCTGGCCACCCCAGGCGTTACCCTGGAGCAAGGCCGGGCGCGCATCCTGTTGGTAGAAGACAACCCAGTGAACCAGCTGGTGGCCAAGGGCATGCTGGCCAAGCTCGGCTGCCAGGTACAGCTCGCCACCCAGGGTGCCGAGGCCTTGGAGCTGCTGGAGCAGGATGATTTCGACCTGGTGCTGATGGACTGCAACATGCCGGTGATGGACGGCTACGAGGCCAGCCGGCGCATCCGCCAGAGCGGCCGCTGGCCCGAGCTGCCTATTGTCGCCCTTACCGCCAACGCCATGCCCGAAGAACGCGAACGCTGCCGGGCCGCCGGCATGAACGACTACCTGGCCAAGCCGTTCCGCCGCGAAGAGTTGCTAGCGCTGGTCGACCACTGGGTGCCGCTCAGCGGCTGAGCAGGCGCTCGATGTCAGCTTCCAGGGCCTGTGGTTTGGTGAACGGGGCATAGCGGCTGACCTGGCCGCTGGCCGGGTCGACCAGGAACTTGGTGAAGTTCCACTTGATCTTCTGTGAGCCAAGCACCCCTGGGGCGCGCTTCTTCAGTTCGACATACAGGGGATGAGTGCCGGGGCCGTTGACCTCGATCTTGCGAAACAGCGGAAAGCTCACGCCAAAATTGCGCTCGCAGAACTGGGCAATTTCGCGCGCCTCGCCCGGCTCTTGCTTGCCAAACTGGTTGCACGGAAAGCCCAGCACCACCAGGCCGCGCTCGCGGTAGGCCTGCCACAGTTGCTCCAGGCCTTTGTATTGCGGGGTAAAACCGCACTGGCTGGCGGTATTGACAACCAGCAGTGCCTTGCCCGGAAAATCACCGAGCTTCTTGTGCTCGCCGCCCAGGGTCACGCAAGCGATCTCCAGCATTGATGCCGCCATGGTCAGGCTCCGGTCAGTCGCGAGGGCGCAGGTCGATGCACACCGAGTTGATGCAGTAGCGCAGGCCGGTCGGTGGCGGGCCGTCGGGGAACACGTGGCCCAGGTGCGCGTCGCAACGGGCGCAGGTGACCTCGGTGCGGATCATGCCGTGGGAGGTATCGCGAATCTCGATCATCGCACTGTCCTCGATCGGGGCGTAGAAACTCGGCCAACCGCAGCCAGAGTCGAACTTGGTCTGCGCATCGAACAGTTTCGCGCTGCAGCAGATGCAGTGATAGATACCGTCGCGGCGCTCGCTGTTGTACTTGCCGCTGAATGGCCGCTCGGTGCCCTTGAGGCGGCAGACCTGGTACTGCTCGGGGTCGAGCATCGACCGCCATTCGTCCAGGGTTTTTTCGATCTTTTTCATGTAGGGACCTCGGCAGGCTGAATTTCACCCCGCACCGTCTTTTCCGGGGCGCGGGTGGCACGTATATTAGTTGGCTTCGTGTGCCAGGCGTTCAGTCTGGCACCCGCTTCCTGCCCTTTCAAACGTTTCGGCGGGGCGTAGCGCGTTTTCTCAATCGGGATCCCATCATGCAGTTCAGCAAATCGAACAAGCTCGCCAATGTCTGCTATGACATTCGCGGCCCAGTGCTCAAGCACGCCAAGCGCCTGGAAGAGGAAGGCCACCGCATCCTCAAGCTGAACATCGGCAACCCGGCGCCGTTTGGCTTCGAGGCGCCTGATGAAATCCTCCAGGATGTGATCCGCAACCTGCCCACCGCACAGGGCTACAGCGACTCCAAGGGCCTGTTCAGCGCGCGCAAGGCGGTGATGCAGTATTGCCAGCAGAAGGAAATCGAAGGCGTCACCATCGAGGATATCTACCTCGGTAATGGCGTGTCCGAGCTGATCGTGATGTCGATGCAAGCGCTGCTGAACAACGGCGACGAAGTGCTGATCCCGGCACCCGACTACCCCCTGTGGACCGCCGCCGTGAGCCTGGCCGGCGGCAAGCCGGTGCATTACCTGTGTGACGAGCAGGCCGACTGGTTCCCTGACCTTGAGGACATCAAGGCCAAGATCACCCCGAATACCAAGGCACTGGTGATCATCAACCCGAACAACCCGACCGGCGCCGTCTACTCCAAAGAGCTGCTGCTGGGCATGCTGGAGCTGGCCCGCCAGCACAACCTGGTGGTGTTCTCCGACGAGATCTACGACAAGATCCTCTACGACGAAGCCGTGCACATCAGCACCGCCTCGCTGGCGCCCGACCTGCTGTGCCTGACCTTCAACGGCTTGTCCAAGTCGTACCGGGTGGCCGGCTTCCGCTCCGGCTGGCTGATCATTTCCGGGCCCAAGCACCACGCGCAAAGCTATATCGAAGGCATCGACATGCTGGCCAACATGCGCCTGTGCGCCAACGTGCCGGCGCAGCATGCCATCCAGACCGCGCTGGGCGGCTACCAGAGCATCAATGACCTGGTGCTGCCACCGGGGCGCCTGCTGGAGCAGCGCAACCGCACCTACGAACTGCTCAACGACATCCCCGGCGTAAGCTGCGTGAAGCCGATGGGCGCGCTGTATGCGTTCCCGCGGATCGACCCGAAGGTGTGCCCTATCCTCAACGACGAGAAGTTCGCCCTCGACCTGCTGCTGTCGGAAAAACTGCTGATCGTTCAGGGTACTGCGTTCAACTGGCCATGGCCGGACCACTTCCGCGTGGTGACCTTGCCGCGAGTGGATGACCTGGAAGCGGCGATCGGGCGGATTGGCAATTTCCTGAAGGGTTATTCGCAGTAAGGTTCGACGGGGTTTTTGAGTTGATGCGCAGATCGAGCGCCGCGCGGGCGGCGCTCGATCTCACAGGCGCCACACCCCTCGCGCCATACACCCTATGGCCTCGCCACAACCCCAAACCGAATGTTTCTTACATCCTGCAACGCTCTATCCCACAGCCCCCACGCCATCCTCTGCCATACTCCGCCGTACACAGTTTGAAATAGTCGCCCGATTGAAACGGCACGGCAGGCCCCTTATATACCCCGCAGTAAGCAACAACTCATCCGTCAGGAGAACGTAACAACCATGATGCGCATTCTGTTGTTTGTAGCCACCAACCTTGCGGTGGTGCTGGTTGCAAGCATTACCCTGAGCCTGTTCGGCTTCAACGGGTTCATGGCCGCCAACGGGGTTGACCTGAACCTCAGCAGCCTGCTGGTATTCTGCGCCGTGTTCGGCTTTGCCGGCTCCCTCGTCTCGCTGTTCATCTCCAAGTGGATGGCGAAGATGAGCACCGGCACCCAGATCATCAGCCAGCCGCGCACGCGCCACGAGCAGTGGCTGCTGCAAACGGTCGAGGAGCTGTCCCGTGAGGCGGGCATCAAAATGCCCGAGGTGGGCATCTTCCCGGCCTACGAGGCCAACGCCTTCGCCACCGGCTGGAACCGCAACGACGCGCTGGTCGCAGTGTCCCAGGGCCTGCTGGAGCGCTTCTCGCCCGATGAAGTGCGCGCGGTACTGGCCCACGAGATCGGCCACGTGGCCAACGGCGACATGGTCACCTTGGCGCTGGTGCAGGGCGTGGTGAACACCTTCGTGATGTTCTTCGCGCGGATTATCGGCAACTTCGTCGACAAGGTGATCTTCAAGAACGAAGAGGGCCAGGGCATCGCCTACTACGTGGCCACCATCGTGGCGGAGCTGATCCTGGGTATCCTGGCCAGCATGATCGTGATGTGGTTCTCGCGCCGCCGCGAGTACCGCGCCGACGAAGCTGGCGCGCAACTGGCCGGTACCTCGGCGATGATCGGCGCCCTGCAGCGCCTGCGCGTGGAGCAAGGCCTGCCGGTGCACATGCCAGACACCATGAAGGCTTTCGGCATCAATGGCGGCCTGAAGCACGGCCTGGCCGGCCTGCTGATGAGCCACCCACCGCTGGAAGACCGCATCGAGGCCCTGCGCCGCCGCGGTTGATTCACCAGACAAACCCAAAGGGCGACTTCGGTCGCCCTTTGTTTTTCCAAGCCCTACACCTGCTTACCGGCTAACCCGGTACACCCGCTCCAACAAACTCGACGCACCGGCCTGCACAAACTTCGGGCTCTGCTCAATCACCTCCACAGCCTCTAGCTGTTCCACCTGCCACCCCGCAAACCCCTGCCTCAGCTCTTCATCGCTTACCGAAAACGGCGGCCCGGCCAACAACGACTGGTCATACTCCAGCGTCACCACCAACCCGCGGCAATTGGCCGGCAGCAACCCCGACAACAGCTGCATATACCGCCCACGCATTTGCACCGGCAAGGCAATCACCGCCGCCCGGTCATACAGCCCCACGCAGTCACCAACATCCTCCGCCCGCAAGGCAAAGAAGTCGCCACACCACAGCTCCACATCACCACTGCGCCACACCTCGAATGCACCCTGCTGCCGCACCTCGGCTTCCAGCCCGTGCTCAACGAAGAAATCCTCCACCGCCCGCCGCGAGAGCTCCACGCCCATCACCTGATGCCCCTGCCCTGCCAGCCAGGCCAAATCCAGGCTCTTGCCACACAAGGGCACCAACACGCGGCTGCCCGGCGCTAGCGGCAACTGTGGCCAATACTGCTGCAGATAGGGGTTCACCTGCGCCTGGTGAAAGCCGATCTGGTTGTCGGCCCACCGCTGCTGCCAGAACGCTGGCTCCATGATCACTCCCGATTTTTAGATGATTTGTCGGTAAAACTTGGTTTGGATTTCGATCTGTGGTTGATCGAAGATGACTGCATCTTAACCTCCAGGACCCCTGCCATGCTGCCCAGCCTGTTCATTTCCCACGGCTCCCCCATGCTTGCCCTGCAACCCGGCGCCAGCGGGCCGGCGCTGGCCGGGTTGGCCAACGCATTGCCACGGCCGAAAGCGATCGTGGTGGTGTCGGCACACTGGGAAAGCCGCGAGCTGCTGGTGAGCGGCAGCGCACAGCCAGAAACCTGGCACGACTTCTACGGCTTTCCACCGGCCCTGTACGCGGTGCAGTACCCGGCGCCGGGAGAGCCCCGTCTGGCTGGCGAGGTCAGTGAGCGGTTGAAGGCTGCGGGGCTATCAGCGCAGCTGGACATGCAGCGCCCATTCGACCATGGCGCCTGGGTACCCCTGTCGCTCATGTACCCGGATGCGAACATTCCCGTGGTTCAGGTTTCACTGCCCAGCCAGATGGGCCCAGGGCTGCAGGTGAAGGTGGGCCAGGCGCTGGCAAGGTTGCGCGACGAGGGCATTTTGCTAGTGGGTTCGGGCAGCATCACCCATAACCTGGGGGAACTGGACTGGCACGCGGGGCCGGATGCGATCGAGCCGTGGGCGCTGGCGTTCAGAGACTGGGTGGTGGAACGGCTGCAGGAAAATGACCAGGCGGCATTGCTGGGTTACCGGCAGCAGGCACCGTTCGCGGTGCGTAACCACCCCAGTGACGAGCACCTGCTGCCGCTGTTCTTCGCCCTGGGGGCCGGGAGCAAGTTCGGCGTGGTGCATCAGGGGTTCACCCTGGGCGCACTGGGGATGGACATCTATCGCTTCGACTGAAGCCCGCGAAAGGGTAGGTACAGGCAAAAAAAATCCCCGACCTGGGCCGGGGATTTTTTTAGTGCGCCAGGATCAATCTTCGCGGTAGCGACGCAGCTTCAGCTGCTTGCCAGCCACACGGGTATCCTTGAGCTTGGACAGCAGCTTCTCGAGGCCGTCTTCCGGCAGCTCGACCAGGCTGAAGCTGTCGCGCACCTGGATGCGACCGATAGCATCACGTGCCAGGCCACCCTCGTTGAGGATCGCGCCCAGCAGGTTCTTGGCGGCAATGCCGTCACGGGCACCCAGAGCAGTACGGCAGCGTACGCGGCCTTCGGCCAGCGGCAGCGGCGCACGGCGCTCGCGGTCACCACGGTCAGGGCGCTCGCCACGCTCTCCGCGCTCGGTACGCTCGCCACGCGGGGCGAAGCTTGGTACCAGCGGCTGCTCACGCTCTACCGCAGCCAGGTCCAGCGCCTGGCCATTGGTGGCCTTGCGCAGCAGGGCCGAAGCCAGCGCCCGGGCGCTGCAACCCAGGTCGTTGGTCAGGCGGTCGAACAGGTCGCCGTGGGTGGCTTCTGCTTCGGCTACCAGCGGCGCCAGGCTGTTGGTCAGCTTCTTGATGCGAGCATCCAGTACGGCCTGGGCATTCGGCAGGCGCGCTTCGGCGACTTTCTGCCCGGTTACACGCTCGATCACCTGCAGCATGCGGCGCTCACGCGGGGTGACCAGCAGCAGTGCACGGCCATCGCGACCGGCACGACCGGTACGGCCGATACGGTGTACGTAGGACTCCGGGTCGTACGGCATGTCAACGTTGAATACGTGAGTGATGCGCGGCACGTCCAGGCCACGGGCGGCAACGTCGGTAGCGACGACGATGTCCAGGCGGCCATCCTTGAGCGAGTCGATCACGCGCTCACGCTGGTTCTGGGCGATATCGCCGTTCAGCGCAGCAGCCTTGTAGCCCTTGGCTTCCAGCGCGGCGGCCAGGTCCAGGGTGGCTTGCTTGGTGCGCACGAAAGCGATCAGTGCGTCGAACTCTTCCACTTCCAGCAGACGCAGCACTGCCGGGATCTTCTGGTCGGCGTGGACCATCAGGTGGGCCTGGTCGATCGCGGTAACGGTCTGGGTCTTGCTCTGGATTTTGACGTGCTTCGGTTCACGCAGGTGACGCTCGGCGATCGAACGGATCGACGACGGCAGGGTCGCGGAGAACAGTACGGTCTGACGGGTAGCCGGGATTGCGTCGAAGATCACTTCGAGGTCATCCATGAAGCCCAGCTTGAGCATCTCGTCGGCTTCGTCCAGTACCAGGTACTGTACAGTCGACAGGACTTTTTCGTCACGGCGCAGGTGGTCGCACAGACGGCCCGGGGTAGCGACGACGATTTGCGCGCCGTTGCGGATGGCGCGCAGCTGTGGGCCCATCGGGGCACCACCGTACACGGCCACCACGTTCACGCCTGGCATCTGCTTGGCGTAGGTTTCGAAAGCGGTAGCAACTTGCAGCGCCAACTCACGGGTTGGCGCCAGGATCAGGGCTTGCGGTTCGCGCTTGCTCACATCGATCTTGTTGAGGATCGGCAGGGCGAAGGCAGCGGTCTTGCCGGTGCCAGTCTGCGCCTGGCCGATCATGTCGTGACCGGCGAGGATGATCGGGATCGATTGTTGCTGAATGGCGGACGGCTCTTCGTAGCCGGTCGCCAGAACAGCAGCAACAATGTTCGGATTAAGATCGAGAGCGGCGAAGCCGCCGGTTTCCTGGGTCATGGGTCTGCCTCTAAGTGCATCCGCAAAGACCCATGCTGCAAAGCTGCACATGCCTTGAAAGACCGGAAGGTCACCCAGGCAGCTTTGTCGGCGGGGATTTGCGAAAACGATTGAAAAAGAAAACTTGGGAAGGTCCGCCTAGCGGACGTGCAGCCGAAGCTGGACTCGGAGGATTTGCACCACCTGATTTTGAGGCCCGCTAAAAGACCGGCGCGTACTATACCCGAAATAGTGCAAGGACGTGAGGAATATTTTCAGGGGGCGTGGCCAGTATCGAGCCATCAATGGCCTGGGGCTGAATCGATAATTCTTTACCGCCTGTACCGGCCCTTTTGCCGGCAGCCCCACCACGACGTGATCAGGTAGCCGGGCGAATCTCGCGGATCAGCCCTTCAAGGCTATACCCCAAGCGCGGCGCCAAGGCCTCGGCCCGGGCCCGCAGCCCATCGATGTCCAGGCTCTGCTCCAGATCCGCCGGTACCAGCAGGATCACATTGCCCTCCTTCACCGGCAACTCCCAGTAATGCCGGTGGTACAACCCGCGCAGCAACGCCGCACCCAGCGGCTTGCCGTCATCGGTGGCCCACTGGTTGATCACCAGCCAGCCACCCGGGTTGAGCTGCTGCTGGCAGTTCTCCAGAAATTTCCACGCCAGGTGCCCTACCCCTGGCCCATGGTCGGTATACAGGTCGACGAACAGCAAGTCGGCCTTCTCTGCCGTGGGCAACAGCTCCAGGGCATCGCCGATGCGCACATACAGCCGCGGGTCGTCGTCCAGGCCCATATACTCCATGGCCAGGCGCGGCACGTCCGGGCGCAGCTCGATGGCTTCGATGTCGTCCAGCGGCAGGAACTTCATGCAGGCCTGGGTCAGCGTGCCAGCACCAAGCCCCAGAAACAGCGCGCTCTCGGGCAGCTCATGGCACAACGCGCCGACCAGCATGGCGCGGGTATAGTCGTACTCCAGCCAGCTGGGATCTGCGGTGAACACACAGCTTTGCTCGATGGCATCGCCAAATTCCAGAAAGCGGTAGTCGTCGACTTCGTACACGCTGATGACGCCAAAGGCATCCTCCACCCGTGCCAGTAGCCGCTCTTCCCGTTCCGCCGTCATGTTCAACACCCACCCGCGCAAAAACGCGCATTGTCCGCCAACGCCCTGGATGCAACAAGCGTGGCGGCAACTGTTACCATGGCCTATAGCCGACAACCTACAAGACCGAGCCCGACATGAACCAACCGTGGAGCCCTGACAGCTGGCGCGCCCTGCCGATCCAGCAGCAACCGACCTACCCCGATGCCGGGCACCTGCTGAAGGTCGAACAGACCTTGGCCAGCTACCCGCCACTGGTGTTCGCGGGCGAGGCGCGCGAGCTGCGCCGGCAGTTTGCCGAGGTAACCGAAGGGCGCGCGTTCCTGTTGCAGGGCGGCGATTGCGCCGAAAGCTTTGCCGAGTTCTCGGCTGCAAAAATCCGCGATACCTTCAAGGTGCTGCTGCAAATGGCCATTGTGATGACCTTTGCCGCCGGTTGCCCGGTGGTCAAGGTCGGGCGCATGGCCGGGCAATTCGCCAAGCCGCGGTCAGCGGGCGATGAAACCATCGGCGACATCACCCTGCCCGCCTACCGCGGCGACATCGTCAACGGCATCGGCTTCGACGCGAAAAGCCGCATCCCCGACCCGGACCGGTTGTTGCAGGCCTACCACCAGGCCACCGCCAGCCTCAATCTGCTGCGCGCCTTCGCCCAGGGCGGCTTTGCCGACCTGCATCAGGTGCACAAGTGGAACCTGGACTTCATCGCCAACTCGGCGCTGGCAGACAAGTATCACCAGTTGGCCAACCGCATCGACGAAACCCTGGCGTTCATGCGCGCCTGCGGCCTGGACAGCGCGCCGCAACTGCGCGAAACCAGCTTTTTCACTGCCCACGAAGCACTGTTGCTGAACTATGAAGAAGCCTTCGTGCGTCAGGACAGCCTGACCGGCGACTACTACGACTGCTCGGCGCACATGCTGTGGATCGGCGACCGCACGCGCCAGCTGGACGGCGCCCATGTTGAGTTCCTGCGCGGCGTGCACAACCCCATCGGGGTCAAGGTTGGCCCCAGCATGAACCCCGAGGAGCTGATCCGCCTGATCGACACGCTCAACCCGGCCAACGACCCAGGGCGCCTGAACCTGATCGTGCGCATGGGCGCGAGCAAGGTTGGTGACCACTTGCCAGGGCTGATCCGCACTGTCGAGCGCGAGGGGCGCAAGGTGCTGTGGAGCTCCGACCCGATGCACGGCAACACCATCAAAGCCAGCAGCGGCTACAAAACCCGCGATTTTGCGCAGATCCTGGACGAGGTGAAGCAGTTCTTCCAGGTACACCAGGCCGAAGGCAGCCATGCCGGCGGTATCCATATCGAGATGACCGGGCAAAACGTTACCGAATGCATCGGCGGTGCGCGGCCGATCACTGAAGATGCGCTGTCTGACCGGTATCACACCCATTGTGATCCGCGGATGAATGCCGATCAGTCGCTTGAATTGGCATTCCTCATCGCCGAAACCCTCAAGCAAGTACGGCGCTGAGCGCGTTTCGCGTTTCGCGTTTCGCTTTCCGCTTTCCGCTTTCCGCTTTCCGCTTTCCGCTTTTGATATTGATTTTGCTTCTAAGCGCGCGATAGTTCAGGCGACACAGGTTGCGACTTCAGGAGGCTGAGCGAAGGGCATGCGGAGGGAGGTGACGGGCATGGATGCCCGTCAAGCGCTGAGGCCCCATGGATGGGGCCTTCGGCGCGTACTCCCGGGAGCATGCCCGTAGTGAGGGGACCCCGGAGCGCAGCGCAGGGGCCGGATGATGGGAGCCAGCGTTTTTTGGTGGGCCTGCCCCGTGACAGCGGACGCCAAGAAGCTGGCTACAGAGCCAACTGCCTTAAGCCTTTTGCGTATTCGTTCGGTGAACGGTAACCCAGTGCTGAATGCAGTCGACAGCTGTTGTAAAACCCATGGATGTAGCTGGCAATTGCCAGGTGGGCCTGTTTCTTTGTGGGGTAGACCGCGCAGGCTTCCTCTCTCTTCAATGTAGCGAAGAAACTTTCAGCTACGGCGTTATCCCAGCAGTTTCCTCTCCGACTCATGCTTTGCGCGAAGCCCTTCTTGGCCAAAGCGAGACGAAACCTGCTGCTCGCGTACTGGCGCCCTTGGTCGGAATGGAAAATCACTCCGTAGACGCCCAAACATGCGTTCCAAGCGTTCATGAAAGCGCGCTCGACCAAG
>NZ_QJRL01000009.1 GCF_003205205.1 Pseudomonas sp. LB-090624
CGACCTGATCCACTACGGCCAATTTAAAAGTCAGCGAGTAATCACGCTGTGTTCGCTTCACACCATGCACCATCGAGCTCTCCAGATTCTCGGGGGAAAGGTGTAAACCTTATTCAGGACGGGACAGAGCTAATAAAAAAAGGGCTAGATATCATCTAGCCCTTTTTTCAACGATTTTGGCGGGGAACCAGGGATTCGAACCCTGGGAACGCTCTCACGTTCGCCGGTTTTCAAGACCGGTGCATTCAACCACTCTGCCAATTCCCCGATGCAGACGCTGCTGCTGTCAAGTGTACATCTGGGAACTACCTGAAATAAGAACTTCAGGATAGTTGCCCATCGACGGTTTCAAGACCGTTGCCATAGACGACTTGGCCACGCTTGCAGCTCGTTTTGCGGCCGCCATAATACCTCAATGAAACACGCTGTCAAACTCTCTGTGTCGCGGGTTGCAGGAGCTCTGATAGACTCCTAGCATCTGAACGTTCGAAACCACAGGTTTACCAAGGAGTGTCGCCATGCGCGAACAGGATTACGCCGTACACCACGGCCAGCAGGTCGAGCAGCAGGAGATCAGCAAGGTCCTGCGCAACACGTACAGCCTGCTGGCGCTCACCCTCGCCTTCAGCGGTGTCATGGCCTTCGTTGCCCAGCAGATGCGCGTCGGCTACCCGAATGTGTTCGTGGTGCTGATCGGCTTCTACGGGCTGTTCTTCCTTACCAACAAACTGCGTGACTCGGCTTGGGGTCTGGTGTCTACCTTTGCCCTCACCGGCTTCATGGGCTTCATCCTCGGCCCTATCCTCAACCGCTACCTGGGCATGGCCGGTGGCGCTGAAGTGGTCAGTTCGGCGTTTGCCATGACGGCGCTGGTGTTTGGCGGTCTGTCGGCCTACGTGCTGATTACCCGCAAGGACATGAGCTTCCTCAGTGGTTTCATCACTGCAGGCTTCTTCGTATTGCTGGGTGCCGTCGTTGCCAGCTTCTTCTTCCAGATCAGCGGCCTGCAACTGGCGATCAGCGCGGGCTTCGTGCTGTTCTCGTCGGTGTGCATCCTGTTCCAGACCAGCGCGATCATTCATGGTGGCGAGCGTAACTACATCATGGCGACGATCAGCCTGTATGTGTCGATCTACAACCTGTTTGTCAGCCTGCTGCAGTTGTTTGGCATCATGGGTCGTGATGACTGATTGATTGCTGCGTGAGAAAGCCCGCTTCGGCGGGCTTTTTTGTGGATGTTCGAAAGGGGATTGGGGTGCGGGTGTACGTCGGTAGAGGTTCAGCGCCTGATAAATCGAGCGCCGCCCGCGCGGCGCATCGCGAGCTGCGCTCGCTCCTACGTTTGTTTCGGGCCAGTATCGTCTGTGCCAGCGCGCGCGAACGCCTTGCTCGCCCAACGCGATAGTGAGCCATGCCCAAAGGCGTTCGCGCGAAAATCCCATAGGCAAAATTGGCCCGAAACAAACGGAGCGAGCGCAGCTCGCGATGCGCCGCGCGGGCGGCGCTCGATTTCTGCCCCTCCCTATCCCTCAAGGCGGACACCCGCGCCCCCACAACCCTGCCAACCGTATTTATTGACCAAAAAGTCAGATAATCAGGCAAATGCTCGCCGATCATGCCGCCATCGTGCTTTTCTCTACCCCAATCCCTCATCACCCCGTAGAATGCGCTCCTTTTTTCTTCCGGGGCGGCTTTCAGCAATGAGCTCACACGAACACAGCCCAGGCGCAGCGGCGCCTGCCAATGAACTGGTGCTTGGCCTGGAGGACAAACCGCGGCTGCTCATCGGCCTGCTGGCTGCCCTGCAGCATCTGCTGGCGATCATCGTGCCAATCGTTACCCCTGGCCTGCTGATCTGTCAGGCGCTGGGCGTTTCTGCGCGTGATACCAACCTGATCGTTTCCATGTCGCTGGTAATCTCGGGTATCGCCACCTTCGTCCAGTGCAAGCGCTTTGGCCCGTTCGGCGCCGGGCTGCTGATCGTGCAGGGCACCAGCTTCAACTTCGTCGGCCCGCTGATTGCGGGCGGCGCGCTGATGGTCAAGCAAGGCACGCCGGTAGAGGGTGTGATGGCCGCCATCTTCGGCGTGGTGATTGCGGGCTCGTTCGTGGAGATGGGCGTGTCGCGCATTCTGCCGTTCGTCAAACGCCTGATCACCCCGCTGGTGACCGGTATCGTGGTGCTGATGATCGGCCTGACCTTGATCAAGGTAGGTCTGATCAGCATGGGCGGTGGCTTTGGCGCCATGGCCAACGGCACCTTTGCCAACGGCGATAACTTGCTGCTGTCGGGCGTGGTGCTGGCGATCATCGTGATCCTCAACCGCGTCCCCGTGGTATGGATGCGCAGTTGCGCCATTGTCATCGCCCTGGCGGTCGGTTACGCGCTGGCCGGCTACATGGGCCGCCTGGACTTCACCGGCATGCACGAAGCCGCGCTGTTCCAGGTGCCGACCCCGCTGCACTTTGGCCTGGGCTTCTCATGGGCGCTGTTCATTCCGATGCTGGTGATTTACCTGGTCACCTCGCTGGAAGCCATCGGTGATGTTACCGCCACCAGCAAGGTGTCGCGCCAGCCAGTAGAAGGGCCGGTATGGATGCAGCGGATCAAGGGTGGCGTGCTGGTCAACGGTGCCAACTCGCTGCTGGCCGGTGTCTTCAACACGTTCCCCAGTTCGATCTTTGCCCAGAACAACGGGGTGATTCAGCTGACCGGTATCGCCAGTCGCCACATCGGTATGTGGATTGCCGTGATGCTGGTGCTGCTGGGGCTGTTCCCGAGCGTTGCCGGGGTGATCCAGGCAGTGCCGGAGCCGGTGCTGGGTGGCGCGGCCATGGTGATGTTCGGGGCGGTTGCGGCGTCGGGTATCAATATTCTGGCCAGCACCCGGCTGGACCGTCGTGCTCTGCTGATCATCGCCGTGTCGTTGGCACTGGGCCTGGGTGTGGCGCAGGTGCCGGAGTTCCTGGCGCATATGCCGGCGGCGATTCGCAATGTGCTGGAGTCGGGTGTGGCTACTGGGGGGATCTGCGCGCTGGTGTTGAACTGGTTCTTGCCGGAGAGCAAGGAGCAGGCTTAAGGGTGTCTGCCTGTCTGGGGGCGCGCAGGACACACGGATACATAGAAGCCCGCGCCGCTTGCACAAGCGGGCGCGGGCTTTTTTGCTTTATCATGGCGGCATTCCCTTGCATGAGTAACCCATGAAATTCGCTATCGCGGTGTTCTCCCCGGCCCATGCGCCCTCCTCCCGGCGCGCCTTGCGCTATGCCGAGGCGGTGCTGGCCGGCGGGCATGAGATTGCCCGGCTGTTCTTCTACCAGGACGGGGTGCACAGTGCCTCGGCCAACGTGGTCGCGCCCCAGGACGAAGTCGATGTAGCTGCTCAGTGGCGTGCTTTTATCGAGACCCAGCAGCTGGACGCGGTGGTGTGCATCGCCGCCGCCCTGCGCCGTGGCGTGCTCGACGAAGCGGAAGCCAACCGTTACCAGCGCCCGGCCATCAACCTGCCCAAGCCGTGGGAGCTGTCCGGCCTGGGCCAATTGCACGAAGCAGCGCAAGTTGCCGACCGCCTTGTTTGCTTCGGAGGCGACTGACCATGGCCAAATCCTTGTTGATCATCAGCCGCCAGGCGCCTGGGAGTGGCCCATCCGCCCGGGAGGCACTGGATATCGCCCTGGCCGGCGGCGCGTTCGACCTGCCGCTGGGCATGCTGTTCCTCGATGATGGCGTTTTCCAGCTTGCTCCCGGCCAGCAACCTGCCGCCGTGGAACAGAAGAACCTGGCCGCCAACCTGCAGGCGCTGCCAATGTTCGGCGTCGAAGAACTGTTCGCCTGCAGCCACAGCCTGGCCCGCCGTGGCCTGGCCGCCGATAGCCTGACGCTGCCGGTGCAAGTGCTCGATGACGCGGCACTGACCGCGCTGATCGCCCGTTTCGACCAGGTGGTAACACTCTGATGACAACCTTGCATGTACTTGCCCACTCCCCGTTTGGTGACGAACGCTTGGCCAGCTGCCTGCGCCTGCTCGGCACCGATGACGCTTTGATGTTGTGTGGCGATGCGGTATACGCCCTGCGTAGCGGCAGCGAACCGCACCGCCAACTGCACGATGCCGGCCTGGCTCAGCGCCTGTTCGCGCTGGACGAAGACCTGCAGGCCCGCGCGATCGGCAACGACCTGGCCAAGGCCGTGGACTACGCCGGTTTCGTCGAACTGTCGCTGCAATACGACAAGGTCAACAGCTGGCTATGAATACGCTTACCGTTGGCGATCAGGCGATCGCCGTGGACAAGGACGGCTTTCTCGTCGACTTGCAAGACTGGTCCCACGCTGCCGCTGAAGCCTTGGCCGAACGCGAAGGCATTGCGCTGACGCCGGACCACTGGGAAATCCTCGAACTGCTGCGCCAGTTCTATCAGGAATTCCAGTTGTCACCGGCCACTCGCCCGCTGATCAAGTACACCGCTCTGAAGCTGGGCCCGGACAAGGGCAACAGCCCGCACCTGAACCGCCTGTTCAACGGCACCCCCGCCAAACTTGCCGCCAAGCTGGCGGGCCTGCCCAAGCCGACCAACTGCATATGACCCAACCCTCCTTGATTGACGTTCGCCCGCTTACCCTGGAAACCCCCGCCGAACACCCGTTCGCCGAATTCGTGCGCATTCTCGGCAAGGGCAAGCGCGGCGCGCGCGGCCTGACGCGCGAGGAGGCCCGCGCGGCCATGACCCTGCTGCTGGAAGGAAAAGTCGAGGACACCCAACTCGGCGCTTTCCTGATGCTGCTGCGGCACAAGGAAGAAAGCGCCGAAGAGCTGGCCGGCTTCACCGAAGCCCTGCGTGCCCACCTGCAGGCGCCGCGCATCGCCGTGGACCTGGACTGGCCGACCTACGCCGGCAAGAAGCGCCACCTACCCTGGTACCTGCTGGCCGCCAAATGCCTGGCCGGCAATGGTGTGCGCATTCTGATGCACGGCGGCGGCGCACATACCGCCGGGCGCATGTACACCGAGCAGTTGCTCGCCCTGTTGCAGATCCCGCTGTGCCGCGGCTGGGCTGCAGTCGAAAACGCGCTGGACCAGCACCATCTGGCATTTTTCCCGCTGCACGATTGGGCGCCGCAGTTGCAGCGCATGATCGACCTGCGCAACACCCTGGGCCTGCGCTCGCCAATCCACTCCCTGGCCCGGGTGCTCAACCCCCTGGGCGCACGCTGTGGTCTGCAGAGCATCTTCCACCCCGGTTACCAAGCGGTGCACCGGGAGGCCAGCCGCCTGCTCGGCGACCATGCCGTGGTGATCAAAGGTGATGGCGGCGAGATCGAAGTCAACCCGGATGTCATCAGCCACCTCTACGGCACCACCGCAGGCGAAGCGTGGGACGAAGAGTGGCCGGCGCTGAGCGAGCGCCGCCATGTCAAACCAGCCAGCCTGCAGGCCGAGCACTTGCAGGCGTTCTGGCGCGGGGAAGTGGAAGACAGCTACGGCGAGAAGGCCCTGATCGCGACCATGGCCCTGGCCCTGCGCGGCTTGGGACAGGACCGTGAGCAGGCCTTTGCGACCGCCCAAGGCTACTGGGATGCACGAAACAAATCGATTTAATCGATTATACAACCCCGATCTTTGCGCTATTCGTTCGAACGATTTGGCCTAGACTGGGCTCCATGACAAACAACTTTGTTTCAGGAGCTCACCATGGGCCTTTTGATCGACGGCCGCTGGCATGACCAGTGGTATGAAAACGGCAAGGACGGCACGTTCAAACGCGAAAACGCCCAACGCCGCAATCAGTTGCCCGCCCCTGAGGCCGGCCGCTACCACCTGTACGTGTCGCTCGCCTGCCCATGGGCCCACCGTACCCTGATTGTGCGCGCCCTCAAAGGCCTGGAACCATTGATCGATGTATCGGTGGTCAGCTGGCTGATGCAAGACCATGGCTGGACCTTCGATCAGCAGCAAGGCTCCAGCGGTGACCACCTCGACGCCCTGCAGTACCTGCACCAGCGCTATACCCAGGATGATCCGCACTACACCGGCCGCGTGACTGTGCCTGTGCTGTGGGACAAGAAAGAAAAGCGCATCGTCAACAATGAGTCGGCAGAAATCATCCGTATTTTCAACAGCGCGTTCAACGAGCTGACCGGCAATACCCTGGACCTCTACCCCGAGCCACTGCGCCCGGCTATCGAGGCACTGAACGGGCGCATTTACCCGGCGGTGAACAACGGCGTGTACCGCGCGGGGTTTGCCACAACGCAGGACGCCTACGAGGCGGCATTTGACGATGTGTTCAACGAACTCGATTATCTGGAAGATTTGCTGAGCCGCAATCGCTACCTGGCCGGTGAGTACCTGACCGAGGCCGATGTACGCCTGTTTACCACGCTGGTGCGGTTCGATGCGGTGTATCACGGGCATTTCAAGTGCAACCTGCGGCGCCTCAGCGACTACCACAACTTGTCGAACTGGCTGCGTGAGCTGTACCAGTGGCCGGGAGTGGCGGGGACCGTGGATATGGAGCATATCCAGAAGCACTATTACATGAGCCACAAGACCATCAACCCGAACGGGATCGTGCCTAAAGGGCCTTTGCAGGACTTTGGCTTGACGCATGATCGAGCGCGGTTGGTGGGTAAAGGAATTTGGCAGGCTTGAGAAAGCCGGGGCTGCATTGCAGCCCCAAACGTTCTCAGCTGTTCTGCGAACCTTCGAACCAGGCCAGCTTTTCGCGCAGCTGCACCACTTCCCCAACAATCACCAGGGTCGGCGCATGCACCTCATGCTGGGCCACCAGGTCCGGCAAGTCTGCCAGTGTACCGGTAAACACCCGCTGGTTACGCGTAGTCCCCTGCTGCACCAACGCCGCCGGGGTGCTTGCCGCCCGCCCATGACTGATCAGCTCGGCGCAGATGGTCGGCAAGCCCACCAATCCCATGTAGAACACCAGTGTCTGGGACGGCGCCACCAGGTCATTCCACGGCAGGTTGCTGGTGCCGTCTTTCAGATGGCCGGTGACGAAGCGCACCGATTGGGCATAGTCGCGGTGAGTCAGCGGAATCCCGCCATACGCGGAGCAACCACTGGCGGCGGTAATGCCCGGCACCACCTGGAACGGGATGCCATGCTCGGCCAACTCTTCGATCTCTTCGCCGCCCCGGCCGAAGATAAACGGGTCGCCACCCTTCAGGCGCAGCACGCGCTTGCCCTGCTGGGCCAGATCGACCAGCAAGCGGTTGATCTGGTCCTGGGGCACGGCATGGTCAGCGCGGCGCTTGCCTACGTAGATGCGCTCGGCATCACGCCGGCACATCTCGATGATGGCGGGCGCTACCAGGCGGTCGTAGAGCACCACATCGGCCTGCTGCATCAGACGCAAGGCACGGAAGGTGAGCAAGTCCGGATCACCCGGGCCCGCTCCTACCAGGTACACCTCACCGCCCTGCTGCAGCGGCGCGCCTTCTACCATCGCCTGCAACAGACGCTCGGCTTCGGCCCCCTGCCCGGCCAGCTGGCGCTCGGCAATCGGCCCCTGAAACACGGTTTCCCAGAAGCCGCGTCGCTGGTTGACGTCCGGGTACAAGGCTTTGACCTTGTGCCGGAAACGCGCGGCCAACCCGGCCAGCTCACCATAGGCTGCCGGGATCCAGGCCTCGAGCTTGGCGCGAATCAAACGCGCCAAAACCGGGGCGTCACCGCCGCTTGATACCGCAATCACCAGCGGTGAACGGTCGACGATCGCCGGGAATATCACTGTACACAGGGCTGGCGCATCCACCACGTTGACCGGCAGGCTGAGGGCCTGTGCATCGGCCGACACCTGGGCGTTCAGCCCAGGGTCGTCGGTCGCCGCAATCACCAGCCGGCAGCCGACCAGGTCGGCGGCCTGATAGCCACGCACCAGTACCTCACCACCACCTTCCCTGGCCAGCGCGGCCAGTTGGCCGTCGACATCCGGCGCCACCACGCGCAGCACACCGCCGGCATCCGCCAGCAGGCGCGCTTTGCGCAGGGCAATCTCGCCGCCGCCGACGACCAGCACGCGGCCGCCCTGCAGCTTGTGGAACAGCGGCAGGTAATCCATTTAGCGGATGACCTCGACGCCGCCCATGTACGGCTTCAGCACTTCCGGCACCAGGATCGAGCCGTCGGCCTGCTGGTAGTTTTCCAGCACGGCCACCAGGGTACGGCCCACGGCCAGGCCGGAGCCGTTGAGGGTGTGCACCAGCTCTGGTTTGCCGGTTTCCGGGTTACGCCAGCGGGCCTGCATGCGGCGCGCCTGGAAGTCGCCGCAATTGGAGCACGAGCTGATCTCGCGGTATTTGTCCTGGCTAGGCACCCACACTTCCAGGTCGTAGGTTTTCACCGCGCCAAAGCCCATATCGCCGGTGCAAAGGGCCAGCACACGGTACGGCAGCTCCAGCAGTTGCAGCACGCGCTCGGCGTTGGCAGTCAGGCCTTCCAAGGCTTCCATCGACTTGGCAGGCTCCACCACCTGCACCATCTCGACCTTGTCGAACTGGTGCTGGCGGATCATGCCGCGAGTGTCACGGCCAGAAGCGCCGGCTTCACTGCGGAAGCAAGGGGTGTGCGCGACCAGTTTCAACGGCAGTTGCTTGGCGTCGAGGATTGCCCCGGCCACCAGGTTGGTCAGCGACACTTCGGCGGTCGGGATCAGGTAGAAGTCCGCCTCGCCTTCACGGGTGATCTTGAACAGGTCTTCCTCGAACTTCGGCAGCTGGCCGGTACCCTGCAGGGCCGGAGCCTGCACCAGGTACGGGGTGTAGTGCTCCTCGTAGCCGTGCTCGCCGGTGTGCAGGTTGATCATGAACTGCGCCAGGGCACGGTGCAGGCGGGCGATCGGCCCACGCAGCACGGCAAAACGCGCGCCGGACAGCTTGGCAGCGGCTTCGAAGTCAAGGCCACCGCTAACCTCGCCAAGGGCGACGTGGTCCTGGATTGCGAAGTCGAAGGCCTTCGGCGTGCCCCAACGGCGCACTTCGACGTTGTCGTCTTCGCTGGCACCGACCGGTACGCTGGCGTCCGGCAGGTTCGGGATGGTCAGCAGGATGCCGTCCAGCTCGGCCTGGATCTCATCCAGTTCGGCCTTGCCGGCGGCCAGTTCGTTGGCCATGCGCTCAACGTCAGCCATCAGCGGCGCGATATCCTCGCCCTTGGCCTTCGCCTGGCCAATGGACTTGGAACGGGCGTTACGCTCGGCCTGCAGTTGCTCGGTGCGGGTCTGCACCGCCTTGCGGCGCTCTTCCAGTGATTCGATGCGCGCGACATCCAGGCTGAAGCCACGGGAGGCCAGGCGATCCGCCACTTCCTGAAGTTGGCCGCGTAACAGTTTGGAATCGAGCATATCGTTCTCTCGTTATGTGTAGGTGTTGGTTCAGAATCGGGTCAGGGACAGGCCGGCCCAGGTCGCGAGCAGCCCGCCCACCACGCTGATACTGGTATAGCCCAAGGCCAGGGGCACTTGCCCGCTTTCCATCAGGCGCACGGTATCGAGCGAGAAGGAGGAAAAGGTCGTCAGGCCGCCGAGGAAGCCGACAATCAGGCCGGCACGCAATTCGACCGGCGCCAGCGGCTTGTGCAAGAACAGGCCATAGAGCACGCCGATCAGCAAGCAGCCAACCAGGTTGACCGCCAGCGTACCGGCATAGAAGTGCCGTGGCCAGTGGGCCGTTACCCAGTTGGCAGTGGCAAAGCGCAACAGGGTACCGGCGATACCACCCGCGCTGACCGCGGCTATCACTGCAATCACGGTTTTCTCCGCTGACGGGGGCTGTTGCGGTCAAGGTCGGCCAGGTGGCGCAGCTTCTCGCCAATTTTCAGTTCCAGGCCACGCGGCACCGGCTGGTAGTACTGGCGCGGCTCAAGCTGGTCGGGGAAGTAGTCCTCGCCGGCAGCATAAGCGTCGGGTTCATCGTGGGCATAGCGGTACTCGTCGCCGTAACCCAGCTGTTTCATCAGCTTGGTCGGGGCATTGCGCAGGTGCAGCGGCACCTCCAGCGAGCCATGTTCGGCCGCTTCACGCAGGGCGGTCTTGAAGCCCATGTACACGGCGTTGCTTTTCGGCGCGCAGGCCAGGTAGGTGATGGCCTGTGCCACTGCCAGCTCGCCCTCGGGGCTACCCAGGCGCTCTTGTACATCCCACGCCGCCAGGCACAGGCTGAGCGCGCGCGGGTCGGCGTTGCCGATGTCTTCGCTGGCCATGCGTACCACGCGGCGGGCGATGTACAACGGGTCGCAGCCACCGTCGAGCATGCGCGCAAACCAGTACAGTGCCCCATCGGGGTTGGAGCCGCGCACTGACTTGTGCAGCGCAGAAATCTGGTCGTAGAACGCCTCGCCACCCTTGTCGAAACGGCGGCGGCTGTCACCCAGCAGGCTCTGCAGCATCTCGACATCGATCTCGCTACGGTCTTCAGCCAGGTCAGAGGCGTTTTCGAGAAAGTTGAGCATCCGCCGGCCGTCGCCATCGGCGGCGGCCATCAGCATCTTGAAGGCCTCGTCACCGACCCGCAGGTTGCGCTTGCCCAGGCCACGCTCTTCGGTCAGTGCACGGTTGACCAGCTTGCGCAGCGCCGCCTCGTCGAGGCTCTTGAGCACGTAGACCCGCGCCCGTGACAACAGCGCGTTGTTAAGCTCGAACGACGGGTTTTCGGTGGTGGCACCGATGAACAGCAGGGTGCCGTCTTCCACATAGGGTAAAAACGCGTCCTGCTGCGATTTGTTGAACCGGTGGACTTCATCGACGAACAGGATGGTGCGGCGGCCATACTGGCCGGCCTGCTGCTTCGCCACCTCGACCGCCTGGCGGATCTCCTTGACCCCGGCCAATACCGCCGAGACGGTTTCGAAGTGGGCGTCGCAGAACTGCGCCAGCAGCCGCGCCAGCGTGGTCTTGCCCACCCCTGGCGGCCCCCAGAAGATCATCGAGTGCAGCGCGCCCTGCTCCAGCGCTTCACGCAGCGGTTTGCCGCGCGCCAGCAAGTGCTCCTGGCCGACATACTCGTCCAGGTTGGACGGGCGCAGGCGAGCGGCCAGGGGCTGGGCGACAGGTTCGCTTCGAAACAGGTCCATGACGAGCTCCGGTTACTCCTTGATCACGTCCGCGCCTTTGGGGATGTCGAACCTGAACGTGCTGTCCGGCACCGGCTGGTTGGCCTTGACGCCATTGAACAGGATGTTGGTGCGCTGGCCGACGCTGTCGATCAGTTGCATGTCATTGATCAGGCCCTTGCGGAACGACACGCGCAGCGAGTCGAACAAGGTGTCCTTGGTCTTGGGCTTGAGGGTGAAGTCCATCACTTCGCCCTGCTCCTTCGAGGCGATGTCGAAGCTCTGGCTGATCTTCGACACATCACCCGACAGCAGCAGCGCCGGGGTCTGGTTCAGGCGTACGTCGAGCTTCTTGATGGTGGCTTGTTCCAGGTCCGGGTCCCACAGGGTGACGTTCTTGCCGTCCGACACCACCACCTGCTCCTGCGGTGCATCGGTGTGCCAGTAGAACAGGCCCGGGCGCTTGACCGTCATCTTGCCCGAGGTTTCCTGCAGGCTGGTGCCGTCGGCACCCAGGGTCAGCTGGGAGAAGTTGGCCTCGAGGGTCTGCGACTTTTCCAGCAGCTGCGTCAGGCGTTGTACGTCTTGCTCACCGGCATAAGCAGTAACCGAGCCCAGGGTCAGGGCAGAAACCAACAGCATGCGAATCGCGCGCATGGGAATCCTCATTGAGCGTTGAAAAGGCCGGACGCCACCGTTGGCGCCCGGCAGGGTGTTCATCAGTCGCGCGGGCCGCCCGGGGCAATCACTTCCCGCGAGCCGTTGCTGTTCATCGGGGTGACAACGCCGGCCATCTCCATCGACTCGATCATGCGCGCGGCACGGTTGTAGCCGATCTTCAGCTTGCGTTGCACGGCAGAAATCGAAGCACGACGGCTCTCGAGCACGAATTGCACCGCTTCATCATACAGGGCGTCGGTTTCGGCATCGTCACCGTCGCCACCACCGCCGCCGCCATCAAAGCCGCTACCGGCTTCTTCGACGCCGTTGAGGATGTCATCGTTGTAGTCCGGGGCGCCACGCAGTTTCCACGCCTCGACCGTGCGGTGCACCTCATCGTCGGACACGAAGGCGCCGTGCACCCGGATCGGCAGGCTGGTGCCCGGCGGCATGTACAGCATGTCACCATGGCCCAGCAGCTGCTCGGCACCACCCTGGTCGATGATGGTCCGCGAGTCGATCTTGCTGGACACCTGGAACGCCATACGGGTCGGAATGTTGGCCTTGATCAGGCCGGTGATCACGTCCACCGACGGCCGCTGGGTGGCGAGGATCAGGTGGATACCCGCCGCCCGCGCCTTCTGCGCGATACGGGCGATCAGCTCTTCGACCTTTTTGCCGACGATCATCATCATGTCGGCGAACTCGTCCACCACCACCACGATGGTTGGCAGGGTTTTCAGCGCCGGCGGCTCGTCGTCCATGCTCTCGCGACGGTACAGCGGGTCATGGATGATTTCACCTGCCTCCTGGGCATCCTTGATCTTGCGGTTGAAGCCGGCCAGGTTACGCACGCCCATGGCCGCCATCAGCTTGTAGCGCCGCTCCATCTCGGCCACGCTCCAGCGCAGCGCGTTGGCGGCGTCCTTCATGTCGGTGACCACCGGGCACAGCAGGTGCGGAATGCCTTCGTAGATCGACAGTTCGAGCATTTTCGGGTCGATCATGATCAGCCGCGCGTCTTCCGGGCTGGACTTGAACAGGATCGAGAGAATCATCGCGTTCACACCCACCGACTTACCAGAACCGGTGGTACCGGCCACCAGCAGGTGGGGCATCTTGGCCAAGTCGGTAATCACCGGCTTGCCGCCGATGTCGTGCCCCAGGGCCAGCGTGACCGGCGATTTCTGTTCGTCATACTGCGGCGTGGCCAGCACTTCAGAGAAGCGCACCATCTGCCGGTTTTCATTGGGGATCTCGATACCCACGGTGGTCTTGCCGGGGATAACCTCGACCACACGCACACTGGTCACCGCCAGCGAACGCGCCAGGTCCTTGGCCAGGTTGGCGATACGGCTGACCTTCACGCCGGCGGCAGGCTGGATTTCGTAACGGGTAATCACCGGGCCCGGGTGGATCGAGTCTACCGACACCTCCACGCCGAATTCCTTGAGCTTGATTTCCAGCAGCTGACCGACACCGGCCAGGGATTCTGGCGAGTACTCGATCTTTTTCTGCTCGGCCGGGTCAAGGATGGAAATCGACGGCAAGGTGCCTTCCACGGCGCTGTCGATGAACAGCGGCGCCTGCTTCTCCTTCATCACCCGCTTGCTCGGCTCTGGCGCCTTGTCGGCTGACGGCGGCACGATCATCGGGGTGGCGGGCTGCGCACGGGGCACTATCGGCTCGCGTGATACCACCGGCTCGCGGGCGAGGGTTGGCTCGCGCGGCACGACCGGTTCGCGGCTCAGGGTCGGCTCACGCGGCTCAGCCACCGGGGCAGGTGCTTCTTCCCGCTTGAAGATACGTTCACGCAGGGCCGGCTTGGCCGGTTCGCGCTTCTCGGCGGCCATCGGCGCGGCCTTGAGCACCCGCTCATCCTCGCGCAGCTGTGCTTCGAGGCGCTTGCGCTCGTTGCGGGCTTCCCACCAGCGGTTGGCGGCGCCTTGCACCAGCTCGAACAGGTCGAGGGTAATCTTGCCGGTCAGGTCCATCACCTTGAACCACGACAGGTCGGTAAACACGGTCAGGCCGAACAGGAACAGGGCAATGAACATCAGCGTGCTGCCCTGCACGTTCAACAGGTTGCGCGCCAGATCGCCAAGGCTTTCGCCCAGCGCCCCCCCGGCAGAGAACGGCAGGCTCGCCGACGGGTGGAAGTGGATATGCGCCAGCGCCGCCCCCGACAGCACCAGGAACACCAGGCCGATCAGCCGCCAGGAGAACAGCCAGCCGCTCCAGTCCCACGGTTGGTGGCGTTGGCGGAAGATCTGCCAGGTCTTGACTGCCAGCAGCAGCGGGAAGATATAGGCGAAGTACCCCAGCACCATGAACAGGATGTCGGCGAAGTAGGCACCGGCACGCCCGGCGGCGTTCTGTACCTGGTCCACGGTGGCGGTGTGGCTGAAGCCCGGGTCCGAGGTGTCGTAGGTCAGCAGCGCCATCCACAGGTAAAGGCACAGGGCGCCGACAGCGATCAACGCACCCTCCTTGAGGCGATAGTGCAGCTGTTGCCGCCACAGGGGCACGGGCAATGGAGCTGGGGTTGCGGTGTTTTTCTTCAAAACGCGTCTATTCCTGCGCGTGGTGCGCGTCCAATAGTGATCGGCCGGCGGTGCGGCCAATGAACCACTACTTTTAACATTACTGCCCGCCCACTGCCATGACGGCGCGCCATAAGGCGCTTGAGTGGGGGCGACTTTCGTATAGCTGCAATTTGAGCACGCATTTTCTTTTGTGACAAAGGCTTATGCTGTGTTTTTGCACAGGTGTGACAGCAAATGTAGCGGATGGTGCCTGTGGTTTCATGAATGTGTAGGAAATTGCCCAATTTGCACGAGCCACAGCCGTGGGACCCTCAAAGACATTGACCCTGGTTTTCACCCGCGCCATGCTGCCCTCTCCCCTCCCCCACCGCACGATAGACCATGCTCACCTGGCTGACCCGCGACTCGCTGACCTTCCCGCCCCTGGAAAAGGCCCTGCACGACCCTAACGGCCTGCTCGCCGCTGGCGGCGACCTGAGCCCGGAGCGGTTGGTGCAGGCCTATCGCCATGGCTGCTTTCCCTGGTACCAGGACGGCCAGCCGATCCTCTGGTGGTCACCCGACCCGCGCACGGTCTTGCTGCCAGACCAACTGCACGTGTCGCGGTCGCTGGCCAAGCTGATGCGCCAGGGCCGCTACCAGGTCAGTTTCGACACTGATTTCCCGGCGGTGATCGCCGCCTGCGCCGCGCCCCGCGACTACGCCGACGGCACCTGGATCACCGACACCATGCGCAACGCCTACTGCGAACTGCACCGGCGCGGCATCGCCCACTCGGTGGAGGTACGCCAGGACGGCGAGCTGGTCGGCGGCCTGTATGGCCTGGCGATGGGCCAGCTGTTCTTCGGCGAATCGATGTTCAGCCGTGCGGACAACGCCTCCAAGGTAGGCTTCGTGACCTTGGTCGAGCACCTGCGCCAGGCCGGCTTCGTGCTGATCGACTGCCAGATGCCGACCAACCACCTGCACAGCCTGGGCGCCCAGGCCATCAGCCGTGCCGAGTTCGCCGGCTACCTGGCACGCCACCTCGACCAGCCCAACAGCGCTACCTGGGTGGTTGCCTAGGCGAGTTGCCATAGCTGGCTTACACTTAAAGCAACGTCTCACCGATGGGGGTTGATCATGACAGAGCTGGCGCGGTTGAAGTTTTATGCCACTCAACCCCACTCCTGCAGCTACCTGCCCGACGAGCAGGCGACCACACTGTTCCTCGACCCCAGCCAGCCGATGGACGTGAACGTGTACGCCGACCTGTCGGAAATGGGCTTTCGCCGCAGCGGCGACCACCTGTACCGCCCGCACTGCCAAAACTGCAACGCCTGCGTGCCGGCGCGCATCCCGGCGGCACGCTTCATTCCCAACCGACAGCAGCGGCGCATTCTCAAGCGCAACGCCGACTTGACGGTGGCCGCAGCGCGCCCGGCGTTCAAGGAAGAATACTTCGAGCTGTACCGACGCTATATCGAAACGCGCCACGCCGATGGTGACATGTACCCGCCAAGCCGCGACCAGTTCTCCACCTTCCTGGTGCGCGACTTGCCATTCTGCTGGTTCTACGAGTTCCGCCTGGAAGGCCGCCTGCTGGCAGTGGCGGTGTGCGACCTGCTGCCCAACGGGCTGTCGGCGGTGTACACCTTCTACGAACCGGACGAAGAGCGCCGCAGCCTTGGCCGCTTCGCCATCCTCTGGCAGATCACCGAAGCCCTGCGCCAGAACCTGGAGGCGGTCTACCTGGGTTACTGGATCAAGAACTGCAAGAAAATGAACTACAAGACGCAGTATCGGCCTATCGAGTTGTTGATAAACCAGCGCTGGGTCACCCTCAACTGAAAGCATTGGCTTGACACGCAGTTTTCGGGCATAATCCACGCCACTTTTTTGCCCGCTGCGGTTATGCGTCGGGCTAACACTGGATACCGAGGGCTCAACTGCATGTCGAAAGAAGACAGCTTCGAAATGGAAGGTACTGTCGTCGACACCCTGCCCAACACCATGTTCCGCGTGGAGTTGGAAAACGGGCACGTCGTAACCGCGCACATCTCCGGAAAGATGCGCAAGAACTACATTCGTATTCTCACTGGCGACAAGGTCCGCGTCGAACTGACACCGTACGACCTGAGCAAGGGCCGCATCACCTACCGTGCGCGCTAAGCTCAAGCCATGAAAAAGCCCGGCCATGAGCCGGGCTTTTTTGTGCCTTACGAAATTGCAAGGGGACTGCAAGGCAGCCCCCCGCACATCACGCAACCTCAGCCGTGGTCTCGAAGTCGAACACCAGTTCGCCATCGCGCAGGTCGACGTGCACCACGCCGCCATGCTCGGCCAGTTCGCCAAACAGGATCTCTTCGGCCAGCGGCCGCTTGATCTTGTCCTGGATCAGCCGCGCCATCGGCCGCGCACCCATCTGCACGTCGTAGCCCGATGCCGCGAGCCAGCCGCGGGCGTCATCGCTGACTTCCAGCAGCACACGCTTGTCTTCCAGCTGCGCCTGCAGTTCGATAAGGAACTTGTCGACGATGCTCTTGATCGTCTCGTGGCTCAGGCGGCCGAACTGGATAATGGTATCCAGGCGGTTGCGGAACTCAGGCGTGAAGCTCTTGCGGATAACTTCCATGGCATCGGACGCGTGGTCCTGATGGGTAAAGCCAATCGACGCCCGCGCCGCGGTTTCGGCCCCGGCGTTGGTGGTCATGATCAGGATCACGTTACGGAAGTCAGCCTTACGCCCGTTGTTATCGGTCAGGGTACCGTGGTCCATCACCTGCAGCAGCAGGTTGAAGACTTCCGGGTGGGCCTTCTCGATTTCGTCGAGCAGCAAGACGCAATGCGGCTGCTTGGTGATCGCCTCGGTCAGCAAACCGCCCTGATCGAAGCCGACATAACCGGGTGGCGCACCGATCAGGCGCGACACGGTGTGGCGCTCCATGTACTCGGACATGTCGAAGCGGACCAGTTCGACGCCAAGCGCCTTCGCCAACTGCCGGGCAGCCTCGGTTTTACCCACGCCGGTCGGGCCGGCGAACAGGAACGAACCGACTGGCTTGTCTGGCGACTTCAGGCCGGCACGCGACAGCTTGATCGCAGTCGCCAGCGAGTCGATGGCCTGATCCTGGCCGAACACGGTCAGTTTCAGGTCACGCTCAAGGTTACGCAGCAGCTCCTTGTCGGAACTGGTCACGTGCTTGGGCGGAATGCGCGCAATCTTGGCCACGATATCCTCGACTTGCGGCACATCGATACGCTTGACGCGATTGGCCTCCGGCTGCAGGCGCTGGTATGCGCCAGCTTCGTCGATCACATCGATGGCCTTGTCCGGCATGTGGCGGTCATTGATGTAGCGCGAGGCCAGCTCGGCAGCGGCGCGCAGGGCTTCGTCGCTGTACTCGATGTTGTGGTGGCTTTCGAAACGCCCTTTCAGGCCGCGCAGAATGCCCACGGTATCTTCGACCGATGGCTCGCTGACATCCACCTTCTGGAAGCGGCGCGCCAAGGCACGATCTTTCTCGAAAATGCCGCGGAACTCCTGGAAGGTGGTCGAGCCGATGCAACGGATTTCACCCGAAGACAACAGCGGCTTGAGCAGGTTCGAGGCATCCATCACCCCGCCCGACGCCGCACCGGCGCCGATGATGGTATGGATTTCGTCGATGAACAGAATGGCCTGCGGGCGCTTGCGCAGTTCGCCGAGCAGCGCCTTGAAGCGCTTCTCGAAGTCACCGCGGTACTTGGTGCCAGCCAGCAGCGCACCCAGGTCGAGCGAGTACACCACGCTTTGCGCCAGCAGATCGGGCACCTGGCCATCGACGATACGCTTGGCCAGGCCTTCGGCGATGGCGGTCTTGCCCACACCGGCCTCACCCACCAGCAGCGGGTTGTTCTTGCGTCGACGGGCAAGGATTTGCGCTACGCGCTCCACTTCCTGCTCGCGACCGACCAGCGGGTCGATACGACCGGCACGCGCCAGTTCGTTCAGGTTGCTGGCGTAGGCATCCAGCGGGTTGCTCGAAGAGGAGGTTTCGCCGCCCTCTTCGTCCTGCATTTCCTGGTCGCTTTCAGACTGCGAACCATGCCCCGGCACCTTGGAGATGCCATGGGCGATGTAGTTGACCACGTCGATGCGGGCCACGCTCTGCTGCTTGAGCAGGAACACGGCCTGGCTTTCCTGTTCGCTGAAGATCGCCACCAGCACGTTGGCGCCGGTTACTTCGCGCTTGCCGGAGCTTTGCACGTGAAACACGGCACGCTGCAGTACGCGCTGGAAGCCCAGGGTTGGCTGGGTTTCGCGGTCTTCGTCATTGACGGGAATCAGCGGGGTGGTGGAATCGATGAACTCTTGCAGGTCGTGCTTGAGCTTGTCGAGATTGGCGCCACAGGCGCGCAGAACGGTCGCGGCAGCCTCATTGTCAAGGAGTGCCAGCAGCAGATGTTCGACGGTCATGAACTCATGACGCTTCGAACGAGCCTCCTTGAAGGCAAGATTGAGGGTGACTTCGAGCTCGCGGTTTAACATAGCTTCACCTCATACCCAAGTGGTCGGCGATTAACCGTCCTTCTCGATTTCACAGAGTAGCGGATGCTGGCTTTCCCTGGCGTATTGGTTGACCTGCATTGCCTTTGTTTCGGCGATGTCACGGGTAAACAATCCGCACACTGCCCGCCCCTCGGTATGGACGGTCAGCATGATCTTGGTCGCCAGCTCGCGGTTCAGACTGAAGAACGTCTCGAGCACTTCGACGACGAAATCCATCGGCGTGTAGTCATCGTTGAATAAAACCACCTTGTACATCGGTGGCGCCTGCAGGATCGGCTTGGCTTCCTGAACTGCAAGACCTGAGCCGTCGTCCTCATTCGATTGCGGGCGATCCTGATTGAATGTTAGTCGAATCTCACTAGGTGCATGCATGGAAAGAATTTCATCATGAGCGTCAGGTTAAGGTAGTGGGTTGACTGCACAGGCCGCGGCCGGCGCAGGCGCCGCGTGACCTTGACTATCGGCAAAACGGTGTTACAACCAATAAGAACCCACCGTGGTCGATAAAGATCCGCGCAGTCAACCAGATTTTTCGCAGGTTCGTATGCGGATGAAGTGGATGATACTCCAGTGATGGAGTCCTTTGCAGAGGGACATTGGGATGGCAAGCGGTAAAGTCAAGTGGTTCAACAACGCCAAAGGCTATGGTTTCGTCAATGCCGATGGCGATAGCGAAGACCTCTTCGCCCATTATTCCGCCATCCAGATGGACGGCTACAAGACCCTCAAGGCCGGCCAGACCGTGACGTTCGACATTGTGCAGGGCCCCAAGGGCAAGCACGCGGTGAACATTTCCGGTAACGCAGCCGTGAAGGCAGATATCACGCCGGAGGTCGTTACGGCCAACGCCTGACCTGCTTCGCTTTGCCGGCAGATGAAAAAACCGGCCGCTTCTTCATGGAGCGGCCGGTTTTCCATTGCCTCACATATGCTTGATCATCGCATCGCCAAACCCTGAACTGCCCACCAGCGTCGCCCCCTCCATCAAGCGCTCGAAGTCATAGGTCACGGTCTTGGCCGCAATCGCCCCATTGGTGCCCTTGATGATCAGGTCGGCCGCCTCGGTCCAGCCCATGTGGCGCAGCATCATCTCCGCCGACAGGATCACCGAGCCCGGGTTGACCTTGTCCTGCCCGGCATATTTGGGCGCGGTACCGTGGGTAGCCTCGAACATGGCCACGGTGTCGGACAGGTTGGCGCCCGGGGCGATGCCGATACCCCCCACCTCAGCCGCCAGAGCGTCGGACAGGTAGTCACCGTTAAGGTTGAGGGTAGCGATCACATCGTACTCGGCCGGGCGCAGCAATATCTGTTGCAGCATGGCATCGGCGATGGCGTCCTTGACGATCACCTCGCGGCCGGTTTTCGGGTTCTTGAACTTCATCCACGGCCCGCCGTCGAGCAGTTCGGCGCCGAACTCCTCACGGGCCACCTCGTAGCCCCAGTCCTTGAAGGCCCCTTCGGTGAACTTCATGATGTTGCCCTTGTGCACCAAGGTCAGCGACTCCCGGTCGTTGTCCACCACATATTGCAGGGCCTTGCGCACCAGGCGCCTGGTGCCCTCGCGGGACACCGGCTTGACACCAATGCCGCAGTCCTGATCGAAGCGGATCTTGGTGACCCCCATTTCCTCTTTCAGGAACTTGATCACCTTGTTCGCTTCGGGCGAGCCGGCCTTCCACTCGATCCCGGCATAGATGTCCTCGGAGTTCTCGCGGAAAATCACCATGTCGACATCACCCGGCTTTTTCACCGGGCTCGGCACCCCCTGGAACCACAGCACCGGGCGCAGGCACACATACAGGTCGAGCTGCTGGCGCAGGGCGACGTTCAGCGAACGGATGCCACCCCCGACCGGGGTGGTCAGCGGGCCCTTGATCGACACCACGAAATCACGCACGGCATCGAGGGTTTCCTGGGGCAGCCAGGTGTCCTGGTCGTACACCTGGGTGGCCTTTTCGCCGGCGTACACCTCCATCCAGGCGATTTTGCGCTTGCCGCCATAGGCCTTTTGCACGGCGGCGTCGACCACCTTGATCATGACCGGCGAAACATCGACGCCAATCCCGTCGCCTTCGATATAAGGAATGATCGGGTTGTCAGGCACGTTGAGCGAATGGTCTGCATTGACGGTGATCTTGGCGCCGTCGGTCGGAACCTTGATTTTCTGGTATCCCATGCTTGCACTACTCCGCTGTCGGGTGTGGTTTGGACATCATGCGCTGCAATCAGCCTAAACCACATCTGCCGACCTGCAAGGCATGCGGCGTTACGCCACATTGCCGCTTAGTCTTTGGTCTTATAAATGGGCCGATATCACTTGGCCTTGCTGATTAGCCCGAATGGTTTGGTATACTCCGCCGCGACCGAAGGGTCATCGGGGCGAATCCCAGGAAAATGCGGACCGCCCTAGGCCATGAATGGCCATAAAGCCTGGGTTGTTACCGCAGCTCAGCACTTGACGCTCGACTGATGCATCCACCATCACCGCTCGCAGCCTCTCGACTTTCCGCTCATGGCGCTGCCAGGGCGATGCGCCTACCCTGCGCACCACGAGACTCGAGCACGCTCAGCACACAGAGAGTTAACCCGCATGCCCACCCGTTCCAAGATCATCTATACCTTCACCGACGAAGCCCCCGCCCTCGCCACTTACTCGCTGCTGCCGATCATCGAAGCGTTCACCGCTTCGGCTGACATCGCGGTCGAAACTCGCGACATCTCCCTGGCCGGCCGTATCCTTGCCGCCTTCCCGGAGCAACTGGGCGCAGAGAAGCAAGTAGGCGATCATCTGGCGGAACTGGGCCAGCTGGCTACCACCCCTGAAGCCAACATCATCAAGCTGCCGAACATCAGCGCCTCGGTACCGCAGCTCAAGGCCGCGATCAAGGAACTGCAAGGCAAGGGCTTCAACATCCCTGACTATGCCGACGAGCCGGCCACCGCGGACGAAAAAGAATCCCGTGCCCGCTACGACCGCATCAAGGGTTCCGCCGTGAACCCGGTGCTGCGCGAAGGCAACTCCGACCGCCGCGCGCCGCTGTCGGTCAAGAACTACGCCCGCAAGCACCCGCACAAAATGGGCGCCTGGGCCGCCGACTCCAAGTCGCACGTTGCCCACATGACTCAGGGCGACTTCTACGGCAGTGAGAAAGCCGCACTGATCGAAGCTGACGATAGCCTGCGCATCGAGCTGGTCGGCAAAGACGGCAGCACCACCGTGCTGAAAGAAAAGACTGCGGTCAAGGCTGCCGAAGTCATCGACTGCGCGACCATGAGCCGCAAGGCCCTGAAAGCCTTCATCGCCGAGCAGATCGCCGATGCCAAGGCCTCTGGCGTGCTGCTGTCGGTACACCTGAAAGCCACCATGATGAAGGTCTCCGACCCGATCATGTTCGGCGTCATCGTCGAAGAATTCTACGGCGACGTGCTGGCCAAGCACGCCGCAGCGCTGGCCGAGGTCGGCTTCAACGCCAACAACGGTATCGGCGACCTGTACGCCCGCATCAAGGACCTGCCAGCTGACAAGCAGGCCGAGATCGAAGCCGACATCCAGGCCCTGTACGCCGAGCGTCCGGCCCTGGCCATGGTCAACTCCGACAAAGGCATCACCAACCTGCACGTGCCAAGCGACGTGATCGTCGACGCCTCGATGCCGGCCATGATCCGTGACTCGGGCAAGATGTGGAACACTGCTGGCGAACTGCAAGACGCCAAGGCCGTGATCCCGGACCGTTGCTACGCCGGTATCTACCAGGCCACCATCGAAGACTGCAAGAAAAACGGCGCCCTCGACCCGACCACCATGGGCAGCGTGCCGAACGTTGGCCTGATGGCGCAGAAAGCCGAAGAGTATGGCTCCCACGACAAGACCTTCCAGATCAAGGCTGACGGTGTGGTTCGCGTAGTCGATGGCAAGGGCAACGTCGTGCTGGAGCAGAACGTCGAAGCCGGCGACATCTTCCGCATGTGCCAGACCAAGGACGCGCCGATCCAGGACTGGGTCAAGCTGGCCGTCAACCGCGCCCGCCTGAGCAACACCCCTGCGGTGTTCTGGCTGGACCCGGCCCGCGCCCACGACGGCGTGATGATCGAGAAGGTACAGAAGTACCTGAAGGATCACGACACCACTGGCCTGGACATCCGTGTACTGGCTCCGGTCGACGCCATCAAGTTCTCCCTGGCCCGCATTCGCGAAGGCAAGGACACCATTTCGGTGACCGGCAACGTGCTGCGCGACTACCTGACCGACCTGTTCCCGATCATGGAGCTGGGCACCAGCGCCAAGATGCTGTCGATCGTGCCGCTGATGAACGGCGGTGGCCTGTTCGAAACCGGCGCCGGCGGTTCGGCACCGAAGCACGTGCAGCAGCTGGTTGAAGAGAACTTCCTGCGTTGGGACTCGCTGGGTGAATTCCTGGCCCTGGCCGCTTCCCTGGAGCACCTGGGCAACACCTACGACAACCCGCGCGCCAAGGTCCTGGCCAACACCCTGGACCAGGCCACCGGCAAGTTCCTCGACACCAACAAGTCGCCATCGCGCAAAGTCGGTGGTATCGACAACCGCGGCAGCCACTTCTACCTGACCCTGTACTGGGCCCAGGCCCTGGCTGCCCAGAGCGACGACGCTGCCCTGCAGGCACGCTTCGCCCCGCTGGCCAAGACCCTGACCGAGAACGAGGAGACCATCGTCGCCGAGCTCAACGCCGTTCAGGGCAAGCCGGCCGACATCGGTGGCTACTACGCGCCGGATGCCGAGCTGACTGCCAAGGTGATGCGCCCAAGCCAGATCCTGAACAGCGCCATCGCCGCCCTGTAAGGTTCGCTTGAAGTAACAGCACAAACCCCGGCCACGCACCGGGGTTTGTGCTTTCTGGAAACAAGCTCGGCCCCTGTACACCTTTGAGGAGATGCGCATGACCTGGCAACCCCACATCACCGTCGCCACCATCGTCGAGCACGAAGGCAAGTTTCTCTTCGTCGAGGAGTTCAAGGCCAACCAACACGTATTCAATCAGCCTGCCGGCCACCTCGAGCCCAACGAGACCCTGCCCCAGGCCGCCCTGCGCGAAACCCTGGAAGAGACCGCCTGGGAAGTCGAGCTCACCGGCGTGGTCGGCATCTACCTGTACACCGCCCCCAGCAACGGCGTGACCTACCAGCGCATCTGCTTCGCCGCCCGCCCCGTGCGCCACCACACCGACCTGGCACTGGACAGCGACATCGTCCGCGCCGTGTGGCTGACCCGCGAAGAACTGCTGGCCGACCCCGCCCGCTGGCGCAGCGAGCTGGTGCCGCGCTGCCTGGATGACTACCTCGAAGGCCCGCTGCACAGCCTCGACCTGCTACGCGACTGACGCAGCGCCGCGGGTTTGATAGAATCGGCGTTTTTCCCCCTTGATACACACCGGTACCCATGACCAGCCCAGCACTAAAAGACCCCGCCAAGACCCGCGTCATCGTCGGCATGTCCGGCGGCGTGGACTCTTCCGTCTCCGCCCTTCTGCTCATCGAGCAGGGCTACCAGGTGGAAGGGCTGTTCATGAAGAACTGGGAAGAAGACGACGGCACTGAATACTGCACCGCCCGTGAAGACCTGGCCGACGCCCAGGCCGTGTGCGACCGTATCGGTATCAAGCTGCACACCGCCAACTTCGCCGCCGAATACTGGGACAACGTGTTCGAGCACTTCCTTGAGGAATACAAGGCCGGCCGAACGCCCAACCCTGACATCCTCTGCAACCGCGAAATCAAGTTCAAGGCGTTCCTCGACTACGCCCTGTCGCTGGGTGCCGACATGATCGCCACCGGCCACTACGTGCGCCGCCGCGACACCGGCAGCCTCACCGAGTTGCTCAAGGGCCTGGACCCGAACAAGGACCAGAGCTACTTCCTGCACGCCGTCGGCGGCAAGGAAATCGCCCGCACGCTATTCCCGGTCGGCGAGCTGGAAAAGCCAGAAGTACGCGCCATCGCCGAAAAACACGGCCTGGCCACCGCCAAGAAAAAGGATTCCACCGGTATCTGCTTCATTGGCGAGCGCCGCTTCAGCGACTTCCTCAAACAGTACCTGCCGGCCCAGCCTGGCAATATCGAAACCA
This sequence comes from Pseudomonas sp. LB-090624, assembly GCF_003205205.1. Taxonomy (GTDB): domain Bacteria; phylum Pseudomonadota; class Gammaproteobacteria; order Pseudomonadales; family Pseudomonadaceae; genus Aquipseudomonas. Next base: position 24,902 of record NZ_QJRL01000009.1, read on the forward strand.
CCGAAGGTGAAGTGATCGGCCGCCACCACGGCCTGATGTACCACACCATCGGCCAGCGCCAGGGCCTGGGCATTGGCGGCCTCAAGGATGCCGGTGACGAGCCGTGGTACGTGCTGCACAAAGACCTGACCCGCAACGTGCTGGTGGTCGGCCAGGGCAACGAACACCCGTGGCTGTTCTCCCGCGCCCTGCTGGCTTCGGAGATTTTCTGGGTCAACCCGGTCGACCTCAGCAGCCCGCGCCAGCTCACCGCCAAGGTGCGCTACCGCCAGAGCGACCAGCAGTGCACCCTGGCGCTGACCGCAAACGGTTACCGCGCCGTGTTCGACGAGCCGCAACGCGCGGTAACGCCAGGCCAGTCGGTCGTATTCTACGATGGCGAGGTGTGCCTGGGTGGCGGCGTGATCGAAGCCGCAGAGCCGTGGAGCCCACGCGCATGAGCAACCTGCAGGAGCAATTGATTGCCCTGGGCGGCGTGTTCCAAGCCGCCGTGCTGGTCGACCGCATCGCCCGTACCGGCCAGGCCAGTGAGGCCAACATCGCCTGCATGCTGGGTAGCCTGCTGGTACGTGACCCCAATAACACCCTGGAAGTGTTCGGCGGTGACGACCTGAACCTGCGCGACGGCTATCGCGCACTGGTCGGCGCCCTGGAGCGGGACCCCAGCAGCCTGCAGCGCGAACCGCTGCGCTACGCCCTGTCGATGCTGGGCCTGGAACGCCAGTTGAACAAGCGTGGCGACCTGCTCGACACCATCGGCAACCGCCTGCCACAGATCCAGTCGCAAGCGGATCATTTTGGCCTGGTTCACGAAAACGTCATCGCTTCCAGTGGAGCCTTGTACCAGGACACCCTCAGCACCTTGCGCCAGCGCATCCAGGTACACGGCGACATGCGCTTCCTGCAGCAGCCCAACAACGCCTCGAAGATCCGCGCCTTGCTGCTGGCCGGCATCCGCGCTGCGCGCCTGTGGCGCCAGCTGGGCGGGCACCGCTGGCAGCTGGTGTTCAGCCGGCGCAAGTTGCTGAACGAACTGTACGACATGATGCGCAGCCCCACCTGACGGGCTGGGCTGCCCTTTGTGGGAGCGGGCATGCCCGCTCCCACAGGGGCTGCCACCAGATCCAAATTGGGCCGACCTTTGGTCAGCCACCCGACCCAGGCGCAATTTTCATGTATGATATGCGCCCTTCCAAAAGCCTGACTGTCCGAGAACACCCCATGCAGCTTTCTTCGCTCACTGCGGTTTCCCCTGTAGACGGCCGTTATGCCGGCAAAACCCAGGCCCTGCGCCCCATTTTCAGCGAATTCGGCCTGATCCGTTTCCGCGCCCTGGTCGAAGTGCGCTGGCTGCAGCGCCTGGCCGCCCACCCGCAGATCGGCGAAGTGCCGGCGTTCTCCGCCGAAGCCAACGCCCTGCTGGACAACCTGGCCAGCGATTTCAAGCTGGAGCACGCCGAGCGTGTGAAGGAAATCGAGCGCACCACCAACCACGACGTCAAGGCGATCGAATACCTCCTCAAGGAGCAGGCTGCCCAGCTGCCTGAGCTGGCCAAGGTCAGTGAGTTCATCCACTTCGCCTGCACCAGCGAGGACATCAACAACCTGTCCCACGCCCTGATGCTGCGCGCCGGCCGTGACGACGTGCTGCTGCCGCTGATGCGCCAGATCGCCGACGCCATCCGCGCCCAGGCCCACGCTCACGCCGACGTGCCAATGCTGTCGCGCACCCACGGCCAGCCGGCTTCGCCGACTACCCTGGGCAAGGAACTGGCCAACGTCGTGTACCGCCTGGAGCGCCAGATCGCCCAGGTTGCCGCCGTACCGCTGCTGGGCAAGATCAACGGCGCCGTGGGCAACTACAACGCCCACCTGTCGGCCTACTCGCAGATCGACTGGGAAGCCAACGCCCGCGCGTTCATCGAAGACGAGCTGGGCCTGCAGTTCAACCCGTACACCACGCAGATCGAGCCGCACGACTATATCGCCGAGCTGTTCGACGCCATCGCCCGCTTCAACACCATCCTGATCGACTTCGACCGTGATGTGTGGGGCTACATCTCGCTGGGCTACTTCAAGCAGAAGACCGTGGCCGGCGAAATCGGCTCGTCGACCATGCCGCACAAGGTCAACCCAATCGACTTCGAAAACTCCGAAGGCAACCTGGGTATCGCCAACGCGCTGTTCCAGCACCTGGCCAGCAAGCTGCCGATCTCGCGCTGGCAGCGTGACCTGACCGACTCCACCGTGCTGCGTAACCTGGGCGTGGGCTTTGCCCACAGCGTCATCGCCTACGAAGCCAGCCTGAAAGGCATTGGCAAGCTGGAAGTCAACGAAGCCCGTATCGCTGCCGACCTGGACGCCTGCTGGGAAGTGCTGGCCGAGCCGATCCAGACCGTCATGCGCCGCTTCAACATCGAAAACCCCTACGAGAAGCTTAAAGAGCTGACCCGTGGCAAGGGCATCACCCCTGAAGCGTTGCTGACCTTCATCGACGGCCTGGACATGCCAGCCGACGCCAAGGCCGAGCTCAAGCTGCTGACCCCTGCTACCTACATCGGTAACGCGGCAGCCCAGGCCAAACGCATCTAAGCTGACCGTCGCGTACAACGCCCGGCCTGGCCGGGCGTTTTTATTCCCGGACGAAAATTACGTTTTTTCAATAGGTTGAACATGAATCCTGATACTCCACTGCAGCTGCTCGGCGGCATCTCGGCCCGCGAATTCATGCGCGACTACTGGCAGAAGAAGCCGCTGCTGGTGCGCCAGGCCTTCCCGGACTTCATCAGCCCGATCGACCCCGACGAACTGGCTGGCCTGGCCCTGGAAGACGAAGTCGAGTCGCGCATCGTGCTGGAACACGGCGCCCACCCGTGGGAGCTGCGCCGTGGTCCGTTCAACGAAGACACCTTCGCAGAGCTGCCTGAAAAAGACTGGACCCTGCTGGTACAGGCCGTCGACCAGTTCGTTCCAGAGGTGGCCGAGCTGCTGGAGAACTTCCGGTTCCTGCCAAGCTGGCGTATCGATGACGTGATGATCAGCTTCGCCACCCCGGGTGGCAGCGTTGGCCCGCACTTCGACAACTACGACGTGTTCCTGCTGCAGGGCCACGGCCAGCGCAACTGGAAGATCGGCCAGATGTGCAGCAGCGACAGCCCGCTGCTGGAGCACGCCGACCTGCGTATCCTGGCTGAATTCGAGCAGAGTGAAGAGTGGACCCTGGAACCAGGCGACATGCTCTACCTGCCACCGCGTCTGGCCCACTACGGGGTGGCCGTGGATGACTGCCTGACCTACTCGGTCGGCTTCCGCGCCCCAAGCGCTGCTGAAGTGCTGACTCACTTCACCGACTTCCTCGGCCAGTTCCTGCCCGACGAAGAACGCTACAGCGACGCCGACGCCCAGCCTGTCAGCGACCCGCACCAGATCCAGCATGACGCCCTCGACCGCCTCAAGGCGCTGCTCGACAAGCACATGGGCGACAAGGACCTGCTGCTGACCTGGTTCGGCCAGTTCATGACCGAGCCGCGCTACCCCGAGCAGATCGTTGGCGAAGAGCTGAGCGAAGAAGAGCTGATCGACGCTCTGGAGCAAGGCGCCATTCTGATCCGGAACCCGGCTGCACGCATGGCCTGGTCGGAATTCGAAGATGACCTGCTGCTGTTCGCCAGCGGTCGCAGCTGCCCACTGCCGGGGAAACTGCGCGAGCTGCTGAAGCTGGTGTGTGCGGCCGACGCCCTGCACATCGACAACCTGGCAGAATGGCTGCAAGACGAAGATGGCCTTATGCTGGTACAGCAGCTGATCAAACAAGGAAGCCTGGGATTCGCCAATGAATAAAATCAGCGTGCGCCTCGCCGACTGGCACAAGGACAATGCCGACATCCGTCGAATCCGTGAAGCGGTATTCGTGGCCGAGCAGCACATTCCGCCGGAACTGGAGTTCGATTCGGAGGATATGGACGCGCAGCATTTCCTGGCGCTGGAAGGTGATTACCCGATCGGTACTGCGCGCCTGCTGGCCGATGGCACGATCGGGCGCATTTCGGTGCTCAAGGACTGGCGTGGCCTGAAGGTGGGTGATGCGCTGATGAACGCCGTGATCGTCGAAGCGCAGAACCGCGACCTGAAGCAGCAGATGCTCAGCGCCCAGGTGCATGCCACGCCGTTCTACGAGCGGCTGGGCTTTCGCGTAGTCAGCGAAGAGTTCCTTGAAGCGGGCATCCCGCACGTGGACATGGTGCGCGACTCGCGCGCCTGATCCACAACCTGCACCGGCCGCCTCGCGGGCTTGTCCGCGAAGCGGCCGGCTCAGGTAAAGACACTTCCCCTCACAAAAACCTGTACATCCATCCAGATAAAACTTGCCTCTGCGCCCCCGCTTGCGCATCCTATGGCCCACCACCCCGATAAAGCGTCCCGGCCATGCGCCTGTTCCTCTGCGAAAAACCCTCCCAGGCAAAAGACATCGCCAAAGTGCTCGGCGCCAGCCGCAAGGGCGACGGCTGCTGGCAAGGCACCGACGTCTGCGTCACCTGGTGCATAGGCCACCTGCTGGAAACCGCCCCGCCCGACAGCTACGACGAACGCTACAAGCGCTGGAACCTGGCCGACCTGCCGATCATCCCGGAAAAATGGAAGATGCTGGTCAAGCCCAAGACCGCCAGCCAGTTCAAGGCGGTCAAGCGCCTGCTCGGCGAAGCCCGGGAGCTGGTGATCGCTACCGACGCCGACCGCGAGGGCGAAATGATCGCCCGCGAATTGGTCGAGCACTGCCGCTACCGTGGCCCGGTGCAGCGCCTGTGGCTATCGGCACTGGACGACGCCTCCATCCGCAAGGCCCTGGCGCGCCTGCTGCCCGGCCACGAAACCTTCAACCTGTACCACTCGGCGCTGGGCCGCTCGCGCGCCGACTGGCTGATCGGCATGAACATGAGCCGGCTGTTCACCCTGCTTGGCCGCCAGTCCGGCTACCAGGGCGTGCTACCGGTGGGCCGGGTGCAAACGCCTACCTTGCGCCTGGTGGTCGACCGCGACCGCAGCATCGCCGACTTTGTGCCGGTGCCGTTCTGGGCCATCGACGTGCAGCTGGAGCACGCCGGCCAGCGCTTCAACGCCCAATGGCGCGCCCCCGAAGACGCCTGCGATGACCAGGGCCGCTGCCTGAAGCAGGAGCTGGCGCAACAAGCCGCCGCGGATATCGGCCAGGCCGGCACTGCCCGGGCGGTAAAGGTCGCCACCGAGCGCGTGCGCGAGGCCGCACCGCTGCCCTTCGACCTTGGCACCCTGCAAGAGCTGTGCTCGAAAAAATTCGGCCTCGGCGCCCAGGAAACCCTCGACATCGCCCAAGCGCTGTACGAGACCCACAAGCTGATCACTTACCCGCGCAGCGACTGCGGTTACCTGCCGCAAAGCCAGCATGCCGAGGCGCCAGCCATTCTCGCAGCATTGCAGCGTGCCGACACCAGCCTGGCGCCGCTGCAGCCGTTTCTGGAGCCCCAGCGCCGCTCGCGGGCCTGGAACGACGCCAAGGTCAGTGCGCACCACGGCATCATCCCCACTGCCGCTGCCAGCGACCCGTCGCGCCTGTCGGGCAAGCACAAGGCTGTGTATACCCTGATCCGCGCCCGCTACCTGGCGCAATTCCTGCCCAACCACGAGTACGACCGCACCCAGGCCGACTTCGACTGTGCCGGGCATGCCCTGCGCGCCGTCGGCAAACAGATCGTCGAGCCGGGTTGGCGCCGCGCCCTGCCCGAGGCACTGACCCCCACCAAGGGTCGTGAAGCACCGCCGGCTCAAGTGTTGCCAGTGCTGCGCGAAGGCCAGGACTGCACCGTGCAAGGGCTGCAACTGAAAGACCTGTGGACCCAGCCGCCCAAGCCGTTCACTGAAGGCGACCTGATCAAGGCGATGAAAAACGTGGCCAAGCTGGTGGAGGACCCGCGCCTGAAGCAGAAGCTGAAAGAAACCACCGGCATCGGCACCGAAGCCACCCGCGCCAGCATCATCCAGGGCCTGCTCGACCGCGGCTACCTGGTCAAGAACGGCAAAGCGCTCGCGGCCACGCCTGCGGCGTTCAGCCTGATCGACGCCGTGCCCCGCGCCATCGCCGACCCTGGCACCACGGCGATCTGGGAGCAGGCACTGGACATGGTGCAGAGTGGCGAGATGACTCTGGAAGAGTTCGTCGCCCGGCAATCGGCGTGGATGGGCAAGCTGGTGGAACGCTGCAGCGGGCTGCGCATGACCATCAGCGGGCCGGCAGCCGGGGCAGCGCCGCCCTGGAAGAAAAAGCGTCGCGGTGGTGGCAAAAGCAAAGTGGCTGGAGGCAAGACTACCGCCAGCAAACCGCGCCAGCCTCGGAAAAAAGCGACAACCTAGCCGTTGTAATGAAGGTATCCGCGAATAAGCCGGTACACACGGCACACCCCAATGTGCCCCGCACGACACGTTGGCACAATGAAATTTACCTGCTAAGTTTTCATGAAAATAATCACAATAATTTTCACGAGGCTTCTGCATGTTCAAACAGTCCGCCCAGCACGTCGCCAGCTACTACGCCCAGACTTACCCCGCCAACATCCCGTTACGCCCTACCCTGCAAGGCAGCCATGACACCGACGTGTTGATCATCGGCGCCGGCTTCAGCGGCCTGCACACGGCCCTGCGCCTGACCCAGGCCGGTAAGCGCGTGACCGTGCTGGAAGCCAGCCGCGTGGCCTGGGCTGCCTCTGGGCGCAATGGCGGCCAGGCCCTGCTCGGCTGGTCTTGCGACATGCCGCCACTGGAAAAGGCCCTGGGCGTGGAACGCACCCAACGGCTGTGGGCAAGCATGTGCTGGGCGGCCGACGAACTGCGCGAACTGCCCCAACGCCACGGCTTCGATATCGATTATCGGCTGGGCAGCCTATGGACCGCCGTGCTGCCGCGCCGGGTGAAAATGCTTGAAGATGCCCTGCACGACGCTCAACGCAAATGGGGCTACGACGCCCTGCGCCTGATCGGCCGCGACGAGCTGCCGCAATGGATCGACAGCCCCCGTTACCAAGCTGCGCTGTACGACGCCAAAGGCGCCCACCTCAACCCGCTGAAGTTGGCCCAAGGCCTGGCCCGCACCCTCGAAGCCGGTGGTGGGCACATCTACGAACAGAGCCAGGTACTCAGCTATCAACAAGCCGGCAACGGCTATATCGCCCGAACGGACAACGGCGAAGTACGCTGCCAAGCGTTGGTGCTGGCCTGCAACGCCTATATCGACCGCCTCGACCGTGGTCTGTCGCGGCGCCTGTTGCCGGTCGGATCCTACCAGGTGGCCACCGCGCCACTGGACGCCGACTTCGCCCGTTCACTGCTGCCACGCAACAGTTGCGTGATCGACAATCAGTTCGTACCTGACTACTTCCGCCTCACCCCAGACCACCGCCTGCTGTTCGGCGGTGGCTGCACTTACCTGGGCGGCATTCCCAAGGACGTCGCCAGCGCCACCCGCCCTTACCTGGAGCGGGTGTTCCCGCAACTGGCCGGGGTCGCCATCGATTATGCCTGGGGCGGGCATATTGATTGCAGCATGCAACGCACCCCGGACGTCGGCCGCGACGGCCAGCGCTACTGGCTGCAGGGTTTCTCCGGCCATGGCGTTCTGCCGACCTTGGCAGCGGCGCGGGCGGTGAGTGATGCCATTCTCGGTGACGACGACCTGTTGGCGCTGTACCAAGGCATCGACAACGGCCGCTTCCCCGGTGGCGACCTGCTGGCTGCCCCATTGGAAGCTGCGGCAAAAGCCTGGTACCGCATGCGCGACCGGGCCTGAAGGCATGTGCGACACAACTTGCTGATACCCGCCAAAATCCCTCCTATGCTCAATAGCTCCCTTCGCTTCCTGCACCCAGGAGACACGACCATGAGCTATGTAACCACGAAGGACGGCGTACAGATTTTCTACAAGGACTGGGGCCCGCGCGATGCACAGGTGATCCATTTCCACCACGGCTGGCCGCTCAGTGCCGATGACTGGGACGCGCAGATGCTGTTCTTCCTCGCCGAAAGCTACCGCGTGATCGCCCACGATCGGCGGGGCCATGGCCGCTCCAGCCAGGTGTGGGACGGCCACGACATGGACCACTATGCCGACGATGTAGCTGCCGTGGTCGCCCACCTGGGCACCCAGGGTGCCGTGCATGTCGGCCACTCGACCGGCGGCGGTGAGGTAGTGCGCTACATGGCCCGGTACCCGGATGACAAGGTGGCCAAGGCCGTGCTGATCGCGGCCGTACCCCCTTTGATGGTACAAACCCCCGACAACCCTGGCGGCCTGCCCAAGTCGGTGTTCGACGACTTCCAGGCCCAGGTCGCCGGCAACCGCGCCCAGTTCTACCGGGATGTGCCAACAGGGCCGTTCTACGGCTACAACCGCCCTGGCGTCAAAGCCAGCGAAGGCATCATAGGCAACTGGTGGCGCCAAGGCATGATCGGCAGTGCAAAGGCCCATTACGATGGCATCGTGGCGTTTTCCCAGACCGATTTCACCGAAGACCTCAAGGGCATAAACCAGCCGGTACTGGTGATGCATGGCGACGATGACCAGATCGTGCCGTATGAAAACTCCGGGGTGCTGTCGGCGAAGCTGCTGCCCAATGGCACCCTGAAAACCTACAAAGGCTACCCGCATGGCATGCCGACTACCCATGCCGATGTGATCAACGCGGATCTGCTGGCGTTTATCCGGAGCTGATGCGATAGCTGTACCGGCCCTTGTCGTGGGTTTACCTGCGAAAGGGCCGACACTGGCAACACACCTTCCCCAGGATTACCATGTGTCCCTTCTAGTGCAGCACTTTGCTGCCTCCTTGCCTCTCCGCCTGCCAAAAAACCATGCCTTTCGAACTCACCGTAGAACCCCTAACCCTACTCATCCTGGCGCTGGTCGCTTTCGTCGCCGGTTTCATCGACGCCATCGCCGGTGGCGGCGGCCTGCTCACCACCCCGGCCCTGCTCACCGCCGGCATGCCACCGCACCTGGTGCTCGGCACCAACAAGCTCAGTTCCACCTTCGGCTCGGCCACCGCAAGTTTCACTTACTACAAACGCAAACTGTTCCACCCGGCGCAGTGGCGCCCGGCGTTGTTCGCCACTTTGACCGGGGCGTTGCTCGGTGCGGTCATCGCCCACTACATGCCTGCCGAATGGCTGAACAAGATGCTGCCGGTGATCGTCTTCGCCTGTGGCATCTACCTGCTGTTCGGCGGCACGCCCAAGGCGCCCCTGGATGCCGATGCGCCCATCAAGAAAAAGTGGCAAGTGCCGCAAGGCTTCACCCTGGGCTTCTACGACGGCGTGGCGGGCCCAGGTACCGGGGCCTTCTGGACGGTCAGTACCCTGCTGCTGTACCCCATCGACCTGGTCCGCGCCAGCGGCGTGGCGCGCAGCATGAACTTCGTCAGCAACATCGCGGCGCTGACGGTGTTCATCATTTCCGGGCAGGTGGACTATATCGTCGGCCTGTGCATGGGCCTGTCGGTGATGGTCGGCGCCTTTTTTGGGGCACGCACGGCGATCAGCGGCGGCAGCAAATTCATCCGCCCGGTGTTCATCACCGTGGTGCTGGCGTTGACGGTGCGCTTAGCGTGGCAGCACTGGTTCGGGCAGGCCTGAGGGGCTTTGGCAATGGAATGAGCATTGCCAAGGCCCTGCGCCTAGTCGGAGAACATTGCTGACTGCAGTTAGGACGGGAAAGCCGGAATAGCACAGCCTAGCCGCCGCGCAACGTACAAGTCGATCAGGTACCGGGCAATGGACCGCCCGGCCGGCAGCGGCGGCAGGTCGTGGACGTTGAACCACTGGGCGTCCTCGATCTCGTCCGGCTGCATGACTATCTCGCCCCCGGCATACTCGGCATGGAAACCCAACATCATCGAATGCGGGAACGGCCAGCACTGGCTGCCCACGTACTGGATGTTCTGCACCTCTACCGCCACCTCTTCCCGCACTTCGCGCACCAGGCAGTCTTCGGCCGATTCACCTGGCTCGGCAAAACCTGCCAGGGTGCTGTACACGCCGGTGACGAAGCGTGGCGAACGCGCCAGCAGGATTTCATCACCACGGGTCACCAGCACGATCATGCTGGGTGAAATGCGCGGATAGCTGCGCAGGTCGCAGGGCTGGCAATACATCGCCCGCTCCCATCGAATTTGCGTCATCGCCTGGCCGCAGCTGCCGCAGAAACGATGCTCGCGGGCCCAGGTGCCGATCTGCGCGGCATAGCCCAGCACTTTGTAGAGATCGGAGTCGCCTTCCAGCATGAACGCACGCAACCCCCGCCAGCTGCAGCCGGGCACGTCGCTGGCACTGCGCAGCTCCAACAGGAACACCGGCTGGCCGTCGAAGTGGCCGATACCGTGCTCGCACAATACGTCGAGGTCCTGGCGCTTGAGCCAGTCGCGGGGGAACAGCGCGCCATTGGCGTCCAGCAAAAAACCTTCCGGGCTGCGCGCCACGGCCAGCCCTCCGGAAATCTGCGGGTCGAGTACTGCGGTAGTCCAGCGTGCTGACATGTCGGGGGTTCCTTTACTGCGCGTCCCCCGGCCGGATCAGTCGGCGAACGTCGGTTTCTGTTTGCTCATGTGCGCCGCCACAGCCACGCGCAGGTCTTCGGACTGCAGCATCGCGGCGTTCCAGGTGGCGATGTAGTCCAGGCCATCGTCGATGCGATGGTCACGCATGTAGCTGAGCATTTCCTTGGTGCCGGCCACGGCGATCGGCGATTTTGCGGCAATCTCGCGGGCGATGGCAAAGACTCCGTCCATCAGCGCGGCCTGATCATCATAGACCCGGTTGACCAGGCCGATGCGCAGGGCCTCATCGGCCGCAACGTTGCGCCCGGTGAACGCCAGCTCACGCATCATGCCGTCGCCGATGATACGTGGCAAACGTTGCAGTGTGCCGACATCGGCGGCCATGCCCATGTCGATTTCCTTGATCGAGAACTGCACATCACCGCTGCAGTAGCGCATGTCGCACGCCGAGATGAGGTCGATGGCGCCGCCGATGCAGTAGCCCTGCACGGCCGCCAGTACGGGTTTGCGGCATTTGTCCACGGCAGTGAATGAGGCCTGCAGGCGCTGGATGGTGCTGCGCAGGAAGCGCGCATTGCGCCCCACGTCCTTGCCCATTTGCCCGGCCAGCGAAGCCAGCATCATCAGATCGATACCGGCGGAGAAGTGCTTGCCAGCGCCGCTGATCACCACCACCCGAACAGCATCGGTTTCGTCGATCCAGCGAAAGATAGCAACGATCTCTTCCCAGAAAGCCGCGTTCATCGCGTTGACCTTCTCCGGGCGGTTGATCTGAACGTGGGCGATATTGTCGGTCAGTTCGACCTTGAATGCGCTGTACTCGGTCACGGGCGGCACTCCTGTGGGTGAAGAATTCATGACGCGGATGGTAACCCAGCCCAATGGCCGCACTTGTGCCAAAAACGGGACTGCACGCCTTGCCTAAGGCGCGCCGATCCGGCACCGTGCGCCATCGCCGAATTATAAGGATACATATTCATGTCACGCTCAATGACCGGCACCCTCGCCCACGGTTTTCTGGGCCAGTCGCCGCTTTGGTACAAGGCGGTCATCTGCCTGTTCCTGCTGCTGAACCCACTGCTGCTGGTAACCGTAGGCCCGGTTGCAGCCGGCTGGGCGTTGGTGCTCGAGTTCATCTTCACCCTGGGCATGGCGCTGAAGTGCTACCCGCTGATGCCCGGTGGCCTGTTGCTGGTTGAAGCGCTGCTGTTGCAGATGACCACGCCGCAGGCGCTGTACGAGGAGTTGCTGCACAACTTCCCGGTAATCCTGCTACTGATGTTCATGGTCGCCGGTATCCATTTCATGAAGGAGCTGCTGCTGTTCCTGTTCTCGCGCATTCTGCTGGGTGTGCGTTCGAAAGCCATGCTCTCGCTACTGTTCTGCGTACTGTCGGCGTTCCTTTCGGCGTTTCTCGATGCGCTGACCGTGACAGCCGTGATCATCAGCGCCGCGGTCGGCTTTTATGCGGTCTACCATCGCGTAGCATCCGGTGCCAACCCGCGTGAAGACAGCGCACTGGACAGCGACCAGCAAGTGGCGCAGTTGCACCGTGATGACCTGAACCAGTTTCGCGCGTTCCTGCGCAGCTTGCTGATGCACGGCGCAGTGGGTACTGCCCTGGGTGGCGTTTGCACGCTGGTGGGCGAGCCGCAGAACCTGCTGATCGGCCACGAGATGGGCTGGCACTTCGCTGACTTTTTCCTCAAGGTGGCGCCCGTGTCCATACCGGTGCTGGGTGCCGGCCTGCTGACCTGCGTGTTGCTGGAAAAGCTGCGCCTGTTCGGCTACGGCACGCTGATGCCTGAGACAGTGCGCCAAGTACTGGCTGCCTATGCCGCCGAGGATGATGCCGCACGCACCCAGGCCCAGCGTCTGGCGCTGTGGGTCCAGGGGGTGGCTGCGTTGATCCTGATCGTGTGCCTGGGGCTGCATGTGGCCGAGGTTGGCCTGATCGGCCTGATGGTGATCGTGCTGATCACGGCGTTTACCGGTATCACCGATGAGCACCGGCTGGGCCGGGCCTTCCAGGACGCCATGCCGTTCACCTCGTTGCTGGTGGTGTTCTTCGCCGTGGTCGCGGTGATCCACCAGCAGCAACTGTTCAGCCCGTTGATCAGCTGGGTACTGACGCTACCGGCCGAACAGCAACCGGGCATGCTGTACCTGGCCAACGGCTTGCTCTCGGCGATCAGCGACAATGTGTTCGTTGCCACCATCTACATCACCGAAGTGAAGCAAGCGTTTATCAACGGCGGCATGAGCCGCGAGCACTTCGAGACGCTGGCAGTGGCAATCAACACCGGCACCAACTTGCCCAGCGTGGCGACGCCGAATGGGCAGGCGGCATTCCTGTTCCTGCTGACCTCGGCAATCGCGCCGCTGATCCGGCTGTCGTATGGGCGGATGGTGTGGATGGCGCTGCCCTACACCGTGGTGATGGGCGGGTTGGGGTGGTGGGCGGTGACGTACTGGCTGTGAGGTGCTCCGTTTGGCGCGAGGGTGCATCAGTTTGGGGGTGCATGGCTTCAGGGGGATGTCGTTTGTGAGATCGAGCGCCGCCCGCGCGGCGCATCGCGAGCTGCGCTCGCTCCTACGTTCGTTTCGGGCCAGTTATTCCTGGGGCAGAGGCGCGCGCCCGCCTTGGTGCCCGCCTCGATATTGTGTAGAACGAACAAGGCGGTCGCGCGCGCTGGCGCAGGCAATACTGGCCCGAAACAAACGTAGGAGCGAGCGCAGCTCGCGATGCGCCGCGCGGGCGGCGCTCGATCTCACGGTCGAAATGACGCTTGAGCCATGCCCCCCGCAGCCATACTGCAATGTAAAGACATGCCCCACTCCCATACAACTTTTGCCCCGCTAACGCATCAAACCCCAGGTAAGCCCCATCCGCTCCAAGGAGGTCTCTCATGGCGCTGCGCACCACACTGCTGCTTTCCTGCATGACCCTGGCCCTGCTCGGCTGCGCCGGCAACGATCACCCGGCACCGCCGCGCACCCAGCAGGTCGACTTGCAACGCTACCAGGGCACTTGGTATGAACTGGCACGACTGCCGATGTTCTTCCAACGTAACTGTGTGAAGTCCGAGGCACGCTACGGCTTGCGCGAGGACGGCCGTATCGATGTAACCAATCGCTGCCAGGAAAAGGACGGCCAGTGGAATGAAGCCAAAGGCATCGCCGAGGCCCAGCAGCCGGGCAGCACCGACAAGCTGTGGGTGCGCTTCGACAACTGGTTCAGCCGCCTGGCACCGGGCCTGACCAAGGGCGAGTACTGGGTGCTGTACCACGACAAGGACTACCGTGTGGCGCTGGTCGGCCACCCCAACCGCGAATACCTGTGGCTGCTCTCGCGCACGCCTGCAATCACGGACCAGCAGCGCGAACAACTGCTGACCATCGCCCGCGAGCAAGGTTATGACACCAGCAAGCTCATCTGGCGACAGGCTGACTAGCAGGCCGTCGACGGCGGGCGGCAATCCGGCTAAGGTGTGCCGTCCCCTATCATCTCGGTCGCTTCTGGCCTGAAACAGGAGCCTGAGTATGGACCTGCTGTTCCTCGGCACCTCCGCCGGGGTGCCCACCAAGGCACGCAATGTCAGCGCCACGGCCGTGATCGAAGCGAGTGGCAGCCACTGGTATCTGGTCGATTGTGGCGAAGGCACCCAGCACCGGCTGCTACACACCCCGCTTTCGATCCGCGACCTGCGCGCGATCTTCATCACCCACGTGCATGGTGACCATTGCTTCGGCCTGCCCGGCTTGCTGGCCAGCGCGGGCATGAGCGGGCGCACGCAGCCGCTGGAGGTGATCCTGCCCGCCGCACTCCACGACTGGGTACGGCAGGGCCTGCTTGCCAGCGACACCTTCCTGCCGTTCGAGCTGCGCCTGTTGCCCGTGGAAGCGGTGAGCGAATGGCGCAGCGAGACCCTGCAGGTGACCACCGTGCAACTGTCGCACCGGGTGCCCAGCGTGGGTTTCGTATTCACCGAAATCAACCCTGAGCCACGCCTGGACATCCAGCGTCTGGAAGCCGAGGGCATACCCCGTGGCCCGCTGTGGGGCGGGCTGGCCAAGGGGTTGACCGTCAATTACAACGGGCAGTTGCTGAACGGCAACGACTACCTGCGGCCTTCGCGCCCGCCACGGCGGGTAATCGTGTGCGGGGACAACGACCAACCAGAACTGCTGGCAGCCGTCGCCAGGGGGGCGGATGTACTGGTGCACGAAGCCACCTTCACCCAGGCAGTGGTCGAACGCACCGGGGGCACGTTCGGCCACAGCACGGCCGCTGAGGTGGCACGCTTTGCCGAGGCCACTGGCGTGCGCAACCTGGTACTGACGCATTTCAGCGCCCGCTACCAGAACGACCCACGCCGTAGCCCGCACATCGACAACGTGCGCGACGAGGCCCTCGCCCATTACAGCGGGCAGTTGACCCTGGCGCAGGACCTGCAGCGCTATCACCTTGGCCGTAACGGCCATCTTGAGGCCAGTGCTTAGGCCGCCAATCGCCCGCTGGCAATTGCCTCCGACGCCGCCAACATCGCCCGTAGCAACACTGCGCAGCCAGCCGCCAGGTCATCAGGTGTGGCGTTCTCGATCTCGTTGTGGCTGATGCCGTTCTCGCACGGGACGAAAATCATCCCCGCCGGCCCAAGCTCGGCCAGGAAGATGGCGTCATGCCCGGCCCCACTGACAATGTCCATGTGCGGCAAACCCAGCGCCTTGGCCGATTCACGCACCGCATCGACACAACCCTTGTCGAAGTACAACGCCGGGAAGTCGGCCGTGGGCACCAGTTCGTGGCTGAGGCCATGCTTGGCACAGGTCGCTTCGATCACCGTGCGCACGTCGGCGATCATCGCATTCAACTGTTCGCCTTCAAGGTGACGGAAGTCCAGGGTCATGCGCACCTCACCCGGGATCACATTGCGCGACCCGGGGTAGGCCTGCAGGCAACCCACCGTGCCGCAGGCGTGTGGCTGGTGGCCGAGGGCGGTGCGGTTGACCGCCTCCACCACGGCGGCGGCGCCCACCAGCGCGTCCTTGCGCAGGTGCATGGGCGTTGGGCCGGCATGCGCTTCGACGCCGCGCAAGGTCAGGTCGAACCACTTCTGGCCCAGGGCGCCAAGGACCACACCGATGGTCTTGGCCTGGTCCTCAAGAATCGGCCCTTGCTCGATATGCGCTTCGAAATACGCCCCCACCGGGTGGCCTAGCACAGCGCGCGAGCCAGCGTAGCCGATGGCGTTCAGCGCTTCGCCAACACTGACGCCCTGGGCATCGCGCTTGGCCAGGGTGTCTTCGAGGGTGAACTTGCCAGCGAACACCCCCGAGCCCATCATGCACGGGGCAAAGCGCGAGCCTTCTTCGTTGGTCCACACCACCACTTCCAGCGGTGCTTCGGTTTCCACGCCCAGGTCATTGAGGGTGCGGATCACCTCCAGCCCGGCCATCACCCCAAAGCAGCCATCGAACTTGCCCCCGGTGGGCTGGGTGTCGATATGGCTCCCGGTCATGACCGGTGGCAACTTGGGGTTGCGCCCGGGGCGGCGGGCGAAGATGTTGCCGACGGCGTCAATGCTGACCGTGCAGCCGGCAGCCTCGCACCATTGCACGAACAAGTCGCGGGCCTGCCGGTCGAGATCGGTCAGCGCCAGGCGGCAGACACCGCCCTTGGCGGTGGCTCCGAGGCGGGCCAGGTCCATCAGCGATTGCCACAAGCGGTTGCTGTCGACGTGCCGGGTAGGGGTCTTCAGGATCTCTTTGACTGGGGTCACGGGTTTCTCCTTCAGGCTTTTTTGGTGGTCGGTGCAGGCTTCCTTGCGGGTGAACCCGCTCCCACAGCCAAACCGGCGAAGACGTAGTACAGCGCGCCGCCCAGCAGCGAGCCGGTAAACCAGCCATAGTCGTAGAACCAGCTGAAACTGCTGTTGCCAATCGCCATCACCGTCAGGCCCACCGGCAATGCGAAGGCGGCAAAACCGGGCCAGTTCCACGCTGGATACACGTCGTCGCGATACAGCCCGGCCAGGTCCAGCTGCTGACGGCGGACCAGGAAGTAGTCCACCACCATGATCCCGGCTATCGGCCCGAGCAGGCTGGAGTAGCCCAGCAACCAATTGGAATACACGCTCTCCAGGCTCAGGTCAGAGACGATCCAGCCCAGCTTCTTCAGCAGCTCATGCCCCATGAGCGCCAGGCCGATAAAGCCGGTCAGCCATACCGCACGGCTGCGCCCGATCAGGCGTGGGGCGATGTTCTGAAAGTCATTGGTCGGCGACACGATATTCGCCGCAGTGTTGGTCGACAGCGTGGCGATCACGATCAACGCCATGGCCAACGCTACCCAGAACGGGCTGTGGATCTTGCCGATCAGGCTCACCGGGTCGGACACCGTCTCGCCCACCAGCGACGCCGAGGCCGCAGTCAGCACCACGCCCAGCGAGGCGAACAGGAACATGGTCAGCGGCAGGCCGAAGATCTGCCCGAGAATCTGGTCCTTCTGGCTGCGGGCGTAACGGCTGAAGTCGGGAATGTTCAGCGACAACGTGGCCCAGAAGCCGACCATGGCCGTGAGCCCGGCACAGAAGTAGCTGACCACACTGGCGCCTTCCGGGCGTTTAGGTGGCTGGGCCAGTAGCTCGGTCATCGACATGTGCGGCAAGGCCCAGAACAGCAGACCGACGCCCACTGCCACCAGCAGCGGTGCCGACAGCGTTTCCAGCCACTTGATCGACTCGGCGCCGCGCAGCACCACCCACAGGTTCAGGCACCAGAAGATCATGAAGCCAATCACCTCCCCTGTCCCGCCCAGCGCCTTCCAACCGTCAAACACCGAACCAAGGAACAGGTGAATGGCCAGCCCGCCGAACATGGTCTGGATACCGAACCAACCACAGGCCACCACTGCGCGGATCAGGCACGGTACGTTGGAGCCGAGAATGCCGAACGACGAACGCAGCAGCACCGGGAACGGGATGCCGTACTGCGTGCCGGGGAAGGCGTTGAGGGTAAGCGGGATAAGTACGATGACGTTGGCCAGCAGGATCGCCAGCAGCGCTTCGCCAACGCTGAGGCCGAAGTAGGCGGTGAGCACGCCGCCGAGGGTGTAGGTGGGTACGCAGATGGACATGCCCACCCACAGGGCGGTGATGTGCCATTTGTTCCAGGTGCGCTGGTGTACTTTGGTCGGTGCTATATCGTGGTTGTAGCGCGGGCTGTCGAGAACATCGCTGCCCTCGGACAGCTCGTACAGGCCATCTTGCTCGACCACTTCCGATCTGCTCTGTTGCATAGGCCCTTCTCCAGTTTTTCTTCTATTTTTCGCTCATCAGGCTGATTCGATGACCGGAGTTCGCACGCGGAATGTGCATAGAAATCTCGACCAGATTTTCATCTTGTCAAGTTAGTCAAATAGCCTGAAAACCCCGTCGCCGATCTTCGCTTTAAAATAATTCCTTAAATATCAACTACTTAAAAACCACAAAATTAATGGGAAAATTTTCTTGCTGAATCCAGAATCAGCATCTAGCCTCGAATCTTGTCAGGCCTGACAGGATTGACCGCCCTGTCCGCCCGGCCTCCATGACAATGCAAAGAACCGGCCAAGACCGGTCAGCCTGCGAGGAAAACGGCATGTCCCTGTTGATCCGTGGCGCCACCGTAGTTACTCACGAAGAGAGCTACCCCGCCGATGTCCTGTGTGCCGATGGCCTGATCCGTGCCATTGGGCAAAACCTCGAACCACCCACCGACTGCGAGATCCTCGACGGCAGCGGCCAGTACCTGATGCCAGGCGGCATCGACCCGCACACCCACATGCAGTTGCCGTTCATGGGCACCGTGGCCAGCGAAGACTTCTTCAGTGGCACTGCGGCAGGCCTTGCCGGTGGCACCACGTCGATCATCGACTTCGTCATCCCCAACCCGCAGCAGTCGTTGCTGGAGGCTTTCCATACCTGGCGCGGCTGGGCCCAGAAAAGTGCCAGCGACTATGGCTTCCACGTCGCCATTACCTGGTGGAGCGATCAGGTGGCCGAGGAAATGGGCGAACTGGTGGCCAAGCATGGCGTGAACAGCTTCAAGCATTTCATGGCCTACAAGCATGCGATCATGGCCGCCGACGACACCCTGGTGGCCAGCTTCGAGCGCTGCCTGGAACTGGGCGCGGTGCCCACCGTGCATGCCGAGAACGGCGAACTGGTTTACCACCTGCAGAAGAAACTACTGGCCCAGGGCCTGACCGGGCCTGAGGCACACCCCCTGTCGCGCCCCTCGCAAGTGGAAGGTGAGGCGGCCAGCCGTGCCATCCGCATCGCCGAAACCATTGGTACGCCGCTGTATGTCGTACACATTTCCAGCCGTGAGGCGCTGGATGAAATCGCCTATGCGCGAGCCAAGGGCCAGCCGGTATACGGCGAGGTCCTGCCCGGCCACCTGCTGCTGGACGACAGCGTGTACCGTGACCCGGACTGGGCCACAGCTGCCGGCTATGTAATGAGCCCGCCGTTCCGCCCGCGTGAGCACCAGGAGGCACTGTGGCGCGGCCTGCAGTCGGGCAACCTGCACACCACCGCCACCGACCACTGCTGTTTCTGCGCCGAGCAAAAAGCCATGGGCCGCGACGACTTCAGCCGCATCCCCAACGGCACCGCCGGCATCGAGGACCGCATGGCGGTGCTGTGGGATGCCGGGGTGAACAGCGGGCGCCTGTCGATGCACGAGTTCGTTGCGCTGACGTCGACCAACACGGCCAAGATCTTCAACCTGTTCCCGCGCAAGGGTGCCATCCGCGTGGGCGCCGACGCCGACCTGGTGCTGTGGGACCCGCAGGGCACGCGCACCATCTCGGCGCAGACGCACCACCAGCGGGTGGACTTCAACATCTTCGAAGGCCGTACCGTGCGCGGAGTCCCCAGCCACACCATCAGCCAGGGCAAGGTGCTCTGGGCGGATGGCGACCTGCGCGCCGAACCGGGCGCGGGGCGGTATGTGGAACGGCCGGCATATCCCTCGGTGTACGAGGTGCTGGGGCGCAGGGCGGAACAGCAGCGGCCGATACCTGTTCAGCGCTGAAACCACTGGGGCTGCTGTGCAGCCCCAGAATCCACCGCACTACCTGTCGCCTGCACCTAAAAAAATAGAGAGGCTACAACCGTGACCAACGCCCTGAACCATTTGCCGCGCCCCCGCGCCGGCGCCGACCAGCTGGCCGAGCGCTTCAGCGACTTGGCCCCACCCCTCACCGCCCGCCAGGCCGCCGTGGAGAGCGCACGCTGCCTGTATTGCTACGACGCCCCCTGCGTCAACGCGTGCCCCAGCGAAATCGACATCCCGTCGTTCATCCACCGCATCAGCGACGAGAACCTGCAAGGCGCTGCCGAACGCATCCTCTCGGCCAACATCCTTGGCGGCAGCTGCGCCCGCGTCTGCCCGACCGAAATCCTTTGCCAGCAAGCCTGTGTGCGCAACAACGCGCAGGAGTGCGCCCCGGTGCTGATCGGCCAGCTGCAGCGCTATGCCTTGGACAACGCCCAATTCAGTGAACATCCGTTCCAGCGCTCACCCGCCACCGGCAAGCGTATCGCCGTGGTCGGCGCCGGCCCTGCGGGGCTGTCCTGCGCCCACCGGCTGGCCATGCACGGGCATGACGTAGTGGTGTTCGAGGCCTGCGACAAGGCTGGCGGCCTCAACGAGTACGGCATCGCCCGCTACAAGCTGGTCGACGATTATGCCCAGCGTGAAGTGGAGTTTCTGCTCGGCATCGGTGGTATCGAGCTTCGCCTTGGTCAGCGCCTGGGCGGAAACCTCAGCCTGGGCGAATTGCGTGACCAGTACGATGCGGTGTTCCTCGGCCTTGGCCTGAATGCGGTGCGCCAGCTGGGCCTGCCGGATGAAGAGGCCCCCGGCCTGCTCGCCGCCACCGAATACATCCGTGAACTGCGCCAGGCCGATGACCTGAGCCAGCTACCGTTGGCCGACCGCTGCCTGGTGATTGGCGCAGGCAACACCGCCATCGACATGGCCGTGCAAATGAGCCGCCTCGGCGCCCGCGACGTCAACCTGGTGTATCGCCGTGGCCACGCGGACATGGGCGCCACCGGCCACGAGCAGGACATCGCCAAGGCCAACCAGGTACGCCTGCACACCTGGGCCCGCCCCGACGCCGTGCTGCTGGATGACGTCGGCCAGGTGCGCGGCATGCGCTTCGCCCGCACCGAGCTGGCCGAAGGCCGCCTGCGCGATACCGGGGAGACCTTCGAACTGGCCGCCGACGCCATCTTCAAAGCCATCGGCCAGCGCTTCGACGCTGCCAGCCTCACCGACCCGGTGGCAGCCCAACTGGCCCGCGAGGGTGAACGTATCCGCGTCGACGCAAGCATGCAGACCAACCTGCCAGGCGTATACGCAGGCGGCGACTGCACGGCACTTGGCCAGGACCTCACCGTCCAGGCCGTGCAACACGGCAAGCTGGCCGCCGAAGCCATCCATGCCCAACTCATGCTCAACGTGGAGGCAGCGTAAATGGCCGACTTGTCTATCGTGTTCGCCGGTATCAAGGCACCCAACCCGTTCTGGCTGGCCTCCGCACCGCCTACCGACAAGGCCTACAACGTGGTCCGCGCCTTCGAAGCCGGCTGGGGCGGCGTGGTGTGGAAGACCTTGGGCGAAGACCCGGCGGCGGTCAACGTATCGTCGCGCTACTCAGCGCACTACGGCGCCAACCGCCAGGTACAAGGCATCAACAATATCGAGCTGATCACCGACCGCTCGCTGGAGATCAACCTGCGTGAAATCACCCAGGTGAAGAAGGACTGGCCAGACCGCGCGCTGATCGTGTCGTTGATGGTGCCGTGCGTGGAGGAATCGTGGAAGTTCATCCTGCCGCTGGTGGAAGCCACCGGGGCCGATGGCATCGAGCTGAACTTCGGCTGCCCACACGGCATGCCGGAGCGCGGCATGGGTGCAGCGGTAGGCCAGGTGCCGGAGTACGTGGAAATGGTCACCCGATGGTGCAAGACGTACTGCTCACTGCCGGTGATCGTCAAGCTCACACCGAACATCACCGATATCCGCCAGTCGGCGCGTGCTGCGCACCGGGGCGGGGCTGATGCGGTGTCGTTGATCAACACCATCAACTCGATCACCAGCGTCGACCTCGACCGCATGGTGGCCCACCCCATCGTTGGCGACCAGAGCACCCATGGCGGTTACTGCGGTTCGGCGGTGAAGCCGATTGCGCTCAACATGGTGGCGGAAATCGCTCGCGACCCAGAAACCCGTGGCCTGCCGATTTGTGGCATTGGTGGCATCGGCAACTGGCGCGACGCAGCGGAATTCATGGCGTTGGGCAGTGGGGCGGTGCAGGTGTGCACGGCGGCGATGTTGCATGGCTTCCGCATTGTCGAAGACATGAAGGACGGCCTGGCACGCTGGATGGACCAGCATGGCCACCGCACTATCGAGGCGTTCCGCGGACAGGCGGTGAGGCATACCACTGACTGGAAGTACCTGGATATCAACTTCAAGTCGGTGGCGCGTATCGACCAGGAGGCGTGCATAGGCTGTGGGCGTTGCCACATTGCCTGCGAGGATACTTCGCACCAGGCCATTGCCAGCACGCTGAAATCTGACGGTACGCATGCCTACAGCGTTATCGAGGAGGAATGCGTGGGCTGCAACCTCTGCCAGATCACCTGCCCAGTGGAAAACTGCATCGAAATGGAGGCACAAGACACCGGCAAGCCGTACCTGAACTGGACGCAGGATCCGCGTAACCCGTACCGCGAGGCCAGTTGAAGCAATGGGGGGCTGCCCTGCAGCCCCCTTCGCGGGGTCACGGCTCCAGCCCGATCCCCCGCAAGATCACGCTGGTCACCGTCTGCACTGCACTTTCGAACGCCATGTCAGACAGCACCTCCCCGCCATTGAGCAACTGCACCTGGTAACCAAAGTCGGCATAGTGCTGGGTGGACGCCCAGATCATGTACAGCAACGCCGACGGCTCGACCGGCAGAATTCGCCCCTCCTCCACCCAACGGCGAATCTTGGCTTCCTTCATTTTCGCCCAAGGCACCAGGCTTTCATCCAGGTTCACCCCCAGCACTGGTGCCCCGTGCAGCATCTCTTCGGCCCAGATCTTCGAGCCCAGCGGCCGCGAGCGCGAATGGCCCATCTTCGCCCGGATGTAGCTGGTCAGCACCACGCGCGGGTCATCGAAGTTCTCGAAGCAGAGTGCGTCCTGCTTCCACACGTCCAGCAGGTCCTGCAGCACCGCCCGGAACAGCTCGTCCTTGGTACTGAAGTAGTAATGCAGGTTGGAGCGCGGCAATTCGGCCTGCTCGGCGATATCGCCCATGGAGGTGGCGCCGTAGCCTTTCTCGGCAAACACCTTTTCCGCCGCTTGCAGAATCTTGTCGATGTTGCGCCGACGGATTTCGATCTTGTGGTTGGCCATCAGGCTTGGGCCGCCCACACCGCCAATTCATGACCGTCCGGATCGATGAAATGAAAGCGCCGTTCATTTGGGCGCACTGGCCCAAACGTGTCGAAGCCACCCTTGTTGCACTCGATGTTGTCGATCTGCCGATCCGTACCGCGAATACCCATGTATGCTCCGTGCCGAATGGTGTTTGACCTAGTCTACTCCGCTTGTTTCTGGATGCGAGCGCAATCCCTGTGCAGCCGTGGCTGGCTTATGCGCAACGCGCACGGTCGCGCGCCGGGCACTGTGCGCGGTGCAGATTCAGTGCGGTGTTGATGATGCCGATATGGCTGAACGCCTGGGGGTAGTTGCCGAGCATGCGCTGGCCGGCCGGGTCGTACTGTTCAGCCAGCAAGCCAAGGTCGTTGCACAGGCCAGTCAGGTGTTCGTACAACGCCTGCGCCTGGGCTTGGCGCCCCAGCAGCACGTAGACATCCGCCAGCCAGAATGAACAGACCAAGAAGGTGCCCTCACCCGGGGTCAGGCCATCGGTGCAGCTGTCGGTGTCGTAGCGCAGCAGCAGGCCATTTTTCAGCAAGCGCTGTTCGATCTGCTCCAGCGTGCGCAAGAAGCGGGGGTCATCGGCTGGCAGGAAGCCTGTGAGGGCAATCTGCAACAAGCTGGCGTCCATCTCGCTCGAACCATAGGCCTGGACGAAGAACGTGCCGCTGCTGTCCAGGCCGTGCTCACACACTTCCCGGCGGATCTCGTCAGCCACCTGGCGGTAATGCTGACCCTGTTCGCGGCCTTCTTCGGTGGTGTCGGCCAACCCGGCGGCACGGTCGAACGCCACCCAGGCCATCACTTTGGAGTGGACGAACTGCTGGCGGCCACCGCGCACTTCCCAGATACCTTCGTCCGGCTCGCGCCAGATGCGCTCCACGTAGGGCAGGATCAAGCGAGAGATCGCGGCGCTGCGCGGGTGGCGCGGCAAGCCGCCCCTGATCGCCTGGCTCATGGCGTCGGCCAGTTCGCCGTAGATATCCAGCTGCACCTGCTGCGAGGCGGCATTGCCCACCCGCACCGGCTGTGAGTGCTCGTAGCCG
This sequence comes from Pseudomonas sp. LB-090624, assembly GCF_003205205.1. Classification (GTDB taxonomy): domain Bacteria; phylum Pseudomonadota; class Gammaproteobacteria; order Pseudomonadales; family Pseudomonadaceae; genus Aquipseudomonas. Next base: position 49,012 of record NZ_QJRL01000009.1, read on the forward strand.
GCCAGCCACGGCAGGGTGTATTCCTGCAGGTCGCGTTCACCCGCCAGGCCATACATGATCTGCATCTGTTCGGGGTTGCCGGCCACCGAGCGCAGTAGCCATTCACGCCAGGCCTGGGCCTCATCAAAGTAGCCGAGGTTCATGAACGCCAGCAGGGTCATGGTGGCGTCGCGTAGCCAGCAGAAGCGGTAGTCCCAGTTGCGTTCGCCACCTACACGCTCGGGCAGCGAGGTGGTGACGGCGGCGACAATACCGCCGGTAGGGGCGTAGGTCATGGCCTTGAGGGTGAGCAGCGAGCGGCGCACCAGAGCGGTATACGGCCCTACCTGCGGGCAGCGGTCGGCGAAGGCCTGCCACTGCTCGCAGGTGTTTGCCAGGGCTTCGTCGATGTTGCAGTCGGGCTGCACCGGCAAGTGCGAGGGCTGGTGACGCAGGCTGAAGACCTGGCGCTGGCCCGTGCTGACGCGAAAGCGGCAGCCGGTATGGTGGTCGCGGGCTTGCGGGGGCACGGTGCTGCTCAAGATCAACCGGTCAGGGCCAGCGACAGCGCTGAGGATCAACGGCTCCAGGCGCTCGACCCAGGGCACGCTGCGGCCATAGTCGAAGCGCATGACCAGGTCCATTTCGAAATGGGTTTCGCCAGCGATGCCTTCGACGATGCGCACGACCGAATTGACTTCCCCCAGCGGCATGAAATCGAGTACACGGGCACGGCCAGTGGCGGTGACCCAAGTGGTTTCCAGTACCAGGGTGTCGCCCAGGTATTGGCGGCTGCTGTGCTCGACCGGGTCGCAAGGGGCCAGGCGCCAGCGGCCGTTTTCTTCGTTGCCCAGCAGGGCGGCGAATACCGCAGGGGCGTCGAACCGTGGCAGGCACAGCCAGTCGAGCGCGCCATCACGGCTGACCAGGGCGGCACTGCGGCAGTTGCCCAGCAGGGCGTAGTCTTCAATATGGGCGGGCATCAAGCCTCCTTGATTTGATCGCCTGTGCCGGCCCTTTCGCGGCTCAGGCGCTTGCAAACGTCTCACCCCAACCGGTGCCACTCGCGCTTGTCCCGGGTCAGCAGCTCATGGCCAGCCTCGGGCCCATCCTCACCAGCCGGGTACTCATGCACCTCACCACCCTGGGCCCAGGCATCAAGGAATGGCTGCACAGCACGCCAACCGTTCTCGATGTTGTCGGCCCGCTGGAACAGCGTCTGGTCACCGGTCAGGCAGTCGTAGATCAACGTCTCGTAGCCAGTGGCCGGGGTCATCTTGAAGAAGTCCTTGTAGGCGAAACCCAGCTCGACGTTCTCCATCACCAGCTCCGGCCCAGGCCGCTTGGCCTGCAGGTCGAACCACATGCCTTCGTTGGGCTGGATCTGGATTTTCAGGTAGTTGGGCTTGGGCCGCTCCAGTTCAGACTCGCGGAACTGCGCATACGGCGCAGGCTTGAAGCAGATGGCGATTTCGGTGTCGCGCACGCTCATGCGCTTGCCGGTACGCAGGTAGAACGGCACGCCGGCCCAGCGCCAGTTGTCGATCATCACTTTCAGCGCCACGTAAGTTTCGGTCTGGCTGTCAGGCGCAACGTTGGCCTCCTGGCGGTAGCCGGGCAGTTGCTTGCGCCCCTGCCTGCCACTGCCGTACTGGCCACGCACGGAGTTCTTCAGCGCCATCTTGGCCGACCAGGGGCGGATGGCGCCGACCACCTTGGCCTTTTCGCCGCGCACGGCGTCAGCACCGAACGCAGCTGGCGGTTCCATGGCCACCATCGCCAGCAACTGGAACAGGTGATTTGGCACCATGTCGCGCAGGGCGCCGGTGCCATCGTAAAAGGCACCGCGGGTTTCGACACCGACGGTTTCTGCAGCGGTGATCTGCACGTGGTCGATGTAGTGATTGTTCCAGAACGATTCGAACAGCCCGTTGGAGAAGCGGCTGACCAGAATGTTCTGCACCGTCTCCTTCCCCAGGTAATGGTCGATGCGGTAGATCTGCCGCTCGCCCATCACTTTCAGCAGGCAGGCATTGAGGGCCTCGGCGCTGGCCAGGTCGGTGCCGAAAGGTTTCTCGACCACTACCCGGCGAAAACCACCGGCGGACTCGTCCAACAAGCCGGCTTCACCCAGACGCTGTGCCACTTCCGGGAAAAAACGCGGGGAGGTAGCCAGGTAGAAAATGGCGTTGCCATGGCTGGTTTTGTCGATGCGTTTGCCGATGGCAGCATAAGTGGCCGGGTCGAGGAAATCGCCAGTCTGGTAATCCAGACGCTTGGCCAGGCGGGCCCAGAGCTTTTCGTCCAGGCACCTTGCCGCACCCTCGCCGCCCTTGTCACGCTCGACCATGAACGCATGCAGGCGCTCGGCGAAATCTTCGGCGCTGGCCGGGTTATGGTCGACGCCGACGATGCGCAGGTTGCGGTCCAGCAAACCGTCGCGGCTGAGGTTGTACAGCGCCGGCATCAGCAGGCGCTTGACCAGGTCGCCATTGGCGCCGAACAGGAACAGGGTGCATGGAGGGGCAGCGGGTATGGTCTGTTTAGTCATTCGCCTTTTTTCTCGACATGGCCACCGAAGCCCAGGCGCATGGCCGAGAGAATCTTGTCACCGTAGGTGCCTTGCTGCTGGCGTGAACGGAAACGCGCGAACAGTGCACTGGACAACACCGGCACCGGTACGGCCTGCTCCACTGCGGCATCGATGGTCCAGCGGCCTTCGCCACTGTCGGACACCGAACCACTGAACTGGGCAAGCTGCGGGTCGGCCACCAGCGCATCGGCAGTAAGGTCGAGCAGCCAAGAGGTCACCACGCTGCCACGCCGCCACACTTCGGCGATCTCGGCCACGTTGAGGTCGAAGCGCTGGTCTTGCGGTAGCTCGTCGCCACCCTTGCTGCGCAGCAGGTCGAAGCCTTCGGCATAGGCCTGCATCAAGCCGTACTCGATGCCGTTATGGACCATTTTCACGTAGTGCCCGGCCCCAGGTGGGCCGGCGTGGATATAGCCATGCTCGGCACGCTGGTGCTCGCCGCTGCGGCCATGGGTACGCGGGATGTCGCCCACACCCGGTGCCAACGCCTTGAACAGCGGTTCCAAGCGCTCGAACACGTCCTTCTCGCCGCCAATCATCATGCAATAGCCGCGGTCCAGGCCCCACACCCCGCCGGAAGTGCCGACGTCCAGGTAATGCAGGCCGCGCTTGGCCAACTCAGCCGCGCGGCGCATGTCGTCCTTGTAGAACGTGTTGCCGCCGTCGATGATCGCATCACCCGGTTCCAGCAACTCGGCCAGCTGGGCGATGGTCTGTTCGGTGGGCTCACCTGCTGGCAGCATCACCCACACCGCGCGCGGCGCTTTCAGCTTTTGTACCAGCGCACCCAGGTCATGCGCCCCTTGGGCGCCCTCGCCCTCCAGGCCGCTGATGGCCTCACGGTTACGGTCGTGCACCACGGTACGGTGGCCGGCGCGCATCAGGCGCCTTGCGATATTGCCGCCCATGCGGCCCAGCCCGACGATTCCCAGTTGCATGAGCCGATGCTCCCCTTTCATAAATGGATGTCAACACAGTCCAGCTGTTCAGATTAGTCCAGCATGCCGGCCGAGGGTTCAGCGACGAACGGCGAGACCACGATAAACAAAAAAGTTCCCAAGACCTGTAAAAGAATTCAGAATGCGCCCCGCGTGAAGCGTCTACGCTTTAACTTGTCACCAGCCAAAACCGCGAGGTGTGCTCATGGGTACCTTGATGCCTGCCACTCCAACCCAGACCCTCTATGTCTCCGTGCGCCGTGATGAGCTGCGTAAACTGAAGGACGAACGCGACCAGCTGCGCCAGCAGGTTGCCCAACTGAACCTGCTGCTGGCGCAAGCGCGCACCGACGGCAAAGCCGTCAGCCTCTGACCTTGGTCCTTCCCAGTGGGGGCTGAACAGCTCCCACTTTGCTTAATCGAGCAACCGACTGCTATCGCCGTTTTCCAGGATGCCACCATGACGGGTAGCATCGCCCACCCTTGCAAGCGGCTGTCCTTCATCCATCATCAGTGCCGAGCCGCTGGTGATCGCCGCGCTGCACTTGCCGGGCCGTACGTACCTGCTCGCAGTAGCGCAAACGCCGTCGCCCCCTGTCTTGAGCCCACGCCGGCTCATCATTAGACCGTATCACCGATAAGATAAGAACCTGCGCAGGGCGTCGCACCGATGTAGGACTGCGCACATCTGAACGTGCAGCAGTGTGTCCCATTGGCGACCAAGGCGCGCACCAAAGTAGTGCGCCCTCATCATGGTAGGGCATGCCGACCGCCACCTCACCCCCCTCGCCAGCCGTGCATTCACATCCGTTCCCATACGCCAACGTTTGCGTCTATTCCGCGGCATCACAATAGTGACCAGTGGGTCACCTTTTCACCTTTTTCTCTCCTACACTCGGGTTTCGGCCCGCCATTTGCTCAATGGAAGAGTGACGAAAAAAAGTCGAACTTTACGGAAAGCGGGCAGGTCAGGAACTAAGTAGGCCAAACGCAAAGGGACTTCCCAGCCACGGCCACCAACCCACCAGCCCAATCGCTTTCGGCCGGAACGCCGATCGCGCCGTGCGTGCGCGCACGACCCTGGGGCATGGAACGCACTACGCAGCATTCAGCAAGCAGAGAGAACCAACACGAAATATCGCCATGGGTGCCAGCACCCGGCCAAGCATAGGGACGGAGAGAAGTATGATCAGTGCCGCTGTCGAGCCTCACGCAGATTCATTCAAACCGGACAACCGCGAGCCGCTCACCCCGGACTTCGCCACGACAGGCAAGGCACCCGGCGCCCAGCGCCAGCACAATCCCAACAAGCGCAAGATCCTGTTCGTGACCTCGGAAATCGCCGACCTGGTGAAAACCGGTGGCCTGGGTGACGTATCCGCAGCGCTGCCCCGCGCCATGGCGCACCTGCATGATGTGCGGGTGCTGATCCCGGGCTACCCCCAGGTCATGGAAAGCGACAACCCGATCCATATCGTCGGCGAGTTGGGCGGCCACGCGGCCCTTCCGCCCTGCAAGATCGGCCGTATGGACATGGTTGACGGCCTGGTGATCTACGTACTGATCTGCCCCGAACTGTACCAACGCGACGGCACGCCCTATGGTGCCAACAACGGCCGCGACTGGCCCGACAACCACATCCGTTTCGCCCGCCTGGGCCTGGCCGCCGCCGAAATCGCCGCCGGGGAAGGCATGATCCACTGGAAGCCTGAACTGGTGCACGCCCACGACTGGCCTGCCGGGCTGGCACCGGCCTACATGCACTGGCGCGGGTTGAACACGCCGACCCTGTTCACCATCCACAACCTGGCCTACCAGGGCGTGTACAGCCGTGGCTGCAGCCCGGAACTGGCAATCCCGGACCATGCCATGCAACAGGAGGGCATGGAGTTTTACGGCAAGCTGTCGTTCCTCAAGGCGGGCCTGGCCTACTCCAGCCACATCACCACGGTCAGCGCCACCTACGCCCAGGAAATCACCACCCCGGAATTTGGCTGCGGCCTGCACGGTTTCCTTGCCAGCAAGGCCCAGCAAGGCCTGCTGGGGGGCATCCCCAACGGCATCGACGAAAGCTGGGATTCGGCCACCGACAAGCACCTGCAGCACAACTTCAGCATCAACGACTGGGAAGGCAAGGCGCGCAATACCCAGGAGGTGCGCGAACTGTTCGGTCTGGATGACTCCGCAGGCCCCCTGTTCGCCGTGGTCTCGCGACTGGTGTATCAGAAAGGCCTGGACCTGACCCTGGGTGTGGCCGACTACATTGTCGAGCAAGGCGGTCAGATTGCGATTATCGGCCGTGGCGAGCCGGAAGAAGAACAGGCCATGCGCGAGCTGGCGCTCCGCCACCCGGGCCGTATCGGCGTGCGTATCGGCTTCAACGAAACCGACGCGCGTCGCATGTTCGCCGGCAGCGATTTCCTGCTGATGCCGTCGCGCTACGAGCCGTGCGGCCTGAGCCAAATGTACGCGCAGCGTTTCGGCTCGCTACCGGTGGCGCGTAACACCGGCGGCCTGGCCGACACCATCGAGTGCGGCGTCACCGGCTTCCTGTTCAACGAGTCGACCGTCGAGAGCTACCGCGAAGCACTGGGCCGCGCCTTCTACGTGTATGGCAAGAAGGACTTGCTGAATGCCATGCGCTGCCTGTCGATGACTCAGCCATTCAACTGGTGCCAAGCGGTGGAACCCTACGCCCGCCTGTACGAGGACCTGGTCAAGCAGACGCAACTGAGCCACTACTGAGCGAGGGTGGAAGATGCACAGGCATGGCGCACACTTGCTGGACGCCACGTCGGCGCGCTTCGCCCTTTGGGCACCCGATGCGCGCAGCGTGAGCGTGGAACTGGAGCAGCAGCCGGCCTTCGCGCTGCAGCCCGCAGAAGATGGTTGGTACACCGGCGTGGTTCCCTGCCAGGCCGGTGACCGTTACCGCTACCGTATCAATGATGAATTGCAGGTGGCCGACCCGGCGTCGCGCTATCAGCCCGACGGCGTGCAGGGGCCAAGCCAGGTGGTGGATGTCACCCGCTACACCTGGCAACATCCGTGGCAAGGCCGCCCCTGGCACGAGGCGGTCATCCAGGAACTGCACGTTGGCCTGCTCGATGGCTACGACGGCGTGGCCCGGCAACTGCCGCGCCTGGCCGAACTGGGCATCAGCGCAGTCGAGCTGATGCCGCTGGGGCAGTTCCCTGGTGAGCGCAACTGGGGCTATGACGGCGTGCTGCCGTATGCACCACAGAATACTTACGGCAGCCCTGAGCAGCTGTGCGCGCTGGTCGATCAGGCCCACGGCGAAGGGCTGATGGTGCTGGTGGACGTGGTGTACAACCACTTCGGCCCCGACGGTAATTACCTGCATCAGTACGCCAGCCCGTTCTTCCGCGAGGATCGCCAGACCCCCTGGGGCGCGGCCATCGACTTTCGCCGCCCGCAGGTGCGCGAGTACTTCATCCAGAACGCGCTGATGTGGCTGTGCGACTACCGCTGCGACGGCCTGCGCCTGGATGCCGTACATGCCATCGACCAGCCCGACTTTCTGGTCGAGCTGGCCCAGCGAGTGCGTGCCGCGGTGGAACCCGGGCGGCACGTGTGGCTGGTGCTGGAGAACGAGCACAACCAGGCCGGCCTGCTGGAGCAGGGTTTCGATGCCCAGTGGAATGACGACGGCCATAATGCCCTGCATGTGCTGCTGACCGGCGAAACCGAAGGCTACTACGCGGACTACAAAGAACGCCCCATCGATCAACTGGCGCGCTGCCTGGGCGAAGGCTTCGTGTTCCAGGGCCAGCCCAATCGCCATGGCACGCCACGCGGCGAACCCAGCGGGCACCTGGCGCCCAGCGCCTTTGTGTTGTTCCTGCAGAATCACGACCAGGTCGGCAACCGCGCCCTCGGCGAGCGCCTGACCCGCCTGTGCCCGCCGCCGGCCCTGCGGGCAGCTACCAGCCTGCTGTTGCTGGCGCCGATGATCCCCTTGCTGTTCATGGGCGACGACGATGGCAGCTGCCGGCCGTTTCTGTTCTTCACCGACTTTCACGACCAGCTGGCCGACGCCGTGCGTGAAGGCCGCCGTGGAGAATTCGCCCACTTCACCGCGTTCGCCGACCCCGAGCAGCGCGAGCACATTCCCGACCCCAATGCCGAGCAGACTTTCGAGTCATCACGCCCGCAAAACAAGGAAGTGATCGCCGGCTGGCACGGCCTGTACCAGCATCTACTCCGCCTGCGCCACCGCCATGTCATCCCGCACCTGCCCGGCAGCCGTGCACTGGGCGCCGAGGTCCACGGCGACAAGGCGCTGACCGCACGCTGGCGGTTGGGCAATGGCAGCATCCTGCGCATCGACCTGAACCTGGCCGACAGCGCAGAGGCAGTCGAACTGCCCGCCCCAGCCTGGCGGCTGTTCGACAGCAGCGACACCCGCCACCCCGATACCCACCTGGCCGCCTACAGCTGCGTGGTCAGCCTGCTTCCCCCTGCCCAGGAGCGCCCATGAGCGAAACCGCCCTGCATCGCCTGGCGCGCCGCGTCGGGCTGAGCCGCGACTGGATCGACGCCAATGCTCGTCCCCAGCGCGTCAGTGACGACGCGCTGCGCAACATCCTCGAAGGGCTTGGCCATCCTGCCGCCGATGAAAGCGCCATTGCCGCCAGCCTGCGTGCCGTGGAAGCCGCCGACGACAGCGAGCACCTGCCGCCGCTGCTGACCGCCGACCTTGGCCAGCCGCTGGCGCTGGCGCGCTACTTCAGCGCCGCCAGCATCGCGCATTGCACCCTGGAAGACCACGCTTCGCTTGCCCTCACCCTTGATGAGCAGGCACGCCTGCCCGGTGAGCTGCCAATTGGCTACCATCAGGTGCAGATAGACGGCCGCCAGTTCACCGTGGCCGTGGCCCCGCCACGCTGCCACAGCCTGGATGACGACGTGCAGCAACCACCACCACGCTGCTGGGGGCTGGCGGTGCAGTTGTACAGCCTGCGCCGCCCCGGCGATGGCGGCTACGGTGACTGCCTGGCCCTGGAACAGCTAGCGCGTTCGGCCGCCGAGCGCGGCGCCGACGCCCTGGCCATCAGCCCGATCCACGCCCTGTCTGCCATCGACCAAGAGCACTACAGCCCCTACTCGCCGTCCAGCCGCCTGCTGCTCAATGCCCTGTACGCCAGCCCTGCTGCCCTGCTGGGCGAACGGGAAGTGCGCATGGCCATTGAAGCCTGTGGCCTGGAGCAACAGCTTGAAGACCTGGAGCACGGCCCGCTGGTCGACTGGCCGCGCGCCGCCAGCGCCCGGCTGCGCTTGCTCGAAGCGCTGTACCAAGGTTTCAGCCAGGGCAACCACCCACTGCGCAGGGATTTCGACAGTTTCCGTGACGCTGGTGGCCAGGCCCTTGAGCATCACTGCCGCTTCGAAGTGTTGCAGGCGCAAGCGGTGGAGAACGGGCTGGGCGCCGACTGGCGCAACTGGCCCAAGGCCTGGCACGACCCGTACCACCCCGAAGTGGAAGCCTTCGCCAACGCCTACCCGGCCAAGGTCGAGTTCCACGCTTTCTGCCAATGGCTGACCGAGCGCAGCCTGCAACGTGCCCAGGAAGCCGCCCGTAGCAGCGGCATGGCAGTGGGCCTGATCGCCGACCTGGCAGTGGGCGCCGACGGTGCCGGCAGCCAGGCCTGGAGCCGCCAGGACGAACTGCTGTCAGGCCTGAAAGTCGGCGCGCCACCCGACATCCTCAACCGCGCCGGGCAAGACTGGGGCATCTGCGCCTTCTCGCCCGAAGGCCTCAAGCGCAACGGTTACCGCGCCTTCATCGAAATGCTGCGGGCCAACCTGGCGCATGCCGGGGGCCTGCGCATCGACCATGTCATGGGCCTGCGTCGGCTATGGCTGATCCCGCAAGGGGCCAAGCCCAGTGAGGGTGCCTACCTCAATTACCCGCTGGAGGACCTGCTGCGCCTGCTGGCGCTGGAGTCGGTGCGCCACCAGGCGATCATCCTCGGTGAAGACCTCGGCACGGTGCCGGAAGGCCTGCGCGAAACGCTGGCCGAGAAAGCCGTGCTGGGCATGCGCGTGCTGCCGTTCGAACAGACCCAGCCCGGCCAGTTCAAACCCATTCTCGACTGGCCGGACCATGCCTTGGCCACCACCGGCACCCACGACCTGGCACCGCTAGCCGGCTGGCTGGCCAACCGCGATATCGACTGGAGCCACCGTTTGCAATTGATCGACGCTGCCACCGAACTGCACTGGCGCCACGAACGCCAAAAGGAACATGACGGCCTGCGCCGCACCCTGCAAGCCAACTACGGCGAATTGAAGAACAACGACGCGCTGATCGACGCGGCCATCCGCTACGTGGGCCATACCCGTGCGCCGCTGGTGCTGGTACCGCTGGAAGACCTGCTGGGCTGCGACGAACAACCCAACCTGCCGGGCACCACCAGCGGCCACCCCAACTGGCGGCGGCGCTTCGCCCGCCCGGTACGAGAACTGCTGGACGACGAAGATGCCGCAAGGCGCCTGGAGCTATTGGCCCAGGCTCGCGAACAGGCTTGGGAGCGTGACCAATGAAGCCAATGACCGCCACCTTGCGCCTGCAGTTTCACAGCGACTTCACCCTCGACCAGGCCGTGCCGCTGGTGCCGTATTTTGCCCAGTTGGGCATCAGCCACCTGTATGCCTCGCCCATCCTCAAGGCCCGCGCTGGCTCACGGCATGGGTATGACGTGGTAGACCCGACCCGGGTCAACCCCGAACTCGGCGGTGAGGCCGCACTGGAACGGCTGGTCGCCGCACTGCGCCAGCACGGCATGGGGCTGATCCTCGACACAGTGTCCAACCACATGGCCGTGGGCGGGGCCGACAACCCCTGGTGGCAAAGCCTGCTGGCCTGGGGCCGGCGCAGCCCCTATGCAGCGTTCTTCGATATCCAGTGGCACTCCAGCGACCCGCTGCTGGCCGGGCAATTGCTGCTGCCGTTCCTCGCCAGCGACTACGGGGTAGCGTTGAAAAATGGCGAAATCCCGCTTGAGTTCGACAACCAACGGGGCCTGCTGCAGGTGGCCCATTACGAGCACCGTTTCCCAATCTGCCCGGTCGACTACGGCTGGATCCTGGCGCTCAGCCCGGAGCCGGCCCTGAAGGCACTGGCAGAACATTTCACGGCATTGGGCGAGTCCGCCACACCGCTGGCCGATGCCCTGCCCCTGCACGCTGAACTGGCGCGCCTGGTAAGTGAAGGGGCCGACCTTGAATCGGCCCTGATAGCCTTCGACAGCCGCGCCGAAAACGGCTTCAAGCGCCTGCACCTGCTGCTGGAGCGCCAAACCTACCGCCTGGCCAGCTGGCGCACGGCCGCCGACGACATCAACTGGCGGCGCTTCTTCGACATCAACGAGCTCGGCGGCCTGCGCGTCGAGCGCTCAGTGGTGTTCGAGGCCACCCACGCCAAGTTGTTCGAGCTGATCGAACGGGGCTTGGTCGACGGCCTGCGCATCGACCATATCGACGGCCTCGCCGACCCGCGTGCTTACTGCCGCAAACTGCGTCGCAGGGTCGATGGCCTGATGGCGAAGCGGCCACTGAACGCGGCCCTGGAGCATTTCCCGATCTACGTCGAAAAAATCCTCGGCGCCAACGAACACTTGCACCGCGACTGGCTGACCGACGGCACCACCGGCTACGAGTTCATGAACCAGGTGTCGTTGCTGCAGCACGACCCGGCCGGGGAAGCACCGCTGACCGAGCTGTGGGCCACTGTCAGCGAGCGCCCGGACTTCCCCGAAGAAGTGCGCCAAGCCCGCCACCTGGTGCTCAACGCCAGCCTGGCGGGCGATTGCGAGTCGGTGGCCCAGGCGCTGCTGCAGGTGGCACGCAACGACCTGATGACCCGCGACCTGACGCTGGGCGCCATTCGCCGCGCCTTGCAGGCGCTGGTCGCGCATTACCCGGTGTACCGCACCTACTTCAATGCCTGCGGGCGCCCGCCTGAAGACGAGGGTTTTTTCCAGCAGGCACTGGCCGGTGCCCGCCAAGACCTGGGCGAAGCCGACTGGCCACTGCTCGAGCAGCTGGAACAATGGTTGGGCGGCCAAGCCTGGCGCCAACTACCGCCGGGCCGAGTACGCAAGCAGCTGCGCCATGCCTGCGTGCGCTTCCAGCAACTGACCGCCCCCAGCGCCGCCAAGGCCGTGGAAGACACTGCGTTCTACCGCAGTGCGCGCTTGCTGTCGCGCAACGATGTGGGGTTCGAGGCCGAGCGTTTCAGCGCACCGCTCATGGACTTTCACAACGAGGCCCAGCGGCGCCTGCGCGACTTCCCTGACAACCTGCTGGCCACCGCTACTCATGACCACAAGCGCGGCGAAGACACCCGCGCACGCCTGGCTGTGCTCAGCGAACGCGGCCCCTGGCTGGCCAGCCGGGTGGAGCACTGGCGCGAACTGGCGGCGCCGCTGCGTGCGCAGCTGGACGATGGCCTGGCGCCGAGCCCCGGCGACGAGCTGATGCTGTTGCAGACCCTGCTCGGCAGCTGGCCGCTGGAGCTTGACCTGCACGACGACAACGCCGTGCGCCAGTACGCCGAGCGCGTTCGCCAGTGGCAGCAGAAGGCCCTGCGCGAAGCCAAGCTGCGCAGCAGCTGGAGCGCGCCGAACGAGGCCTACGAAACGGCCTGTGCACGCTATCTGGACAGCCTGCTGCTGGGTAGCGAAAACCAGCAACTGCGTAAATCCCTGGCGGATGCCGCGCAACTGCTGGCCTGCCCCGGCGCCCTCAACAGCCTGGTCCAGGCGTTGCTGCGCATGACCGCACCGGGCGTGCCCGACTTGTACCAAGGTAATGAATACTGGGACTTCAGCCTGGTCGACCCGGACAACCGCCGCCCCGTGGACTACGCTTTGAGGCGCCGCACCCTGGACGATGCCGCGCCGCTGACCGAATTGCTGGCGCACTGGCGCGACGGCCGCGTCAAGCAGGCCCTGGTCGCCAAGGTGCTCGATTGCCGCCAGGCCCATGCCGAACTGTTCCGCCGTGGCGCCTACCTGCCACTTGCCGTGCACGGCCGGCACGCTGACAAGGTGATCGCTTTTGCCCGTTTGGGTGACAGTGAACGCGCCATTGTCGTCGCCCCGCGCCTGGCCAGCGGCCTGCTTGGCGGCGCTGCTATACCGTTGATCCCGGCGCAGAACTGGGACGACACCCGGGTGATCTTGCCGTTTGCCTTGTCGCCTGCCAACTCGACGGGACTTTTTTCCAGTGCTGCGGTCAGCCCTTCTAGGGAGCTGCATGTGAGCGCCGTGCTGGCGGAGTTTCCGGTCAACCTGTTGATACAACAATCTTGAGCATCAGGAGCGTCACGATGAGTGTCGATGAAAAGCGTATTCGCGAATTTGCCTACCAGATCTGGGAGTCCGAAGGTAAACCCGCCGGCCAGGAAGATCGCCACTGGGAAATGGCCCGCAAGCTGGCCGAGGCTGAAGCCTTGGCACCCAAGGCAGCGCCGCGCAAGCGCGCGCCGGCCAAGCCCAAGGCTGCAGCGGAGCCCAAAGCGCCTGCCGAGCCCAAGGTAACTGCCCTGCCGGGCGTTAAACCCGCTGTGGCGAAAAAGCCTCGGGCGGTGAAAAAGCCTACTGCCGGTTAAGCCTGTCCCGGCTTTCTTCGCGGGTAACCCCACTGCCACAGGTTCATCACAGGCGCTCAAAGCCATGCAGTACCTGTGGCATCGGGTTTCCCCGTAAACCGGCCACCGCAGGACCGCACATTCCCCTTCCATCACGGCCACTTGAGGATCGTCATGAGCCCCCGTACCCCAAAGAAAACCCGCTCGGTCGCACCATCGCGCATCCGCGAAGGCATGCCCTTCCCCCTCGGCGCCACCTGGGATGGCCTTGGGGTCAACTTCGCCCTCTTCTCGGCCAACGCCACCAAGGTCGAACTGTGCCTGTTCGACTCCACCGGCGAACAGGAAATCGAGCGCATCGAGCTGCCCGAATACACTGACGAGATCTACCACGGCTACCTGCCCGACGCGCACCCTGGGCTGGTCTACGGCTACCGCGTGTACGGCCCCTACGAACCGGAAAACGGCCACCGTTTCAACCCCAACAAACTGCTGATCGACCCGTATGCCAAGCAACTGGTCGGCAGCCTGAAATGGTCCGAGGCATTGTTCGGCTACACCATCGGCCACCCCGATGGGGACCTGTCGTTCGACGAACGCGACAGCGCGCCTTTCGTACCCAAATGCAAGGTGATCGACCCGGCCTTCACCTGGGGCCGCGACCAGCGGGTGCAGATACCCTGGGAACGCACGATCATCTACGAGGCGCACACCCGCGGCATCAGCATGCGCCACCCGGCAGTGCCGGAAAAACTGCGCGGCACCTTCGCCGGCCTGGCCAATGACGAACTGCTCAAGCACATCAAGGACCTGGGCGTTTCCAGCATCGAGCTGCTGCCGATCCACGCCTTCGTCAACGACCAGCACCTGCTGGACAAGGGCCTGAACAATTACTGGGGCTACAACAGCATCGCCTTCTTCGCGCCGCACCCGCGCTACTTGGCCAGTGGCAAGATCGCCGAGTTCAAGGAGATGGTCGCGCACCTGCACGATGCCGGGCTGGAAGTGATTCTCGACGTGGTCTACAACCACACTGCCGAAGGCAATGAACGCGGCCCGACCCTGTCCATGCGCGGTATCGACAACGCCTCGTACTACCGCCTGATGCCGGACGACAAGCGCTACTACATCAACGACTCCGGTACGGGCAACACCCTGGACCTGAGCCACCCCTGCGTGCTGCAACTGGTCACCGACTCGCTGCGCTACTGGGCCGGTGAAATGCACGTGGACGGCTTCCGCTTCGACCTCGCGACCATCCTTGGCCGCTACCACGACGGCTATAGCGAGCGCCACGGTTTCCTCGTCGCCTGCCGCCAGGACCCGATGCTGAGCCAGGTCAAGTTGATTGCCGAGCCGTGGGACTGCGGCCCGGGCGGCTATCAGGTGGGCAACTTCGCCCCGGGCTGGGCTGAGTGGAACGACCGTTTCCGCGACACCGTACGCGCTTTCTGGAAAGGCGACGAGGGCCAACTTGCCGACTTTGCCGCCCGCATGACCGCGTCGGGCGACATGTTCAACAACCGCGGCCGGCGGCCTTACTCCTCGGTCAATTTCATCACCGCCCACGACGGTTTCACCTTGCGTGACCTGGTGTCGTACAACCACAAGCACAACGAAGACAACGACGAGAACAACCAGGACGGGACCGACAACAACCTGTCGTGGAACTGCGGTGTCGAAGGGCCGACCGATGACCCGGCGGTGAATGCCCTGCGCATGCGCCAGATGCGCAACTACTTCGCCACGTTGCTGCTGGCCCAAGGCACGCCAATGATCGTGGCCGGCGACGAGTTCAGCCGCACCCAGCACGGCAACAACAATGCCTACTGCCAGGACAGCGAGATCGGCTGGGTGAACTGGGACCTGGACGAGGAAGGCCAGGAGCTGCTGGCCTTCGTCAAGCGCCTGACCCGCCTGCGCCTGGCCTACCCGGTGCTGCGTCGCTCGCGCTTTTTGGTCGGCGACTACAATG
This sequence comes from Pseudomonas sp. LB-090624, assembly GCF_003205205.1. Taxonomy (GTDB): domain Bacteria; phylum Pseudomonadota; class Gammaproteobacteria; order Pseudomonadales; family Pseudomonadaceae; genus Aquipseudomonas. The sequence continues at coordinate 64,113 of NZ_QJRL01000009.1, forward strand.
AGGCGATCGGGGTCAAGGACGTGACCTGGCTGGCACCGGATGGCGGCGAGATGAGCGTGGAGCAGTGGGAAGACCCGCACGGGCGCTGCCTGGGCATGCTGATCGATGGCCGCGCGCAGGTCAGTGGCATCGCCCGGCCTGGTGCCGAGGCTACCGTGCTGCTGATCGTCAATGCCCACCATGATGTCGTGCCGTTCAAGTTGCCGACCGTACCCGAAGGCGACTACTGGAGCTGCCTGGTGGACACCGACCGCCCAGAGCTGCGCAAGGGGCAGCACCTGCAGTTCGACAGCACCTTCGAGGTGAAGGGCCGGTCGATGCTGCTGATGGTGTTGCAGCATGACGAGGAGTGAACCGTGATAACCCAGGCGGGTCCTACATCGTAATCGCAATCCCCTACCTGTGGGGGGGCCATGCCCGCCCCCGCAGGCTTTAGCGGTTGCACTCAGACTGGGTTGATTTCAGGAGGAATCGTGAGCCTCGAAGCCGGCAGTAAAGGTTTCGCCAGTGTCAACCAGGCCCCAGCCGTGAAGCGGCTGCGGGTGCTGACGGTGAACACGCACAAGGGCTTCACCGCCTTCAACCGGCGGTTCATCCTGCCGGAGCTGCGCGAGGCGGTACGCAGCACCCAGGCCGACATCGTCTTCCTCCAGGAAGTGCTCGGCAGCCACGACCGACACGCTGCACGCTACCCTGGCTGGCCACAGACCTCGCAGTACGAGTTCCTCGCTGACAGCATGTGGAGCGACTTTGCCTACGGCCGCAATGCCGTCTACCCGGACGGCCACCACGGCAACGCGCTGTTGTCCAAATACCCGATCGTCGAGCACCGCAACCTCGATGTGTCGATCACCGGCCCCGAGCGCCGAGGCCTGCTGCACTGCATCGTGGAGGTGCCCGGCCAAGGCCAGGTGCACGCGGTCTGCGTCCACCTGTCACTGCTGGAAAGCCACCGTCAGAAGCAACTACAGCTGCTGCGCAAATTGCTGGATGCGTTGCCGGTCGACGCACCGGTGATCATCGCCGGCGATTTCAACGACTGGAAGGCGCATGGCAATCGCACCCTCGGGTTGCAACGTGACCTGCACGAGGCGTTCGAGCGCCATCATGGCCACCTCGCCCGCACCTACCCTGCTCGCCTGCCCTTGCTGCGCCTGGACCGGATCTACCTGCGCAACGCCGAAAGCCACGGGCCGCGGATTCTGGGGCACAAACCTTGGTCGCACCTGTCAGATCACCTGCCGTTGGCGGTGGAAGTACACCTCTAGCAATCATTCTTCATAGCCAGCCGGCGGCAAATAGCGAACCCCGCTATGCAATGGTCTTTCTACAGCAATATCAATCAGTTGGTGCAAAGCACGAAAGATGAACGGTTCCTTCACGCTTTCTTGACGCAAGCGTCGTCCTCTCCTTAGCTGAACATTATCTAGTAGTAAAGATCTCGCGCCGGGCCTCTAGCTCGCGCCTTTGTGCGCGCTTGCGAAAGCTGGCGTGCTGGTTTGGGTCGCCCTCTGTTTTTGCCGTACAGCTCGTGACAACAGGCCAGGTCCTCGGGCTGTACCCCACAAAAACAAAGGAGATCCGCCATGAAAAACACCTCGGGCCCCAAAAGCTTCGACCGTATTTTCTACGCGGTTTCCACGTCGCTGCTTCTGGCAACCCCGGTGGAAACCTTCGCGTACGAGCTGCAGGATGACCCCCTATCACCCCGTTATCTGCAACAGGCGGCAGTACCGCAGCTGTCACTTGATCCGGTGAGCGCCAGTGGCTTGAGTATCGGTACCTTGAATGCGTTTTCACAGCAAATGAGCGGGCGTCACGGCCAGGCCGCACCGGACCTTATCGCCAGCCAGTGGTCGCAATTCTTTCCCACTGGCACACGCAACGGAGCGCAGCCTCCAGAGCAGCTGGAAGCTCCCAGCCAGCAGTTGATGATCGGCCCAGACCTGTTCGTGCGCGAGACGGCCGCGGGCAATGTGCACCGGGCGGGGATTTTCGTGGGGCAAAACAATTTGCAGAGCAGCTTCAACGGCATGCGCCCGCTGCTGGGCGACAAGCAACGCAACGCCGTGAACCTGAGCGGGGAAAGCCTGGGCGTATATTGGAGCATGACCCATGAGCAGGGCTGGCACCTTGATGCCGTGGCAATGGGTTCGCGGATCGATGTGATGGGCCGGGGCGAAAACGGCCAGCGCCTTGATGAAAGCGGCCATGCAATGACGTTCTCGGTGGAAGGCGGCTACCCGATCCGCCTGGGCGGCAACTGGGTCATCGAACCTCAGGCACAGTTGATCAACCAGCAGTTCTTCCCTGGCAACCAGGTGCAGGAGGAGACCCTGCAGGCCTTCGACAGCCAGCCGAGCTGGAGCGGCCGGGTCGGTGCCAAACTGTCCGGGCGCTACGAAGTGCGCGGCATGCCGATCGAGCCCTATGTGCGGACCAACGTGTGGTATGACTTCAGCAATGCCGATGAGGTGAAGCTGGACCAGGTCGACAAGATCTCCAGTTCGCGCTATTCGACCACGGTGGAATTGGGGTTGGGGTTGGTGGCACGAGTGACACCGGCAGTGGCGTTATTCGTGAGTGCCGATTACAGCAGTGATGTGGATGACAACGATCTGAATGGACTGATTGGCAGCCTGGGTGTGCGGATGCGGTGGTAGGCAGGGCAAGCCTCTTCGCGGGTTGACCCGCGAAGAGGCGAGTACAGGAAACGGGTCAGGCCGGCTTCATCACCAGTACACCCAGCGGCGGCAGGTTCAATGCCAGCGACAATGGCTGCCCATGGCTGGCCACTGCCTCACTGGCCACTGCCCCCAAATTGCCCACGTTCGACCCGGCATACAGCTCGGCATCGCTGTTCAGCAGCTCCTGCCAACGCTCGCCGAACGGCACGCCAATCCGGTAGCCCTCACGCGGCACCGGGGTGAAGTTGGCCACCACCAGCACCGGCTCACCGCTGCTGCCCCAGCGCAGCCAGGCGTACACGCTGTTTTGCGCGTCGTCACCGATCAGCCACTGGAAGCCCTGCGGCTGGCAATCCTGCTCGTGCAGCGCCGGCACTTCGCGGTAGAGACGGTTGAGGTCGCCCACCAGGCGCTGCACGCCCTGGTGCTCGGGGTATTGCAGCAGGTACCAGTCCAGTTCGCTGTCGTGGTTCCACTCACGCCACTGGCCGAACTCGCAGCCCATGAACAGCAGCTTCTTGCCCGGGTGGGCCCACATGAAGGTGAGGTAGGCGCGCAGGTTGGCGAATTTCTGCCAGCGGTCGCCGGGCATCTTGTCGATCAGCGAGTGCTTGCCGTGCACCACCTCATCATGGGAAATGGGCAGGATGAAGTGCTCGGAATAGGCGTAGATCAGCCCGAAGCTCATCTCGTTGTGGTGATAGGTGCGGTGCACCGGGTCGTTCTGGATGTAGTGCAGGGTGTCGTGCATCCAGCCCATGTTCCACTTGTAGGCAAAGCCCAGGCCGCCCTGTTGGGTAGGTTGGCTGACCCCGGGCCAGGCGGTGGACTCTTCGGCGATGATCAGCGCGCCCGGGGCCTCGTGTGCTGCCACGCCGTTGAGGTGGCGGATGAAGTCGATGGCTTCCAGGTTCTCGCGCCCGCCGTGGCGGTTGGGCACCCACTCGCCGGCCTTGCGCGAATAGTCGCGGTACAGCATCGAGGCGACCGCATCGACCCGCAGGCCGTCGATGTGGAAGTGCTTCAGCCAGTGCAGCGCCGAGGCCATCATGAAGCCACGCACCTCGTTGCGGCCCAGGTTGTAGATCAGCGTGTTCCAGTCCTGGTGGTAGCCTTCCAGCGGGTTGTCGTATTCGTACAGGGCCGTACCGTCAAAGCGCGCCAGGCCGTGTTCATCAGTCGGGAAGTGCGCCGGTACCCAGTCCAGCAGCACACCGATACCGCCCTGGTGACAGGCATCGATGAAGGCGGCAAAGTCCTCGGCCGTGCCGTAGCGCGAGGTGGGTGCGAACATCGACAGCGGCTGGTAGCCCCAGGAACCACCGAACGGGTGCTCCATGATCGGCAGCAGTTCGATATGGGTGAAGCCCAGCGCCTGCACATACGGCACCAGACGTTCGGCCAGTTCGCGCCAGTTGTAGTAGCGCCCGACTTCGCCCGCTTCGTCCAGCTCGCAACGCCATGAGCCCGGGTGCAGTTCGTAGATCGACAGTGGCGCGTTGTAGCCATGGCGCTGGGCGCGTTGCGCCATCCATTCATGGTCTTGCCAGGCATGGCTGAGCGCACCGGCCACCTTGGACGCCGTGCTCGGCGGCAGTTCGGTGGCGCGGGCCAGCGGGTCAGCCTTCAACGGCAAGATGCCATCCTTGCCGAGCACTTCGAACTTGTAGGTTTCCCCCACGCCCAGGCGCGGGATGAACAGTTCCCACACCCCGGCACTGTGACGCAGGCGCATAGGGTGGCGGCGGCCGTCCCAGTTGTTGAAGTCACCGACCACCGAGACCCGCCTGGCGTTGGGAGCCCAGACCGAGAAGCAGACGCCGTCGATACCCTCGACCTGGATCGGCTGCGCACCGAAACGCCCGGACAGGTCGCGGTGGTTGCCTTCGGCGAACAGGTGCAGGTCCATGTCACCCAGCTGCGGCCCGAAGCTGTAAGGGTCCTCGGTGACCTGCTCACCCCCGGCCCAGCCAATTTGCAACAGGTAGGGCTGTGCCTCATCGAGGTGCGCGCTGAACAACCCGGGCAGGCTGCCCTGCTCCATTTCGGCGAGGATGCGCCCGTCATGCCGGGCGAGGATGCGCGCATTCAGGGCAGTGGGCAGGAAGGCACGAACCACCTGCCCGCCTGCGCCGTCGCCGTGGGGGCCGAGTACCGCAAATGGATCGGCGTGTTCGGCGCGGGCCAGGGCATCGAGGTCCCGTTGCCGAAGGCCGCCGTTTTCACGCGTTGTTACGTTCATTCTGACTCTCCCCAGGTACTGATCAGTCCATGCAGGCCATGCAAAGGTACGGCCAGCCAGCTTGGACGGTTCTCGGCTTCATATGTGATTTCGTAGGCGGCTTTTTCCAGGCAGAACAATTCCAGTGCCGCACGCTCGCCTTCAGCCTGCTGCCAGGCGTGAGGCATGGCAGCGGTGGCCAAGCCGTAGGCCTCGACAAAGGCATGCCGCGACTGGTGCAAGTACTGCCGCGCAACCCGTTGCCGGGCTTGCCGCGCCGGGTCGGAAAGGTCCACGGCAGACGCGCTGCGCAAGATCATCGCAGCAGCATAGTCGAAGGATCGCAGCACGCCGCTGACATCTTTGTAGGGGCTGTGTTTTGCCCGCCGCTCTTCCAGTGGCCGGGCCGGCTCGCCTTCGAAATCGATCAGGTAGGCATCGCCCTGCACCACCAGCACCTGGCCCAGGTGCAGGTCACCGTGCACGCGCATCAGCAAACCACCTTCAGCCTGTTCGGCCAACCGGCTTATGTGCTGGGCCAGACCCTCACGCTGTTGCTGCAGATCGTCGACCAGCGCCTGGCTGTCACTGTCGAGGCTGTCGCGGTGTTGGGCCAGCAGGTCCAGCGCGTGGGTCAGTTCAGCGCTGATCTGTGCACTCCAGCGCTGGCTGTCTTGCGCATCGCTTGGGCGCGGCTGGAAGGCTTCATCGTCGGTCGGCGCAGCCAGCAACAGGTGCATCTCGCCCAGGCGCTGGCCGAGCAAGGCGGCAAAGCCGGTGAGTTCGGCCAGGGCGTCGGTATGCACTTCGGCGTCGCTTGGGGTGGGCTGCATCTGGTCGCGAATGGCTCGCTCAAGGGTGTTCTGGGTCCAGGCCCAGGCATCGCCCTGGTTGCTCAGGTAGCCCTGGGCAATCATCAGCAAATGGGGTGCCGTTTGTTCATCAACGCGGCTGACCCAGGCCAGCAGCGGCGAAATATTGGCAAAGCCGGCAGCGGTCAGGTAGGCGCTCATTTCCAGCTCTGGGTGGATCCCCGGGTTGACCCGGCGGATCAGCTTGAGCACCACACGGTCGCCGATCACCACCGAGCTATTGGACTGCTCGGCGCTGAGGTAGCGCACCTCGCTTTCGTCGTTCAGTTCAAGGCTGGCCAATTGCGCGGTGCTCTCAAACCGCAGGTCACCCTCGTCATTGCCGCAGGGCAGGCGCAGGCCGTCCTGGCAGGCGCTCAACACGGCGCGGATAAAGGGTTCGAGCACAAAGGCGTCGGTGATCAGGCCGACCTGATGGGCACGGCGCACCCGCGACAGCGCCAGCTGCTGCGGCAGCGCGCTGTTGATCTGCTCCTCGCGCAGCAGGCCGAACGGCAGTTGGTAGCGGTTGGCTGTACCCTCGCTGATGACCTCGATTTCGCTGAGCAGCACGGGCGTGGTGGCACTGCCGAAGCGTACGCCGTAGCACAGGCGTACGCTGTCTATCGGGCCTTCCTTGCCGGCGAACCAGCGCCGCTTGGGCAAGTACTGCGGGAGGATGGCGGTTTGCAGGGTATCGCTGGAAGGTGCTTCCAGCAGTTCTTCCATGCGCTTGCGCAGTACCAGCGTAGTCAATTCGGGTAACCCCTCGGTGGCCTGGATGTGCCAGCTGGGCATGCGGTCGTGTGAGGCCAGCAGGAACCAGTAGAAGGCATAAGGTGGCAAGGTCAGCAGAAACGGCAGTTGGCCGATCGGCGGAAAGGCGCTGCCGCCGAGCATTTCCACCGGTACTTTGTCGGCAAATTGTGACAGCTCAAGTTCCGCGGCCTGGGCGGCGCGGGAGACGTTGGCCACGCACAGGATCACCTCGGTGTTGCCATCGGCATCGGTGTATTCGCGGATGTAGGCAAGAATCCGCCGATTGCTCGGTGTGAGGGTACGCAGCGTGCCACGACCAAAGGCCTTCTGCTGCTTGCGCACCGCCAGCATGCGCCGGGTCCAGTTCAGCAGGGAGTGCGGGTCGTGGCTCTGCGCCTCGACGTTGACCGTCTGGTAGCCGTACAGCGGGTCCATGATCGGCGGCAGCACCAGGCGCTGCGGGTCAGCCCTGGAGAAACCGCCGTTGCGGTCCGGCGACCACTGCATGGGCGTGCGCACACCGTCGCGGTCGCCGAGGTAGATGTTGTCGCCCATGCCCAGTTCATCGCCGTAGTAAAGGGTGGGCGTGCCGGGCATCGACAGCAGCAGGCTGGTGAGCAACTCGATTCGCCGGCGGTCACGCTGCAGCAGCGGTGCCAGGCGCCGACGGATGCCCAGGTTGATGCGCGCGCGGCGGTCTTCGGCGTAGTAGTTCCACAAATAGTCACGCTCACGGTCGGTGACCATTTCCAGGGTCAGCTCATCGTGGTTGCGCAGGAAGATCGCCCACTGGCAGTTGGCAGGGATTTCCGGGGTTTGGCGCAAGATGTCGGTGATCGGGAAACGGTCCTCCATGGCCAGCGCCATGTACATGCGCGGCATCAGCGGGAAATGAAAGGCCATGTGGCACTCGTCGCCATCGCCTTCGCCGAAGTACGGGCGAGTGTCTTCCGGCCACTGGTTGGCTTCGGCCAGCAGCATGCGGTCGGGGTAGTTGGCATCGATTTCGGCACGGATCGCCTTGAGCACGTCGTGGGTTTCGGCGAGGTTCTCGTTGTTGGTGCCGTCGCGTTCGATCAGGTAAGGGATGGCATCCAGGCGCAAGCCGTCGACCCCCAGGTCCAGCCAGAAACGCATCACCCCGATCACCGCCTTGAGCACCTGCGGGTTGTCGAAGTTGAGGTCCGGCTGGTGCGAGTAAAACCGGTGCCAGAAGTACTGGCCGGCGACCGGGTCCCAGGTCCAGTTGGACTTTTCGGTGTCGAGGAAGATGATGCGGGTGCCGTCGTACTTCTGGTCGTCGTCCGACCACACGTAGAACTCGCGCGCCTTGCTGCCGGGCTTGGCGTGGCGGGCGCGCTGGAACCACGGGTGCTGGTCGCTGGTGTGGTTGATGACCAGCTCGGTGATCACCCGCAGGCCGCGCTTGTGTGCCTCGGCGATGAAACGGCGGGCGTCGGCCATGCTGCCGTAATCAGGGTGCACGGCCTTGTATTCGGCGATGTCGTAGCCGTCGTCACGGCGTGGCGAGGGATAGAACGGCAGCAGCCACAAGGTGTTGACGCCCAGCTCGGCGATATAGTCGAGCTTGCTGATCAGTCCGGCGAAATCACCGATGCCATCGTTGTTCGAGTCGAAGAACGACTTGATGTGCAGCTGGTAGATGACGGCGTCCTTGTACCACAGCGGGTCGTCGATGAAGGCTGCCGGGCGGGAACGCTTGGCCATGTGCGACTCCTTTCAATTGCATGCACAGACATCCGAGCTTGCTCGATCCCACAGGGGGCACAGTCAGAGCCTGGTTAACGGGCTTTTTCGATGCGCCAGATGCCGAACGGCTGGTGCCAGGGCTCTATGCGCAGCCATTGGGTCTTGCCGTACCATGACCAGCGGTGGCCGTTCATCAGGTCTTCACCCTGGGTTTCGGCGTTGTCGTCCAGCCCCAACTCCCATAATGGCAACTCGAAGTGCGCCTCTTGGGCGTTGTGCGGGTCGAGGCTGACCGCCACCAGGATGTAGTTGTCGCGCTCGGGCGTGCGCTTGGCGAAGTACAGGATGTTGTCGTTCCAGCAATTGAAGAACGCCACGCCGAGGTGGGTTTGCAACGCAGGGTTCTGCCGGCGGATGCGATTGAGCTGGGCGATTTCGGCAATGATGTTGCCGGGTTGGCTGAAATCGCGCGGGCGCAGCTGGTACTTCTCCGAATCCAGGTATTCCTCCTTGCCGGGCAACGGCGTGCCCTCGCACAGCTCGAAGCCCGAATACATGCCCCACAAGCCCGAGCCCATGGTGGCCAGCGCGGCGCGTATGAGGAACCCGGCGCGGCCAGAGGTATGCAGGAAGAACGGGTTGATGTCCGGCGTGTTGACGAAGAAATTGGGCCGGTAGCACTGGCTCCACGGCGGCTGGTTGAGTTCCTCGAAGTACTCGCTCAGTTCCTTTTTGGTATTGCGCCAGGTGAAGTACGTGTAGCTCTGCGCATAGCCGACCTTGCCCAGGCGCGCCATCATCGCAGGCTTGGTGAACGCCTCGGCGAGGAAGATCACCTCTGGGTACTGGCTGCGCACATTGGCGATCAGCCATTGCCAGAACGGCAGCGGCTTGGTGTGCGGGTTGTCGACGCGGAAGGTTTTGACGCCCTCCTCGACCCAGCCGATGACCACGTCGCGCAAGGCCAGCCACAGGCTGGGCACGGCATCGGGGGCGTAGAAGTCGACGTTGACGATGTCCTGGTACTTCTTCGGCGGGTTCTCGGCGTAGCGGATGGTGCCGTCCGGGCGCCAGCTGAACCAGCCCGGGTGCTCCTTGAGCCACGGGTGGTCCTGGGAGCACTGGATGGCGAAATCGAGGGCGATTTCCAGGCCGTGTTCCGCAGCCGCAGCCACCAGACGGCGGAAGTCATCGCGGCTGCCGAGTTGCGGGTGGATCGCCTCGTGGCCGCCTTCTGCGCTGCCGATGGCATACGGGCTACCCGGGTCGCCCGGTTCGGCCTTGAGCGCATTGTTGCGGCCCTTGCGGTGCTGCATGCCTATGGGGTGAATGGGCGGGAAGTACAACACGTCGAAGCCCATGTCACGAATCATCGGCAGGCGTTCGTGCACATCATTGAAGGTGCCATGCCGTTGGGGGTCATCGGTGATGGAGCGCGGGAACAGTTCGTACCAACTGGCGAACTGCGCCGCCGGGCGGTCGACATCCACCGGAAACTCACGGCTGCGGGCCAGGTAGCTGCGGTGTTCGGCTTCGCTCATCAGGCGGCTGGTGGTGGGGTCGAGAAGCAGTGCCACCTGGTCGTCGACACCCAACTCGCCCATGCGCTGTTGCAGGGCCTGCAACGCTTCACGCAGGGCGCCGTTGCACAAGGCAATGCCCTGGCCCAGCATCAAGCGACCTTCTTCCAGCTCCAACCTGACCTCGACACCGGCGTGGTACTTCTTCTCCAGGTCGTGGCAGTACGTGGCGAACGGGTCGATCCAGGCCTCGATGCTGAACCGGTGCGGGCCTAGCTCGGTGGGGGTGAATTCGGCCAGCCACAGGTCGTTGCCCGGCGACTGCATGGGCACGCAATGCCAGCGCCGGCTGTTGGCCTGGCGCCAGTTGAGCATCACCGCCAGGCGGTCGTGGCCATCGCTGTAAACCTTGCTGCTGACCGCAACTGGCTGGCCGCTGATGGCCTTGGCGGCGAAGGTGCCAGCGTCGAGCACGGGTTGGGTGTCTTCGATGACGATGCGCGGCGCCAACAGCGCCTGGGACAGGCCAATGGCCTGATCCGGGTGATCGTTCGCCGTGGGCACGCTTTCAAAGGGCTCGTTTCGTGACATCGACCTTGCTCCCTCAGGCTGGTGGCGGTAAGGGTTCAGAGCCGGGCACAGGCGGGGGGTTCAAAATAATTGAGCGAACGGCAGCTGCCAGCGGTCAGAGCCTACAGCACCTCTTCACCCACCCACGCGAGGTCAGGCCATGAACATTCCCATTCCACCGGAAACCCCCGATCCGAACATCGACGACCCGAGCTTGCCGCCACCCGTACCGGAAGAAGACCCGGACGAGCTGCCGATCAAGCCGACCGTGCCGCCGACGGTAGGTGACCCGCCGAGCCAGGAGCCACCGGTGAAGGCTTAAGGGTAGACCAGGTTGGTGTGCTGGCAGGGCCGGCACATCAACCCGTCGTCAGCTCCGCCACACTGATCTCCCGCATCCGGAACTTCTGCACCTTGCCCGTCACTGTCATCGGGTATTCGTCAACGAAACGGATATACCGCGGCACCTTGAAGTGGGCGATGCGTGCCTTGCACCAACCCTGCAGTTCCTCGACCGTGGCGCTATGCCCAGGATGCAGCTTGATCCAGGCGACGATCTCTTCGCCATAGCGGCTGCACGGAATGCCGACCACCTGCGCATCGGCCACCGCCGGGTGGGTGTAGAAAAACTCTTCCAGCTCACGCGGGTAAATGTTCTCGCCGCCGCGAATGATCATGTCCTTGTTGCGCCCGACGATGCGCACATAGCCCTGCTCATCCATCACCGCCAGGTCGCCCGAATGCATCCAGCCGGCCGGGTCGATGGCATCCGCCGTGGCCTGGGGGTTGTCCCAGTAGCCAAGCATGACGCTGTAGCCGCGGGTGCACAGCTCGCCAATCTCACCGCGCGCGACGATGCAGCCATCGGCGTCCACCAGTTTGTTCTCCAACTGCGGCTGGGTGCGGCCGACGGTAGTCACGCGTAGCTCCAGATCATCGTCCGGGCCGGTCTGCAGCGACACCGGGCTGGTTTCGGTCATGCCGTAGGCGATCTGCACTTCAGCCATGTGCATCTGGTCGATGACCCGGCGCATCACCTCGATCGGACAGGTGGCGCCGGCCATGATGCCGCTGCGCAGGGTCGACAGGTCCATGTGGGCACGCGACGGGTGGTCGAGCATGGCGATGAACATGGTCGGTACGCCGTAGAGGATGGTGGCGCGCTCTTCTGCCACGGCGCGCAGGGTAAGCTCGGCATCGAAGGCGTCGTTGGGGTAGATCATGGTGCTGCCGTGGGTGATGCAGCCGAGGTTGGCCATGACCATGCCGAAGCAATGGTACAGCGGCACCGGGATCACCATACGGTCGCTGGCTGTCAGGCCAAGGCTTTCACCCACCATGAAACCGTTGTTGAGGATGTTGTAGTGACTGAGCGTGGCACCTTTGGGCGCACCTGTGGTGCCGGAGGTGTACTGAATGTTCACCGGCTGGTCGAATTGCAGGCTTTGCTGGCGGGCTGTGCAGGCCTCGGCAGATGTCTGCCCTGCACGCTCGGTCAATGCGTGCCAGGGCAGGAAGCCGGCAGGCGGGTTGGCGGCCAGGCTGATGACGCCACGCAACTCGGGCAGGCATTCACTGGCCAGCTCACCAGGCGCGGCGCTGGCCAGTTCAGGCACCAGCTCCTGCACCATCGCTTGGTAATCAGACGTTTTGAAGGCTTCAGCGCATACCAGCCAGCGGCAGCCAGACTGGCGCAGCACGTACTCCAGTTCGCCGCCCCGATAAGCCGGGTTGATATTGACCAGGATGGCACCGACCTTGGCAGTGGCCAGCTGCAAGATGCACCACTGGGCGCAGTTGGGCGACCAGATGCCAACACGGTCGCCAGTGTTCACGCCCAGCGCCATCAGCGCGCGGGCATGTAATTCGACCTGGTCGGCCAGCTGCCGCCAGCTGTAGCGCACGCCCTGGTGACGCGATACCAAGGCTTCGCCGTCGGCACAGCGGGAAACGGTGGCATCGAAGGCCTGGCCGATGGTCTGGGTCAGCAAAGGTCGGTCCTGACGACCGCGGGTATAGCTCGGTTGACTCATGGGTGTCCCTTCTTGTGGTTGTTTTGGGCACGGCTGAAGCAAGCGGGAATACTCTGGCGCAGATTTACGTTTACGTAAAGGTGACAAGCCGATTGACAGTCCACCCTTGCAGGTTTACGTTAACGTAAAGGTGATGAACGATCCCGAGTTCATCGGCACGGCACTGACCCGCTGCACAGGGTCGGTACACAGCCTTTGAGCTACGGTGTTACCCAATTTCCAAGAACAACAAGGTGCCCCAGCATGCATTACCCCTCCCTGAACTTCGCCCTGGGCGAAACCATCGACATGCTCCGTGACCAGGTGCGCACCTTCGTCGCCGCCGAACTGGCCCCACGCGCCGCGCAGATCGACCACGACAACCTGTTCCCCGCCGACATGTGGCGCAAGTTCGGTGACATGGGCCTGCTGGGCATCACCGTGTCCGAAGAATACGGCGGCGCCGGCCTGGGCTACCTCGCCCACGTGGTGTCGATGGAGGAAATCAGCCGTGGCTCGGCCTCGGTAGCACTGTCCTACGGCGCGCACTCCAACTTGTGCGTCAACCAGATCAACCGCAACGGCACCCACGAACAGAAGCTCAAGTACCTGCCCAAGCTGATCAGCGGCGAGCACATTGGCGCCTTGGCCATGAGCGAGCCCAATGCCGGCTCCGACGTAGTGTCGATGAAGCTGCGCGCCGAAAAACGCGGCGACCACTACGTGCTCAACGGCAGCAAGACCTGGATCACCAACGGGCCAGACGCCAACACCTACGTGATCTACGCCAAGACTGACCTGGACAAGGGCGCGCACGGTATCACTGCCTTCATAGTCGAACGCGATTGGAAAGGGTTCAGCCGCAGCAACAAGTTCGACAAGCTGGGCATGCGCGGCTCGAACACCTGCGAGCTGTTCTTCGATGACGTGGAAGTGCCGGCAGAGAACATTCTGGGCCAACTCAACGGCGGCGTGCGCGTCCTGATGAGCGGCCTGGACTACGAACGTGTGGTGCTGTCCGGCGGACCGACCGGCATCATGCAAAGCTGCATGGACCTGGTGGTGCCGTATATCCACGACCGCAAGCAGTTCGGCCAGAGCATCGGCGAGTTCCAGCTGATCCAGGGCAAGATTGCCGACATGTACACCCAGCTGAACGCCAGCCGCGCCTACCTGTATGCCGTGGCCCAGGCCTGCGACCGTGGCGAGACCACCCGCAAGGATGCTGCCGGGGTGATCCTGTACACCGCCGAGCGCGCCACGCAGATGGCCCTGGAAGCGATCCAGATTCTCGGCGGCAACGGCTATATCAACGAATTCCCGGCTGGCCGCCTGCTGCGCGACGCCAAGCTTTACGAAATCGGCGCCGGCACCAGCGAAATCCGCCGGATGCTGATTGGCCGCGAACTGTTCAACGAAACCCGCTGAACATAAGGAACGGGCGCACATGGCTACCTTGCACACCCAGATAAACCCGCGTTCGGCAGAATTCGCCGGCAACAGCGCGGCCATGCTCGAACAGGTCCAGGCCCTGCGCGGCCTGCTGGCCCAGGTCGCCCAGGGCGGCGGGCCCAAGGCCCAGGAGCGGCACACTTCGCGCGGTAAGCTGCTGCCGCGCGAGCGCATAGACCGCCTGCTGGACCCGGGCTCGCCGTTTCTCGAGATCGGCCAGCTGGCGGCCCATGAGGTATATGGCGAAGACGTGCCGGCTGCGGGCGTGATCGCCGGCATTGGCCGCGTCGAAGGCGTGGAATGCATGATCGTGGCCAACGATGCCACGGTCAAAGGCGGTTCGTACTACCCGCTGACGGTGAAGAAACACCTGCGCGCGCAGACCATCGCGCTGCAAAACCGCCTGCCGTGCATCTACCTGGTGGACTCGGGCGGCGCCAACCTGCCACGCCAGGACGAAGTGTTCCCTGACCGCGAACACTTCGGGCGGATTTTCTTCAACCAGGCCAACATGAGCGCGCAAGGCATCCCGCAGATCGCCGTGGTGATGGGCTCGTGTACCGCTGGCGGCGCCTACGTGCCGGCCATGGCCGACGAAGCGATCATGGTGCGCCAGCAGGCGACCATCTTCCTCGCCGGGCCGCCGTTGGTGAAAGCCGCCACCGGCGAAGTGGTCAGCGCCGAAGACCTCGGTGGCGCCGATGTGCACTGCCGCACCAGTGGCGTCGCCGACCATTACGCCGACAATGACGAACACGCCCTGGCCATCGCGCGGCGCAGCGTGGCCAACCTCAACTGGCACAAGCAGGGCAAGCTGCAGCGCCTGGCTCCCGTGGCGCCGCTGTACGCCGCCGACGAGCTGTACGGCGTGGTGCCGGCCGATGCCAAGCAGCCGTTCGATGTACGCGAGGTGATCGCACGCCTGGTCGACGGTTCGGTGTTCGATGAATTCAAGGCACTGTTCGGTACCACGCTGGTGTGCGGTTTCGCCCACCTGCATGGCTACCCGGTGGCGATCCTGGCTAACAACGGCATCCTGTTCGCCGAAGCCGCGCAAAAAGGTGCGCACTTCATCGAACTGGCCTGCCAGCGCGGCATCCCGCTGCTGTTCCTGCAGAACATCACCGGTTTCATGGTCGGCAAGAAATACGAAGAAGGCGGTATCGCCAAGCACGGCGCCAAGCTGGTCACCGCCGTGGCCTGCGCCCAGGTGCCGAAGTTCACGGTGATCATCGGCGGCAGCTTTGGTGCCGGCAACTACGGCATGTGCGGCCGCGCCTACGACCCGCGCTTCCTGTGGATGTGGCCCAACGCACGGATTGGCGTGATGGGCGCCGAACAGGCCGCCGGCGTGCTGGCCCAGGTCAAGCGCGAGCAGAGCGAACGCAGCGGCCAGCCATTCAGTGCCGAAGACGAAGCCAAGCTCAAGCAGCCGATCCTCGACCAGTACGAACACCAGGGCCACCCCTACTATTCCAGTGCCCGCCTGTGGGATGACGGTGTCATCGACCCGGCGCAGACCCGCGATGTGCTCGGCCTTGCGTTGTCCGCCGCGCTGAACGCGCCGATTGAACCGAGCCGCTTCGGCATTTTCCGGATGTGACCCATGAGCCATTTCAGCACCCTTGAAGTGATCCGCGACCCGCGCGGCTTTGCCACCCTGTGGCTCAGCCGCGAGGACAAGAACAACGCCTTCAACGCACAGATGATCCGCGAACTGATCGTGGCCATCGACCAGTTGGCCGAAGATGCCAGCCTGCGCTTTGTGCTGCTGCGTGGCCGTGGCCGGCATTTCAGCGCCGGTGCCGACCTGGCCTGGATGCAGCAGTCGGCACAACTGGACTTCAACACCAATCTGGGTGACGCCCACGAACTGGGCGAACTGATGTACGCCCTGCACCGCCTCAAGGTCCCGACCTTGGCCGTGGTGCAAGGCGCAGCCTTCGGCGGCGCGCTAGGCCTGATCAGCTGCTGCGACATGGCCATCGGCGCCGAAGACGCGCAGCTGTGCCTGTCGGAAGTGCGCATCGGCTTGGCCCCGGCGGTCATCAGCCCGTTTGTGGTCAAGGCCATTGGCGAGCGAGCCGCGCGCCGCTTCGCCCTCACCGCCGAACGCTTCAGCGGCGTACGGGCCCGCGAACTGGGGCTGCTGGCCGAAGTGTACCCAGCCAGTGAGCTGGATGCCCAGGTCGAAGCGTGGGTGGATAACCTGTTGCAGAACAGCCCGCAAGCGTTACGCGCCACCAAGGACCTGCTGCGCGAAGTGGACGACGGCGAACTCAGCCCGGCCCTGCGCCGTTACTGCGAAAACACCATTGCCCTCATCCGCGTCAGCGCTGAAGGCCAGGAGGGGCTGCGCGCCTTCCTCGAAAAACGCCGCCCCGCGTGGCAAACCGATGACAAGAAGGAACCGCGCCCATGAGCCGCCCCGCTTTGACCACCCTGCTGGTTGCCAACCGTGGCGAAATCGCCTGCCGTATAATGCGCACAGCCAAGGCCATGGGCCTGACCACTGTCGCCGTGCACAGCGCCACCGACCGTGACGCCCGTCACAGCCGCGAAGCTGATATCCGCGTGGATCTCGGTGGCACCAAGGCCGCCGAAAGCTACCTGCTGATCGACAAGCTGCTGGCAGCAGCCAAGGCCAGCGGTGCCCAGGCCATTCACCCGGGTTATGGTTTCTTGTCCGAAAACGCAGGCTTCGCCCGCGCGATCGAACAGGCCGGGCTGATCTTCCTCGGCCCACCGGCCAGCGCCATCGACGCCATGGGCAGCAAATCGGCGGCCAAGGCACTGATGGAAGCGGCCGGCGTGCCATTGGTGCCGGGCTACCACGGCGAAGCCCAGGACCTGGACACCTTCCGCGCCGCTGCCGAACGCATCGGCTACCCGGTGCTGCTCAAGGCCAGCGCTGGCGGCGGTGGCAAGGGCATGAAAGTGGTCGAGGAAGAAAGCCAGTTGGCCGACGCCCTGGCCTCGGCCCAGCGTGAAGCCCAGTCGTCGTTCGGCGATGCGCGCATGCTGGTGGAAAAGTACGTGCTCAAGCCGCGCCATGTCGAAATCCAGGTGTTTGCCGACCAGCACGGCAACTGCCTGTACCTTAACGAACGCGACTGTTCCATTCAGCGCCGCCATCAGAAGGTGGTGGAAGAGGCCCCTGCCCCCGGCCTGTCGCCCGAACTGCGCCGGGCCATGGGCGAAGCGGCGGTACGTGCCGCCCAGGCTATCGGTTACGTGGGTGCCGGCACCGTAGAGTTTCTGCTTGATGCACGTGGCGAGTTCTTCTTCATGGAGATGAACACCCGCCTGCAGGTGGAACACCCGGTCACCGAGGCCATCACTGGCCTGGACCTGGTGGCCTGGCAGATTCGCGTAGCCTGCGGCGAGCCTCTGCCGATCACTCAGGAACAGGTGCCGCTCATTGGCCATGCCATCGAAGTACGGTTGTACGCCGAAGACCCGGCCAACGAGTTTCTGCCGGCTACCGGCAAGCTGGTGCTGTACCGCGAGTCGGCGCCTGGCGAAGGCCGGCGGGTGGACAGCGGGGTCAGTGAAGGCGATGTGGTGTCGCCGTTCTACGACCCGATGCTGGGCAAGCTGATTGCGTGGGGTGAAAACCGCGAACAGGCACGCCTGCGCTTGCTGGCCATGCTCGACGAGTTTGCCATTGGCGGATTGAAGACCAACATCGCCTTCCTGCGCCGCATTCTCGCGCACCCTGCGTTCGCGGCGGCAGAGCTGGACACCGGCTTCATTCCCCGCCACCAGGATGTGCTGCTGCCGCCGCCACGTGCGCTGCCGGCTGGCTTCTGGGAGGCGGCAGCCGAAGCCTGGCTGCAAGGCCAGGCCGGGCATCAGCGCGATGACGACCGCCGTTCGCCGTGGGGTGAGCGCAACGGTCTGCGTTTGGGCCTGCCGGCACGCAGCAGCCTGCATCTGGTGAGCGGCGGGCAGGACCAGGCGGTTGCTCTGGAGCACAGCGCTGCTGCCACCTGGCAGCTGGCGGGCGAGCAACTGGTACACGACCAGGCCGGTGTGCGTCGCCAATATTTGGCGATGCGTCGCGGTGCCACGCTGTACCTGCAATGGGATGGCGAAATGCACGCGATTCAGGCATTCGACCCCGTTGCTGAGGCCGAGGCCAGCCATAGCCATCAAGGCGGCCTGGGCGCCCCCATGAACGGGAGCATCGTGCGCGTGTTGGTCGAACCTGGGCAGGTGGTGGAAGCGGGTACTGCGCTGGTGGTGCTGGAGGCCATGAAGATGGAACACAGCATTCGTGCGCCGCATGGCGGGGCGGTGAAGGCGCTGTTCTGTCAGGAAGGGGATATGGTCAGCGAAGGGACGGTGCTGGTCGAACTGGCAGAGTGAGGTGGGGGCGCTTGGCTTGAGTGTTGGGGTGGCTTCGTAAGAGTACGGCGGTAGAGGTGCGTCGCGTGGAAGACCGAGCGCCGCCCGCGCGGCGCATCGCGAGCTGCGCTCGCTCCTACGTTTTTTTCGGGCCAATTATTCCAGTGGGATTTGCGCGCGAACGCCTTGGCGCATGTCGCGATACCGCGCCGTACAAACAAGGCGGTCGCGCGCGCCTGTCACAGGCGTTACTGGCCAGAAACAAACGTAGGAGCGAGCGCAGCTCGCGATGCGCCGCGCGGGCGGCGCGCGATCTCGAAGGCGCCCCAAAACCCAAGCCTTGCGCGCTCCAGCCCCATCCCCCATTCAAACCCGTTCAAAAGGCACCATGCACCCGCACGACTACCCCAAGAAATTCGCAACCCTCTTCGCACAACAGCGCCGGGTAGTTACTGTTCAATGCCTTCAGATAACGCTGCCCACCTTCCTCGGCCAGTTCGCGGAAAATCGCCGGCTTGCCCGGCTGACGAGCGATAACCAAACGCCCCGCCTCAGCCTCCACACCCGGGTCCACCAGCATCCGCATGCCCTGCGGCACACTGCGACCGCTGACGGCGCTCATCGCGTCATTTTCAACCGTCAACCAGAATGCCTTGCCCTGAGCCAGGTAGTCCGTCTGCTCGAACACACCAGGCTGCTCACGCTCGGTAACACCTAGCTCATTCCAGGCCAACACCGGGTAGCGGAAACACACGATGTACTGCATGAGGTCCAGATCGTCATCGGACTCCATCTGATAGACGCCACGCGCCTCGCCAGCCTGGCCCTGAATGCGCAGCTGCAGGCTGACGTTGTAATGAGGCATGCCAATCTCGACGAACGTGCGGTTCATCGACTCGATCTTCGGCTGACGCCGCTTGTTCACCCAATGCCCTACGCTGCCTTGAGACACGCCAACGCGCTCGGCAAGCTGCTCTTGAGTGAGCCCAAGCTCCTCCATCCGCTCACGGACGAGGGCAATCCATTTATCCATATTCATCGCTGGCACGATACGGACTGCCTTTCACCGCTCAATAAACATTCAGTATTATTTATCAAAGGGCATGAAAATACCTAGGGTATTACTATCGGTCGGACCCCTTCCCCTACTGGCTCTAGCAGGTATCAGGATGAAACCATCGAAAAACGACGAAACAGATCTCGACAGCGAAGCTGCCCGCCGCGCGCTCGACTACTACCTCAACCCCAACCCACCACGCCCGACCCTGGACACTAAAATCTGGACCCTGCACGAAGGGGTGACCAGCGAGCAGGCGCTGGAACATGCGATCGCCCTGCTGCGCTGTGCCGCCGCTACCGCGCAGGAAACCGCCACGCACCAGCACGGCAGCCAGCGCGAGCTGACCTATGCCCTGATGCACATGATGGATATGGCGCGTGCACTGCTGGAGCACAAACCCAACGGCGAACCGGGTTTTTAGCTACGAAAGAAGGGAGAAGACGTGATGGCCGGGTAACGGCAAAGGCCCCTATTGCCGGGACAAGGAAGCGCGCCGGTAAAACTTTTTTACCGGATTAGCGAAAATTCATTTGACTGGCAAATGATAACGATTATTATTGCACTCAGCTGATCGCGAGATCCGCTGGATAACCTGAAAGCTTAGGTCGCTCTCAGATTATCTCCTCATCAGGCTAATCACGGTTTTTGACCCGGCTTTTTTGCCGGGTCTTTTTTTTGGCTCTTCAGGCTAATGAAGATCGTGATGGCGCGCATGATAGCAAAGGTGTTTCAGGGCGTGAACGCTCGTTACAAAACTTTGCGGAATCCGCACTTGAGAATCAATCTCGTTTCGCCTACGCTGTTTCCGCATCAAGGAAGATGCCCCCTCCCCCTTTAAAGAGCAAGGAGCTGTCCATGACCCGTCTGCTGCTGCCCCTTGAACACCCCGCTCCTGCTGCTGAGCATGATGCCGACGATGCCCTGCTGTATGCACTGAAGCGGCTACCACGGCGCGTACAGCAAGTATTTCTGCTCAACCGCCTCGATCAGCTGGACTTTGCCAGCATCGCTGTGCGCCTTGACCTGCCACTGGCGAGTATCGAGCGCAACATGGATCAGGCGCTGCAGGCTGGCCGCTCGCGCCGGGATGTGCTGGCAAGCGTGGCCGGGCAATGGTATGTGCGCCTGCAGAGCCCGCAGGTGACGGCATGTGAGCGTATCGACTTCCGCCGCTGGCTGGATGCCGATATGGCGAACTTGCAGGCGTTTCACGACACCGAACTGCGGTGGCGCAGCCTGCTGGCCCCGGCACGGCAATTGGGCCATGACGGCTGGTATCGGCAAGGCCGGGCGGCGCTGTCGCTGGGTGGCTGCTCGGTTGCAGTCGGGCTGGGTGTGGCGGCGTTGGTGCTGGTTGGGTTGTGGGCTTGATCAGCGCTTCAGCAGGGCTGTACTTCCTTCCCCGTGAACACGCACCGCGCGCGCACCCAACTTCAGTTTATCGATAGCCTGGCTGGCGGCAGTCACCCATTCGGCCCGAAGAACGCTTCAAAGTCTTCCAGCGAAGCGTCGGGTACCCTGACAACCAAGGGGTAGCGCTCGGCCAGACGCTGTTGGAAGAAGCTCTAGACTTCGACGACGCCAACGTGCAACTGCTAGCGCTGGCTTGTTGCAGTCCCACAATGACGCGCCGGGCAACCTGCAAACCCTGGTCCTGCCAGACCAGCGCGAACTCCTGTGAATTTACTTCCAAGTCGCCCCCGCGCCGCCTCGATGGGCGATGAGGGAACCTGAAGAAAATGCCAGCGTCATAGCCTCATGCAGCAACTCGGCATCAGTGGACTCGATGCCGCAATCCGCACCCCTCAGGATATGGACAGTGCACGTGGTATCGAGCCGTTCGACCTGGAATTGCGAGGAGCAACAGCATGCACGAACGGATGAGTGCAACCAACCTAAAGTGGGCCTGCGGCTGGCTCGCAGCCGCGGTTTTGGCACTGTGCTGGTGGCTGCCGCTACCTTTTCGGTCCACCGCCGATGATGGCCCGCCGCGGATCTACGGCAACCCCGAAGCGCGCTTCACTATCACCCTCTACGCCGACCTGGAATGCCCGCACTGCCAGGTCTACCTGCCGCAACTGCAGCGCTGGATCGTCACCAATGATCACGTCAACCTCGCCTGGCGTCACCTGCCCCTCCCCCTGCATGAACCGGCCGCCAGTCGGGAAGCGCGGCGGATGGAATGCGTGGGTCAGCCTGAAGGACGCGAAGGCTTGTGGGGGAAGGTGGTCTGGGTCTACCTGCATACCCAAGGCAACGGCCGTCGGTTGGCTTCTGAACAAGACTATCCAGACATCAGCCCGTCCCTGCAAAGCTGCATGGCCGGCGAACGGGCAGCTCAAGTCGTGGACACGCAAAAAGCGGAAACTTTGGGGAACGGACTCAACCCTACCCCTACGCTGCGCCTGACCGACAATCACACCCAGCACACCCTGATCCTGGAAGGCCCAATCGACCACGATGTCTTGCTGTCCGCAGTGGACCTGTTGGGCGCGGCCGAAATTATTGAAATGCCCGCTGACGCGATCAGCGATATGCCCAGGTAGCCCACGGCGTCACGGCTAGGGGAAGGCGGGGTGAGTTCGTACTGATTTTGCGGGTGGGGGATCAAGACAGAGGCTCAGTAACTAGCTTCTTGGCGCCCGCTGCCAAAGGGCAGTGATTGAGGCACTGCTCGACGCTGTCAGCCGCCCCCGCTGCAACTATGTACAGCGGGCACAGAACACCGAGCATCACAAAGTATCAAAATAATGAGAGCGGATAGTTCATGACCAAACGATTTTCATTAAAGCTCGTGTGGCACCCCACCCCCGACGCAAGGTCGAGTTACGCCATTTAATATTCAAGTCTTTGAGCGCGCCAGCCTGGAACAGGTAAGCAAGCTCTGTCTCCCGCCCCCACTCTTTGACGCCGATTTCACCTCCTACATGAATACCGCTACCTTTGATATAACGATTCATAATGACCAGACCGGGAACGCCCAATGCCACGAAATTATAATCGTGACGCACCTGCCAGGAGCGCTCATTGGCATTTTCGTAACTGGAACTAAAGCTGTCGTTGGCCAGCGATCCACCCGAAGTACCGTTGACTTTCATCCAGCCGTCTTGACCGGAAACCTTCTGCAAGCCGATATAAAAGGTGTTCGCGCCATACATCGCTGAAAACAATCCGGACCAGGTCCGATTGTCGAGATCCCCCGCCAGCGACCGCCCGTCATCCTTACCGGTGTACCACTGGATGTTCGCACCCAGGGTCCATTTACGCATGGGCTGACTGTGAGTGATCTGGATCATCTGCTGGCGGTAGATATCCTTTAACTCCGCCCCCCACCCGCCAAGCAATGTACGCTTGTTATTGAAGGTGTACTCGCCACCGACGAAGTTGAAGCGATCCGAAGTGACACCCCAACCTTAAGCTTCCAGCACCACTATTCCTGGCCTGCCCAATACCAGAAGGTCGCCCCCCATGCAGAGCCTACAAACTCCGGCATAACCTCGCCTGCGTTGAAGAAACGACGGGAGTCGGCCTGGGCTGGGCTGAACCAATACCCGGTATGGGTACAGATGCCACCTGCGGCGATTTTTCTCGGGCTTTGCGCGACCGGCCCATCCTCATCGAAGCGTGCATACCAACGCAGCGAACGTTCCTCGTCATAGCCATTGCCATACTCGGAGTACGATTGCAGCGTATCCGGGTCCGACGAACGCAACGGCTTCAATACACGGTTAGCGGCAACGTACAGCTTGGGCAGTTCTGTTACAGAGCCCAGCTCAGGTAAGGCACCGGCCCTGACGACCAACCCACTGCTGTACTCGAGGCATTGGATGCCTCCTTGAGAGGACAGCTTGCGGCGTACTGAATCCAGGCCGCCCAGTCGCTCCAGCAGTGTTCGACCCACGATGGTGAACCAGTTAACGCCCTTGATAGACCCGACCAGCCTCAGTGAATGGGCCATTGCCATGGTATCGACTTCCAATCCTGGGTACTTCTGTGAAAGCTCGTATTCGATTGGCATATACCTGTCGAAGTCATACGGTAACAAAGTGGATAAGCCGCCAAAGCCGTGCTCGGCATCCACCTGCTCACTGAGATACAGCACCCACTCCTGAAACCGCTCAACGCCGTCAGGCGTGCCCAACTCCTCCCAGGGCACGGTCAACTTAATGTAAGACCTTAGAGAATCACCGAGATCCTCAAGGGTAGTAAGCACCGCCAAACTGTAGACACCAACGTCATAAGCAGAGGAAGCGCTACTCAAATACAATTCAAATTGATCCGCTTTCGCTGTAACTGCCTCCAAGGCACTTTCCAGCGACTTGCCGGAGTACTTCTTGTAGCGCTTATAAACCATACTTCGAAGCGAGCCTTCAAACTCCACTGAGAATTTCCGAAAGCAGGCGACTATATTACTTATAACTGCAGGCGTGTAGCCATTTTTAAAATACAACGTAACGACCAAGCCTAGTCTGACTACCGGAACGCCCTCGGAAGAGTCGAATTCGAGACCGGCGAGTTCATTTTTAATTTTTTCAATATTGTTCATTGTCATATCCTTCACGCTGAGGCGGCAGTCAGCACTGCCCCTCCTCCGAGAACAGCCGCTAAAACTCCCCAGAACATTTGAGCAAGCCTGACCAAAACAACAAGAGCACTCACAATAGCCGCAGGTACGCCAGCGGCCACCAACCCAGCACCGATGGCAATTACCACCACAACGGTACCCACGACGATGCCGATATCTACTAGAACTTGTACCCAATCAATTTCCTTGAGCATGTCAAGGGTCAAGTCAGTGTAGCGTTGTACCTGCTGCCACATTTCCCTCAACTGTTCATCTGTCCATCGCAGCACTTCTCCTGTGCTCTCGCTCACCCACTCCCAGGCCTTTCCGGCTTCTTGGCGAATCCATTTACCTTGCTGCGTCAGCCAGACGCTAGCGCTCTCCAAATACTGCCTGACCTCTTGAGACAAAGCATCGATCGCATTCTTTCCGCCTTCGCGTAAACTTTCCACAGCTTCCTGAGCCAAAGTCCACGCCTCAACATAGGCAGGTTTGGATGTCGCTGTTGGGCCATAAACAGGTACTGGTGTTGGAGCCTTCCGAGGCCGCTCGAACGGGACAGGCCACTGTCGAGAGTCGTACGCTTGCGTCGGATTGGTGTGAGCATTGTACTCACGATCCTTTTCACGCTCTTCGTTCTCTCGGCAGTCAGTCACCTCCAGAACCGAAAATTTTTTTGAACTGCCCGCAATCCGGATATAGTCCCTACGTTGTTCACTGCCTAGCACATCACCTGGAAACTTGACCTCAACAATACGTTCCAAATTATTCGGATGCTCGACTCCCTGATGATCTGGGCCCGCCTGCCCAGGCCACCTGATACTCTTATTCGTGACAATTGTCACATCGGGCCGCCTGAGCTTTCCCCCCATGAATCCTTTCGGAAATGGTGTCAATGAATGCCGCCGCCCTGAATCCTGCACTCCGCCCGACGAGCTTAAAAAGGGCTTAGGCGGAGAAAACCTCATATCAAAGCTAACCTCAGCCTTGTAGGCCCAGTTAAATGCAAAACGGTACTCGTCCGCCCTGATCAAGCCGCTCATAACAATCTGTTTCAGCTCAATAGAGTTGCTCCCGCCACTCTTACTACTCCGCATGCTCAGCTTGGGAAACTTCATGGCATACTCGGCCTTTTCCATCAAATACGGCTTATTTCCAAGCGAAGGCAACGGGGCGTCCTTGACCGTACCCTCGATACTCGTTTTGGTACAACCCTGCGGCAGTTCTGGCATTTGTGGCATAGCCATACGTCATCCCTCTGACTAGATATCTTTGTGGTCCATGTTCAACTCCTGAGGCGCTGCTTCACCCGCCCTGAACAACTGCTCTACCGGCTCAGGCTTGCGTTGCGGCGTCAGCAGATTCAAATCCGCTGGCCCCTCTGTCACCGCCTGGAAGGTGAAGCCCTTTTCATCGCTATACCCAGCCAAACGCGTCCCGTCAGGTTGTACGAGTACATAGGCGGCTCCCGCGAGAGGCTTGCCCGTTTTCTCGTCAAGCAGCTGATACCGCCCACGGTGCTTCTGAAGCGGCGCAGGCACCGCCCCCGCTTGATCTGCATCCACCGCCCCCGGCAACGCCGGCGCCTTCACCGCTATCCCGCTGCCACTGCCCGGCGAACCACCGGCATTGAGCAAGATCTGCGAGCCCAGCACCGTCACCCCTCCGGGATCGAGCTTGATGAAACTGCCACCGGCCTTGAGCGTCAGCTCCAGCCCCGCTTCGATCACGACCTTCTCCCCAGCCTTGATGTGAATCTCCCTGCCCGCCTCCACCAACTGCGAGCCACCGATCTTCACGTGCTGGCTGTTGCCCACGGTCAGGTGGTCGTCGAGCTTGATCTCGGTCTTGCGGTCGCCCACCGTGGTGCGGTGTTCCTCGGCCTCGGACTTGCTGTAGCTGTTGCCCACCACGGTATCGTGGCGCTCGTTGCCGACGTAGACCTTCTGGTCATGGCCGATGTGCTGGTCCCAGTCACGCTGAGCGTGCACGAAGATCTGCTCCTGGCCTGTCTTGTCCTCGATACGCAGCTCGTTGAAGCCGCCGCCACCGGGGCTGCTCAGGGTTTTGAACACGCTGCGAGTCTTGTGCGCCGGTAGTTCATAAGGCGGGACGTTCTCGCCGTGATACAGGCATCCACTCACAAGCGGGCGGTCAGGATCACCTTCGAGAAAATCGACCAGCACTTCCATGCCAACCCGTGGGATGGCCACACCGCCGTATCGCTCGCCCGCCCAGCTGGACGACACCCGCAGCCAGCAGCTGGTGGTCTCGTCGCCCTGGCCTTCACGGTCCCAGAAAAACTGCACCTTCACCCGGCCGTACTTGTCGCAATAGATCTCCTCGCCCTTCGGGCCGGTGACTATGGCGCTCTGGCTGCCTAGCACCTGGGGTTTGGGGTGTTTGTGCGGCGGGCGGTAGAACACGTCCCATGGGGTAGCCAGGAAACGGTTGCGGTACCCCTGGTGGAAGTCTTCCTTATCGTCGGTTGTGTCGCTGGTCACCGACTCTTCCAGTACCTGCGGCTGCTTGCCTTCGTGATGCACCTCGGTCAGCAGCCACAGGTCGTTCCACTCGGCGCGCGGGTGTTCGGACAACCCCATGAAGTGCCCACTCACCAAACGGGTCACATCACCCTGGCCCTCGGCCAGGCAAAAGTCGGCACGATGGCGTTCTAGCGCGCGCTGACTCAGTTGCTTGCCGCGCGTGCGATCGGTAAAACCAGCCGGGTAGTCGTAGTCCTCCAGATCTGGCTCAGCGAAAGCCGGCTGGGCTGGTTTATACGCGGCTTCCATTAGCAGGCGTGGCTTCTGGAAGTCGTAGTCGCGACGAGTAACGCGGCTGCGGCGGGTTTCTAAACGCACGTTGAAGCGCTTTATCACAGGCTCATCGGCGACCATGCCGCTGCCCTGCATGTAGGCCACCGGAGCGCTCAGCTTGGGAAAGAACGTCTGGTCGTCGCCAAATACCAGCAGATGGCCTTCGCGGCTGTGCTCAAAGTGGTAGTGCATGCCCTCTTCTTCACACAGGCGCTGCACGAAGTGCAGATCGGTCTCGTCGTACTGCACGCAGTACTCGCGCACAGGGCACGGGGTGCTGAGGCTGAAGCGGTAGGCGTCGCTCGGTAGGCCGTGCTCTTCGAAGATCGTACCGATGATCTGCGGGGCGCTCAGTTGCTGGAATATGCGCTGGTTAGTGCGGTGCGCCAGGTACGCCAGGTGCGGCACCAGCACCATTCGGTAGCGGTGCAAACGCTTGCCCGAATCGCCTTGGCCGACCTGGTAAACAAGCGCGTGGATACCGTTACCGTCAAGGTCGAAGGCCAGGAACGCCTGCTTGTGCAGCAGGATTTCCAGATCGATGTCAGGGCGTTCGCTGACCAGTTCCACCTTGAAGCAGTAGGGTTGGCTGACGGCCTCGTGGCCGGTGAACGACAGCACCTGAAAGTCGACATCGGCGTTTTCCAGGGTCAGGCTGAAGTGAGTTGCATCGCTAGGGTTGAACATGGGGGCTCTCCGTGTCCGCAGGATATCCTTGGGGTTGGCCGAACCAACGGCGCAATAACGAAAGGGGGGGGATCACCAGGGCCTGTTGCAGCCCCCGGGCACCGGACTGGCGGGCCGCAGGGTCCAGCGCCAGGGCCTGGCGCAGTGCCGGCCACACCTTGGCCGGCAGGTTGGCAGGCCGGTCCAGCGACTGGCCTGGATACTGTTCACCCATGGCTCGAGCACCAACGCGATCAAACGGTTGCTTGCCCCCGGCCAACTCGTAAATGACGCAGGCGGCGGCGAACAGGTCGGAAGCTGTCGACAAGGGCGCGCCATCGAGTAGCTCAGGAGCGGCATAGGCCGGGGTCCAAGCCCTGATACGATTGCGGCTGAGCCGGGCCAGGCCATCGAGCACGCCGTCCATGGCTTGGCCCAGGCCAAAGTCGAGCAGCTGCACGCCCTGCTCGCCGAGAATCAAGTTGCTGGGTTTGATATCACCATGTAACACACCGTGCCCATGAGCAAAGGCCAGTGCGTCCAACAGGCCCATGGCAATGCTGCTCAGTTCACCCCAAGCCAAGCCCAGAGGTTGCTCGCACAGCAGTCGGTCCAAAGGCATACCGGACAACAGCTGCATGCTGAAGAAGGCCCGTTGGCTGGCGGCGTCCACCTCGAAGCTGTGCACCCGTACCACGCCTTGGTGCGACAGATGGCGAGTGAGTGCGTACTCGCTGTACAGCAAAGCAGCACTATCGGGACAAACGGCGACGTCGTCGCGCAGCAGCTTGATCGCCACCAACGGCTGCGGTTCGCCACACTGCTCAGCCAGCAGATCGCGGGCGCGGTAGACCATGCCCACACCGCCAGCACCGAGCAAGCCTTCTAGCTTGTAGCGCCCGTTCAGCAGCGGTGGCAGCACGCCAGGCAGCGGCGTGGCGACCGTAGCAAAGTAACTCCGGTGATCGCTGGCGCTGCCCAGCAACTCGACAGCGTTCATTGGCGCACTACCACGCCGGTAAGGTTGTCCGGGGCTCGACCCTGCAGCACCTTGTCGAACAGGAATTCCAGGGCCCGGGGCGGCTGGGCCTGACTCAACGCCTTGCTCAGGCTCTCGTCGCTCTGCCCCTGATACAGACCGTCGCTGCACAGTAGGAAGGTGTCGCCGGGCATCACCCTGAATTCCAGTACCTCCAGACGCAGTGTTTCATCACCGCCCAGAGCGCGGGTCAGGGCGTGAGCGCCGGGCTGCTGCCCGGCCTCTTCGCTGCTGTAGCGGCCTTGGTCGATCAATTGCTCGCGCAACGAGTGGTCGCGGGTCAGCTGGAACAAGCGCTTGCCGCGCCACAGGTAGCAGCGGCTGTCGCCGGCCCAGATGCATGCAGCACGCCCTTCGCGCACTAGCAGCACCACCACGGTGCTACCCATGATCGGCTCAGCGCGCCCAACGACCACGGTCAGCGCCTCGCCCAAGCGGCGATTGACCCAATGCAGACACTGACGCACCTCACGCACCTGCTCGTCTAGGCTGCCCTCCAGCGCCAGACCGTTGAGGGCTCCGACCACCATCTGACTGGCCAGATCACCAGCCTGGTGGCCCCCCATGCCGTCGGCGACCGCCCACAGGCAGCGCTCGGGGCAGTCGAGGTAGGCATCTTCGTTGCGCCTGCGCACCTTTCCTGGATCGGTGCGCCCGGCGCTGCGCCAATGTCCCGTCACCAGCGTCACAGCGCCACCGGCATGCGCAGGTTACGCACCGCGCTTAGATCGAACGGGTTGGGCGAACGCTGGGTCAGCACCAAGTAGTTGACCCGCATGCCGCCGACATTGCCCTTGATCATCAGTACATCGCGGCCGCTCTGGTACTCGGTCTGCATCAGGTCGAACAGGCGGAACAGCGACCACGGGCCGGTGTTCTTCTCCAGCACCGTAGCCTTGCCGTCGAGGCCTTCCAGGGCCAGGCTGGTGCGCCCGTCGTCGGCATCAGTCGGCCATTTGAAGGCCATCGGCACGATCGGTCCGTGGCGGTACACTATTTGCTGGGCACCGAAGCGAAACTCGGCGCGGCCGACAGTGGAATCCAGTGTGTATGGCTCTAGCTTGAACTGTACCTGCGGCTCGTTGGGGTTGTCGGCAAAGAAGCCGCGCTGGATGGTCTGCACGTTGTTCATCTGGACGAGAAACTCACGCGACACCGGCAAGCTGCGACCATCGACGGCGCGCAGGCGGTAGCTGCCTGGCTCGCCGATCACGAATGGCCTGAGGTAGGTGTCGAAAAAGCGGTCGGCGATGCCCTGGACCTTGAAGAACTCGCGGAAGTCGTTCAACGCCACATCGCTGCTGCTGTGGGCATGGAACGGGTAACGCTCGTCGATTGTCTTGCTGTAGACGTTGTACAGCTGGGTCTCGTAGCGCTGGTTGATGTGCTCGTAGCTGTTGTCCAGCACCAGCATCCAGCTATCCTCGGCCAGCGTCGAAAACCAGCCACTTACCGGCCGTGGTAGGCGGTTGGCGGTGTTGCGCAGGGTGCTGATAGGGTCACCCTGATTACCGACCATGCGCCCCTTGGCCACTTCGAAGGCGGCCAGCTCAGGCTGGCTGGATCGGGCCAGGCCCAGCAGCTGCAGTTGCAGGTCGTTGAGCGCCTGCAGCGCCATGCCCAGATCAGCGGTCGGGCCGTTGTCCTCGTCCAACAGCCGGTGCAACGACTCGAAGCGCCGCTCCAGGGCCTTGCGCGAGGTGTCCGGCAGGCGCTTGGCCAGGGCCTGGCTGGCGGACCCGGCAGTAGCAGCGGCTACGTTGCCCAGCTTGCCTGCGGCCTGCTGCGCCACTTCGGTCGCCACATCGGCAGCGTCGGCCACGGCCGGGAAGCGGGTATTTTCGCGCACTTCGGCGAGCATCAGCAGCAATGGCGAATTGGCCGCGCTCAGGCTGGCCAGCTGGTTAGCGCCCTCTTCGCTGTTGGTGAAGGTTGCCAGGCGCACTTGACCAATGGCCTCGCTCCAGTAGTTGGCGTAGTCGTTGAAGTACAACTGTTCCAGTTGCACCAGCAACTTGCGCATGTCCATGCCACTGAGGCGGGCGCCCTCGCCCAGCACCCAGTTGTCGCGCAGGATTTCCTGCACCAGGACAGAGCCTTGGGCTATGAAATACTGCTGGTAGCCACGATGGGTGTAGAAACCCGGGATCACGTAGTCGATGCCGGCGAACACCGCACCCTGCGGGCCGGTGTGCTGGCTCAGACGGTACTCGGGCAGGCTACGGGCCTGCTCGCGCAGCACCCGGTAGACCACCGCCGCCAGCGATTCACGGCGCAGTACTTGGCGTGCCTGGGCCACCAGCGGGTCGTTCAGCGGTTGGCTGTAACTCAGCGCCAACAGGCGCTCGAAGTGGGTGTTAAGGTCGTCCTGCAGCTTGGTGTTGCCGGGGTAGCGCCCCGACCACTGTTTGGCCATCCATTCCTTGAGCAACGCGTTATCGCGCCGGTCGGGCATGTTCAGCATCAGGTAGGCGCGCAGGCTGGCCAGCAGGCGTTCGCGGTTGCCCATACTGCTGCGGATTTGCCCTTCGAGGGTTTGCGCCACACGTGGCAGTAGTTGCTCGATCAGCTCACGGTTGTAAGCCTCCAGCAGTACCGCGCTGGTTTCATCGCCCTGATACAGACCACCGCGCTCGGCGTAGGAGGCATCGCCCGGAGCCGGGAACACTTGAGTAGCGGCGTAGCGGTTGTCCAGCAGCGGCAGGATTGCCATGTCATCGTCACGGGCGGTCAGTGCGGAGCCCTCGCGGCCGTGGCGGTCGGCCAAGACCCTGAGTTTCTCCAAGTTACCGTCGTTGGCCGAAAAACTACCTGCCCACAACAGGCCGAACAGCCCCATGCAGCACAGCGCTCCGGCGTACAACGCACGTTGCCTCCATTTGATACGGTTGGTTTCGCGCTTGTCGAGACCGGCCAGGGCCGCCTCGGGAAACACCACCTTGGTCATCAGATCATAGATAAAGCGTGTGCGACCGCTGTAGGTCACTGGCAGCGGCTGGCCCTTGGCGTCCACTGCCCCGGCGGCGTTGGTGTGCGGCGCACTGGTGAAGTAAAAGCCGCGCAGGGTGCTGGCGCGCTGATAACGGTTACCGGTGAATGCAGCATCCACCAGCATGCCGAGGTTGGCCCTCACCTGACCCAATTGCTGCGGGAAGTCGAGGACGAGGCCACGGCGCTGGGCATCGCGCTCCTGATGCATGCGCGTGATCACCTGGGCGCCAAGGCGCGACAGCAGGTCCTCGAACTCGTGGTTAAGCACTGCCACATCGGCGCCATTCTGGTCCTTGCCGAAGCTGGCGCCGAGTACCTGCTCGCTCTCTTCGCGCGCTAACTGGTCAAAAAAGGCGTCGAAACCGAGAATCTTATCGGCCTTCGTCAGCACCAGATACACCGGCACGTCGGCGTGCAGTTGCTGTTGGATCTCCTGCAGGCGGTCGCGCAAGGAGCGCCCCAGGACCACCATGCCTTCGCGATCTCCGCTAAGCAGCGTAGTCACCGGGACGGTGATCAGTACGCCATTGAGCGGCCGATTGCGGCGGCGCGAGCGCAAAAGCCCTAGTAGGGTCGACCAGCCAGCGCCGTCGACGTCACTGTCGCCCTGATCCATGTAGCGGCCGCTGGTGTCGATCAGTACGCCATTTTCAGCGAAGTACCAGTCGCAAAAAGCGGTGCTGCTCGTATCACGGCTGAGCTTGCGTTCGACCTTGTTGATCGGGAACTCAAGGCCAGAGAAGTCCAGCAGACTGGTCTTGCCGGCGCCCTGGGGGCCAATCACCAGGTACCACGGTAGGTCGTTGCGCCAGCGCTCACTGCGACCACGGTACATGCTGGAGGTCCTGAGGGTGCGCAGAGCATCCTTGAAGCGCTCGCGCAGGGTGCGCCCGGCGACTTCGATTGCAGCGCGGCGGGCCAGGTCGGCCTGGCCGGTCTCGCTCTGCGCAACCTCCTTCTTGCGCACATTGCCGCGCCAGCTGGCGAAGACGATGAACAGGCCCCACAGCAGAAACAGCACCGCGATGGTCAGCAAGCGCGAACTGGAGTCCTCCCAGAATTTATTGTCTGCGATCGCCAGCAAAGGGCCGACAAACCACACCAACAATGCGGTCAAAAGCACCAGCAGCAGGGTCCAGACCCAGGTCTTGGTCAAGAATGCCCAGGTCTTACGGAAAAAGTTGTTCATGGTACGTCCCTGAAGTTACGACTTGGCCTCGACCACCACCGGGTCGGCCGGCTGGTAGCGCTGCAGTACCGCTTCGCGCTTGTCACCCAGCACATAAGCGAAGCCCGAAAACATCACCACCAGGGAGATACCGGTGAAGACCGTCACCAGCCACCAGGGCACCATGCGCACCACCCCCTGGCGAGCACTGGTAAAGCCCGCCCAGCGCGGTGACAACTCACGCGGTACATCGCCGCGCAACTGGCGGATCTGCCGGTAGACGCCATCGCGGATGGCATCCAACTCAATGTTGCCGCGTGCCTGGACGCGGAACTTGCCTTCGAAGCCCAGCGACATACAGATGTACATCAGCTCCAACATGGCCAGATGTTTCATCGGATTTCGCCCCATGTTCTCCAACAGCTGAAAGAACTTCTCGCCCCCAGATGTCTCGTTATGGAAGCTACTTAGCAAGCTGATGGTCGACCACTCGCTCTCGTTGCCCCAACTGGTGGTTACCACCGCCTCGTCGGTGACGGTGCATAGCACGTAGCGCGCCATCATCACTTCACCGTGGTCCACACCTTCCTCAAGCACTCGTGTCTCGAAATGGCGCAGGTGCTCGACGAGGCTGGTTTTGAGGGTACTGAGGTTGCTGCCCTCGCCGCTGGACTTGATCTCGATGATCGCCGACAGCAGCGGTGAAGCTGCTGCTACCAATGGATTCAGACTGATGTTGAAGCGCTGCTCCAGCCGCCGATTGGAGGCATACACCATGCGTTCCTCAAGGTCCTCATAGCGCGGCGGGCGGGCAAAGTCGGTCAAAGCTTCATTACTTGGGCGCTCGCCGTGCTGATTGAGCAGGACCGTACGATCGTCCTGGCTGCACTCCATTTCCTTGGTCATGCTCATGCGTTCCTTATGGCCCAGAATTTCAATTCAAGCTCGCAGAACTCACCGGAGACGTGGAAGGCAAAACCGCCAGAGCGTTCGAGCCTAGCCAGGTCTTCGGTGCTGAAATCGAGAGCGAAGTAGGTTTTGTCCGAGTGGAATGGAATCTGCCTCGGCGCCACCGGCATAGGCCGTACCTTGATGCCCGGCAGGTGCAGATTGACCAACTGCCGGATTTGCTCTACCGGGCCGACCTTGAGGTGGCTGGGCAGGCGGTGTCGCAGCTCCTCGGTGTCGCAGTTGGCCTTGACCGCCAGCACGAACTGGGCGTGACCGAGCAGCTGATGGTCATGCAACGGGGCCACGAAGATGCCGTACTGGCGCTCCTGCAGGGCCATCTCGATGGCGTGCTGTTCAAGCACCATCGACAGCACCTGGCGGATCGATTCCATCAGCTTGCGGAAGCTCGCGCCCTGGTCGCTGTGCTCGTAGCGGCTGTCGTTGCGCGGGCGCTTGCTGTCGCTGGAAAACGCCGACAGGTCGCCGAACAGGGTCAGCAGGGTGCGGTACAGCTCTTCGGGGTGCACCTGCTCCACGCCCATGTAGTGGCGCAAAAGCAGGCTGGTGCGGTTGATCAGCTGCAGCATGAGAAAATCGCCGACCTCGGCGCCGCCGACCTTGCCGTTGGCGTGGATACGGTCGGCGAGGATATCGCCGCGGTTGTCGAGGATGCTGATCACTTCTTTCAGGCACGACAGCAGGTATGGCGAAGAATGGCTGTCGACGAAGCTCGGCACGAAGTCGCTGTCGAGGGTGATCACGCTGTCGGGCGAGGTGTCGTTGATCACGCACACCTTGAGCTTGACGTAGGCCTGGTCGCTCTGCTGCTCGCCCAGCAGCAGACGAAAGTCAGGGCGAGCGCAGCTGACCTGGCTGCTGGCATCCTCGCCAGCGTTGGAGTCATTCACTTCCAAGCCATAGGCGGTGTAACGCGCCAGCACATCGGGCTGGTCGGGGCGGCGGGCCTCGACATGGCCGCCGGTGACCAGCGGCAGGGCCAGGTACACCGGGATCTTCGTGATGTTCGGTGGCACATCCACAGCCAACGGTTCACGGCTACTCTCTAGGTTGAACAGGGTGCCGTCGGGCAGCACTCCGCTGGCCTGGCTGACCACCAGCTTGCCCATACCGAGGAACTGCAGGTCGATTTCCAGGCCGAGAAAGCCCCAGTTGTAACGCCCCAGCAACTGGGTGCGCGACTTCATCTGGTTATCGTAATAGCGATCGTTTTGCTGAAAATGCTGCGGGCGCAGCAGCATGCCTTCCTGCCAGATGACTTTGTCGATGTTCATGTGCGGTCATCCACCTTGGCGATAGGCTCGGCGGCATCGTGGATGCCGTTCTGGTCCAGCACCAGCTGGATGCGGGTGATCTTCTCGGGAAGCACAGTGATCACGTAGCGCCACTGGGTGTCGGTGATGTCGCGGTAGGCGGCCATCACTCCGACGAAGCGGCTCGTACCGGCGACGCTGAGTTTGAGGTCCATGACCTGGCCTGGACGCAGTTCCAACTCCTCACTGTTGACCAGGTCCTGGGCCAGCACCTCCTTGCCACGCTCGTACAGGCTGAAGAAATCGGCGTTTTCGAACGCCACCGGGTGCTTGAGCTCATACAGTCGCAGCACAATCGGCGAGGCACGGCCGTTGACGTCGGGGTTGAGGCGCTCGTTGCTAACCAAGCTCAGCTGCAGCTTGGTTTGGGTCGAATACGGCGACAGCGCCGAACAGCCGGCCAGCAACAGCAGGCCCAGTGCACTGATCAAGTTCTTGAGGGGAGGCATGGGGTTCATCCTTCATGCTCGCTGTGCAGGGTGGCGATCAGGCGAACCTGCTCTTCATAGGCCTGGGCGAAATCACGGGCCAGCAACCGCTCGGCAAAATCGTCGTCCAGGCTCAAGGCCTGGTGATAGCGCTGGAAGGCGCGCCAGCGGCTACCCGCGGTGGCCAGCAGCGGCTTGCCGCGCTCACGCTCGAAACGCAGGGTCAGTTGGCTAGGGGTGAAGTGCTCCAGGGTGCTGCGCACCACCGCGCGACTACCGGCCAGCAGCGCCACCTGATGCGCCTGCAAGTCGCGCAAGCTCCTGGCCAGTACCTGCTCGGAACAGCCCTGCCCGGGCTGCAGCAGCAGCCGCAGGGCCTGAGCACTGTCGCCGGCTTGGCGCAGCGGGTTGTTGCTGCTCTGCTGTGCGGTGGTGTGGCCCAGGCGCAGCTCGTTCTTCAGGTCGTTGCGGGTGCGCAGGCTCTGCTGCAGGCCACCGATGCTCTGCTTGAGCAAGCTCGCAGCCTTCACCGCCAGGGCCTCGCGGGCAGGTCCATCAAGGGCATGCACATCGACCCCAAGGGCCTCGCCGAAGCGCGCCCAGAACTGCTCCGACACTGCCTCCCCTTTGAACGCCGGGGCCTGGTAGCCCCGCTCGACCACAGGCTCCGGCACCAGTTCCGGGACGATCAGGTTCTCAGTGTCGATGCGCGCAGAATCGCTGCGCTGCACCGGCTCGTGCCAAGCGCTGGCGAAGGCGTTGTCGGCCGACGCCGTGAAGGCGCTGAGTGGGTTGAGGGCGAGGAAGGCATCGTCAGGGATGATGCTGCCGGCCGGCACCGCGCGCCCGATCTCGCCGTCGAAACGCGCCGGCTCACGCACAAGGCGTGCGTGAATCTCGAAGTCACACAGACGGAACACGCTGTCGTGCTCGATGCGAAATGGCTCGCCCTTGGGCAACAGCACGCCGGAGCCGGTGAACACGCCGTTGCGACTGAGGTCAGTCAGGAAGAAGGTGCCCCGCTCGCAGCTGACCTTGGCGTGGTGTCCTGACAGGTGCTTCTTACCATCGGGGATGATCCACTCACAATCGCTGGCACGACCGATGATTCCGCCGGCGACGCCGAACAGGCAGGTGCGGGCATGCAGGGGAATCAGTTGCCGGGTGTTCTGAATCTCGAGCACGAGTTCCATGTGTTTGTGCACTCCTTGCGGTCATCGGCCGCGGTTTACCACCTGGGGTTCACCCAGGGGCCGGTATTGGTCATCGTTAAACTTGTAGTTGCCGTGGCAACCGGCAAGGCCGAGCAGCAGCACCAGCCCGGCGGAGAGAAGCCATGGACGTGAAGGCATCAAAAAGTCCCCATGCGATATCAAGTAATCGAAGATCACGCCTTGAACTCCCTCGGGTCGATGTTCAGGCGGTCGAGTCGGTACAACAGGGTGCGACGCGGCAGCCCCAACTGCAGGGCGGCGACGGTCTGGTTGCCTTTGTTGCGGCGCAGGCACCCCAACATGTAGGCGCGCTCGACACGCTCCATGTACTCACGCAGGTGCAGGTTGTTCGGTTCTGCCGGCGCCTCGTCACATACTCCGAAGTGCTCTGCGCGCAGTTCATCGCCGTCGCACAGCAGCGCCGCGCGCTCAATCATGCCCTTGAGCTCGCGCACGTTGCCGGGGAAGCCGTGGCCTGCCAAATGCGCCAGCGCGGCCTCGGACCAGCGCAGCGGGCCGCGGCCGATGCAGTTACAGGCCTTGGCGACGAAGTGCTCAGCCAGTAAATACAGGTCATCGCCGCGTTCGCGCAGCGGCGGCAGGCTGATAGGGAACTGCGCCAGGCGGTAGTAGAGATCTTCGCGAAACTGCCCTTGGGCAACCATGGCAGGTAGGTCGCGATGGGTAGCGGCGATGATGCGCACGTCGATCTTGCGCGTCTGATTGCTCCCCAGTGGGCGGATCTCGCCGTCCTGTAGCACCCGCAGCAGCTTGGCCTGCAGCGCCAAGGGCATGTCGCCGATCTCATCGAGCAGCAAGGTACCGCCGTCGGCGGCCTCGAACAGGCCCATCCGGGTGCGATCGGCGCCGGTGAAGGCGCCCTTGCAGTAGCCGAACAGTTCGCTCTCCAGCAGGTCCTCGGGGAACGCCGCGCAATTTTGCACGATGAAATTTTTGCTGCGGCGCAAGCCGCATTCGTGTAAGGCGCGGGCTACCACTTCCTTACCGGTGCCGGTCTCGCCGTTGAGCAGCACGGTGTAGGTGCTGTGCAGCACCTTGCTGATCAACCGATAGGTCTTGCGCATAGCCTCGCTGGTGCCGATCAGGCCGTAGTCGCTGGGGCACACGTTGCTGTCGGGGGGAGCAGTTGCTACCACGGCGCTGCCGCGCAGACGCAGCATCAGCGCAGCCTGGGTGAGCACGAAGCGACCAAGCTGTGCCAGCGAAGCGACGAAATGTTGCAGTTCCAGTGCCCTCGGGCTTGCGCTGATCAGCAAGCCGCCCACCTCGCCCGCCGCATTGTTCAGCGGCACGCACAGCAGACTGCGCCAGGCGTCGCCGCTGGCCGGAAGAAAGTTGGTCGAATACAGCCCGTCGCCGAGAGAGTCCAGGCACAGCACGCGGTTCTGGCACAGGCTGAACTGCAGCAGCTCATCGCCGCGGTAGTCGGCCGACAGCACCGCGCCATCGCCCGTACGCAGCTTGCCACGCAGGCACTCGGCGCCCAGGCGCAGTGCACTGTGGCCAGCATCAAGCAGGTAGACCTGTGCCAGCTCGCAGCCGCTCAGGGCGCAGGCCTGGCTTGCGAAGGCATCCAGTAACGCGCCCTGCTCCGCAGCTTGCGACAGCACGCCAAACGCAGCCAGCAGTTGCTCGGGGTAGCCCAGCGGCCTAGGGATCTGGCCGAACAGCCCGGTCATCTCAACCGAACTCACAAACCACCCCACCGTTGCCGTCGAGGGTTGCGTGCACCTGAGTCAGTCGTTCACCGCTAGCCATGGCATCCAGCAGGCGGTCAGCGATGCTCGGCAGCAAGTGCGAATCGATCAGGTAGTCGATCAGACGCGCGCCACTGTCGTTCTGAATGCAGCGTTGGGCCAGGTGCTCGACCAATGCCTGGCAGTGGCTGAAACCCAACTGGCGGCGTTGCAGACGCTCGCCCAGGCGGCCGAGCTTGATCTGCACCAGTTCGTTGAGCACTGCACCGCCCACCGGGTAGTACGGTACCACGCGCATGCGCGCCAGCAGGGCCGGCTTGAAGTGCTTGTTCAGGGCCGGGCGGATGGCCGCTTCAAGGTCCTGAGCCGAGGGCCGCTGGCCGTCTTCGCAGAGCTGGCTGATACGCTCGCTGGCCAGGTTCGAGGTCATCAGGATCAGAGTGTTGCGAAAATCGATCTCGCGCCCTTCACCATCGTTGACCACGCCCTTGTCGAAGATCTGATAGAACAGGTTAAGCACGTCAGGGTCGGCTTTTTCCACCTCGTCCAGTAGCACCACCGAATACGGCTTCTGGCGCACCGCCTCGGTGAGCATGCCGCCCTCGCCGTAACCGACATAGCCAGGCGGCGCGCCGATCAGGCGCGAAACGGTATGTTTCTCCTGGAATTCGGACATGTTGATGGTGGTCAGGAAGCGCTCGCCGCCGTACAGCAGGTCGGCCAGCGCCAGGGCGGTTTCGGTCTTGCCCACCCCGCTGGGGCCGACCAGCAGGAACACGCCCACCGGCGCATCTGGCTTGTTCAGGCCGGCAGCAGTGGCGCGCATGGCGCGATCGAGGGCCAGGACCGCCTGCTCCTGGCCACGGATGCGCAGGCGCAGGTCGTCAGCGAAGTTGATTACCTTAGCATTGTGTTCGCGGGCCAGCTGGGTCAGCGGCACTCCGGTCCAGGCGCTGACGACCTCCGACACAAGGCGCGGGCACACTTCAAAGCTGACCAGGCGTTCGCGCTGCTGAGCGTCGGTCAGCGCGCCATGCACTTGCAGCAATTCGGTTTGACACTGCACGGCATCGGAGCTTTCGTCGCCACCCGGCGGGTTGGCCAGGCGCTGGCGCAGGTCGAGCAGGCGTTCAGCCAGGTTGCGCTGCTCCTGCCACAGGGCTTGGAGTGCACGTTGCTCGTCGCTGGCCTGCTGCAGGCGGGTTTCCAGTGCTTGCAAGGCGTCGTGTTCGACCGGCAGGCCGGCTTCGGCATCGCGACGCAGGGCCTGCACCTGGCGCTCACCCTCGGCCCGTTCAGCGCGCAGGCACTCGATGCGTTCGGGGGCGGCGGCCAGGCTGATGCGCACTCGGGCGCAGGCGGTGTCGAGCACATCTACAGCCTTGTCCGGTAGTTGCCGGCCGGACAGGTAGCGGGCCGACAGCTCAACAGCAGCGACCACCGCGTCATCACGCAGGTAGAT
The DNA here is from genome assembly GCF_003205205.1 of Pseudomonas sp. LB-090624. GTDB lineage: Bacteria > Pseudomonadota > Gammaproteobacteria > Pseudomonadales > Pseudomonadaceae > Aquipseudomonas. Next base: position 103,656 of record NZ_QJRL01000009.1, read on the forward strand.
GCCGTGGCTCTTCTCGTACACCGGCGCCAGACCGCGCAGAATAGTCACCGCCTCGCTGACAGTGGGCTCGTGCAACTGCACCGGCTGGAACCGCCGGGCCAAGGCTGGGTCTTTCTCGAAGTACTTCTTGTACTCGACCCAGGTGGTGGCCGCTATGGTGCGCAGCTCACCACGGGCCAGGGCCGGTTTGAGCAGATTGGCGGCATCGGCGCCGCCGGTTTGGCCACCCGCGCCGATCAAGGTATGGGCTTCATCGATGAACACGATGATCGGTTTGGGTGAGGCCTTGACCTCGTCGATCAGGCCCTTCAGGCGACGCTCGAACTCACCCTTGATGCTGGCGCCAGCCTGCAGAGAGCCCATGTCCAAGGCCACCACCTCGACGCCCCTGAGCGACTCGGGTACTTCGCCAGCGGCGATGCGCAGGGCTAAGCCTTCGACGATCGCGGTCTTGCCCACACCGGCCTCGCCAACCACGATGGGGTTATTCTTGCGCCGACGAGCGAGGATATCCACCATCTGTCGGATCGCGCCGTCACGGCACAGCACCGGGTCAAGTTTGCCATCGCGGGCCTGCTGAGTGAGGTTGTGGGTGAACTTGGCCAGCAGCGACTCGCCACCGGCGGCGGTTTTGCCTGGGGCGACCTCAGGGCGCTGGGCCAGCGCATATTCGCGCAGGCGAGCAGCATCGATGCATACCAGTAACGGCTGGTAGCGGCTGCCGGCATAGCGCACCAGATTGCGCAGCAGGGCCAGGATCAGAGCGGCCTGGTCGATCTGGTTCTGCCCCAGTTCCAGGCTGGCGGCCATCAGACCGTCTTGGAGCCATTGCACCAACTCTGGGGCGAACACGGGATTGCGCGAAGCGCTGTGCTCGGGCAACGGCTGTAGCGCCGCGGCGAGTACCTGGGCGTCCACCTCGGCATCCTGCAGGGCCTTGGCCAGCAGGCCTTCGGGGCGCTCGAGCAGGGCCAGCAGCAGGTCCTCGACGAGGATCTTGCTGCCGCCCCGACCGGCACAACGCTGCGCGCAGCCTTCCAGGTCGCGGCGGGTTTCGGCGTCCAGCGCCTTGATGAGCTGTTGCAAATCGACGTTGATCATTTTATTGGTCCTCAATGAATCCGGCTGCCGAGGGTGACGACCCCGTCGGCGCGTTCGCGTCCGAGCCAGCTGGTCCAGCCGAGGCGGCAGGCGTTGTTTTCGCCGATGCGCAACTCGCGAATTTCCTCGTGTTTGAGGACTAGGCGCAGGTCGTAGTCCAGGGGATCGCGCAAGGTGAAACGCACCAGTGCGCACAAGGGCTGATAGCCGGGCCCGACCGGCAGGAACCCGTGAAATTGCTCCCATGTGAGCTGATACACATGGATGCGAAACTTGCCCCCGCGATCGCGCAAGCACTCACCCAGCACCGCGTTGTTGCCCAATAGGCTGTTTGCTAAACCTAGGTGATTACGTTCCTCGTCGAGGATCACCACACGGCGCTCAACGCACTGCTCGATAAGCAGCTCCTCGTGCTTGAAGTAGTAACGCAGCACCGACTCGATCAACGCCGCCGAATGGGCGCGCAGGCTTAGCAGGCCCAAATATGGCAGCAGGCGCCGCCAGTTCAGCTCACTGGCCTGGCGAATGGTTTCGCCGCCCAGGCCGATCAGGGCGAACAGTTGCGCCGAGAACGGGTCGGTGGCGCCGGCCTCGAAGCGCACGTGATAGCGATGCTTACGCCAGATCGGCAACATGAGGCGCTGCAACCGGTGGTGGAACAGGTCGAGGAACTGGCGGGTAGCATTGCCTTCGTCGCTGTCACCGATCGCCTGCTCAGCGTAGAAAGTGGGTAATGGAGAGCTGGCGCCCACAAGGCCAACCACGTTCAGCCGCAAGCGCGCGCATAGTTCACCGCGCTCGTGGAAAAACTGCACACGGTCAACATCGCTGCCGGGGAAGCCCAAGCTCGGGTTAGCTTCGAACTCAAGGCGCTCGTATAGCTCGTCCTGGTCGAGCCACGGACTGTCTTCGCGCAGACGATCGACCACCAACAGCACCGCTTGGTACAATGAATATTCGCGGATATGGCGCGTCAGATCGTTCAGAGCAGAGGCTGTAGGCCCATGCGTGGTGCCCATTGGTACACCTCTCCTTGTGTGCTTTTGACTCTCAGCTCATGGAACGAGTTGAGGCTGGCGTAGAGTGCGAAGAACTCGTTGAGCACCGAGGCGAAAACAAACAGGTCGCCCTCCCCTACGTAGCCCTCCGGGTCGATCGTCAGCTCGGTGCGCAGACCGCGCAGCGGCAGGCCCTTGTGTAGTCGGTCGATATGCTCGTGACGCACGGACTTGAGGCCGCCGAGCAGTCGCTTACTGACCTTTTCCGCATGCTGGTCGTAGTAGCGCGGCAGGTCGTAGGTCTCAAGGGCCACTTTGAGCGCCTCAACGTTTGCCAGCGACAGGTAGTTCAGCGACATGTTGCTGATCAGCCGCCAGAGGAAGTCCCGGCCGATGGGCGGCGCATAGCTAGGGGTGGCGGCGGTGATATTGCGAAAGCGCAGAGATTCCGGGGTACCTTCGGCTATCAGGCAGATATCGCCCTCACGCAGGCGCAGCGGCAGGTTTTGGTTGGTGCAGGTGAGCTCAATCGACAGTGTCTCGTGGGACTGGGTCTGACGGATGCCGAAGCTCAGATAGGTGTCCAGGCCTTCGTGCAGCAGCGAGCTACGCTGACGCACGCTGTAGTGCGGGCTGCATTCCTTCACATCGAAGCTGGCGTCGTGCTCGAACGACTCGAACGGCACATAGTTGCGGTAGCCCACGCCGCCCGGCAGCCAACCGGTCACCCCTTCCACAGCGAACACGCCGCAGCTTTGCAGGTCATACTCAGCCGGCAGCAATAGGTGTTCGTCCTGCTTGCCGTCCAAGCGAATCGGCAGCGCGTCGTGGCGGAACAGATTGACGATGGGGGTGCAGTGCAGCTTGATATTTTCAAGGCTCGGGCGCAGGCGCTGGATGCCGCTCTTGCGGATGTTGAAGCGGATTGCCACGCCGCGCACTTGCTCCTGCAGCGTCTCGGGAATGGCCGCCAGCGCCTCCAGGCCTTCGAGGTCGACGAACAGGAACTTGTCCTGGAACGAGAAATATTCCTGCAGAAAACGATAGCCGCGGAAGGTGTTGAGCGGGTACGGAATGAGCGCGTGCTCCTCACCAAAGCCAACCGCAGAAACCTTGTCGCCGCCCAGGATGTAGCTTAGATCGGGGGCGCTGATGCGCGAGAACGGCTTGCCGTGCTGGTCCAGTGGCACCAGCTCAATGCTTTCGAGGTTGCGCAGCAGGCACAAGTAGAGCATCTGGCTGATATAGCGTTCGCCGGCCAAATGCAGGCGCAGGCGCTTGAGTTCCAGCTCGGCGAGAAAGCCATCGCAACTCATCTCGGTGCGCAGGGTCAGCACCGCGCCGTCGCCCATGACAGCGTAATCGATGGCGGCCAGGTCCAGGGCCTGTACCTCAGTGGCGTAGCAGGTGCGAAAGCGACAACGCACGCCATCGACCGGGACGCTTTCCACCGGGGTTTCGCGCGCGACCGTCTGCGCCGGGCCGGCCTGTCGCAGCGGCTCGAACTGCAGCATGCTGAACGACGGCAGCGGACGCATGTAGTTGGGCCACAGCAGGTGCATCAGCGAGTGGGTCAATTCGGGCAGCTCGTCATCGAGCTTCTGGCGTAGGCGCCCGGTGAGAAAGGCGAAACCTTCGAGCAGGCGCTCGACGTCCGGGTCGCGCCCGCTCTGGCCCAGGTACGGCGCCAGCGCCGGGCTACGTTCGGCGAAGCGCCGTCCCAACTGGCGCAGGGCGGTGAGTTCGCTCTGGTAGTAGTGGTTGAACGACACTGGGTAATTACCTCTGTTGCGAAATGGTTGGGGCACTGCCCCATGCAGCGGGTTCGCCCATGTCGAAACTCCTTATCGAACCTTGACCTTGCCGCTGCCATCGAGCTGGGCGGTGAAGGAGACCGCACAGCGGATCCCCTCCACTTCAAGCCAACCTTCGATGGCGAACGTGAGAGTGAGCGGATCGCCGCCCTGCGGCTGCGAGACCACTTGGACGCTGCCCAAGCGCGGCTCGTAGGTTTCAATGAAGCGTCGGATCGCCTCCCTGGCCTGGGCCAAGGCGTCATGCAGGCTCAAACGCATGTCGTTGAGGTCCGGCAGCCCATAGTCGGGCAGCATCTGCACGCTGCCAGCGCGGGTGCTAAGCATCTTGCTCAGGTGGCTGGCCACCGAGGTGGTCACGCTGACTTCGCGGTCGTACTCGCTGCGTCCGGCGGCCTCACCAGCGAGGCGCTCGAACAGACTGCCGTATCCGCTCATGCACTACTCCAATCAAGCCTTGTCGAGCTTGCCGACCAGCGACAAGGTGAAATCAGCCCCCATGTACTTGAAGTGCGGGCGCACGTTCAGGCTCACGCGGTACCAGCCCGGCTCGCCTTCGACATCACTGACGGCAATGGCGGCAGCACGCAGCGGGCGACGGCCACGTACTTCTGCGCTCGGGTTCTCCTGGTCAGCTACGTACTGGCGGATCCACTTGTTCAACTCATCCTCGAGGTCGGTGCGTTCCTTCCACGCCCCCAGTTGCTCGCGCTGCAGCACCTTCAGGTAGTGTGCCAGGCGGTTGATGATCATCATGTACGGCAGCTGTGTACCGAGTTTGTAGTTCAGCTCAGCGCTCTTGGCTTCTTCACTGTTGCCGAAGAACTTGGGCTTCTGCACGGAGTTGGCAGAGAAAAACGCGGCGTTGTCGCTGCCCTTGCGCATGGTCAGGGAAATGAAACCTTCCTCGGCCAACTCGTACTCGCGGCGGTCCGATATCAGGACTTCGGTCGGGATCTTGGTCTCGATCTCGCCCATGCTCTGGAACTGATGCAGCGGCAAGTCCTCGACCGCGCCACCGCTCTGCGGCCCAATGATGTTCGGGCACCAGCGGAACTTGGCGAAGCTGTCGGTCAGGCGGGTAGCAAACGCAAAGGCGGTGTTGCCCCATAGGTAGTGCTCGTGGCTGTTGGCAACCATCTCCCGATACGCATAGGTCTTAACCGGGTTTTCTTCAGGATCGTAGGGGTTACGTAGCAGAAAGCGCGGCACGGTCAGAACCATGTAGCGCGAGTCTTCGGACTGACGAAAGCTCTGCCACTTGGCGAAGTGCGGGCCCTCGAAGTGATCCTTGAGATCCTTCAGGTTTGGCAGACCGGTGAAAGCCTCCAGGCCAAAGAACTTCGGGCCGGCGGCAGCGATAAACGGCGCGTGGGACATGCACGATACGCTTGAAACGTACTGCATCAGTTTTACGTCAGGTGCGCTGGGCGACATGAAGTAGTTGGCGATGATCGCGCCCACCGGCTGACCGCCAAACTGACCGTACTCTGCGGTGTACACATGTTTGTAGAGGCCGCCCTGCATAACTTCCGGAGAGTCTTCGAAATCGTCCAGCAAATCCCGCTTGGAGGCGTTGAGCAGCTCGAGCTTGATGTTCTCGCGAAAATCAGTGCGGTCCACCAGCATCTTCAGACCACGCCAGGAAGCTTCCAGTGACTGGAACTCGGGACTGTGCAGGATCTCGTCCATCTGTCGGCTGAGCTTGGCATCGATCTCGGCAATCATCCGGTCGACGACTGCCTTTTTGACCGGCTCGCCCTGGTTCTGCGGCTTGAGCAGCTCTTCGATGAAGGCCGAGACGCCACGCTTGGCGATGCCGTAGGCATCGTCTTCCGGGGTGAGACTGGTTTCGGCGATGATCTGATCGAGGATGCCGAACTCGGCGAGGCTTTCGGTTACTTGTTGTACTTCGGTGCTCATGGGTCAGTGTCCTTATACAGTCCGGGCTCAAGCGTGCTGCTTGGGGGAGGCATCCATGCCGAGCTCGCCCAGCACACGGTTGCGCGCTTCGTCATCAGCCAAAACGCCTTCGATAGCCTTGCGGAAGGCCGGGGCGTTGCCCAGCGGCCCCTTGAGCGCCACAAGTGCCTCGCGTAGCTCCATCAACTTCTGCAACTCCGGGACCTGCTCGACCAGGTTGGCTGGGTTGAAGTCCTGCATGGCGCAGACCTTGATTTCCACCGCCAGCTCTTCGCCTTCGGCCACGTCGTCCTGCAGGCGATTCGGCACACTGAGGGTTAGGCTCAGGCTCTGCTTGGCCAGCACATCGTCGAAGTTGTTCTTATCAATACTGACTGGCTTACGGTCCTCGATCTTGCGATCGTCGGCACGCTGGGTGAAATCACCCAGCACCAGCAGCTTGAGCGGCAACTCGATTTCTTCCTGGGCATCACCCAAGGCTGGTTTGAACGTGACGTTGATGCGTTCCTTGGGTGCTACCGAGCCTTCTTTGGCCATCGGTCTTCTCCATTTGCGGTTACGGCCCGAGGGCCTAATCGAGCACCACCTCAAGATCAAGGTGGCACAACCTGCGATAAACCTCGTCCTTGCGCTCGCGCACCTCATGGTTCTGCGGCAGCAGTTCACAGCAGTTGTGCAACAACTGCAGAACCTGCAGCACGAGCGCCGGCTCCCAGGGATCCAGTCCTGCGCCATGCAGCTGGCGATCGAGGGATTCGAGTTGGGTACGGGCCAGTTCGTACTTCTTGGCATGGTGGCAAAGCCGAGCCAGGCTAAATTGCCAAAAAAACCGCTCCCGCCCGCCCTGAGCGGACTGCATGCCCTGTTTGAGCTGCTGAACCGCAGCCTTCAGACCATCCTCGCGCAATACAGATTGGGCAGTCTCCAGCGCCAGCTCCCAGGCTGGCAGACGCTCCTGCTCATCGGGCCCAACCAGGCGCGCGGCGACTGGGGCTGCCAGGTGCGGCAACACTGTGGCGCTTATCCAGCTCAAGGTGGCGGCGCTGGCGAACGGCTGACCATCGTGAAAACGCAGGTCGGTGATGCCTGGCAGGCGTTGCAGGAACAGCGCGAAGGTTATCTCCACCTCGCGCATAGCCGCCTCGCTGCCCAAGGCGTGCAAGCATTCCCAGGCCAAACACTGGCCATCGAACCAGAACGGCGAAAGCGCTAAGCTGGCCTCGACGTCCACCAACAGGTCAGCGTACTTGCCGGCCTCGAAGCGCTGGCGATAGTCGTTAAGTTTGTCGGTGGGCAAGCCGCGCAACGCGGTGACCTGCTCAGCGTTGCGGCCAGGTAAGCCTTCGATTGGCAACCAGGCCAGAGTGCGATTCAGCCGCAACGCCCGCAGGTCGCTTGCTTTCTGCTTCAGCCACCAGGCACCTAGCGGCCGCCCACCGTCCTGCAGGGCGCGCAAGGCCTTGTGGGCATCCTTTTCATTGTCGATGGTTGCGCCCGGCGTGACTAACTGGGTGGCGGCGTGCTTGACCTGAGCCAACATCGCACCGACGCTGCCGGGCCCAGGCTGGCCTTCGCCACCGCGCTCGACCATCTTGGCCAAGCGCCGGCACATTGGCAGGATCAGCGGCGCGTCATCGCCCAGCTGGGCGGCAAGCGTTTCGTCGAGTGCCTCAAGGTGTTCAACTATGGCACGGAACAGCAACAGCTGTTCTTTAACCGGTACGTCATCGGTCAGCGTCTGCTCCAGACGCGACATCAGCCAAACAAAGGCGCCAGCGCGGGTACGCACTTTCAGCGGGTGCAGCTCGGCCCAGTGCTGCCGGCATAGGTACCGCAACATGCCCAAGCCGGCCACCAGTCCGACGAAAGATTCGCGCTGATGCAGCGCCCAAATAAGCCACACGCAAACGCGCAGATCACGAGTCTGGTCGCGCAGCAGAACCTCGCAGCCGTCGATCACTTTGGCCCAGTCGGTGCGACCGACATCATGCATTGCCGAGTCCTTGTTGAGTTCTTCTTCCAGCGCCTCGAATTCGTTGGAAAAGCGCACGTCCTCACCAGCGAATGCAGCACCAGACACAGGCGATTTCACGAGTTCTAGATAACGAGTGCACAACTTATTTGAATACGCCATCCGCGGCCTTTTAACGGTTTTTTGGCGTGCCACGAGCAACCCTTCATTAAACAAGCTAATGAAGATTCGCATACTTGGAACGCTACGCCAGAGGGGCAGTTAATTGGAGCATAAATGGTGACCCAGCAAGACGCAAGCGCCCTTAAACCGCTCACTCTATTTATACATCTTTCCACCCAACGTATTTTCGAACAGGTCCGAGCACGTTAAAAACAAGCAGAATCACCCTTGAAACCTGCACCCTAGAGGCATAGAACCGATTGATTCGACGCGCGACTCAGGTCAAGTAGCAGAATCTTTCCTACACACTCGAAGGGCGAGTCCTACACGCTGCAACGAATTTTCCTACAAGATATTGGCACCTCTTAGAGTGCGCATTATTTATATGCACCATAGAAAACACCCACTCACACTCAAAGAGCTAAAAGCAGGAAATCCACAGATAGCGAACTGCGCAAAAAGTTGCGCAACCATTTACAAGAAATAGAAGATGATACCTATCAGGCACCCTTTTGACAGGCGCCGGGACACGGTGCGCAACTTCTTGCACATTGCCGCGCAGAAAGCTGCGCACATTCGCCCTGAATCCCATCATACCGACGCACTGAAAAATGTCCGACATCAACAAACCCGTGATTTTATTGGGTTTCTTAATGTATGGCATGCAACTTGATTAGAACTGGCGTGACCGGAACAGAAATACCCGGCCAATCCATACCTATTCCGCAAGGAGAGCTGCAATGCCAACACCCGCGTATCTGACCCTGCAAGGCACCAAACAAGGCCTCATGACCGCCGGCACCTTCACCCAGGACTCGGTCGGCAACATCTTCCAGGAAGGCCATGAGGACGAGATCCTGGTGCAGGCCTTCGACCACCAGGTGATCATTCCGCGTGACCCGCAGTCCGGACAGCCGACCGGCCAGCGCGTGCACAAACCACTGAAGATCACGAAGGTGTTCGATAAGTCCTCACCACTGATCTTCACTGCCCTGACGAGTGGTGAGCGCCTGAAGGAGTGCACCCTGAAGTGGTTCCGCACCTCGGCCTCCGGCACTCAAGAGCACTACTACACCATCAAGCTCGAAGACGCGATCATCGTCGACGTGCAGTCCAACATGGCTAATTGCCAAGACCCCAACATGGCGCACTTCACCCATCTGGAAGACGTCTACTTTACCTACCGCAAGATTACCTGGACCCACGAGGTCTCCGGCACGTCCGGCTCCGACGACTGGCGTACCCCGGTCTCGGTGTAACCACGCGTGAACCTGCCGACGGTACTCCGCGCCGTCGGCGCTTACCACCTCAACGCTACCTGACCTTAACGGCATTAGATGTTCAGGCAGGCAAGCCAGCGTTCTCTCACCCTCTCCATCCAGGGCACCAACGGCAACCACTTGCCGGGTCGTTCCGGCTGCTCGGGATCGCTGTCGATGCGCGCCAGCGGGGCATAGCTGTCCGGCTCGTAGAGATACAGGCTGCGCAATTGCGGTTGCTGCTCTTGCAGCAGGCGCAACCCTTGCCAGAGGAACGTACTGCGTTCGGTCTGACTGTTGCGGGTGACCTCTTTGCCAATACGCCGACCCAGGCAGTCGTAGCGGTAACGCGCTTCACTTTGCAACTGTGTGCCATGCCAGGTTTCTGCACGGACCAGGCGGTTCTCGCTGTCGTAGTGGAAGCGTTGATAGGCGTCGCTGCTGTTTTTGATTGCCAGTAGAATTTAGCGAAAATATAGTGCTTGCAAATTCTATAACTAGCTACTTATTAAAGACTTCAGGTGATTGATTACATTTTTGTCCAAAGGATTATTAAGTGATGAGTTGAGTTTGCAGATGCTTTCATATTCATTTTTAGTTATGATAATTTCGTGCTCACAGATATGATCACAAAGCATTTCAAGTGCCAGTGGCTCCTCTCCAAAATCTATATAGCTCAATGCATAATTCAACTCCTCGGCGGAGACTCTATCATTGAATGTCTCACCAAGGCTTTTCAATTTGGTGCCAGCAACTGTAGCCATTATTTTGCCCCCGGCAAGTGTGGAACGGGTCCGTTATCTGGGAACGCAGTTACTATCCGTCCCCTTGCTGGCTGATACACTACTCTGATTTGCACTCCACCTCTGACCTCCCATGCGACCCAATTAGCAGCTTTTCCTGATTTGGTTAATGCGCCGCCAATACCTTGCTGAGCATACCACTTAGTTGACGGTGAGTTCACAATGTCATTCACCTCAGAAATGATTTTTTTCGAATTCCAAGACTGAGGGAAAACGGTTTTACCAGGTTGTCCGGGCCACATATGGCCGCCACGACCGGGACCATCACCATGAAGAATATGCCTTTGCGCCTTTGGGTCACAGCCAAATAACCCGAGGGGATCGATCCAGTTCAGTGGGTTAGGGGCGTACTGGTAGAAGTTTGTTCCTCCCTCCAACCCAATCGGATCCTGCGTCGTAAACCGCCCCACCCCCGGATCGTAATACCGAAACGTATTGTAGTGCAGCCCCGTTTCCCGGTCGTGGTACTGCCCCTGAAACCGCAGGTTCTGCTCCACCCCGTTCGGCGACAGCGCCTCCAGCCCGCCCCACGCCTTGTAGTACGCCCGCCACACCACCTGCCCTTCGGCATCGGTCAGCTCTTGCGGCGTGCCGATCTGGTCCGTGTGGAACCAGTAGCACTTGCCGGGTCGTTCCGGCTGCTCGGGATCGCTGTCGATGCGCGCCAGCGGGGCGTAGCTGTCTGGCTCGTAGATGTACAGGCTGCGCAATTGCGGTTGCTGCTCTTGCAGCAGGCGCAACCCTTGCCACAGGAACGTAATGCGCTCGGTCTGACCGTTGCGGGTGACCTCTTTGCCAATACGCCGACCCAGGCAGTCGTAGCGGTAATGCGCTTCACTTTGCAACTGTGTGCCATGCCAGGTTTCTGCACGGACCAGGCGGTTCTCGCTATCGTAGTGAAAACGCTGATAGGCGCCGTTACTGCGGCTCTTCTCACTCAGGTTACCCCAAGCGTCATAGCTGAACCGCAGGTCACCCCAAGCTTTCAGGCGGTTGCTGGGCTGCGCCTCGAACTGCCAGGCGCCGGTGCCGCACAGGTTGCCGGCAGCGTCGTAGCGGAAGTCCTCGGCCTGTAGCTGGGGATGGCGGGGCTCACGGCTGTGCAACTGACCCACGGCGTCGTAACCGTAGTCAGTCATACCCCGGTGATTATCAGCGGTGAGCTTGAGCTCACCACCGGGGCTGTACTGATAGCGCCGATGGATCAGGGTGGACGGATGCTCCGGCGAACCCAGCAGCCGGCTGCCCTGCTCCTGCAACTCAGCCAACGCCTCGTGTGGCAAGCGGACCGCCCCTTGCCACTGCTTGCGACCGATGGCGTCATAACCGAAGCGGCTGGTGAGCGCACCTTGGCTGCGCAGGGTTTCCCGGTGCAACGCGTCGCGTTCGAAGTCGCTGACCAGCAGGCCATCCAGGTTGATCTGGTGCAGGTGACCGCTGCCGTAGTACAGGTGATTGAGCTGGCGGCCGTCGGGCAAGGTCAGGGTGGTCAGCTTGCCCAACGCGTCGTACTGGTAGCCGAGTATGCCTTGCGCACTGTGCTCTTCGGTCAGGCGACCGCTTGCGTCATAAGCAAACGCCAGGCGCTCGGGCTCGATGCCCAAAGCTTTGCCGGCCGTGCTGGGCCGGCGCTCGATGGCCGTGAGGCGATCGGCTTCGTCGTAGTGATACGCCAGATGGCTGTCCGCCGTGGTGCGGCTCAACAGGCGACCGACCGCGTCATGCTCGAACTGCTGGGTTCGACTGAGCGCTTGCAGGCCCTGCTCGGCGGTTTCCTCCAGTTCGACCAGGGTACCGCTGACGCTATAGCGGTAACGAAGGCGCAGGCCATCGACGCGCACTTCTTCCTGCAAGCGGTCACTGGTGTCGTAGCTGAAGCGATAGGCAGCCTGGTTCTCGTTGACCAGCCGTATCAGGCGCTGGGCGTCGTCATACTGGTAGTGCACCTGCTGCCCGCGTGCATCCTTGCGCCGTTTCGGCAGGCCGCGGGCGGTACGCTCCAGGTACGTGGTGCGGCCATCGCCATTGGTATGGCTGGTGACCTGGCCGAGGGCATTGTAGCCATAGACATCGCAGCTGCCATCGGGCTGTTCGATGCGCAGAATCTCACCGCCGGGCTGGCGAATCAGGCGCAGGGTCTGCTCCAGGGCATCGGTGATGCCGACCAGGTGCAGGCGCTCATCGTAGTCGTAGCGGGTGCGCTGTCCGGAACAATCCTGATGCTGTAGCACCTGGCCCAACGCGCTCCAGGTCAGGTGCGTGATGTTGCCTTGGGGGTCGTAACGGGTGTGCGGCAGGCCGTCGTCGGTATTGAGGTAGCGGGTGGTCTGGCCCAGCGGATCGATGCTTTCCAATAAAATGCCGCTACGGTCGAAGATCCATTGCTCGCGGCTGCCGTCCGGGCGCTCGATGGCGGTCAACAGGCTGGTATCAAGGTGATAGGCGTAGCGTGTGGAACGGCCCAACGGATCGGTTTCATCCACCAGGCGGGACAGGTCGTCATAGACCAGCTTGAGTGTGTTGCCATCGGGCAACGTCACCCCGGTCGTGTTGCCCGCGTCGTCCAGTTCGATCCGATAGTGCTCGCCACCGAAGTCTTGACTGGCGATAACGCGACGCTGGTCGTTGTAATGAACCTTCGCGCGCCGGCCGAGGGCATCGACGATGGTGGTTTCGCGCTTTTCGAGATCATAGAAAAAGCGGTAGCGCTCGCCGTCGCTGGTCCAGTGCTCAGCCACACGCAGAACACCGTCGGATAACGTCGCCCAGCGGTACTCGCAGGTTAGGCCCAAGGCGTTCTCATGAGCGGTCATCACCCCCTGTTGGTAGGTGAAGCGCCGGATGTGTGCGCCATTGCGGTCGGTAACCTGCGCCAGTTGGCCATGGCCGTCGTACCGATAATGCACCAAGGTCTCCACCGGGGAGTTGGCCACCACCCGTTCGACACGGCTCAGACGGTCGTCGCGGTGGTCGTAGCACAGGTGCAGGCGAATGCCGCCCGTGGCGCAGATGTCATTCAAGCGCTGTTGGCGGTCGTAACAAAAATTGAGGTAGTGGCCTAGAGCGTTTTCCACCCGACGCAACGGCGCAGGGTCGCCGTCTACAGGCACTTCGCCAAAGTAGAAGAAATGGTTGTCCAGGGTTTGCAGCAGGAAATGGCCACCCTCCGTGCACACCAGGAAGAACTGCTGATCGGTGAGGTACAGGCGCTCGCCCGGCGCAAGGGTTGGCAGCGGCAGTTCGCGGCCCTGGTTGTCGCGCAGCAGCAGTTGCTCACCCTCCAGGCGCAGGCTTTGCTCCCAAGGCAAGACCCAACCGCGACCGAGTAGGCCTTCGTGGTTCAGGTCGCTGGCGTAGAAACGCGACCACACCACCGGCATCAGCCCCGGCAGGGTGAAGTCGGTTTCGTTTTCTTCCAGCAGCAGCTTGCGCCCGCTCACCGCATCGACCGGGTTGCCGAACAAGCCGCCAAAGGCACGACTGATTGCTGGGCCGACGACAAAGCGACCCGCCACTTCGCCAGCGGCAAACCCGGCAGCGAACTTCAAGACACAGGGCGTGAACACCTTGAGGCCGGACTTACCAGCCATCAATGCCAGCTTGGCTATTCCCACGGCAGATCCCGCCAGCGCCATGAGGATGTCCACCGTGGTGCGCAGCCATTCCGGCACCTCGTCCTGGATCTCGAGATATTGCTCGCGCTCTGCGCCAATGAAGGTGTTTGCCGAACCGCTGTCGATGACCCCGCCACAGGTCAGCTTGTCGCCCTTACGGGCAGCCGGCAGACCGTTATAGAACACCTTTGCCGAACCTTCGGCCACCAGCGGCCTGGGGTTCGGGTGCTTTTTGCAATCAGCCTCGCTGCCCTCGACTTGTGCGGCTTTAAAACCATTGATGAAGACGTTGGGTGAGCCTGTCTCGATACCACCGGCGGGCGTGCTGAACATCTTGCCTGCGGCTTCGCCGAAGGAGGTCAGTACCATCCCCCCTACCCCGGCCAACAGCCCTGCGATCAACGCCACGCCCAAGCCACAGGTGGCCGTGGCGAATGCCACCGCGACGATCAGTGCCAACCCAAGTGCCGCGCCTACCAGAAAGCCCGCCAAGGCGCTGGTGTGAGCAATTTCATCGTGCAGCCGCGCCGCTTCGAACATGCGAACGCCTCCCTGTGCGTCTGCCACGCGGGACAGTTGAGTTTCCTTTAGGGTGTGGTCGGTGCCGACGAGTGCGGCTGAAAGCTGGCCAACACATCTGCCCAAAGCTGGTTCAGTTGATCGTCAAACGGGCTTTTGCTGGTACCGGAAAACACCAGGGCCCGATCCGTCGATATCAGGAACACTGCCTGGCGTTGGTAGATGGTCTGGCCATCGCTCTGGTAGTGGGCATCAACCTGCAGACCGGGCAGTGCTGATTGCGCACCCAACAGGGCGTCGCGGGTACTTTGCCGCTTGAACTTGCGCAACTTGGCGGCGATCAGACCGACCTGGCGGTCGATGTAGTCGGACAGCACTTCACCTGGCAGGGTCGTGTCACGCGCAACGGTCAGGCTGAATGAGGCAGGCACGGTGCTACCAGGGATGAACATATTGACGCTGCGGTCTTGAAAAGTGGCCGGCAGGGTGACCCGGCCTTCCTGGAGTAGGTAGTCCATAACAAATGCATTTCCTGGGGTGTTTACGTTTCTAGTCAGGTTGCCGGCTTGGGCGGATCGGTGAAGATGGCGTTGACGTTGGACTCTATGGTGCCCTTGATGCCGTCTGCTCCCGGCGCGGTGGCTGCGGCACCGCCGGGCATGTTGAGATTCAGATCACCGCCGGTATTGATCTCGCCATCGCCGCTGACGGTGAGGTTGAACTGAACGCCAGAGAGATTGATGCGGCCGTCAGCATGCATTTCCAGAACGCTCTGCCCGCAAACCAGCCTAATCTGCTCGCCGGCTTCCATGAGATAGCCGGTACCAACGCTATCGAGCTTGGCGCCACCAACACGCAAGGTGTCATCTACCTTCACCGCACATGAGCGGTTCTGGCCGATCATGATGGTTTCGTCCTGGCCTATGTTGTGCAGGCGGTTCACGCCAACGCAGTGAGTCTCGTTGTTCTCGACCACACAGTCCTGATCGCGCTGGGCATGGATGTAGATTTGCTCCTGGCCGGCGCGATCCTCGATGCGCAGTTCGTTGAAACCGCCCCCGCCTGGCGTGCTGCTGGTCTTGAACACCGTGCGGGTCTTGTTGGCAGGCAGGTCATAGGGCACGAGGTGCTCGGCATGATGCAGGCAGCCGCTAATGATGGGCTGGTCTGGATCGCCCTCGAGAAAGCTGACGACCACTTCCATTCCCACTCGGGGGACAGCGATCGCCCCATAGCGGCTACCGGCCCAGGAGGAGGCAACACGGACCCAACAACTGCTGTTGTCGTTGTACTGGTCACTGCGATCCCAGAAGAACTGCACCTTCACCCGCCCATACTGGTCGCAATAGATTTCTTCCCCTGGCGGGCCAGTGACCACGGCGGTCTGTGTTGCCAGGGCCAAGGGTTTGCGATGACAAGCCGGTGGTCGATAGAACACATCCCAGGGTGTGGCAGTGAACCAGTTGCGGTAACCCTGCTGGAAGCCGTCACCCACCTCGACCTGGCTGCTGATGGACTCTTCGAGCACTTGCGGCTGCCGCCCTTCATGGCGAACGCTGCCAAGCAGCCACAGATCGTTCCACTCCTGCCGAGGGTGATCGGACAGCTCCAAGAAATAGCCGCTGCGCAAGGTCGGCTGATCGCCATCGCCTTCTGCCAAGGCGTAATCGGCTCGGTCTCGTTCCAGGATGCGCTTGGACAGGTGCTTGCCGCGAAGTCGATCAGCGAACCGTCCTGGGTACTCATAACGCTCCAGAACTGCAGCTGCTTCGCTGCCGGTCTGCGCTTGCATCTGTAAACGCGGCTTCTCGAAGTTGTAATCCCTGTGAGCCACATGGCTGATGCGTGCTGCTATGCGCTTCCCGAAGCGTTTGATGACTGGCTCGTCGGCTACCAACCCGGTGTCCTGGGCGTAAGCCGTTGGCCGGCCGAGCTTGGTGAAGACGGTCTGGTCATCGCCGAAAATCAGATGATGGCCATCTGCATGGTGCTGAAAATGGTAATGGATGCCTTCCTCTTCGCAGAGGCGATGCAGGAAGTGCAGATCGGACTCTCCGTACTGCACACAGTAATTCCGCTCAGGGTAAGGGGTCGGCCCAAAGTGGAAATGGCAAACATCAGCGAGAATGCCATGCTCCTTCAGCACCTGCACAATGATCTGCTGCACCGTCATCGCCTGGAAAATCCGGTGATTAGTGCGCAAATCCAGATAGGCAATACAGGGCACTAGGGTCAATGAATAGCGCGTCAGCCGCTTACCGGATTCACCCTGGCCTACCTGATGAATCAATCCGTGAATCCCTTCACCAGCGAACCCGAAGCTCAGGAAAGCCGGCTGATCGAGCAGGGCCTCCAAATCCAGATCTGCACGTCGGCTGACGCAATCGACGTGGAAACTGTACGGCGTACTGATTGCCTCCTCACCGGTGAAGGCCAGCACCTGCAGGTCATGGCTGGCAGCAGGAATAGTCAAGGTGAACTGAGGGGCGTTGGCAGGCTTGAACATCCACTGTCCTCGGACGGAAGCTTTGAGGTCGCGGACTCTAACCCGATTTCTACTGCGCAAAAATTTGCTCACTCGCCCTACAGGCCTTACGCCGTAAGGGGTAGAGCCATATTGTAAGAATTTATCTCGAAGCCGCCGGCGCCGTCAGTTTGATTGAAAACACACCTTTTGCCACTGATTAAGATCAGTTACGTCTGAGCGCTGCGCGGCCTTTGCGCATGTCTGACTCACTGGGCTTGTCCCGTGACAAGGGACGCCAAGAAGCGATACTTCCATCGCTATCCTGGAGGTTGCCATGTACCCGACCACTCGCCGCAACTACACCGATGAGTTCAAGAGCCGTTCGATCGGTTCCAGCGTGCTTTGCCGCCCCCGTTTGAGGCTCAATGCCCTGAAGGCCCCCCAGTCGTTGAAGACAGAACGAACGGAGTTCTCGGGCGCCGAACAGGCAGCCAGGCGGGCCTCACGGGGTTGGCGCGAGGATCGACACCTTGGGAAACCAGCGCACGCGCTTGGTCCTGCGCCTCCCTCGCCTCCTTGAGGCTGAAGGCTGGATAGACGCCCATTGATATCCGGGCTTGCTTGCCCGACCAATAGAAACGGAAGTGCCACTGCTTGGCACCCATGGCATCGACGAACAGTGCAAGGCCAGCAGTGTCTTTGAGGGTGAAGTTTTTGCCGGTCGGCTTTGCTTGGCGGACGGCAGTGTCGGACAAGGGCATGTGTACATCTCCCGGTCTCGTAAGGTCGAGGAGATGTATATCGATGCCCAAGCCCCAGCTCAGCCATCAACCCGCTACGCCAACTACCCGGAATCGCTGTATTTAAAAATGTACTTGAATTTCGTGGCTGCCGGTGGATCCAGGCAGACTGCGCTGGAACGAAAAAAGGCCCCGAAGGGCCTTTTTCAACGACTTACAGACTTCGAGGGAAACCTGTAGATCTTTATTTGGAGCGGGAAACGAGACTCGAACTCGCGACCCCGACCTTGGCAAGGTCGTGCTCTACCAACTGAGCTATTCCCGCGTCGTGATGGGTGCCATTCTAGCGATTTCTAAAACAGCGTCAACCCCTTGATTCAAAAAAAGTTTATTTCTGTTCAGAGCCTTCGCGCAGGTGCGGCCAGGCGGCCAACAGGTAGTGCACCATCGACCACAGCGTCAGCCCCGCTGCCACCAGCAGCAGCCCGTAGCCCAGGATCACCCAGAAAGTCACCGCCGGCGGGTTGCCCAGCAGGATCACCAGCGCCAGCATCTGCGCCGCAGTCTTCCACTTACCGAGGTTGGACACCGCCACATGCGCCCGCGCGCCCAGCTCGGCCATCCACTCGCGCAACGCCGACACCACGATTTCGCGGCCGATGATGACCGCCGCCGGCAGGGTCAGCCAGAAATTGGCGTGGGTCTGCACCAGCAGCACCAGGGCGACCGCCACCATCAGCTTGTCGGCCACCGGGTCCAGGAAGGCGCCGAACGGCGTGCTCTGCTGCAGGCGTCGCGCCAGGTAGCCGTCCAGCCAGTCGGTGGCGGCGGCAACGGCAAACACGCTGCTGGCGGCCATGTAGCTCCACTGATAGGGCATATAGAACAGCAGAATGAAGCACGGAATGAGCAGGACGCGTAGAACGGTGAGCAGGTTTGGAATATTCATCGGTACGACTGGCTGCAAGTTGAGCCCGGCATTCTACTCGCTATGCAGGCTGGCATAAATCGACTCGGCAAGCTTTTTACTGATGCCGGGCGCTTTGGCGATTTCATCGATACTGGCGCGGTTGAGCTCCTGCAGGCCGCCGAAATGTTTCAGCAGGTCGCGCCGACGCTTGGGCCCGACCCCGGCCACATCCTCCAGGCTGGACACCCGGCGGGCCTTGCCGCGACGAGCGCGGTGCCCGGTAATGGCAAATCGGTGGGCTTCGTCGCGGATCTGCTGAATCAGGTGCAGGGCCGGTGAATCACCTTTCAGTGTGAACTCGTGGTGCACGTCATTCAGGTACAGGGTTTCAAAGCCGGCCTTGCGGGTCACACCCTTGGCCACGCCAAGCAGGGTCAGGTCGGTGAAGCCCAGTTCCTGCATCACATCGCGGGCCATGTTCAGCTGCCCCTTGCCGCCGTCCACCAGCAACACGTCGGGCAGCTTGCCCTCACCGTCCTTGATACGCCCGTACCGGCGGGTCAGGGCCTGGTGCATGGCGGCGTAGTCATCGCCGGCTGTGACACCTTCGATGTTGAAGCGGCGATAGTCGGACTTCAGCGCGCCTTCAGGGCCGAATACCACGCAACTGGCCACGGTGGCTTCGCCACTGGAATGGCTGATGTCATAGCATTCCAGCCGCTGCGGCACCTCGTCCAGGCCCAGCACTTCGGCCAAAGCCTCGAAACGTGCGGCCATGTGCTGGCGGTTGGCCAGGCGCGCATTCAACGCCTGCTCGGCATTGGTCACTGCCAACTGCTGCCAGCGGGCGCGTGTACCACGTACCCGGTGGCTGATGGTCAGCTCGCGGCCACGCAGCGTGTGCAGCGCTTCGGTAATGGCTTCGAAGTCTTCGTGAACGACGTTGACGATCAACTCGCCGGGCAGTTCGCGTTCTGCGTTGCCCAGGTAGTACTGGGAAAGGAATGCGGCCATCACCTCGGCCACCTCCTCCTCGATGCCCACCTGCGGGAAGAAGTTCTTGCTGCCCAGCACCCGGCCGCCGCGCACGCTGATCAGGTGCACGCAGGCACCACCCGGGTTGACGAAGGCGGCGATGACATCGACCTCACCACTGCCGCCCTCGATGTACTGCTGGTCCTGCACGCGGCGCAACAAGGCGATCTGGTCGCGCAACTCGGCTGCCTTTTCGAAGTTGAGGGCCATGGCGGCCTTCTCCATTTCGGCGTTCAGCTCGTTGCCCAATTGCTGGCTGCGGCCTTCGAGGAACATGACCGAGTGGCGCACGTCGTCGGCGTATTCTTCTGCGGTGACCAGGTCGGTGCACGGCCCTTTGCAGCGTTTGATCTGGTACTGCAGGCACGGCCGGGTGCGGTTGGCGTAGTAGCTGTCTTCGCACTGGCGCACCGAGAAGGCCTTTTGCAGCAAGCTGAGGCTTTCGCGGATGGCCCCGGCGCTGGGGTAAGGGCCAAAGTAGCGGCCCTTGGCCTTCTTCGCCCCACGGTGAATGCCCAGCCGCGGGAACTCGCCATCGGACAGGAACACATAGGGGTACGATTTATCGTCGCGCAGCAGGATGTTGTAGGGTGGCCGCCATTCCTTGATCAGGTTCTGCTCCAGCAGCAACGCCTCGGTTTCGTTGGCGGTGATGGTGGTTTCGACCTGGGCGATACGCGCTACCAGCGCAGCGGTCTTGGGCGCCAGGCCAGTCTTGCGGAAATAACTGGCCAGGCGTTTCTTCAGGTTCTTGGCCTTGCCCACATAAAGCAGCCGGGCTTCGGCGTCGAACATCCGGTAAACGCCCGGGCGACCGCTGCAGGTCGCCAGGAATGCGCTGGCATCAAAGACTTGGGACATGAGGTTTTACAGGCTTGCGTCAACCATACCGTGGCGAACGGCCAGCAACGTCAGTTCAACGTCGCTGGTGACCGAGAGTTTTTCAAAGATCCGATAACGGTAAGTATTGACGGTCTTGGGCGAGAGGCACAACTTGTCGGAGATGATCTGCACTTTCTGGCAGCCGACAATCATCAGGGCAATCTGGATTTCCCGCTCGGACAGCGCGTCGAACGGCGAGCCCTGTGGCTGGAACGGTTTCAGCGCCAGCTGCTGGGCAATCTGCGGGCTGATGTAACGCTGGCCGGCAAACGCCAGGCGGATGGCCTGGACCATTTCATCAAGGCCTGCGCCCTTGGTCAGGTAGCCGGCAGCGCCGGCCTGCAACAAGCGGGTGGGGAATGGGTCTTCCTCGCACACAGTCACGGCGACCACCTTGATATCCGGATGGCTGCGCAGCAGTTTGCGGGTGGCCTCCAGGCCGCCGATGCCGGGCATTTTCACATCCATCAGCACCACATCCGGCTTCAGCTCGCGGGCCAGCTTGAGGGCCGACTCGCCTGAATCACCCTCACCCACCACCTGCAGGCCGTCAATGTCGGCCAGCATGCGGGTAATACCGGTTCGTACCAGATCGTGATCATCGACCACTAAGACCCTAATCAAGCACACACCTCGTCAGCAGGGCGATTGGATCCCGCCACCTTAACAAAATTTTTCACAGTGGGCCTAACGCATTACTTCCGTAAGAAAGGTCTTACGCTCCACGGCGAGAGGCCGCACTGTTTGCCGGTGGTTATCACGGCCAGCCAGGCGCCGCAGCAAGTGCCAGAGCGCCGCCTGGTCGTCAGGCGACAATTGCCGGAATGCCCCAAGCAAACCGGACTCATCCGTATTCAAGCCTTCGACCGGTACCGGGGTGCGGATACCGCTGAGCACGTACAGCGCATCTACCCCCTTGGCCGCCAGGGCTGCCAGGTAATCAGCCCGCGGCGTGCGCTCGCCACTTTCGTATTTACCTTGTGCGTTGGGTTCTACACCCCCGATATCGCCAAACACACGCTGAGTCATGCCCAGCCGCTCACGCTCTTCCCGCAGCCGCGGACCGATTCCATCCATGGGGGTTTCTCCTCTACCCTGATAGCCTTCCTGCACGGGTTGGCGCCATGCCGCCAGCCGGAGCATATGGATCCACTAGGCCCATGCGCAAAAGCCGGGGCAAGCCACTATTTAGCCATTATCGATCACGCGCTGCATCCGCACAAAGCAATCGTCTTCGCCCATTTCGACGAAGCCGTGGCACTGGTACAGCAGGCGTGCCGGGTTGCTGCGAAATACCATCAGCCTCAGCAACGGCAACCGCCGCTGCCCCGCCCACACCGCCAACGTTTCCAATACCCAACTGCCGACACCGCGACCGCGATGCTCGGGCAACAGGTGCAACTCGCGGATAAACAGCGCCTCACGATCCTGGCTGAGGCTGCAGAAACCCAGCAGGCTATCGCCTTCGCAGATCAACCACTGCTCGCGCCACGCCCAGGCCTGGTCGAATGCTTCTTCGATCCAGAGCAGATCATATTCCCGATAGTACGGCAGCATGGCGCGCCGGGTGAGGTCGCGGGCAAACGTACAGTGGCTGTCGTTGGCGGCAATCAGTTGCAGGGGCATCAGCACGCTACCCACTGCAGACGGCACAAGTCATTCGAGGGTGCCACTTCGCGCAACCACTGCCCTTGCGAGTTTTCGTTGTGCAGGTTGTGCGGCCACAGGCGGTCTAGCAGCACACGCTGCCCATCATCGCCGGTGACCGTAAGGTAGACACGCTTGCAGCGGATCATGGCTTTCTCCTGCATTTACCGTCCGTCTTGAGCCTAGATAATTCATTGATCGAGGTCACGGTCGGGCGCCGAATTGTTCCTATGCTCAAGGCCTTCGGCAACTTGCCCAATGCCCACCGGAGCCATCATGGCAACCCCGTTACTGGCCAGTCAGCCGCACCAGGCCCAACGCGACGCCCGACCGCAGCTTGCCCACAAGCCGGGGTGGGCCACCCTCGTGTTGTTCTGCGGCCTGCTGCTGACGGGTATCGCCTACACCGCCTGGAGCCTGAAACAGGATGTCAGCGCCAGCGGCACGGTGATCACCACGATCACGCCGTTTCTGCTGCTGGGCGTGGCACTGGTGATTGCCTTGGGCTTCGAATTCGTCAATGGCTTCCACGACACCGCCAACGCGGTAGCTACCGTGATCTACACCCATGCGCTGCCGGCACCGGTCGCGGTGGTGTGGTCCGGGCTGTGCAACTTCCTGGGTGTGCTGCTTTCCAGTGGCGCAGTGGCGTTCGGCATCATCGCCCTGCTGCCGGTGGAACTGATTCTACAGGTAGGTTCCTCGGCCGGCTTCGCGATGGTTTTTGCCCTGCTGTTGGCGGCGATCATCTGGAACCTCGGCACCTGGTGGCTGGGGCTGCCGGCGTCATCCTCGCACACCCTGATCGGTTCGATCATCGGTGTGGGTGTGGCCAATGCCCTGATGCATGGCCGTGACGGCACCAGCGGCGTGGACTGGGCCCAGGCCAGCAAGGTAGGTTACGCCCTGTTGCTTTCCCCGCTGATCGGCTTTGCCTGCGCCGCCCTGTTGCTGCTCGCCTTGCGTGCGCTGGTCAAGCGTCAGGCTTTGTATCAGGCGCCACAAGGCCAGACACCGCCGCCTTGGTGGATTCGTGGCGTACTGATCCTCACGTGTACCGGGGTGTCGTTCGCCCACGGCTCCAACGATGGCCAGAAAGGCATGGGCCTGATCATGTTGATTCTGGTCGGCACCTTGCCAATGGCGTATGCGCTGAACAAGACCATGCCCAATGAGCAAGCTTTGCAGTTTTCCGCCGTCGCCGAAGTGACCCGCCAGGCACTGGTGCGCAGCGACCCGCAAGCGGCCCCGGCCGATCCGCGCCAGACCCTGACTGCGTTCATTGGCGAGCCCAAGGCCGGCCCGCAATTGGTACCGGCGCTGGCGGCGCTGACCGGGATGATCGGTGCAGAGGTCAAAGGCTACGGCTCGCTCAAGCGCATACCGGCAGAAGCCATGGCCAACGTGCGCAATGACATGTACCTGACCAGCGAAGCCATTCGCCTGATCGAGAAGCACCGCTTGGTGGCATTCGATGCCGACACCCGCAGCCATGTGCAGCTGTTCAAGGCGCAGCTGGACGACGCCACCCG
Organism: Pseudomonas sp. LB-090624; assembly: GCF_003205205.1. Lineage (GTDB taxonomy): Bacteria > Pseudomonadota > Gammaproteobacteria > Pseudomonadales > Pseudomonadaceae > Aquipseudomonas. Next base: position 127,034 of record NZ_QJRL01000009.1, read on the forward strand.
CTATATTCCGCTGTGGGTGAAGGTGGCGGTAGCCATCGCGCTCGGGCTGGGGACCATGGTTGGCTGGCGGCGTATTGTGGTCACCGTTGGCGAGAAGATCGGCAAGACCCACCTCAGCTATGCACAGGGCGCATCGGCCGAAGTGGTGGCGATGTGCACCATCGGCGCGGCGGATATGTTCGGGCTGCCCGTCTCGACCACCCACGTGCTGAGTTCGGGGGTGGCCGGGGCCATGGTGGCCAATGGCTCGGGTATTCAGACGCGTACTTTGTTCAACCTGCTGATGGCCTGGGTGCTGACCTTGCCGGCAGCGATGCTGTTGGCCGGCAGCCTGTACTGGTTGCTGAACCACATCTTCTGAACCCGTACCCCGTCTTGATCAGCCCGGGATTTTCAGGCCACGCTGCACGGCTGGCCGCTCGAGAAAGTTCGCCAAAACCCGCTGCACTTCCTTGAACTGGTCGAAGCCCACCAGTTCACGGGCGTTGTAGCGCTCGACCAGGTTACGCACCCACGGGAAGATGGCGATGTCGGCGATGCTGTATTCCTCTGCCATCCACTGCCGACCTTTCAAATGCCGATCCAGCACACCCAGCAGCCGTTTGGACTCGTTGACATAGCGGTCGCGCGGGCGCTTGTCTTCATATTCCTTGCCAGCAAAGAAATGGAAAAACCCGACCTGGCCGAACATCGGCCCGATGCCGCCCATCTGGAACATCAGCCACTGCAGCGTCTGGTAACGCTGGGCAGGGTCCTGGCTGAGCAGCTGTCCACTTTTTTCGGCCAGGTACTGCAAGATCGCCCCTGATTCGAACAGCGGCAACGGCTGGCCGCCCGGGCCGTCTGGGTCGAGGATCGCGGGGATCTTGTTGTTGGCGCTGAGCGAAATGAACTCGGGGCTCAACTGGTCATCGTTGTCGAAGCTGACCTTGTGTGCCTCGTAGGCCAGGCCGATTTCTTCGAGCATGATCGACACCTTGACGCCGTTGGGCGTGGGCAACGAATACAGTTGCAGGCGTTCAGGGTGTTTGGCGGGCCACTTGCGGGTAACAGGGAAAGCGCTGAGATCGGTCATGATCAACCTTGCCTGGGGAATGAACCTGTCACTCTAGAGACATCCCCGGCCGCTGACCATCACCGACCACTTATCAGCGCTGGCAACTCAAACCTGGCCGTGGGCCTTGAGCTTGAGCTTTTCGGTATCGACACGGACGAACACGGAGTCGGCGGTCACGGTCAGCACATCCTCGGCCCAGACTTCGCAAATCACCCGACTCTTGCGCCCCACGTCCCCTTCCACGCGGGCTTTGAGCAAAAGCTCGACACCCATTGGCGTAGGTTTGAGGTAGGTCAGGTTGAGTGTGCCGGTCACGCAGTCGATACGCGGCAGGCTGCCCGGCTCGCGCCCTTCGTTGCGGTAGTGGTAGGCCATGGCCGTCCAATTGGAATGGCAGTCCACCAACATCGCCAGCAGGCCGCCGTAGACCAGGCCCGGCCAGCCGATGAAGGTGGCGTCGGGGTCGTGTCGGCATACCAGGTGGATGCCGTCGGTGTCCCAGTGACTTTGCAGGTGCAGGCCACTGGGATGGGAGCAGCCGCAGCCGTAGCAGGTGCCTTCAGGCGCCGCGAGGGCCTGAAGCGAAAGTGGGTGATCAGTCATACGCTTCCTGTACTTGTTGAAATGGGGGCGCGCAACGCCCCCATTAAAGCAGATACGTCAGGCCGGCTGGGCAACTGCCTTGGCACGGCGCTGGGTCAGCGAAACCAGCAGGATGAACGTGGTCACCCCAGCGGTCATAAGGGTTTCATAGCGGTAGGCATCGCTGAACAGCATGTAGCCCAGGACCATGACGATGGTGCCGATGACCAGCCAGGTGAGCCACGGGAACAGCCACATCTTCAGCTCCAGCGGCCGCCCTTCACGTTCGGCGCGGGCCCGCATGCGCAGCTGGGACACGGCGATCACCAGATACACCAGCAAGGCAATGGCGCCGGTGGTAGACAGCAAGAAGCCGAAGACCTTGCCCGGGAACGCATAGTTGACCAGACACCCGGCAAAACCGGCCAGCGTCGAGAAAATGACCGCCACAGTCGGCACACCCGAGCCGGAGATACGCTTGGTCACGCTCAGGGCCTGGCCGCGAGCGCCCAGCGAGTAGAGCATGCGCGACGCGGTATACAGGCCCGAGTTCATGCAACTGGTCACTGCCACCAGTACCACCAGGTCGACCAGCAACTTGGCGCCTGGCACGTTCAGTACTTCCAGCACGCGCTGGAACGAACCGACGGCTTTCAGCCCGGGGTCGTTCCAGGCCACCAGCGATACCACCAGGAAGATCGACGCCAGGTAGAAGATGGCGATGCGGTACACCACGAGGTTGGTCGCACGGCGAATCTTGTCTTTCGGGTTTGCAGTTTCGTCAGCGGCAATGGTGACGATTTCGGCGCCGAAGAACGAGAAGATCGTGATCAGCACGCCACCGAGCACAGTGCCAAAACCGTTGGGCATGAAGCCGCCGCTGTCCCACAGCCGGGTGACCCCGGACACTTCGGCCAGCGGCCAGAAGCCGAATACCGCCAGGCTGCAGACCACGATGAAGGCAATGATCGCCACCACCTTGACCAGTGCGAACCAGTACTCGAAGGCGCCAAAGTTCTTCACGCTGATCAGGTTGGTACCCGACAGCACCAGCATGATCAGGAAGGCGAACAACCAGGACGGTATCCCAGGGAAGTAAGCATGCAGGATGTCGGCGCCAGCGATGGCCTCGACCGGAATGATCAGCACCCAGAACCACCAGTACAACCAGCCGATGGTGAAGCCCGCCCACGGGCCGATGGCCTCGGAGGCATAGGTGGAGAACGAGCCGCTGTTAGGGTTGGCGATGGCCATTTCGCCTAACATGCGCATCACCAGCAATACCAGCAGGCCGGTCATGGCGTAGGAAATGAGAATGGCCGGGCCGGCGGTGGCGATGGCGTTTGACGAACCGATGAACAAGCCCGCGCCTATGATGCCGGCAATGGAGATCATCGAAACCTGACGGGAGGTCAGGCCGTGCTGCAGGGAACGCTGTTTCTTGTTGTCTTGGGAAGCCATGAATAACCCTCGAATGGGTCGGCCGCTTTGAGGCGGCTGAAGGTCGGAGCAGAATTCTTGTAAATTTCTGATAGTCGTTGTTGTTGTTTTGCAGATGCTGGAAGCGGCTACTGACCTCCTCTTCACATGACCGGTTGTAATCGTTGATCCAGGTCAGTATTAATCTATAGGCGGGGGTCAACAAACGACCTTTTCGAACCACATGATTCCACTTTGGAATGAACTTCATCTTTTTTTGCTCGGTATTCGCCCGTCATGTCCAAACGCCTGATGCCTTCGACCACCGCCCTTCAGTGCTTCGAAGCGGCCGCCCGCCACCTCAGCTTCACCCGCGCGGCACAGGAACTGCACCTGACCCAGAGCGCCGTCAGCAAGCAGGTGGCGCAGCTCGAAGACATGCTTTCGCACTCGCTGTTCCAGCGTATTCGTCGGCGCCTGCACCTGACCCCGGCCGGCGCGCTGTACCTCACCGAAGTGAACAAGATCCTTACCCAGATCGACATTTCCAGCCGCTACATCCTCAGTTACGGCGACGAAACCGAAGTGCTGCGCATCGCCACCCAGCCGACCTTCGGCGCGCGCTGGCTAGTGCCGAAACTCAAGGGTTTCGGCGACCGTTACCCACGCATTCACCTGGACGTGCGCAACGAACTGGAGCCATTCGACCTGGTGCAGGCCAAGGCCGACGTGGCCTTTTTCTTCGGCCAGGGCACATGGCCTGGGGCAACCTGCATCGAGCTGTTCAGCGAAGAAGTGGTACCGGTGTGCAGCCCGCAGTTGCTGGCCAACCACCCTTTCCACAGCGCCCAGGCGCTGACCGAGCACCGCCTGCTGCAGTGCGTGTCGCGGCCGGAGGCCTGGCATGAATGGTTCCTGGGGCTGGGGCTGCACAGCCAGAACAGCTACCACGGGCCGCGTTTCGACACGTTCTACCTGTGCATTCGAGCAGCCATCGCCGGCTGCGGTATTGCCCTGATTCCGCGCTACCTGGTGGCCGAGGAGCTGAGCGAAGGCAAGCTGGTGGTGGCCTGGGACCACCCGGTGGCGAGCAATGGCAAGCACTTCATTGCGCATGCCGAGCATGCGGCCGAAGTGCCCAAGATCAGGGCCTTCGTGCAGTGGATTCGGGAGCGGGTGGCTGAGGGGGACTGATTTGGCCTAAACCGGCCAAGATCACGAATTCAGGGAATGACCGCAATCGAATAATTCGTTTGCGGAATAACCCCCCAACACGCTTGGATAATAAGAAACTTGAACAAGGTCCCGCGTGCCCATGAACCAGGAAAGTATCAGCCAATCCATTGCCATCGTTCACCCGATCACACTTTCCCATGGCCGTAATGCCGAAGTCTGGGACACCGACGGCAAACGTTACATCGACTTTGTCGGCGGTATCGGCGTGCTCAACCTGGGCCACTGCAACCCCGCGGTGGTCGAAGCGATACAGGCTCAAGCCACCCGTTTGACCCACTATGCCTTCAACGCCGCGCCCCACGGCCCGTACATGGCGCTGATGGACCAGTTGAGCCAGTTCGTACCGGTCAGTTACCCGTTGGCCGGCATGCTCACCAACAGCGGCGCAGAAGCGGCAGAAAACGCCCTTAAAGTAGCCCGCGGTGCGACAGGCAAGCGCGCCATCATCGCCTTCGATGGGGCCTTCCACGGCCGCACGCTGGCCACCCTGAACCTGAACGGCAAAGTGGCCCCTTACAAGCAACGGGTCGGCGAGTTGCCCGGGCCGGTGTATCACCTGCCCTACCCTAGCGTGGATACCGGGGTTACCTGCGAGCAGGCGCTCAAGGCCATGGAGCGCCTGTTCAGCGTGGAACTGGCCGTGGAAGATGTGGCGGCCTTCATCCTTGAACCGTTGCAGGGCGAAGGCGGCTTCCTTGCCCTCGACCCGGTGTTCGCCCAAGCCCTGCGCCGCTTCTGCGACGAACACGGGATCCTGATCATCATCGACGAGATCCAGTCCGGCTTCGGCCGTACGGGCCAGCGCTTTGCTTTCCCGCGCCTTGGCATCGAGCCCGACCTGCTGCTGCTGGCCAAGAGCATCGCTGGCGGCATGCCGCTGGGGGCGGTGGTAGGGCGCAAGGCATTGATGGCAGCGCTGCCCAAGGGCGGCTTGGGTGGCACCTATTCGGGCAACCCGATTGCCTGTGCGGCGGCTTTGGCCAGCCTGGCGCAAATGACCGACCAGAACGTCGCCACCTGGGGCGAGCGCCAGGAACAGGCAATCGTCAGCCGCTACGAGCGCTGGAAGGCTTCTGGCCTGAGCCCGTACATCGGCCGCCTGACTGGCGTGGGTGCCATGCGCGGGATCGAATTCGTCAATGACGACGGCAGCCCGGCACCGGCGCAGTTGGCCAAGGTGATGGAGACGGCACGGGCCAAGGGGTTGCTGCTGATGCCCAGTGGCAAGGCGCGGCACATCATTCGCCTGCTGGCTCCGTTGACCATCGAGGCCGAGGTGCTCGAGGAAGGGCTGGATATCCTCGAGCAGTGCCTGGCTGAACTGAACTGAGGCTTACAGGCCGAGTTCTTCCGGGGTAAGCATGTCGGACTCGAAGGCGATCCAGCCGCCTTCCAGTTCGGCATGGCCGTTGACGATCGGGCCGTAATAGGTCAGGCCGTTCTCCAGGGTCACGCAAATGTGCGTGGCCGGTTTTTCAGGCGCCGCGAGCGTACCGACGAAATGCACCTTCTTCAGGGTTTCGGTCACCGCTTCCAGCCCCACGCGCATGCTGGGGTTTTCCGAAGCCTCGGTATCTCCGCCGCGGTCTTCAGCGCTGATGGTCACGGTGGCGGTGTACGGGTACTTGTTGCTCAAACGGGGTTACCTCGGTGGGTGTATGGGCGTACGGGCGCGTAGAGTACGGCAGGCCGTCTCAGTTGTCTCTACTGGCCTCTTCGCGGGCCTGCAACAGGTGATCTGAATGCCCCGATCTGTTAGGGTGCCCGCCGATGCACGCCACACCACACGAGGATCCCGAGTGAGCGCCGAAGAACCCCTGATCGCCGACCTGTTCGATGTCGACAAACGCCTGTCCCTCAAGCCCGTCGTGGACTTCAACAGCTACCTGCGCAACGCCTTCGGCGAAGGCCCGTGCCGCTGCCACCGCTGTGCCGAAGGCGCCGAGCAAAGCAGCTACAGCCACGCACACAACTTCACCTTCGAGGGCCGCGAGTGGCACCGCCGCTTCGCCAGCACCGCCGGCAGCGATGTCGCACAGGTGCTGAAGAAAGCGTGGCTGTCGTACACCAAGGCCGACCTGAACCTGATCGGCGCACTGGACCTGGCCACTGCCAAGACCTTCACCGAAGCCGACCTGCACCCGCGCCTGCTGGCCCTGCTGGCGGCCAGTGGTCTGGCCCGTGAAGTGGATGGCCAATGGATGCTGCAAGCCCAGGCCGACTGACGGCCCGGCGGCAGGGCAGGATTCTACCGGTCTGCTAACGTGGTGGAATCCGTCCATCCGCAGGTAGTCCGCCATGGCCCGTACAACCCCCATCGAGCTATACCGCAATATCGGCATCGTCGCCCACGTGGACGCCGGCAAGACGACCACTACCGAGCGGATCCTGTTCTACACCGGGGTGAATCACAAAATGGGCGAGGTTCACGACGGCGCCGCGACCATGGACTGGATGGCCCAGGAGCAGGAACGCGGCATTACCATTACGTCGGCGGCGACCACGGCATTCTGGCAAGGCTCGACCAAACAGTTCGCGCACAAATACCGCTTCAACATCATCGACACCCCGGGCCACGTCGATTTCACCATCGAGGTGGAGCGTTCGCTGCGCGTGCTCGATGGCGCGGTGGTGGTGTTCAGCGGTGCTGACGGGGTAGAACCGCAGTCCGAGACGGTCTGGCGCCAGGCCAACAAGTACCATGTGCCACGCCTGGCCTACATCAACAAGATGGACCGCCAGGGTGCCGACTTCCTGCGTGTGGTCAAGCAGATCGACCAGCGCCTGGGGCACCACCCGGTGCCGATTCAGCTGGCCATCGGCAGCGAAGAGCACTTCATCGGCCAGATCGATCTGGTGAAGATGAAGGCCATCTATTGGAACGACGCCGACCAAGGCACCAGCTACCGCGAAGAAGACATACCCGCCGAGCTGCAGGAGCTTGCCGACGAATGGCGCGCGCACATGATAGAAGCAGCCGCCGAGGCCAATGACGAACTGCTCAACAAGTTTCTCGAAGGCGAAGAGCTGAGCGTCGAAGAGGTCAAGGCCGGACTGCGCAAACGCACCATCGCTAACGAAATCGTGCCGACCATCCTCGGCTCCTCTTTCAAGAACAAGGGCGTACCGCTGATGCTCGATGCGGTAATCGATTACCTGCCCGCCCCCTCGGAAATCCCTGCCATCCGCGGCACCGACCCGGACGATGAAGACAAGCACCTGGAACGGCGCGCCGACGACAAAGAGCCGTTCTCGGCACTGGCGTTCAAGATCGCCACCGACCCGTTCGTCGGCACCCTCACCTTCGCCCGCGTTTATTCTGGCGTGCTCAGTTCAGGCAATGCGGTACTCAACTCGGTCAAAGGCAAGAAGGAACGCATCGGCCGCATGGTGCAGATGCATGCCAACCAGCGTGCCGAAATCAAGGACGTGTGCGCAGGCGACATCGCCGCACTGATCGGCATGAAGGACGTGACCACCGGCGATACCCTGTGCGACATGGACAAACCGATCATCCTCGAACGCATGGACTTCCCTGACCCGGTGATTTCCGTGGCCGTGGAGCCGAAGACCAAAGCCGACCAGGAAAAAATGGGTATCGCTCTTGGCAAGCTGGCCCAGGAGGACCCGTCATTCCGCGTGCGTACCGACGAGGAGACCGGGCAGACCATCATCTCGGGTATGGGCGAGTTGCACCTGGACATCATCGTCGACCGCATGCGCCGCGAGTTCAACGTCGAGGCCAACATTGGCAAGCCGCAGGTGGCCTACCGGGAAAAAATCCGCAATACCTGCGAGATCGAGGGGCGTTTCGTACGCCAGTCCGGCGGCCGTGGCCAATACGGCCATTGCTGGATCCGTTTCGCCCCCGGCGATGAAGGCAAGGAAGGCCTGGAGTTCATCAACGAGATCGTCGGCGGCGTGGTACCCCGCGAGTACATCCCGGCAATCCAGAAAGGTATCGAGGAGCAGATGAAGAACGGCGTGCTTGCCGGCTACCCACTGATCAACCTCAAGGCCGCCGTGTTCGACGGTTCGTACCACGATGTCGACTCCAATGAGATGGCCTACAAGATCGCGGCTTCAATGGCCACCAAGCAGCTGTCGCAGAAAGGCGGTGCAGTGTTGCTGGAACCGGTGATGAAGGTAGAGGTGGTGACGCCGGAGGAATATCAGGGTGACATTCTGGGCGACCTCAGCCGGCGCCGTGGGATGATCCAGGACGGTGACGAAACGCCCGCCGGCAAGGTGATCCGTGCCGAGGTGCCGTTGGGTGAGATGTTCGGCTACGCCACCTCGATGCGGTCGATGACCCAGGGCCGGGCCAGCTTCTCGATGGAGTTCACCCGCTATGCCGAGGCCCCGGCGAGCATTGCCGATGGCATCGTCAAGAAGAACCGGGGAGAGTAAGCGCCTGACTCGTACCAGCCCTTCCCGGCTACAGCCACTCCCACAAGGGATCGCATACCCCTGTGGGAGCGGCTGTAGCCGCGAAGCGGCCGGTACAGGCCGCCACAATGTTCAATGCTGCTCACCCGCCCGCTTCAACAGCTTCTTGCACCGTTCTGACAAATGCACCACGCGCAAATGCTTGCCCGCCTTGGCATACCGCTCGCGCAGGGTCTTGAGCGCTGCAATTGCCGAATAATCCACAAAGCTCAAATGCTGGCAATCCAGCGTGACCTCTGCCGGGTCGTGGGCCGGGTCGAACTGATTGAGGAACGAGGCGGTCGAGGCAAAGAACAGCGTGCCATGAACCTGGTAACGCTTGCCACCTCCGGCGTCCTCCTGGCTGTCGGCATACAGCTCCCGCGCATGCTGCCAGGCAAAGTTGAGCGCCGCGATGATGATGCCGAACAGCACCGCCATGGCCAGGTCGGTAAACACCGTTACAACGGTCACCGCAATGATCGCCAGCACATCGTTCACCGGCACCTTGTGCAGCACCCGCAGCGACGCCCAGGCGAAGGTCTGCTGGGCCACCACGAACATCACCCCGACCAGCGCCGCCAGCGGTATCCGTTCGATCAGCGGCGACAGGAACAACACGAACAGCAGGATCATCACCCCAGCCACCACCCCGGACAGCCGGCCGCGGCCATTGGAGCTGAGGTTGATCACTGTCTGGCCGATCATCGCGCAACCGCCCATCCCCCCACACAGGCCCGACACCATGTTCGCCGCACCCAGCGCCACGCACTCGCGGTCCGGGAAGCCACGGCTCTCGGTGACTTCATCGGTCAGGTTGAGGGTGAGCAAGGTTTCCAGCAGGCCGACCATGGCCATCAGCACCGCGTAGGGGGCAATGATCTTCAGGGTTTCCAGGTTCCAGGGTACATCCGGCAGCGCCAGCACCGGCAGGCCGCCGGCGATGTGCGCCATGTCGCCCAAGGTGCGAGTGGGCAGGCCGAGCAGGTACACCAGCAGGCCAACGCCCAGGATCGCCACCAGCGCCGGCGGAACCGCCCGGGTCAGTTTGGGCAGTACGTAGACCACCGCCATGGTCAGCGCCACCAGGCCGATCATCAGGTACAGCGGCGCACCGCTGAGCCATTGCTCACCCGCCTTGAAGTGCTCGAGCTGCGCCATGGCGATGACGATAGCCAGGCCGTTGACGAAGCCGAGCATGACCGGGTACGGCACCAGGCGCACCAGCTTGCCCAGGCGCAAGAGGCCGAACAGGATCATGACCACGCCACCCAGCAGCACCGTGGCCAGCAGATACTGCGCGCCGTGCTGTACCACCAGCGCGACGATCACCACCGCCATCGAGCCGGCAGCGCCGGAAATCATCCCCGGCCGACCACCAAACAGTGCGGTAAGGGTACAAATGATGAAAGCGCCATACAGGCCCATCAGCGGGTTGAGGTGAGCGACCAGGGCAAAGGCGATGCACTCGGGCACCAGGGCGAACGAGGTGGTCAGGCCGGCGAGCAGGTCGGCGCGTAGTCGGGCGGGCTTCATGGGCTTCCTGTGGTGCAGTCCAGGCGGACGTTACAAAAAACGAGGGGCGCGATGTTACGGAATTTGTCTGGCAGCGGCCACCGTTCAGCGCACCCGCTCCCGGCTTTGCACTGCCAGGTCCAGCGCGCGCTGCATGTCCAGGCGCGCCGAACGCCCCAGGTCGGGGTGGTCAAGGCGCCCACCACGCTCCGATGGCAGGATCGGCGCCGTCAGATCCTCGGCATCCATCGCCTCGAAATCCTGCTCGGTGCCCATGGTCAAGGCACTGCGCCGTAACAGCATGCGCACCTGCTCCGGGGTAAGGGCCGGGTTGATCGACAGCATCGCTGCCACGGTGGCGGCCACCAGGGGGGTGGCGTACGATGTGCCACAATGTGCAGCAGCGGCAGCCGCTGGGCGTATGCAGGCAGCGGCACTCACATCCACCCGCATGTCGATGTTGGAACTGTGGCGCTTGCGCACATGATCGGGGGCTTCGACCGCCGTCACCTTGTCGCTGCGCTGGTGCCCGCCCACCACCAGCAGTTGCTCGGTAATGAACGACGACGGCAGGCGATATTCATCGGTGCCTGACCAGGACGCACCGTTACCCGCCGAATTCACCACCACCACATCAGGGTGCGCTTGGCGCAGCCAGAGGAAAAACTCCTCGAGCAACTCCTCGTAGCCACTCATCGCCAGCCCGGAACGCACCAGCGAATCGACCTCATCACCGTTGACATCACGCGCGCCGACCCGGTGGATGCCCCAGCTCCAGTTCAGCACCCGCACGCCATCCTCGACCAGGTTCACCGATGCAGCGATGTTGGCGGTGATACCCGCATCCGAGTTGCGCTCCACAATCACATCGAAGCCAGGGCTATGCTTGCCCAGCCCCGGTAAAAATCCCTCACCCTGCGCCGCGAGAATGCCGGCGACATGGCTGCCGTGGCTTGACGGGCGATCGCCGTCACGAGCGTACAGGCACGTCTGGCCCGCCTCGCAGCCGCCCCGGTATTGACTGAGCCCTGGGGCATCGAAATCCACTTCGCGCTCGATTACCCCAACCCGAACCGGCTGCACCGGCAAGTGCGAAGCGGCAATCCGTCGCTGGTAGAAATACAGCGCGTCCATGAAACGATTGGCGGCCCATTCGTCCGCCTGGTCGATCGCCCCGGTGTCGCGGCCACTGCCCTCCTCCCCACGCTCCGGGGCGGACTCCTCGACAACCACGGCATCCACGCTGACTTCACTGCCCATGCGCAGGATCATCGCGTCACGCTGCACCAGGTCGGCTACCGGCAGGCGCAGCTGGTAGACATTCAGCGGCGGTATGGCACCCACAACCTTGGCGCCGTATTTATCGGCGATGCGCCGGGCCTCGCCACGGCCGTCGTATTTCTCTTCGATCAACACGCTGACCAGGTCGACGTAGGTGGTCAGGCCATCCATGTTCTTCGCCACTTCATCAGGCCTTGCGGCGACCACATGACTGCCCTGACGGGTCAGCCATACAGGGTTACTGGTACTCCCACCATATTCCAGCCAAAGCGGCGCGCTGCGCTGGGCTTGCTTCGCCAGTTTCAGCGTGAGGCGGTCACCCTGGCGCTCGATATCGCCTGTTGGCAGCTGCACACCGCCCAGCCAGACCTTTGGCACACCTGCCCCCAGCCCCTCGGCACGCAGGCACCATTGCTGCCCACCTTCGCCGAGCAGATCGCCACAACGCTGCAGTTGCTTGATGCGCAGCGTATCCGCTGCAGCCTGTGCACCAAGGCTGCAAACCCATAACAGCAGGATCAGACCACCCTTCATGCAATCACCCCACGCGTTCCCTGTGAGTGCGACTGGCGGCACAACTCAAAGGTTCATCTACGGCCAGCAACTGCCTTGTCGCGGGCAAGCCATTCAGCCATGGAAGCATCCTCCAGCGCGTACTCACCACGATTGGCCTTCCACACCAGCTCCTTGTCGCGCAGGGCATCGAGGGCCTTCTGCACGTTAGGCGTATTGGCGTTGACTTCTGCCTGGGCCTGCTCCAGCTTGCGTCTGATGTCGATCAAGGTCTGCTCTGTGAACGGCGAAAACGGATGTCGGCCCAGCGTGCGCTCGGCCATGACCTCAAGCACCGCCTGCTGCAACGGCGAAAGCTCGTTCCAGGCACTTTCGTAGTCACTCCACACACCAGCCTGATGGTTGAGTGCGCCAGTGCGCAGCAGATCGCCCAAGTTGCCCGCCTCACCCAGGCCGACGCTGACTTCGGCCAACAGCTTGTTGAGCATTTCCGGGCGACGGCCGACCAGATCGAAAGCATACGCCAGGTCCTCGACCTTGAACTGATTGCTATCGGCCAGGCGCTGGTTCCACAAGCCCGTGATAAATTCGACATATTCACGCCCCAGTAACGGGAAGGGCGTGATGGTGGCACCAAAAAACGGCTGCTTGCTCTTGAGTACCAGGTTGGCCAGCTTGTCGCGGCTGGAGCCTGTGAACACCAGGCGCAAGCCGTCCGGACCGTCGCCACGGTTGAGATGGTCACGCGCTGCTTTCAGCGCGAACATCGCATTGAGGCCATCTTCGCTGTTAAGGGCGTGCTGAGCCTCGTCGATGATCAGCACTACCATCTGCCCTGACACTTGATGCAACACGGAAAGTGCCTGCGCCAAGGTAGTACCCGCGGGCAGATGCGGGCGGGTGAAATCCCAGCTCAGGGTGCGCAGCAGGTTTATTTTTTCGATACCGGCCTTTTTCGCAGTCCTGGCCAGCGCAGTGCCGATGGCGCCGCTGATGAGCTGCGCCGGGGCGGCGTCGCGGTCCGACCACAGATCCACGTAAACCGGTCGCCAGCCGCGCCGTATGCATTCCGGTATCAAGTCGTTGTTGAGGAAGGTGCTCTTGCCCGTGCGCCGGGGCGCGGCCAGGAACATGCCAGCGCTGTAATCGATCAGCGACTCGCCTGCCAGGTCCTGGGCTAGCGCGTTGGCCAGTTGATCACGGCGAAGAAGCGGGCGAACGGGAGCCATCTTATTATCCTGAATTATCTTGCATACTATAATTTATAGCCTAAAGGATAAATCCGGATAATACGATCCCCTGAACACCGCCGGCGCGATCCAGACCCGGCAGGAAGCCGGCAAATTTGCCATCATGTTCATTCCACCTGCGGAGATCATGGACATGCCGCTACGCCCCCTTTTCACTTCCCTGCTGCTGGTTGCCAGCCTCGCCGCCCAGGCCGCCACCGAGGTGTTGCCGCTGCAGCACCGCGCCAGCGCCGAATTACTCCCCGCCGCACAGGCCTTCATCGGCAAGGACGGCACGGTCAGCGCCTTCGAGAACAAACTGATCGTCAACGCCAGCCCCGAGCGCATCGGCGACCTGCGCGCCTTGCTGCAACAGCTGGACACCGCACCCAAGCGCCTGCTGATCAGCGTTGACAATAACGACAGCAACTTCCAGGACAACCGCGGCAACGCACGCGTCATCCGCTACGGCACCAGCAACCGTGACGGCGGCATGCAGCAGGTTCAGGCCAGCGAGGGCCAGCCTGCGCTCATTCAGGTTGGCCAGAGCATCCCGATTACCAGCACCAGTACCGACGGCTATGGGCGCATACAGAGCAACACCGAATACCGCAATGTAACCCAGGGTTTCTACGTCACGCCAAGTTTGAGCGGTGACAGGGTTCGTCTGCAAATCAGCACCAATAATGACCGCATCAGCCCGGAACGTGCGGATGTAGTGAAAGTGCAAAGCACCGACACAACAGTCACCGGCAAGCTCGGCGAATGGATCACTTTGGCAGGCTACAACCAGCAGAGCCAAGCCGAAGGCAGCACGTCAAGCCGTACTTACAGCACTCAGCGCGGTGAAAACATGACTTTGCGTGTAAAAGTCGACCTCCTCGACTGATCCCAGGCAATTCAAGGCCTCGACCAAAGGCCTTGAAACTGACTGACAGGTCGCATTAGACCAAAGATGTAGTAAGCACAAAAATCCACTACAAAACATTTGACAGGGTCTTTTTCCCAAGGGCATGATGGCCTCGCTCCCGCTAATCAGGGGCCCTGGCAAGGGCCTTCGAGGCGCACTCCTCCCACCCCTGGAGGCGCCTCGTGTCTATACGGCCCACAAGGCGGTTCGACGGGATTGCGACTGCAACGAAGAAGTTGTCCCGAGGGACGGAAGCGCATCACCGCAGTACTGGCAATCGCGTAGCACCGCAGCAAGGCAACCACGAGCCGACCTGCCGGAGCACACCTTCGCCTGGCCTGCCCCCCTTCCCCTTCGAGCCTTCGCGTTCGCCGCCGCATTCCTGCGAACAGGACAGCCGCCAGGCACCTGATCTGCTCCGAGCATCAGCACAATTAACCCAAGATCGATGCGACGAGGTTTATTTCCATGGCACTGACACGCGAACAGCAAATTGCAGCCCTCGAGAAAGACTGGGCCGAGAACCCGCGCTGGAAAGGCGTGACCCGTACCTACACCGCCGCTGATGTCGTTCGCCTGCGTGGCTCCGTGCAACCTGAGCACACCTTTGCCCGCCAGGGTGCAGAAAAACTGTGGAAGCTGGTCACCGAGGGTGCCCACCCATCCTTCCGCCCAGAAAAAGATTTCGTCAACTGCATGGGCGCCCTGACCGGCGGCCAGGCAGTGCAGCAGGTAAAAGCGGGCATCCAGGCCATTTACTTGTCCGGCTGGCAGGTTGCCGCCGACAACAACTCGGCCGAGTCCATGTACCCTGACCAGTCGCTGTACCCGGTCGACTCGGTACCCACCGTGGTCAAACGCATCAACAACGCCTTCCGCCGCGCCGACCAGATCCAGTGGAAAGCCGGCAAGAACCCGGGCGACGACGGCTACATCGACTACTTCGCGCCCATTGTGGCTGACGCCGAAGCCGGTTTCGGCGGCGTGCTGAACGCCTACGAGCTGATGAAGAACATGATCGAGGCGGGCGCCGCTGGCGTGCACTTCGAAGACCAGCTGGCCTCGGTGAAAAAATGCGGCCACATGGGCGGCAAGGTGCTGGTGCCGACTCAGGAAGCCGTACAGAAGCTGGTAGCAGCGCGCCTGGCAGCTGACGTGTCGGGTGTACCGACCATCATCCTGGCCCGTACCGATGCCAACGCCGCCGACCTGCTGACCAGCGACTGCGACCCGTACGACCAACCGTTCGTGATTGGCGAGCGCACCCGTGAAGGCTTCTACAAAGTTCGCGCCGGCCTCGACCAGGCCATTGCCCGCGGCCTGGCGTATGCCCCTTACGCCGACCTGATCTGGTGCGAAACCGCCAAGCCGGACCTGGACGAAGCCCGCCGCTTCGCCGAAGCGATCAAGAAGGAGTACCCGGACCAGATCCTGTCGTACAACTGCTCGCCTTCCTTCAACTGGAAGAAGAACCTGGACGACGCCACCATCGCCAAGTTCCAGCGCGAACTGTCGGCCATGGGCTACAAGCACCAGTTCATCACCCTGGCCGGTATTCACAACATGTGGCACGGCATGTTCAACCTGGCACACGACTATGCCCGCAACGACATGACTGCCTACGTGAAGCTGCAGGAGCAGGAGTTCGCTGACGCGAACAAGGGCTACACCTTCGTCGCGCACCAGCAGGAAGTGGGTACCGGTTACTTCGACGACATGACCACTGTGATCCAGGGTGGCGCATCGTCCGTGACTGCACTGACCGGTTCGACCGAGGAAGAGCAGTTCCACTGATAGGGGGGTGCTGTTGAACGAAGGCCTGGGGCTTGTGAAAGCTCCGGGCTTTCTTTTTGACGTGCCTTTGAAATGCGCCTGGGCTGAGAGGTGTTCGCCACAGCATCTTCAGCGCCCGTGAGACCGAGCGCCGCCCGCGCGGCGCATCGCGAGCTGCGCTCGCTCCTACGTTCGTTTCGGGCCAATTATTCCTATGGGATTTGCGCGCGAACGCCTTGGGGCATGACTCGATATCGTGCCGTACAAACAAGACGGTCGCGTGCGCCTGCCACAGGCGTTACTGGCCAAAAAAAAACGTAGGAGCGAGCGCAGCTCGCGATGCGCCGCGCGGGCGGCGCTCGATCTCATAGGCGCTGCATTCCTTCCGCCATACCCATGCCCCCTCACGCTGTCCACCGGCATCACCAGCAAAACCCTCAATCACGTCTATGCTTGAGGCCACAGCCGCTAGCACCGCCCATGCTTCAAAGTATTGATCCAGAGCGGTGCAAGCGGCGCTGAAAGCTGCTAGAACACGAGCCTTTCGCATTTGCAAGTAGGGGGAATCGCCAGATGAACTTTACAAGTCGCAGAACAGCCCAATTAATAGACGTCAGGTCAAATGATATTAATTATCATTACGACAACCATGATTCGTTACCACTTGCAAGAAACATAATTAACAAAAGCGCACGCAATGCCCGAATATCAAGGCTTTCAGGCAGTTAGAAGCGGCTTTTGTACTTAATCCTACGAATAAATTTGCTACAGAAATTTTACTTGCACCAGGTTTACCCATAAAATCAGCGCGATTGATTCAGCTGCGACATTTGGTCACTGCACCTGCGACACCACGTCGCCGCTCTACACTTATTTCAGACTGCAGAGCTGGGTCTCTGTATAAGGATTTCTAGCATGTCCGATTCGGCAGGACTCATCGCCCACAACTGGGGCTTTGCCATCTTCCTCCTGGGTGTCGTCGGCCTGTGTGCCTTCATGCTCGGCCTGTCCAGCCTGCTCGGTAGCAAGGCCTGGGGCCGCGCCAAGAACGAACCCTTCGAATCCGGCATGCTGCCCGTCGGCAGCGCCCGCCTGCGCCTGTCCGCCAAATTCTATCTGGTCGCGATGCTGTTCGTGATCTTCGATATCGAAGCCCTCTTTCTCTTTGCATGGTCTGTGTCCGTCCGCGAAAGCGGCTGGACCGGGTTCGTCGAAGCACTCGTTTTCATAGCAATTCTGTTGGCAGGTCTTGTCTACCTATGGCGCGTCGGGGCACTTGATTGGGCTCCCGAAGGTCGCCGCAAGCGGCAAGCGAAGCTGAAACAATGAGGCTTTGGCATGCAATACAATCTCACCAGAATCGATCCGGATGCGCCCAACGAGCAGTACCCGGTCGGTGAACGGGAAACCGTCACCGATCAGCTGCTAGAGGACCAGGTCCACAAGAACATCTTCATGGGCAAGCTCGAAGATGTGCTGCGTGGCGCGGTCAACTGGGGTCGCAAGAACTCCCTCTGGCCGTACAACTTCGGCCTGTCCTGCTGCTACGTGGAAATGACCACGGCATTCACGGCACCCCACGACATCGCCCGCTTCGGCGCCGAAGTCATCCGGGCCTCGCCGCGTCAGGCCGACTTCATGGTCATTGCCGGTACCTGCTTCGTGAAAATGGCGCCGATCATCCAGCGCCTGTACGAGCAGATGCTCGAACCAAAATGGGTTATCTCCATGGGTTCGTGCGCCAACTCCGGTGGCATGTACGACATCTACTCGGTCGTTCAGGGGGTCGACAAGTTCCTCCCCGTGGACGTCTATGTGCCTGGCTGCCCGCCACGCCCTGAGGCTTTCCTGCAAGGCTTGATGCTGCTGCAGGAGTCGATCGGCCAAGAACGACGCCCGCTTTCCTGGGTTGTTGGTGATCAAGGTATTTACCGTGCCGAGATGCCAGCCCAGAAAGACCTGCGTCGTGAGCAGCGCATTGCCGTAACCAACCTGCGCAGCCCCGACGAAGTCTGATCCAGCGACCTGCCGCCCGCTCCCCTGGGAGCTGGCGGCCTGGCTTCATTCTTAACGTTGACCCAAAGCGACCGAGACCATGACAGCGGACAACGCTATTTTCATTCCGCCCTACAAGGCTGACGACCAGGATGTGGTCGTCGAACTGCATAACCGTTTTGGCGCCGAAGCATTCGTCGCCCAGGAAACCCGCACCGGCATGCCCGTGCTGTGGGTCAAGCGCGCCCAGCTGAAAGAGGTGCTCAGCTTCCTGCGCGGCGTGGCCAAGCCATACAGCATGCTGTACGACCTGCACGGCGTCGACGAACGCCTGCGCACCCAGCGCCGCGGCCTGCCTGCCGCCGACTTCAGCGTGTTCTACCACCTGCTGTCGGTCGAGCGTAACAGTGACGTGATGATCAAGGTCTCCCTCAGCGAAGGCGACCTGAACCTGCCATCGGTGACCGGTATCTGGCCGAACGCCAACTGGTATGAGCGCGAAGTCTGGGACATGTTCGGCATCGACTTTGCCGGCCACCCGCACCTCAGCCGCATCATGATGCCGCCGACCTGGGAAGGTCACCCTCTGCGCAAGGACTACCCAGCCCGTGCCACCGAGTTCGACCCCTACAGCCTGACCCTGGCCAAGCAGCAGCTTGAAGAAGAGTCGGCGCGGTTCAACCCGGAAGCCTGGGGCATGAAACGCCAGGGCGCGAACGAGGACTACATGTTCCTCAACCTCGGCCCCAACCACCCGTCGGCGCACGGTGCGTTCCGGATCGTCCTGCAGTTGGATGGTGAAGAGATCGTCGACTGCGTACCGGACATCGGCTACCACCACCGTGGTGCCGAGAAAATGGCCGAGCGCCAGTCCTGGCACAGCTTCATCCCCTACACCGACCGTATCGACTACCTCGGCGGGGTAATGAACAACCTGCCGTACGTGCTCGCGGTCGAGAAGCTGGCGG
Source organism: Pseudomonas sp. LB-090624 (assembly GCF_003205205.1). Taxonomy (GTDB): domain Bacteria; phylum Pseudomonadota; class Gammaproteobacteria; order Pseudomonadales; family Pseudomonadaceae; genus Aquipseudomonas. Next base: position 145,940 of record NZ_QJRL01000009.1, read on the forward strand.
GCATCAAGGTGCCGCAGAAGGTCGACGTGATCCGCATCATGCTGGCCGAGTTCTTCCGCATCACCAGCCACCTGCTGTTCCTGGGTACGTATATCCAGGACGTTGGCGCCATGACCCCGGTGTTCTTCACCTTCACCGACCGCCAGCGCGCCTACACCGTGATCGAGGCCATCACCGGTTTCCGCCTGCACCCGGCCTGGTACCGCATCGGTGGCGTCGCCCACGACCTGCCACGCGGCTGGGACAAGCTGGTCAAGGACTTCGTCGAATGGCTGCCCAAGCGCCTTGACGAATACACCAAGGCTGCCCTGCAGAACAGTATCCTCAAGGGCCGTACCATCGGCGTTGCCGCGTACAACACCAAGGACGCCCTGGCCTGGGGCACCACCGGTGCCGGCCTGCGCTCCACCGGTTGCGACTTCGACCTGCGCAAGGCGCGCCCTTACTCCGGCTACGAGAACTTCGAGTTCGAAGTACCGCTGGCCCACAACGGCGATGCCTACGATCGCTGCATGGTCCGTGTCGAGGAGATGCGCCAGAGTATCCGCATCATCGACCAGTGCCTGCGCAACATGCCGGAAGGCCCGTACAAAGCGGATCACCCGCTGACCACGCCGCCGCCGAAAGAGCGCACCCTGCAGCACATCGAAACCCTGATCACGCACTTCCTGCAAGTCTCGTGGGGCCCGGTCATGCCGGCCAACGAGTCGTTCCAGATGATCGAGGCGACCAAGGGCATCAACAGTTACTACCTGACGAGCGATGGCGGCACCATGAGCTACCGCACCCGGATCCGTACCCCGAGCTACCCGCACCTGCAGCAGATCCCTTCGGTGATCAAAGGCAGCATGGTCGCGGACCTCATTGCGTACCTGGGCAGTATCGACTTCGTTATGGCTGACGTGGACCGCTAAGCATGAACAGCACGCTTATCCAGACAGACCGTTTCGCCCTGAGCGAAACCGAGCGCTCGGCCATCGAGCACGAGATGCATCACTACGAAGACCCGCGCGCGGCGTCCATCGAAGCCCTGAAGATCGTCCAGAAGGAACGTGGCTGGGTGCCGGACGGCGCCATCCACGCCATCGGCGAAGTGCTGGGCATCCCGGCCAGCGATGTCGAGGGTGTGGCCACCTTCTACAGCCAGATCTTCCGTCAGCCTGTCGGCCGCCACATCATCCGCGTGTGCGACAGCATGGTCTGCTACATCGGCGGCCACGAGTCGGTGGTCAGCCAGATTCAGAGCGAGCTGGGCATCGGCCTCGGCCAGACCACCGCCGACGGCCGCTTCACCCTGCTGCCGGTGTGCTGCCTGGGCAACTGCGACAAGGCCCCGGCGCTGATGATCGACGACGACACCTTCGGTGACGTGCAGCCGGCTGGCGTTTCCAAATTGCTGGAGGGTTACGTATGACCATTACTTCCTTCGGCCCGGCCAACCGCATTGCGCGCACGGCCGAAACCCACCCGCTGACCTGGCGCCTGCGCGACGACGGCGAGCCGGTATGGCTGGCCGAGTATGAATCGAAGAACGGCTACGCCGCTGCCCGCAAGGCGTTGGCGCAAATGTCCGCCGACGACATCGTGCAAAGCGTCAAGGACTCGGGCCTCAAGGGCCGTGGCGGCGCGGGCTTCCCCACTGGCGTGAAGTGGGGCCTGATGCCCAAAGACGAATCCATGAACATCCGCTACCTGCTGTGCAACGCGGACGAAATGGAGCCGAACACCTGGAAGGACCGCATGCTGATGGAGCAACAGCCCCATCTGCTGGTCGAGGGCATGCTGATCAGCGCCCGCGCCCTGAAGGCCTACCGTGGCTACATCTTCCTGCGTGGCGAATACACCACCGCGGCGAAAAACCTCAACCGTGCCATCGATGAAGCCAAGGCCGCGGGCCTGCTGGGCAAGAACATCCTCGGCAGCGGTTTCGATTTCGAGCTGTTCGTGCATACCGGTGCCGGCCGCTACATCTGCGGTGAAGAAACCGCACTGATCAATTCCCTGGAAGGCCGCCGCGCCAACCCGCGCTCCAAGCCGCCCTTCCCTGCCGCGGTTGGCGTGTGGGGCAAGCCGACGTGCGTGAACAACGTCGAAACCCTGTGCAACGTGCCGGCCATCGTCGCCAACGGCAACGACTGGTACAAGTCGCTGGCCCGTGAAGGCAGCGAGGACCATGGCACCAAACTGATGGGCTTCTCCGGCAAGGTGAAGAACCCAGGCCTGTGGGAACTGCCATTCGGCGTTACCGCCCGCGAGCTGTTCGAAGACTATGCCGGTGGCATGCGTGATGGCTTCAAGCTCAAGTGCTGGCAGCCAGGCGGCGCCGGTACCGGCTTCCTGCTGCCCGAGCACCTCGACGCGCAGATGTACGCCGGCGGGATCGCCAAGGTCGGCACCCGTATGGGCACCGGCCTGGCCATGGCGGTCGACGACAGCGTCAACATGGTGTCGCTGCTGCGCAACATGGAAGAGTTCTTTGCCCGCGAATCGTGCGGCTGGTGCACCCCATGCCGTGACGGCCTGCCGTGGAGCGTGAAGATGCTGCGCGCACTGGAAAACGGCCAAGGCCGCGCCGAAGACATCGAGACGCTGCTGGGGCTGGTCAACTTCCTCGGCCCGGGCCGTACCTTCTGTGCTCACGCACCGGGGGCGGTGGAGCCGTTGGGCAGCGCCATCAAATACTTCCGCTCGGAGTTCGAGGCCGGTGTAGCACCGGAAAGCGCTGGCACCCTGCGCCCGAACCTGGCGAAGCCCATTGTGGTAGGCGCATAACAAGATAGAACGCGGGTGGTCCGTGCCACCCGCCAGCCTGTCGGCCGGCCCGCATGAAGTGTGGCGTGCCGCAGGCTCACAGATTTCCATTAGCCACGCCCGCTCACGCGGGCCAACGAAGAACTTTGAACAATGGCCACTATCCACGTAGACGGCAAAGCGCTCGAAGTCAACGGTGCGGACAACCTGTTACAGGCGTGTCTGTCGCTCGGCCTCGATATCCCTTATTTCTGCTGGCACCCGGCGCTCGGTAGCGTCGGCGCCTGCCGGCAATGTGCGGTCAAGCAGTACACCGACGAGAACGACACCCGTGGTCGTATCGTCATGTCCTGCATGACCCCCGCCTCCGACGGCACCTGGATCTCCATCGACGATGACGAGTCCAAGGCGTTCCGCGCCAGCGTCGTCGAATGGCTGATGACGAACCACCCGCACGACTGCCCGGTCTGCGAGGAAGGCGGTCACTGCCACCTGCAGGACATGACGGTAATGACCGGCCACAATGAGCGCCGCTACCGTTTCACCAAGCGTACCCACCAGAACCAGGACCTCGGCCCGTTCATCGCCCATGAGATGAACCGCTGCATCGCCTGCTACCGTTGCGTGCGCTACTACAAGGACTACGCCGGTGGTACCGACCTGGGCGTCTACGGCGCCCACGACAACGTGTACTTCGGCCGCGTCGAAGACGGCGTGCTGGAAAGCGAGTTCTCCGGCAACCTGACCGAGGTCTGCCCGACCGGCGTGTTCACCGACAAGACCCACTCCGAGCGCTACAACCGCAAGTGGGACATGCAGTTCGCCCCAAGCATCTGCCACGGCTGCTCAAGCGGCTGCAACATCAGCCCGGGTGAGCGTTACGGCGAGCTGCGCCGCATCGAAAACCGCTTCAACGGTTCGGTCAACCAGTACTTCCTGTGCGACCGCGGCCGCTTCGGCTACGGCTACGTCAACCGCAAGGACCGCCCACGCCAGCCACAGCTGGCCGACGGCACCAAGCTGGGCCTGGACGCCGCCCTGGACAAGGCAGCCGACCTGCTGCGCGGTCGTACCATCGTCGGTATCGGCTCGCCACGCGCCAGCCTCGAAAGCAACTACGGCCTGCGTGAGCTGGTCGGTGCCGAGTACTTCTACTCGGGCATGGAAGCTGGCGAACTGGCCCGCGTACGCTTGGCGCTGAACGTGCTGAACAACAGCCCGCTGCCAGTACCGACCCTGCGCGACATCGAAGACCACGACGCCGTGTTCGTCCTCGGCGAAGACCTGACCCAGACCGCTGCCCGCGTCGCCCTGGCCGTCCGCCAGGCCACCAAGGGCAAGGCCGAGGCCATGGCCGAAGCGATGAAGGTGCAGCCTTGGCTCGACGCTGCCGTGAAGAACATCGGCCAGCACGCGCTGTACCCGCTGTTCATCGCCTCCCTGGCTGAAACCAAGCTGGACGACGTCGCCGAAGAATGCGTGCACGCCGCCCCGGCGGACCTGGCCCGCATCGGTTTCGCCGTGGCCCACGCCATCGACCCGAGCGCCCCTGCCGTCGCCGGCCTGGACGACGAAGCCAAGGCCCTGGCCCAGCGCATCGCCGACGCCCTGGTCGCCGCCAAGCGTCCACTGGTCGTTGCCGGTACGTCGCTGGCCGACCCAGCGCTGATCGAAGCCGCCGCCAACATCGCCAAAGCCCTGAAGCTGCGCGAGAAGGACGGTTCGCTGAGCCTGGTGGTGCCTGAGGCCAATAGTATTGGCCTGGCCATGCTCGGCGGCGAGTCCGTCGACGCCGCGCTGGACGCCGTCATCAGCGGCAAGGCCGACGCCATCGTGGTGCTGGAAAACGACCTGTACGCCCGCGTACCGGCGGCCAAGGTCGACGCAGCCCTGGCAGCGGCCAAGGTAGTGATCGTTGCCGACCACTCGAAAACCCCGACGGTCGACCGCGCCCACCTGGTGCTGCCAGCCGCCTCGTTCGCCGAAGGCGACGGTACCTTGGTCAGCCAGGAAGGCCGTGCCCAGCGCTTCTTCCAGGTGTTCGACCCGCAGTACCTGGACAGCAGCATCCAGATCCACGAAGGCTGGCGCTGGATGCACGCCCTGCGTGCCACCCTGCTGAACAAGCCGGTCGACTGGACCCAGCTGGACCACGTCACCAGCGCCTGCGCCGAAGCCGCTCCGCAACTGGCCGGCATCGTCAACGCCGCGCCGAGCGCTGCGTTCCGCATCAAGGGCATGAAACTGGCCCGTGAGCCGCTGCGCTACTCCGGCCGTACCGCCATGCGCGCCAACATCAGCGTGCACGAGCCACGCACCCCGCAAGACAAGGACACCGCGTTCGCCTTCTCCATGGAAGGCTACTCGGGCTCGGCCGAACCGCGCCAGCAGGTGCCGTTCGCCTGGTCGCCGGGCTGGAACTCGCCACAAGCCTGGAACAAGTTTCAGGACGAGGTCGGTGGTCACCTGCGTGCCGGTGACCCAGGCGTGCGCCTGATCGAGTCGCAAGGCGACCGCCTGAACTGGTTCAACGCCATTCCGGGCGCGTTCAACCCGGCCCGTGGCACCTGGACTGCCGTGCCGTTCTTCCACCTGTTCGGCAGCGAAGAAAGCTCCTCGCGCGCCGCCCCGGTGCAACAGCGCATCCCGGCTGCCTACGTGGCCCTGGCCAAGTCCGAAGCCGACCGCCTGGGCGTCAACGAGGGCGCCCTGCTGAGCCTGAACGTCGCCGGTGTGGCCCTGCGCCTGCCGCTGCGTATCAATGAAGAGCTGGGCGCTGGCCTGGTCGCGTTGCCGAAAGGCCTGGCCGGCATCCCGCCTGCCATCTTCGGTGCATCCGTCGAAGGTCTGCAGGAGGCAGCACAATGAGCTGGTTCACCCCCGAAGTGATCGACGTGATCATCCAGGTCGTCAAGGCCATCGTGGTCCTGCTGGCCGTGGTGGTCTGCGGCGCCCTGCTCAGCTTCGTCGAGCGCCGCCTGCTGGGCTGGTGGCAGGACCGCTACGGTCCGAACCGTGTCGGCCCGTTCGGCATGTTCCAGATCGCCGCCGACATGCTGAAGATGTTCTTCAAGGAAGACTGGAACCCGCCCTTCGTCGACAAGATGATCTTCACCCTGGCACCGGTCGTGGCCATGAGCGCCCTGCTGATCGGCTTCTCGATCATCCCGATCACACCGGGCTGGGGCGTTGCCGACCTGAACATCGGCCTGCTGTTCTTCTTCGCCATGGCCGGTCTGTCGGTCTACGCGGTGCTGTTCGCCGGCTGGTCGTCGAACAACAAGTACGCCCTGCTGGGCAGCTTGCGTGCTTCGGCACAGACTGTGTCGTACGAAGTGTTCCTGGGCCTGGCGCTGATGGGCGTGGTGGTCCAGGTGGGCTCGTTCAACATGCGCGACATCGTTGAGTATCAGGCCCAGAACCTGTGGTTCATCATTCCGCAGTTCTTCGGCTTCTGTACCTTCTTCATCGCTGGCGTCGCCGTGACTCACCGTCACCCGTTCGACCAGCCAGAAGCGGAACAGGAACTGGCCGACGGCTACCACATCGAGTATGCCGGCATGAAGTGGGGCATGTTCTTCGTCGGTGAATACATCGGCATCATCCTCATCTCGGCGCTGCTGGTGACCTTGTTCTTCGGCGGCTGGCACGGCCCGTTCGGCATCCTGCCGCAACTGCCGTTCCTGTGGTTCGCCCTGAAGACCGCGTTCTTCATCATGCTGTTCATCCTGCTGCGCGCCTCGATCCCGCGCCCACGCTATGACCAGGTGATGGACTTCAGCTGGAAGTTCTGCCTGCCGCTGACCCTGATCAATTTGCTGGTGACCGCTGCGCTCGTGCTCTACAACACGCCAGCCGTCGCGGCCCAGTGAGGATTTGACCCATGTTCAAGTATATCGGCGACATCGTTAAGGGCACCGGCACTCAGCTGCGCAGCCTGGCCATGGTGTTCTCCCACGGGTTCCGCAAGCGCGATACCCTGCAGTACCCAGAAGAACCCGTGTACCTGCCGCCGCGCTACCGCGGCCGCATCGTCCTCACCCGCGACCCCGATGGCGAGGAGCGCTGCGTAGCGTGCAACCTCTGCGCGGTGGCCTGCCCGGTTGGCTGCATCTCGCTGCAGAAGGCCGAGACCGAGGACGGTCGCTGGTACCCGGAGTTCTTCCGCATCAACTTCTCGCGCTGCATCTTCTGCGGCCTGTGTGAAGAAGCGTGCCCGACCACCGCGATCCAGCTGACTCCGGATTTCGAAATGGCCGAGTTCAAGCGTCAGGACCTGGTGTACGAGAAAGAAGATCTGCTGATCTCCGGCCCCGGCAAAAACCCTGACTACAACTTCTACCGTGTTGCGGGTATGGCAATCGCTGGCAAGCCAAAGGGCTCTGCACAGAACGAAGCCGAGCCGATCAACGTGAAGAGCTTGCTCCCATAAGGACAGAAAGATGGAATTCGCTTTCTACTTCGCATCCGGGATCGCCGTGGTCTCCACCCTTCGGGTGGTGACCGGCACCAACCCCGTGCACGCCTTGCTTTACCTGATCATTTCGCTGATTTCCGTGGCCATGATCTTCTTCTCCCTGGGTGCGCCGTTCGCCGGCGCCCTGGAAGTGATCGCCTACGCCGGCGCCATCATGGTGCTGTTCGTGTTCGTGGTGATGATGCTCAACCTCGGGCCGGCCTCGGTCGCCCAGGAACGCGGCTGGCTCAAGCCCGGCATCTGGGCCGGGCCGGTAATCCTCGGCGCCCTGCTGCTGGCTGAGCTGCTGTACGTGCTGTTCGTCACCCCGAGTGGCGCCGGCATCAGCGGTACCACCGTGGGCCCGAAAGCAGTCGGTATCAGCCTGTTCGGCCCGTACCTGCTGGTGGTCGAACTGGCGTCGATGCTGCTGCTGGCTGCAGCCGTCACTGCCTTCCACCTGGGCCGCAACGAGGCGAAGGAGTAAATCATGGGTGCTATCCCTCTCGAGCATGGTCTGGCAGTCGCCGGCATCCTGTTCTGCTTAGGTCTGGTTGGCCTGATGGTCCGCCGCAACATCCTCTTCGTGCTCATGAGCCTGGAAGTCATGATGAACGCCTCTGCCCTGGCGTTCGTCGTCGCCGGTGCCCGCTGGGTCCAGCCCGACGGCCAGGTGATGTTCATTCTGGTGATCAGCCTGGCAGCGGCCGAGGCCAGCATTGGCCTGGCCATCCTGCTGCAGCTGTATCGCCGCTTCCACACTCTCGACATCGATGCTGCCAGTGAGATGCGCGGATGAACCTTCTCTTCCTGACTTTCGTCTTTCCCCTCATCGGCTTCCTGCTGCTGTCGTTCTCGCGCGGACGGTTCTCGGAGAACCTGTCCGCCCTGATCGGCGTCGGCTCGGTAGGCCTGTCGGCGGCAACGGCCGCGTACCTCATCTGGCAATTCAACGTCGCCCCGCCTGAAGGCGGCGCGTACAGCCAGCTGCTGTGGCAGTGGATGTCGGTAGACGGCTTCGCGCCGAACTTCACCCTGTACCTGGACGGCCTGTCGGTGACCATGCTTGGCGTGGTGACCGGTGTCGGCTTCCTGATCCACCTGTTCGCTTCCTGGTACATGCGTGGCGAAGCCGGCTACTCGCGCTTCTTCTCGTACACCAACCTGTTCATCGCCAGCATGCTGTTCCTGATCCTGGGCGATAACCTGCTGTTCATCTACTTCGGCTGGGAAGGCGTGGGCCTGTGCTCGTACCTGTTGATCGGTTTCTACTACAGCAACCGCAACAACGGTAACGCCGCACTCAAGGCGTTCATCGTCACCCGTATCGGCGACGTGTTCATGGCCATCGGCCTGTTCATCCTGTTCGCCCAGCTGGGCACCCTGAACGTGCAGGAGCTGCTGGTGCTGGCACCGCAGAAGTTCCAGGCGGGTGACACCTGGATGGTCCTGGCCACACTGATGCTGCTGGGTGGTGCCGTCGGTAAATCGGCGCAGCTGCCACTGCAGACCTGGCTGGCCGACGCGATGGCGGGCCCGACACCGGTTTCGGCACTGATCCACGCCGCCACCATGGTGACTGCGGGCGTGTACCTGATTGCCCGTACCAACGGCCTGTTCCTGCTGGCGCCGGACATCCTGCACCTGGTAGGCGTGGTGGGTGGCGTGACCCTGGTACTGGCCGGCTTCGCCGCGCTGGTGCAGACCGACATCAAGCGTATCCTCGCCTACTCGACCATGAGCCAGATCGGCTACATGTTCCTGGCCCTGGGCGTAGGTGCCTGGGACGCGGCGATCTTCCACCTGATGACCCACGCCTTCTTCAAGGCCCTGCTGTTCCTCGCGTCGGGTGCGGTGATCGTTGCCTGCCACCACGAGCAGAACATCTTCAAGATGGGCGGCCTGTGGAAGAAACTGCCGCTGGCCTACGCCAGCTTCGTGGTCGGTGGTGCCGCCCTGGCCGCCCTGCCGATCGTGACCGTGGGCTTCTACTCCAAGGACGAGATCCTCTGGGAAGCGTTCGCCAGTGGCAACACCGGCCTGCTGTACGCCGGCCTGGTCGGTGCATTCATGACCTCGCTGTACACCTTCCGCCTGATCTTCATCGCCTTCCACGGCGAAGCCAAGACCGAAGCCCACGCCGGCCACGGCATCAGCCACTGGCTGCCGCTGGGCGTGCTGATCGTGCTGTCGACCTTCGTCGGTGCCTGGATCACCCCGCCGCTGGCAGGCGTGCTGCCTGAAAGCGCCGGCCATGCCGGTGGCGAAGCCAAACATGCGCTGGAGATCACCTCGGGTGCCATCGCCATCGCCGGCATCCTGCTGTCGGCCCTGCTGTTCCTGGGCAAGCGCAGCTTCGTCAGCGCCGTTGCCAACAGCGGCATCGGTCGTGTCCTGTCGGCCTGGTGGTTCGCTGCCTGGGGCTTCGACTGGATCTACGACAAGCTCTTCGTCAAACCGTACCTGCTGATCAGCCACATCCTGCGCAAGGACCCGGTTGACCGCACCATCGGCCTGATTCCGCGGATGGCGCGTGGCGGCCATGTCGCCATGAGCAAGACCGAGACTGGCCAGCTGCGCTGGTACACCGCCTCTATCGCCGTGGGTGCCGTGCTGGTACTCGGTGCCGTGGTAGTGGCTGCGGTATGACTATGAATCTTGCGACTTTGCCAAAGGAAACCAACCCGTCATGATTTTGCCTTGGCTGATCCTGATCCCCTTCATCGGCGGCTTCCTGTGCTGGCTGGGTGAGCGCTTCGGCGCCACCCTGCCGCGCTGGATCGCGCTGCTGACCATGTCCCTGCTGCTCGGCATTGGCCTGTACCTCTGGGGCACCGGCGACTACACGCTCGCTCCCGCTCCGGGCGCCGAACCGGCCTGGGCCGTGGAATACAAAGTCCAGTGGATCCAGCGCTTCGGCATCAGCATCCACCTGGCCCTCGACGGCCTGTCGCTGCTGATGATCCTGCTCACCGGCCTGCTCGGTGTGCTGTCGGTACTGTGTTCCTGGAAAGAAATCCAGCGTCACGTCGGCTTCTTCCACCTCAACCTGATGTGGATCCTCGGCGGCGTGGTCGGTGTGTTCCTGGCCCTGGACCTGTTCCTGTTCTTCTTCTTCTGGGAAATGATGCTGGTGCCGATGTACTTCCTCATCGCGCTCTGGGGTCACAGCTCGGCAGACGGCAAGAAGACCCGGATCTACGCGGCGACCAAGTTCTTCATCTTCACCCAGGCCAGCGGCCTGATCATGCTGGTGGCGATCCTGGGCCTGGTACTGGTCAACTACAACACCACCGGCGTGCTCACCTTCAACTACAGCGACCTGCTCAAGGCCGAGCTGCCAGCGGGCGTGGAATACGTGCTGATGCTGGGCTTCTTCATCGCCTTCGCGGTGAAGCTGCCGGTAGTGCCGTTCCACTCCTGGCTGCCTGACGCTCATGCCCAGGCACCCACCGCAGGCTCCGTGGACCTGGCCGGTATCTTGCTGAAGACTGCAGCCTACGGCCTGCTGCGCTTCGCCCTGCCGCTGTTCCCGAACGCCTCGGCCGAGTTCGCGCCAATTGCCATGACCCTGGGCCTGATCGGTATCTTCTATGGTGCCTTCCTGGCCTTCGCGCAAACCGACATCAAGCGCCTGATCGCCTTCTCCAGCGTCTCGCACATGGGCTTCGTGCTGATCGGTATTTACTCCGGCAGCCAGCAGGCTCTGCAAGGCGCGGTGATTCAGATGCTGGCCCACGGCCTGTCGGCTGCCGCGCTGTTCATCCTGTCCGGCCAGTTGTACGAACGCCTGCACACCCGTGACATGCGCCAGATGGGTGGCCTGTGGCACCGCATCGCCTACCTGCCCGCCATCAGCCTGTTCTTCGCCGCTGCATCGCTGGGCCTGCCAGGCACCGGCAACTTCGTCGGCGAGTTCCTGATCCTGCTCGGCAGCTTCGTGCATGTACCGTGGATCACCGTGATTGCCACCACCGGCCTGGTGTTCGGTTCGGTGTACTCGCTGATCATGATCCACCGCGCCTACTTCGGCCCGGCCAAGACCGACACCGTGCTGGCCGGCATGGACGGTCGCGAACTGATCATGGTGCTGGGCCTGGCGGTATTGCTGATCCTGCTGGGCGTGTATCCGCAGCCGTTCCTCGACACCTCTGCCGCCACCATGAGTGGTGTGCAGCAGTGGCTCGGTTCCGCTTTCACTCAACTCGCTTCGGCCCGGTAAGAGCGCTATGGAATTCACCACTCAACACTTCATCGCATTGGCGCCGATGCTGATCACCACCATCACCACGGTGGTAGTGATGCTGGCGATCGCCTGGAAGCGCAACCACTCGCAAACCTTCCTGCTGTCCACCGTGGGCCTGAACCTGGCCCTGCTGTCGATCCTGCCGGCGCTGAAGGTCGCGCCGCTGGCGGTCACCCCGCTGCTCACCATCGACAAGTTCGCCTGCCTGTACATGGCGATTGTCCTGGTGGCAACGCTGGCCTGCGTCACCCTCGCCCACGCCTACCTTGGCGAAGGCTCCAAGGGTTTCCCGGGCAACCGTGAAGAACTCTACCTGCTGCTGCTGATGTCGGCCCTTGGTGGGCTGGTGCTGGTCAGCGCCAACCACCTGGCTGGCCTGTTCATCGGCCTGGAGCTGCTGTCGGTGCCAGTCTACGGCCTGGTGGCGTATGCGTTCTTCAACAAGCGTTCGCTGGAAGCCGGCATCAAGTACATGGTGTTGTCGGCCGCAGGCTCGGCCTTCCTGCTGTTCGGCATGGCCCTGCTGTACGCCGACGCTGGCAGCCTGAGCTTTGACCAGATCGGCAAGGCCCTGGCCGCCACCAGCATGCCAAGCCTGGTGGCCCAGCTGGGCCTGGGCATGATGCTGGTCGGCCTGGCCTTCAAGCTGTCGCTGGTACCCTTCCACCTGTGGACCCCGGACGTGTACGAAGGCGCTCCAGCACCGGTCGCCGCGTTCCTGGCCACCGCCAGCAAGGTCGCGGTGTTCGCTGTGGTCGTGCGCCTGTTCATGCTCTCCCCTGCCGCCAGCAGCGGCGTGCTGAGCACCGTACTGGCAGTCATTGCGGTCGCCTCGATCCTGGTCGGTAACCTGCTGGCACTGACCCAGAGCAACCTCAAGCGCCTGCTCGGTTACTCGTCGATCGCCCACTTTGGCTACCTGCTCATCGCCCTGGTAGCCAGCAAGGGCCTGGCCCTGGAAGCCATGGGCGTGTACCTGGTCACCTACGTGATCACCAGCCTGGGCGCCTTCGGTGTCATCACCTTGATGTCCTCGCCTTACGCCGGCCGTGACGCCGATGCGCTGTACGAGTACCGCGGCCTGTTCTGGCGCCGTCCGTACCTGACTGCCGTACTGACCGTGATGATGCTGTCGCTGGCGGGCATCCCGCTGACTGCCGGCTTCATCGGCAAGTTCTACATCATCGCCACCGGCGTCGAGTCGCACTTGTGGTGGCTGGTCGGTGCCCTGGTGATCGGCAGCGCCATCGGCGTGTACTACTACCTGCGCGTCATGGTCACCCTGTACCTGGTCGAACCGAACCTGCGTCGCCACGACGCCCCACTGAAGTGGGAACAGCGCACCGGTGGCGTCATGCTGCTGGCCATCGCCATTCTTGCCTTCGTGCTCGGTGTCTACCCACAACCACTGCTGGAACTGGTCCAGCAGGCAGGCCTGCAACTGATCGGCTGATTGCCCCGGCAATACAAGACACCCCGCTTATGCGGGGTGTTTTTTTTTGCGCCAGTTGCTGGCTCATTCACCAGGGCTACCTTGCCCTGCTCCCGGCAACGCGGCCTTGCGCAAATCACCATTGGCCGAAGGCAGGTAGACTTCCGGGTTGGGCATGCCACTGGGAGAGAGCTCATGGGTCATTTCGAACTCGGCACGCACCGACCAGCCACATGCCTCGGTTGTGCATTGCAAATAAGCGATGCGCAGGAAAATATGTCGCCCTTCGCTGGTGCGTATGCGCATCCGGCTATGGCAATGCGGGCAAACCAGCTTGTAAGTACTCACGGCAAGTACCTGCAAGCACTGTTCAGCTTCATCTTCTGTGAGAATGCTCGCTTGGCTGTGTCAGTATTAGCTGCAAAGCTAAGTCTATTCTTCAGTTTGATGTTTCTCATTGCAGATATGCTCCTTAAAACGCAGGGCTGTATTCATAACGAGTAGTTTAAGCCCATGGAATATCAATAAACCAGTCATGGATATTTGTTATGAGTACTCACGTACTTGCTGCGGTGCTCACGCGCCTTAAGTTGCTGACCGGCTCGCAGTCTGATGCCGAGCTGTCCCGTGCACTGTCGGTGAGCCCGCAAACCTTGAGCAGCTGGAAGGTGCGCGACAGCATTCCGTACTCACTTTGCATCGATATTGCCAAGCAACATGATTGTTCACTGGACTGGCTGTTGCTGGGGCAGCCTGAGCAGCACCCCGCAGGCCCTGATGAAACAGGTTGGGAATGCGACATGCTTGAGCGTCTGCGTACGCTATCGCCCAGTGATCGACAGGCCATCCTGCTGTTCATTAAGGACAAGCAGCGTATCCAGCAACTGGAACAGCAGTTGAGTGAGCTTGGCGGCTAACCCCGCCGCCGCCAGCGCTGAAGCAGTTCACGCGGGTCGAGCGTGTCCACTAGCACCATGACCTTCAGGCTGATGGGGATCACCACCACGGCAGCCACGAATGCCGCCATGCCACGGGTCAACAGTGGCAACAGTGACGAAACCAGTGGCTCGAACAGGTGCCCCACACCCACGGTGACGAACACCAACAGCAATTTCTTGCTCAGCGTCAGGCGCTTGTCTGTATTGGTGATCAATCGATCGCGCGCCGCACTGACCAGCAATGCCCCCAGCAGCGCAGCGAACAGTACATTGCCATCCACACCCAGCAGCGCCATCACGGCCGCGGCCAGTTCATCCAGAAGCGACTGCTCAGGCATTGGGCTTTCCTCCTCTTGGAACCGGCTGGCAGGCCGCCGAACGCAAGCTGTACATCACCGCTCCTTCGACAAACCGGATGTAGCACACCCGCAAGGCACGCCCATGCTCGTGCCCGGCGACATCTTCGAGGCGCTTGTAGCCCCGATCTCGCAAAACTGACCGCCAGCGAGCGAATTCGCGTGCTGCGTCGATGGCCGCACAGCGGGCCGCCACTTCCAGTGCAACCTCACTGACAGACTCTTGCAGTTGCAGGCGTTCACGTAGCCTGCCGAGGTCCACCCGCGGCCAGAACGGGTCGTGGCTATCGGCAAAGCGTGGCAGCCGAGGATCGTTACCCATGCATCACCCCCTCACTGCTCTGCCAGCATGCCGTAGCGGATGGCTTTGATCACTGCCGCCACCCGCGTAGGCACATCGAACTTGCGCAGGATGTTGGACACATGAAAGTTCACGGTCGACTCCTTGCACGCCAGGATCTGGCCTATCTCCCACGAGCTTTTGCCATAGGCACACCACAACAGCACCTGCTGTTCACGTGGCGTCAAGCGAACCGGAGCGTCCGCCGGGTGTTGCAGCGAGTGTCGAGCATTGTCAGTCATGATTGAACTCCGCAGGTGGTTGAGCGAGGCATCGCTGCCGATCTGCAGTCACCTTACGAAGCACAGGCCAGGGCCTTCCAGCGCAGCCGCTTGTAAAGAAGTTTCGTACAAAACCGTCTGACGAAGGCTGCACGAAATTTGCTGAATTCCTTCGTGCTTCAAGCGGCATTTCGCTCGTCTCAACGCCGTTGTCCATTCGCCTTTCGCCTGGAGTCGTACAATGCGTTGCGTTTTTCCCCTGTCTTCCTGCCTTGGCCTGCTGGCTGCCTTTGGCGCCACGCAGCCCGCCGTGGCGGCACCTTCGGTCGAGCTGGGCCAGGTGTTGATCACCGATGAAGAGCAGGACGAGCTGACGGCAGCCAGTGAGCGCCTGCGTGAAGTGCCAGGCGCCAGTAACCTGGTGGACATGCAGCGCGTCGGGCAAGGCCGGGTGGCCAGCAACCAGGACGTGCTGGCCTATCAGCCCGGGGTATTCGCGCAATCGGCAGGCAATGATGGCATCAAGCTGTCGATCCGCGGCTCGGGCATCAACCGTGCACCAGGCGCTCACGGCTCCGGCGTTTACACGATGTTCGACGGCCTGCCGCTGACCGGCCCTGGGGGTACCCCCTACGAGCTGTTCGAACCCTTGTGGCTGAGCCGTGCAGAGATACTGCGCGGCGCCAATGGCTTTGACCAGGGCTCGCTGGCCTTGGGCGGCGCGATCAACTATGTCACCCACACCGGCTACGACGCAGCCCCCCTGCAGGTGCGCTACGAAATCGGCAGCCGCGGCTACCAGCACCGCCACATCAGCTCCGGCCAGGTACTGGGCAACCTCGACTATTACGTGGCCCTGACCGACTCGGAATATGACGGCTACCAGAACCACAGCAGCGGCAGTGCCAAAGGCGTTGCCGCCAACGTCGGTTACCGCTTCAACCCGAACCTGGAAACGCGCTTTTACCTGCGCTACCGGGAGACCGAAAACGAACTGGCCGGGCGCCTGACCAAGGACCAGATCAAGCACCACCCGCGTGCGGCCAACCCAGCCTATCTGGCCCGGGACGACAGCCGCCCACAGCCTGGCAGCACCTGGGTCGGCAACAAGACCACTTTCTACCTCGACGATGATGCACGCCTTGAGGCTGGCCTGGTCTACCACGACTACCCGATGGACCTGCGCGAAGGCCCAATGCGCCTGAAAGTGGCCTACACCGATGTCAGCGGCACGCTGAATTATTTCCGCCGCGACACGGTGTTCGGCCATGAAAGCAAGACCACCATCGGCTGGCGCACCACCAAGCACCTGCCCAACAGCGGCGCCTCGCAGTTCGCGCGCAATGGCGACGTGTTCGGTGCACGTACCCGCGACTTCACTTACCAGGGTTCAGATACCGTTCTGCATGCCGGCAACGACCTGGAGCTGGCGCCCAACCTGTGGCTGACCACCGGCCTGGCGATGATCTACACACGCCGCGAAAGTGACGTCACCTACCCCGCCGAAGGGGGCAAAGTGAGCATGCATGACTGGGACTACGCGCCACGGGTTGGGCTGCGCTACGACATCCGCCCGGATCTGCAGGTGTACGGCAACCTCAGCCGCTCGGTCGAACCGCCACACCCATGGTCACTGATCTGGAGCGCGCCAAGCACTGGCGGCAAGCAGATTCAGCCGATCGAAATGCAGAACCAGACTGCCACCACCCTGGAACTTGGCGCCCGTGGCGACTCGGCGATCGGCCGCTGGGACCTGGCCTGGTACTACTCGCAGGTGCGCCACGAGCTGCTGGCGGTGGAGGTGGTGCCGAACTTCACCTCGGAGTTCAACGCCAGCGCCACCGTGCACCAAGGCGTCGAAGCTGGCCTCGACAGCACCCTGTGGGAGCGCGCCGGCACGGGCAAGCTGAGCTTGCGCCAGGCCTACACCTTCAGCGACTTCCATTACCGGGATGACGACACCTTCGGCGACAACCGCCTGCCCGGTATCCCCATGCACTATTATCAGGCTGAACTGCGCTACGACTGGCCGAGCGGTTTTTATGCCGGGTTGAATACGCAGATGGCCTCGAAGGTGCAGGTGGACTATGCCAACAGCTACCACGCTGACGAATATGCCTTGCTTGGGGCACGCGTTGGCTGGGATTCGCCGAAACAGGACTGGCAGACCTGGCTGGACCTGCGCAACCTGACCAACAAGCGCTATGCAGCGACGGTGACACCGGCCTACAACGATGCCGGCAACGACAACGCTCGCTCTACACCGGGCGAAGGCTTTGGTGTGTATGCCGGGGTTTCCTACAGCTTCCGCTAAACAGACGGGGCCGTTGTGCGGCCCCCATAAACGAACAGGCCTCAAACCGCCCGGTTCAACTTCACCCACGAAGCGAACTTGTCGACAAACGCCTGCAAGAACGGCCGGGTCTTGTCGCTGAGCTTGCCGGCGTCGTCGAACAGACTCGCTGCGCCACCTATGTAGGCCTCGGGCATTTGCATGCAGGGCATGTCCAGAAACACCAGCGACTGACGCACGGCATGGTTGGCTCCAAACCCGCCAATAGCCCCCGGCGACACGCTCACCACCGCTGTCGGCTTGCCGCCCCAGGCACTCTGGCCATAAGGCCGTGAGCCCACATCAATGGCATTCTTCAGGCAGCCCGGCACCGAACGGTTGTATTCCGGGGTGACGAAAAGCACCGCATCACTGCGGCGGATCTCCTCGCGAAAGCGCTTCCAGGCTTCTGGCGCACCTTCGGCTTCGACATCTTCGTTGTACAACGGCAAATCGCCAATCTCGACGATCTTCAGGGCAAGGCTGGACGGTGCCAGCTCCGAAAGTGCGCGGGCTACCTTGCGGTTGTAGGACTCCTTGCGCAAGCTACCGACGACAACCGCTACCGAATACACCTGGCTCATGGCAATTTCCAACCTTTGCGGGGTAAAAGGACGTTGTAGTTATAGATGACCGTTTCTCGCCGCTTTGGTTTTTTTTCACAAAACCGAAAACTTCCGGCGCTGTTCCACGGTCTATGCCTGCAGACATTTCCTACGTATTTCAGAGGTTTCCACCCAAATGGCAGCAGTAATGGTCGGCCAATTCCACGCCCGTGACGCCGAAGGCCGTATCTACCCTGTGCACGAGTTCCAGGAGTCGACCCTGCAACTTGACGGCAGCACGCTGGGCGCCCCCATCACCACCTACCGCCTGGCCATCGGCGACAAGGTCAACCACCTGGGTGAAAACCGTTTCGAACTGGCCCGCAGCGGCGTCGAGATCACCCGCATTCCGTGATGCAATCTACCGTGTAGCAGCCGTTTTCATTCTGCAGGCCGTGCACGTCGGCGACAAAACCGGGGAAGCCCTGGTTGAACGCCCGGGCGAACGCCAGGTAATCAAGGATCGAACGGGTTGCCTCGGTAAACCGCTCCCCCGGCATGATCAATGGAATGCCGGGTGGGTACGGTACCAGCATCACCGCCGCCACACGCCCTGGCAGTGCCTCGATCGGCACCGCCTCCACTTCGCCGCGGACCATCTGGTCATATGCTCGGGCCGGGCTCACGGCGACTTCCGGCAAGCGCGTGAACAGGCGCTTCAGCTGCTTGGCCGTGGCGTTGCCGCGGTAACAGTCATGCAGTTGGTCGCACAGGTCACGCAGGCCCATGCCCTGGTAGCGTGACGTATCAGCAGCCATCACGCTTGGCAGGCAGCTGCTAAGCGGAGTGTTGCCGTCATAGTGGCGCTTGAAGTCCAGCAACTCGGTGAGCAAGGTGCTCCACTTGCCTTTGGTGATCCCCATGGAAAACAGCACCAGAAAGCTGTACAGACCGGTTTTTTCCACTACCAATCCGCGCTCCCAGAGGAACTTGCTGACCACGGCGGCCGGGATACCATGCGCGCCCAGCGCCCCGCCGGCATTCAGGCCAGGCATCACCAGGGTGACCTTCAGCGGGTCGAGCAACACGTAGTCGTCTGCCACCTCACCAAAACCATGCCAGTCAGCTCCGGGCTGCAGCAGCCAGTCCTGTGCCGCCAGCCGATGGATGCCTTCGGCAGTCGGCGGTTGCCAGATACTGAACCACCAGTCGTCAGCCGCGATGTGCTCGCGCAGGTTGGCCAGGGCACGCCGAAAGCTCAGCGCCTCGTCGAACATTTCCTGCAGCAGCGAGCGCCCGGCCGGCCCCTCCATCATGGTCGAGGCCACGTCCAGCGACGCGAGGATGCTGTACTGTGGCGAAGTCGAGATGTGCATCATGAACGCTTCGTTGAAACGGTCCCGGTCCAACTGACGCCTGGCGCCGTCCTGCACGTGAATCATCGAAGCCTGGCTGAATGCGGCCAGCAGCTTGTGGGTGGAATGGGTGCTGAACACCAGCGGGCTTTCTGCCAAGCAGGTGGTGCCCATGGCGTAACGCCCGGCAAAAAAGTCATGGAACGCCGCGTAGGCAAACCAGGCCTCGTCAAAGTGCAGGACCTCGACACTGCTACCCAAGGCTTGCTTGATCATGCCCGCGTGATAACACAGCCCGTCGTAGGTCGAGTTGGTCACCACCGCTAGCTTGATTCGCTGCCCACGGTCGCGAGCCAAGGGGTTGGCCTGGATCTTCGCCGCAATTGCCTCGGCGCTGAACTCGCTGAGCGGGATCGGCCCGATGATGCCCAATTCATTGCGCTCGGGGCACAGGTACAGAGGGATGGCGCCGGTCATGATGATCGCGTGCACCACCGACTTGTGACAGTTGCGGTCCACCAATACCAGGTCGTCACGACCGACCATGGCGTGCCAGACGATCTTGTTGGCTGTCGAGGTGCCATTGATGACGAAGAAGGTGTGGTCAGCGCCGAAGTTGCGTGCTGCTCTGGCCTCGGCTGCGGCCAGCGGGCCGGTATGGTCGAGCAGCGAGCCCAGTTCAGGGACCGAAACGGACAAGTCCGAGCGCAGGGTGTTCTCCCCGAAGAACTGGTGAAAGGCCTGGCCAACCGGGCTTTTGTGATAAGCCACGCCGCCGCCGTGCCCCGGGGTGTGCCAGGAATAGTTGGACTGCGCGGTGTGTTGCACCAGCGCCTTGAAGAAAGGCGGCAGCAGGCCGTCGAGGTATGCGTGTGCAGCTCGCGCCACCTGGCGGGCGAGGAATGGCACGGTGTCTTCGAAGAGGTAGAGGATGCCCCTCAGCTGGTTGAGCTCGCTCATGGCCTCGGCGGGGGCGTTTTCCAGGGTGACCTGCTCGCCCAGGGCGAAGATCGGCAGGTTGGGTGCACGCAGGCGGGCCAGGCCGATCAGCTCGGCCATGTTCTGCAGCAGGTGGGTGTTCTCGCCGGCGCCTTCGGCCGCGATCAGCATGCAGGCCAGGCCGTGGTGGGTGGCGGCGACCAGGCGTGCTTCGGCGTGGTCAGCGGCCTTGATGACGGTGAAACCGTCCTGGGTCAGCTCATCGGCAATTCCGCGCACCCGTTCGCCGGCAACGCTGTCGGCCTTGATGGCGCGGTGGACGATGAGGATCGGAAACTTGAGGTCCTTGTACATCAGGTGGCTACCTCCGAAGGACATGGGGTCCATTTCAGGGTAGTTGACGTGCCTGTCTTGAGGGTTGGGGTGGGGCGTAAATCGAGCGCCGCCCGCGCGGCGCATCGCGAGCTGCGCTCGCTCCTACGTTTGTTTCGGGCCAATTATTCCTGTGGGGTTCGCGCGCGAACGCCTGGGTGCATGGCTCGATGTCGCGCAGTACAAACCAGGCGATCGCGCGCGCCTGTAACAGGCGTTACTGGCCAAAAAAAACGTAGGAGCGAGCGCAGCTCGCGATGCGCCGCGCGGGCGGCGCTCGATCTCAACACCACCGCACAACCCACGGCAAGCCAAGCGTCTCAGCCCGCCGGCGTCTCGGTCAGGGCCTGCCACATCGAAGGCCCACCCGCCGACTTGGCGATGGCCGCCAGCCGCTCGGCATGCGCCTCCAGCTCTTCAGCACTGGCCACGATCACCCGCCCAGGCCCACGCCCGACAATCCGGCGGATCTCGCTACCGCCAGCGCCCTGCCCATCATCATCGGCGTCTGCCCCATGGCCAGCCAGCGACAGGCTGGTCTGGCCACCGGTCATCGCCAGGTAGACGTCTGCCAGGAGCTCCGAGTCGAGCAGTGCGCCGTGCAGCTCACGGCCCGAGTTGTCGATGTCGTAACGTTTGCACAGCGCATCCAGGCTGTTGCGTTGCCCCGGGTGACGCGAGCGTGCCAGCAGCAAGGTATCGAGGATGGTGCAATATTGCGCAGCGTCCGCACGATCCTGCTGGCCGAGCAAGGCGAATTCGTTGTTGATGAAACCAACGTCGAACGCGGCGTTGTGGATGACCAGCGTGGCACCTTGGATGAACGCGAAGAACTCTTCGGCTACATCTGCAAAACGCGGCTTGCCGACCAGGAACGCATCGGTGATGCCGTGGACGTTGATGGCGCCCTCGTCACTCTCGCGGTCGGGCTGCAGGTAGACGTGGAAGTGCCGCCCGGTCAGGCGCCGGCCGATGACCTCGACGCAGCCGATCTCGATGATCCGGTGGCCTTCGCCAACCGGCATACCCGTGGTTTCGGTATCGAGAATGACGAACCGTTTATCTTGCTGCTGCTCCACGCGGGGCGCTCCAACTTGCATCAGTTACAAAAGCGGCGATTGTAACCCAGCTCAACGCTGGGCGCGCACCTCATCGACCCCACGGTTGGCCAGCTGGTCGGCGCGTTCGTTGCCGGGGTGGCCGATATGGCCGCGCACCCACTTCCAGATCACCTTGTGGCGGTTGACCTGCTCATCCAGCAGCTGCCACAGGTCGGCGTTCTTCACCGGCTCCTTGGCGGCGGTCTTCCAGCCGCGCTTCTTCCAGTTGACCATCCATTCGTTGATGCCCTTCATCACGTACTGCGAGTCGGTGGTCAGCACCACCTCGCATTCACGCTTGAGCGACATCAGGCCCTGGATCGCGGCCATCAGCTCCATGCGATTGTTGGTGGTCTCACGTTCGCCGCCCCACAGTTCCTTTTCGACGCCCTTGTAGATCATCAGCACGCCCCAGCCACCCGGGCCAGGGTTGCCCTTGCAGGCACCATCAGTAAACATCTCGACGCTATCGCTCATGTACCACTCTTGAATTCAGTGCTTGTCAGTTTCGGGATTGGCTGCGGTGCGGTTGACCTTCGCCAGTGGCAGCGGCAGCAGCTTGCCCATTGGCTCGCGGCGTTCCGGCCGCAGAGGCCGCAGGCCTACCACCATCTTGCGCGCCACCAGCAGGTATACCCCGCCCCCAGAGCCCTGCCAGCCGCCGGCCAGTCGTTCCCAGCCCTCCAGGCGTTGCTGCCATGCAGGTGAGGCAAGCGGCGGACGATAGCACCCGAAGCGGCGTTTCTCCAGCGCGAAGCCCAGCAGGTTGAGCCAGTCCCCCACCCGCGAAGGCGAGATGCACCGCGCTTTGCGCAGGGCGCCATGGCTGAAGAAATGGCGCATGCCCCAACTGCTCCACGGGTTGATGCCGACGATCAGCAGATGACCGCCCGGGCGCACTGCACTGGCCGCCTCGCGCAGCAGACCATGCGGTGAAAGGCAGAAGTCCAGGCCGTGCTGCAGCACCACCACGTCGGCGGCATGCTCGCTCAGCGGCCACGCCTGCTCTTCGCAGACGATCTCCACCCCAGGCAATGGCGCACCAAGGCGCACGTTGCGCTGCACCTGCGGGGCGCTGGGGGGGGCCTCGGCGCATGGCCCATAATGCACAAGGTAACCCCCGAAGAAGCGCCCTAGCTCTTCTTCCAGCAGTTTGTCCTCCTCCTTGAGCATCAGTTGCCCGAGTGGGCCGTTGAACCACTCACGGGCCAGGCTGATCAGCTCGACCCAGTCCGGGTCGGCCTGGGCAAAGGCTTGGTCGGTCATTGCGCTCTCCTTCGAAGGTTCTCCCACCGCGCCATCGCGGCTAAGATGCCCTCATGTGCCACGCTAGGCGAATCGGATCCGCACCATGATACAGATCGATGCTCTCCCCGCTTTCTCCGACAACTACATCTGGTTGTTACAGGATACTGCCAAACGCCGTTGCGCGGTGGTTGACCCGGGTGATGCCGGCCCGGTGGAACGCTGGCTGGCGGCAAACCCCGGATGGACGCTGAGCGACATCCTGATCACTCACCACCACAACGATCATGTCGGCGGCGTTGAACGGCTCAAGCAGTTGAGCGGGGCGCGGGTCTGCGGCCCGGCCAACGAGCGCATCCCCGGCCGCGACCTGGCATTGAACGACGGCGACCTGCTGGAGGTGCTGGGCGTGGGTTTCCAGGTGCTGGCAGTGCCCGGTCACACGCTGGGGCATATCGCTTTCTTCAGCGACCAGCCGGCAACGCCCCTCCTGTTCAGTGGCGACACCCTGTTCGCCGCCGGCTGCGGGCGCATGTTCGAGGGTACACCCGAACAGATGCAGCCTGCCCTCGCCCGCCTGGCGGCGCTGCCAGCGCGAACCGAGGTGTACTGCGCCCACGAATACACCCTCAGCAACCTGCGCTTCGCCAAGGCCGTGGAGCCCAGCAATCCGCATGTTCAGCAACGGTTCGAAGACGTTAGCCGGTTGCGCGCGGAAAATCGCATCAGCTTGCCATCGACGATTGGCCTGGAACGCCTGACCAACCCCTTTTTGCGTACCTCTGAAACATTAGTTAAACAAAAAGCAGACGAATGGAAGGGACATTCGAACACCTCGCATGTCGCTGTTTTTGCTGCCTTGAGGTCTTGGAAGGACACCTTCTGATAACCGCAAGATATATCGCAAGTGATGGTCAAAGGTTGACCAGGCCCGGAGCGGTTTCTAGAATCGCCGAACTTTTTCGCCCGGATACCTGTATCAGCCGATGTCTTCCCGTAGCCGCAGAACCTCTCATTCCGTCGCCCTGACGCGTCTGGCCCAAATCAGTGCGCTGGCTCTGGCCGCCACCTTGGTGGGCTGCCAGAGCACCCGTCAGCTCGACGAATCCGATAGCGTTCGCGCGCACAACTACCAGGCGCGGATCAAGCACAAGCCTTCGCCGCTACTGGTCAAGCCGGCCGAGCAGGCGCCGCAGGATGTATGGGAGCGCATGCGCCAGGGCTTCGCCCTGCAGGACAGCATCGACGTCAACCCGCGCATCGAGCAGCAGCGCCTGTGGTTCGCCAGCAATCCCACCTTCATCGAAAGCGCTGGCGAGCGTGGCAGCCTGTACCTGCACTATATCGTCGAACGCCTTGAAGAACGTGACATGCCGCTGGAACTGGCCTTGCTGCCAGCCATCGAAAGCGCCTACAACCCGATGGCCTACTCGCGTGCAAGCGCCGCCGGCATGTGGCAGTTCATGCCGGCCACCGGTCGCCACTTCAACCTGCGCCAGACCAACTTCTATGACGGCCGCCGCGACGTCACCGCATCGACCAACGCGGCACTGGACTACCTGACCCGCCTGCACGACATGTTCAACGGTGACTGGCTGCTTGCCCTGGCGGCCTACAATGCCGGCGAAGGTACCGTCAGCCGGGCCATCGAGCGCAACGAAAAGCTCGGCCTGCCGACCGACTACTGGAACCTGCCCCTGCCACAGGAAACCCGCGACTACGTACCCAAGTTGCTGGCGCTGTCGCAGGTGGTCTCCACGCCAGAAGCCTATGGCGTCAATCTGACCCCGATCGCCAACGAACCGTATTTCGAAGCGGTGGCGATCAATGAACGCCTGGACCTGACCCGCGTTGCAGCCTTCGCCAACATCGACGAGGACGAGCTGATCCAGCTTAACCCGGCGTTCAAGAAGCGCATGACCGTCGACGGCCCTAAACAACTGCTGGTACCGACCGCCAAGGCACAGCTGCTCAGTGCCAGCCTGTCCAACCTCAACCCGGAGCAACTGGTCAGCCTGCAGCCGCCCAAGGCCGCGTTCGCCCGCGCTGTGGCCGAAGCCAAGGCCCCGGTGGCCACACGCAGCTACCGGGTCAAGCGTGGCGACAACCTGGGCGCCATCGCCAAGGCCAATCGGGTGTCGGTCAAGGACATCAAGCGCTGGAACCGCCTTTCCGGCAACAGCCTGCGCGCCGGCCAGGTCCTGGCCCTGCGCGGCGGCAACGCCTCGAGTGCTGCCGGCAATCGGGTAGCGGCATCGGCGCAGCGCTCCACCCAGTACAAGGTGCGCAAGGGTGATTCGCTGTACCTGGTGGCCAAGCGCTTCAACGTGGAAATGAAACACCTCAAGCGCTGGAACCCACGCAGTGGCCATGCTCTGAAGCCAGGCCAGACCCTGACCGTCTACCTCGGGCATTGATCCCGCAACCAGGGCCCTCACGCGGCCTTGTGGGAGCGGACTAGTGTCGCGATAGGGGCGCGGAGCGGCCCCAGTATTTCAACTTTTCAGCATAAACTGCCGGGGCTGCTGCGCAGCCCTTTCGCGACACAAGGCCGCTCCCACAGGTACCGTGGCACCTGTTGCCCCCGGCTTGGGGCCCGCACCTTCAAAGCCTCTCTTTTTCCAACCCCACCAAGCTGTTACTGTAGCCGATCAAAGCCCAACGCCTCTGGATCGGATGCCGACTTGATACGTCCCCTCCTGCTGTCACTCAGCCTGGCCTTGAGCTTCCCCGCAGCCGCGATGGTGAGCGAAAGCCACGGATACGCGCAGTTCGGCACGCTCAAGTACCCAGCCACCTTCACCCACTTCGACTGGGTCAACCCGCAAGCGCCCAAGGGCGGTACTTTGCGGGCCATGGCTTTTGGCACCTTCGACACCCTCAACCCCTACACCTTCAAGGGGTCGAGCCCGATCACCACGCCCAATTTCCAGCAGTACGGCATCAGCGAGCTGAACGAGCCGCTGATGGTCGGCACCGGGCAGTACGACCCGTCCGGTGACGAACCCACCTCCAGCTATGGGCTGATTGCCCGCTCGGTGGAGTACAGCGAGGACCGCAGCTGGGTGGTGTTCAACCTGCGTCCGGAAGCCCGCTGGCATGACGGGCAGCCGATCACCGCCGCAGATGTGGCCTTTTCCTACCGCACGCTGCTCAAGGACGGCCATCCGATCTACCGCACCAATCTGCAGGAAGTACAACGGGTAGACATCCTCGGCCCGCTGCGAATCCGCTTCGTGTTCAAGCGCGCCGGCAACCCGCTGCTGATCCTGCGCCTGGGCGAAATGCCGGTGCTGCCCAAGCATTACTGGCAAAAGCGTGACTTCAAGGCCACCACCTTCGAGCCACCACTGGGCAGCGGACCCTACCGCATCACCGAGGTACAGCCCGGGCGCCGGCTGGTGTTCGAACGGGTGAAGAACTACTGGGGCAAGGACCTGCCGGTAAACCGTGGCAAGTACAACTTCAAGCGCGTGGAGTACGAGTTCTACCGTGACGCCACGGTGGCCTTCGAGGCGTTCAAGGCGGGCGAGTTCGACATTTATATCGAGCACCAGGCAAAGAACTGGGCCAACGGCTACCACTTCCCGGCCGTACGCCGTGGCGAGGTGATCAAGGCACAGATCCCGCATAGCATCCCCACCCAAACCCAGGGCCTGTTCATGAACAGCCGCCGGGCCACCTTCAGCGACCCGCGGGTGCGCCAGGCGCTGGGGCTGATGCTCGACTTCGAATGGACCAACCGCGCGCTGTTCAGCAGTGCCTACCGGCGCTCGACCAGCTACTACCCCAACAGCGAGTTCGCCGCCAGCGGGCTGCCCACTGGCAAGGAGTGGCTTTTGCTGGCGCCATTCCGTGACCAGTTGCCGGCCAAGCTGTTCAGCGAACCGTACAAGGTCAGCCACACCGATGGCCGTGGCATCAGCCGCCAGACCCTGCGCCAGGCCTTGGGCCTGCTCGCTGACGCCGGCTGGAAGCTGAACGGCCAGCGCCTGGTCGACAGCAAGGGCCAGCAGCTGCGCATGGAGCTGCTGCTGGTAAACCCCAACCTTGAACGCATTCTGCAACCTTATGTCGAAAACCTGTCCAGCATCGGCATCGATGCGCGCTTGCGCACCGTAGACCGTGCCCAGTACAAACAACGCCTGGACCAGTTCGATTTCGACATGATTCTGATGACCCTGAACCAGACCCTCAGTCCCGGCCTTGAACAGTGGCTGTACTTCCACTCCAGCCAGGCCGCGACCAAGGGCAGCAAGAACTATGCGGGGGTCAAGGACCCGGTCGTCGACCACCTGCTCGACACCCTGCTGGCCGCACGTACCCGCGATGACCAGGTCGCTGCCGCCCGTGCCCTGGACCGCGTGCTCTCATGGCAGTACTACATGATCCCCAACTGGTACCTCGACAACCACCGCCTGGCTTACCGCAACCGGTTCGCCTTCGTCACCACGCCGCCCTATACCCTGGGGCTGAACAGCTGGTGGATCAAGACTTCGGAGAAAGCCCAATGACGCCAACGCACCGTCTGCGCCGGCTGGCAGGCAGCCTGTTGCTCGCCTGCCTGAGCCTTCCCGCCCTGGCCGCACCGCAACACGCCCTCACCCTGTACGACGAGCCGCCCAAGTACCCCGCTGACTTCAAGCACTTCGACTACGTCAACCCCGACGCCCCCAAGGGCGGCACCTTTCGCCAGTCCAGCTTCGGTGGCTTCGACAGCCTGAACCCGTTCATCAACAAGGGCGTCGCGGCCGAAAACATCAGCATCATCTACGACACGCTGATGCGCCAGAGCCAGGATGAGCCGTTCACCGAATACGGGCTGGTGGCCGGCAAGATCGAAAAAGCCCCTGATAACAGCTGGGTGCGCTTCTACCTGCGCCCGCAGGCGCGCTTCCATGACGGCCATCCGATGCGTGCCGACGACGTGGTATTTACCTTCAACGCCCTGATCAAGGACGGCGCGCCCCTGTACCGCCAGTACTACGCCGACGTCGCCGAAGTGGTCGCCGAAGACCCGCTGAAGGTGCTGTTCAAGTTCAAGCACAAGAACAACCGCGAGCTGCCACTGATTCTTGGGCAGCTGCCGGTACTGCCCAAGCACTGGTACGAAAACCGCGAGTTCAACCGCGGCAACCTGGAAATCCCGTTGGGCAGCGGCCCGTACAAGGTCGCCGAGGTCAAGGCCGGGCGTTCGGTGCGCTACGAACGGGTCAAGGATTACTGGGCCAAGGACCTGCCGATCAACCGCGGTTTCTACAACTTCGACGCCATGACGTTCGACGCCTACCGCGACACCACCGTTGCCCTGGAGGCGCTCAAGGCCGGGGCATTCGACTATGGCCTGGAAGTCAGTGCAAAGAACTGGGCCACCGCCTACAACGTGCCCGCCGTGCGCGACGGCCGGTTGATCAAGGAAGAGCTACCCAACGGCAACCCCACCGGCATGCAGGGCTTCATTTTCAACATCCGTCGCCCGGTGTTCCAGGATGTGCGTGTGCGCCAGGCCCTGAGCCTGCTGCTGGACTACGAGTGGACCAACAAGCAGCTGTTCAACGGCGCCTACACCCGCACCGGCAGCTACTTCGAGAACTCGGAAATGGCCGCCCACGGCCTGCCCGGCGCCAACGAGCTGAAAATACTGGAACCACTGCGCGGCAAAGTGCCCGACCAGGTGTTCACCGCAGCCTTCCACAACCCGGTGAGCGATGGCAGCGGCATGATCCGCGAGCAGCAGCGCCAGGCCTACAAGCTGTTGCAGGAAGCCGGCTGGAAAATCGTCGACGACAAGATGGTCGACGCCCAAGGCAAGCCGGCAAGCATCGAGTTCCTGCTGGCGCAGACCGAGTTCGAACGCATTCTGCTGCCGTTCAAGCGCAACCTTGCCGACTTGGGGATCGAGCTGAACATTCGCCGTGTCGATGTTTCGCAGTACATAAACCGCCTGCGCTCGCGTGACTACGACATGATCGTTGGCGGCTACCCGCAATCCAATTCGCCTGGCAACGAGCAGCGCGAGTTCTGGTCCAGCGCCGCCGCCGACAACCCCGGTAGCCGCAACTTCATCGGCCTGCGCGACCCGGCCATCGACCAACTGGTGGACCAGCTGATCAACGCCGACTCGCGGCAGAGCCTGATCGACCACTGCCGCGCCCTCGACCGCGTACTGCTGTGGGGCTATTACGTGATCCCCAACTGGCACATCAAGACCTGGCGCGTGGCCTACTGGAACCACATCGGCCACCCGAAAGTGTCGCCCAAGTACGACATCGGCATCGACACCTGGTGGATCAAGCCCGGGGTGACCCCGGCGGTCAGCGAAGCCTCTGCGGACGAGACCAACTGACATGCTTGCCTACATCCTGCGCCGCCTGCTGCTGATCATCCCGACCCTGTTCGGCATCCTGATCATCAACTTCATCATCGTCCAAGCTGCCCCCGGTGGCCCGGTCGAGCAGATGATCGCCAAGCTCGAAGGCTTCGAAGGCGCCACCAGCCGCATTGCTGGTGGCGGTGCCGAGGTCTCCGTGGCCGGCTCCAACTACCGGGGTGCCCAGGGCCTGGACCCGGCGCTGATCGCCGAGATCGAGCGCATGTACGGCTTCGACAAGTCGCCGCCCGAACGCCTGTGGATCATGATCAAGAACTACGCCCAGCTGGACTTCGGCGACAGCTTCTTCCGTGACGCCAAGGTCATCGACCTGATCATCGAGAAGATGCCGGTGTCGATCTCGCTGGGGCTGTGGAGCACGTTGATCATGTACCTGGTGTCGATCCCGCTGGGCATCGCCAAGGCGGTGCGCCACGGCAGCCACTTTGATGTCTGGACCAGTTCGGCGATCATCGTCGGCTACGCCATTCCGGCGTTCCTGTTCGCCATCCTGCTGATCGTGCTGTTCGCCGGCGGCAGCTATTTCGACTGGTTCCCGCTGCGCGGGCTCACTTCCAACAACTTCGACGAGCTGAGCACCACCGGCAAAGTACTGGACTACTTCTGGCACCTGGTGCTGCCGATCACCGCGCTGGTCATCGGCAACTTCGCCACCATGACCCTGCTGACCAAGAACAGCTTCCTCGACGAGATCAACAAGCAGTATGTGGTCACCGCCAAGGCCAAGGGCCTGAGCCGGCCACGGGTGCTGTATGGCCACGTGTTCCGCAACGCCATGCTGCTGGTGATCGCCGGTTTCCCCTCTGCGTTCATCGGTATCTTCTTCACTGGCTCATTGCTGATCGAGGTGATCTTCAGCCTCGACGGCCTGGGCCTGATGAGTTTCGAGGCGGCCATCAACCGCGACTACCCGGTGGTCTTCGGCACCCTGTTCATCTTCACCCTGCTGGGGCTGGTGGTGAAACTGATCGGCGACCTGACCTACACCCTGGTCGATCCGCGCATCGACTTCGCCAGCCGGGAGCACTGACATGGCCTTGTCCCCCCTCAATCGCCGACGCTTCGAGCGTTTCAAGGCCAACCGCCGTGGCTGGTGGTCGCTGTGGCTGTTCCTGATCCTGTTCGGCCTGAGCCTGGGCGCCGAACTGATCGCCAACGACAAACCCATCGCCGTGCGCTATGACGGCGAGTGGTACTTCCCGGCGTTCAAGCGCTACCCAGAAACCACCTTCGGCGGTGAGTTCCCACTGGAGGCCAACTACAAGAGCCCGTACATCCGCGAACTGCTGGCCAGCAAAGACAGCTTCGTGCTGTGGGCACCGATCCCGTTCAGCTACCAGAGCATCAACTACGACTTGCGCGTCCCTGCCCCGGCTCCGCCTTCGGCAGACAACTGGCTGGGCACCGATGATCAGGGCCGCGACGTGCTGGCGCGGGTGATCTACGGTTTCCGCATTTCGGTACTGTTCGCCCTGACCCTGACCGTGGCCAGTTCGATCGTCGGCGTTATCGCCGGCGCATTGCAGGGCTTTTATGGCGGTTGGGTCGACCTGGCCGGGCAACGCTTCCTGGAAATCTGGTCGGGCCTGCCGGTGCTGTACCTGTTGATCATCCTTGCCAGCTTCGTGCAGCCAAACTTCTGGTGGCTGCTGGGCATCATGCTGCTGTTCTCGTGGATGAGCCTGGTGGACGTGGTACGCGCCGAGTTCCTGCGCGGGCGCAACCTGGAATACGTGCGCGCCGCACGCGCCCTGGGTATGCGCAACGGCGCGATCATGTACCGGCACATCCTGCCCAACGCCATGATCTCGACCATGACGTTCATGCCATTCATTCTCACCGGCGCCATCGGCACCCTCACCGCCCTGGACTTCCTCGGCTTCGGCCTGCCCGCCGGTTCGCCCTCGCTGGGCGAACTGGTGGCCCAGGGCAAGTCCAACCTGCAGGCGCCGTGGCTGGGCATCAGCGCGTTTGCCGTGCTGGCATTGATGCTTAGCCTGCTGGTGTTCATCGGCGAGTCCGCCCGCGATGCCTTCGACCCGAGGAAGTGACATGAGTGAACAGAACCTGATCGAAGTGCGCGACCTGGCGGTGGAGTTTGTTACCGGCGACCAGGTCAACCGAGTGGTGGACGGCATCAGCTTCGATATCCGCAAGGGCGAGACACTGGCCTTGGTGGGCGAGAGTGGTTCCGGCAAGTCGGTGACCGCGCACTCGATCCTGCGCCTGCTGCCCTACCCCTTGGCCCGCCACCCCAGCGGCAGCATCCGCCACGAAGGCAAAGACCTGCTGCAACAGAACGAAAAGACCCTGCAACGCATTCGCGGCAACCGCATTGCGATGATCTTCCAGGAGCCGATGACCTCACTGAACCCGCTGCATTGCATCGAGAAGCAGATCAACGAAATCCTCCTGCTGCATAAAGGCCTGACCGGCAAGGAAGCCACTGCGCGCACCCTGGAACTGCTGGACATGGTCGGCATCCCCGAGCCACGCAAGCGCCTCAAGGCCCTGCCCCACGAACTGTCCGGCGGCCAGCGCCAGCGGGTGATGATCGCCATGGCACTGGCCAACGAGCCGGAGCTGTTGATTGCCGACGAACCTACCACGGCGCTGGACGTGACCGTGCAGTTGAAGATTCTCGACCTGCTCAAGGAACTGCAGGCGCGTCTGGGCATGGCCCTGCTGCTGATCAGCCATGACCTGAACCTGGTGCGGCGCATCGCCCATCGCGTGTGCGTGATGCAGCGCGGGCAAATTGTCGAGCAGGCTGATTGCGCGACGTTGTTCAGTGCCCCTCAGCACCACTACACGCAGATGCTGATCAACGCCGAGCCCAGCGGGCTGCCAGCGCACAACCCGGTCGGCGCACCATTGCTCGAGGTGAACGATCTCAAAGTGTGGTTCCCAATCAAGAAGGGCCTGCTGCGGCGTACGGTCGACCATGTGAAGGCGGTTGACGGGGTCAACTTCAGCTTGCCGCAGGGGCAGACATTGGGAATCGTTGGCGAGTCCGGATCGGGCAAGTCGACATTGGGTCTGGCAATCTTGCGCCTGATCTCCAGCCAGGGAGGCATTCGCTTCCATGGGCATAACCTCGACGGGCTGAACCAGAAGGCCGTGCGACCCTTGCGGCGCGAAATGCAGGTGGTGTTCCAGGACCCGTTTGGCAGCCTGAGCCCACGCATGTGCGTAGCGGATATCGTCGGCGAAGGGTTGCGCATTCACGGTATTGGCAATGCGCAGGAACAGGAAGCGGCGATCATCGCGGCGCTGGAGGAAGTGGGGCTGGACCCGCGCACGCGGCATCGCTACCCGCATGAGTTTTCGGGTGGCCAGCGCCAGCGCATAGCGATTGCCCGGGCGCTGGTGCTGAAGCCGGCGCTGATTCTGCTGGATGAGCCCACCTCGGCGCTGGACCGTACCGTGCAGCGGCAAGTGGTGGAGCTGCTGCGTAATCTGCAGCAGAAGTACAACCTGACCTACCTGTTCATCAGCCATGACCTGGCAGTGGTCAAGGCGTTGAGCCACCAATTGATGGTGATCAAGCATGGGCATGTGGTAGAGCAAGGGGACGCGCAGGCGATCTTCCATGCGCCGCAGCATCCCTATACGCGGCAGTTGCTGGAGGCGGCGTTTTTGGAGGTTGAGGGTTTGTAGAGGAAGGGTGTGTGTTCGCCTTGATTCTTGCGGCGTGTTTGAGATCGAGCGCCGCCCGCGCGGCGCATCGCGAGCTGCGCTCGCTCCTACAGTTGTTTCGGGCCAGTATCGCCTGTGCCTGCGCGCGCGACCGCCCTGTTTGCCCCCCACGATAGCGAGGTGGGCGCCAAGGGGACGCGCGCACATGCCCCAGGATTAATTGGCCCGAAACAACTGTAGGAGCGAGCGCAGCTCGCGATGCGCCGCGCGGGCGGCGCTCGATCTACGCAACACCGCGAAACCCAAGGCAGGCGCCCTGCCGCCCTGACGCAATCGGGCGCAGAACACCTGGAGATTGCGGACGCCCGGGGTTATCAGAAATCGATGGTCCCGGAGAACTTCACCAGCCGCGGGTCACCCTGGGTCAGGTAACCGCCGTTAGCCGAGGCCCAGTAGTTCTTGTCGGTCAGGTTCTCCACATTCACGCGCAAGGTCAGGTCTTTCTCCGCTACCTTCAATTTGTAACGGGCACCGGCATCGAAACGGTTCCAGGTCGGCAGGCTGACATTGTTCGCCGCATCGACGAACTGGCCACCGGTGCGCAGCATCCTCGCATTCAGCGCCAGCCCCGGCACGCCGGGCACGTCCCAGTCGACGCTGGCATTGAGCTGGAATGTCGGCACGCCGATGGCATGGTTGCCATCGTTGCTGCCGTTGGCGGTATTTTTCTGCTCCGAGGTCATGCGCGTGCCGCCGGCCATCAGGCGCAAGCCCTGGACCGGCTCGCCGAACAGACTCAACTCCAGCCCTTTGTTGACCTGCTCGCCGTCGCGAACGAAGACGTTGTTCAAGGTGTAGCCGTCTGAAGGCTTCTCGATACGGAACACGGCCAGGTTCGCACCAAAGGTCTGTCGGTCGAACTTGATACCAGCCTCAAGCTGCTTGGTGCGGCCTGGCGGGAACATCTCGCTGGCGTTCGACACATTGGCTGGCGCCGTTGGCCCCTGCGCCAGGCCTTCGATGCGGTTGGCATACAAGGAAATGCTGTCGGTGGCCTTGAAAACGATGCCATAGACCGGTGTGGTGATGGACTCCTCGTACGGGTCGCCTTTGCGGCTGCCGTCATTCGCCAGGTTGGGCTGCCCTTGGGAGACAGTGCCATCGTAGCTGTAGCTTTCCACCCGCAGTTGCTGCCGTCGCAAGCCGTAAGTCAGCAGCAGGCGGTCATCGAAGACGCCAATGGTGTCGGAAATGGCGATGCTCCGCGCGCGAGTCTTGCCGGTGACACCAGGGTCACCCATTTCGCCACCGGTGCTGGTGACCGTGCCCGGCTTGGCCTGCTGCACGGTGTCGTAAATGTTGGTGCTGATTGGCGAATAGAAGATGTAGGCGTTTTCCGCCTGGGTCCACATGGTATTGGCCCCCACGGCGATCTGGTGGCTGACCGGCCCGGTCTGCAGCCGCCCATTCAGGCCGGTACTGAAGCTGGTGTTGTCTTCGCCGTGCACGATGTCCGAAGCGGTCATCGTCGCTGCGCCGCTGTTGCCGACCAGTACCGGCGTGCCGTAGGTACCCTGCTCGCGTGTGTGACGGGCGCCGCCGGCGAGGTAGGCGGTCCAGTTGTCGCTCAGGTCCCATTCGCCACGAACCATGCCGAAGGTATCTTCCGACTCACTGTAGCTCCAGCTCTGGCCATAGTTGTGACTGGCATCCGGCGCGGTCGGGGCCTTGGTCACGGTGCTGCCCAGGCGCACCGAGTTGCGCAGGTGGTTGATGCGCTGTTTCTGGTAGCCGATATCAGTCGACACGCGGAAGTTGTCGCCGCGGTAGTCCAGGCCAGCGGTGAACAGCTTGGTGCGCTGGTCCTGGTCGTCGACGGCGGTTTCACCTTCGCGCTGGCTGAGGTTCAGGCGCGCGCCGAAGCGGTTGTCCTCACCGAAGCGCTGGCCGATATCCAGGTGCTCGCCAATGCGGCCATCAGAGCTGATGTCCTGAGTGTAGCGGCGGGTCGGCTCATCGCCGGCGCGCTTGGGCTGCAGGTTGACGTTGCCGCCCAGGCCGGTGCCAGTCGGGCTCACGCCATTGAGGAAGGCATTGGGCCCCTTGAACACTTCGACCCGCTCGACGCCGTCGGTGGACATGATCTGCCGCGGCAAGATGCCGTACAGGCCATTGAAGGAAATATCGTCGCCCGCCAACGGCAAACCACGGATCACGAACACCTTGGACTGGTTGCCGAAGCCGAATGATTCACGTACCGAAGGATCGTTGGCCAAGACGTCACCGATATCCTCCGCCTGCTGGTCCTCGATCACCTTGGCGGTATAACTGGTCATGGTAAACGGCAC
Organism: Pseudomonas sp. LB-090624; assembly: GCF_003205205.1. Classification (GTDB taxonomy): domain Bacteria; phylum Pseudomonadota; class Gammaproteobacteria; order Pseudomonadales; family Pseudomonadaceae; genus Aquipseudomonas. The sequence continues at coordinate 180,946 of NZ_QJRL01000009.1, forward strand.
ATCCATGTAGTCCTGGTTACCCAACACCCCCATCCGCCCACCGCGGGCAACCTGGCCTCCGGCAAACTCGTCCGGTAACGCGTCGGGCCGCGCTTTCAGGGCATCGGCGCTGACATCGGTCGCCTCCAGCTGGATCGGCTCGGCAGCCTGCGCCATCAGGGTTACGGAACAGCAGATCGCCAGTAATGCGGGGCGTGAGGGAATACGGGAAGGCATTGGTAAATTCCTGACAGCGCTGAGGAAGTGAAACTGAATGTAAATGGTAATGCTTACCAAACACAAACATCAACCCAGGCACGTGGCAAAGGGCCGCCATTTATCAGCATTTCTGATCACGATCGTCTTTCATCATCAGCCAGATCGGGCATACAGTCGCGGCTGTCACTCCTGCTCCAACGGTAGAGCCCATGCCCAGTCAACAACAAAAAAACGTCTCCCCTGCCCTCGAGCAGCTGATCCAGCGCGCCAGCCTGCCAGGCCCCACGCTCAGCGAAGCCCAGGCGCATGCCTTGCTGCAAATGCACTACGGCGTTGCCGGTGGGTTGTCGGCATTGGGCAGTCAGCAGGACCTGAACTTCCGGGTCGACACGGCTGAAGGGCAGTTCGTGCTCAAGGCCTGCCATGGCAGCTACGCAAAGGTGGAGCTGGAGGCGCAGCATGCCGCCCTCGCCTACCTGCGTCAGCACGGCCTGTCGGTGCCCGCAGTACGTGCGGCGCACAGCGGCGAAAACTTGCTGGACGTGGAGGTTGATGGCCAACCGCTGCGGGTACGCCTGCTCGGCTACATCGAAGGTCAACCGTTGACGCGTCTCAAGCACATGCCGGCGCAGTTGATGGCCGAAATGGGCAGGCTGTGCGCGCGGCTCGACAGCGCCCTGGCCGAGTTCGACCACCCCGGCCTTGCGCGCACCCTGCAGTGGGACCCGCAACACGCCCAGGCGTTGATCCAGCATCTGCTGCCGGTACTGCACAACACCGAGCAACGCGCCCGCATCGAACACGCCACCCGCGTCGCCGACGAACACCTCGCACCGCTGGTTGATCGGCTGCCAAGCCAGGCCGTGCACCTGGACATTACCGACGACAACACCGTCTGGGCCCGTGATGGCGAGCGCCAGTGGCAGTTGCAAGGGGTGATCGACTTCGGCGACCTGCTGCGCACCTGGCGCATCGCCGACCTGTCGGTGACCTGCGCGGCGCTGCTGCACCACGCCGAAGGCGACCCGCTGCGGATCCTGCCGGCGATCAGCGCCTACCAGGCGCTCAACCCGCTGACCGACGCCGAGCTGCGTGCCTTGTGGCCTCTGGTACTGAACCGCGCGGCGGTGCTGGTGCTGAGCAGTGCGCAGCAACTGGCCGTGGACCCAGGAAACCAGTACACCCGCGACAACGTCGCCCATGAGTGGGAAATCTTCGACACCGCCACCGCCGTGCCTTTCGCGCTGATGCAAGCGGCCATCCTGCAAGCTGCCGGCCTGCAGCCCGCCACCCCAGACTTGGCCGGCTGCGCGCCGCTGCTGCCCGAACTTGCGGGGCAACCCGTCACGCGCGTGGACCTCGGCGTGCTCAGCGAGCATTGTGAAGCGGGCAACTGGGAACAACCCGGCTTCGACCAACGCCTGTTAACCCGGCACCCTGCCCCGGCCTGCAGCCTGCACGGGCAGTATCGCCTGTCGCGAACCCATATCGACCGCCCCGACGAGCCCGCCACCTGCGCCCTCGGCGTCGAGCTGCATGTGCCCAACGGCAGCCCGGTGCAAGCCCCGGCAGCCGGCACCTGGCAGCGCCACGGTGACGGCCGCGGCTGGCTGCGCACCGCGCACTGGGCCTTGTGGTTGCAGGGGCTGGAAGACGCACCGGCACACAGCCAGGCCGTGGAAAAAGGCCAGGCCCTGGGCAACAGCTGCGGTTTCCTCAGCGTGCAGCTGTGCCTGGACAACACCCTCCAGCCGCCACCCTTCGCCACCCCGTCTCAGGCTACCGCCTGGCTGGCCCTGTGCCCCTCACCGGCCGCCCTGCTGGGCTTCGATTGCGATGCCGATCCCCTGCCGGATCCGCAGGCCCTGCTGGCACGCCGCGATGCCAGCTTCGCCCGCTCGCAGAAGCACTACTACGCGCAGCCACCCCACATCGAACGCGGCTGGCGCAACTACCTCATCGACATGCAGGGCCGCTCCTACCTCGACATGCTGAACAACGTCGCGGTGCTGGGCCATGGCCACCCGCGCATGGTCGCCGAGTCGGCGCGCCAGTGGTCGCTGCTGAACACCAACTCGCGCTTCCACTACGCAGCCATCACCGAGTTCTCCGAACGCCTGCTGGACTTGGCCCCCGAAGGTTTTGACCGGGTATTCATGGTCAACAGCGGCACCGAAGCCAACGACCTGGCGATTCGCCTGGCCTGGGCCTACAGCGGCGGGCGCGATCTGCTGAGTGTGCTGGAGGCCTACCACGGCTGGTCGGTGGCCACCGATGCCATCTCCACGTCGATCGCCGACAACCCGCAAGCGTTGGAAACCCGCCCGGACTGGGTACACCCGGTCGAGGCGCCGAACACCTTCCGCGGCCGCTTCCGCGGGGCCGACAGTGCGGCAGGCTATCTGGGCGATGTCGACGCCAAGCTGGCCGAGCTCGATGCCCGTGGCCGCCAGTTGGCGGGCATCATCTGCGAGCCGGTGTACGGCAATGCCGGCGGCATCGCCTTGCCAGCGGGCTACCTGCGGGAAGCCTATGCCAAGGTTCGCGCGCGGGGTGGCGTGTGCATCGCCGACGAAGTACAGGTCGGTTATGGTCGCCTGGGCGAATACTTCTGGGGGTTCGAGGAGCAAGGCGTGGTGCCCGACATCATCACCATGGCCAAGGGCATGGGCAACGGCCAGCCGCTGGGCGTGGTCATCACCCGCCGCGAAATCGCCGAGGCGCTGGAGGCCGAGGGCTACTTCTTCTCCTCGGCCGGTGGCAGCCCGGTGAGCTGCCGTATTGGCATGGCGGTGCTGGACGTGATGCAGGAAGAAGGGCTGTGGGACAACGCCCGCGACACCGGCCGCTACTTCAAGGCGCGCCTGCAGGCCCTGGTGGACAAGCACCCGCTGGCCGGTGCGGCGCATGGTTCGGGCTTCTACCTGGGGCTGGAGTTGGTGCGTGACCGCTCCACCCTGGAGCCGGCTACCGAAGAAACCATGCTGCTGTGCGACCGGCTGCGTGACCTGGGTATCTTCATGCAGCCAACTGGCGATTACCTGAACATCCTCAAGATCAAGCCGCCGATGTGCACCAGCCGGGCCAGCGTGGACTACTTTGTCGATTGTATTGACCGGGTGCTGGGTGAGGGGTTGTAGGGGAT